>CAWIJK010000004.1:0-1093537 GCA_963836375.1 uncultured Acidimicrobiaceae bacterium | reverse complement strand
TCGACGGGGACGAGGCCCCAGGAGTCGCCGGGCGAATCGGCCGGCGTCCGACGGCGGCGCCTCGGCCAGGTCGAAGCCGGCCCGCGGTTCGGGGCTCACGACGCCACCGCCGGCTCAACACCGGGTAGATGTTGAACGCGGTGCCCGGAACATCTAGATCGGGGACCCTTCGATGCCGCCGGAAGAATCCGACTGTCGGCTTGCCGCCTGCAAGCAGCAGGTCGGCCAGTTTCTCCGCCCTCGTCGGTCAGCTCGCGACGGGCCCGGCGTTCGGGGTCCTGGCCCTCGATGGCTGCGGCCAGGGCGCGCAGGGTGGCCGGGTCAAGCTCGGCGAGGGCGGTAGGCGTGCTCATGGTGCGACACTCCGCTCAAGGTCCGCCTTGCCCACGGCCAACCACTTGCGAAGCTGCAGCATCGCCTCGGGGATCAAGTCGGGGACCGGCGTCGGGCGCTGCACGGTGTCGACGGCTAGCGGTCGGAAGGCCTCGAGCCAGCGGTCCACCTGCTCCTCGGTCGGCGGTTCGCTTGGCCCGAGCTGGGGCCACTTGCGTGGGTTGGTGTGTCGGGTCGCCTGGCCCATCACGCCCGGGCCTCCACCCGGGCGGCCTCGGCCCAGGCGTCGAGCTCCTCGAGATCGAAGAGCAGGCGGCCGCTCGGCTTGTAGAACGGCACCCGGCGCTCACTGACGAGGCGCCGAAGGAGGCGCTCGGTCAGCCAGGGGCGCTGTTCGACCGCCTGGGTCAGGGTTGCGAGCTTGCGGTTCACAGCTCGCCTGCGATCCGGTCGAGCAGGGCTCCGTATTCGACCGCGTGGCTCCCCTGTGCAGGCGACCTGGCCCTCGCTCCCAGCGGAACACGGTGGAAGGCGAGACCCCCAGGGGCTCACTCACCTCAGCGAGGCTCAGCCTCGCGTGCACGGATCGTGCGGGCTTCGCCCGTACGGATCCGGCGCCGGATGCGGACCAGGGCTTCGGGAGCAACGGTGCTTTCCATGAGTCCCAATATAGGGGTTGTGGAGGAGGGTTTGGCACTTCCTGCCCGATTTATTGTCCCAGGTCATTGGCACTCTAGGACCATTATGACCCGCCCCGATTACGGGAATGGTCTACCTCTTGCCACGCTATTTCCTATTCGGCTAGTGTCGGGGGCGTGGCAAACGAGCTCTCGAACGGGCCGTGGACGTGGCAGACCCTTTGGCCCGACCCGGTGTCCGGGCCCTACGTGGTGGATCTCGAATGGGCGATTGTCGACGGGCGGCCCGTGGTGATTGGGGTCACAATGCGCGGCGACGACTCACTGCCCGTTCCCGGTGTGTTGCTGGACGAGCCGCCTCGGGCCGAGCCGATCGTCACCACCGACCTTCGCCTTCCACTGCACAAGCTGCTCCGCCAGGCGGTCATCGAGCACAGGCTCGCAGTCGACGAAGTCGACGAAGAGTCCCTTTGGTTCTCCGTGGGCCTCATCCTTTGCTGACGACGCTCGGGCCGCCTGCCAAGCGGGGACCCAAGCGAGCTGGCCGGCCCCCAAAGTACGACGACGAGCACTTCTCGGGCGTGGCAATGATCTACAACGGCGCCCTGCGGGATCTCGAGGCGCCCATCGAGGCGATCATGCGGATCAAGAAGGTCCCTCGTTCCACAGCAGCGAAATGGGTCGCAAGGGCACGGAAGCTCGGCTACTTGCCACCGACCACTCAAGGGCGAGCGAAAGGACAGGCGACAGCATGAGCAGCATCGCGAAGCAGCAAAACGGTCGTTGGAGGGCACGATATCGGGACCTCAATGGCCGCTCCCGACGTCGCAGACCTTCGACCGCAAGCAGGACGCCCAGGACTTCCTGGACGACGCGTCATCGGACAGCGGCGAGGCGAATGGATCGATCCCCGGTCGCCCGGCGGGGCACCTTCGACCCTGGGCGGATCGCTGGTGGACCACGACGGCGAAGCATCGTCCGACCAGCCGGCGCACCTATTAGGGTCCTTCTCGAAGGCCACGTCCGGCCCTACTTCGCCGGCCGGAAGCTGGTCGACATCGACTTACGGGGACGTGGAGGCCTTCATCGCCGAGAGCCTGGCCGGCGATCTCTCGCCGAAATACGTCCGCCAGCTCGTCTCGGTGGTCTCCATGGTCATGCGCTGCGCCGTGAAGGACAACGCCAGGCGGGACAACCCGGCCGCCGATCACAGCATCCCGTACCCGTCGCCGCAGATGCGCCAGGGCGACGTGCTCGACATGACCCAGGCCCACCGGCTGTCGAGAACGTCCGAGACCCGTACAAGCCGGCGGTTTGGCTGCTCCTGCTCGCCGGCCTGCGCCCGGCCGAGCTGTGCGGGCTTAGGGTCAGCGGCGCCGACCTTGGCGCCGCCGGGTCCACGTCATCGAGACACGGTCCTCCCGGTCCAGAAGTTTGACGAGAGCGGCCACCAGCCGGCCGTGAGCGGGCCGCCGAAGACCGAGGCAGGCAACCGGACCATCCCAATCCCCGAGTGGCTGTGCGGCGAGCTGGCGGCATGCTCGCGGCGCGGGCCGAGCGGCGGGGCTCGCCCATCGACCAGTCGAGTACCTGTTCCAGACCCGCAGACCGGCCTACCGATCAACCGTGACAAGTTCCGCCAGTTCGTCATCCGGCCCGCACTGGCAAGGCCGGGCTGCCCGAGTCGATGCGCACCTACGACCTCCGCCACAGCCACGCCTCGCTCCTGATCGACCAGGGAGCCAACGTCCTGGCCGTCGCCCAGCGGATGGGCCACAGCGACCCCTCGGTGACGCTGCGGGAGTACGGACACCTCTTCGAGGGCATCCAGGAACAGTTGACCGAGAAGCTCGACGACCTTCGGAAGGCGACGGCTGATCAACCTCCCCGAGCCAAGGTTGTCAGCCTGGACAACCGCCGCTGACGGGCTGCTACCGGCGCTCCTCGAAGAGCGCCCCGACCGCATCGGCGAAGTCCACCATCTCGCCAGCTACCGCACTTGCCTCATCGTCACTCATTGCAGCCACTGAGGCCATAACTGAGCCGTCTCCGGCATCCGGCGTCGAGGTGAGACGGAGTTCGAGATTCTGCATACGGCTCAGCAGATCTTCTGGCAAGTAATCCTCTTTGGCGGCGTTGTGGATTCCGTGCATCAGGTAGTCCAGGTAAGCATGGGCCACCCGCACTTGGATCGGATCAACGCCAACCGCCAGCGTTCTAACCGCTCCGCTGGCTTTCTCGTCCATGTAGTCCAGGCTCATGGCCGTTAACGGTAACCGCGGTTGGAGAGCCGTTGTCAGGACACAAGCAGGACACACGGACAGCGCGAAAGACACGAAATCCGGGTCGTTGGCGGTCAACTTCGGTCGAACCCGGTCAGATGTAACCGCAGGTCAGCGGATATTAGGGGCCCATGACCAGCGAACCTACGTTCGCTCGGTCGCAAGTTCGATTCTTGCTACCCCCACCATTCGTCAACCTGGGTGGGACCCGGGTCGGTCGCGGAATACGCGTTGCGATCGCTCTGGCCCGGCGCCGTCCAGCGTGAGCACCGCGATCACAGGCCCATCGAAACGAGGCGAAGACATGACCGAACAGCATCCCAACGTTCTTTTCATCATGACCGACGAGGAGCGCTATCCACCTCCCTACGAGCAGGTGGCACTGGCCGAGTTCCGGCGCAAGGAGTTGCCGGCCCGCCGGCTCCTCCGGGAGCGCAGCATCGAACTGCACCGGCACTACGCCGGTTCCACGGCATGCCTGCCCAGCCGAGCCACCCTGTTCACCGGCCATTACCCCTCCCTCCACGGGGTCACCAACACCGACGGCATGGCCAAGCACGCCAACGACCCGTCGATGTCCTGGCTCGACCCGGACACCGTCCCGACCCTGGGTGACTGGTTTCGGGCGGGCGGCTACCAAACCCACTACCGGGGCAAGTGGCACATCTCCCACGCCGACCTGCCCGTTACCGGCACAGGTGAGTCGCTGGCCACTAACGACGACGAGGGGAAGGCCATTCCCGAAGCGGTTGACGCCTACCGTCGGGCAGACCGGCTGGACCGGTTCGGTTTCAGCGGCTGGATCGGCCGCGAGCCCCACGGGGCGGCCCGGGCCGACTGCGGGATCATCAAGGACGGCACCTACGCCGAACAGGTCAGCGAGCTCTTCGGCCAACTGTCGGGATCTCGCGCCGACGGGCCGTGGTTGGCGGTGGCCTCGTTCGTCAATCCGCATGACATTGCTTTCAGCGGCTTCGGCTGGGACCAGATCCTGCGCTTCGGTCCACCCGACGACGCCGTGCCGTCCATCCCCGAGGCCCCCTCCCAGACTGACTCGTTCGAGGGACGCCCGAGCGCGCAGCGTCTCTTTGCCGAAACCTGGCCAAAGATGCTCTACGAGCAGGCCACCGACGAGACCTACCGGCGCCTCTACCACCACCTGATCCGCCAGGTCGACCGGGCGATCGGGCGGATCTTGGAGGCCCTAGACGCCACGGGAATGGCCGATGAGACCATCATCGTCTTCACCTCCGACCACGGCGACCTCCTCGGGGCCCATGGTGGCATGCCCCAGAAATGGCACAACGCCTTCGACGAGGCGGTGCGGGTCCCGTTACTCATCTCGGGGCCGGGCATCGACCAGCACCGGGAGGGAATCTGGTCGCCCACCAGCCACGTCGATCTGGTCCCTACCCTCCTCGGCCTGGCCGGGATTGACATCGAGGCCGCTACCAGCGGCGTCGTCGCCCACCACGTCGGCGGCCGGCCCCTCCCCGGACGTGATCTCTCCGCGTTTTTGCAGGGCCAATCCGCGACGGGCGGCCCGGAGGGGGCGATCTACTTCATGACCGAGGACGAGGTGAGCCGGGGCGCGTCACAGACCAACCTGTTCAGCGGTGCCCCCTACGAAGCGGTGAGCGAGCCGGCCAAGGTCGAGGCGGTCATCGCCGAGCTGGCGACCGGGCCCGACGGGGGCCGCCAGCTCTGGAAACTCAACCACTACTACGAGCGGTTGGACGAATGGAACGCCGAGCACGGAATCTCCCCCAACCCGTTCGCCGCACCCGCTGCCGGTGAGGATTGGGAGCTCTACAACCTGAGCATCGACCCTGAGGAACGGACCAACCTGGCCGACAGCCCCGACACCCCGATCTCGGCGTTGCGCTCCGAGCTTGACGCCCAGCGCGAAGCCAAGCGCCAGCTGCCCGTCCTGGGTGACTGGCGCTGCTGACCAAGGAGCGGCAGCTCGCTGGCAGGGTTGCCTTGATCGAGCCCTTGGGGCGCCGGGGGGCTCACCACCGTCCCTGACTGCGATCCCGACTTTCGGAGGTCGGGGAGTCCGGCCCGGCCCTGGATGTATCAAGAATCGCCAGGCTGACCTCCGTACCCCGTGCGGAGTGGACGGCCCGGATCGACTCCTCCTCGATCGATCCGAGGACCGCTCGCTTTTGACGCGCCCTGTGAGCAGCGACCGTCGGGTTCCGGGGAGACCATGCAAAAAGGTCGACTTCCGTCCGCCTGTTCCAAGGTGAGAGCTCCGAGCTCGACCGACGCCCTCCTCACCGACGGACACATGCGTCAGTCGCTGGCGGCGGCCAAGGCTCTGGGTCGCTCGGGCTTGAAGGTCGCGGTGGCGGAGACCATCGATGCCTGCGATACGCGAATGCGAGTCCCGGCCTTCAGTTCCCGTTGGGCGTCCTGGCACACCACACTACCGGAGTTCCACCAGAATCCCGATGGCTACGCACAGGCGATTCTCGAAGTCGTCGGTCAACACCCCACCAGATTGCTGATCCCCTCAAGTGACGGATCTGTTGCCGCCCTTCGCCCCTGGCGTGCCCAATTCGAACACGCAGGGGTGGCGTTGGCACTGGCGTCGGAATCCGCCCTGGAGGTCGCCAACGACAAGCAGCGGACCCTCGAAGTGGCTGCTCTGGTCGGGGTGCGCGGACCGAGGACTCTTCCGGCCCTCGCTGCCGAGGACGTCGTCCAGGTTCTCCAAGAGATCGGCTTCCCGGCAGTCATCAAACCCACCCATTCGTGGATCCGCCACCACGGTACCGGCACCCAGGTGCGGTCCCAGGAGGTGCTCGACGAGAAGGAGGGGCTGCTCTTCGCCGAACGCCTGAGCGAGCTGGGCAGCGCAGCCATTGTCCAGGAATGGGTAGGTGGATCACGAGAATCGGTGAGCCTGCTGTACGCCGACGGGAAGATCTGGGCCGAGTTCGCCCAGGTGGCCCACCGGATGGCCCCAGTACTCGGCGGCGTGTCGGTGGTCCGTGAGAGCATTCCCATGCCCCCCGACCTCCGGTCGGCCGCTGTGGCGTTGGTGCGTGCCCTAGATCTCGAGGGTTACTCAGAAATCGAATTCCGGCGGGATGCCCGCGGCCATCCCCTCCTCATGGAGATCAATGCCCGACTTTCCGGATCGATCGAGGTCGCCATCAGATCCGGCGTCGATTTCCCGGGTCTGTTGTGGCGGTGGGCCTTGGGTGAGAAGCTTTCTGCGAACGGGGACTATCGGACCGGCGTGCGAATGCGCTGGTTGCATGGCGACCTCAAATGGCTGAAAGAGAACCTGTTCGAAGGTGGTCGGCCGGACAGTGTGCCGACTATGCGGGCCGCCATCATGTTCGCCCGCGAGTTTTTCAGTGGCGCCATCTACGACGATCTTGATTTTGATGATGTCCGACCCTCCCTCATTGCGCTCGCCTCGGACATCGGAAAGGTTCGACGGCAGTTTTCTGACTGGGTGAAACGGGGCTACGCAGACTCTTCTCGAGTTCAAAGAAGGGCGGGTGATGTCGGATACTGATGTCGTCGTTATCGGCGCGGGTCCCAACGGACTTTCGATCGCCGCCCATCTGAACCATCTCGGGATCGAGCACCGAGTCTTCGGGCAGACGATGGGCGCCTGGCGGTTCAACATGCCTGCCGGGATGATCCTCAAGTCCGAGCCATACGCATCGGACCTGTGCGCCCCCACCAAAGGTTCTTTGGCCGCCGACTATTGCCGCACCGCCCAAGAGGAGTACCACCAGCGGGTTACGCCACTTTCAAAAGAGCAGTTCATCGCCTACGGTGACTGGTTCGCTGGGCGGCTGGTCCCGGACATCACCGAGGCCGAGGTGATCTCTTTGTCCAAGTCCTCGGACGAGTTCCAGCTCCGGACCGCTCACGGGGAATCTCTGACCGCAAAGCGAGTGGTGGTGGCCACGGGCATCGTGCCTTTTGCCTTTCTCCCGCCCGAGCTGGTCGGTCTACCGCCGGACCGAATGGCCCACACGTGCTCGATCGGTGAACTGAGTGGCTATTCGGGGAAGGAGGTTCTCGTCATCGGAAGGGGGCAATCGGCGCTCGAAACCGCCGCTCTCCTCAACGAAAACGGGGCCATCCCCAAACTGGTCGTCCGCGACGACAAGCTTCTTTGGAACACCGCCAACCCGGCCACACTCACCCGTCTGCAAAGAATCCGCAGGCCTGTGGTTCGCCTGTGCGAAGGCTGGCCCTGTTGGGCGTATGACCGTCTCCCCGACGTATTCCGTTTCTTCCCACCAGCTTGGCGTATCGACCATGGTCTCGGGTTCCTGGGGCCGTCGGGGGCATGGTGGCTTCGTGACCGTGTCGAGAACCGCATTCCACTGCTGGCCCAGCACAGTCTGGTCTCGGCCGAGACGCATAACGAGCGAGTCAGGCTTCGTTTGCGCAGTCCGGAAGGTCTTTCGACTGTCGAGGCCGACCACGTCATCGCCGGCACCGGCTTCCGTTTCGACCTGGATCGGCTCAACTACATCGATCCCGTGCTGCGCTCGGCGCTGCAGGTGACCGCCGGCGCGCCGACCGTCGATCGCCATCTCGAATCAAGCATCGACGGGCTTTTCTTCACCGGGGCGATGGCGGCGCCGAGCTTGGGGCCCCTCATGCGATTCGTTGCCGGGACGCACTTCGTCGCCCCCCGGGTTGCTCAACGGATCCAATCGTCGTTGCAGCACGGTTCGGAATCGGTCCAGGGCACGAATCGGCCATTTGCAGCCAACAGTCGGGCGTGAGCCGGCCTCCGATCAGGTCCGTTTGACCGAGGTACGCTCGACGGCGGTCGTCGGTCTATGGATACGCCCGAGCGGTTCGGTCGGCGATCTCTGGGATCCCCCAGCGCCGGCACACAGGATCCGGGGAGGTTCGATCAGCTCGAAACCTTCCAGACCACCCCCCACATCCATGGCCCGTCGCCGGAACGGTACACCCTGGATTCGTGGCCCTGTCTCCGCGTTGCGAAGTCACGAAAGGCAGCCTTGTCTACGTCGTCAACAATGAGCAACCGACGATCGCGAAGAACAGGCCAGACGGTCTCCATCTCAAATCGCATGTTACGAACGGTATGAAGGCTGTCGTGCACGAAAAGGTCGACTACCCCAAGTTTCTCGACGAGCGTTCGCAGTTGTCGACGGCTGGATCCTCGGACGTAGGTCCAGTCGGCGCGAAGGTGATCCGGAATGGCAACCCCGGTCTGATCTTCAAGATCCGAGCTGGCGAACGGGTTGGGAAGATCCACGCTCCACAGGTGACCCACACCGTTGGCAGCAATTGCCTCGAGAATCACGCGACTGGTGACACCACGGGCCACACCCGTCTCGACGATATTCACCGGTCTCAGGTGGCGAACGGAGCACCACACACAGGCGGACAACGCCGAGTCGGCGTCGCTGTACGTCCCACTCGTCCAACGTCCCGCAGGCAGGCCCTCAGCGGCGAGCTTCTCGTTCACACGCCCCCAGAGATTATGGAACGCATCCATTTCCGGACAGGGCCAACGAAAACCCAACAGATCATGAAACGAGCGACCCCACTCTTCCTCCACCTCGTAGGGAACGGGGGAGCACATCCAGTGAGACAACTGCTCAGGGACGAAGTAAAAGGTTTCAATCGGCTCTCTTCGGATCGCCCGCAGAAGCCGTGGGACTCCCGCCGGGGCAGCGCGCAGCCGGCGGGGCAACGAACGAATTCTAGAGCGTTGCCGGGCCGTCGTCGGCGCACTGGGATGTCGCGGAGCCTCGGGGAGCACGTTCCTACTTCCTTGAAGAGCTGGGTGCTTTCCTTGTAGAGGATCCGAGCTTTGATTTGATAGTTTGCCGCCTCATGCCGCCACGCCTCGACCCCTCTGAGCTGGTTTCTTGTAGCTTTCTGGCGCCTTGTTCCGTTTCTCTGGCATGTATCAAATTCACGATCAGTGGCCTCCAACCTGTGCCGAATTTGGCGTCCATCCGGCTTCAAGCCGCTACAGACCAGGTCGAGGAAGAACGCATGGAGCGCGCGACGACAGTTAGGGACAAACAAGAAGGAATCGACCGCTCGGACGCCCCCATCAACAGCAGCGAAGACCTTCCGGTGCTGACGCCCGCAGAGGCTGTACAGCACATCACTGCGCGCCTCCTCGAGCATTCGCACGAGATCGACGGGACGATGAGGATTCTCGAGGCGGGCTGCGGACGGCGCTGGGAACTTGACCTTGAGCTGGCAGAATTCGAGATTACCGGGGTCGATCTCGACGCCCACGCCCTCAAACATCGACGCTCAGTCACCCGAGATCTCGATGTTGGAATTGTCGGGAGCATCTGTGACGGTGAAATTGTGCCCTCCAAGCATTTCGACGTCGTGTATTCCGCCTACGTCCTGGAGCACATTGATGGTGCCCTGGCCGCCCTGCAGAACTTCTCAGACTGGGTGCGACCGGGGGGCCTCATTATCATGTGGCTGCCAAATCGCGACTCGGTCTACGGCTGGACCGCTCGCCACACCCCATACCGATTGCACGTCTGGGTGTATCGGTATCTCTTTGGCAACCGCAATGCCGGGAAACCGGGATTTAGCCCCTACCCCACATACCATGACCCGGTGCTTGCCCCGGACGCTCTCCTGGCGTTCTGTCGCGAGCACAGCCTGTCCCCACTCGAATTCTTTGCCATCGACACGTTCTCGAGAACGTCGGGAGTGAAGTACGCCGCCATCCGGGCGGGCATGTGGGCCATCAGCCGGTTGTCCCGTGGTCGACTGTCCGATCGAAATGTCGACCTTGGCATTGTGATACGCAAGCCGTCGGCGTTGGGAGACCCTCAGAGCGACGACGGCCGAGCGGTGTTGCCCGCACCATCTCCGGGTTGAAACGGACTGGAAGCAGACACTCGATGAGCGTCAGAGCCCAAGAAAGAAGAGCGGAATTCAACCATGTACGTCGATGAATCACCGAGAACAGTGCGAGAGGGCGGGGCCAAAACCCAATCCCTGTCTGAGCACGAGTCAGAAGTTCACCCCGCGCCCTGCTGTCGCATCTGCGGTGGTGGTTTACTGAGGGCCCTTGGATCGGTCCCGGGTTATGTGGACGGAACTTCCTACAACGTGTCGGAATGCTCGGAATGTCGAAGCCAATCCGTCGAGGGTCACGCTCCCGATACCCTCTATAACGCGATCTACAAGAACCGGTCGGTACTCGACGGGTATCTACGTTATGAGTCATATGCCAAACACGTGAGACGGTGGCGCAAGCCGCTTCGGTCTTTGGCGCACTGCGAAGCCATCTACTACGGAGTTTCCTTCTTGCTCCAGCAGGAGGGCGGGTCTTCTCGTGACCTTCCGGAAATCCTCGATATCGGGTCCGGGCTTGGCTACCTGACGGCTGCACTGAGGCAGGAGGGCTACGCGGCAACGGGGGTCGACGTCTCCAGTGAGGCGGTCGCTTCCGCCCGAGAGATGTTTGGACCCTGGTACACGGCGATGCCGGTCGAGGAATTGCACCAGGAGCACCTTTCCTCCAAGGACATCGTCTTGGCGATGGAGGTCATCGAACACGTCCATTCGCCCAGAGATTTCCTGGAGTCCCTGGTGGCGATAATGCGCCCCGGTGGCCGGCTCATCATGTCCACTCCTTCCCGGGACTACTTCGAAGGCGAAGTCGTGTGGTCCACGGATCTGCCCCCGATCCACCTGCATTGGATCTCGAAGGAGGGCTTGCGACGACTCGCCGCTCAGCTGGACCTTTCCGTCGAGTTTGTCGACTTTCGCCGCTACAACACATCGATCTGGGGAAAATCGTTCTCTCGGGACCCACAAGGACGGTTGCGCCCGCAGCACTCAAAGCTGTCGTCGGACTACTCGCCCATACAACCCCCGCGAGCCATAGAGCGGGCGGCGTACGCCACACGATTCGCTCCGGTCATTTGCTCTGTGACCCGGCGACTTCGGCCGAGCGGCAACCCGCACCTGAGCGAGGCGGGAGCGATCGTGGCGAGGTTCACCAAGAATTAAGTTGCGTTCTGAACAACTGCAACTTTCTTCTCTCGAATGCTATGGTTAGGAGACGGTAAGGCCCTGAACCGCTCCGGCGTTAGAACGGTTCACGCGGCCGGCCAATACCCCCATATTTGGGGATGATCGATCCCGGGATTGCTGCGACCCTTTGATCCGTGGTGCAGGATCCCACGACCAGGCGGCGTCGAGCGGTAACCGTACGGGTTTGTCCCATCAGTTTCGGGTGGCTCGCTGGGGGACCTTCGCGACCGACGGTCGCACGGATCCGGACACTCGCACCGGGGGACCCGGCGGCAATGCGGTTCGGTCTCTGACTGCCGATCGCCGTCAAAAAAGAACCGTTGTTCGATCCAAAAAGGTGGGCGTGTCGGAATGACGATCGATACCAGTAGGGCGGAACTGGACCTTTCCGAGGATGTTGTCGATGAGCGCGACATCGACCTCGTCCTCGTCCGGATTGTCCAGGCGGCGGCGGCCGGAGACGCAGGGGCATGGGAGGAGTTGACCCAACGCTTCGGCGGCTCGATCATGGCCATCGCCCGGAGCTGCCGCCTGTGCGAAGCGGATGCATGGGAGGTGCAGCAGACTACCTGGCTCAGGCTGGTCGAAAATATCGGGCGTATTCAAAAGCCCGAGCGGGTGGGGTCATGGATCGCAACGACCGCCCACCGGGAGTGTCTCAGGTTGATTCGATTCCGATCCCGGGTGACCTTTGATGACGACGCCATCTCCAGATTGGCCGACATCTCGATTCCGTCCGCCGACAGTGGGCCCATCGCCGAAGAGCAGAACATGCTCGTGCGTAGGGCGTTCGAGCAGCTCTCCCCCAAGTGCCAACGACTCCTGGCGTTCCTCTCCGGAGACGATGCGCTCTCCTATAAGGACATCTCCGAGACGTTGTCGATGCCCATTGGCAGCATCGGTCCGACCCGGGGACGTTGCCTGGAACACCTGCGTCGGATCATCGAGGAGCTGGAGTCCGAGTCGAAGCTGCACTAGCGCGACCCGACTTGGACGACATCGACGGATTGGACGCCGAAGGGATAGCGGACATTCCTCACACGGCTCGTCGCAGCCGGATTGAGCGCACGGCGCGGTTGATCACGATCGGGGGAGTCGACACCAGGATCGAGAGGTCGAGCGCCAACGACCAGTTGTCCACATAGAACAGATCCAGCCTCCGATAGGCGTTGAACGCCGGATTGTCCCGAGCCTCTATCTGCCACAGGCCCGTTAGCCCGGGTTTCACGGTCAAACGCCGGAGCAGCTGCTCGTCGAATTGGGCGGTCTCCAAGGCGAGGGCCGGGCGCGGTCCCACGAGGCTCATCGAGCCTACTAGGACGTTCCACAGCTGGGGGAGTTCGTCGATACTCGACCCACGGATATAGCGCCCGACTCGGGTCACCCGTGGGTCGTTCGAGGATTTGAAGAGGGGCCCGTCCCGTTCGTTCAGGGAATCAGCATCGAAGGCTTCCGACCCAGAATGCTGAACCATCGAGCGGAACTTGTAGACGACGAAGAGCTTGCCGTCCTTGCCAACCCGCTCTTGCTTGTGAAAGACCGGACCGCGGTCCTCCAGCTTCACCGAAATGGCGGTGAGCACCATGAGTGGCGCCGCCAGCAGCAGAGTGAAAACCGAACCAACAATGTCGACCCCCCTTTTGACCGCTGACTGCCATCGACGGACGACCAACGGCTCGACGTAGAAGAAGGCCTCCCCGGACAGGGGAGTCATGCGGAGCCGACGAGTGCCGACTCCTTCCAGCCCCGACCAGACCTGAACATGTAGTCCGTTGGTGATGGCGTAGTCGACCGCCGTCCGGAGCTGCCCCGTCGAAATGGCGTTGGGGACAACGAGTATGCCGTTCGCCTGGGTCAAACGGGCCAGTTCTGGGATCGAACTCATGTCTCGGGCAATCGGCAGATCACGGATGGGCGGACTGTTCGGTCCCACGCCGACGACGGCGGTAACCTCGTAGCCGAGCGATGGCTCACACCGAAGGGTTCTCCACAGTTCGAACGCATCATGGGTCGCCCCGATGAGCACTACCTTGCGCAGATACATGCGGTTTGACCTGCAGTTTTGAAGCCATCTGCGATAGTTCCACCGCAGGATGCTGAGCGTGACCACGGCGGACAACGCGGAAGTCACCAGCGCCACGTTGAAACCATGGGGACCTCGGACGATGTCGACACTTACGGCACCAGCGAGAACCGCGAGCACGATCCGCCCCAGTTCTTGGGTGCGGCGCATGCAGATTCGGGACCGATAGAGGCCGAGAAGGTACATGGCCAGTAGCGTTATGACCGCCGCGAGAGCCCCGAGCGACGCTCGGAGCAGTAGCGAGGGGGCAAAACCCTTGATCAACATCCCGAGGGCTACCCAGCTGAAGCACAGAGCGAGACAATCTGTGAAGAAGAGCCGGCGTCTCAGGCGATCATTCGGCGTTGGGGGTTGATCCTGATTGACCGGGTTTCCGTGAGGCTTCTCGATCGGTGGGCCCGTTGGTCGAGCACCGGGCTGAACGCCGATTCCAGAGCTGGACGAGTCTTTGATCACGCCGGTTGAGCTCTGTGTGAGGTTCTCCGAGATCGGAGGTGCCGGAGTGGCCTTGGACGCGAATGCCGACCCGCTTGTCAGGCTGACCCACGGGGCTGGACGAGCGTCCGTCATGCTCTCTCTCGTTTTGGCGCCTTGCCTGGGGTTGCCATCTCTTTCTTCCGCCTTGGCCAGACCTCAGAGCCCGGTCTCGCCGGGCCTGCTTCAGAAAGTACGAGGGCCGGCATCGCGGATGTGATACAGGTGTTGCACTATTGGAAATGAGCACGCAAGTATCAGCGAACTTTAAGGTTGCTCCCCCTCTGTCAGGAATGCTCTCTTCGACCAATGGAGGTGGCCTTCGAGTGACAAAGGTCTCATTCACGACAGGGCTATCCATTGCCCGGGCACGATGATGCCTCGCGCCCGCTCTGCCAGGGCCGTTGCAGGATCGCGCCGGGGGTTGGGAATCGTCCAGGCAACGGTGCCATGGTGGGTAAATTGGAAAATCACGGGCGACTTTATGGGCGGGATTCGGGGGTAGACCATGACTGCTCTGAACTCGAACCACCACGCATGTCGACTTTGTGCGCTGGAGGCGTCGAGCCCCGACGGGGAGGTACCTTTTGACAGTTCGACCACGGCCTACCTGGGCGACGACGCCATCATCTTGGCGCGAGACGGCTCTCGGGAGGTGCTGGTTGCCCCGGCCAGACATGTCTCCTCTCTCACCGGGCTTGCACCTGGAGTGATGGCCGAGCTGCTGGCGACGTTGCGCCGCGTAGCGCTGGCCATCGGGTCCGAAGATGACGTCGAAGTGAAGACTATGGACCTTCTTGGTGCGCCGGGACATGTCTGCATTCGCCTACCGGTGCGCCCAGAGATGAGCGACGACCCCGACCCCTCATCATCGGTGGTTCAGAGGCTACGGGGCCTGTTGAAGGTGAGCGGCTGAGGCGCTGTTGGCTCGGAGACCGAGACAACCATTTAACGCCCAGAACCCTCCCCGACCGATCGGCTTTCGCTTCGGGGACTCCGCGTCCCGGGCGTTAAGGTCCTGGTGACGACCGTTTCCTCTGACAGCAGTCCGGGGGGCGCCCAGGTCGCCCGATGTATCAAATGCGGGCGTGGAGCGCTCTTCCTCGAAGGTGTTCGGCCGCCCCGACCGAGAAAGGATTGTCGCTTGTCCGAACAGGTGTTCGATGTTCGGGAGGCGCTGCAGCTGGTGCGACAGCAGCGCTGGATGGTGACCGCTTGTGTGCTTGTCGGAGCGCTCATCCCGATTGGCGTGATCCTCTCCCGACCGCCGTCGTACAGTGCGGTATCGCTGGTTCTGGTGCCGAACTCAACGAACGCCAGTTCCTCTTCGAACTCGGCGGCCGCCGGCAATATCACCGACACCGATATCGCCGTCAGCTCCACGATCCTCGGCCGGGCCGGAGCAGAAACCACTCCTCCCATCTCCTATCAGACCGCAAAGCAGAGGGTCACCGCCGTCCCGGTTGCGACCAATCTCGTGCAGATCACGGCCTCGGGGACCTCTCCTCGCCAGGCTGAACAGCTGGCGAACAACGTCGCCACCCGCTTGGTCGCATTCGTCACCTCGACCGGAGATTCAGAGGGATCCAGCGCTCTGTCCGAGTTGCAGGCCGAAGCCAGCCAGCTGACAAGCCAAGTGACCAATTTCGACAAAGAGATCAAGGCCGACCAGGCAAACCTGGCAGCTCACGGGGCTTCGTCGGCCGCCGGTCTGGAGGAGACCCAGCTCCTCACCTCTCTTACGGGAGCCGAATCGAACGCCGAGCTTCAGTTACAGAGCGTCAACAGTCAGATATCGGCGGCAAAGCTCGAGTTGGCAGCGGCGAACGGCGGCACGGAGATCATTCAATATGCGTCGTCCGCCTCGCCGAGCCCTCTAATCCGAAAATTCGCGCCGGTGTTGGCTGGTGCGGTGATCGGGTTCTTGATCGGCTCGGCGATTGCGGTCCTCGGTCGCAAGCGGCGCAGCATGACCCTTCGCGACGATTTTGCCCGGGCCGTGGGCGGGCCGGTGATCTTGTCACTACCGGTTGGCCGCTGGACAAAGTCCACCTCCAATTGGCTGACCATGCTACGCACGCCGGACCCGTCGGCTGACGAGTTGTGGCGTGTCAGCAAAGCCCTCGATCAACTCGAGCTTCCCGCCGATGGGCAGCCAACCATCACGGTCATCACTTTGGCCAAGGACACCGCGGGAATCGCCTTGATGACCCGGGTGGCCATCGCATCAGCTTCGATGGACATTCCGACCCTGCTGGTCCTCACGTCTGAGGACCAGTCGACCACCGGATTGAGCAACGCCTGCGACGTGCTCGCTGCCCGAAATGAGGCGGGCCCGGCGAATCTCCAGCTCGTCAAGGACTCCACCTCAGCGACCAACGATGGCGCCGCCCTGACGATCATTTCGATGGTCCTCGACCCCGACGCTCCCAAACTCCCGGCATACGTCGCTCGAGGTGTCGTGGTTCTTTGCGTCTCAGCAGGTTTCATCGATCAAGAGAAGCTGACCCGGGTTCTCCTGGCCATCGGCAGAGAAGCACTGTCTGTAAAGGGCGTGTTCCTCGCCAATCCGCTCAGTAACGATCAAACGACCGGTCTCTCGACGAACTCTTCGGACCGTGCGTCCCATCTGCTGCACCGGAGACGGCTCGACTCACTCCCTGAGCCCAATATGAAGGACGTCGAGTCGATATGAGACCGATGCGAGAGGGTTCTGCGCTCCCTCAGCCCGAGGCGATGAAGAGTGGCGCCGAGTTGACGGTCGTAGAGCCGAGCGGGCCACCGGCCGAGGCGCAGCCCCCTGTCGTCCTGGTGGGCCGCCTGGTCAGTCTGCGATTCGTTCTTTCCGCCCTCCGTCGGCGCAGGAAACTCTGGCTGTCGCTGGCTGCCGTGGGCTTGGTAATGGGTCTGGCGTACCACGCGGTGGTCCCCCGCTCGTTCAGTGCCACCGCCACCCTCTATCTAGCTCACAGCCCCGGAACCGACGACGGGGTCGACATGGCGAACGATCTCGCGTTGCTGCAGACGAACGCAGTGGCAGAACGCGCCGCCTCTCTCCTGGGCAATCCACACCTCACAGCCGGTGAACTACTCGGTAAGGAGCCGGGAACGGCGGTGAGCGACAACATACTGACCATCGAAGTCTCCGGTCCCAGCAAGGCCGAAGCGGTCCGGAGGGCGAATGCAGTCGCTGAGGCATACCTGAGTTTTCGAAAGCAGCGGAGTGAGGGGCAGTTCGACGCAACGGCTTCGGCACTCAGGAGTCAGATCAACGAATTGCAGAAACAGGTCGACTCCCTCTCGGCTCGGGTCAGCAACCTCGGCACCTCCGCTCAGGGCACTGCAGCATCGTCGCTCGTCGGCGAGCAATCTGCGGACACCGGAGAGATCGCGAACCTCCAACAGACGCTTCAGCAGGATCAGATCGGGGTTCTTACCCAGGCCACTGGGAGCCGGATCCTGACCCCGGGAACGCTGGCCCCGGCGTCGACCAAGAAACTATTTCTGCTCAGCGGTATCTCCGGCTTCATCGGTGGTCTGGCAATCGGTGTCGGCGTCGTCGTTTTGCAGGCGGTGGTGTCCGACCGCGTTCGTCGACGTGATGAGGTGGCCTCGTTGCTCGGCGCACCGGTGGAGTTCAGTCTGAGGCCGGTCGGCCACGCAAGGGGACGCTCCGAAAATTGGGTGAAGCGGGCCGCCGTCAAACCACAGAAAGATGTCGCTGCCCTCGCCGGCTACCTGCGCCGACACGGGGTGGCCCAGGGAGAGCGGACGACGTTGCTCGTCATCGCCCTCGACGATCAGACGCTTCCGGCGGCGGCCTTGGCTGCCCTAGCCAAACGCCTGGCTGACGAGGGTCATTCCGTTTTGGTGGTGGACCAGACCAGCCAGTCCCTCCTGGCACACGGGGTGGAAGATTTTTGGGTTGACGGACCGGCGTCGGGCCAGGGCGTCGGCGCCCTGCGCGTCTTGACGCCGCCCCGCGACGACATGGGCGAGTTTGCTGACTCCCCGCCGTGGGTGGCAAACCCGGACAGCACCCAAGCCGTCCTGGTGCTGTCCACGGTCGAACCAGCCAGAGGTGCGTGGCACCTCAGCTGGGCTAAGGAGGCGGTCGTTTCGGTGACTGCTGGCCAGTCAAGTGCCCAACGGATCAGCTCTACGGCCGTCCTGCTCCGTGCCGCAGGAATAACTCTTCGCTGTGGAGTGCTGCTCGGGGCGGACGCCCAGGACGAATCCATCGGCCTTCTCCAACCGGACTCTCCACTGATCGGTCTTCCGGTCAATGGGGTCGTCTCAGCATGATCAATACGTCAGCCACCCCAGCTTCGCGGGTCGCTCCGACGACCGAGATCTCACCCGAGTTGGCCCGGGACTGGGGATTGCTCGCCACTCCGAGCGAGCGATCAATACGCCGACGTGTGGGCTGGATTTGGGGGCTCCTGTTCTTTGACGTCTTGACGTACTCGAAGGTCTCGACGAATCTCATACCTTTTCCCTCTCAGATGGGTAAGGCCTTCCCCGAGATCGTGTTGGGAGCGGCCCTCGTGCTCGCCCTGACGGTCAACAAGAGGCTCCTTGTCAGGCCGAACATCCTGCTTATCCTGTTCACAGCGCTGTGCGTGGTGGCGGCGATCATGAGTTTCCGCGGCTACTTCGGCGGGCCGGGGTCGATGATTCGTTGGTTCAGATTTGCAGCCTTTGTCGGCACCCTCTGGCTGACCACTCCCTGGTGGGGGCGTCGCGACTTCATGATCTTCCGTTTTCAACAACGGGCAATCATGGTCGTCATCGGCACAGTTCTTTTGGGGATGGCCATTTCTCCGACCAACGCCTTTGACAACGCTGGAGGGGGCCGGTTGGCCGGAATCCTCTGGCCCATTCCACCGACGCAGGTGGCGCACTACGCGGCCGTGCTCGTCGGAATGACAGCCATGATGTGGTTCGCTGGTCTGTCGACATCGAAATGGACCGGGGTCGTCATCGCGGCTGGAATCCTGGTCCTCCTTCTCACCCACACCCGGACGGCCCTGGTGGCGATGCTCGCCGGAATCCTCGTCGGCGGTTTGAGCCTCTTCCTCAGCCAGCGTCGAGTTCGACGGGCGTTCGCCGTGGTCATAGTGGTGGTGGCCATCGGTGCATTCAGTTTCTCTCCGCTCATCACTGGATGGTTCGCCAGGGGGGAGAACGCCCAGGGGCTGTCCGATCTCACGGGCCGCACTACCGTCTGGTCGGCCCTCTTGGCTCAGCCTCGGACCGAGACCAACACCCTCTTCGGCTTCGGACTGTCGAATGACGGCTTCGACGGGCTCTCGATAGATTCCAGCTGGCTCTCGACCTATGTGGACCAAGGTCTGGTTGGTGACGTGCTCGACGGCTTGGTGCTGCTCTCACTGCTCATCGTGGCCCTCATCAGCCCACGCGGTCCCGGCCGGGCCATCGCCCTATTTCTCGTGGTCTACTGCACGATCGCCTCGTTCACCGAGACGGGCCTTGGTCAGCCCTCGACCTATCTCTTGGATCTGGCTGTCGCCATGTCGGTACTGATGCCCCCCTTGGTCTCAACATCGTGATCCAGGGAAGCTCCGGCTCTGGACCTCTACCGGTCTCGTTCACAAACGCCCGTCAACGAACTCCAGCGTCGTGGTGAGCCTGGCCCGACCCATCACCGACTGACCGACCAGCGTCACTGAGGGCACCTTCCGGCCAAAGTTGGGCGAGAACCAGCCGCATATCGGATCGGTCTCTCCGAAGTGACTCGACCAGTCGAGCTCACTCGGAAGGCTCAGAACGGCCGAACCCTCCCGCGGATGTCGCCACTGGAGCATCACTCGACGACCCGTGAGTTCGGCCCGAAGATCAGGACCAAGGTGATATCGCATGGCGACGAGATGAGCGCCCTCGCACTCCAATTCATCGGTGATCGTTAGCATCCTCGAACTCATGTCAAGGTCAACACTCCGTTGGTGCCAAACGGGGTCCGCCAGATCAGCATATCCATCGTGACGGGCGGACCATCGTGGACGATCACCGGCGATGTCTACGTAAACGACTTTGGTCTTTGCTTTTCGAGCCCACAGGAACGGACCCTTGGACTCCGATTGGTCCTGCTCGTCGATTTCGATCGTGTTGTGTGCCGCAGTCGAGCGGAAGTACCTGCGCCATTCCGGGTCACCTTGGTAACAGTAGGTTCCGGGATCAGCCAGAATCTGGGCTCCATCACACCGGACCTCCACCGAGAGGGCGTCGGCGTGGGCGTGGGCGGCGATAGACAAGAAGCCGTGGGGACCGCCGTCGCATCTGCACCAGAGTTCTCCATCGTCTTCAGGCCCCGTCCGAAGAATCGTCATCCCGGCGTCCTCGAAGTGAGAAGGCCTGTGAGGCGGTCGGGTCCCGCCTGAAATTCGACCTCCGGCCAGTGCTCCGAGCAGCAACGAGGCGGCGTCGCCGGACATCTGAGGCCACCAGTCAAGAGGGCCGAAGAGGGTGTCGCCGACGGCCAGCAGCGAGGCCCAGCGGTCCGAACGAGGTGGACCGACGAGCAGTGCACGGCCGTCGTCCCCGTCTCCATACCTCGGTGGAGACCCCCCAGCGTCTATCACCGCCGCCAGCACATCAACCATTCGACAGAGCAGCGCCCAGGTATCTGCCGAGAGGGGATGGCCGGCCGCTTCAGCCTCCAGACCGGCGACGATGCCAAGTTCAGCCACAAGACCGTGATACTCGAACGCCTGTTCTCTGTTGACACCACTGGCGAAGGTGTTGTGCCGGAGTGCACCTTGGAGAAGAACCATCCCCTCGGAAAGCCACTCCGGCGACTCGGCAAACCAATCGAAAGCGCAGGAGGCCACAACCTGCCCAGCAGCCTCGGCAATCAAATGGTTGTTTGCAGATGACCCGGCGCTTTGAAATGCAGCCAGATATCTTTGGTGCCAGTAGATTTGCCGCTTGGCCTCTTCGTTCTTTTCGAACAGGTTCTCAATTCCGTCCCAGTTGTCGAGAAGTCGACGAACCCAGACCCAGGAAATCAACCGGATCCCTATCTCGATGCCGCTCGTCCAGTTCGCGCCGCAAAGAGGTGGATTGCTGCCCCACCAGGACCGGAGGTGACGAGCCACCATTTCGGGATAGGCACGGTTTCCGCTCACTTGCCAGGCTGCGGCCAGAACCGTCAGGTGGTGGTGACGGGAGAGTTCCCACAACTGTTTGATCCGTCGATCGTCGTCGGATTTGCGATAGTCGATGCGGAACGAGCAGGGTTCTTCTGGGTATCGACGCCCGCTCACGGGGTCGAGAGACCAGTCTGGGTCACGCAGGTCGTCCCTGGGAACTCCCAGTACTTCCCAATGGCCCGCCAACAGGTTCTCTGCGCAGGCCAAGAGAGCGTCCGCTTCCTCGATCGGCAAGCCAGCAAGCACCCCACCGATGCCCCTAGCATTGATCTTGCCGGCCAAAGAACCTGCGGGGCTCGACATTTTCCCAAGGGACCGCCGCAATGTCCAGAGTTCCTGCCGTCCCCGATCGCGCACCCTCCCAGCGACCTCTTTGGGCGTCATTCGACCCAGTCGCTCGACATACCACATGAGCTCGGAACTCACAGCGAAATTGGCCTCCCCATGGCCAAGCTCTGGTCGACGGCCAAGGTTGCCGCCGTAGTCGTCACGAGAGATGTAAATGGAATCGGCATGGGCTTGCCCGATTGCACCGCCTCGATGAAGGCCTGCAACTCTGATGCTTGCCCCTTGTCCATTCTTCCGCGACCCTTGAGCCGCGTTCGCTTCGTTCCCGACCATACCGAGGCCAGTCGAAAATTTTCGAAACGCGCCGTCCGGCCCCGGACCGAGATCTCCATCATCTCCTTCGGGAAGCGCGGATTGCCGTTGGTGACATAGTCGATGCTGGCAATCGAGCCATCATCGTAGGCCAGTCCTGCCTGAATGTCGTTTGGATCCCGCGCGCTCATGGCCGATACCCGTAGCGGCGATGCCGACAGCCACCAGCCGATCGTGTCGATGAAGTGTCCGCCTTCCCCGACGAAACGGGAGCCGGCCAGCTCCGAATTCTGGTACCAGCTATCGGGATCCAGCGAGCCGGCATTGACGCTGTAGCGGATAACCGAACCAGCTGTCTCGTCGCCGAAGCAGGCGCGTAGCTGCTGGAGGAGTGGCGCGAAGCGCCTGTTGAACCCCACCATCAACCGATCATTGCCTGAGCTCTTCACAACGTCGGCTACCTGAAACAGTTGCTCCTCGTCCAAAGCCAGCGGCTTTTCGACAAAGGTGGCCTTGCCAGCCTTCAATGCCCTGCACACCAGCTCCGCGTGCGACCGGTGGCGGGTGACGATGAAGACGGCGTCGATGTTGTCATCCGCTAGCACATCGTCAACATCCGTCGACATGTCAGTGAATCCGAAACGTCGGCGCGCATTTGCGGCGGAGAGCGAGGTCGAGGTGACGACTCGTGCGAGCTCAACGTCCTGACTTGCCTTCAGATGTGGGAGAAGCATCGCCGTGGCGTAGTTACCGGCGCCGATAAAGCCGACCCGTACCGTCCTCCGTCGTGAGGAGGTGCGACTCTCGCGGACAGAATCAGCGGCCACCGTGCTCCACGACGCGGCAGATGCCGTCAGGTCGGCGTCCGGATAGCCGAAGAGGAACCCCACTCCGCGCAGTTCGTCGCTGTGGATCCTCTGGTACACGTCCGGCGCATCCTCCAATGAATAGACGCCGGAGATCAGGCTTTCGATTGGGAGTTGCTTTCCGGCGAGCATATCCACGAAGCATTGGAGGTTCCGTCGCTCGGTCCACCTCACATAGCCGGCCGGATAGTCGATGCCCCCCAGCTCGTAATTCTCGTCGTAACGACCGGGTCCGTAGGACCTCGAGAACCGGACGTCCAGCTCTTTTTCATAGAAGGCGTTCCAGGGCAGGTCCAGGCGCAACTTCCCCACGTCGATCACTCGGGCGCGATCCCGTGCCAGCCGAGCAGCCGTCACGACGGGGCCGTTCGACTGGCCCCCGGCGACCAGGAACACATGGTCCACTCCCAGGCCACGGCTGAGGTCGGCAATGGCCCGTTCGATACGGTCCATACCCTCACCCTGTGGCACGTCGCAGGTGACGGCTCCGGATTCCTCCGCCAGGCGGCAGCGTTCCTCCATGACATCGAGGCCGAACACGCGTACTCCTGCAGCGACGAGTAGCTGGACGGCGATTTGACCCACCAGGCCCAGTCCAACCACACACGCCGTGTCGCCGAGCTGCACTTCTGCCCGCCGAACAGCGTGCATCGCCACGGCTCCAACGGTGGCGAACGCCGCCAACCTGGCATCGACCCCATCGGGAACCGGCACGCAGAGGTTCGTCGGAACCCAATTGATCTCGCCATGGAGGGCATGCTCGTTGCCCGCACAAGCCACAAGCTGGCCGACCTCGAATTCGCTCGCCCCACTGCCCACCTCGATGACGATGCCCGAAAGCGAGTAACCCAGTGGGGTATAGGAATCCAAGCGCAACATCGCCTTGTTGTAGGTGGCGAGAACTCCGTTCTGTGAGACGCCGTCCAGGACCTTGCGCACCTGGTCGGGGCGAGACCGCGCCTTTCCGACCAGGGACATCTTTGCTTCCCTGACTTTCATGAGCTCCGTGCCGGTCGAAATCAGTGAATACAGGGAGCGGACCAGCACTCCTCCGGGTTGACACGCAGGGGCGGGGACATCGAGCACGCTCAACTCCCCGGACCGGTAGTTCTGGGCGAGCTGCCTCATCTGGATCCGTCCTCGCTCTTTGTGGGCATTGTCGGGAGAGATGGGCTTCGCACGGTCATACTGTCACTCCCATGGATCGGGCCTGCCGACACCACATCTCCAGGCTGAGAAGGTGCCAGATCTGTTTGGAATTGTCTTCGGTTCCGGCACGATCCGACTCGACCAGTCGCACCACGTCAGTTCGTTGAAGAAACCCGCTTCGAACGAGATCTCCGTCGACGACCTCGTCGTCCACCATTTCCTTCAGATCGCGTGACATCCACGCACGCAAGGGAGCGCCGAACGACGCCTTGGGCCGATCGACGATCTCTGACGAAAGCCACGAGCGTGCCGCATCCTTCAATATCGCCTTGCTGGAACGGCCTCGGATCTTCTCCCCTCCCGGGTGGGAGAAGGCGGCAACCATTACTGCTGGATCCACGAACGGGACACGGACTTCCACCGACGCGGCCATACTCGCTCGGTCGGTGTAGGCCAGATTGAGGCCCGGCAGAAACAGTCGGGTGTCAGCCAGGCACATGCGGTCCACCGGATCTGCCAGTTTCGAATCTTCATAGATCCGGTCATGCTCTTCAACCACGTCGGCAACGCAGTCTGAGAGGTCCGGGCTAAGGAGCCCGACCAAGTCCTCAGGGTCGTACATTGTGTAACTGCGCCGAAAGGCCTCGGACTCGGACAATTCCGCAAACGTGAGAAATCGCTTTGCCCATCGCACGTGACGGAGTCCCCGCCCGCTGACCACGACGGGTAGTCGGCCCACGACACCTTCAACAACGCGCCGCGAGACGCGAGGAGCCTTGCGGTATCGGGCAGCAAGGAGGCATGCCATGTGCTTCCGATATCCACCAAAAAGCTCATCCGCGCCCATTCCCGAAGCCAGGACCTTGACCCCCGCGTCCCGCGCTGCTTGGCACATGAGAAGCGTGTTGATGGCAGCGGGGTCGCCAATCGGCTCGTCGAGAATGTCAACCATCTGAGGCAGCAAGTTGGCGACGTCTGGGGAAGCCTCAATCTCGTGGAGTTTTATGCCGAACTGTGCCGCCACCTTTCTGGCGTAATACACGTCGTCGGGCATGGACTCCAGCCGCTTATCCTCCTGTCGAAACTTGATCGTGTAGGCCTCGATATCCGGGTTCGATCGCTTGGCCAGGACGGTGACGATGCTCGAGTCCAACCCACCGCTCAGAAAAGTGCCCACGGGGACGTCGGCGACAAGGTGTGCCGCCACAGACTCCTCGATGACCGGCGCGAGCGGGATCGGCGAACCCATCGCGGCGCGTTGCGCCTCCTCTTCGGCCCGCCAATACTTGGTGACCGTGCGCGTCCCGTCCGGCCGGAACTCGGCCCACGCCCCCGGTTCGAGTTTCTCTACGCCCCGGATGGCGCAGCGCTGAGGCGGTACCCAGTAGTACAGGATTGACGCCACCAGTGCGGCCTTGTCGGTTTCTAACTCCTCCCCCAGCGCCCGAACGATGCCCTTCAGCTCCGAACAGAAGAGGACACCGTCCTTCCGGACGAGGTAGTAGAGGGGCTTGATTCCCAGTTGATCACGGGCCAAGAAGAGCTTCCCGCTGTGTTCCTCGAAGACAGCAAACGCAAACATTCCCCGGAACCGCGTGAGTGCCTTCGGTCCCCATCTTCTCCAGGCCTCCAAGACGACCTCGGTGTCGGAGTTCGAAGAGAATCGCGTGCCGCCGGCGGCCAGTTCCGAGCGGAGTGCTCTGTAATTGTACAACTCACCGTTGTAGATAAGTGTCAGACCATCCCTGACAAATGGCTGGTGCCCCTGGGGTGTCAGATCGATAATCGAAAGGCGACGGTGCGCCAGCTGAACGGACACCCGATCGCTTTCTTGAGCAAGATACCCGCGATCGTCAGGCCCCCGGTGCGCAATGCTTCTGCACATATTGCGAGTGAGATCCTCGCCATCCGGCTGTTGATAGCAGCCCGCAATCCCGCACACTGGTCAGTCCGCTCCAGAGCGGTCGGCGACCAAGGCCCGAGACGGTCGTCCCGGGGACTGGAAAGATTCAAGGACCCGGAGATAGTTTGATCTCTGGTGGTGCCATGCTAGGGACCCAACGATCCGCGAGCGACCTTCGCTCCCCATCCTTAGCCGACGCTCCTCATCTTCCAAAAGCTTCAAAATCAATTCTGCGAACTCTTCGATGACGTTCGGCGTCGCATAGACCGCTGCCTCTCCGGCGGACACCCGTGTCTCCAACAGATCGAACGCCACAACGGGTACCGAAAACGACATGTACTCCATGGTCTTGTTCATGGTTGAGACGTCGTTCAGCGGGTTCTTGGGATCTGGACAGAGCGCCACGTCCGCAGTCGACAAAACGGCGGCAACTGTTGAATCGGGCACTCGGCCACTGAAGTGGACGACGTCATTCAACTGCAGCTGCTCTCGAAGCTCAAGAAGGTCACCGAAGCTGTCGCCCGATCCCATGAATGTGAAGCTCACATCGTCACGGCCCAACTGGTGGACGATGTGACGAGCGGCGTGAAGTGCGAGATCCACCCCGTCTTGTGGACCCATGACGCCGAGATAGGCAACAAGAAAGCGTCGACCTCTCCTCAACGAAGGCTCCGGGTCGGTCGCCACGAGCCGCTCTGGGTCGGGCCCGGTCCTCACGACCGTGACCTCTTGGGCCAACTTGTTGCCGCGACGGATCGCAATGTCCCTGTAAGAATCGTTGGTCGAAACCACGTGGTGGGCACTGCGATACGTACACCACTCAAGCAGGCGAAGGCCCCAGTAGAGGACCTTGGACCCCTCGGGAAATCGTGATTCGTACAGCTCGGGGCACAGATCGTGGTGGTCGAAGACGAACTGCACCTTTCGGAGCCGCAGTACCAGGGCGATCGGCCAGAAGATGTCCGGCGGATTGCACGCCTGGAGAACATCCACGGCGCCCTTGCGACAGACCCTGCGGACCAGCCGCGAAGTCTGCAGAAACGAGTACAGGTACTCCTTCACGAAGGAGCCGGCGCCCTTCCCGACACTCGGAGGTTGATATTTGTAGAGGTCTACCCCGTCAACCGTCTCTTCGTCCGGGTCACCCGGGCCTTTGGGGCAAATGACCGAGACGGTGTAACCAGCATCGACCAGGGCCTGACACTCGAGCCACACTCGGCGGTCAAACGGCACTGGGAGGTTTTGAACGATGATGAGCACCCTAAGTGGACGACCACCCTCTCGGTCGCTTTCGGCGGCTTCCCGTAGGCCCGGGGAACCCCTGAACCTCCCTAGCATGAGAGGGAATACATTCGGGGATCAGATCTCGCCCATGCGACCCCGTCATAACCTGGCAACGACTCGACCTGGTCCCCGAGGCGCCCATTCAGATCCAGAATGATTTTCGGGGATGCGACACACACTGCGTCGAGAGTCGCCTGGTCAGCCGTTCCCACAAGAGCCAGCTCTGCGCCGGCAAGGGCCGTTTCGGGTTTGCTGTTGAGGATCTTCTTCAAATGCGGAAGTTTCGAGTTCACGTATTGCCGGTTTGCCCCGATGAGCTTCGAGGGCTCAACGATGGGGTCGTACACCCGAAGATCAAATCCTTTTCCGATCAACGCCTCAGCGAGCACAACGTACGGACTCTCCCGCAAATCGTCGCTGCTCATCTTGAAGCTCAGGCCGAGAAGGGCGACAGATCGGACTCCACTCTCCACCACTCGATCGATGACGTCATTGATGGCCAGAGCGTTGGTCGAGAGCGTTCCCGAAAGGAGGGGAAGGTCCAAAAAACTCATCCGGGCCAGGTAGAGCAGGGAACGCAGGTCCTTCGGTAGACATGATCCCCCGAATGCGAATCCGGGTGACAGATATTCGGCAGACAGGTTGAGCTTTGTGTCACTACAGAAGACGCTCATGACTTCACGCGAATCGACTCCGAGCTCCCGCAATAGTCGGCCCATCTCGTTCGCGAATGACACTTTGGTGGCGTGAAACGCATTGCAGGCGTACTTGAGCGATTCGGCAACCCGCGGTGACACGACCCGCAATGGCTCGTCCAAAAAGGCAAAGAGGCCTTCTACGGCGTCGGCCACTCGGTCATCGGCCGTTCCCAAAACATTGAATGGAGCATCGTAGAAGTCCGCCAGCGCGGTACCTTCTCGCAAAAACTCTGGACACATCCCGACACCCACACCACCGTCGGACTCCGACGATACCCCCAGCATGGGCCCGATGACATCTTCCACGGTGCCTGGAGGCACCGTACTGCGAATCACAAGGGCATGAAATGGTCCAGCGAGCTCACGCAGCACGCCAGTGATTTCCTCGACCGCCCGGATGACGAATTGCAGGTCAGTGCTTCCGGTAGTGGACGAAGGAGTTCCCACGCAGATCAATGAGAGCCGGGCCCCGTGGAGGGCCTTTCTCGAATCGACGGTGGCCGTCAGACGGCCGGACCTAACATTGGCGCCGATCAGCTCGTCCAGTCCCGGCTCGACGACCGGGCTCACGCCGCTCATGATCGCCGAGACCTTCGATTGGTCGACATCAACGGCACTGACTTCGTGACCGTTCGACGACAGCACGGCTGCCGTGACGGTCCCGACATACCCCAGGCCGAACACGGCAATCCTCATATCGTCTCCTTCGTGTCCACTGGGACATTTGACGTTCTCGGTGATTCGAGCGTTGAATCAGGGTCTAGATACGCCGTGTTGCCACCGGTTTCGGAGATCAGCGCCTGGGCATTTGAGCCGTAGACGAGCCGAAGTTGCTCATCGGGAAGGGCGAGTCCAGCTATTGCCCATCGGCCCTGTGGCGGAACTGGGTCAGTGGAGTATGAGAAATACTCGTCTCCGCTCTCCAGGAACCGGAAGTACAACTGAAGGTCCTCTTTGCGGAGGGGGAAAGCGTCGGTACCGAACAGCACTCGGTCCGGGTGTCTGCTGACGAGCTGAGCGGTGGCACGGGGCTGACGACCCAGCTCCGCCACCCGTCCGGCCAGGTCAATGTGGAAATTCGGGTATCGGTCGAGCATGGTACCGACCCAGCTCAGATCCTCCGAATAGCAGCCCACATGGGCACCGACGAACGCCGTGTCGGGATGACGGGCCACGATGGACTCGAGCGAAGAGATCAGGCGCCTGAAATGGGTCAGGCCGAGGTGCGCCTGGGAGGCATGGGGGTATCGCAGCAGCTCGTCGAGCCGCTCGTTTTTCCTGTTCACGGGTTGAAAGAAGGCAACAGGGTCAGCGACGTGGATCACGACAGGCAGCTTGAGGGCCCCCGAGGCCATCCACACCGGGTCAAGCACAGGGTCGTCGGGCAAGAGCAACCGGCCCTTCCGTCGAACGTTCAACCCCAGGTTCTTCCACACCTTTAGACCTCGAGCGCCCGCCGCTCTTGACGCCTCGAGACTGTCGACTAGCGATCCGGCGTGCTTGCTGTTCTCGAGCAACTGCCAGTCGAGGTGGCAGAATGTGGCGAAGCGGCCCGGGTGGGCTCGGTCGTAGCGATCCAAGTTTCGTTCGAGTTCGTCCCCCCAACGCCCGTCCAGGTTGACCAATGTCGTCACGTTGGACTCGTCCATGAGCCGGCGAAGACCGGAGACGTCCGGAACCATCCAATCGCCAGCCCGGGTTAGCCACCGGCCGAGGTGCGTGTGGAAGTCGACCGCCGGATACCGGGCCCTCGTGACGAGCGAACTCGGACGAATCAGATTTGACTCGGGCTCAAACCGATTAAGTCGAGGTGCCGGCCTCCTCAGCGCCCGGAGGCGCCGGAACGTCCACGTAGCGACGGGAGGGTAGCCACGGGACCGATACGGACCGTCGGCGGCTCTCATCTCGCTCTGGTGGTCAGCGGGGGGCGGCAATCGGCCGGAGTGCTCCGTCGGGGCCACACTCTCAAGGGCGCGCCACTCCCCACCCTGTGCAAGGGCTCCCATCGCCTTAATTGAGGCCGAGAACCGTCAAAAGATACACAGTCTCTGAACGGACATCGCCGGATGTCCCGGTCTGGTCGGATGTATCAAGACCCCGCCGTTTTCCCTCACTTTCCTAGGAACTCGCGACGTGAAGGCACCTGCTCTCCCAAGCCTTGGAACCAAAAATGACCACGACCATCCCCATTTGGTTCGGGCCCGAGGACCGGCCACTCTTCGGCTGGTTCCACGGGCCAGCCGCTGGGCGCGCTCGATCCGGTGTTGTCATCTGCCCGTCCTTTGCGCTCGAGTACATCCAGGCTCACTATGCAGTCCGGCTACTGGCCGAACGACTCTGTTCCCTCGGGATGTGCGTTGTCCGATTCGACTATGACGGGATGGGCGATTCGGCCGGCTCGTCTCGAGACAGCAAGCGGGTCGAGTCCTGGATGGCCAGCATCTCGTCGGCTGTCGACGTGATTCGGAACACGGGTGTGCACGCCATCTCACTCGTGGGTATGCGGATCGGGGCAACATTGGCCGCGAACGTCGCCGCCCACCAGGGCGGAGTCGAGCGAATCGTCCTTTGGGACCCCTGCCTGTCAGGCCGTGCCTTCCTGCGAGAAGGGGTGGCGGCCTCCGCCTTCGGTCTGGGAGAGCCGGTCAATCGGGTTGGCGCGGCCGACCTGCCCGGACTCAGTCTGGACGCGGAAGCAGCCGCAGAACTCGGGGCAATCAGCTTGGCCGGCTTGCCGTCGTCACCGGCGCGGAACACGCTTGTACTCATTCGCGCCGGCCGCACGGTGGCGTCTGAGGTGCTCGTCAGTCTCGGCAGCGAATCCGTCGAATGCCTCGAAGCGAAAGGCCAGTCGGAACTCCTGGAGAGAGGATCACCGAATCAAGAGCTTCCGCGCGCGACCATCAACGAAATCTCCGATTGGCTTGCGCTGAAAGACTCAACTGAGCCGGTCGCGTTCCGGGCGCCGAGCTCGGCGGGTCCCAAGGCTCTGGGTAGGGACCGGTACGGCCGGGAGATTGTCGAGCGCTCGATCGCCATCGGTCCCCATGGACTCTTCGGGATATCGACGGAGGTTCCAGAGGCGCCCCGGGGCCCCACGGCGCTCTTTCTTAGCGTGGCGAATGAGCATCACGTCGGTCCAACTCGACTGTGGGTCGATCTCGCTCGTCACTGGGCGGGTGAAGGGATCCCCTCGGTCCGATTCGATTTGAGCGGTCTCGGTGACAGCCCGTTGCGGCATGAAGACCAGGCCGAGTTCATTCCCGTGGCCCCGGAAGCCTTCGACGACGTGGTGGACGCCGCCCGATCTGCTTCGCCCTCGGACCCATCGAACGTCGTCCTAGTCGGGCTGTGCGGGTCTGGATATCAGGCCCTTGACAGTGCCTTCGAGCTGGATCCTCGAGGAGTGCTGGTCATCAATCCGATCCTGTCGTTCGTGCCCCCCGAGTGTAAGGCCGGCCTGCCGCTCGATGCCCGACGGCACGTTGCGCTCCCCAAGAGCCCGATCGTCAAGGCGTTTCACCACGATGGACCTCTCTCACCGATACGCCGACAACTCCCTGATCTCGGTTGGTGGCTCCGCCTCTTAGTCGCCGGACAGCGCCGACCGGGGTCTTGGATTGCCGGGCTCGGTAGGAGAGGAATCTCCACCCTCGTCGTTGCGGGAGAGCGCGAAGGAAGGCCAATTCGCCTGGGATCGACCAGGTTCACTCGGCGCAAGTGGGAGCGAACCGGGACCTTGAACTTCATCTTCAACCCCGAACTTGAGCACGGTCTACTCATCAATCGACAGCGGCAAGAAGTCCTCGACCTGATGACCCGCCACGCGGTTGAGAAGTTCGCGCCAGCGGAGGCACCAAGTCCACCCGTGATGCAACTGCTATGACACGCCGCCTAGGGAACAAATCACAGACACCTTCGAGCGGCGATTCGCATTCGTCTCGTTCACAGGTGGACAACGGCTGGCTCTCCTCGGCCATCAGGGTGGGCGTCGACGTCACAGTGGTGTCTCAGGTTCGCCAGTCCGTCGCTCGGTTTGGGGATCGATATCTCAAGCGGATCTTCACGGCTCACGAACTCGCGTGCTGCGAGAGCGAACATGGACCTCTTTCTTGCGAGCGGTTAGCGGCCAGATTCGCGGCCAAAGAAGCCACTCTCAAGGTGCTACGGGTCTCCACGTTTCAGCCAGCGTGGACCGACATGGAGGTACGCCGGCATCCGACTGGTTGGTGCGAGATGACCCTCGGCGGTTCAGCCCTGGTCATGGCCGCAACCGAGGGGATCCTCCACCCCCTGAGTTTGAGTCTCACCCACGAAGGTGACCTGGCGATGGCGGTCGTCATTACCTTCAGCGCCTCGAGCCCCGACAAAGTGGCTCTGTCGGGATCTCGTGATCCTGGGTCGCTATGAACGGTTCGGCGCCGTGGTGGAGCATTGGGACGATGACGGGAGATTGTCCAGAGACCTTCTCCTGGCGACGTGTGGACAAGGTTCGTGACTGTGGTCGTTGAAGACATTGCGGGTCTTACGAACCAAGACCCGCAGCCGCTCCCCGACGTCGCCCAGCCTCGCCGTGCTCGGCCGCTCGTCGCCATTGGCTACGGCCCTCGTTGCGTGCCCGTCATGCAATTGGCGGAGACCGCGGTCGGTATCTGTGATCTCCTCTGGATTGTTGACGGTTCGCTTCCAGAGATGGCTCAGATGACTCCACTGCTGCGTCGATTCGGATGCGTTATCGATCGCAGCGGAATCGACCGAACCGAATTTCACCGGCGAGTCCGGATCCACAAGCCGGACGGGCTGGTGACCTACCTCGACGCAGGCATGGTCGAGCTTGCAGAGCTGGCGGAGTTTCTGGGTTTGCCGTTCTGTTCACCAGCCACCGCCGAACTACTGATTGACAAGGCCACCCAGCGCCGGCGTTTAAAAGAAGCCGGCCTCTCCGTCCCGGCGTGTCAGGTGCTCTCTGCAGAGCCTGGCGAGATCGCGATCGCCAACACCGACGCCCAGGTGTGGCCGGCCATTCTTAAACCTCGGTCGGCTCAGGGTAGTCGCTTCATGCTGCTGGCTTCGGACGCGGCACGGGCGGCGGCGTTCCTGGACGGTCTAGGGCCTAGGCGACCCGAGATGGTAATTGAGGATTACCTGCCAGACGACCCGACACGAACCGGGGGTCCCTATGCCGCGTACCTCTCGGTTGAGACCATCGTATCTCGAGGGGAACTTGACCATCTCGCGCTCACCGGTCGCTTCCCCCTGGCGCCCAATTTCCGCGAGACGGGATTCTTCATCCCCGCCGATCTTCAAGCGAAGGAAAAGGCCGACGTTCTCAAATTGTGTACCCAGGCCATCACTGCGCTTGAAATCGAGACTGGCTGCCTTCATACCGAGGTCAAGTTCACCCCCGAGGGACCCCGGGTCATCGAAATCAATGGCCGGGTCGGTGGGGGAGTTCCCGAGATGCTCAAACGAGCGACCGGAGTCTCGTTGCTTGCCGCCACGCTTCGAATGGCCCTTGGCCAACCGGCATCGTTGCACGGAACATTGCCGACTGACCGAATCGGATATCGATTCTTTCTCCAGCCGCCGGCGGTGACAGCGAGCGTGGCCGCCATCGACGGAATCGAGACGTTCGCTAGGCGCTCTGGGGCGGACAGCATCAGCATTCATCAAGGACCCGGAGCAGACATCGACTGGAGAGATGGGACCCGAAACTACATCCTCTCAGTGCTCGGATCAGTCGAAAGCTACGAAGAACTGCAGGCCGTGGAGAAACTTCTCCAGGACGAGATTTCGGTCACCTACTCGATCTGAGGCTTCGCCGATGACATCGCACTCACGCCAGGGTTCCTTGACCCTCCTGGAGCCACAGGCCTCCAAGCTATCGATCGCGTTTGTGAACAACATGCCCGATTCGGCCTTCCTCTCGACAGAGAGGCAGTTTCTCGGTCTCATCACGTCGGGGTCCGGGACTCTGTCCGTCGACGTGCGCAAATACTTTATGGCCGGCGTTCGGCAGGGACAGTCTTCCCATCGGATTCCACCGGACTACAAACCAATTGATGACATCTGGGCTTCACCCCCGGACGCGCTGATTGTCACCGGATCCGAGCCCCTGGCGGCGACTCTTTCCGACGAGACTTACTGGGATGAACTGGCACGACTAATCGAGACCTCCGTGGGTAGCACCAGTTCGGTGTTGCTTTCGTGTCTATCGGCTCACGCCGCCATGCAACTTCTGGACGACGTGGTCCGAACACCCTTGGCGGAAAAATGCACCGGTGTCTTTCCCCAGAAGATCGTGGGAACTCACCCGATCACCGACGGGATCGACGAGCCTTTGCTCCTTCCTCATTCCCGACTGAACGAGGTCTCAGTATCGAGTGCGGAGCGCGCTGGATATCAGGTGGTCATCGGGTCGAACCAACACGGTTGGAGTGTCGCTTCGAAGAACGTAAGGGACACCGAACTACTTCTCCTTCAGGGTCACCCAGAATATTCCCCGTCGAGTCTGCTCAGAGAATATCGACGGGACGTGGAGCGTTTCATTGACGGCCGCAGGCATCAGTTGCCGCCGCTCCCCACCAACTGCGTCGCTGCGATGGACAGGGCCGAATTGGTAGCTCTCCATGGACGACTGCTCGAGGGGTACAAGGAGGCAACGCTGTTCGATTCATTCGAATTCGAGCAGGTTGCTCACCGTATTGAGTGGCCATGGAAAACCGCAGCGATCCGCTTCTTCACGAATTGGCTGAGGCTGGTACAGCGACAAAAAGAGATGACAAATGCACGATGAAACCATTGCCATCCACGGTGGATATGGCGCCGACGCCACCCGTGCCGTGGCGGTGCCTATCTATCAGACGGTTGCTCACGACTTTGAAAATGCTGAGCATGCCGGGATGGTGTTCGATCTGGCGGTGCCGGGCTTCCATTACAACCGGATCAACAATCCCACCAACGATGTACTTGAGCAGCGGATGGCAGCTCTGGAAAGTGGATCGGCGGCTGTCTCATTTGCGTCCGGCATGGCGGCCATAAGTGCCGCCGTGATGACCGTGGCCAAAGCAGGAGCGAACATCGTGGTCGCTCCCCAGCTCTATGGTGCGACGTTCACCTATTTCGCGCATGTGCTACCTGAGCTCGGGATTGAGGTGCGTTTTGCTGAAGATGACCAGGCGCACTCCATGGAGCCACTTTTCGATAACCGCACATGCGCCGTGTTCTGCGAGACCGTAGGCAACCCGGCGGGAAATGTGGTCGACCTCGAAACTGTCTCGGCACTGGCACACGAACGCGGAGTTCCTTTGATTGTTGACAACACCGTGCCCACTCCAATCATGCTGAAGCCAGTCAACTACGGGGCAGATGTTGTGGTGCACTCCCTCACCAAATTCGTCGGTGGCCACGGAACCACTCTGGGCGGGGTGGTCGTCGACGGGGGCACCTTCGACTGGACGGACCAACCAGACCGCTTCTCTCTGTTCAACACTCCCGAACCTGCGTTCCACAACGTCGTGTTCGCCAGAGACTTTCCCGGTAGGGCATTCGCAGTTCGAGCCCGAAGTGTCTCTCTACGCAACACTGGGGCCACACTTTCACCATTCAGCGCCTTCCAGCTGCTCCAGGGCTTGGAGACGCTTGCCGTGCGTCTCGAACGTCACGAGTCAAATGCCCGGGCAATTGCCTCTTATCTTGCCGAAGACCCTCGGGTCGACTGGGTGAACTTCCTTGGCTTTCCGGATAATCCATATCGCGAACTCCGTCAGCGCTACCTGGGGGACCGGTGTCCTTCCATCATCACCTTTGGTGTAGTAGGCGGTTTCCGGGCCGGGCTGTCGTTCTTTGACGCGACCCAGCTGTTCAAGCGGCTTGTCAATCTCGGAGACGCCAAGTCCTTGGTCAGTCATCCGGCGTCCACGACGCATAGGCAGCTTTCACCCACTGAACTCGAAAAGGCTGGGATACGACCGGAGACCATCCGTCTTTCGATCGGTCTGGAGCATGTGGACGATCTTCTCTCTGACCTCGATCAGGCCCTGACCAAAGCCACAACCCAGACGCCGGTGCCGACATGACGGAATTCGCCATTATCGGGCTGGGCTCCTGGGGGCTTTCAGTATTGGAGCGGACCGTGAGTCGGGCTCGTCAGACTTCGGGTTTTGTTCGCACCCACGTCATTCAGCCCGGTGCCATCGGCGGCGGTGTCTACGGCGCTTTCCAACCGGACTACCTGGTGATGAACAACGCCTGCAGTCAAATATCGCTGTGTGCGTCACCCGAGGATGCCGACCGCCCGTACGCTGTCGGCCTCTACGAATGGGCTGCTCGAAGTGGTTACCGATGGGTGGGTCAGGACTGCGTCGTAGGCTCCACCGGCGTTCCCATCCAACCGACCGACTATCTCCCCCGCCGTCTAATGGGAGAATACCTAAGCTGGTTCTACCGAACGCTCCTCGATGATGCGCCGACGAACATCGAGATCGTCCATCACGATGCATCCGCAATCGATATCATCGCTGATTCTGCTGGTGGAGAACGGGTCGTACTTGACTCTGGTGTGACACTGCGGGTCGATCACGTGGTCCTCACGTCCGGTCACACCTGGAACGTTGAAACGCCGGCACTCGCTGGCGCCGTGAAGTTTCAGCGCCCGTACCCCGTGGAATGGTTCGATCGTTCGGTACCCGCTGATTCTCCCATCGCAATCGCCGGGATGGGGCTTGTGAGCTATGACCTGCTCACGGCACTCACACTTGGGCGTGGCGGGTCCTATACCGGCTGCGGACCTCGAAAGCGATACCTCAGAAGTGGCCTGGAACCCGTCATCTATCTCTACTCGCGCTCCGGCGTGCCGTATTGCGCCAAATCAGCCCATGGCGTCGATCCATACGGTGACTATGAAGCACTCATCTGCACCCCATGCGCGTTTGCATCTGTTGCCGGGGGCAACTCCAACGGGACGATGCGCCACCCCGTCGACTTCCGAAGGGACATACTCCCGCTCATCTATGCCGAAATGAAAGTCCGCTATCACACTCACGCCGCACTGCTACGGGGAGGGCGGGAGGAATCGTCTTCCGTCCGCAGCAGGCTAAAAACCTCCTGGGGAAACGGCCGATTTGACTCGACCATAGAGGACCTCGAGGTCGGCTATGGGCGTTTTGACCCAGCCGAACACCTCTTCACAAACTCGTCCGACCCGTATGAATCGAGTCGAGACTACGAAGCAAGCGTGTACGACATGATCGAGACTGACTTGAGTGAGGCGCTCACTGAAGGCGGAAGCCCTGTCAAGGCTGCTCACGAAGTACTGAGAATTCTGCGGGATCGTATTCGCTCTGTCATCGAGTTCGGCGGGCTATCCCTCGACTCGTACATCGATTTCCAGAGCAACGTTCGCGGTCGGATCAACCGGCTGGAGGCGGGGCCTCCTCCGATTCGCTCGCAACAGCTTCTGGCTCTGATGGATGCTGGAGTCGTTAGAATCCCCTTCGGCCCTGACCCGGACGTCTCCACCACCCCTGAAGGCCGCGTTTTCGTCCGGTCCACACGCTTGAATCGACTTTCGACCGCCACGGTCGGTGGTGCGATACGCGGCCACCTCGACCTGCCTTCTCTCGCCCGGTCCGCTTCCCCACTCTTGAAGCGTCTGTATGTGAAGGGTCGATTGACACAGTTGACCTATGGGGATACGCCAGTAGGCAGTGTCGCGATCAATGGGGAGTTCCACCCGTTCGACGCCGAGGGGCGTATGCAACCCAACGTCTCCCTCTTGGGTGTCTTGACCGAGGGAGCTCGATACTTCACGCACTACCTTCCGTCCCCCCGCAGTCGCATGCGAGCAGTTCTCGACGCCCAGGCCTGCGTTGAGTCGTTCATCGGCTAAATGTGTGATGAGTACTCTCATTCGTTCTTTTTCGCCAACGGTGGAGAATGGTGTCCTCGCTGAAGTACTGAAGCACGGCTCATCACAGCCCTTCCACCCAGCGGCCAAGGACCTGGCGAAGCACCTCACCTATCGGGAACTGTGCGATGCCGCTGGAACCGTTGGTCTGAGACTCGCTGAGCGCGGTGTGCGAGAGGGTGACAGAGTCGCACTGCACGTGCCGAATTCGGTCGACTTCCTCCTCGCCGCTCTGGGCTCGCTCTGGGCCGGGGCCACCTTCATCCCCCTCGCAGTCGGCGATCCTGAAGCTCGACACCGGCTGATTCTCGATGACTGCCGCCCCTCGTTGGTGATCAAGGCAACGAGGGGCGAGGATGTGCCGGCTCTTCCGGACTCACTGGATCAATATCGATCGGTCGACATCTCAGAGCTCCTTGAGCCGGCTCCTCGGTCACCGCAACCGCCCGTACCCGAGATCCCTGGCCGAGCGGCCTACGTCATCTACACGTCAGGAACCACCGGTACTCCCAAGGGAGTCCAGGTCAGCTGCAAGGCATTTGCAACTGCCGTGCTCGCCGCGGCCAAGGCTCTGGACCTCGGCCCGCAAACCAGGGCACTTTGCGTCTCCCCGTTCCACTTTGACGGCTCCTATGCGACGCTCTTCTCCACCTTGGTCGCCGGGGGTTCTACGGTTATGCGTCCGAGGGACGCCTTGTTGTTTCCGCGAACATTCTTTGCGGCGATTGCCGATGAGAATATTACCTACGCAAGCTTTTCCCCAAGCTATCTTCGGCTCCTCTGCGCCAGTAAGAAGCTCGAATGTCTGGCCTCTACGAGGCTCGAGATCATCGCTCTCGGGGGAGAGGCGTTGTCTGTGGCGGACGCTCAAGTCCTCTGGACGGCGATTCCCGGAATCCGGCTGTTCAATCGGTACGGGCCCACCGAAACCACAATTGCCGTCACGGACTTTGAACTCACACCGGATCTCGTTGCTGGTGGTCACGTGCCAATCGGCCTCCCACACCCTGGCACGTCGTTTCACATCATCGACGCGAACGGTCAGATCATCGGAGATTCGAACGTGATCGGGGAACTCTACGTCGGGGGCAAGCAGCTGATGATCGGTTATCTCGGGGAACCCACCTTGACGACTCAGGTCATCCGCGATGACGTCATCGGGGGGGAGACCGTCTACAAGACCGGCGACCTGGTCTTCCGGGACCACCAGGGACTCTACGTGTATTTCGATCGCGCTGACCGGGTGGTCAAGCGAAACGGCGTCCGAATCTCATTGGTGGAGTTGACAAAGACGGTGCAAAACTTATCCGGAGTCAGCGCCGCTGTCTGCTCTGCGTTTGATGATTCGGGACAACTCGGAATTGTCGCTTTTGTCGTTCCAGAGCAAACCAGATCTCCCCAGCAATTACGGGTCGAGGTCCGTACACAGGTCCCAGCGACAATGATTCCCGATCGCTTCGAGTTGGTGGATACACTCCCTCTGACCACGTCCAACAAGATCGACGAGTCATTACTCCTCAAAAGGGCTGGGTTAGGCCCAGCGCCGCGAGCTGGAGCTGGCATTTCTGCAGGAGGCCGCTGACCGGTGTGTGGAATCGGGGGTTGCGTCCTCCGGCCGGGGGTCAAGCCGTCTTTGGACCGGCTGCAGGCCATGCGCGATGCCTTAGCCCATCGCGGCCCGGACGGCACTGGGATCGAAATTGTCGAGAACGTTGCGCTGGTACACACCCGCCTGGCAATCGTGGACGTGAGTGAGCGAGCTCACCAGCCCATGCGCCATCCAGGTGGCCGCCATCTGCTTTCTTACAACGGCGAGATTTTCAACCATGCTGAATTGCGGGCACAGATGGCGGCAGACGAGTTCGTCTCCGAAGGGGACACCGCATCGTTGCTCCAGGCCCTTGCCTTTTGGGGGCCCAGCTGCCTTTCCCGGCTCAACGGCCAGTTCGCCCTTGCGCTCCTCGACCTTGACGCGAGACGTGTCTTGTTGGCCCGCGACAGATTCGGTATCAAGCCCCTCTACGTCTCATACACCACTGAAGGCGTCTGGTTCTCCAGCGAGCCGGGAGCCCTTCAGGCCGTCGGCATCGATCCTCCCCCGCGCTCTGGCGGGTGGCGTGAGATAGCAGATTGGTCCTGCTACCGGGGAACAGCCACCCTCCAGGATGGGATCGACCGAGTGCCGCCAGGCAGCTATGTGGAGATCTCCATAGACGATCTGACGTCCACCAGCCATGAGTGGGACTCCATCTCGGACCACGTCCTGATCCCCGAGCGGGCGCGCCTTCAGACCAGCTCCCGGCCGGACCTGGTCTCCGAGCTCGAGTCCGTGCTCAGATCGGCAGTTGAAGACTCTCTTTTGGGAGACGTCCCGATCGGGGTCCTGTGCTCGGGGGGAGTTGATTCAAGTCTCATCACTGCTCTTGCCGCAGAGATGAAGGGAGGCCTTCTCGCGTTCGGCGCGAGGTGCAAGGCGGATCCGGCTCTCGATGAAGGTCCGGCCGCGCAAAGAGTTGCTGATTGGCTGGGAATCGAGCTGGACCTTCTAGAGGTGACCGAGGACAACTGGCGTTCAGGCTTTGTTTCTGCGACCCTCCGCTTCGGAGCGCCACTGGCCACGGCAAGCTCGGTGAGCATTGCCGAGATGGCCAGACGAGCTCGCCGACGGGGAATCAAGGTCCTACTCACGGGAGAAGGGGCAGATGAACTCTTCGCCGGCTACAACAGCCCACATGAGTACCCGCTTTCTGCGGTTCTCAGTCCCACCGAACGCTTCATTCGGGGCATAGAACCACTGCTATTCGGGAATCCCTTGCTTTCTCTCAGAGGGCTTCGGAATCGACTGGACCGACTGCTGCCGTCTCGGGCGGTTCAGGTGGCAGAGTCGAGCTGCTCAGTCGAGCAAAGTCCTTCTACGTCGGCGGCACCACATCCGACATCCAATGATCCCCGAGTGGAATACGAGCAGTCACTGCTCGAAGCGATGGACTTTACCCTTTCGCACCTTTTGAACCGCATGGACGCGAACATGATGCAGATGTCCGTTGAAGCGCGGGTTCCCTATCTGGATCCAAGGGTCGTGGAGTTCGCGATCAACCTCCCTCTCGAAGCGAGAGTCGTGCCCTGGAGTAAAGGGATCTTGCGGGACCTGGCACAGCGGGTACTCCCGTGGTCGATAGCCCATCGCCGGAAGATCTATGGCATGGACTTCGATGCCGGGCAGTGGATCGAGGATGCCGCCGATCTCGGATTCCTCGCCGACGGTCTGTTTCGAGACGTCTTCAAGATTCCAGAACGAGATTTTGAGGAGCTACTGGGATCCGCTGAAGGCTCCCTGCGGGTTCGACTCTGGTCTGCCGAGGTGTGGTGTAGAGCGGTCTTCGGTGAGCAGTCCGTCGAGAGGATCGAAAAGGAGCTCTGGGCCCGCGGAGGGTGACGGCCCAAGCTCCACTCCTCGGTCGCCGATCTGGGGTTGATGGGTGGGAGGATTTTGCCGTCGGTCAGCGGCCTCCATCTTGAGCTGCCCCGAGGATCGAAGAGTCGATCTTCCTTCGAATCCCCAGTTCGGAGGCCTGAATTTCCGATGTGCCCGGCCTGGGCCTGGCCGGCCCCGCCGAAAACAATTTGCAAACCATTGACAGAAATGAATTCGCTCTGATAAACCAAAAACAGCTGGACGGCCGTCGTCGCGAGACTCGACCGAAAAGGGCAAACCCATCGCAAGGTGGGGACGCAAAACCAACGGAACTCTCTGAGTTGGCCGGGTTACCGAAGTGGAGATCGGGGCGAACCGCAGGTTCTTGGCACTTGCTGTGCGCCCCAACAAGGGGGGAGCGCGCCAGGTATGCCCAACCTCAGAGCCGATCGTACGGCTACTCGGGCTTCTCCTTGTCGCAGCGCTGCCGCAGGTCTGAGCGTTCCTCCCGCGAAGGGCTCACTGAGCGCCCCTCGCACGGTCTTCTCGAAGTGGTCCGCCGCGCTGCTCGCGGCGGGGCTCGCGGGGGGCTTGCTTGTGGCCATGCCACCGATTGGGCAGGCGGTGGCGATCAGTAGCCCGGTGAGTCCCCACACCGCCTTCGGCCCACGATCACCGAACACCGGTGAGCACCAGAACTCCACTCTCTCGTTCACCGTGGAGCACTCAGGAATTGTGGCGTTGCGCGCAGGGAGCGGTCAGTGGATGCACTGGAACATCGTGAACGTGACAGCCGGTCGCCGGCCGTTCGGATCCCCAAGGCGTCCCACCGCCGCAGCCGCAGCCGCAGCCGGTCATGTCAAAGCGTTGACGGCTCGATACGAAACGACAACATCTGGCGTGGAACAAGGTTTTGTCTTGCGCCACTCTCCGCCCGGAGCCGCTCCAACAGTAGTGGTCACAATGGCATCGACGGGAAATTTGGTCCCACTCGCCAATGGGCCACAACAGGTCCTTCTCCGAGGCCCTGGTGATGCCCCTCATCTCGTCTATTCACACTTGAAAGTTACCGACGCTCGGGGGCGTGTGCTTCCCAGCCGACTGGCTGTCGTCGGCGGTGCGGTGACCATTGTCTTTGACGACTCAGGAGCCAGCTACCCGGTGGTGATTGATCCCCTCATACAGCTTGCCGGACCCGAAACTACGACGCGATCGAACACATCTGGCAGCTCGATTTCAAGTTCAGCAAACGGGGAGACACTCCTTGTTGGTGATCCTCAAGGGGGAGCTGGGGGTGGTGGACAGGCGACCGTCTACACGTACAACGGCAGCACCTGGAGTTCCGGCGCTGTCCTGACTCCTCCGGCGGGAAGCGTCTCGTTCGGGGCCGCCGTGGCCTTGTCGCCTGATGGTGGAACCGCGCTCGTCGGCGACCCAAACTCCTATGACCTGGCGACGGAGACCGGTGGCTCCGTCACCGTTTATTCCTTCAACGGAACGAGTTGGTCATCCGGGACCGAACTCGCCCCTCCCAGCGAGGCACTGAATTTCGGTACCTCGCTGGCAACAACGGCGACGGCGGCCCTGGTCGGCGATGCTGAAGGTGGATCTACCAGCACTGGATCGGCCACTCTCTACACGTACAACGGCACCTCGTGGTCGTCGGGTACCCAGCTGGCCCCACCGTCCAGCACTTCCGCATTCGGTACTTCAGTGAGCCTGTCAAGCCAGGGGACGACCGCCGTGATCGGGGACCCCACTGCGTCGGGTGGCGGATCTGCCACGGCTTATACCGACAGCGGGTCATGGTCAGCGGGAACTCCATTGGCTGCACCGCCCGACCCATCCAATTTCGGGTACTCAGTGGACGTTGCGGGGAACGCCGCAATTGTCGGCGACCCCAAGGGTGGCCCCAACGGCACGGGGACGGCCACCGTCTACAGCTACAACGGAACCTCCTGGTCGTCAGGTATCCCACTCACGCCACCAGCGACGGCCGCCGCGTTCGGGTCTTCTGTGGCGCTGTCTCCCGATGGGGCATCAGCGCTGGTGGGTGATCCAAAGGTCCAGGGTGGCGGAATGGTAACGGAGTATGTTGGCGCTGGGGGCTGGTCCAGCGCCGGAGCCTTGGCCGTACCTTCTAACGCGGAAGACTTCGGTAGCTCGACCTCGTTGTCGACCGATGGGTCGTTCGCCTACGTCGGCGATCCCAATGGCGGAGGATGCTGCGGAGCCGTCTCTGCCTACACAGCCGTCGCCTCGTCGACCACGGTGGTCAGCGTCAACCCGACCTCGACCACCTCGGGCGCTTCGGTGACCTACTCGGCCACGGTGACCTCGTCGGGGGGGACCCCGACCGGCTCGGTGAGCTTCAAGACCGGCACCACCACCTTGTGCACGGTGTCCTCGCTCACCTCGGGGGCGGGTTCGTGCACCGCCTCGAGCGCACCCACGGGGACCGACTCGGTGACCGGGACCTATTCGGGCTCGACCAACTTCGCCGGCTCGAGCGGGACGGCCTCGCTGACCGTGGCCCCGGCCTCGTCGACCACGGTGGTCAGCGTCAACCCGACCTCGACCACCTCGGGCGCTTCGGTGACCTACTCGGCCACGGTGACCTCGTCGGGGGGGACCCCGACCGGCTCGGTGAGCTTCAAGACCGGCACCACCACCTTGTGCACGGTGTCCTCGCTCACCTCGGGGGCGGGTTCGTGCACCGCCTCGAGCGCACCCACGGGGACCGACTCGGTGACCGGGACCTATTCGGGCTCGACCAACTTCGCCGGCTCGAGCGGGACGGCCTCGCTGACCGTGGCCCCGGCCTCGTCGACCACGGTGGTCAGCGTCAACCCGACCTCGACCACCTCGGGCGCTTCGGTGACCTACTCGGCCACGGTGACCTCGTCGGGGGGGACCCCGACCGGCTCGGTGAGCTTCAAGACCGGCACCACCACCTTGTGCACGGTGTCCTCGCTCACCTCGGGGGCGGGTTCGTGCACCGCCTCGAGCGCACCCACGGGGACCGACTCGGTGACCGGGACCTATTCGGGCTCGACCAACTTCGCCGGCTCGAGCGGGACGGCCTCGCTGACCGTGGCCCCGGCCTCGTCGACCACGGTGGTCAGCGTCAACCCGACCTCGACCACCTCGGGCGCTTCGGTGACCTACTCGGCCACGGTGACCTCGTCGGGGGGGACCCCGACCGGCTCGGTGAGCTTCAAGACCGGCACCACCACCTTGTGCACGGTGTCCTCGCTCACCTCGGGGGCGGGTTCGTGCACCGCCTCGAGCGCACCCACGGGGACCGACTCGGTGACCGGGACCTATTCGGGCTCGACCAACTTCGCCGGCTCGAGCGGGACGGCCTCGCTGACCGTGGCCCCGGCCTCGTCGACCACGGTGGTCAGCGTCAACCCGACCTCGACCACCTCGGGCGCTTCGGTGACCTACTCGGCCACGGTGACCTCGTCGGGGGGGACCCCGACCGGCTCGGTGAGCTTCAAGACCGGCACCACCACCTTGTGCACGGTGTCCTCGCTCACCTCGGGGGCGGGTTCGTGCACCGCCTCGAGCGCACCCACGGGGACCGACTCGGTGACCGGGACCTATTCGGGCTCGACCAACTTCGCCGGCTCGAGCGGGACGGCCTCGCTGACCGTGGCCCCGGCCTCGTCGACCACGGTGGTCAGCGTCAACCCGACCTCGACCACCTCGGGCGCTTCGGTGACCTACTCGGCCACGGTGACCTCGTCGGGGGGGACCCCGACCGGCTCGGTGAGCTTCAAGACCGGCACCACCACCTTGTGCACGGTGTCCTCGCTCACCTCGGGGGCGGGTTCGTGCACCGCCTCGAGCGCACCCACGGGGACCGACTCGGTGACCGGGACCTATTCGGGCTCGACCAACTTCGCCGGCTCGAGCGGGACGGCCTCGCTGACCGTGGCCCCGGCCTCGTCGACCACGGTGGTCAGCGTCAACCCGACCTCGACCACCTCGGGCGCTTCGGTGACCTACTCGGCCACGGTGACCTCGTCGGGGGGGACCCCGACCGGCTCGGTGAGCTTCAAGACCGGCACCACCACCTTGTGCACGGTGTCCTCGCTCACCTCGGGGGCGGGTTCGTGCACCGCCTCGAGCGCACCCACGGGGACCGACTCGGTGACCGGGACCTATTCGGGCTCGACCAACTTCGCCGGCTCGAGCGGGACGGCCTCGCTGACCGTGGCCCCGGCCTCGTCGACCACGGTGGTCAGCGTCAACCCGACCTCGACCACCTCGGGCGCTTCGGTGACCTACTCGGCCACGGTGACCTCGTCGGGGGGGACCCCGACCGGCTCGGTGAGCTTCAAGACCGGCACCACCACCTTGTGCACGGTGTCCTCGCTCACCTCGGGGGCGGGTTCGTGCACCGCCTCGAGCGCACCCACGGGGACCGACTCGGTGACCGGGACCTATTCGGGCTCGACCAACTTCGCCGGCTCGAGCGGGACGGCCTCGCTGACCGTGGCCCCGGCCTCGTCGACCACGGTGGTCAGCGTCAACCCGACCTCGACCACCTCGGGGACACCGGTCACGACCCCCGGTCAGCCACGACCCGCTGGTTACGATCTCGTCAGCGCCAACGGTGGGGTGTTCGTCTTCCCGATGGGGCAGTCAAACGGCTATTTCGGCTCGCTGCCCGGACAGGGGGTCACGGTCAGCAACGTTGTTGGCATCGTACCGACCAACGACTTCACCGGCTACGACCTGGTGGGCTCAGACGGCGGGGTGTTCGTCTTCCCAGGCGCATCTTCCGGTTTCTACGGCTCCCTACCGGGACTAGGAGTGCATGTCCATGACATCGTCGGAATTGTTCCCACTGACGATGGCTACGACCTGGTGGGATCCGACGGAGGGGTGTTCGTCTTTCCGACGGGCCAATCAGCCGGCTATTTCGGATCGTTACCAGCGCTGGGAGTCCATCTCAGCGACATCGTGGGGATCGTGGCCACGCCTGGTGGCGGTGGGTACTTCCTGGTCGGCCGGGATGGAGGCGTGTTCACCTTTGGAAACGCTCCGTTCTTCGGTTCACTGCCGAGTATTGGCGTCCGCGTCGACGACATCACGGGAATAGCATCGACTCCAGACGGCAAGGGCTACTACGTTGTCGGCGCAGACGGCACCGTCTACTCCTTCGGTGACGCCAGCTTCTTTGGATCGCTTCCCCAGCTCGGTCTTCAAGTACAGGACATTGTGAGCATCGTTCCGACCCCCGATGGCGGTGGCTACTGGCTCATCGGTTCGGACGGGGGAGTGTTCTCCTTCGGAGATGCTCCCGACGATGGATCCCTCCCCAGTGTGCACACGAAAGTCAGCAACGTAGTCGGGGCGGTGCCGACCGGTTGACCCCGCTCGAATGACCGACTTATGGCCCAGCATCGGCTAGGGGCCGACGGTTCCAATCGTCGGGCCGAGCCTAGGATCGGGTAGCGGAGACTCCGGCGACGTCTCCTCGGCGAACTGACCCTCGGACATCGGCGAGCCGTCAGTGGTCGGGAATGAACTCATCGACTCTGCCGCCTTGCGGGAATAACGGAAATGCTCCCAGCACTGACCGCCAGCAGTAAAGGTGCACGTGACGAGGGTTGCGTATGCTGCTCCCAAAATGCCGAACGACGGTACAAGGATTACCGTGGCGATCACCGAGACTGGCAGTGCCAGTACGTTTATCCTGAAGAGAGAATGCGTATGCTTCACCGTCTTCAGGCTGATGATTGCGCCCAAGGCTATCGTCCCGATGAAGTACGCGACGGCCAGGACGATCGCCACCGTGTAGAACTGGCCGAACTGGCTCCCATAGATCACTTCCAAGAGCTTCTGTCCAAAGAGAACGATGACGAGTACGACGAACCCCATCGTGGCAACGCCCGCCGCTGTCACGCTCCGCTGCACTCGACGCAGCCCCGGCCAGCCGTTTTCCTTCAAGCCACGCGAAGACTCGGGAAGTCCAACGCTCCCTCCCGCTTGGATCAAGACCAACGCCGGTCCCGTAACAAGGCTGGAGGCTGCCTTCAGGCCACCCAGTCCCACTGGTCCAAGAAAGATCGCCACCAGGGGTACGTAGCTCTGCGACACGCCCCAGCCAGCAGCGTTCGTACCGACCAACCACTTGCTCACTCCCCAACGCAATCTGAGTCGGACCATTCCCCCTCTGAATGTGCATTTCACTGAGAACTGCCAGAGCCCGTACACCGCCCCGGCCGCCGCACCAAGACCCCAGGCACTGATGGCCAGCGCCGACGAGTGCATACCGAAGCCAATGAGGAGGCCGAAACAAAGAAACTGGACGACATCGAAGATCACGTCGTTAGCCAGAGCCTTACCGGGCTCTGACGCCATGAATGCAATCCAGCGCCAGTAGTCCTGAATTATGAGAAAGGGCAGCCACGGAGCCAGCGCGAGAAAGTCGTACCCGAAGCTGTCCTGACCCACAGCCAGAAGCACGAGACCCACAACCAGGAACGTGATCATTGAAACGACGCCCAGGGAGATTTCAGCAGCGAGGCCGACGCGAACGTGCTCTTTGGCCTCCGGATCGCGAAGGTCACCCTCGATCGCCATTGGGTCAGTGACAAGGGCCCGATGAGAGGAGATGGCGATAAGAGACATTGCGTAGACCAGTGAGAAGGCTCCAAGACCCGAGACACCGGCAACTCGGGCCACCGCCACACCGACAGCGAAGTTGGAAATGGACGAGACCGCCTGGTCGATGGCGGTCAGTCCGACGCGGGTTGTCAGGGTACGAGTCTTGGACGGGGTTGCCGGCAGATTCGAAGTGGGCTGGGCTCGAAGCGCCGTACTGGACTCCGCCGTATTGGTGAATGTGTCGGCTGCTTCTTGCACCTGAAGCGGTTGTGCCTCCTCGCCGTCACGTTGGACGCCAAGGAGGAACTGCAACAGTCGCGGCCCGGCAACTGCCGATGAAAACTGAGATTCAAACCTTCTCTTTGCGGCCAACCCCATCGCGTGTCGCTTCGGCTCGTCGTTCATGACGTGCACCAGAATCTGCGCAGACCGGTCGGGATCATCAAGTGGCCAGAAACACCCCTGTGTTCCGGGATCGATGAGTTCGGAGATTCCACCGACATCACCGGCGACCACTGGGATACCGGCAGCCATCGCCTCGATGATGACGAGAGGTAATACTTCCACCCAGGCAGCATGGACGTAGCCGCGATAACCCGGCAGCAACGACTTCGCATCAGGGCAGAAGCCCTTGAGCCTCACCTGACCGTCGAGACCTAACCTCTCCGCCTTCTTGCGGAGCTCGGGTTCATCGGACCCTTCCCCGATGAGATCCAGGGTGTACCGGGCGCCGAGACGATTGGCGCCGGCCAGCACATCCAGGAGGTACGTCTGATTCTTTCGACCCTCGAGTCCACCAATACTGACCAGGTCTCCCAAGGAACCCGGCTCTACCGTTGGCTCTGAGGCCTCGATGAAGTTGGGGACCACCGTTGAGCGAACGTTCTGTAGGCCTCCAAGCCAGGAGAGGTCGCGAGAGGATGACTCTGAGACGAACACGATCCCGTCCAAGCGCAAGAGGGTGGACTCTTCAAGCTCGCGAATGGCCCGAAATGTCCGACCACCAGTCGAGATCCGACCCGCCCTCGCCCATTCTTCAGCCTGGGAGACTGCGAAGTGCACGGCCATGACAACGCGCTGGCTCGGGTGGTGCCGAGCTTCCAGTGCAGCCTTGGCGGAAACTGGACACTGGGCATAGATGACAACTTCGCCAGCATCCCGAAGAATGCGGCGGAGGGCCTGACGGAGAAAGGCTCCGTGCCAGTATCTGTGCCATTGGAGGCTCGCCGCTCCACTAATCGGATTGAGAAGGAGCTGCGGACCGAACGCCGGGATGCGCAATGGCCCACCCCACGAATGGGGCGTGACAAGAGTCGCGGGGACCTCATTCCTTTCCAGGTAGGCCATGAATTCCTGGGTGTGGGTCTGCACCCCCGTTCCCCCGGCGGGCCGTAGCATCGAAGCCACCACAACGTGCGGCTGGCGGGCGGCGATCGGGGCCACAGGCCGGGGGGCGGCCGCGACCCGTCCTCCGGAGCTGTCAGAACTCACCCGAAATTGAGGCTCTACCGGGCCCACTTGATACATCGCCCGAAGAGGTTCACGCTCTGCCCAAACCCCGAATTCGGGACATCCGAGGCTCGCCTCCGGACTGTCCGAGCCGCGCCGCCCAGGAGCCGGCCTCGAGACTCCCGCCCCACCATGTTGGCTCTTTGCCACCGAGAAATGTGCCGTTTCAAGTCCAGTCATCGGCCTTTCAGTCTGGACATATGAATGGCCCCCTCTTCGGCCGGCTCTGTGCTGCAAAACCCGGTGAGGAACGTCCAGAGCATCGCTGGTCAGGGGCATGGTCTCCCGGGCTTAGCGGACTTTTGCTCTTCGTCCATATCTTCGGATATCAGGGTCGAAGACTTCTCTTCATTGACGAGTTTCCCTTTTGGTGATAATGTTTTTCAACGAGCACTTGCAGACTTACGAGACGTATGTCGATGACCCGTACCGGGCAATGGGGGGATGGCAAGATGTGGTCGGTGTCTCCGCAGTCCCAGATCTGCTGAGGAGCAGTTGCCATGCGGGCTGGACCCGATTCGAGGCCTCTGAGGTCGGTCCGTGACGGATTGTTGCATTACGTCCGCGCCCGCCTGTGGTTGAGCGTTGCCGTCGCTCTCGTGTTAGTCGGAGGGATGACGGCCGCCGCCGTGTTGACTTTCGGAGGTCGAGAATCCGGCGCAGCAAGCAACAGCACCCCGCAGGTGGTCGGATCAGCGACAACGTTCGATTCCGCAAGCAGCGCAACCGCCACGACGACTTTGCCGACTGGGACAGCGAGCGGGGATGTCGTGGTGAGCGTAATCGACACAAGTCCAATCGTTGCCGTGACGTGTCCGCAGGGTTCGAGTCAGGAGTTCGACACGGTGACGGCCTCCACCACGTTTGTCGCTTGCATGAATGTCGTCAGCGGCTCCCCCACGTCCGCCACGGCGAACCTCCAACCGGCTGGACCGGTTTCGATGGTGACGATGGCGTTCAGCGGGGTCAATGATTCCGAGCCCGTTCAGGTCGCGAAGTCCGGGGGAGGTGTGCTTTCTCCTGCGACAATCACCAAGACGACCGACGAGCTGTTAGTCCTCGGGGAGGGATCTGGAGGATCTGAGGTCGTACCGAACGTCCCCGCCGGTGCCACTCCGGGAGCCACCGTCAACGATGCGGCGACCGCCCAAGCCGCCATGGCGACGATCGCCGTTCCCACTGAGACAAGCTGGCAAGGGTCCTGGTCGAGTGTCCCGGCGCGGACCGCGGTCAGCGGAGTGTTGGCTCTTGTACCCGCCGGTGCAAGCCCTGCCACGACCCCCACGACCGCTCCTACCTCTTCAGCGACCGCTGCCCCTTCGGTTCCTCCCGTCGAGGTGTGCGGAAACTCCACGATCCTCAACGGTCCGTCGACAGCCCCGAGCGGAGCGGTCACTCTCAGTCCGTCCAATTTCACAGAGGGCTTCGCGACAAACACCACGTACTGGTTCTCTCCCGGCGTCTATGACATGGCGACGACCCAACTCGACCCCGCCACCGGAGACGATCTTGTCGGGGCACCGGGTGCCATTCTGAACGGTGAGGACGGCACCAGCGAAGCAGCATTCACCGGCTCAGCCACGGGAGTGACGCTCAGCTACCTCACCATCGAGAACTTCTCCGGGGGAGGAGAGGGTCAGGGAGCCGTGAACTCGGACGTGGCGTCAAACTGGACGATCTCCCACGACACGGTTGAGGACACTGAATACGGCGCCGGAGTCTCCGTGGGGAGCAACGATATCCTTGAATACGACTGCCTGACGAAGAACGGAGAATACGGTTTCAATGCGTACACCGCCTCTGGGGTGAGCAACGTCACGGTCGAGTACGACGAGATCAGCTTCAACGACACAGACAACTACGACCAGCCCGGTGGAACCCAGTGCGGCTGTGCCGGTGGCGCGAAATTCTGGGAGACAGACGGCGCGACCGTCGAGTACAACTACATCCACGACAACCTGGAAGTCGGGCTCTGGGTTGACTCCGACAACACGGGCTTCGACATCTCGAACAACTACATCGCCAACAATCAATCCGAAGGAATCGTCTACGAGATTTCGTACAACGCTCTGATTTCCGACAACACCCTGATCGGCAACGGCATAGGCGCCTGCACGATGACGACACCTCAGGCCGGATGTGACGATTTTCCGATGCCGGCCATCTACATTTCGGAATCGGGTGGTGACAGTCGCGTTGGCGGCGACTACAGCGGCTCTTTGACCGTGACCGGTAATGTGCTCATAGACAACTGGAGCGGCGTGATCGTCTACCAAGATGGTGGCCGCTATTGCGGTGACCTGGCCACCGGCGAGTCCGACGGGCTCTGCACGCTGGTCGACCCCTCTCAGGTGTACTACAGCCCGGGCGGGGGCGGACTCCCCAACGTGTCCTGGAACAGCGGAAGCACCACGATCGACGGGAACTTCCCGGCGGGCATCGTTGGTGACGCGATCTTCTCGGGAACTGCTGGCATTCCGTCGACTGCCACCATCACCGGCGAAACCGCTGGGACCTCGGTCACCATCAGCGCGGCGACGACCAGCGGGCCCGTCACCGGGGCCCGGGCCAACTGGACCTCGTGTTCATCCACCAATCTTGCCGGAAGCGGTCCCGGCCAAACCCCGATCGACTACTACGACGATTGCCAGTGGAAGGCACAGAACGTCCTGGTCGAGAACAACACCTTCGATTTCAACCCCACAATCGTCGGACCTGCCTGTGTGAACGAGAATCCGGTGTCCGGTCCCGCAGAAAGCTTCGAATGCGGCTTTAACGGTTTGTTTGCTAGTTGGTCCAACGTCAATCCGTGGGGCAGTCAGAGTCCCTACGGTGGCTACACGGTCCAGTACTACATCACCGACACCCAGAACAATGTCTTCAAGGAGAACACCTACAACGGCCCCTGGCAATTCGATGAAGGGAACCAGAGTAGTGATTCCTCCTGGGCCAAATGGACCGCCGGCTTCAAGGACCCGGTCTCGAACGTCGTCTATCCGGCCCAAGACAGCGGGAGCAGCTACGACGCCAGCAAGCTCAACTGACGCTCGTTGCTCCGAGCGGGCTTTAGCGGCGCGCGACCCGCTTCGCCAAACGTGGACCCTCAGGAAGAGGCTTTTGGTCGGGTCGAGCCGGGCTGGCGAATCAGGTGGCGCTCCTGACCAATGCGACAGAGCCAGGCTCTTCGCCGCTACCCCCGAACCCGCGCTTCCCGGACCAACACGGGAGATCTCAATGCCGGTTGAACGGCACCGGAGAAAGTTCGACCCACAGATGCCACCCCATCACCCGGCCACCCGGCCAGCCATGAACCGGTAGCGGCGGGGCATGCATGTAGTGCTGGTGACAACTTCGAATCTCGAAATGACGGAAGTGCCGGTCGACATCTCTAAGGTTGTAGACCCGAGCGAAGGGGCTCGATGGACCGTCGGTGTTGGCGTGGAGGAATCTCTGCATCCGAAGGTAGCTCCACAAACCTTCCTGCTCTGCCGTCGCCAGATGGTCAGCCAGCATTCCCGAGTGGATATGACGACGAAGCGGCCAGGCGCCGAGCAGCGCAGCCCGGCGAATGATCCGGATCGACACTTGGTAATTGAGGGAGCGCCGGGCGTAGAGCATGGCCACCAGCCGACCGTCCGGCCTCAGGACTCGGTGGATCTCGCGCTGCGCTCCGCGAATGTCCGGGATGTGGTGGAGGACGCCGTGGGAAAACACGAGGTCGAACTGGTCGTCGGGGAAGCGGATGGCCGTGGCTGAGCCCTGGCGGATATCCGAGAAGGGCAGGTCACGCTGCTCGAGTCTGGTCCGCACCCGACTCACCGCCTCGGCGGTGACGTCCAGGCCGCTCCAGATGGCTCCCCGCCGAATCAGCTGCTCGGACTCCGCCCCCTGCCCGAGGCCGATCTCAAGCACACGCTTCCCCGCCACCTGCAGATCGTCCAGACAGGCCGGAATGTGAGATTCGACGGCATAGCGGGCCTTGTCGTAGTCCGTGAAGAAGGCTTCGTAATCTCTGTCGTACGTATCAACCAGGCCGCCCACCGAAGCATCACCACACGGATGCGACTCCCAGAACGTCGCCACATCGCTCTCCAGCATCACCCCAGCCCTCCTCGTACCAGCTGCACTCCTGGGTGCCTTCCCCTCGAAGTAGTTCCGATCCTTCGGGTTCCGCCTCCCCGGCACGGTTGAATTGGCACGAAGAGACGAGGCGGGCCGGTAGCGCTTGATACACCGTAGAATGCGTCGAAATCCATCGGGTCCTTCGCAAAGAGGTGAAGACGCTGCTGTCTGAATTCCGTCACGTGTCTGTCCGAGTGGTCGGCTCGGGAACCATTCACCTCACATCGGCAGCATATGAGGGCCCCGGCGATCGGCCAGACCATCGAAAATGCCGCGGGCGATGGCCCGCATCCGCTCGGCCCGCCGCTCCCCAAACGATGCCATCACGAGATCTTTCCCCCGAACCAAAATGAGTTCGATCCGGCCTCCCGAACCCGTCTGACGGTGGAAGAGGATGTGGTTCCGCGCGTTGTAGTACGCCCGCCAGGGGCTCAGCCAGTCCTTGGGGAGACGCTCGTTGCCGACAACAGCCGCCGGTACACCCCAGATACGGAGTCCGGCACGCCGGAGCGCCCAACACGCCAAATAATCGTCCCAATAGAAGAAGAAGCCGGAATTCATCGAAGCGATGATCTTTGCCGCACTTGGGTTGAGCAGTAGTCCGGACCATGGCGCGAATTGCACGGGGATCAGCGCAGGGCTGAGATCCCGCGGTCCCGGGGTCCGACCGTTTCTGCGGTCCCAAGAGATTCCCTCGCCGTCCTGGTTGGCCGAGTAGACGGCGTCCCTATCGGACGCGCTGCCAAGAAGTGTTGAGAGCGAGTCGTCCGAAAGTCGAGCATCGTGGTCAAGCAGCAGGTACCAGTCAGCTTCCGGTGCGTGGGAAAGGCCGAGCGCGAACGCCTGCTCTGATCCGAGAAACTCATCTCGAACAATGAGCTCTCCGCCGAAGGTCTCCCAATCCTCTTGAGCGGCGTTCGGACCGTTGTCGACGACGGTGACCGAGGTCGCCACGGGAGTCGTGGCCCTGATCTGCCCGACCAAATCGCGGACCGCTGCCACCCTGTGGGTGGTGGGAATCACGACGGAGAGCCGCATCCCGTGCGTCAGCTCGCCGCTTGCTTGATCTACGACGCCGGTCACGTCACTTGTCCCGCTGGGCGAACCCGAGAGAGAACCGCCCGGTGAGGTGGACGCTCCCGTTGCACGGCCCCCTCCGGGAGCGAACTCGGGCGTGCCGCGACACTGGCCCTGGGCTTGGCAAGACACGGTTTCACCACTTGAACGAGTCAGATCTCGGTCCAGAAGTACAAGAAATTTCAGTTAGGCCGAAGGTTTTCGCCCAATTGTCCCCGCCAGCGGCAAATACCCTTTCACCTGGAGGTTTCTGACGCGAACCGGAAGGAGCACCCCGCGTCGTCCCAAGACCCGTCCTTTCGGCCGTTCCGAGTCCCGCTCCCGCCTGCAGGGCCCAGGCACAAAAAAAGGGGGGAAATCGCCCGAGACTGAACCCCCGAGTCCCCACCCTCGATGACCTCAGGTTACGCGACGCCCCGGTTAAGCTCGTCACGTTTTTCCCTTTGTACTCACGTGCGCGCGTTGGGCAATTGCCGGAACGTTGACTGCAGTGAACCTCTGCGCGCTTGGGGGCCCTAGCCTTTCGGCCGCTCATTCCCCTGGCCACTCTGCCGGCCGATTTACGGACCGCTCCTGGCTGGCTCCGCACCTCGTGCTCTCTATGGTTGGGAAGACTGGGCTCCACGTGGTGGCGAATTCGGATGTGGGTTGGACTCTGGCACCGCTGACTCTGGTGCGCACGCCCGCCCTCCGGCGAGCGAGATCAGTGGTGCCTAGCCAGGACATTCTGCCGTTCAACGAGCCCGGGGTGTCGGTGTGGTACTCGCGGGAGGGGAACCGGGTCGAGCAAGGATTCACGCTGGAGCATCGTCCTCGGGGCTCGGGCGCTCAGGTCACGATCAACCTGGCTACGTCCGGCAATCTGCTGCCCGTGCTCGAGAGTTCCACGGACATCAGACTCCAAGGACCCCGTGGCAGAGCCATGCTCAGCTATTCGGGATTGAAGGTGACCGACAAGGACGGAGGGACTCTCCCTGCCTGGTTCGGCGTCTCGGGGACAACGATCGAGCTCCACTTTCAGGATCGCTCGGCCGCCTATCCGGTCACCGTCGACCCCTGGATAGCGCAGGCGAGTGTGGCACCACCTTCCGGGTCGAATGCATTCGGCACCACCGTCTCATCTTCGTCGACTGGGACCACCGTCCTCGTAGGCGATCCGCAGGGTGGTTCAGCCGGTACCGGAAGCGCCACCATCTACGGCTACGATGGTTCGGCCTGGTCCGCCGGCACATCTCTCGTGCCACCGGGAGGAAGCGTGGGCTTCGGATCGTCAGTCGCTCTGTCGGCTGATGGTACGACAGCCCTGATAGGTGACCCCCTGAACTACAACCGGGCCAGCGAGACTGGCGGGTCGGCGACGGTCTACACCCTTGGCCCGTCTGGTTGGAGCGCCGGGACCGAGCTGGACCCACCGAGCTCCGCGCTGTCCTTCGGCACCTCGGTGGCGCTCTCCGACAACGGCCTGACGGCCATCGTCGGCGACGAGCAGGGTGGGGCGTCGGGAACCGGAGCGGCCACGGTGTACACCTTCAGTGGCAGCTCCTGGTCTTCAGGGACGGCCCTCGACCCGCCGTCCGGCACCTCGGCCTTCGGCAGAGCCGTTGCCTTATCGGGGGCTGGTTCAACTGCCCTCGTCGGGGACCCGGGCACCTCCGGTGGAGGAGCTGCGACAGCCTACGCCTTGAGCGGAGAAGACTGGAGCTCTGGAGTCCGGCTTCCGGCCCCGGCAAACTCAACGGCCTTCGGGTCGACCGTGTCGCTCAACCAGAGCGGATCCGAAGCCATTGTCGGCGATCCGACGGGAGGAACGTTTGGGACCGGGGCGGCGACGGTATTCAGCGAGAGCGGATCATCCTGGTCATCGGGTACTTCGCTGAGTGCCCCGAGCTCGGACACCGGATTCGGCGATTCGGTCGCCCTCTCAGCGACCGGGGACGCGGCCCTCGTCGGCGCCCCGGGAACCTCAGGTGGTGGAGCAGCCTCGATCTACCAGGACACTGGAACCTGGTCATCGGCCACGTGGCTGACCGCTCCGAGCTCGGCCGGAGCTTTCGGGTCGTCAGTCGCCCTCTCTGGTCCGGGACTGACGGCCATCGTGGGAGATCCGGTCGGTGGCAACTGCTGCGGGGCAGTCACCGTGTTTGACTCTCCGGCCCCGACCACAACGACCGTCGACGTCTCTCCCAGCTCCGTCACCTCAGGCAACGCCGTGACATACTCAGCGGCGGTGACTTCAAGTGCCGGCACGCCTACCGGCTCCGTCGTCTTCTCCGCCGGCACCACCCCGCTGTGCACGGCGCCCCTCGTCGCCGGCGTCGGGAGTTGTACCGCCTCCGATGCCCCGCTCGGAGCTGACGGCGTCACCGGGGAGTACTCAGGTGATCTGAACTTCGCCGCCTCCTCGGGCACGACCGTCCTTGATGTCGGGTCGCCATCTCCCCAAGTAACAACCCCGGTGCCGTCGGGCGCCTACGACCTGGTCGGCTCGGACGGCGGGGTGTTCGTCTTCGGGGGGTCCGGTCAAGGCTACTTCGGCTCGCTCCCCGGCCTGGGCGTCCAGGTGCACGACATCGTCGGGATCGTGCCGACGGCGACCGACGCCGGTTACTTCCTGGTCGGCTCGGACGGCGGGGTGTTCGCCTTCGGCGATGCCCCCTTCGAGAACTCGCTCCCCGGCCTGGGCGTCCACGTGCACGACATCGTCGGGATCGTGCCGACGGCGACCGACGCCGGTTACTTCCTGGTCGGCTCGGACGGCGGGGTGTTCGCCTTCGGCGATGCCCCCTTCGAGAACTCGCTCCCCGGCCTGGGCGTCCACGTGCACGACATCGTCGGGATCGTGCCGACCGCTGATGACTTCGGCTACTGGTTGGTCAGCGATTCGGGTGCGGTCTACGCCCTGGGCGCCGCCCCGTACGTGGGCGGCCTGGGCGGGAAGTCCTCCACCCCAATCGTCGGGATCGCCGCCACTCGTGACTCGGGGGGCTATTGGCTGGTCAGTCAGAACGGGTCGGTCTTTGCTTTCGGGGACGCCCAGTTCTACGGATCGCTCCCGGCAATCGGCGTGAACGTCTCGAACATCACCGCCGTCGTGCCGACGCCGGACGGGAGGGGATACTGGCTCATCGGTTCCGACGGTGGGGTCTTCGCTTTCGGCGATGCCTCCGAAGTCGGGTCGCTTCCTGAACTCGGCGTGAAAGTCAACGACATCGTCGGCGCCGTCCCCACATGACGAGCAGGCTCACCGGAGGCCCTGAGCAGCCACCACCTTGGGCCCGGCGCGCTCGGCGGGAGGATGCCGAGAGTGGCTGACCGCCGATGGAGAGTCGCACTCTTCTCGGACATCGCCGATGTCGTGACGATGCTCTCGACGTCGCTCAGGAGAATGGGGGACGAGCCGGTGGCCGCCTTCAGCTCCCGCGGCGGGCCTCGATCCCCCGGTCAACGGACCGTGAGCGACGCTACCTGCCCCTCGGATTTGGATCTCTTCTTGCTGGCCGACAGGGACCGATTGGCCCCGGTTCTGCGAACCGTCCGTCCCGACGCCGTCATCTGCTGGGCGTTCGCCTGGCGGATACCACCAGAGGTTCTCGAAATCCCCCGCTTCGGCACGGTCAACTACCACCCTTCACTGCTCCCCCGCCACCGGGGTCCGAACCCGCTGGCCTGGACCATCCGCACCGGGGACAGCCACTTCGGGGTGACCTGGCACCGCTTGGTACAGGAATTCGATGCCGGCCCAATCATGGCGCAACAGGCCACGCCGGTCCGCGACGAGGACACCCTGGGCGACGTGGTTCCGCGGCTGAATGTCATGGCTCTTCGAATGCTCCCCGAGGTTATGGGCATGCTGGCCTCCGGGCATTCTGGGGTTCCCCAGGATGAGGACCGGGCGAGTCAGGCCCCCCGGTTTGGTGCGGACTACCAGTCCATTGACTGGTCGCATTCCGCCACATCGATTCACACCCAGGTACGCGCCTGGAGTTTTCAGCTTGCCGCCCGGCCTGGCGAGGGTCCGACGGCTGACCTCGACGGCCGGAGGTGGCGCATCACTAGGACGAGCCTGAGTGACCCCGGGCCGGGCGCCCGTCGGGTCGAGTGCGCTGACGCACCACTGTGGATCACCGCCGGAAAGCTGTTCGAGTGATCCTCTGGCGCGAACGTTAGGGGGTCACGGTGGCCGACGTGAGGAGCGTTATCGCCTCACAGATCGCTGCAACGGTGGCGAAGGTGGAACGGCGGAGCATCTCTGTCGGGAATTCCACCCCGTATTGCTCCTCGATCGCCAGCAGGACGTTGACGGTGGCATGTGAGGTCATTCCGGCATCGAAGAGATCCTCTCGATCCGAGATCTTCTCTGCGTCGAGCGAGAGCCGCCCGTTCTCGTTGAGGATTCGACGGACGCCCGCAGCCATCGTTTGTGTCTCCGTCACGTCGAACCCCTGAACTCGTGCTGCACACCGCTCCTCACGCACATTACCCTCCGCCGGCCTATCGCTCGTAGAGCCCGAACCACCCCCGCCTTGATACCTGCCGGCAGGGTCCCTTCGGTCTGAGCCAAGCTCAGCCGTTGTTCTCGAGGGACGACTTAGCGGCTCCCCACTGTTTGGCGGTCTCTCGGGGGAGCTGAGCTTGAGTGGTCAGCGCTATCCGGTCCGACCAGGTCCGTCCAGGGGTCGCCGGCTCAGCGGGGAACGGACGATCTGGCAGAGAACCGACGTCACCCGGGCTTTTCGTTCCAGGTCACCGCTGGATAGCCCGGATGTTCCGCCGAGTCGATGGTGGATCCCTCCGGGGGTCCGACCGAAGGCCCTTACTCATCCGGCTGGTTGGACTCCACGAACAGGCGGAGCCACGAGCCCACGGCGTCTTCGATCTCGTCGGTGGTGCTGGCCACGGAAATCACCTGGTCCCGACGGTCCAGGTCACAAGTGTGGGTAATGCGGGCTCGCAATTGGAGCGGTGACGTCTCTTCTATCCAGACGCGGATTGCGAGGACACCGGCTTTCTGGTCACGAAGTCCTGTCACACCAATGCATCTTCTACTCGCCCCGTCACTGGGGCGTCACAGAACCATCGTCTTCAAAATTGGAGCAGGTCCACCATCTTGAGTGAGGGGGAAAGGTTCAATTCCTCTTGCAGAATCTGACCGTAAAGCCGAAATTGGCGGACCGCTTCGGCGCGGTTTCCCTCCGCCAGGTGGACGCCGATGAGGGCGCGGTGAGCACTCTCCCTCAGGGGCTCGGCGGCGATGGCGGCCAGCGCCGCCTCCAGCGCCCCGGCGTAGTCCCCCTTGGCGGTCAGGGCCTCGCAGATGCACTCCAGCGCCCGCAGGCGGAGCTGGTGGAACCGCTCGCGCTCGATGATGAGCCAATCATCGTACCAATCTGGCAGAAGGTCGAAGCAGAACTGCCGCTCGTCTAGTCGCTCTGGCGGGTTCCCTCCCTCCCGGAGGAACTGGTGGACCCTGGCAACGCTCTCATGAAGGTCCACGCTGACGTCCGGCGCGATCTCGAGCCGGGAGCCCGTGGCCTTGATAAACGGACAGCCGAGCTGGTTCAGCCGCCAGAGCGCAGATCTCAAGTTGGCACTGGCCCGTTGGTCGGTGGTCTCGGGCCAAAGGGTCCCGGCCACGTGCTGGCGGTGAAGCGGGTGGCCTTGGAGGCTGAGAAAGACGACAACGCGCTGGACACTGAGCGGGAGATCGACAACTTCGCCGTCGAGCAGAGCGGCGAAGCCGCTCAACAACTGCAGCCTCAACAGCGGCGGCGCGGCCGATTCCGCTCCTCGCTCGTGCGAAGAGGCCCGCGCCAACGTCGCGGAATCGCCCCTCATATGAGAATCCTGCCGACGCTGGGATCCGACATGGAAAAAGTGACGAGGGGGTGACCGCCCCCGCCCGACCTCACTCTCTCCCCCGGGCGGTCACTCTAAGGTAGGCCCCCAGACCGGTCAAGTTGTTGCGTGTCGGTAATGCCAGCGCGCGACGGGCGATCACACAGTTGTCATTTTCAATGCCACCACGGATCGCACATCGGCCCAGTGGGCATCTTTCCCTTCGTGGGCGTACCTGTGGCAGAGCTGCGGTGAGCACCCTGTGCACCACGCCTGCAAAATCCCGCGGCCACCTTTGCGGTGATCCGAGGACCTCGCAGCCAGCCGGTGACATGACGTTGACGGCCGGTTGACACTCCCTTGACGGCTGGCCAATGACCCTTTGACACCCCTCGACCAACATCTCCGGATGCACCGCCGGTCGCCGATCGAGAGCTTCTCCGAAGCGGTGCTCCACGACGCTGGGAGTCAGCTGAGGAAAGTCCTCGTTGTCTCCGGCGTTCGTCTGGTGGCGGAGAGCCTGTCCCGCGTTCTCGACGAGCGTGGCCTCGTAGCGAACTTCGAGGTCCCTGGCTCTGGCCAGGAGTGGTCCGGGTCCCCAACCTGGGACTTGCACCTCGTCCTCGTCGACGCGGACCTCTTTGAGCATGAAGAACTCTGGCGACGCCTCGAAGAGCTACGAGCTGACGATGTGCCGATCGTCGCCATGGCCACCAGGGTCGATGCCGGGACGCTCGATATCTGCCTGAGCGGCGGAGCCTCCACCCTTTTGAGCATGGAGTCACCCCTGGATCACTTCGTCGAGTCCCTCCTTCTCGTCCTCGCCGACAGGTCCCTCGTCGAGAAGAGGGCGCGTCGCCAACTGGCTCAACTGCGAGAGACAGAGGCCCGGGCCTCGTTTGGCCGGACCACGCCGTTTGACTTCCTGACCCGGCGCGAAGGTGAGGTCCTGGGCGAGATCATGAGAGGCCGATCGGCTGAGGAAATAGCGAACGAGTCGTGGGTCGCCATGTCCACGGTCCGATCGCAGATCAAATCGATCCTCCAGAAACTGGGTGTCAACTCGCAAGTGGCAGCGGTCGCACTGGCCAGGGAGACGGACTGGAGCCCGGACAAGGCCAGGCGGGGAAGCCGAACCTCTGGGCCAAGAGTCCGTGGCAGTCGCGTGCACGTCGTTCGCGCCGCCAGGCCCAGGGAATCCGCCACTGCGTGACCGAAGGCCGGCGTCATCGGCGAGAGCCCGGCGTCGCCGACCCTGTATCAGAGGCGAATTGCCAGCGCTCTAGCCGGCGTGACTCTTGCTGGAGCAACGCTGATTCCGGGACCCAGCGAAGGCACGTTGGCAGCCCTCTTACACTGAACATCCGTGCGTATCCTCATCGCTCACAACCGATACCGCAGCCAGGAACCCAGCGGAGAGGACCGGGTGGTCGACCAGGAGGCGGCCCTGCTTGAGCAGGGCGGTCACCAGGTCAGGCTCGTCGAACGACACAACGACGAGATAGCGACCTTCTCGGCATTTCAGAAGGCGACCATCCCCCTGTCGGTGGTGTGGAATCCGCTCGCCGGACAATCCCTGACCCGGGTACTCGACGACTTCCAGCCTGACGTGGTTCATGTCCACAATCTCTTTCCCCTCATGAGCCCATCCGTGCTTCACGCCTGTCGGCGGCGTCGGGTGCCGGTGGTCGTCACCTTCCACAACTTCAGGCCGCTCTGCGCCGGAGGCACTTTCTTCCGGGACGGTGCGACCTGCTACGACTGCGCCGGCCACAACGGGCTCCCGGCACTCCGCCACGGGTGTTACAAGGGGACCGCCATCTCGACCGCCCCAATGGTGGTGGCGAACGTCATCCAGCGAAAGACGTGGCAGACCGTACCGTCGGCCTACATCTTCATCTCCGACGCGGAACGCACGCTCTTCACCCAACTCGATCTGCCGCCCTCCCGGTGCTTCGTGAAATGGAACTTCGTCCCGCACGAGGTTGCGCGGGGAGCCACCGAGAACCTCGTCGCCTTCACCGGACGCCTGAGCGAAGCCAAGGGCATCCGTCTGCTCATGCGTGCCTGGGACCTTGTCGAGTCCGTCCCCGGCACCGACGAGCTCAGATTGGCCATAGCTGGGACGGGCGAGCTCGAAGGAGTCGTGCGGTCGTGGGCGGCAACAAAGACGTCGGTCGATCTGCTCGGCCTCTTGAGCCGCCAGCAATGCGCAGCGTTGCTCAGTCGGGCTCGGGCCGCCGTCGTCCCTTCGGCATGGCCGGAGCCGTTTGGCCTGGTGATCGCCGAAGCCAAGACTGCCGGCGTCCCCCCGATCGCCCCAGCCCACGGGTCATTTCCCGAGTTGATCGGCGACGGCCGGGACGGGGTGCTGTTTCCGCCGGGTGACGCCGAGGCTCTGGCTGGCATCCTACGCAACGTGGCAACGTCGCCGGAATGGTTCGACGCCCTGGGTGAGAACGCTCGCGTCTCGGCCAGGGCGCAGTTCGGGCGGGAGAGCAATCTGGCCCAACTGGAATCGATCTATGAGTTCGCCATCGGCCACCCACAACCAGGGGTCCTGATGCCCTGACCGCCCATGCGGCGATCGAGCAACCGGCAGCGCCGGGCCGGCGGGCTCAGCGAGGTGCCGACCCCGGCACCGGTCCGCCCCGTCACGTCGGCAGAACGCGTAAGAGTACCCGGCCCACCCTCGCGCCGGCCCAGCAACGCCCGGCCTCTTTGAACCATCCGGGCAAGAGCCGACCGGGGTCCGTGAGCTCCCCCGGCGGGATCAGCACCCTCGCTGCCACACGAGGGCCTTGGCCAGGGCCCCCCACTCGTAGACCAGGTTGTAGAGCCACTCACCGAACCCGCCAGGGATCACCGGATCGAAGAGCATGGTCCCCTGGTAGCAGCGGTCGAGCCGGATACGGGCGCGAGTCGTCTGCGGGATGCTCGTGACCACGAGAAGTCGATTCCAGCGATACTCGGCCGCCATCTTTGACACCTCACGGGCCTCGCCCCGGGTGGAGGCCGGCGTGGGGTTGATGCAAATGACCCGGACCGTGCGCCAGCTCTTCGGACAAGGAGCCTCGGGGTGATCCGAGAGCACTAGGATCGGGGCGTAGCCTTCTCGGGCCAGGGCCAGGCCCTTCTGCCAGCGGGGGCCCGATCCACCGAGCACGACGATGGCATTCACCCGCTCCGGGGCGTTGGTGGCCGGCCACACGAATAGCAGTGCCGTGGCAACAAGGAACCCACAGAGCAAAAGGGCGATCGTCCCCACGACAACGCGGTGACGGCGAATCCGCACGGCACCATAATTGTCGCCAGCCGAGGTCGACACCAAGTCTTGGCGCACCGATGCGATTTTCTCTGCCTTGTATGGACAGCGCACCGGCGCCGGGCCTGGGGCCGACCGCCGCCGCGCCAGGGCGGGTTCGGCTCAGCCGTCTTCGGCGGCGCCCGGGCTCGACTGCATCTTCTCGTCGATCATGTTCACCACGGTCGGGTCCAACAGCGTGGTTACGTCCCCCAGCTCACGGTGCTCGGCCACGTCACGCAGCAGGCGGCGCATGATCTTGCCGCTCCGAGTCTTGGGCAGTTCGGGGGTGAGCAGGATCTGACGGGGCTTGGCGATCGGTCCGATGGTGACCGAGACAGTCTCGCGAAGCTCGATCACCAGGGCACCGCCCTCGGACTCTTCGTCGGAGATCTCGCCCTTCACGGTGACGAAGGCCACGATGGCCTGGCCGGTGGTGGGATCGCTGGCCCCGACCACCGCCGCCTCGGCCACCCTGGGGTGGCCGACCAGTGCGTGCTCGATCTCGGTGGTCGAGATCCGGTGGCCCGAGATGTTCATCACGTCGTCGACCCGGCCGAGGAGCCACAGGTCCCCGTCCTCGTCCTTCTTGGCCCCATCGCCGGCGAAGTACACGCCGTCGAAGCGCGACCAGTACGTCTCTTGGTAGCGCTGCGGGTCGCCCCAGATGCCCCGCAGCATCCCCGGCCAGGGTTGGTTGATGACCAGGTAGCCGCCCTCGCCGTTGCCGACCGGGGTCCCCTCGTTGTCGACCACCTCGGCGCTGACCCCGGGGAAGGGCCGCATGGCCGCCCCCGGCTTGGTGGCGGTGATCCCCGGCAGCGGGGTGATCAGGATCCCGCCGGTCTCGGTCTGCCACCAGGTGTCGACGATCGGGCACCGGTCCCGGCCCACGTTCTTTCGGTACCACATCCAGGCCTCGGGATTGATGGGCTCGCCCACCGAGCCGAGCAGGCGGAGGCTCGAGAGGTCGTGGGCCGCCGGCAGGTCGTCCCCCCACTTCATCAGGGTCCGGATGGTGGTCGGCGCCGTGTAGAGGATCGAGACCCGGTAGTCCTCGACGATCCGCCACCAGCGGTCGCGGCCCCCGGCGTCGGGCGTGCCCTCGTACATGACCGAGGTGGTCCCGTTGGCCAGGGGGCCGTAGACGATGTAGCTGTGCCCGGTCACCCAGCCGATGTCGGCCGCCGTCCAGTAGACGTCCTCTTCGGGCTTGATGTCGAAGACGTAGCGGTGGGTGGTAGCCGTGTGCACCAGGTAGCCGCCGGTGGTGTGGAGGATCCCCTTGGGCTTGGCCGTCGTCCCGCTGGTGTACATGATGTACAGCGGCTGCTCGGCGTCGAAGGACTCGGCCACGTGCTCTGTCGGCTGGCGACCCACGATGTCGTGCCACCAGACGTCGCGACCCTCCTTGAAGTCGACGTCCTGGCCGGTGCGGCGGAGCACCAGCACCGAGCGCACGTCGGGGCACTGCGCCAGGGCCTCGTCGACATGGGCCTTGAGGGCGGACGCCGCCCCGCGGCGGTAGCCACCGTCGGCCGTGATCACCACCCGGGCGTCGGCGTCGAGGATCCGGCTCGAGAGCGCCTCGGCCGAGAACCCCCCGAAGATCACCGAATGGGGGGCGCCCAGGCGGGCGCAGGCCAGCATGGCCACGACGGCCTCGGGGACCATCGGCATGTAGATGGCCACCCGGTCGCCGGCGCCCACCCCGAGCTCGCTCAGCGCGTTGGCCGCCTGGCAGACCAGCCGCTGGAGGTCGGCGTAGGTGATCGTGCGGTTGTCGCCTTCGGGCTCCCCCACCCAGTAGAAGGCGACCCGGTCCCCCCGGCCGGCCTCGACGTGGCGGTCGACGCAGTTGTAGGCGGCGTTCAGCCGGCCCCCGACGAACCACTTGGCGTAGGGCAGGTCCCACTCGAGGGCCCGGTCCCAGTGGTGGTCCCAGGTCAGCCGGCCCGCCTCGCGCTCCCACCAGCCGAGGGGGTCGGCGGCCGCCTCCTCGTAGATACCGGGCTGGGCGTTGGCCCGGGCGGCAAACTCGGGCGGCGGGTCGAACCGACGCGTCTCGTGGAGCAGCGCGGAGAGTGCCTCTCCCCCCCTCGACGTGTCGCTCATCTCGGTCCTCCCCTTGCTCGGCCCCCGGGGGCTCGGCACCCCGGTGGATTCTGCTACGCCCCGGGCGACGGTGCCGCGACGCCCGGCCCCGGGGCCTCAGCGAGCCGAGACCGGGGTGCGAACCCCGGGCGTCGGGGCGCTGGGCGGGGCCAGCGGCACCAAGGGCACGATGGCCCGCTTGAAGGTCTCGTTGACCACCCCGCCGAACGAGGCGTACCAGGCGGCCGCCGCCGTGGCGATGCCGAGCCAGCCACCGGTCTTGGTGACGCCCACGCTCGACTCGAAGGCCCCGATGGTGAGCAGGACGAAGGTGGCGGTCAGGAGAACGAATACGGCCACCACCGCACCGGACACCCGGAACGAGGCGATGGTCATGTAGGCGGTGAAGATCGTCCACCCCAGCAAGAAGACGCCGGCGGCCACCGGCACCTCGCTGGCCTTGAGTCCGCTGAGGACGAACTTGGTCAGCACGTAGTAGGAAATCCAGAACGCACCGAACGAGCTGAAGGCCAGGGCGCCGAAGGTGTTCTTGCGGACGAACTCCCACATCCCGGCGAGCAGTTGCACCGCCCCCCCGTAGACGAGGGCGAGGGCCAGCGCAGAAGCCACGCCCGCCCCCCAGACGTTGGTGTTGGACAGGCTCAGTGCGAACGTGGTCATGGCGAAGGCGGCGAGCCCCAACGGGGCCGGGTCGGCCACCGGCGGTCGGGTGGTGACCAGCTCATCGCGGTCGGGCATCGGCTCGGACGACGGCAGGGACATTGACTGGACGGACATTGGACCCACCCCTTCGGTTGTCGCTCGTGGCTCTCGAGAGCCCCCTCTCTTTCTTTCGCTCCGCCGTGCGCTATCCCCCAAAAACCGCCCGGCCAAACCCTCGGCGGGCAGCCCGGCGTGGCGCGCCCGGCCCGGCGGGTATAGAGAGGGGCGGGGGTTGGGCGGCAGGCGGCCCGGCAGAGGAGGACGACCCATGCGGCAGCGAAGGATCGGTGAGCGGTCGGTCGGGGCGATCGGGCTCGGGGAGATGCCCCTGTCGATCGAAGGGCGGCCCGACGAGGACCGGGCCCTGCGCACGGTCCATGCCGCGCTCGACGCCGGCATGACCCTGATCGACACGGCCGACGCTTACTGCCTCGGCACCTACGAGCACGGCCACGGGGAGCGCCTGGTGGCCAAGGCCCTGGCCACCTACGGCGGCGACGCCAGCGGGGTCCTGGTGGCCACCAAGGGCGGCCACTACCGGCCGGGCGACGGGAGCTGGAAGGTCGACGGGCGACCCGAGTACCTGCGCGGCGCCTGCGAGGCCTCGCTCAAGGCCCTCGGCGTCGACGCCATCGGGCTCTACCAGTTCCACCGGCCCGACCGCCAGGTCCCCTACGCCGAGTCGGTCGGCACCCTGGCTGAGCTGGCCGACGAGGGCAAGATCCTGATGGCCGGCATCTCGAACGCCGACATCGACCAGATCGACGAGGCCCGAAGGGTCCTGGGCGAGCGCCTGGTCAGCGTCCAGAACCAGTTCTCGCCCGACTTCCGCTCCTCCGAAGGCGAGCTCGGTCACTGCGAGGAGCTGGGCCTGGCCTTCTTGGCCTGGAGCCCGCTCGGGGGCATCGCCAACGCGGCCGCCCTGGCCGAGCGCCATCCGGCCTTCGCCCAGGTGGCACAGCACCGGGGGGCCAGCCCCCAGCAGGTCGCCCTGGCCTGGATGCTGGCCAAGGGCGACCGGGTGGTCCCGATCCCCGGCTCGAGCCGCCCCGAGACCGCGGTGGCCTCGGCCGGGGCGGCCGATCTCGAGCTCTCCGCCGAGGAGCTGGCGGCGCTCGACGCTTCCTGAGCCCTCCGGGCGCCGGGGCCGGGGCGGGCCGGGGGCCGGCGGACTGCTACGGTCCGCGGCCGAGGTCATCGATGAGCGCAGCCCCACAGAGCGAGGTCGGAGGGACGACGACCACACAGCCGGCGGTGGCCGACACCCACACCACAGAGTCGCGCCTGGCCGCCGCGGCGGCCCTGCGGGACCTGGGGAACGCCGTGGTCGCCCACTGCGCGGACGACGAGACGCTGGATCGCATCACGGCGGTGGCCGCCGAGCTCCTGGCCGCGGTGAGCGCCTCGGCCGACCGCCCCCACGCTTTCTTGGAGCAGGGCTTCGAGATCTTCAGCCACCCCCCGGTGGACGGGCGCCCCGCCCGGTCGCGCAACGCCTTCCCTGACTGCGTCGTCTCGGGCATGGCCAACCCGTTGGGCATGGCGGCGCGCCTGTGGCGCGAGGGCGAGGAGGCCGTCTGCCGGGTCACCCTCGGCCCGGCGTTCGAGGGGGCACCGGGCCGGGCCCACGGCGGCGTGGTGGCCGCCCTGTTCGACGAGACCATGGGCCTGGTGCTCTCGATCGCCTCCACGCCCGCCTTCACCGGCCGCCTGGCCGTCACCTACCGGGCGCCGACCCCGCTCGGCGAGCCCCTCGAGGTCAGGGCACGGCTGGCCGGGCGCACGGGCCGCAAGATGACCATCACCGCCGCGCTCACCGGCGCCGGGCGGGTCCTGGCCGAGGCCGAGGGCCTCTTCATCACGGTCGACCCCGAACGTTTCGTGGTCCGCTCACCCTGAGGGGCCCCGCCGGGTTGGAATGCCCGCCCCGACCACGGCGTTACCACCGCCGGGGCGCAGACACGAGAAAGCGAGGCGCGTCATGCCAGCGGTGACCGTCGACAACCCACTGACCCTGCCCAAGGTGGCCGCGCCCGACCCGGCGGCCACCAGCGTCCGACCGGTCGTCTCGGTGACGACCGCCCCCCAGGGCCTCGAAGGCGAGGGCTTCCCGGTCCGGCGGGCCTTCGCCGGCGTGGCCCAGCGGGACCTGGACCCCTTCGTCCACATGGACCAGATGGGCGAGGTGGACTACGGACCGGGCGAACCCAAGGGGACGCCGTGGCACCCCCACCGGGGCTTCGAGACGGTCACCTACATGATCGACGGGACCTTCCAGCACCAGGACTCGATCGGCGGGGGCGGCCTGATCACCAACGGGGCCACGCAGTGGATGACCGCCGGGGCGGGGATCTTGCACATCGAGCGGCCGCCCGACGACCTGATCGCCAGTGGCGGCCTGTTCCACGGGATCCAGCTGTGGGTCAACCTCCCGGCCGCCGACAAGTGGGTGGCGCCGCGCTACCAGGACATCGAGGCACGGGCGGCGACCCTGCTCACCTCGCCCGACGGGGGTGCGCTCTTGCGGGTGATCGCCGGCGAGCTGGCCGGCCACCCCGGGCCCGGGCTCACCCACACCCCGATCACCCTCGTCCACGCCACCCTTAGCCCCGGGGCCCGCCTGGCCCTCCCCTGGCCGGCCGACTTCAACGCGCTGGCCTACGCCCTGGCCGGCTCGGGCACGGTGGGGACCGACGGCCGGCCCCTGCGGTCCGGCCAGCTGGCCGTGCACGGGCCGGGCGACACCCTCGTCCTCGGGGCCGACGCCGCCCAGGACTCCCGGCACCCGAACCTCGACGTCCTTCTGCTGGGTGGGCGCCCGATCCGCGAGCCGATCGCCGTCTACGGACCGTTCGTCATGAACACCAAGGACGAGTTGGCCCAGGCCTTCGAGGACTTCCACGCCGGCAAGCTCGGGACCATCCCGGCCGACCACATCGGCGACTGAGGTGGCCGGGGGCTCGGGCTGGGGCCCCGACGACATCGGGGACCTGACCGGCTCGACCATGGTGGTGACCGGGGCCAACAGCGGCATCGGCTACGAGGCCGCCGTCGAGCTGGCGGCGCACGGCGCCCATGTGGTCCTGGCCTGCCGCAACCTGCAGCGGGCCCGCCAGGCGGCGGACCGGATCATCGGGTACACGCCGTCGGCCTCGGTGGAGGTGCTCGAGCTCGACCTCTCCAGCCTCGGCTCGGTCCGTCGGGCGGCGTCGACCTTCACGCGCCAGCATGAGCGGCTCGACGTGCTGGTCAACAACGCCGGGGTCATGGGCCCCCCCTACCGGCTCACCGAGGACGGCAACGAGCTCCAGTTCGCCACCAACCACCTGGGGCACTTCGCCCTCACCGGCCTGGTGCTCGACCAGCTCTTGACCACCGCCGGCTCCCGGGTGGTCACCGTCAGCTCGCTCGGGCACCGCCAGGGCCACCTCGACTTCGCCAACCTCCAGCTCGAGCACGGGGGCTACACCCGGTCCCGGGCCTACGGGAACGCCAAGCTGGCCAACCTCTTGTTCACCTTCGAGCTCGACCGGCGCCTCCGGGCGGCCGGGTCCCGGACCCTCGCCGTGGCCGTCCACCCGGGCTGGAGCCGGACCGCCCTCACGGCCAGCGGACCGGCTTTGGGCGGCTCGCCGGCGGTGGCGCGGGCCGGTCGGCTGGTCGCACGCTTCGGGGGCCAGTCGGCGGCCTCGGGGGCCCGCCCCACCCTCTACGCGGCGACCGAGCCGGCGGTGACGGGCGGCCAGTACCTCGGCCCGGGCGGCCCGGGCCAGCTCTTCGGCCCGCCGGTCCCGGTGTCGGCCAGCGGCCGGGCCCGCAGCGAGTGGGACGCCGCCTTGCTCTGGGAGGCCTCCGAGGCCCTGACCGGGGTCCACTACGACCTGGACCCGGCGGGATCGCCCGCCGCGGCGGCCCGGGCCGAGGGAGTTCGGGCCGAGGGCGCACGGGCCGACTGAGCGCCGGCGTTCAGTCGCCGGGCGGGCGGTGGAGCAGGAAGGTCCCGGTCGCCCGGCTGACCAGCTGACCCTGGTCGTCGCGCACCGAGGCCTCCCCATAGGCGACCTGGCGGGCCATGCGCACGACGTCGCCCCGGAGCCGGTAGGGCGCGCCGAGCCGGGCCGGGCGCATGGTCTCGGTCTTGAGCTCCAAGGTGGCCTTCGTGCGGTCGCCCCCCGACAGCGCCGCGTTGATGGCGAAGTTCATGCAGGCGTCGAGCAGCAGCGCGTGGATGCCGGCCTGGACGATCCCGTGGGGGTTGCAGGCGTCGGGGGTGGGGACGAACTCCCCGGCCACCCACCCGAGGTCCTCCCCGTCCACCCCGTAACCGGTGAACGACCCGCCGACGGTGGCGATGATCGGCATCCCCCCGTCCCCGAGCCAGCGGTCCATGTCCTTGCCCGGGGCCATGGCCGGCCACGCTAGCGGTGGCACCGGCCACCCCGAGCCCCGGGCGGTGGCGCCCCGCAGTGGGGGCCCGGAGGGTGCCGTGCAGTGGGCCCGGAGGGCCCGGTGCGTCCGGCGGTAGGATGGGTGGACCGAGACCGGCAGGCCGCCCGCCGCCGGAATGGAGGAGATCACCATGACCACCGCCGTGATCGTCGACGCCGTCCGCACCGCCGGCGGCAAGCGCAACGGCAAGCTACGCAACTGGCACGCCGTCGACCTGGCCGCCGAGCCCCTCAAGGCCCTCGAGGCCCGCAACGACCTGGACCCCGCGCTGGTCGAGGACGTCATCACCGGCTGCGTCATGCAGGTGGGTGAGCAGTCCCTCAACATCGGTCGGAACTCGGTGCTGGCCGCCGGATGGCCCGAGTCGGTACCGGCCACCACCTTGGACCGCCAGTGCGGGTCCTCCCAGCAGGCCATCCACTTCGCCGCCCAAGGGGTGATGGCCGGCGCCTACGACATCGTCGTGGCCGCCGGCGTCGAGGGCATGACCCGCACCCCCATGGGTTCTTCGGTCGTGCGCGAGCTCGGGTTCCCCTTCGGCCCGGCGATGATGAAGCGCTACGAGGAGCGGGGCGGTCTGGTCGGCCAGGGCATCAGCGCCGAGATGATCGCCGACCAGTGGCACCTCTCGCGCGAGGACCTCGACCGCTTCGCCGCCCGCAGCCAGCAGCTGGCCGCCATCGCCACCGCCGAGGGGCGGTTCGAGAACGAGATCGTGCCGCTGGTCGTCCGCGACGACGAGGGGAACGACACCGCCGAGACGATCTCGACCGACGAGGGGGTGCGGCCGGACACCACCGTCGAGACCCTGGCCGGGCTCAAGCCGGCCTTCAAGCCCGAGGGCGGCAAGATCACGGCCGGCAACTCGTCGCAGATCACCGACGGGGCCTCGGCCGTGCTGATCATGAGCGAGGAGAAGGCCGCCGCCCTGGGGCTGACCCCGAGAGCGCGGTTCCACGCCTTTGCCCTGGCCGGCGTCGACCCGGTCACCATGCTCACCGGCCCCATCCCGGCCACCCGGGCTGTGCTGGAGCGGGCCAAGCTGACCATGGACGACATCGACCTGGTCGAGATCAACGAGGCCTTCGCCTCGGTCGTCTTGGCCTGGGAGAAGGAGCTCCACCCGGACATGGCCAAGGTCAACGTCAACGGCGGGGCCATCGCACTCGGGCACCCCCTCGGCGCCTCGGGGGCCAAGCTCATGGCCACCTTGGTGAACGAGCTGGAGCGGACCGGGGGCCGCTACGGCCTGCTGACCATGTGTGAGGGCGGCGGGATGGCCAACGCCACGGTCATCGAGCGGCTCGGCTGAGGGCCGCACACTTCAGAGCCCGCGGGCCCGCCCCGCCGGCCGGTCGGTAGGATCCCGGGCGTGCGCGAGCGGTGGTTGTCCCGGCGGGCCCTGCAGCTGCACGCGGCGGTCCTGTTCTGGGTGCCGGCCTGCCTCGTCGCCTTCTGGTGGCAGGTCAACCGGGCCTTCGGCGGCAACGGGCTGAGCTACCTGTACTCGGTCGAGTGGCCGGTCTTCGCCCTGCTCGGGATCTGGGCCTGGTGGGTGCTGGTGCACGCCGACCCCGAGAAGTCAGGGGCCCGGGGCCAACGGCGCCTGGCCGGCCAACTGGCCGGGTCCTCGGCGTCGCCCGACGCCCCGGCAGCCGGGACCCGGGACCCGGCGGTGGCGGGGCCGGGGCCCGACGGGCCGGGCCGGCGGCCCGAGGAGGAGGACGACGAGCTGGCCGCCTACAACGACCGCCTGGCCGCCCTCGCCCAGCGGGGCCCCAAGACCTGGCGCAACACGTGAGCGGGGTCGACGGCGCCCTGCGCCGGTACCGGATCATGGCCTATGTCGTCGGGACCTTCCTGCTCATCTTGGTCTGCGTCGGCATCCCCCTCCAGTACGGCGCGGGCAAGCCCGAGGTGGTCCAGGTCGTCGGGCCGATCCACGGGTTCCTCTACATCGTCTACCTGCTGGCCGCGGTCGACCTGGCCCGGCGGGCCCGCCTCACCCTCTTGCAGCTGGCCCTCATGGTCGGGGCGGGGTTCATCCCCCTGCTCGCCTTCTTCATCGAGCACTGGGTGACCAAGCAGGTCCGCGCCGAGCTGGCGGCCGCCCCGCCCGCCCCCTGATCCGGGCGGCTCCGGTCAGGCGCCGCTCAGAGTCCGAACGCCGACCGCTGCACCTGGTCGACCGGGCCCGGCTCACCGTCCCACGACACCCGGGCCGCGCCCTGGCGCCCGAAGGCCACCAGTACGAGCTCGGAGGGCGGGCCCACGACGGTGACCGAGGGACGGGCCGACTTCACGGTCACCCGGCCGTGGCCGGGGGCCTCGAGCACCAGGCCCACCGGCACCGAGCGGGCGACGAAACGGGCCATGAACCTGAGGCGCGACCACAGGACCCGTTCCAGCTCCGGCTGGAGTTCCCGGGGCTCCCACGCCGGGCGGGCCCGGCGGACGTCCTCGTGGTGGGTGAAGAACTCGGCCGTGTTCATGGGCTCGTCGATGAAGCCCATCCGGAGCGGGAACGGGGGGCCCGAGCGGACGGCGGCCACCAGGTCCACCCAACGCCGCCGGTCGCGCTCTTGGCGCTGGACCCTCTCGAGGTGGCCCGAGAGCACGGGCAGCACCAGTCCGAGGGCCGCGTCGGGCCGGCGCTCCCGGACCACCAGATGGGCAGCCAGGTCCGCGGTGCTCCAGCCCTCGCACAGGGTGGGGGCGTCGGGGCCGACCCGGAGGAACAGGTCGGCGAGCTCCCGGCGCTCGTGCTGGGCCAGGTGGGACAACGCGGGGCCCCGCTCAGCGGTAGCGGGTGGCCATCAAGAACCCGGCGAAGATCATGACCAGGCCGGCCACCAGGTACCAGACCTTGGCCCCCCCGGGCAGCACGTTCAGGTAGTTGAGCAAGATGGTGAGGAGGCCCAGCACCAACAGGGCCAGCAGCGCCACCCCGTACCAGCGGGCGCTGCGGCGGACGTTTTTGGGGATGGGTGGCGTGTAGCGACCGCTCTCCTCGGCCGGTGTGTAGCGACCGACCTTGGAACCCGGGCGGCCCGGGGCCCCCTTGGCGGTGGCCCGGCCCCCGGCCGACTTGCCCTTGCGCTGGGCCCTCCCGGGCCCGGTGTTCGATTTGGTGGCCATCGCCGACGAGGATAGCCATCCCGGCGACCGTGGCCCGGCGCGGCCGGTACCATCGACCGATGGCGGTTCGGGTGCTGGTCGTCGACAATTACGACTCGTTCGTCTACAACCTGGTCCAGGAGCTGGGCGAGCTCGGCGCCGACCCGGTGGTCTTCCGCAACGACGCCATCGACGTCGACGGGATCCGCCGCCAGTCGCCGGCCGCCGTGCTGATCTCGCCCGGCCCGGGCCGGCCCGAGGACGCCGGGGTGAGCCTGGACCTGGTGGGCGCCCTGGCCGGCGAGATCCCGGTCTTCGGCGTCTGCCTCGGGCTCCAGTGCATCGGCCAGGCCTACGGCGCCCGGGTGGTCCGGGCCCCGCGGCTCATGCACGGCAAGACCTCGGAGATCCACCACTGCGGGGACGGCATCTTCAGCGGCCTGCCGAACCCCTTCGTGGCCACCCGGTACCACTCCTTGGTGGTGGCCCCCACCTCGGTGCCCGCCGAGCTCGACGTCACCGCCACCACGTCCGACGGCGTGGTGATGGGGCTGCGGCACCGGACCCTCGGCGTCGAGGGCGTCCAATTCCACCCCGAATCCATCCTGACGCCGTCGGGGCCGAGCCTGCTGGCCAACTTCTTGGGCGCGCTGCTCGTCGGCTGACCGACGGGACGCCCGGCTCAGGTCGGCGACGTGGTCGACGGCACGGTGGTCGTCGTGGTCGGCGCGGTGGTGGTCGTGGTCGGCGCGGTGGTGGTCGTGGTGGGCGCGGTGGTGGTCGTGGTCGCCTGGCAGACGGTGATGGTCACCGGGGCGCTGGTCTGGGCCGTGGTCCCCCCGTTGGGCGACTGGCTGAAGACGTTGCCGTTGGTCGACGGGTCGCAGCTGGTGGTGTTGTTGACGGTCACGTTGGTGAAGCCCTGGCCCGACAGGGTGGACTGGGCCGAGCTCTGGGTCTGGCCGACCACGTTGGGGACCACGGCCGAGCACGGTCCGGTGGACACGGTGAGCGAGACCGAGGTGCCCTTGGGCACCGTCGCCCCCGAGCCGGGGTTGCTGGCGCTCACCAGGCCGTTGCCGATGGTGTTCGAGCAGTTCTGGGTGGTGCTGCCCACCTGCAGGTTGGCCCCGCCCAGCTGGCTGCCGGCCTGGGCCGGGGTGTCGCCGGTGACGTTGGGCACCGTCGTGTTGTTGCCCCCGGCCACGGTGAGGAGCACCTGGGTGCCCGGCTTGGCCGACGTGTTGGCGACGGGGTCCTGGGCGATCACGGTGCCGCCCGGGGCGCTCGAGACGACGAAGCGGAAGCGGTAGCCGAGCTGGGCCGACTGGAGGGTGGCCTCGGCCACGGCCAGGGTCTGGCCGACCACGTAGGGCACCGGGACCGGCTTGGCCGACGGCCCTGAGCTGATCGTGAGGGACACGCTCGACCCCTTCTTCACGCTGGCGCCCGCCTTGGGCTTGGTCGAGAGCACCGTGCCCGCCTTGGCCGGATTGGTGACCTGGTTGGTCGAACCGATCACGAAGCCGTCGTGGCGCAGGGCGGCCGTGGCCGCCGCGGCGGTCTGTCCGACCACGTCGGGCATGGTGACCGTGCTCTTGCCGCCCAGGTACCCGAGCGAGCGCAGCAGCAGGACGGCCACCACGGCCAGGGCGACCAGGAGGATGACCAGGGCGGTGACCAGGCGCCGGGTCCGCCGCCGCCGGGCCTCGTCCTCGTCCTCTTCGCCGGGGGCCCCCTCGTCGGCCTCGGGCACCGCCTGGGTGCCCGTCGTCACCGCGCCGACCACCTGGGTGACGCCGGCCCCGAGGGCGGCGGCGCCGATCGCCGTCTGCATGCGCGTCGGGCCCGGGTCGACGGCCTCGACCGGGCGCCCCTCGACGAACCTGAGGAGGTCGGCCCGCAGGTCGTCGGCGGTGGCGTAGCGGTCGTCGGGCGATTTCGCCATGGCCTTCATGATCACGGCCTCGAGCGCCACCGGGACCGTCGGCGTGAGGTCGCGGGGCAGCGGCGGCTCGTCGCGCACGTGCTTGGAGGCGACGGCGACCGGCGTGTCCCCCAGGAAGGGGGGGCGGCTGGTCACCATCTCGAAGAGCACCACGCCGAGCGAGTAGATGTCGCTGCGGGCGTCGACCCCGACCCCCTCGGCCTGCTCGGGCGAGAAGTAGGTGGCCGTGCCCATGACCGCTCCGGTCTGGGTCAGGCTCTCTTCGGTGTTGATCGCCCGGGCGATGCCGAAGTCGGTGACCTTGACCTGCCCGTCGGCCGTGATCAGCACGTTGCCCGGCTTGACGTCGCGGTGGACCACACCGTGGCGGTGGGCGTAGGCCAACGCGGCGGCCACGTGGGCCCCGATGTCGGCGGCCCGGGTCGGGGCCAGGGCTCCCTGGGCCCGCAGGATGGCCGACAACGGGCTCCCGTCGACGAACTCCATCACGATGAAGTAGGTCCCAGCGTCCTCACCCCAGTCGAAGACCGGGACGATGTTGGGATGTGAGAGGTTGGCCGCCGCCTGGGCCTCCCGGCGGAAGCGCTCCACGAAGGCCCGGTCGACCGACAGCTCGGGGAACAGGACCTTCAGGGCGACCGGTCGGTCGAGCAGGCGGTCCCGGGCCCGGTAGACCTGCGCCATGCCGCCGCGGGCGATGAGGTGGGTCAGCTCGTAGCGGTTCGAGAAGACGCGCGGGCTCTGGGCCTGGTCCATTGGCGTCAGAGCCTAGGCCGCGGTCGCCCGGTGCCCGGGTTTCCGGCCGGCCCCGGGTGCCGTCGAGAGACGCGCTCGGAGCAGGTCGGCGGCCAGCGCGTTGCGGGTGGTCGACGCGTCACGTGGTCGGTGGCGTCGTCGGTGGGACGGTCGTGGGCGCGGTGGTGGCCGGCGGCGCGGTGGTGGCCGGCGGCTCGGTGGTGGGCGGCGGCTCGGTGGGGGCCGGGGTGGTCGTCGGGACGCTCGGGGCGGTGGTCGTCGGGGCCCCGGCGCCGGTGGTGGTCGTTGCGTGGGCGGGGGTGGTGGTGGGGGCCGGGGTGGAGGTGGCCGAGGGCCCGGTGTAGTGGGGCACGGGGGTGGGCGGGGGGAGGGGGCCGCTCATGGCCAGCGCCGCTTCGATCATGGCCTTGACCACCGGGCCGGCCGCCTCGGCGCCGGTGATCGACGGCGCCGAGAACGGGATGGTGACGGCGACCGCCACCCGCGGTTGGGAGGCCGGGGCGAAGGCGATCATCCAGGCGTCGACCAGCTGGTTGTTGACACCGGCCTGGGCGGTCCCGGTCTTGGCCGCCACCTGGTCCTCGGGCAAGAAGCCGACCCCTCCGGCGGTCCCCGACGTGACCACCTCTTCCATGAGGGGGGTGATCGCCGCCGCCGTCGCCTGGGTGGTGGCCCGCATCCAGGGCTGGAGGCCGTAGTTGGCCACCACGTTGCCCTGGGCGTCGCGGATCTGGGCCATCACGTGGGGCTTCATGATCACCCCGCCGTTGGCGATGGCCGCCGCCTCGAGCGCCCCCTGGAGCGTGGTGGCCGCCACGTCCTGTTGGCCGATGGACGAGTAGGCCAGCCCCGGCAGGTCGTCCTGGAGCTGTGCGGGGTTCGGGAAGTTCGACGGGATCACCCCGGGGAGGTCGAGCGGGGGGACCTGGTCGTAACCGAACTCTGTGGCCTGCTTGTACATGTTGGCCGCCCCGATGTCGAGGCCCAAGAGGGCGTAGCCCTGGTCGCAAGACGGAGGCAGCATCTCGGCGATCGTCCCCCCACACACTGCCCCGCCGTCGTTGTGCAAGAGCAGGTTGGACTGGGGGAGCTTGGTGGACGCCTGGACCGGGTAGGACTTGTTCACGAGGAGAGGGGCGTAGTCGTAGGCCGCCGCGGTGGTGATGACCTTGAACGTCGAGCCTGGGGCCCAGCGCTCGGCGTAGGGCAGCGAGTCGAAGGCGGTGTACCCGTGCTCGTTCTGGGCCAGCATCAAGAAGCGGCCCTTGGTCTGGACCGCCGGCGTCGACGAGGCCAGCAAGTTGGGGTCGTATGTCGGGTTGCCGTACATGGCCAGGACGGCGCCGGTGGTCGGGTTGAGGACGACCACCGCCCCGTCCCGGCCGGCCAGCTCCTGCTGGGCCAGTGCCTGGAGCTTGGGCTGGACGGTCAGGTACACGTCGTCGGTGCTGGTCGTCGGGTTGATGAACTCACCCAACGAATGCGGGGGCTGCTGGTGGGAGACGAGCTGGTCGTTGTACTCGTACTCGGCGCCCCATGTCCCGTAGAGGCTCGAGTCGTAGCCGACGATGTCGCTGAAGAGCTGGGCGGTGGACTCGGGGTACACCCGCTGGTACTTGTAGTCGGTCGGTCCGGCGTTCGGCACCTTCTGGGAATAGGCGAGCACCGTTCCGTCGGCGGCCAGGATCGAACCGCGCTCATTGTTGAGGTCTTGCAGGCGGTTCCGGGGATTGGCCGCCGCGGTGGCCAGTTCGTTGGCCCTTCGAAACTGGAGGTTGGCCAGCTGCACCAGCACGAGCGCGAAGCAAAGGATCATTACCAGACCCATCCAGCGGATCCGCCGGCCCATCAGCCCCGACCTCCCAGTCCGGGCCCCAAGCCCGTCGCCCTCTCCATCATGGCGTCAAGAGGGCCGTTGCGGACGCCGGGGCGGCCGTGCTCGGCGGCACGGTCGTCGGGGCACCCGGCCGTGCGGTCGCCGGCGGCGGCACCGTCGTCGAGGGGAACGTCCCGGTGGGGCCGATGGCGGTGGTCGCGGTGGCCCCACCGGTCGAGCCGTTGTTGATCTGCTCCTGCGCCAGCTTCTCGTTCTGGAGGTTCTGCACGTACTGCTTGGCCGCATGGAGCGACGGCTCCTCGACGTCCTGGTTGAGGGCGGCGATCCGGATGAAGACGACGTCGCTCGAGGTGACGCCGGTCCGGTCGACGATCTTGGGCTTGATCCACAACGTGCCGCCGGGGTGGCCCTGGTAGATCACGATCTGGTTGTTGTCCAGGGTTACGTACCAGTCGTCGTTGGCATACCAGCGTAAGAGCGCGTACGCGCCCACCAGGACCGCGGCGATCAAGAGGAAGAAACCGACCACCCGGAAGGTGATCCGACGGGGGATGCCGGCCAGCCGGCGCTTCTCGCCCCGGCTGAGCTTGCGCACCGGGGCCACCGCCCCGAGAGCCCCGGCCCCGTCGGCGGGGGCCGCCTGGACCGCCACCCCCGCCTCGGCGGACCCGGCTTCGGGCGCGGCGCCGGACGGGACCCGGGTCGGTGTAAGGCGCCGGGTGGACCCCGCCCCGTCGGGGTCGGGCGGGGTCGCCGACTGTGCGGGCACGACGCCGGTCAACGAGTCCTGGTTCCCAGTCGCCGGCGGGGGGGCGGCGGGGACGACCGGCGAGGTGGCGCCGGCCGGGCCGTCGGCCCCCACGACGATGCCGGCCCCCGCCGTCCCCCCGACCACCCGGGCGATGACCGTCGAGCGGTTCTCTCCTTGTTCTCCCACCAGGACGTCCACCACCACGGCGGTGATGTTGTCGTTCCCGCCGTGCTCGTTGGCCGCCCGGACGAGGAGCTGGGCCGCATCGTGGGGATCGGGCACCGACCCCAGCACGTCGCCGATCTGACTGATCCCGACCTCGTTGGTCAGACCGTCGCTGCAGATGAGGATCCGGTCGCCATCGCGCAGGTGCAGCTCCCACAGGTCCACGTCGACGTCGGAGGAGACACCCAGGGCCCGGGTGAGGATGTGGCGGTGCGGATGCACTGCCGCTTCGGCCTCGGTGAGCTCCCCCTTGCGGACCTTCTCCTCGGCCAGGCTGTGGTCGTCGGTCACCTGGGTGAGACGGCCACTCGAGTACACGTAGGCCCGGGAGTCCCCGACGTTGGCCAGGGCGACGAAGTCACGACCGTCGCTGCCGGCGACCAGGGCCGCCGCCGTCAGCGTCGTTCCCATGCCCCGCAGGTCGCTCTGGACCTGGCTCGCCCGCCAGACCGCCGAATTGGCCTCGGCCACCGCCTCGCGCAGGCCCTCGATCGAGGGTTGCCGGGCGAAGGCGGACCGTAGGGTGTCGACCGCCACCCGGGCCGCCACCTCGCCCCCGGCGTGGCCCCCCATCCCATCGGCCACGGCGAAGAGGTTTTCGTCCTCGAGCGGCATATCCTGATTGGCGTTGCGGACCCGGCCGACATCGGTCGCCGAGCCGGATCGCAGCACCGTCACCGCGTGACCTCGAAGACGGTTCCGCCGACCTGCAGGAGGTCGTCTTTGGCCAGCTTGGTCGGCTTGGTGATCTGCTCGGAGTTCACGAAGGTCCCGTTGGTCGACCCGAGGTCCTCCACCCAGAGCTGACTTCCCTGCCGGTAGAGGCGTGCGTGGAGGGTGGAGCTGTAGACGTCGTAGGTGGTCGGCACCCCGCACCCCGGCGAGCGGCCGATGGTCAGCTCGTCGTCGAGCTCGTAGGTCCGACCAGCCTGCTCCTGCGGCTCGATCACCTCCAAGAAGAGTTGCTTTCGTCGCGGCTTGGGTGGCTCGGCCTCGGGCAGCGCGGACGCGCCACCGGCCGCCCCGGCGGCGGCGGCGACGGCCTCGACCGCCCGGGCCTCGCGCCGGCGGTCTCGTCGGCTCTGGCGCGGGCCGGCCGGCCGGACCTCCACCCAGACGGCCCGGACGACGCGGAGGAAGAACAGGAAGATGAGGGCGACGACCACCCATTGCAACAGGCGGACGACGGCCGAGTAGTTCGTGCCGGTCGCCCCGAGGAGCACCATGCTGACGCCCCTGGTCACGACAGTTCGAACACCAGCGTGGTCGAGCCGACGGAGATCTCGTCGCCGCTCGCCAGATGCTGCTCACGCACGGTGACGCCGTTGACCCGGGTTCCGTTGGTAGAACCCAGGTCCGTCACCACGACCGAGTCGCCGACCCGCCGGAGCTCGGCGTGGCGCCGGCTGACGTTGGGGTCCCCGAGCACGACGGCGCACTCGGGGAGCCGGCCGATGACCACGGGGTCTGCCCCGATGGGGATCCGCTCACCTTCAGGAAGGACCAGCTCGGCGAAGGCCACGTCGTCGGGGCCCTCCACCACCTCGGCGGTGATCGAGAACCGGCCGGCCCGGAGCTTGGTCCCCTCGAAGATCTGCACGTCGACCGGCCCGACGAAGGTGTAGGACTCGATCCGGGCGTGCTCCCGGGCGGCGTCGGCCAGCTCCCGGGAGAGGGCGTCGATGAAGTTGGCGAAGCGGTCCACGTCCGCGCTGGCCAGTGTCACCGAGAAGACATTGGGCGCGATGAGACCATGGACGCCCACTCGGCGGTGGAGGTCCATCTCGCGTGTCATCTTCCTGCCGATCTCTATCGGCTGGAGATTGCTCCGGAAGGGCTTGGCCAACGTTCCTTCCACCAAACGCTCGAGGCGCTCCTCGAACTGCTGGAGTCCCATGGTCCGCACAATGCTACCGGCAGGTGGTTCTTTCGGAGGGAGCACGGTCCGGAATTTCCTGGTCAGCACACCGATTCTGTCACCCTCGGGGTCGGGTAACCTGCGATGGTCGCTCGGGCGAGTGGCGGAATTGGTAGACGCGCAGGATTCAGGTTCCTGTGTCCGAAAGGATGTGGGGGTTCAAGTCCCCCCTCGCCCACCAACCAACCAACCAATTTCCGATGCCGGGCGAGATTCAGGGCTACCGGCGCTTCACAACCCGGGTCTTTTCGGCACCGTCGGCCGGGCTTGGCCAACAGCGTGCGTCTCTGGGCGGCGAGATAACCCTGAGAGCCGGTGATCGGGGGGTGGGTCAGACCGCCGGACGAGAAAGGCCGCTGCATTCCGATTCAGCGGCTACTCGGCACCGAGCAACCCGATTCTCCCGAAGGCTGTGGCGCGCCCTCGGACCCTCGACCGGAGAACCCAACATCCGACCGGGACCGGCACTTGTCGATTGGTTAACTACCGGCGTCGGATCGGGAGTTGGCGTCAGCAAACTGCTTGAGGATGCCAGCCAAGTCGTAAGGCTGCTCTTCGGAGGTCTCGGGGTCCCACTGGCTTCGGGGAGTGGCTACGAAGTCTCCGCCGTAGACGTGGATGGCGCCGGTGTGTTGCCGATTGGGGTTGGCCACTGCGTGAATCGTGTCGTCACCGAGGAGGACTACATCGCCGGTCCGAAGCTCCTTACCTCCCGAGTTAGCGAGCCCCTCGGCTTGACGGCGGTAGAACGAGTTGTCCTCCTCGCCGGCATAGATACCGATGGCGGCCCACATGCGGTGGTCGTGGGGTTGCAACGACATGAGAGGTGCCCAGACCACGTTGATCACGGTCAGCACAGGCGAGCGGTACAAGATGTTCAACCCGGCAAGCGCATGATCAAGGGTCTCTGCAACCGACGACGGCTTGGCCATCGCCCGAGCCAGCACCTCACGAATAGCACGCCGAGGTTCGGACTCCTCACGGGCGGCTATGCAGTCACTTACGAAGTTGTCGACGTCGAACATGAGCTATCTCCCTCGGCTTCGAGCTGCATCCCGAGCCCCATCGTGCCCGGCATCGGCCCCACGAGGCGCGCCACTGCCACGACATTGACCCACGCACCGGTTGCGCTCAGCAGGAACCAGACGGGAAGCGTGACGTAGCGCAGGAGCGGGGACACCGGCTCAGTGGCGGATGGCGACGACTTCGAGGTATTCGGAGTCGATGGTAAGAGCGTCGTTCTCGTTGCGGTTGTGGTCTTCGGCGAGCGCAACGAGCTGATCGCGGAGTGAAGTTCGCCCAGTCTCGTCTAGAGCGGCCAGCGCCTTGACGATCGGTCCGTAGAACGCTCCGAACGTCTCGAAAAAGTCGTGGGCAGAGCGGTACCGGAACGTGAAGCTTCGCCGAGTCACCTCGAGATCGCACTCGGCACCCAGGAGCGCCTCGACTCCGGCCTCGGTGCCCCATTGCAGAGGAGACGGCACGCCGGCGGGGGGCGGGACGTGCCCACCGATGATCTTGAACATCTGACCCACGAACCCTTCGGGGGTCCAGTTGGCGAGTCCGATGCGGCCGCCGGGGCGGACAACGCGTACGAGCTGGCGCGCGGCGCGTCCAGGATCGGGCGTGAACATCACGCCGACGGTGGACAGCACGGCATCGAAGGTGCCGTCCGCGAAGGGGAGATCCTCGGCATCAGCCACCTTCGTGGTGAGGGTCAACCCGTCGGCGTCCGCCCGGCGTCGGGCCCGGTCGAGCAGGCCCTCCACGTAGTCGGTGGCGACGACCTCGCAGCCGCGGCGAGCGGCGGCCAGCGCGGCGTTGCCGTTACCGGCGGCGACATCGAGGACCTTCCAGCCGGCAGACACGTCGACCGCCTCGCACAACTGCTCTCCCATCAGCTGCAGCGTGGTGCCGATCACGGCGTAGTTGCCCGAGGACCACGTGGCGTGCTGCTTCTCCTTGACTGCCGTCAGGGCATCGAGGGTCAGGGTCTCGCTCATGTCTTCCTCCTGTTCGCTGCCCCGCTCGGCAGCCTCGCGGTCGCGCCCGATTCGGATGAGCTCGGCCACGTCGCAAGGTCCATCGACGGGAACCACGGCATCATCATGGCGAAACGCCACGCAGCTGTCGTCGGCCGAACACCTCATTTCCGCAAGTCCCACCTCTGGCCTCGATGGGGCGAACGCCCCATTCCCGTCCCAAGCGATCGCTGAGGAATGGTGCACGCGTCCGATGCCGGCCTCCGGGCGCTGACTAGCATCGTCACATGATCGAGGCGGCGCCACGGTGAGCGACGGCGACCCGCTCGAGTCCGTCCACGACGCGTTGCGCCGCTCCGACTGGCAGGCTGCGCTGGACGCCGCCCGCGTTGCCAGCGTAGACGCCCCAGGCCTTGAGGCCGACCGGCTCGACTCGGAGGCCGAGGCCGCGTGGTGGCTCGGCCGGCTCGACGAGTGCATCGCTGCCCGCGAAGCCGCGTACCGGATCTACGACGAACAGGACGACCGGCGCCGGGCAGGGCAGTGCGCGGTGTGGCTCTGGGAACACCACGCCATCTGCGCCCGCCCAGCCACGGCCAGCGGCTGGCTTCGGCGGGCCCGGCGAGCCCTCGACGGCGACACCGAGAGCGTCGCCTTCGGAAACCTGCTCCTGCGCGAGGCGGAGATGGCCCATGGCGCCGGAGACCTCGACCGTGCAGGCGAGCTCGCCACGACCGCGCTGGATCTCGGGCGGCGGCTGCGGTCGACCGACCTCGAAGCGGAGGCGCTGCAGACCCAAGGGCGCATCCTCATCGACCAGGGTCATGTCGATGACGGCATGGCCCACCTGGACGAGGCCATGCTCTTCGCCGTCGAAGGGCGGCTCGGGCCCTTCGCGACGGGCAAGGTGTACTGCAGCCTCATCGCCGCGTGCGAGGAACTTGGCGACTTCGACCGGGCGGCGGAGTGGACCGATGCGACGCTGCGCTGGGCTCAGCAACATCCCTTCGCCATCTTCCCAGGCATCTGCCGGCTGCACCGGGCCATCGTGCTCAAGCGGCGGGGCGTGCTCGGCGCGGCCGAAGAGGAGGCGGCCCGAGCCTGCGAGGAGCTCCGGGAGAGCCACGTTGCCAACAGCGCAGCGGCCTGGGCCGAGGTCGGTGACATCAGACGCCGGCTCGGCCAGCTCGATCAGGCAGAGGGCGCCTTTGCCCGATCACAGGAGGTCAGTGGGGCGCCTTGTGGTGGGCTCGCGCTCCTCCGCCTGGCCCAGGGTCGCATCGAGGAGGCCATGACGATCATCACGAGCTGCGTGGCCCAGCAATCGAATCCTCTCGGTCGAGCGGGCCTGTTGGCGATGCTGGTGCAGATCGCGGTAGGTGCCGGGGACCTCGACGCCGCGCACCGTGCCCTGTCCGAGCTCGAGACGACGGTCGCCACCTTCGGAACAGCTTCGCTTCGTGCCACCGAGCAGTCGACCCGCGGCCGGTTGATGTTGGCCGATGGTGACCCGGCCGCGACCGTGGTCCTGCGGCAGGCCGTCGAATCCTGGCACGGACTGGGTGTCCCATACGAGGAAGCGACGGCTCGCACGCTTCTCGGCCAGGCGTTGCGCACAGCAGGAGACGAGGCAGCCGCGACCGCATCCTTCGACGCCGCCGCCCGCTTGTTCGACCAGATCGGCGCGCGGCTCGATGCCCGTGAGGCGCTCGGTGACAGCAAGCCAGCCTTTCCCGCCGGTCTCACAGAGCGAGAGGCGGAGGTACTCCGGCTCGTCGCCGGCGGGCTCACGAACAACGAGATCGCCACCGAGCTCTTCCTCAGCCCCAAGACCGTGTCACGACACCTGTCGAACATCTTCACGAAGATCGGCGTGTCGTCACGGGCGAGCGCCACGGCGTTCGCTGTCGAGCACCACCTCCTCGCTCGAAGCAGCGGCAGCCGGTAGGTAACGCCCGCGGCTGAACTTTGAACCCTGGTGGCCGCCACCAGATGGACCTCGTTAGAGACAACTATTTCCCAACAGGATCGACCGTCGTTGACCTGGGTATCGATCCTACGGCGCTTACCTGAATCTCGTCATGAGCCGGGATCCGGGGGGAACTAGAACGGGTTTCCCATGTCGACGGATCGATGCGGTGTATCGATGTGGTCGAAGTAACCGTCCTCTGACGCATCAACAGGCATTTCGTAGCCGTAGCGGCTTGTCCTGCGTCCGGACTTTCTTGGAGGCGATGCTCGCCTGCCACGTCGTGGGCCTCGACCCGGCTTGGGACTAACCCTGTGGGTGCCGAGAACGGCATCCGGACCCCCTGAACAGGACTTTTTCGGCACCATGTCGCACCCCCCGAACCGAGTAACTGGGAAACCGCTCAGCCCGTCGGCACGGCCCCCACGACGTTGCCCACCGAGACACCCAATCCCGGGAGCGAGCCCTGACTGGTGGCGTCGCCGAAGGCGAAGACCCCGCCGTCAGAGCCGATCAGCCAGTAGCCCCCGCCGTCTGGGGTGGGCACGATCGAGACGACGTTGGAGACGCTGACCCCCAGGCCCGGCAGGGACCCGTGGGAGGTGGCGTCGCCGAAGGCGTAGACGGCCCCGTTCGCCCCGACCACGTAGTAGCCCTTCCCGTCGGGGGTCGAGGCGATCCCTGTGATGTCGTTGACACTCGCCCCGATCCCCGGGAGGGACCCCAGGAACGGGGCGTTGCCGAAGGTGAAGACTCCGCCGTCCTTGCCGACCAGGAAGTAGCCCCCGCCTCCCGGTGTGGCCACGATGCCCACGATGTCAGAGACGTGGACGTTCATCGAGGGCAGGGAGCCGTAGAAGCCGCTCGACTGTCCGACCGGGAACACGAAGACGCCGCCGTCGGAGCCCACCAGGTCATAGCCCTGGTAGTTGTTGGTGGGCACGATGCCCACGACGTCCGAGATTTTCACGTTCAGTCCCGGGAGTGAGCCGAAGAAGCCCGAGGACTGTCCGACCGGGAACACGAAGACGCCGCCGTCGGAACCCACCAGGTTGTAGCCGGTGAAGTTATTGGTGGGCACGATGCCCACGATGTTGTTGACCTTGATCCCCAGGCCCGGCAGGGAGCCGAAGAAGCCCGAGGACTGTCCGACCGGGAACACGAAGACCCCGCCGTCGGAGCCCGCCAGGTCGTAACCGGGTTGTCCAACGGTCACGCCCTGGGTGACCGTGGCCGAGGGCCCCCCGTTGTTGGAGACCGTCTGACCGGTGAAGACCTGGGTGGTCGATGTCCCTTGCGTGTTGGTGACGGTCAACGTCACGGTGTAGGCGCCCGAGGCGGCGTAGGTGTGGGTGGTGCTGGCCGAGGTCGTCGTGGCCGTGCTCCCGTCCCCGAAGTTCCAGTCGTAGGAGGCGATGGACCCAACCGGAGAGAAGGAGGCCGAGGCGTCGAATATGGTGGGCGAGCCCGGGGAACCGGCGGTGGCCGAGAAGGTGGCGGTCGGGGCCTGGTCGGGCGTGATGGCGATACCGGCGGGATCGCCCACGACGGAGACCGGTGTGCCGGTGGTGTTGGTGGCCGTGGCGATGGGGGTCAGCGAGGAACTGGCTTCGTTGCTGACGTAGGCCGTCTTGCCGTCCGGGGTGATGGCGATGCCATCGGGAGCAGTCCCCACCGTGATCGGTACCCCGGCGATGTTGGTGGCCGTGGCGATGGGGGTCACCGTGTCGCCAAAGCCACTGCCGAAGTTGGCGACATAGACCGTCTTCCCGTCTGGGGTGATGGCGATTGCGTAGGGACCCGTCCCAACGGGAATCGGTGTGCCGGCGGTGTCAGTGGCCGTGGCAATGGGGGTGACGGTGTTGCCGAAATAGTTGGCGACGTAGAGGGTCTTCCCGTCAGGAGTAAGGGCCATGAAGATGGGAGTAGTCCCTACGGGGATTGCCGTCCCAGGGGTGTTCGTTGCGATGGCAATGGGGGTCACCGAGCCGCTGTCGTAGTTGGCGACATAAGCAGTCCGGCCGTTGGGGGTGATAACGATGCCTTCGGGGTCATTCCCTACCGGAATCACGGTCCCAGCGCTGTTGGTGGCGGTGGCGATCGGGGTCACGGTGTCCGAGCCTTGGTTGGTGACGTAGGCAGTCTTCCCGTCCGGAGTGATCGCCACCTGGTTGGGGCCGGTCCCAACAGTGATCGGAGTCCCAGCGGTGTTGGTGGCGGTGGCGATCGGGGTGACGGTGTCGCCAAGAAGGTTGTCGTAGTTGGCGACGTAGGCGGTCTGCCCGCCAGGAGTGAGGGCGAGTGCACGAGGAGCGGTCCCCACGGGAATTGCCGTCCCCGGGGTATTGGTGGCAATGGCGATCGGGATCACCCCGTCGGGGTAGTCGGCGACGTAGGCCGTCGGCGAGACTTGGGGAAGCCTCGGCGGAGGGGGCGCCGAGAGACACCGGCCCAGACCGGAGCCGCGACGGCGACGATGGCCAGAAGGGCGGTCGTCGTGCGGGGAAAGCTTACGTTCAGGAGCACGACGGACCTCCTTGAGGCCAATCGGCACGACTGGCCCGCGACACGGGCCAGGCTACCTCGCCCGTTGCGTCGGGCTCTCATGGTTCTCCTCATCGTGGTCGTCGCGGATCATGACGCCCCCGTCCCGATGGTCCGTGGCCGCCCGACTCTGGACAAGCCCGGTCGAACCTCCAGATAGCGATTCGCCTTCCGTGGCTTGAGATGTCGGGGTTCGGCAACTTGGGTGGCAGCCGAATATGGTCGCTACGAGAAACGGCATAGAGAGGGCCTCATGGCAAAATACCTCCTCGAAGTGAACTACACCCTTGACGGGGACAGTCTCGGCTGAGGTGATCGGCTACTGGAGAAGCGGATGCCGTGGAACAGCAAGATTTGAGCGGTCCCGCTGAGAGTCCGTACCACGGCAACTCTCGGGTTGTCAGATGGATCGGTGAAAAGCATGACGCGCACCCGTCATTCGGCCCGCCGTTTTCATGGCCGCAGCCCTTTAGTTCCTGATTCAGATCATCGTGGCTTGGGTCTTCATCCCGAGCTACAGCTTGGTCTCGAACACGATCAGCGATCTCGGCGAAACCAGCTGCGGTGGCTATGGCTCTCGGGATGTGCTCACCTCGTTGGTGGCTCATGGATTACGTCGGCTTCCTGCTACTCGGCCTGGTCATGGTGATCGGGTCGGCCCTGCTCTACCACGAGTTCACCGAAAGGGTCCCGCGGGAGCGGCGTACGGCGATGGTCGGATTTGGCCTGATGGCATTGGCGGCCTCGGTTCGATCCTCGTCGGGTTCTTTCCCGAGAACGAGAATCGGACCATGCACATCATCGGAGCCTTTCTCGCGATCGCGATCGGCAACGTCGCTATCGTCGTGCTTGGGGCCGTACTCACCCTGCCGGAGTCCATGCGGCGCTCGATGCTGACCTTCAGCAGCCTGGCGCTGGCCGCGCTGTTCTGTTTCGCTTCGCACAAGTACTTTGGCATCGGCCGCGGAACCATGGAGCGGATCGCTGCGTACCCGGTGACGATTTGGTTGATTACCTTCGGTCTGTACATCTGGCGATTCCATCCGAAAAGGGAAGGGACGGCTGTCAGTTGATTGCGGGAGCGACCCGGTTGATCATTCAACACATGCCAACCCCAGACCTACAGGGCGAGAAGCCACCTTGAACAGGACTCTCCGTGAAGGTCTGACCAGGAAGGCCGGGAACTCCAGCCCGGTTGCCTCGGAAATCGCCTGGGGGGCTTTCAGGTCCGAAGGTCGGAGAGCCGGACGTAAGCCGGTCAATCCACCGCCCGGCGCAGATCACCCGGACCCGAGGTGAAGAGGGCCACGACGAGCACACCGTTGAGTCAACCGACCGGGGTGCTCATGGCCGCCTTCAGCAACTGATGAATCACTTGCTACTAGGTTATTGGCTCTTGCTCATTGGTGGCGCGGTCGCTCGACTGACTCGATCTTCGCCCGAGAGCGCCGGGAGGCGAAATGACAGCATCGGTGAAGCGTCGGGACCGTTTCGTTCGCTCAGTGGCCGGCCTGGCCCTGATCTCCGGGGCAATGGTCGCCGCCATGGCCGCCCAGCCGGCAGACGCCTCCGGGGCAACAGCAAAAAGTGTCTCCGCCAACACCTACGAGCTTTCGGGAGCGGTCACCGGGACACTCCACGACGGGCCTAATGCGGGCTGTCCCTACGGAGGCATCAACAACAACGGCTTCGTCGAGCTCAACGATCTCGTGGGCTCCGTCTCGGGGATCACGGGCGTGGCCAGTTGGAGTCTGGACGTGACCGTGAAGAAGAACGGGACCTACTCTTTCCAGTCGCTCAGCGGACGAGCCCCGACCGCCATACTGAGCGTGGACCTGAAGGGCAAGAACCTCGCCAACAGCATCGAGAAGGGTGAGCAGGACAACTTCTTCGCCCACAGCGGCACGGTGACCGTGAAGGGCGATGCCGGTTCGATCGACGCCTCGATGAGCCAGATAGGCGGCAAAACGCTCCGGATGGTGGCCCGGTGGAACTGCGGTGCTCCGGCCGCGGCCGCCGCAGTGGCGGGCCACGGATGGAAGCTGGCCACGTTGGTGGCATCCAACAAGGAGGGCTCTGGCCCGGGCATCGCGACGCACACCGCCAACCTCTCGAGCGTGTCATGCCCCAGCACCGGGTTCTGTGCCGCTGTCGACGACACGGGTGAGGCATTCACCTCGAATGGAGCGACGTGGTCCCAGGGCGACGACATCGACTCGACTGCCGGATCCAACATGAACGATCAGTTGGCTTCGGTCTCATGCGCCTCGTCGTCCTTCTGTGTCGCCGGGGACGACCTCGATGACGTCTACACCTTCAACGGTTCGACATGGTCTGCGGCCGACCAGTTGAATCCGTCGGACTCGTCGGCGTCCGTGTCGTTTTCCGTTTCGTGCCCCACCACCTCCTTCTGCATGGCCGTGGACGGCAACGACAACTACTACGTCTACAACGGATCCTCTTGGTCCCAACCCCAGGTGATCAATTCGAGCGCCCTGAACCCGACCACCATCGGTGAGGTGTCGTGCGCCAATCCAACCTTCTGCGAGGCCGTCTACAACGACCAATCGGTCACGTACAACGGGAGCGGGTGGTCGGCACCGCAGACACTTGCCCTGCCTCCCGGAAGCAAGTCCGGTTCGAATCCCGAAGTATCCGTGCTGTCGTGCCCGGCTGCCACGTTCTGTGCGGTGGGAGGCACCACCGGAGCCAACGTGGCCTATCTGAACACGTTCAATGGCACCTCATGGTCGAAGGGGCAGGCCCTCACGACAGACCTCGGTCCCCAATCGTTCAATGCACTCTCATGTCCCACAACGTCGTTCTGCATGGCTGGGGGCCTGGACGGCTGGGTCACCTACAACGGCGCCTCCTGGTCGACTCCCCAGACCTTCGCCAACGCCGGCGGCCCGATCGGCACCGGACCCCTGTACGCCAACTCCATCTCCTGTGCATCGGCGACCTTCTGCGAGGAGGTCGAAAACAACGGCTACGCCGACTCTTGGACGGGGTAGGGACTGTCCCACCCATGAGTCTCAAGGTGGTCAGCCCTTGACGTCCGAGAGCCTCTCGGCCACCTCGCCGCCGCGTATGCGGAAGACATCCACACCCCGTACCTGTCCACCATCCCAGCTGTAGCGACACAGCTGCACGACCCGGTCGTCGGCTGCGAAGGTCTCCTCCGGCACGAAACGGGAGGAGGCGTCGCCGAAAATCGGCTGCCAGCTTCGGCGGCGCCAGTTCCCAGGGCCCGCTCCCCGGGGGCCGCGTCACCAACGTGGTCAGGGCGTTGTCGACGAATTCGAGTCCGGGACTACCCCAGCCCGCCGGGAGCGGGCGGCTCGACCCGACGGGGAGACACCTACGAGCCGCTGCCAGGTCCTCCCGGTCTCCGCCCTCTCGCAGTTCATCGGGCCGCCCAGCCCACCGGGTCTCGTATGGAGGACTTAGTGCCCTTGTCCTCGGAGAGCTGGCCGCCGAGAGTGGGGGGAAGCGAGGATGAGGGGTGTCTTCATGAGCGAGACAGCGGCAACAGACATCAGCGGCGTCTGGTACAACCAGCTGGGCTCGCAGTTGCACCTCCACGGAGACGAGCGTGGACATCTGACCGGCAATTTCCACTCGGCGGTGGGGAGCCCAACGGGAAGTCATCCGGTCACTGGCTTTTTCGACCCCGAACCCGAGGCACAGGGCGGGCCGTTGGGCTTCACGGTCTGCTGGCCCGACACCCACTCGGTCACCGTGTGGTCCGGTCGGCACGAGGTGGAGGGCGACATCATCGTGGCGACATGGCTGCTCACCGGTCATCTCATCGGGCGTGACGATTGGTGCTCGACGGTGATCGGTCACGATGTCTTCCGTCGGAACCCTCCAGCCGGCGACGCCCAGTCGACCTGAAACGCCTCGAACCCGAAGGTGCCCCGGCGGCGTCCCGCCTTCAACCGATGGCCTCGGTATGGGACCGGTCAAGGGCAGGTGATTCGCGAACTGGAACGGACTTGCGACCGGCGAGAAGCGGATGCCCCGCCGAATCCGGCCGCCCGAGACGCTCGGCGACGGGGCCCACTCTGTCACCAGGTCAGAGGCCGACGTAACGCGGCGTAGTGATCGAGGGTGGGCAGCATCTCGTCGGTGGTTCCTCCGGGAACTCGCAAGACGACCTCGGTGACGCCGATCTCAGCCAAGTGTCCGAGCTTCCCAGGATCAGGAACAACGCCAAAGGGAACCACGTGGAGTGCCTCGGGGTCTCGGCCGACGGCATCAAACGCTTCACGGAGGAGCGGGAGCGCGGCTCCGATTCCCGAACTGCCGATCGGAATCCATCCATCGCCGAACTCGGCAATGGCGGCGAACAGCTGCGGGCCTGCTCCTCCACCGAGCAGCGTGCGCACGCGGGGTTGCTGGACGGTTTTCGGCCACGCGTAGCAGGGTGGCAGGTCGATGAACTCGCCATGGAATGCCGGTGTCGCCGACTCGGCATCCCAGAGCGCCTGCATGCACAGCATGTTCTCTCGTGCGAGGGCCCGCCGCTCTGCGAACGAAACGCCATGATCTTCAGCCTCCGCTCTGTTCCAGCCATAGCCGACACCCAGGGTGAAGCGGCCACCGGAAAGGTGATCGATGGTCGCCACGGTCTTCGCCAGTGTGACCGGGTCGTGCTGAGCCACGAGAGCGACCCCGGTCCCCAGGCGAATCCGGTCGGTCACGGCACTGGCGGCTGCCAAGGACGAGAAGGGGTCGAGGCCGCGTTGGTAGTCCTCGAGGCGGACGCCGGCGACCACCGACGGAGGAACAGCCATGCGCACAGGGAGGTGCGTATGCTCTGGGAGGTAGAGGGAGTGGTATCCGCGCTCTTCCGCGGCAATAGCCAATGCGACCGGCGTCATCGATTGATCCGTGAGGAACGCAGTCACACCGACGTTCATGACTGTTCTTATAGCCCATGCAACTCCCATGGAGGAAGAAGGCGCCGCGACGCACTGGCGCGAGGGGTGGCGCGCACGTTGTGAAGGAGTCGGCGGCGAGTTCGACCCGGCGATACAGCAGGCCTCGGGGGCCTCGGGCGCCCATGCCGGCCGCTGGCTCGTCCGGGAACTGGCCGCCCGTCGAGCCGGCGAACGCGGGCCGGCAGAGCGGCCGAGCCCGAGCTGTACGCACAAGCTGGGACGGTCCGCACAGAGCGAGGCCCCGGCGCGACACGCCGCAGAGCTCCTCGAGGGTCGACCCATCAGGTTGGGTGCTCACCCCGGGGACCCAACGGGGCGTCATTTCCCGCCGAAGGGGGAATAGCACGGGGCGGGAGGCGTTGAGGTCGGCGTGAGCACGGGCGGCGAGACGGCGACTCGCACCGAACCGGTCCCGGACCCCGGAGCAGGCGACAGCAATCGCCGCCGATGGATCGCCCTGGTGGTCCTGTGCGTGGGTCAGCTGATGATCGTGCTCGACGCCACGGTCGTCAACGTGGCGCTTCCGTCGATCCAGAAGGAACTGCACTTCACCACGTCGTCGCTGGCCTGGGTGATTAACGCCTACCTGATCACGTTCGGTGGCCTCCTCCTGCTGGCCGGCCGGGTGGGTGACCTGGTGGGGCCGAAGAAGGTGTTCATGACCGGGGTGAGCCTGTTCACTGCGGCCTCGATCTTCTGCGGACTGGCCCAGACCCAGGTTGAGCTGATCGCGGCACGCTTCGTCCAAGGGGCGGGGGCGGCGGTGGTCGCCGCGACCATCCTCGGCATCCTGGTCACCATCTTCACCGGCCCCCGCGAGAAGGCCCGGGCCATGGGGGTCTACGCCTTCGTGGCCTCGGCCGGGGGCGCCATCGGCCTGCTGGTGGGGGGGGCGTTGACCCAGGCGCTGAGCTGGCACTGGATCTTCTTCATCAACGTCCCCATCGGGATCGTCACGCTCGTCCTGGGCTCGTTCTTGATCCACGAGCGGCCCGGTCGCGGGCTCAGAAACGGGGTGGACGTCCTCGGGGCGGTCCTGGTCACCGCCTCAGCGATGCTCCTGGTCTACGCCATCGTCGAGGCCAGCACCTACGGCTGGCTCACGCTCCGCACCCTCGGGGTCGGGGGGGTGGCCCTCGTGCTGCTGGGTCTGTTCGTCTGGCTCGAGTCGCGCCTCGACAAGCCGATCGTGCCCCTGCGGATGTTCCGCTCGCGCAACACGACCGGGGCCACGGTGGTGCGCCTCCTCTTCCCGATCGGCATGTTCGGCAACTTCTTCATCGGTGCCCTCTACTTCCAACACATCCTCGGCTACAGCCCGGTCGCCACCGGCCTGGCCTTCTTGCCCATGAACCTGCTGATCGCCCTGTTCTCGCTGCTCCTCACGGCACGGGTGATGAACCGAATCGGGGCCCGCAACACGTTGATCCCCGGACTGGCGCTCGTCTTCTTGGGTCTGATGGTCTTCGTCTTCCTGCCGGTGCACGCCAGCTACGTCACCCAGGTGCTCCCGGGGATGGTCCTGTTCGGGGCCGGGGCGGGCCTCGCCTTCTCGCCCTCGGTGGCCCTCGCCATGCACGACGCCGCCCCCGAGGACACCGGGCTGGCCTCGGGCCTCGCCAACACCTCGATCCAACTGGGGGCGGCCATCGGGGTGGCCCTGCTGGCCAGCCTGTCGGAGACTCGGACCGCCAGCCTGCTGGCCGCCGGGGTGCACCCCGACGACGCGCTGGTCTCGGGGTACCACCTCGCCTATCTCATCGCCGCCGGCTGCATGGCGGTCGCCACGGTCGTCGCCGTGGTGATCTTCCGGGACCGAACGATCGGCCGGACCCTCACGACCGAAGAGCAGGCCACGGCGGCCATGCTCGAGCCCGAGATCGGCCTCTAAGCGGTCCGCGTCGCCGCTGGCGGCGCGGCCCGGACGGGACCGGTCGGTCGGCGCTACCGTCGGACCGGTGGCAGACCGGCAACGCTCCCTCGTCGACCGGCTTGAGATCGACGACCTCCTCGTCCGGTACGCGACGGTGATCGACACCCGCCAATGGGACGAGCTGGGCACGATCTTCGCCGACGAGGCCGTCTTGGACTACCGCTCGGCCGGCGGCGTCAAGGGCCCGTTCACCGAGGTCAAGGCGTGGCTCGCCGGGGTCCTACCCCTGTTCATCTGGACCCAGCACCTGGTGGTCAACCGGGCGGTCGACCTCGCAGCGGGGGCGGACGCCGCGACCTCGCGCTCGTCGTTCTACAACCCCAACGGCGCCACCGTCGACGGCAACCCGTGGCTCTTCGTCGTGGGCGGCACCTATCACGACCGATTGCTCCGCACACCGGCCGGGTGGCGGATCGTCCACCGGGTCGAAGAGACCATCTGGTGGGACAACCCCCTCCCCGGGCTCCCGGCCGTGCCGTACCCGCTGCCCGACGACGCGTTCTCGGCCTGGCGGTAACGACCTCGCCCGCTGCTGTCACACCGCTCCGCCCAGGCCAGCCACTGCGCCCCCGGGCATCCGCCCAGGTGGCGGCTCTACTCCGAACGCGCCGCTTCGCCAGCCAGCCGGGAGGCCAGTTGGCGCGAGATCCCGAGCACGCGCCCGATCTCGCTGATGGAGGCCCCTTCCTCCTTGCCCAGCGCGAACAGGGCCAGCCGGAGCTGGTGGCGTTCCGCCTCGAATTCCTCGATGACCTCGGTCACCCGCTTGCGTTGCGCGGGAATGCCGGTGCCGGCCGATGCCCCGATCCCAGGCTCACCGGCCTCCAGTCGGCGCGAGATCAGGCTCATCGTCTTCTCGTAGCCCTTCAGCTCCTTGCGCAGATGTCCCGAGCTCTCCACGAGCCGGTCGATCTGATCGATGAGGCGTTGGCGCGCCTTGGTCGACATCTACACCCCCCGCCGGGTCCGAAGCATCGGCTGGGACACTACCCAACGGTGCCCGGCTTTCCTGGGCGCGAAACAACCCCGGGGACTCCCGGAGGGGTGGGAGCCACGGGGTTGTCTCGTCAGTTCCGGTCCCCTAATTCCGCCACCCAGCGGTTGGCCACGAAACCAAGGTGGGGGAACCACTCGCAAGCAACACTCAATCGCATTCAGCGCCTCCTGTCAACTCCCATGGACAAGCGCCCGGGCCACCGCTAGGATGAGCCGGTGGCCGATCCCGAGCAGCTGGCCGTCGATCCCGACGGCACCCACTGGTGGGAGGCCATGGTCGCCAGGACCCTCGGCACGTTCGAGGCGGCCGACCGCTCGCGGCTCAACGAGCTCCTCAAACCGCTGGTCAAGCGGGAATTCGACACCCAGGTGACCGAGCTCGGCCGGCTGGGCACCACAGAGCGTTAGCTGTTTCCCCGGCCCTTGCGGCCCCACCCCGCGGGGCCCGCCGCCCCCGGCCCGGCTGGGACAGCCGGGTCGACCCGGAGCGTTGGCGGCGTCCCCGACGCCGGGCGGTGTCCCCGGTGGGCCCGAACCCCTCGGGACGGTCCCGCCCCCCGACGAGGGCCGACGCCGTGGGGGCCGAGGTCGAGGTTTGAACCGCACCTTGGGCAGTGCTCTAATCCGGCCCGGTGGAGGCGACCTGATGGGTAGGAACCCCTACGTCCCGACGAGCACCTATCGGATCTTCGGTCCAGGCGAGCAGTGCACGGACTCGGTCAGAGGGGACCTCGTCCTGGTCCGCCACGAGAACGCCATGGCCAGGGCCATCCGTCAGATCGAGCGGATCCGGGTGGCGCCCGAGTTCTGCTGGTGCAACCACGCGGCCATCATCCTCGACGGTGGGGAGGACGCCATCGTCTCCCAGGAAGAGCCGGCGGGCGACAGCGAGACACCGCTGGCCAACCTGGGTGGCATCGTCTTCGCCGTGGTGCACTACCCCGAGATCACCGACGCCCAGCGCGACGCCGTGGCCAGGTTCGCCCGGAACACGATCGGGCTCGGCTACGGCTACTTCCAGATCCTGGCCGACGCCTTCAACGGGCTCTCGGGTCTCGAGCTCACCTTCGGCTGGGGCGATCGGATGGTGTGCTCGACGGCCGGGTGCCGCGCCCTCGAACGGGCCGGCCTCATCGCCGACCGCTCCCCCTACGCCGTCAACCCGGCCCACCTGGCCCAGTACCACGGGGTGCGGGTACCCGAGCACCTTCTCTGACCCAACCCGGGGCGCCGAGCGACGGACGACGACGGGCCACCTGGGCCGCTCGGCGTCTCCCGGGTCGCCCGGAGAGAAAGGGACCTAATCCCCTGGGGGCGGTCGACACGGCCGGGCGACGATGTCTGCGGGCCAGCAGGGCCGCCGAGCTGCGTGTGGAATGGAGCGATGACCTTCCCAGGACTGATGTTCCGGAACCTCTGGGCGAGAAAGGTCCGCTCCATCGGGCTGGCCTCGATGGTCGCCCTGGCGGTGATGGCCGTGGTGACGCTGGCCGTCACGAGCAGCGGGCTCGAGCAGTCCGCCGCAGCGATCATCACCGTGGGGAAGGCGGACTTCACCGTCGCCCAGAAGGGCGCCGCCGACCTGCTGACGAGCACCATCGACCAGGGCCAGCTGGCCAAGATCCGGCACACGCCGGGGGTGGCCAGCGCGGTGGGCGTGCTGGTGGAGATCCAGCACATCAACGCCGACAACCCCGCCTTCATCGAGATCGGGATCAGCCCCGAGGACCTGAGCGGCTTCGGGGTCAAGGTGGTGGCCGGCCACGCCTACTCGGCCACCGCCCAGCACGAGGTGATGCTGGGGTGGCGGGCCGCCTCCAACCTCGGGTTGGGGGTCGGCAGCATCTTCCACGCCAACGGCACGTGGAACACGGTGACCGGGATCTACTCGACCGGCAACGCCTTCGGCGACGCCGGGGCGATGTGGCCGCTCCCGGCCATCCAGGGCTACAACCGCGTGTCGGGGATCGTCACCCTCGTGTTCGTCAAGGTGGCGAACTCGGTCCCGGTCGACACCGTCGTCAACCGGATCGACTACGCCATGCCCGAGCTGACCACGATCCGGACGGCCAACCAGTTCGGACGGGCCGACCGGACGCTCGTCTACCTGCAGGCGGCGGTGAACGGGAGCACGGTATTGGCCATCCTGATCGGTGCGGTCATCATCGGCAACACCATGCTCCTCACCCTCTACGAGCGCACCCGGGAGTTCGGCCTCCTGCGGGCGTTCGGCTGGACACGACGCCGGACGGTTTCGCTTCTCACCGGTGAGAGCTTCGTGCTGGCGGTGCTCGGGGCGGCCATCGGGGTCGGGCTCTCCTTCGCCGTGGCCGCCCTGCTCACCCGCCTGCCGGTGCTGGCCGGCCTGCTGCAGCCCAATTTCACCAAGAGCGCCTTCGAGCGGGCGCTCCTCACCGCGCTCATCATGACGCTCATCGGGTCGTTGTACCCGACGATCCGGGCGGCAAGTCTCTCTCCCCTCAAGGCCCTCAGCTATGAGTGACCCCCAGCTGACGACCGACGAGGGGCAGGTCCCACCCGCCTTCGAGATCGTCGGCCTGACGCGGACGTTCCCGGGCAATGTCCGTGCCCTGGCCGGGATCGACCTCACGATCGAGGCCGGTGAGACGGTGGCGATCACCGGGCCCTCGGGCTGCGGCAAGTCGACGCTCCTGCACCTCTTGGCGGCCATCGACACACCGACGTCGGGCTCGATCACCGCCGCCGGGCGCGACGTGGCGAAGATCCGCGACATCAGTGACTACCGTCGGCGCTACGTGGGCCTGGTGTTCCAGTTCCACGACCTTTTACCGCAGCTCCCCATCGCCTCGAACATCGAGGTCCCGATGTTCGGCACCGGCCGGTCAAGCCGCCAGCGCCAGAAGCGGGCGAGCGAGCTCCTGGGTCTGGTCGATCTGGGCTTCGCCGCCCGGCGCCATCCGACCGAGATCTCGGGCGGTGAGCGACAGCGCGCGGCGATCGCCCGGTCGTTGGCCAACGAGCCGAAGGTCCTGTTGGCCGACGAGCCCACCGGCAGCCTCGACTCGGCGTCCACCGACCGGGTGCTCGAGCTGTTCCGGGGGCTCAAGGACAGCGGTATGACCATCGTGCTGGTGACCCACTCGGCGGAGGTGGCCGCCGTCGCCGACCGGATCATCCACATGCAAGACGGCACCGTCGTCGCCCAGGAGTTGGCGGGCACCCCCGGCCCCGCACCGTCCACACCCCTCGGTTGAGGCCGGCCCGCCGGGGAACCGGTGCGACCGGGGACGAGGCGGTATCGTCATGGGCCGTCCTTGTCGGCCCGTTCGGGGGTTCACTTGCCGAGACGCCGTTGCACGCCCGCCCTCGCCGCCGTCGGCGTCTGGCTGGCCGCGACCCTGGCCGGCGGCTCTGGGGCCGGCGCCACGTCGGCCCCCCGCCCCTCGGGCTCGGGGGGTCAATTGGCCGTCCAGTGGATGCCCAGCTACGCCGCACCGTCCACCCCGGCCAGCTACAACAAGGTCGGGGTGATCAAGGTCGGCTCCGCCTCGGCCAAGAACGTCTTGGTCCTCGAGCCGGGCACCTCGGCCGGGAGCGCCTACTTCGTCCCGCTGGCCAAATGGATCGTGGCCACGGTGCCCGGCTGGCAGGTGTGGTCGGTCGAACGACGGGAGAACCTCTTGGAGGACCAGTCCGAGCTCGACCTCTTCAAAGAACACCGGGTCAGCGCGACACAGCTCTTCGACTACTACCTCGGCTACCTCAAGGACCCGGCCGTCACCCACCACTTCACGGTGGTCCCCGACGCCTCGGTCGAGTTCGCCAAGCAGTGGGGGATGAACGTCGCCGTCCAGGACCTCCACACGGTCATCACGGCGGCCAAGAGGCTCGGCGGCAAGGTGGTTCTCGGTGGCCACTCGTTGGGGGGCACGGTGGTCACCGCCTATGCCACCTGGGACTTCGGCGGACACCCCGGGGCCGACGACCTGGCTGGCCTGGTGTACATCGACGGCGCCAGCCCGCCCACGCCCGAGGCCCTGGGCGGCCCCGGCGGCCCGGCCCCGATGACCGCCGCGTCGGCCACGGCGGTCCTCGCCGCCCTCGACGCCCCCACGACGTCCCCGTGGCTCTCCTTCGGGGGCATCGCCGCCCCCTACGCCGGTCTGTTCAACGCCACCGGGTCGGCCGCCGCCCTGTTGGACCCGAACGCACCGTCGGACGGGCAGACATCGGGCCTGTTGCCGGCCGACATCGTCCCTGCGGTCCGGGTGACCAACCTCGGCCAGTACGGCTACGCGCTCAACGTCGCCACGTCCCCGCCGTCGCTCGCCGCGGCCCAGGCCCATCTCGGGACCGGCCTGTCCTCCGCCGGCCCCGTCCACGGCTGGGACGGTGCGGGGGCCCTGACCCCCATCGGGCGCTTCGCCACCATGTTCTCCGGCGTCGGCGTCCAGAACGCCGACGGCACCGAGTGGTACTTCCCCCAGCGACTCACCGACGACTCGGCGGCGGTGGCCGACGGCAACGCCAACCCGGCCCAGGGCGTGCTCGACGTCGACGCCACCATGGGCCACGACCTGCCGCACAGCCTCTTGCTCTACGCCTTCGCCGCCCACCTCGGCGGCCCCGAGGTGCTGGCCGCCACCCGGGCCCTGGCCGCGCAGTCGGGGATCCCGGCCAGCCACCTGACCCTGGTCGACGAGCACGGCACCTACGCCCACAACGACCCGGCCGGGGCCTACCCGCACAACGTCTTCTTCGACCACCTGGTGCCCTTCTTGAAGCGGGTCGGGGCCGCCGGGTAGGCGCTGGGCCCGCGCCGCCCGCCCGACCGGTGCGCCGGCCCCTTGGCCGGGGCCGGGAGGCTCAGCGCTGGGCCAGCTCGTGCTCGACGGCCGGCTCGACCAGGTCGGCGATGGCCTGCTGGCCGGCCGGCGTCGGGTGGAAGGGGGCCTGCGACCAGGCGCTGGTCGGTTCGTCCAGCTTGTAGATCGACAGCCCGTAGGCCCACGGATCGGTCGAGCAGAACCGGTGGCCGTCGAGGGCCGAGGCGATGTCGACCACCGAGACGTCGGGGTCGTCCAGCGCGGTGATGGTGGACACGATGTGGTCGTCGAGCGTCTGCAGCAGCCCCGAGAGGTACGCCGTCTGCTTGGGGTAGAGGTAGCTGACGTCGGGGCACGTCCGGCCCGGTGTGGGCAGCGGGTTGTAGTAGTCGGTGAAGACGACCCCCGGTGACGGCGTGCCGTCGGCCTGGGCCCGGGCCTTGATCCACGAGACGAGGGTGCGGTCGTGGTCCTCGAGTGTGGGGAGCTGGTCGACGAAGTCGGTGGTCACCGTGGTGCCCGGGTTCTGCGCCGTGCAGTCCAACGTGGCCGTCAGGTCGAAGTAGTACTCGTAGCCGTTCTCGATGCAGGCCTCGACGATCTCGACGAACTGGACGTCGTCCGCCCCCATCGTCACCACGACGACGTCGGGCTTCGCCGCGTCGTAGTCGGCGTTCAGATCCTTGTGGTCTGCCCAGTCACCGAACTGGGCCGGCCGCAGAGTTGTGTCGTAGAGGTAGCCCTTGTTGACCCGGGGGGCCGAGATGCCGTTGTCGAAGGAGCTCCCGGTGCAGGCGAACTGGGAGAAGGTGGCGCCGAGCCGGGCCGCCACGACCTGGCCGTAGGCGTCGGGGGAGTCGTGGCACAGCGGGTACGGGCCGGGCCAGGTCACGTTCACGTTCCCCCCCGACCACCGCTGGGTGAGCGGGCTGTAGGTGTAGCCGTAGAGGGTGCCCTCCCCCGAGGCCACCGAGTCGCCGAGCTGGACGATCGAGGGGTGGGCGCCGCCGGGGTCCGCCGAGGCCCCGGGGGCACCGCCCGCCGCCAGGGCACCCAGGACGGCGACGGCGGCCAGCGCGGCCAGGGGCCGCCGGCCGGCCGGCCGGGAACAGAGGCGGGGGCCGGGGCGCACGCCGTCGTTCTACCATCGGCCGCCCCGGGCCCCCGGGGGCGGGCACCGGGCCGAACCGCGGCGGGCGGCGGGTACGGGCGGCGGGTGACGGGCGGCGGGTGACGGGTCAGTGGAAGGTCAGCCCGCCGTCCGCCACCAGCACCTGGCCGGTCACGAAACTCGAGGCGTCGCCGGCCAGGAAGAGCGCCGGGCCGACCATCTCGTCGGGGGAGGCCAGCCGGCCCATGAGGGGGGCCTCGGCCATGCGCCGCTGGACCTCGGGCGGGTTGTTGCGGACCATGTCGGTGTCGACCGGGCCCGGGGCGAGGGCGTTGACCCGGATCCCCCGCCCGGCCAGCTCGGCCGCCATGGACCTGGTCAGGGCCAGCAGCCCAGCCTTGGCCGCCGTGTACATGGCCAGGTGGCCGCCGTGGGTGAAGACCCCGGCGCTCACCATGTTGATGACCGACGCGTGGGGGCTGGCGGCCAGTTGGGGCAGGGCGGCTTGGACCAAGAAGAGGGGCCCCCGCTCGTTGGTGTCCTGGGTCTTGGACCACGCCTCGGGCGTGATCTGCCCGATGGGCTGGGCCAGCGCGTTGGCCGCGTTGTTCACCACCACGTCGACCCGGCCGAACCGCTCGACCACCCGCTCGACCAGTCCGGCCACCGCCCCGAGGTCGCCCATCTGGGTGGGGACGCCCAGTGCGGTGCCCCCGGCGGCCTCGATCTCGGCCACCGCCTGCTCGCAGGCCTCCGGCTTGCGACTGGCCACGACGACCGTCGCCCCGGCCCCGGCGAAGCCCCGGGCGATGGCCAGGCCGATGCCCCGGCTGCCCCCGGTCACGATGGCCACCCGGCCCTCCAGGCCGAACAGGGCCGAGAGGTCGAGCGCCCGGCCCGGGTCGGCCTCAGCCACGACCCAGCCGCTCGGCGGTGTCCCGCAGTTCCTCGCGGTAGTCGGGATGGGCGATCTCGGCCAGGGCCCGGGCCCGCTCGGTGACGGTGAGCCCGGTCAGCTCGGCCGACCCGAACTCGGTCACCACGGTGCCGGTGTGGTGGCGGGGGGTGGAGATGACCGAGCCCGCCGGAAGGACCGGCACGATGCGCGAGTGCTGCTCGCCGCCCACCGTCGCCGTCGAGCGCAGGCAGACCAGTGAGTGGGCGTCGAGATGGAGCTCGGCCCCGGCGATGAAGTCCTCGTGGCCGCCCACCCCCGAGATCTGCTTGCCGTCGATGCTGTCGGCGACGATCTGGCCGTAGAGGTCGACGCAGATCGCCCCATTGATCGAGACGAACTCGGTGTTGCGGGCGATGACCGACGGGTCGTTCACCACCTCCACCGGCAAGAAAGCGACCTCGGGGTTGCCGTCGAGCCACGCGTAGAGCTCGGGCGATCCGAGGGCGAACGTCGTCACCGAGGCGCCAGTGAACTCCCCTTTGCCCAGGTTCGTCACCTTGCCCGCCTGGTGCAGCAGCATCAGGCCGTTGGTGAACATCTCCGAGTGGACCCCGTAGCCCCCGCCGGGGCGCTCGGCCAGCTGGGTGGCCACCATGGTCGGGATCCCCCCGATCCCGGTCTGGAGGGTGGTGCCGTCGCGCACGAAGGCGAGGGCGTGTTCGGCGATCGCCGTGTCGGCGTCGTTGGGCTCCCCGTCGGCCAGGGCGAACGGCTCCCCGTCCGCCTCCACCAGCACGTCGATCAGGTCGACCGGGATGGTGTTGTCGTAGGGATCGAGCGACGAGGTCCGGGGCAGCTTGGGGTTCACCTCCACGATGAGCAGGCGGTCGGGGTCCGCCCCGGCCGCCAGCAGCTCGCCGCGGGTCCCGCCCAGGTGCAAGGAGAGATTGACGGTGCCGCTGGCGTCGGGGGGGGCCGCCTGGGCGGTCATGACCCGGGGGCCGTAGCGGGCCAGGATGGGCGCCATCTGGCGGAAGCCGCCCGGGACGTGGTCGATCCTGGCCCCCTGGGCCGCGAACAGGCGTTCGGCCGGGCCGTAGAAGCCGCAGCGGTACGAGACCCCCGGTTTGCCCAGGACCTCGTAGAGGCCGAGGAGCAGGGCCCCCCCGAGCACGAGGTCCTCCCAGTCGTCGCGCCGGCCCAGCGCGCTCAAGAAGGCGTCGGGATTGGCCGGGCCGAGCCCGAAGCCGATCGTGTCGACGGGCCGGATGAGCGCGGCGGCCTCGTCGGGGCTGAGGGTGGTGGCGGTCACCCGCCGAGTCTGCCCGATATCGGGGCCCGGCCCCTCCTGGGGTCAGACAGCGCCAGGTGGTCGGCTCGGGGCGCGACAGTCCCGGGCCGGGGCGCCCACCCGACGGTGGCCGGTGGTGGGGGCGATGGCCACCCCGGGAACCGTCGGCCGCCCGGCCACCTCGACCGGCGGAGCCGGGTGCTGGGTTGCCGGGAGCTGGGGTGCCGGGTGGGGTGCGAGGTGGTGGGTCGGTGGGCCGGGGACGGGGGGCCCGGGCCCGGCGCCCGAAGGGGCCTCGGGCGGTGGCGCCTGGATGAGCGGGCTCCGGCTGAGCAGGACCACACCGGCCACCAGCACGGCGGCGGCCAGGGCCTCACCGGTCAGGTGCGCCGGACCGGTGCGCAGGTGCTCCCCGAAGATGGTGATCCCGAGGAGGCTGGCCACCAGCGGGTCGGCGATGGTCAGGCCGGGTTGGGAGGCGGCCAGCGGGCCGGCCTGGAAGGCGTTGGTGACCAAGAACATGGCGACGGCCCCGGTCAGGATCAGGACGTAGGGGGACCAGTTGGTGAAGATGGCGTAGGCCCCCTGGCCGATGTGGCTGCTCAGCTCCTTGATCACCGCGGCCACGAACCCCCAGGCAATGCCGGCGGCCACCGACAACAGGGCGGCGCGGCGCGCCGGTGACGGTGCCCGGCCCCGCCACGGGACGCCGGCCAGGGCGGCCGCCACCCCCGCGGCGGCGAAGGTGGCCGTCCCCGAGATGAGCCAGAGCCAACCGGTGGCGTTGGCCGACGAGCCGCCGGAAGGGTCGGCCAGGAACAAGAAGCCCCCCAGGCCGACGGCCATGGCCGCCCCGGCCGCCCAGTCCCGGGCGTGCACCCGGCCCCGGCTGCGCAATGCCAAGAAGGCGAAGACGAAGAGCAATTCGGTGGCGATCACCGGCTGGACCAGGCTGAGGTCCCCGCCGTGGAGGGCGGCCAGCTGGAACACGAAACCGCCGATCATGCAGACGAATCCGAGGAACCACACTGGCCGGCGGACCACGAACAACAACAGTCGCCAGCTGAAGCTGATCTCGCCGGGGGCGGGGGCGGCCGCCACCCGCTGGGCGACCGAAGAGGTGGCCGTGAACAGGCTGGCCACCAAGGCGAGCAGGATGGCGATGCTCACTGCGTCAAGCGTTCCCTCTCGATCCGGTGCCCCCCCTGCACGTCGAACATACCCATCTTCGCCCTTCGGGCAACGCCCCGGGGGCCTGCGGCATTCCGGCCCCGAGAGGGCGGCCCCGCGCCCCGGGGTCGGGCCGGTAGCCTCACCTTGCCGTGACCACCGCCGACCCCGATCCCGACGCCCATGGTCCCTCGGCCGCCGGCCCGGCGGTGATGGCCGACCCGGGCGGCCCGGGAGGCCCCACAGAGGGCGATCCGCCGACCCCGGGCACCCCCGGCCAGAAGCCCGCCACCCCGCCCGCCCGCAAGGGAAACCGGTGGGTCGTCGAACTGGTCATCGTGGTCGTGGTGGCCGCCCTCTTGGCCATCGTGCTGCGGACCTTCGTCGTCCAGACCTTCTTCATCCCGTCGGGCTCGATGGAGCCGACGCTGCAGATCGGCGACCGGATCCTCGTCGACAAGCTCAGCTACCACCTGCACTCGGTCGACCGGGGCGACATCGTCGTCTTCGCCCGGCCGCCCGACGAGAACTGCGGCGGGCCCCCGGTCAACGATCTCGTCAAGCGGGTCATCGGCCTGCCCGGCGAGCGCATCTCGTCGTCGGGCAACACCGTGCTCATCAACGGCCGGCCGCTGGCCGAGCCGTGGCTGCCCAAGGGGACCGTGCTCGGCAAGGCCATCCCCCCGACCGTCGTCCCGGCCAACACCTTCTACGTGCTCGGTGACAACCGGGACTCGTCGTGCGACAGCCGTTACTGGGGGCCGGTGCCGCGTTCATTGATCGTGGGCAAGGTCGTGGTGCTGGTCTGGCCCCTGTCCCGGTTCCACATCTTCTGACCGGGCCCACCTTCGAGATCGGGCCGTGCCCGGCCGGCGAGTTCCCGGCCGTCCTCGAGCTGTGGCGGCGCGCCGGGGCGGTGCCCACGTCCACCGACGACCTGGCCGCCCTCGAGGTGCTGGGCGACCTCGACCCCGGGGCCGTCGTGGTGGCCACCGAGGCCGGTGCGGTGATCGGCTCGCTCCTGGTGGCCTTCGACGGTTGGCGGGGCGCCTTCTACCGCCTGGCGGTGGCCCCGGGCCGCCGGCGCCTCGGGGTGGCGACGGCCCTGGTGGCCGCCGGGGAGCGGCGCCTGGCCGACCGGGGTGTCCGGCGGGTGGCCATCATCGCCGTCACCGAGCACGACCAGGCCACCGGCTTCTGGGCCGCCGCCGGCTACCAGCGCCAACCCGACACAAGCCGCTTCGTGAAGGACCTGGCCGCTTCGTGAAGGACCTGGCCGCTTCGTGAAGGACCTGGCCGCTTCGTGAAGGGTCGGGCCCCGCAGCCCTGAGCACCTCAGGGTGGGCCCTCGATGGGCGCCGCTCGGCGCCCCGTCGCCCCGGACCCGCCGACCGGGGGCCGACCGGGGTCGCGGGCCGCCGGGCGTTCCCCGGGCGCGGCGGGGAGCGCCAGGCACATCCTGGTCCCCCCGCCGGGGGGCCGCTCGACCCACAAGCGCCCCCCCTGGGCCTCGGTCAGGCCGCGGGCGATGGCCAGCCCCAGCCCCGCCCCCCCGTCGGCCGGGGTCCGGGCCGGCTCGGCCCGCCAGAACGGCTCGAAGACCCGGTCGAGCACCTCTTCGGCGATCCCCACCCCGGTGTCCTCCACGCTCACCAGCACCGCGCCGGCCCCGGCGGTCACCGAGGCGACCACCCGTCCGGGCGCCGGCGTGTAGCGCAGCGCGTTGGCCAGGAGGTTGTCGAGCACCCGCTCGAGCTTGGCCGGGTCGCAACGGGCCACCGTGTCGAGGTCCCGCACCGCCAGCTCGACCACCAGGCCGCGGGCGGCCCCCTCCGCCTCGTGGCGCTCGACGACCCGGGAGACGAGGGCCCCGAGGTCGACCGGCTCGGTCGTCACCGCCAGCACCCCGGCGTCGATCCGGGCCAGCGCGAAGAGGTCGTCGACCAGGGCCCCGAGCAACCGGACCTGCCCCCCGAGGGCGCCGAGGTACCGGTCGGGCTCGACCACCCCGTCCTCGATGGCCTCGAGCATCGCCTGGAGCGAGGTCACCGGCGCCCGCAGGTCGTGGCTGGCCCAGGCCAGCAGTTCGCGCCGGGCGTCGAAGAGCTCCTGGAGGTTCGCGGCCATGGCGTTGAACGACGCCGCCAGCTGGGCCAGCTCGGCGGGCCCGCCGGTCGGTGCCCGGGCGGTGAGCTCGCCGGCGGCCAGCGCGGCCGACGCCGCCCGGACCCGCTCGAGGCGCCGGACCAGGTTGCGCTCGACCAGGAGGGCCCCGACCAGCGCGCCGGTGGCGGCGGCGGCCGAGACGGCGAGGACGCCCACATCGGCCCCCATGTGGAACATGACCAGGCCGGACACCGACACGGCGACCAGCGGGAGGGCGACGGCCACCAGGGCCAGGCCGATCACCTGCAGGCGCACCGTGGGCAAGTGGCGCAAGAGAAGGGCGGCACCGACCCCGGCGACCACGGTCCCGGCCCCGACCACCAGGGCCAGGGCGATCACCGGGGGCTCCTCATCGCCGGCTCATCTCGCTGCCCCATCTCGCTGCCTCGTCTCGCCGGCTCAGCCGAAGGTGAAGTCATAGGCCTGGATCCCGGCACTGAACGTGAGGCGCAAGAGGCCCGACGAGTAGTCGGCGGACGAGAGCAAGGTGTAGAGGTCCGGGACACCGCTGACGGTGACCGTCCGCTGGTCGACGCCGTTGACCGAGACCCCCACCGTGCCCTGGCCGCCGAGCACCAGGTACACGTCGTCGGCCATGTAGTTGAGCTCGATGGTCGACCCAGTGGTGTCGGCGGTCGCCTCCCACTGGTTGACCGTCCAGGTCCCCCCGAACGAGCGCTCGTCGACCGGCACCGACGCGGACGCCTGGTAGCGGGCCGGGCGCGAATCGATGACCGGTGAGCCCACGTAGGAGGTGAGGTCCTGGCGCTCGAAGCCGAGGTAGGTCTCGGGGGTGAGCTCGGCCGTCGGCGTCCGGTCGGCCACCTCGGTCGCCGGCGGGAGCGACCTGGCCCCGCCGGCGCTGAGCAGGAGCCGGATGTCCTGTTCGGTCTGCCCGTAGTTGCCCTCGCCGAAGTCGGTGTGGCGGACCTCGCCGTTCTGGTCGATCAGGTACTCGGCCGGCCAGTACTCGTTGTTGTAGGCGTCCCAGGTCCCGTAGTTGTCGTCGACGGCGATCGGGTAGTGCACCCCGTACTGGGCGGCCGCCGCCCGCACGTTGGACACCACGTGCTCGAAGGGGAACTCGGGGGTGTGGACCCCGACGACCACCAGCCCGCGGTCCTTGTAGGCGCGGTACCAGGCCTCGACGTGGGGGAGCGTGCGCTGGCAGTTGATGCACGAGTAGGTCCAGAAGTCGACCAGGACCACCTTGCCCCGCAGGGAGGCCAGCGTGAGCGGCCGGTCGCCGGGCGTGTTGAGCCACTGGGTGATGCCGGCGAAGTCGGGCGCCCGGCCCAGCATCGGCAGGGCCCCGGCGGCGACGCTCTGGCCGGCGGCGAAGGTGTTGGCCCGCTCCCCGGTCAGCGCGTCGAGCTGACGGCTGGCCGCGGCGGTCCCCTCGACGTGGTCCTCGAGGGCGCTCGTGTAGCCGGGCACCGAGGTCTGCAGGGGCCGGGTCCAGTTGAAGGTGATGGCCACCGCGGTCACCACCAGGACCGCGCCGGCGACCCGGCGCACCGTGGGCATGTGGGTCCGCAGGGCCTGCCAGCCCTTCGTCGTGCGCTGGGCCACCAGGGCCAGGACCAAGAGGGGGAGGGCCGCCCCCAGGGCGTAGGCCGCGGTGAGGGCGAGCGTGGTCAGCCCCACCCGGTGGGTGGCCGAGACGACGGCGATGGCGGCCAGGACCGGTCCGGCGCACGGGACGAAGACCAGCCCGAGGCTGACCCCGAGGACCAGGCCGCTCCCCGAGCCGGACTGGCCGCGCGCCCCCAGGCGGGCGAAGGGGACCTCCAGCCAGTGCCCCACCAGGGGCACGAGCAGGCCGAGCCCGAGGAGGGCCAGCACCACGATGCCCAGGTTGCGCAGCAGGTCCTGGGGGAGGCCGAGGAAGCTCAGCAGGGAGCCCCCGAGGAGGGTGAAGACGGTAAAGCTGGCCACCAGGCCGCCGATGATGGCGTAGGGGCGCCACCGGCTCGCCGTCGTGGCCTCGGCCGCGCCGCCGGCCACGATGACCGGGAGCACCGGCACGATGCACGGCGAGATCCCCGTGATCAGGCCGCCCACGAACCCGATGCCGAGCAGGGTGATCATCGCCGCACGCTCGGTGGGCGTCGGAGGGTGGGGTGGGGGTCCGGGGCCATCGTCTCTGCGCCGGGCTGCGAGGGAGGGTCGCGGTCGGGGTCCCCGGCGTGCGGCCAGTCTGGACCCGCCCCGGCGGCCTGTCCCCGCAGGGCGCTTACAAGAGCCTTACAAGGCTCTTTGGCCCGTGCGCCCCGCCGCAGGGGGCCCGGGGCGGTACGCTCGGCACCTCGACAGGCATGGAGGGAAGGGGAAGGTGATCCTGCATCGTGATGGCGCGGGTTCCCGTCGCGGTGACGCTGGAAGGCTGCCCACCTCGGTCCCCGAGCTCGGACGGAACCTCCGGCGGGCCCGGACGCGTCAGGGGCTCCGCCTCGAGGAGGTGAGCGAGCGCACCGGCCTGCCGGTCGGCCAGCTCGAGGCGCTCGAGGCCGGGACGGTGGACCGGATCCCGGACCGCATCGACGTCTGCCAGACGCTCCGCCGCTACGCCGACTACCTCGGGCTCCCCGGCGACCGCTACGCCCTCTCGTTGATCGACCTGTGGCCGGCCACCCCGCTCAGCTCGGGGCCGGTGGTGGTCGTGCAGGCCCCGGTGGCCAGCTCGCCGGTGGCCGCCGGCGCGGCCCGGGGCACCAAGACCGGGGCGGTGCCGGTGATCGCCGTCTCCCGCCGCCCCCCCGCCGCCCCGAGCACCTCGGTTGCGACCGGGGCCGAGGGCGTGCACTCCAACACCGCCCAGGTCCCCTTGGCCGTGGTCGACACCGGGGTGACCCCGGCCGTGCCCGGCCGGCCCGCCCAAAAGGCCCGGCGCCCCGGCGCGCCGGTGTGGCTCCGCCTGGTGGTCGCCCTGGTGGCCCTGGCCGTGCTGGCCGGGGTGGCCGGCCTGGTGATCCACCAGGTGCGGCCCAGCTGGCTGACCTCGCTCGGTATCACCCACGGCCCGGCGGCCAAGGGACCGGCCAAGGCCGGGGCGCCCGCGTCGAAGCCGGCCGTCTTCACCGTGGCCTCCACCAGCTCGACCGGGGCCACCTTCGACATCCGGGCCTCTGCCTTCTTGGTGCGGGTGATCCCGGTTGGCTCGGCCAGCTGGATGCAGGCCACCGACTCCGAGCACGTCTCGCCGATCTTCGCCGGGGTGGTGGCCGCCGGCCAGTCCCACGACTTCTTGGTGACCGGGTCCATCACCGTCGAGGTGGGCTCCCCGTCGGCCCACGCCTTCATCTCGGTCGGCAACAAGGTGGTCGGCTTCTACTTCCCGACCGCCGCCCCGTTCACCATGACCTTCCAGACCGTCCCCTGAGCGTCCGGACTACTCGGAGCCGGTGACCTGGGCCACGGCGGCGACCGACTGGCCGTCGTCGAGGTTCATGACCCGCACCCCGGTGGCGTCGCGGCCCTGGGAGGCGATCTCGCGCACCGCCGTGCGGATGACGACGCCGCCCGAGGAGACCAGCAGGACCTCGTCGTCGAGGCTGACCATGAAGGCGGCCACCACGAAGCCGCGCTTGGCCGTGAGGCGGATGCCCCGGACCCCCTGGCCGCCGCGGGCCTGGCGGTTGAAGCGCTCGAGCTTGGTCCGCTTGCCATAGCCGGCGTCGGTGACGATCAGGATGTCGGTGTCGTCCCGGGCCACGTCGAGCGAGACCACTTCGTCCTCCTCGCGCAGGCGGATGCCCCGGACCCCCGCGGCGTCGCGGCCCATCGCCCGCACGTCGTTCTCCGAGAAGCGGATGGTCATGCCCTTGCGGGTGACCTCGAACAGGTCGTCCTCGCCGCTGGTGGCCACCACCCGCACCAGCTCGTCCCCCTCGCGCAGGTTGATGGCGATGAAGCCCTCGCGCCGGCTCTTGTCGTACTCGCTGAACGCCGTCTTCTTGACCTGGCCCCGGGCGGTGGCGAACACCAGGAAGTGGTCGACCGGGAAGTCCCGGGTCTGGACGATGGCCTGGACGGTCTCGGCATTGGCCAGGGGCAGCAGGTTCACCAGGGCGGTGCCCTTGGCGTAGCGGTCCTTCATCGGGATCTCGTGGCCCCGGAGCCGGAAGACCCGGCCGCGGTTGGAGAAGAGCAGCAGGTAGGCGTGGGCCGAAGTGTGGACCACGTGGGTGACCAGGTCCTCCTCCTTCAACCGCGCCCCCTGGACACCCCGGCCCCCACGGCCCTGGGTCCGGAAGGCCGCCGCGGGCACCGACTTGATGTAGCCGGCCGCGGTCATGGTGACCACGATCTCCTCGTCGTTGATCAGGTCCTCCATGCCCAGCTCGCCCGGATCGTGGGTGATGACGCTCCGGCGCTCGTCGGCGAACTTGTCGCGGATCGCCGTCATCTCGGTGGCGATGACGGCGCGCAGGCGGGCCGGGTCGGCCAGGATCGCCTCGAGCTCGGCGATCGTCTGGCGCAGCTGGGCCATCTCCTCTTCGAGCTCGCTCCGCCCCAGGCGGGTCAGGCGCCCGAGCGTCATGTCCAAGATGTGGTTGGCCTGCTCCTCGGAGAACGAGAACGGCTCGGCCATGAGGGCGCCGCGGGCCGCCGGGCGGTCGTCTGAGCCCCGGATGGCGGCGATCACCGCGTCGAGCATGTCGATGGCCCGCAGCAGGCCCTCGACGATGTGGGCCCGGGCCCGGGCCTTGCGCAGCCGGAACTCACTGCGCCGGGTGACCACCTCGACCTGGTGGGCCACGTAGTGGGTGAGCACCTGGGCCAGGTTGAGGGTCCGGGGGACCCCGTCCACCAGGGCCAGGGTGTTGACCCCGAAGCTGGTCTGCAGCGGCGTGTGCTTGTAGAGCTTGTTCAGCACGACGTTGGCGTTGGCGTCGCGCTTGAGCCGGATGACCAGGCGGGTCTGCTTGCCGGCCGACGAGTCGAGCACCTCGGAGATCCCGTCGAGGTCGCCCGACTTCACCAGGTCGTCGATCTTCTGGGCGATGACCCCGACCGAGGTCTGGTAGGGGAGCTCGGTCACCACGATCCGGGTGGCGTCCTTGCCCTCGTCGATCTCGGCGACGGCACGCATCTTGATCGAGCCCCGGCCGGTCCGGTAGGCGTCGAGGATGCCCTGGCGCCCCAGGATCTGGGCCCCGGTCGGGAAGTCCGGGCCCTTCACGAAGGCCATCAGGTCGTCGGGGGTGGCCTCGGGGTGCTCGAGCAGGTGGATCGTGGCGTCGATCACCTCACCCAGGTTGTGGGGCGGGATGTTGGTCGCCATGCCGACGGCGATCCCCTGCGAGCCGTTGACCAACAGGTTGGGGAAGCGGGCCGGCAGGACGGTCGGCTCCTCGGCGCTGTTGGAGTAGTTCGGCGCGAAGTCGACCGTCTCCTCGTCGATCCCGGCCATCAGGTCCAGGGCCAGGGGCTGGAGCCGGCACTCGGTGTAGCGCATGGCCGCCGGGCCCTCGTCGGGGCCGGGACCCCCGAAGCTCCCGTGGCCGTCGATGAGCGGGTGGCGCATGCTGAAGTCCTGCACCATGCGGACCAGGGCGTCGTAGATGGCCGAGTCGCCGTGGGGGTGGTAGGTCCCCATCACCTCGCCGACGACCGCTGCGCACTTCACGTGGGGACGGTCCGGCCGCAGATTCTGGTCGAACATCGAGTAGAGGATCCGGCGGTGCACCGGCTTGAGGCCGTCGCGCACGTCGGGCAGGGCCCGCGACACGATGACCGACATGGAGTACTCGAGGAAGGAGCGCTCCATCTCCTCTTGGATCTCGATCGGCTCGATGAACCCGAGCACCGGGGTCTCGCCGTCCGGACCGTGGCCGTTGCTCCCGTTGGTGCCGGCCTGGGTGGCGGTGACTCGTCGTCGTGGCATGTGGTCGTCCCGGCGTCTCCTCAGATGTCGAGGAAACGCACGTCCTTCGCGTTGGTCTGGATGAAGTGGCGCCGCAGCTCGACGTCCTCACCCATGAGCACCGAGCACACCTCGTCGGCCAGCGTCGCCTGCTCGACGTTCACCTGGAGCAAGGAGCGCTTGGTCGGGTCGATCGTCGTCTCACGCAGTTCGGAGAAGTCCATCTCCCCCAGGCCCTTCAGGCGCTGGAAGTCTTGCTTGTGGTCGGGGTGCTCGACCACGAAGGCGTCCTTGGCCGCGTCGTCCTTCAGGTAGACCTTCTCCTTGCCGACCAGCGTCGAGTACAGGGGCGGCTGGGCCACGTAGACGTAGCCGCCCTCGACCATGGCCTTCATCTGGCGGAAGAAGAACGTCAGCAGCAGGGTCCGGATGTGCGAGCCGTCCACGTCCGCGTCGGCCAGCACGATCACCTTGTGGTAGCGGATCTTGTCGACGTCGAAGTCGTCGGCCAGGCCGGCGCCGATCGCCGCGATCAGCGCCTGGATCTCGGCGTTCTTCAGCATCTTGTCGATGCGGGCCCGCTCGACGTTGAGGATCTTGCCCCGGATGGGCAGGATCGCCTGGGTCCGCGGGTCCCGGGCGTCCTTGGCCGAGCTGCCGGCCGAGTTCCCCTCGACGATGAACAGCTCGCACTCGCGGGGGTCGCGCGACGAGCAGTCGATCAGCTTGCCCGGGAGCCCCGCCCCGTCGAGGCCGGACTTGCGCCGGGTCAGGTCGCGGGCCTGCTGGGCGGCCACCCGGGCCCGCTGGGCCACCAGGGACTTCTTGACCATCTGGTTGGCCTCGGTCGGGTTCTCCTCGAGCCACTCGGCCAGCTTCTCGTTGGTCGCCCGCTCGACCAGCGAGCGGATGGGCACGTTGCCCAGCTTGGCCTTGGTCTGGCCCTCGAACTGCGGGTCGCGCAGACGGACCGAGATGATGGCGGTGAGACCCTCGCGGATGTCCTTGCCGTCGAGGTTCTCCTCCTTCTCCTTCAACAGGTTGTGGCCCCGGGCGTAGCGGTTGACCACGTTGGTCAGGGCCTTCTTGAAGCCCTCCTCGTGCATCCCGCCCTCGGTGGTCGAGATCCCGTTGGCGAAGCTGAAGATGCTCTCGTGGAACCCGGTGTTCCACTGCAGCGCCACCTCGACCTCCTGGCCCTTCTCGGCCTGCTCGTAGGAGACGACCTTGCGGAAGAGCGACTCCTTGGAGGCGTTCAGGTGCTTGACGTAGTCCACGATGCCGCCGTTGTAGCGGAAGGTCTCCTTCTTGTCGCCGCCCGGCCGCTCGTCGACGAAGCGGATCTCGAGGCCCTTGTTCAAGAAGGCCATCACCTGGAGGCGCTCGGTGACGGTCTGGGCCCGGAACTCGACCTCCTCGAAGATGGCCGGGTCCGGCCAGAAGGTCACCGTGGTGCCGGTTCGGCCCCGCGGTGCGGGGCCGGTGACCTTGAGCGGACCCGTGGGGACCCCGCCGTCGGTGAACTCCATCGTGTGGTGCTTGCCGTCCCGGTCGACCTCGAGGACCAGGCGCGTGGACAGGGCGTTGACCACCGACACCCCCACGCCGTGCAGGCCGCCCGAGACCTTGTAGCCCTCGCCGCCGAACTTCCCCCCGGCGTGCAGGGTGGTGAGCACGATCTCGGCCGTGGAGCGGTCGGGGTACTGGCGGTGGGGGCCGACGGGGATACCCCGCCCGTCGTCGACCACCCGGGCCCCGCCGTCGGCCAGCAGGGTGACGTCGATCCGGGTGGCCTCACCGGCCATGGCCTCGTCGACCGAGTTGTCCACTACCTCCCAGATGAGGTGGTGGAGGCCGGTGGGCCCGGTCGAGCCGATGTACATGCCGGGCCGCATCCGGACCGGCTCGAGACCCTCGAGGATGGTGATGTCGTCCTCGGTGTAGGTGCGGTCAACCGCCAATTTCGATCCCCACGATGTGCCCCACGGGCGCGCCCTTTCGCATCACCACGATTTGTTGTGCGCACCGGGTCCCCGATCACAGCTGCGGGCCGTCCAGTCCGGCGCGGACCTTGTCATTCTAGTCGACCGGTGGTGCCCCCGGTGCCCCCCGACGGCCTCCGTCGGCACGGCGCACGACGACCTCGAGACGTGTCGGCGCGCTGGTGGCAATTGCCCCCACCCGGTCGAGCAGCGCCGCCCCCAGGGCCCGCACCTGGGTGGCCCACGCGGCGTGGTCCGCCGCCACCCACAGCACCCCGCCCGACAGCTTGAGCGGCCGGACGTGGCGGGCCAGGTCGGGCCCGGCGATCTCCTCCCAGCGGCCGAACAGCGCCCCGAGGGCCCCGGCGTCGGTGTCGAGCCGGGCCACCGCGTCGCCGAGCCCCTCGGCCAATGGGCGCGGCCCGGTGTCGTGGCCCGGGGACGGGCGCCGGGGGCGGGCGGGCGGGCTCACGGCCGCCGGGCGGCCAAGTCGGCCACCTCGACCACGCCGGCCACCGCCACGCCGGCGGGGAGCGGCACCGCGGTGGTCAACAGCGCCTGGCCGGGGGGGAGCTCGGTCACCAGGTGGTGGCTGCGCACCGGGTCGAGCTCGCTGAACACGTCGTCGAGGAGCAGGATCGGCGGCATCCCGAGACGCTCGGTCACCAGGTGGTGGACCCCGAGGCGCAGCGCCAGGGCCACGCAGCGCTGCTCGCCCTGGGAGGCCTGGAGCCGGGCGTCGCGCCCCCCGAGGACCAGGGCCAGGTCGTCACGGTGGGGCCCGACGGTGCTGGCCGCTCGGCGCACGTCGTCGGCCCGGGCCCGGGCCAGGGCCTCGGCCAGGGGGCCCTCCCAGGTCGGCCGGTACTCGATGGCCACCTCGGTGCTCGGGGTGCTCCCCGCCGCGCCCCCGGGCCCCGATGGGCCCCGGTGGGCCAGGGCGCCGTAGGCGGCGGCCACCAGCGGCCCGAGGGCCCGGGCCAGGTCGGCCCGGGCCACCGCCAAGTCCGAGCCGGCGGCGGCCAGCCGCTCGTCCCAGACGTCCAGGGTGCTAGCGATCTCGGGGCCCAGGCGACCCCCGGCCTGGCGCAGGAGAGCCCCGCGCTGGCGCAGCACCCGGTCGACCTCGTCGCACAGGGCGGCCGCCTTCGGGTCGAGCAGGGCCAGCGCATCGTCGAGCAGCTCGCGCCGGCGCGCCGGCGCGCCCTGGACGATGCCCAGGTCCTCGGGCGAGAAGACCGTGACCGGGACCGCCTCGGCCAGGTCGCGCCGGGACCGCACCGGCTGGCGGTTCACCTGGGCCCGCGAGCGGCCCTGGGCGGCCACCTCGGCCTCGACCAGCAGCGGCAGCCCGGCCCGGGTGAGCTCGGCCCGGATCACCGCCCGCTCCCGGCCGGTGCGCACCATCGACTCGCGCTGGGCGCCCCGGAAGGAGCGCTGGGTCCCGAGGTAGGCCACCGCCTCGAGGACCGTCGTCTTGCCGGTCCCGTTCGGACCGGTGATCACCGTGGTGCCCTCGGGGTCGGGCTCGAACCGGCACTCCTCGAAGATGCGGAAGTCCTCCAAGGTGACCAGGGTCAGGCTCATGGCCGCCGACCACTCAGGGCCCGGGTCGGGGGTCGTTCCCGGGAGCTCAGGAGACCCGCACCGGCATGAGCAGGTAGCGGAAGTCCTCGTGTTCGGCGCCCCGGACCGTGGCCGGCTTGCCGGCGTCGGCCGTCTCGATCAGCACCTCGTCGCCCAGGACCGCCTCGACGCCGTCGATCAGGTAGGTCGGGTTGAAGGCGATCACCAGGTCCTCGCCGGTGAAGTCCCCGTCGACCGTCTCGCTGGCGTCGCCCACCTCCTGGGAGACCACCGACAGGTCGACGCCGCCGGCGCGCATCGACAGGCGCACCGGCGTCGTGTTGTCGCGCACCAAGAGGCGTACCCGGCGCAGGGCGGCGACCAGGGATTCCTTGCCCAGATGGAGCCGGTTGGGATAGTGCTCTGGGATCAGCTGGCGGTAGTCGGGGTAGTTGCCGTCGAGCAGGCGGGTGCTGATCCGCACCGACCCGTGGGTGAAGGTGATCTCGTGGGGCCCCGTGGCCATGGCCACCGAGGCCGCGGCCTCCCCGTCGGCCCCAGAAGGCCCCGACGACAGGCGTTGGAGCTCGGCCAGGGCCCGGGCCGGGACCAAGATGTCGCCCTCGGCTGGCAGCCCGCCGGTGCCGGCCAGGTCGCGCAGCGCCAGGCGGTAGGAGTCGGTGGCCACCAGCCGGATGCCCCCGCCCTCGTTGGCCAGCAGGACCCCGGTCAAGAGGGGCCGGGCGTCGTCGTTCGAGGCCGCCCGCACCACCTGGCGCAGGCCTTCGGCCAAGCCCGCCCCCGGCAGGGTGATCGTGGCCCCCTCGGGCACCGAGATGGCCGGGAACTCGACCACCGGGAAGGCCCGCAGCCCGAACCGCGACCGTGAGGCCGAGATCTCGACCTTGTCCTCACCGCCCTCGACGGTGACCGCGCCCGGTTCGAGCGAACGCACGATGTCGGCGGCGAGGCGGGCCGGCACCACGCACGCCCCGTCGTCGAGCCCGATGACCTCTTGGTCGACCCGGATGGTCAGGTCCAGGTCGGTGCCGGTCACTGTGAGCTGGTTGCCCGAACAGTCGAGCAACAGCCCCGACAGCACCGCCGCGCCCCCTCCCCGACCGCCGACCGCACGGCCGGCGGTCGCCAGGGCCTCTACCAACGAGTCACGCTCGGAACGGAACTTCACCGCGTTCGGTCCTTTCGAAAACCACAGGGCTGATGATGATGGAGAGAAGGTAATTCATTTCGTATCGGTAATAGGGGTTGGGGATTGTGGACGGGGCGTGCCGTTCCCAGCGTAGGGGGGTGATGGTCGTCCACCGGGCGGAGCTGGTCGGTGGACGCGGGGCGTGGCGCGGCGGCCGGCCCGCCCGGGGCTGTGGACGGGAGCCCGGCGCGTCCACAGCGCGGGCCGAGGCCGTCCACAAGGGCCGCCGCCTGGATCCCCAGCACGCTCACGAGCCGTTCTTGATCTGCGATCGGATCTCGGTGACCTGGTCGTAGATCTGGCGCCGCTCTTTCATCTGGGTGGTGATCTTGTCGACGGCATGGATCACGGTTGTGTGGTCGCGCCCACCGAACACCCGGGCGATGGCGGGGTAGCTGTAGTCGGTGAGCTCGCGGACGAGGTACATGGCCACCTGGCGGGCGGTGACCAGGGGACGGGTCCGGCTGGGCCCGCAGATGGCATCGATGCTGAACCCGTAATTCTCGGCGGTGGCCTCCAGGATCATCTCGGGGGTGATCCGTCGGGGCTCGCCGGCCGAGACGATGTCGCTGAGCACCCGCTCGGCCAGGTCCAAGGAGATCGGCTCGCGGTTCAAGCTGGCGAAGGCGGTCACCCGGATGAGGGCCCCCTCGAGCTCGCGGATGTTGTTCTTCACGTGGGTGGCGATGAACTCGAGGACGTCGTTCGGGATGTCGTCGTGGTCGGCCTCGGCCTTGGAGCGCAAGATGGCCAGGCGGGTCTCGAGGTCGGGGGGGTCGATCTCGGTGATCAGCCCCGAGAGGAAGCGGCTGCGCAGCCGGTCCTCGAGGGTCTCGATGGACTTGGGCGGCCGGTCCGAGGTGAGCACGATCTGCTTGGCCGCCCCGTGCAGGTCGTTGTAGGTGTGGAAGAACTCCTCTTGGAGGCCCTCCTTGTTCTCCATGAACTGCACGTCGTCGATCAACAGGACGTCGCACTCGCGGTAGCGGCGCTTGAAGGCGATGGTGGTCGACATGCGCAAGGAGTCGACGAAGTCGTTCATGAAGGTCTCGGTGGTGACGTAGAGCACCTTGCGGACCGGGAAGTTTTCCTGGACGTAGTTGCCGATGGCGTGGAGGAGGTGGGTCTTGCCGAGTCCGGAGTCCCCGTAGATGAACAGCGGGTTGTAGGAGCGGCCGGGGGTCTCGGCCACCGCCTGGGCGGCGGCATGGGCCAGGCGGTTGGACGAGGCGGCCACGAAGGTGTCGAAGGCGAAGCGCGGGTCGAGGGAGACCGCCCCGGTCTCGCGGCGCGCCGGCGCCTGGGCCGGGGCCGGCTGGCTGCGGGCCCCGTTGGTCGTGGGGGCGGCCGGGACCACCGGTCGGCCCGGGGCCTGCTCGTGTGGCGCCGGCGTCGGCCGGTCGACGACCTGGAGCCGGGCCTGGACGTCCTCGCCCGAGACCACGGCCAGCGTGTCTTCGATCAGGGGCAGGAAGCGGCTCTCCACCCGGTCGCGGACCACGGCGTTGGGCACCCCGAGTACGAGCACGCCGCCGTCGAAGGACACCGGTTCGACACTCGACAGCCACATCTGCCAGGTGGTGTCCGAGACCTGTTCACGCAACGACGCGGTGCAGCGTGTCCACAGCCCGTTGGATTCGTTCACCTGCTCCTCCGCGAACCTGAGCGGCCGACCATCCACAGCGTGGTCCACAGGTGTGGAACATGCACTGGGCCCGTGCTCGATCGAACGTACACCGTGCCCCAGATCCCGACTAGTGGCAAGCGCCGATCTGGCCTACGATCGGGGGACGTCACCGTTCCCGGACGCCCCACTGACGGCGTGGCCAGGCGGTGGCCCTCCTCCTGCGTGGGCTCGGCGGACGCCGGGCCCCCCGCACGCACCGAAAGGCTGGCCGACGTGAAGCGGACGTATCAACCGAACACCCGGAAAAGGGCCAAGACGCACGGGTTCCGCCGTCGGATGTCCACCAGGGGCGGGCGGGCGATCCTGCGGTCGAGGCGGCTCAAGGGGCGTCATCGGCTGACTGCCTGAGCCGGCCGTGACCCCGACGCCAGCAGCACGCATCCACGAGCGGTCGGTGTTCCGCGCCCTCAGGCGGCCCCAGGGCCGGTCCACTCGTGGGCCGGTGCGGGTGGCCTTCGTCCCGCCCCCCCGGGGGCCGGGTCCGCGTTCGCCCAGGTCGGCTACGCAATTGGCCGCCACTGCGGCAATGCGGTGGCCCGGAACCGGTTGCGCCGCCGGCTGCGGGCGGCGGTGGCCGAGGTGGCCGCCGGGCTGCCCGCCGGCGCCTACCTGCTCGGGACCCGGCCCGAGTCGGCCACGATGCCCTACCTTGACCTGGTGGCCACGGTGCGCCAGGCGATGGTGGCCGCCGCCGGGCCGGCGGCACCGGGCCCGGGCCGATGAGCGGCCCGACCCAGGGGCCCGGCCAGCGGGTCGCCCTGGCCCTGATCCGGGCCTACCAGGGGCTGCGGTCCGGGCGGCCCTCGGGCTGCCGGTACTACCCGAGCTGTTCGGCCTACGGGGCCGAGGCCATCGAGACCCACGGCCTGTGGCGTGGCGGGCGCCTGGCCGCCCGGCGTCTCGGACGTTGCCACCCCTTCGGGGGCCACGGCGTCGACCTGGTCCCGGCCCGGGTCGAGCGCCCGGCGAGGCGACCATGATCGGCCTGACCCCGCTGTTGGCCGAGAACTCGCTGTTCTCGACGGTCGGCAAGATCTTCCACCCGCTCTTCGTGGCCGTGGCCGACGTGCTGGCGTTCATCTACGCCATCGTCCCGAACTACGCCCTGGCCATCATCTTGCTGACCATCTTGATCATGGCGCTCCTGACGCCGCTCACCATCAAGAGCACCAAGTCGATGATCGCCATGCAGGCGCTGCAGCCCGAGATGCAAAAGCTGCGCCAGAAGTACAAGGGGGCGGAGAACCGCGAGCAGCTGAATCAAGAGATGATGAAGCTGTACAAAGAGCAGGGGGTCAGTCCGACCGGCGGCTGCCTGCCCATGTTCTTGCAAATGCCGGCCCTGATCGTCCTCTACGACGTGATCAAAGGGCTGACGAACACGGTGTCCAAAGGGACAGTAATCCCCCCCGGTTATCCGATGTCCGGCCAGAAATGCGCAGAGGCTCTCTGCGCGATTCCGAGGTATATCCCCCACTCGTCGACCATGTACCAGCACCTCGTGGCGACCCCGGGGCAGATGGTGGCCTTCGGTATCAACCTGGCCCTCAAGCCCTTCTCACACCACGGCGCCTGGTACAACTACATCCCGTACTTCGCCCTGGTGGCCCTGGCCGTCGGCCTGCAGTACCTCCAGATGTCCCAGATGACCAAGCGCAACCCTGCTGCGGCAAAAGCCAATCCGCAGATGCAGTCCATGCAAAAGATAATGCCGCTTATCTTCGCCTACATTTACTTTATTATCCCGGCTGGGGTCGTCCTCTATATGATCGTCTCAACGGCGATCCGGATCGGGACACAGGACTTCATCTTCCGCCACGGCATCGTCAAACGGCCGGGCGAGCGCGAGATCGGCGGGGGCGCGAAGAGCCCGCCGATCAAGGCGGCCGGGGCGGCGGCGCTGGTCGAGGAGGACAAACCCGCCGGGAACGGCAACGGCAAGAACGCCAAGCCGACGTCGTCGGGGAAGCCGGGGGCGGCCGGGAAGTCCGGGGCGGCCGGGAAGGCCACGGGCGGCCCGGCCAAGGCGACCCCCAAGTCGGGCGGCTCCAAGCCGCGGAACGGCACTTCTGGGTCCGCCAGCGCGTCGGGCGGCTCCAACGGGTCGGCGGCGAACGGCGCCGGCGAGGCCCAACCGGCCAAGCCCCACCCGCGGTCCAAGTCGAAGCGAGCGAGAAGGGACCGCTGAGCACGTGGAATGGGTGGAGGTCACCGGCAAGACCGTCGACGAGGCCAAGGAGGCCGCGCTGGATCAACTCGGCGTCGCTGAGCGCGACGCCGAGTTGATCATCGTCGCCGAACCAAAGACGGGCCTTTTCGGGAGGGTGCGCGGCGAGGCCCGGGTGCGCGCCCGGGTGCAGCCGCTCGGGCCCAAGCCCAAGCGCAACCGGCGGCCCCGGGAGAAAACCCGGGCCCCGGGGCGAGACAACGGTTCGGCCGGCCGGGGGAGGGCCCAGGGTCGCGACACCCCGGGGTCGATCGCCCCGGCGCCGGGGGGCGGCGGCGGGCAACGCTCGGGGGCCGAGACTGGTTCGGGCCGCAGCCGCTCGGCTCGTCGCCGGCGGAGCCGGAGCAATTCCCGCCCGGCCGGGGCCGGCGGCGCGAGCAAGGCAGGGACCGAGGACGGCGCCCGTGCGGGTGACCGTGACAACACCGCCAATGGGGCGCGGGCGAAGGAGGAGACGGCAATGGCCGAGGGGATGACACTCGAGGAGCAGGCGGAGGTGGCGCGCGGCTTCCTCCAGGGCCTGTTGGACCAGTTCGGGCTGGAGGCGACCGTCGACACCAAGGTCCTCGACGAAGAGACGGTGGAGCTGGCGGCCACCGGCGAGGGGCTCGGAATCCTGGTGGGCCCGAAGGGGTCGACGCTGGCAGCGCTCCAGGACGTGACCCGGACCGTGGTCCAGCGAAACTTCCCCTCGAGGACCGACCGGATCCTGGTGGACGTGGCCGGCTACCGCGAGAAGCGGGCCGCCGCCCTCCAGAAGTTCAGCCACCAGGTCGCCGCCGAGGTCATCGAGTCTGGGTCGGAGCGGGCGCTCGAGCCCATGTCGCCGGCCGACCGCAAGGTCGTCCACGACGCGGTGAACGAGATCGACGGGGTGGCCACCCGGTCCGAGGGCGAGGATCCCGCCCGCTACATCGTGATCGCTCCCGCCGGCTGAGAACCCCGGCCCCGGGGCCGATGACCGTGCCCGGCGACGCGGTCCTGCTCGAGACCCTGGCCGAGGCCAGGCGCCTCGGCTTCCTCGGCCCGGGGGATCTCCAACCCCAGCTCGACCACGCCTCGGGATTCGCCGACGCCGCCGCCACCCTCGTGGGGTCGCCCCCGTCGACAGTGCTGGACCTCGGCTCGGGTGGCGGCCTGCCGGGCCTGGTCCTGGCCGTGCGGTGGCCCACCACCGACCTGGTCCTGCTCGAGGCCGGCGAGCGCCGGAGCGCCTTCTTGTCCGAGGCGGTGGTGCGGCTGGGCGTGGGTGACCGGGTCCGCGTCGTCCGCGAGCGCGCCGAGGTGGCCGGCCGCCGGGCCGAGCTGCGCGGGTCGTTCGACCTGGTCGTGGCCCGGTCGTTCGGCCCCCCGGCGGTCACGGCCGAGTGCGGGGCCCCGTTCCTCCGGGTCGGCGGGGCACTGGTGGTCTCGGCCCCCCCGGCGAACGGGCGCCCCGACGACCGCTGGGGAGCCGAGGGGCTGTCCCGCCTGGGCCTGGGCCTCCCGCAGCGATGGTCCGCCAGCGCCACCTACGAAGTGCTGGTGCAGCTTGAGGCCTGCCCCGCCCGCTTCCCCCGCCGGACCGGGGTCCCGGCCAAGCGCCCGCTGTTCTGACAGCCGCTGGCCGAACGGACCTGACCGGTGGCGTCCTCGTCCCGCCAGGGCCCCCCGGACGCCCGCTCCTGACGACCGAGGGTGGGGCTCGGCGCCGGCTCCCCGTCGCGCCACGGCGACCAGCATCGACCCGATGGCCGCGATCATCGCCACGTGGATCGTCGGGCCCGCCGGGCCGCCGGAGGCGATCGGGGACAGCGAGGCAATCCCTCATCCTCCGCTGGACCCTGCACACGCCAAGGCCGGTTCGGGGACGCGACGCCGTCGACCCCCGGAATCTCGAATGCGACATAGGTTGGCCCGCTCCCCCGACCGACTCGCCGGCCACCGGTTCGCCCACCTACACCGATCTCCGGTTGGTCCGGACGGCTCTCCTCACCCCCGACCGGTGTCTCCATCACCCCACCCCACCCCACCCCACCCCAACCCCACCCCAGCGGGACCGTCCCCCGACCGACTCGCCGGCTCCCCCCCACCCTCCGGCCTGGTTTCACGGGAAACATCGACCCCCCGCTCGTCCCCCGACGGACCCCCCTTCTTCGGGGGTGGTTTCACGGGAAACATGTCGGGACCGAGAAATCCATGGAACAAGGCCAACGAAGCTTGACCGGAGCCTGAGGGACCGCCAGGATGGGCCGGTGCCGATTCGCCGTGCGGGGTCGTGGTAGTGCGGCTGCGGCGGCGTGACCGGGACGGGCCGACGGAAGATCCGGGGCCCGGTCCCGAGGAGGCGGTCCCAGCTTCGGCCCCCGGTCCGGTGCCCGGGACACCCGAACCAGGACCTGAGGCCGAGGCAACCCCCGTACCCGCCGCCAAACCAGAACCTGTTGCAGATCCAGGCCTCGACGCGCCGCCGCTCCCCGCGCCCGCCGCGGTCTCCGAGCCCGCCCCGCCGGTCCCCCCGGCCCCCGAACCTGAGCCGGCTCCCCAGGCGGCTCCCGAGCCGGCAGCGCCCTCATCGGCCCAGAAGGATCCCCCGCCCACGGGGGGCGATCCGGCCCCGGCGAAGGACCGGGGCCCGGACGCCGCGCTGAAAGAGGTGGTGAGCACGGGCGGCGTGGGCGCCCCCCGCCCGCTCCCCCGGGTGATCGCCGTGGCCAACCAGAAGGGCGGGGTCGGCAAGACCACGACTACCGTCAACCTGGGAGCGGCCCTGGCCGAGCAGGACTACCGGGTCCTGGTGATCGACCTGGACCCCCAGGGCAACGCCACCACCGGCCTGGGCATCGACGCCCGCAACTTCGAGCTCTCGATGTACGACGTGATCATGCGCGACACCCCGCTCGAGGACTGCATCGAGCCCACCAGCGTCAAGAACCTCTTCGTGGCGCCGGCCACCATCGACCTGGCCGGGGTGGAGATCGAGCTCGTCCCCGCCTTCAGCCGCGAGCTCAAGCTCAAGAAGGCGATCGACGAGGTGGTCGACGACTTCGACTTCGTGATCATCGACTGCCCCCCCTCCCTCGGCCTCATCACCGTGAACGGCCTGGCGGCGGCCAACGAGGTCCTGGTCCCGATCCAGTGCGAGTACTACGCGCTGGAGGGCCTGAGCCAGCTCCTGCGCAACGTTCACCTGGTGGCTTCCAACCTCAACAGTCAGCTGGAGGTCTCGACGATCGTCCTCACCATGTACGACGCCCGGACCCGGCTGGCCATCGACGTGGCCTCCGAGGTCCGGGCCCACTTCGCCGACACCGTCTGCGAGAGCGTCATCCCCCGGACGGTCCGCCTCTCAGAGGCTCCCTCCTTCGGCCAGCCGATCACCGTGTTCGATCCGACCTCGCGGGGGGCCGTCGCCTACCGCGAGCTGGCCAAGGAGGTGAGCAATGGCGCGCCGAAGCGGGCTGGGTAAGGGTCTCAGCGCCCTGATCCCGCCCGAGGTGGGTGGCGACCGGACCACCCTGCGCGAGGTGCCGATCGCCTCGATCCGCCCCAACGCCCTCCAGCCCCGCACCCACTTCGACGAGGAGTCGATGTCGGCCCTGGCCGCCTCGATCCGCGAACTCGGCGTCCTCCAGCCCGTCTTGGTGCGCGAGATCGACAGCGGGGCCGAGAGCTACGAGCTCATCGCCGGTGAGCGCCGGTGGCGGGCCGCCCGCCGGGCCGGCTTGCAGACCGTCCCGGTGCTCGTGCAGACCAGCACCACCGACGTGCACAGCCTCGAGCAGGCCCTGGTGGAGAACCTCCACCGCGAGGACCTCAACGCCCTGGAGGAGGCGGCCGCCTACCAGCAGCTGATCGACGAGTTCGGCTTCACCCACGAGCAGGTGGCGACCCGGGTCGGCAAGAGCCGGACGACGGTCACCAACACCCTGCGGCTGCTCCAGCTCCCGGCCGGCGCCCAGCGGGCCCTGGCCGAGGGCACCATCTCGGCCGGCCACGCCCGGGCCCTGCTCGGGACGCCGGACCGGGCGCTCCAAGAGGCCCTGGTCAACCGCATCGTCGTCGAGGGCCTCACCGTGCGGGCCGTCGAGGACCTGGTCCGCGAGGCCAAGGGCGACGAGGACCCCCTGGCCGCCGCGGGGCCCGCCGAGGGTACTACCACTGGTACGACCTCTGAGCGGGCCCTGGCGCCGCGGCGGCTGCCCGAGCCCGGGGTGCTCGAGCTCGAAGAGCTCCTCTCCACCCACCTCGACACCAGGGTGAAGGTTGAGTTGCGCAACCGCCGGGGCCGCCTGGTCGTCGACTTCGCCACCCTCGAGGACCTCGAGCGCATCTACCGGGCCATGGTCGGCGAGGGCCGGGTGGGGGCGGCGGGACCCGGCGCCGCCCCCGGTCCGGGGGCCTAACGCTCAAGCGGTCCTTCAGCTTCGTCCACAACCTGTGCATGACGTTGTGGATTGTTGATTTCTCCCTGAAGTAAAGCTTCCTGTCGCCCGCCGGTCACCGGGGGGCGGTTCCGTCACCGTCCGGTCACCCGCCCTGGGATCAGTCCCAGGTGGAGACGGCCCAGCCGGCCAGGGCCCCGGCCAGGGCCCCGGCCAGGGCCGGCCCCTGTTCGACCACCGCGGCGGCCGGGCCCACCTCGACGATGACCGCGGGCATCCGGGTCTCGCGCAGGACCGGGACCGACATGCCGGTCGCCCCCAGGTCGGGGACGCCCAGCGCTTGGGGCACGCCCTGTTGGATCAGCTCGGCCAGGCGGCGCCCGCCGGGCGAGTCGGTGCGGTAGCCGGCGTAGTAGGCGGTGGCGCAGCCGGCGCGCTCGGGGTTGAGGCGCAGGGCGAGGTAGACGTCGACGCCGGCCGCGTTCGCCTCGGCGGCCTGGGCCGACCCGTCGGGGTGGTGCAGCGAGGTCACCCGGGCCCCGGCCCCGGCCAGGCGCCGCTCCAGGGCGGCGACGGTGGTGCCGAGCCCGCCCGACTCGCCGACGGCCAGGTGGCGCCCGGCCAGCGTGGGCGGGGCCTGGCGGAGCCGTTCGCGGGCCCGCACCGTCGAGACCAGCTCGGGCTGGGCGTGGCGGGCCTGGACCCGGGCCAGCTCCTGGAGGGTGGTGGCCCCGGCGATCCCGTCCACCGGGAGCCCGGCGTTGCGCTGGAACTCGCCGAGCGCGCTCTGGGTCAGGTCGCCGAAGATGCCGTCGACCCGCCCGGCGTCGAAGCCGAGGGCCCCCAGGCGCTGCTGGAGCTCGGCTACGTCGTCGCCCCGCAGCATCGGGGTGCGCCGGTACAAGAAACGGTCGCCCAGGCAGAAGCCCGCCTCGACCAGGGTGTTCCAGGTCTGGGCCCCGCACACCCCGTCGACGGCCAGGCCCCGGCGGTGCTGGAAGCCCTCGACGGCCAACCGGGTGGCCGGCCCGTAACGGCCCTCGGGGTCCCCCGGGGCGCTGAAACCGAGCGCGCCCAGGCGCCGTTGGACGTCGGCCACGGCGCCGCCCCGGTCGCCCTCGGCGAGCGGGAGGACCCCCCCGCGGTCTACAGGTACGCCGCCAGCTCCTGGAGCAGCTGGCCCTTGGGCTTGGCCCCGACCAGGCGGGCCTTGGCCTCGCCGTCTTTGAACAGGATCAGGGTCGGGATGCTCATCACGTCGTAGCGACGGGTCACGTCCAGGTTGTCGTCGATGTTGAGCTTGCCGATCTGCAGCTTCCCGGCCTGCTCCTCGGCGATCTCCTCTAGCACCGGGGCGATCGTCTTGCACGGCCCGCACCACTCGGCCCAGAAGTCCACCAGCACGGGGACGTCCGAGGCCTTGACATGCTCGTCAAACGTAGCGTCATCGAGGGTCACGATCTTCTCGCTCATGCGAGCCTCCTTCTCGGCACCGGGCCAACCCGGCACGACCCTAACAACACCCCGTCGCCGCCCGGTGTTCCCGGTCCCGGCGCCTCAGACCCCCCGGGCCTCGAGCCAGCGCTCGGCGTCGATGGCCGCCATGCAGCCCGAGCCGGCCGAGGTGATGGCCTGGCGGTAGTAGTCGTCCTGGACGTCGCCGCAGGCGAAGACCCCGTCGACGCTGGTGCGGGCCCCCCCGAAGTTCGCCACGTAGCCGTTGGCCTTGAGCTCGAGCTGGCCGGCCAGCGCGGCGGTGTTGGGTTCGTGGCCGATGGCCACGAACAGCCCGTTCACCGCCAGCTCGGTCTCGGCCCCGCTGAGCGCGTCGCGCACGGCCAGGCCCGAGACCTTCCCGTCGCCCAGGACCTCGGTCACCTGGGCGTTCCACCGGAACTCGATGGTCGGGTTGGCCCGGGCCCGGTCCTGCATGATCCGCGAGGCCCGCAGCTGGTCGCGGCGGTGGACGACGGTGACCTTGGAGGCGAACCGGGTGAGGAAGAGGGCCTCTTCGAGAGCCGAGTCCCCGCCGCCGACCACGGCCACCTCCTGGTTGCGGAAGAAGAAGCCGTCGCAGGTGGCACAGGTCGACACGCCGTAGCCGAGCAGCCGGTCCTCGCCGGGGACGCCGAGCATCAACGACCGGGCGCCGGTGGCCACGATGACCGTCTCGGCCAGGTAGGTCGGCTCCGCCGCCGACGGGTCGCCCACCCACACGCCGAAGGGCGGCCCCGAGGTCAGCTCGAAGCGGGACACCTTGGCCGTGACCAGCTCGGCCCCGAACCGGGCCGCCTGGGCCCGCATGGCGGTCATCAGCTCGGGCCCCATGATCCCGTCGGGGAAGCCGGGGTAGTTCTCCACGTCGGTGGTCAACATGAGCTGGCCGCCCGGCTGGTCACTGGTCGACGACGGCTCGCCCTCGACGACGAGCGGGGCGAGCTGGGCCCGGGCCGCGTACACCGCCGCGGTGAGCCCGGCCGGGCCGGAACCGGCGATGAGGACGGTGCGACGCTCGGGCACGGCGCCGCCTCAGGCCCGCGACGGCCGCTCGACGACGCCGTTGGAGCGCTGGGACCACGCCCACAGCCCCGCCGCGCAGAACACCAACCCGAGCACGGCGTAGGAGGCCCAGATGCGCCCGGGGAAGACATAGACGTCGAGCAGGCGGAGGATCCCCACCGAGACGAGCGTCACGACGGTGAGGCCGAGGACGGCCACCAGCAGGCCGAAGACGACGGCGCGGGCGCCGATGATGATGGGCCGCAGGGCCTTGTCGTGGATGGTGTCGACGACCAGGTCCACCGTGTCGGCGGCCTTCTTGGGCCAGTCGGCCGTGAGCCCCGACACCCCGGCGGGCTTGGGGGCCCCCGGGTCGGCCGGCCAGGTGGCGGGGGATGTCGGGGGCGTCGGGCCGGGAGGGGCGCCGCCGCCGGTCGTGGTCATGGGGCGAACACTACCGGGCGGTGACCTGGTAACAGACGCCGATCGTCCCCGGGCCGGCGTGGGTCCCGACCACCGGGCCGAGCTCGGTCAGCACCATCGGGTGGGCCGACTCGATGCCCCCCAGCATGGCGACGAAGTCGTCGACGTCCTCGGCCGCCCCGCTGCAGACGGCCAGGCGTTCGAGGGGCCCGTCGGCGCGGACCTTGTTGGCCAGGTACTCGAGGGAGCGGCCCCGGGTCCTTTGCTTGGACTCCTCGGCCACCACCCCGTCTTTGACCTGGACCACCGGCTTGATCGAGAGCAGCGAGCCCAAGAGCGCCTGGGCCCCGCCGATCCGCCCGCCCCGCTGGAGGTGGTCGAGGGTGGCCAGCACCCCGTAGACCCGGGTGCGGGTGATCAGGCTGCCGACGAGGGCCTCGAGCTCGTCCAAGGAGGCACCGGCCGCCGCCGCCTCCGCCGCGGCCAGGCACAGCAGGCCCTCGCCCATGGTGAGCGAGAGCGTGTCGACCACCCGGACCGGGATGCCGGTGCCGGCCGCCTCGGCCCCGGCCCGGGCCGACTGGTAGGTGGCCGAGACCCCCGAGGACAGGTTGAGGCACAACACGCCCGACGCCCCGGCGGCCGCTGCCTCCTCGAAGGCGGCCCCGAAGGCCCCCGGCGACGGGGCGGCGGTCTCGGGGAGCGACGGCGAGGTCTTGCAGCGGGCCCAGAACTCGGTAGGGGACAGGTCCCGGCGGTCCAAGAGCTCCTCGTCGCCGAATCGGATGGTCAGCGGGACGACGATGATCCCCGCCGCCTCGGCCAGCTCTGCGGTGAGGTCACATGCGCTGTCGGTGACGACGTGCACGCCGGGCATGGTGGGTTCCTCGATCCTCTGGGGGGGACGGGCCTCGGGCGAGGGGGGCCGCCCGACGCCGAGCAACCTACCCCGTGGCCCCGGCGGCGGGCCGGGTCAGGGCCCCGCCCCGCGGGCCCGGGGTCGCGGTCCCCGCCTGTGGCCGCGGTTGGCCAGCACCGCCGCGGTGGCGAAGTAGACGGCGACGCCCAGGGCGGCCGAGCCGATCACCCGGACGAACAGCCCCAGCCCCGACTGGGCCCCCGAGAGGTTCGAGACCACCACCACGACGACCCCCATGAGGGCGCTGGCCACCAGCACCCGGCGCAGCGGTGCGTAGGCCCGGTGCGGTCCCAGGCCGCCCAGCCACTGGCGCAGCACGACCAGGCCGCACAGCGCCCCGACGGTGTAGGCGACCGACAGCGACAGGGCGAGGCCCCTGACCCCGAGGGGATGGACCAGGGCGACGGCCAGGGTCACGTTGACCGCGTTCTCCACCAGGTAGAGCCAGAAGGCCACCCGGGTCCGCTGCATGGACTGGAGCACCCGCACCACATAGAGGAAGGTGCAGAACCCGGGCAGCCCCAGGGCGAACATGGCCAGGGCCTGGCCGGTGTCTGCGGTCTCCGACGGTTTCCCGGCCCCGTGGCCGAGCAGCAGGGCCACGGTCGGCTTGGCCAGCACCAGCATCCCGACGGCGGCGGGGATGATGATGGCCAGCACGGCGCGCAGGCCCCCGGCCATGCGCCGGGTGAACCCGGTGAGGTCCCCGGTGGCCCACTTCTCGGAGAGGTCCGGGGTCACCGCGCTCATGACCGAGACGGCGACCACGGCGTAGGGCATCTGCAAGAAGGTGTAGGCGTAGGTGTACGACGAGACCGGCGCCGGACCGCCGGCGCCGACGGCCAGGGCCAGGACGACGAACAGGGCGATCTGGTTCGTCATCACGAAGCCGAAGGTCCAGGCGCCGAGGCGCAGCACGGTGCGGACCGCCTCGTGGCCCGGCTCGAAGCGCCAGGTCAGTCGGCGCAGCCGGGCCCGCCCCAGGCTGGGCAGGAGCAGGAGGGCCTGGACCACCACCCCGAGCGTCGTGCCCAGCCCGAGCAGGACCAGCTGGCCCGGGTGGAGCTGGGCCCCGACCAAGGTCGGCACCCGGGCCACCTGGTGGAACCAGACCAGCACGGCCACGCAGACCAGGTTGTTGGCGATGGGCACCCAGGCCGGGGCGCCGAACTTGCGGCGGGTGTTGAGCAGGGCGGTGGCCAGGGCGATGATCCCGTAGAAGAAGACCTGGGGGACGAACCAGCGAAGCAGGGTGGTCGCCACCTCGCGCTCGTGGGTGAGCGCCGCGGTGCCCACCAGGCTGTGGGCGTGGTCGAGCGAGGTGTACGCCGAGATGATCAGCGGGGCGCAGAGGAAGAAGACGACGCTGGCCCCGGCCAGCACCACCACGGCCAGGGTGACGACGGCCGAGATGGCCCGCCAGGCCTCCCGCTCGGACCGGGTGGCCAAGCGGTCCACGAAGACCGGGATGAACGTGGCCGACAGCACCCCGCCCAAGATGATGTCGTAGAGCATGTTCGGGGTGACGTTGGCCAGGTTGTAGGCGTCGGCCAGCCGGGTGAAGCCCAGCGCGTAGGCCAAGGCGAGCACCCGGGCGACCCCGGTCAGCCGGGAGAGCCCGGTGCCTACCGCCATGCCCACGGTGGCCCGGCGCAGGTTGACCGGCCGCCCCGAGCCCGGGTCCGGGCCCGAGCCGCCCCCGCCCCCGCCAGCGGTGGGCGGGCCGGGGGGGGCGGGGCGCAGCTGTTCTTCGAACGCCGGGCCCTCGCTCCCCGGGGGGAGCGAGGGGTCGGCCGAGGCCCCGATCAGCTCACTCACGGCCGAAGCTCACCCGGCCCGGCCGGCGGCGGCCCGCTCGGCCAGCTTGCGGCGCCGCCCGGCCCACCAGGTCCGGGCCCACCAGGCGCCGAGCACGGCCAGGGCCAGGGCGGTGAGCATGATGCCGACCCACGAGATGGCGGTCGAGCGCACGGTGAGCTGACCGCGGGCGATCTCGAGGTCACCGGCTGGCGAGCTGAAGACGGCCTCCACTGGCAGGTCGCCCGAGGTGCGGGCCACCGCCTCGATCCGCAACGGGGTCGTCGGGTGGTCGAGCACGACCCCCGAGCGGGTCGAGCCGGGGGGCGGGAAGATGAATTTGTTCGACGTGAGGGTCAAGGTCCCGACGACCGTGTAGGGCGCGTTGGACAAGACGGTGATGGGGATGGCCGCGGTGCGCGCGGTGACGGTGATGGTCCGTTCGGTGGCCAGCTGGATCAACGAGAGCTGGCCGGTGAGCGCCCGCTCGAAGGTGTCGACGCCAGCCCGCTGCTCGGGGGGGCTGAGCCCGATCGACTGCGAGGCGAGCAAGATGTCGTCGAGCTGGCTCAGGACCGGGGTGGACTTCTTGGGCACCGCGCTGTCGAAGGCGGTGAGCCGGAGGCGACCGGCCGAGATCTGGTGGGCGAGGCCGGCGGGGAGGCTGGTGCCGTTGCCCGGGGCCGCGGCGCGCGACGTCGGCGCCCCGTTGCCGCCGAGGGGCACTTGCGCGAAGAACCCGGCGAGGGTGACCGGTTCGATGTCGGGATTGCCCCGCAGGCCGTCGAGCAGCGCGTCGTCGAAGGCGGCGTTTGGGGTCCAGCCGGTGGGGGGGACGGCGATGACCCCGCGCGGGTCGACCAGGTTCGGCTGCTCGAAGTGGATGAAGGCCAGGTCGGCCAGGAGCTGGCTGGCGGCCAGGGCCGGGTCATCGGGTTCGGCGGTGAAGTGGGCGGCCAGCCCGCCGTCGGAGGCCGCCGCCTGGAACGTGCGCCCCCGTCCGAGGGCGAGGTTGAACGGGTAGCCCCAGGTGATCCCCGAGGAGGCCCCGGCCGGCGGGACCAAGGTGGCGTCGGGCACCACGACCTGCATCGGCGAGCCGACCGCCCTGCCGATGGTCTCCAGGCTGGCGCCGAGGTCGGCCGAGACCCCCCCCTGGGCGACCCAGGCGGCGGCGGTCCCCGTCGGGGTGGTGGCGATCCCGGCCCGACCGAGGGCCGAGTCCCCCTCGTCCAACTGGCCGGCCAGCTCGGCCCCCTCGCCGCTCAGGGCGTCGGCGTCGATCGGGACGTAGGGCTGGGGGGGGACGTCATGGACGGCCTGGTCGCCCGACAGCGCGGCCAGGTCGGCCACGGCGCCGCGACCGACGACGCCCAACCGGCCGGGCAGGGTGCTCAGGGTGGCGACGGTCTGGGGCGAGGGTTCGACGGTGACCGGCACCGACGAGGCGCGGAGCGCCGCGGCCAGCCGGGCGATCGCCGTGACCTCGGCCGCGCTTGGTGGGGCCAGGGTGGCGGCCGGCCCGGCGGCGGGCCGGATGACCACCGGCGCGGCCACCGGGACCACCCAGGCGAAGCGCAGCGGCTGGGCACTCTTGGCCTCGGCGTAGGTGAGGTAGGTGGTGAAGTGGCCCAGGGTCCCGCCCCCCGAAGGGCGCTCGAGGGAGACCACGGCGGGGTAGACCCCCGAGCACGATCCGGTGTCGGCCACGCAGTGGAGGTCGAGGACCGGGCCGACCGCCCCGCCGGTGGGCTGTTCGGGGAAGACCGCCGCCGAGAGCTGGGGCCCACCGGACCCCGGAGCGAGGGTCGACAGGCCGACCGGGGCCGTCCGGTCGAGGACCGGGCCGGCCGGGGGTCCCGACAGGGTCTGCTCGAAGGCCGAGCGGGTCCCGAGCTTGTCGTAGAGGGTCACCGCGACCTGGGCGCCCGCCGGGGTGCCCGCCGGGATGCCCAGGTCGATGGTGAAGGACTGACCGGGCATGACCCAGGCCGACGGCTGGGCCAGGAGCGAGAACGTGGCCACCCGGGCCGCGCCCCGCGCCCCGCCGGGCGCGGCGCTTGCGGTCCCCGACGCGCCGAGAAGGCCCAAGGAGACGCAAGCGCCGAGCACGACGAGCACCGCCGGCCCGGTGGACCGAGCGAAGCGCAACGACACCGGGCAACGCTAACCGGTGCCGACCCCCCGACAGGGTCGTTTAGCGTGTGCCGGTGCCGCGCCCGCCCATGCCCGAGCGTTTCCGGCCCCTGGTGGAGGCCACGACGGCGCTGGCCAAACGGTTCTCGGGCGCGGGGCACTCGCTCTATCTGGTCGGCGGCTCGGTGCGCGACGCGCTCGTCGAGGGCCCCCGTGGGCGCCCGGGCCCCGCCGACGAGGACTTCGACTTCGATCTCACGACCGACGCCCGGCCCGACGAGATCGAAGCGCTCGTCTCGGGTTGGGCCGATGCCGTGTGGACCCAGGGCAAGCGGTTCGGCACCATCGGCGCTCGCCACGCCGGGCGGCGCTATGAGATCACCACCCACCGGGCCGAGGCCTACCGGCCCGACTCGCGCAAGCCCGACGTCACCTTCGGCGACGACATCGTCGAGGACCTGGCCCGGCGCGACTTCACGGTGAACGCGATGGCCCTGGCCCTCCCGGCGCTGACCCTGGTCGACCCGTTCGACGGGATCGCCGACCTGGCGGCCGGACGCCTCCGCACCCCCCTCGAGCCCGACGTGTCGTTCGACGACGACCCGTTGCGGATGCTGCGGGCGGCCCGGTTCATCGCCGCCTACGGCCTCGAACCCGACCCGGCCCTGGTCGAAGCGGTTCGCCGGGGCCACCACCGCCTCGAGATCGTCTCGGCTGAGCGCATCCGCGACGAGCTCGACAAGCTGGTCGTGGTGCCCAGCGCGTCGGTCGGCCTGTGGTTCGTCGTCGACACCGGGCTGGCGGCCGAGTTCGTGCCCGAGCTGCCCGGCCTCGCCCTCGAACAGGACCCGATCCACCGCCACAAAGACGTCCTGGCCCACACCCTGGCCGTGGTGGACAAGACGTCGCCGGACCGCCTGTTGCGCCTGGCCGCCCTCTTCCACGACGTCGGCAAGCCCCGGACCCGGGCCTTCGGCCCGGGCGGGGTGACGTTCCACCACCACGAGGTGGTCGGGGCCCGCATGACCCGCCAGCGCATGGAGGCCCTGCGCTACGCGCGCGAGGACATCGAGACGGTCGTGACCCTGGTCGAGCTCCATCTGCGGTTCCACACCTACCGGCTGGGCTGGAGCGACCGCGCCGTGCGCCGCTACGTGCGCGACGCCGGGCCGCTGCTCGACCGGCTCAACGAGCTGACCCGTTGCGACTGCACGACCCGCAACGCGGCCAAGGCCAAGGCGCTCGGTCGGCGGATGGACGAGCTCGAGGCGCGTATCGCCGAACTGGCCCAGCGCGAGTCACTCGAGGCCATCCGCCCCGAGCTCGACGGGAACGAGGTGATGGCCCGACTCGGGTTGGCGCCGGGCCCCGCCGTGGGCCAGGCCCTGTCGTTCCTCCTCGAGCTGCGGCTCGACGAGGGCCCCCTCGGGCCCGAAGAGGCCGGCCGGCGTCTCGACGAGTGGTGGGCCGCCCGGGGCGGGGCCGGGGAGACCCCGCCGGGGTCCCCCCGGCCCCCCGACGGCCCGGCGCCCGGGGAACCGGGCGTGCCAGGATGAGCCCCGACGAGACGATGGCCACGGGTGCTCCAGCCAACCGGTGGCGGACGGCGGCGGCGGGCGTGCTCGTCGCCGCCGGTGTCGCCCTCAGCGCGTGTGGTTCGGGCGCGCCCTCGGCGGCGCCGACCACCACGACCACCACCATCGCCGCCAACGCGACCCTGCCCGACATCACCAGGGCGGTGAGGGCCTACCAGAGCGCCCAGGGGCTCGCCCCCTCGAGCTACGTCCTCACCGGGGTCAGCGTCTCGACGGTCGATTCGACCTGGGCCAAGTTCGACGTCGGTCCCTCGGCCGGTGACCGGGCCAGCTTCCAGGGAGGCTACGGCTTCGTCCACCTGGCTGACGGGGTGTGGCGGGTCACGGGCTTCGGCTCGGCCGAGGTGGGCTGCCCCCTCGTCGGGTCGACCACCCCGGCGGCGGCCACCTACGTGACGGTCCCCGCTGCCGTCCTGGCTGCCTTCGGCCTGCCCTGCCCGCCCTGACCCGCCGGGCCCGGGGTCAGCCCTCGGGCCAGGCGGGACCGGGTTCGCCGGCGGCGAACGACTCCACCAGCCGCTGGGCCTCGTCGTCGTGGTACTGCACCGGCGGCGACTTCATGAAGTAGGCCGAGGGCCCGAGGAGGGGCCCGCCGACGCCGCGGTCGAGGGCCAGCTTGGCGCACCGCACGGCGTCGATGATCACCCCGGCCGAGTTGGGGGAGTCCCACACCTCGAGCTTGAGCTCCAGGTTGAGGGGCACGTCGCCGAAGTTGCGACCCTCCATGCGGATGTAGGCCCACTTACGGTCGTTGAGCCACGGGACGTGGTCCGACGGCCCGATGTGGACGTCGTCTTGGGCCAGGGCGCCGTGTTCGATCTGGCTGGTGACGGCCTGGGTCTTGGAGATCTTCTTGGATTCGAGGCGCTCGCGCTCGAGCATGTTGCGGAAGTCCATGTTGCCGCCCACGTTGAGCTGGTAGGTGTGGTCGAGAGCCAGGCCGCGGTCCTCGAAGAGCCGGGTGAGCACCCGGTGCACGATGGTCGAGCCCACCTGGCTCTTGATGTCGTCGCCCACGATCGGGACCCCGGCGTCGGCGAAGCGCCGCGCCCACTCGGGGTTCGAGGCGATGAACACCGGGATGGCGTTGACGAAGGCCACCTTGGCCTCCAGGCAGGCCTCGGCGTAGGCGCGCTGGGCCTGATCGGAACCGACCGGGAGGTAGGCCACCAGCACGTCGGCCCGGGCCTCGCGCAGGGCGGCGGCCACGTCGACCGGGGCCGCCGGGGACTCTTCGACGACCTCGCGGTAGTAGCGGCCCAGCCCGTCGAGGGTCGGGCCCCGTTGGACGGTGACGCCCAGCTCGCCCACCTCGGCGAAGCGGATGGTGTTGTTCTGGCCGCCGAAGATCGCCTTGCCGAGGTCGGTGCCCACCTTGGCCGCGTCGACGTCGAAGGCGGCGACCACCTCGAGGTCGCCCACGTGGTAGCCCCCCAGGACCACGTGCATGAGGCCGGGGACGACCTCGTCGGGCCGGGCGTCGCGGTAGTACGAGATGCCCTGGATCAGCGAGCTGGCGCAGTTGCCCACGCCGGCGATCGCCACTCGGACGGTGCTCATCGGTTTCTCTCCTTGTCCGGGCCGCTCGGCCCGCTCACGGTCGTCAGGGACTGCTCGGGGTGCTCACGTCGTTCGATCTCGATCAGCCGGTCCAGCCACGAGACGTCCTGGGCCAGCGCGTCGGCGGTGTGCTCGACCACCGAGCGGGCGTAGACGTCCAGGTCGGCCTCGCCCGAGGCGGTCCCGACCTCGCCCAGGCGTTGGACCAGCTGGGCCCGCCGGCGCTCGAGCAGGGCGAGGCGGGCCTGGGGTGCGAGGTGGCGGGCGAAGGCTAGGCGCAGCCCGAAGCTGCGGGCGTCGTCGGCCCCCGCCCCCGATAGCAGCTCGGTGAACTGGGCCCGTCCGGCCTCGGTGATCCGGTAGACCTTGCGGGAGCGCCGGCCCCGGGTCCCGGTGTGGCGGCGGGCCTTGAGCACCGCCCACTCGCCGCTGAGCGAGCCGGTCGGCGGGACGTCGGGCCGACGGGGCCCGGCCCCGGCGGCCTCCACCGCCTCGAGCGCGCCGGCCGCCTCGAGGCGGCCCAGCGCCGGGTACAGCGAGCCGAACGACACGTTGGCCAGGAGCCCTAGGTGCTCCCGCAGGCGCCGGCGGATCTCGTAGCCATGGAGCTCGCCCTCTTCGAGCAGCCCCAAGATGGCCAGGTCCAACATGGGGCCACTATATCGCTTCGATATAGCGGTTGGTGCAGAACGCGCCGGGGGCCCCCGGATCCCGGGTCGGGGGCGCCCCCCCGGGGGTGCCTCCCGACACGCCTGGGGGGGCTAGCCTCGACACCGTGACCGTGACCTCCCGGACGGGGGCGTCGGGGAGACCCGGGGCGTCGAGCGGGGGGCGCGGGTCGAGTACCGGCTGGCCCGCAACGCCGTGGTCCGAGACGTGCGCAAGGGCCGGGTCGAGCGGGTCGACGTCTGCGACGCCCACCCCGAGCTGCTCCGGGCGGCGCGCAACGTGGGCAAGGCGACCGGCGAGGACTGCCCGATCTGCGAGTCGACCGCCACCGTGCAGGTCACCTACGTGTTCGGGGCCGGCCTGCCGGCCGGGGGGCGGTGCCCGGGCACGGCGACCGAGCTCAACCGCCTGCGCCGCCGCCCCGAGCCGGTCCTCTGCTACGACGTCGAGGTGTGCCCGGCGTGTGCCTGGCACCACCTCACCCGCAAGTACCCCGCCGGCGGGGTCTCCCCGGCCCGGTCCCGGGCCGGCCGGGCGTGAGCGAGCCGGTCACCGTGCCGGGCCTGCGGGCCCGCAAGCGCCGCGACGGCGCCACGCCGCTCGTCATGGTGACCGCCTACGACGAGCCGTCGGCCCGCTTCGTCGACCAGGGCGGGGCCGACCTCGTCTTGGTGGGGGACTCGGTCGCCAACAACGTCCTCGGCTACGACGACACCCTCCACGTCACCATCGATGACATGGCCCACCACGTGGCCGCGGTGGCCCGGGCCCGCCCGCGCTGTCTGATCGTGGGCGACATGCCATGGATGAGCTACCACCTGAGCACCGACGAGGCGGTGGCCAACGCGGCCACCTTGGTCCGGGCCGGCGCCCAGGCGGTCAAGCTCGAGGGCGGCCGGGCCCGGCTGGCGGCGGTCGAGGGGATCATCCGGGCCGAGATCCCGGTGATGGGCCATCTGGGGCTCACCCCCCAATCGGTCCTGGCCATGGGGTACCGGGTGCAGGCCCGCAACGCGGACGCCGCCGGGGCGCTGCTCGACGCGGCCAAGGCGCTGGCCGCCGCCGGGTGCTTCGCCCTGGTGCTCGAGGGCGTGCCGGACGTGGTAGCCGCCCGGGTGACCGAGGCGGTCGACGTGCCGACCATCGGCATCGGGGCGGGGGCGGGCTGCGACGGCCAGGTGCTGGTCTTCCACGACCTGGTCGGCCTGGGCTCGCGGACGCCGCCGAAATTTGTCCGCCGCTACGCCAACCTGGGTGAGCAGGCCACCGCGGCGGTCGCCGCCTTCGCCGACGACGTGCGCTCGGGGCGGTTCCCCGGCGACGACGAGACCTATCACGCCTCGGCCGAGCTGCGCGAGTCCCTGGCCCCCGACGTCCCGGGGTCCTAGCGGGCCGGGCAACGGCCCGGTCCGCCTGCGGCTAACATCGGCCGGTCGACCGGGGCCCCTGCCCCGGCCACCCAACTCGACACCCTGCCCCGATCGACGGGGCCCGGACGGCCCGCCGTCCGGTCCGGAGGGAGGTGAGCCGCCGATGCGGCCCTACGAAGTCATGATCATCTTCGATGCCGGCACCGAGCCACCGGCGATCCAGGCCGTGGTCGACCGGGTGCTCGAGACCGTCCGCGCCACCGGGGGCACACCGGGGGCGGTGGACCGGTGGGGCCGCCGCCAGTTCGCCTACGAGGTCAAGCACAAGCGCGAGGGCTACTACGTCCTGGTCGAGCTGAGCGGCCCACCCCAGACGGTGGCCGACCTGGACCGGATGCTCACCCTGGCCGACGAGGTGCTCCGGCACAAGGTGATCCGCCTGCCCGACAAGGTGGCCAAGCGTCCCGAGGCGCCGGCCAAGGCGGCGGGCTGACCATGGACCGGTTCCAAACGCGAGGAGGACACCATGCCCGATAACAGCGTGACGCTGGTCGGCAACATCACCCGGGACCCCGAGCTCCGGTTCACCAACACCGGGCAGCCGACGGCCAGCTTCGGCCTCGCCGTGAACCGCCGTTGGCAGAATCGCCAGACCCAGGAGTGGGAGGAGGCGACCAGCTTCTTCGACGTCGTGTGCTGGCGCGAGATGGCCGAGAACGTGAGCGAGACCCTGAGCAAGGGGGCCCGGGTCGTGGTGGCCGGCCGGCTCGAGCAGCGCAGCTGGGAGACCCCCGACGGGGACCGCCGCTCCAAGGTCGAGGTCATCGCCGACGAGGTGGGTCCGTCGCTGCGCTGGGCCACCGCCCAGGTGACCAAGAACGAGCGTCGCGGCCCCGGCGACGGCGGGGGCCGCGGCGGCGGGGGCCGTTCCCAGGCACCGCCGCGGGCCGAGAGCCCGGCGCCCGCCGGCTACGGCTTCGACGAGGAGCCCTTCTGATGGCCAGGAGCAACTACCGCGGGGGGACCCAGCGTCGGGCGCCCAAGGAACTCAACCGCCGGGTGAAGAAGAAGCCCTGTGCCATGTGCCGGGACCAGGTGGAGTGGGTCGACTACAAGGACGTGCCCTTGCTGCGCAAGTACATGAGCGACCGGGGCAAGATCCGCTCCCGCCGGGTCACCGGCAACTGCGCCCAGCACCAGCGGGACATCGCCATGGCCATCAAGACGGCCCGAGAGCTGGTCCTGTTGCCTTACACCCAGCGCACGGTGACCGAGCGGCCCGGCGGCCGAGGCGGCCGAGGCGATCGGGGCGACCGCGGCGACCGCGGTGACCGCGGTGACCGGGGCGATCGCGGTGACCGCTCGACCGGTCCCCGTGAGCCTCGGGCCGCCGCACCGGCCGCGCCCGCCGCACCGGCCGAGGGTGCCCCACCGGCCGACGGGGGCGCACCGGTCACCGAGGCGGCGGCGACCACCGACGGACCGGCGCTGCCCGAGACGACCCCGACCGACGGGCCATCGGCCGGTGCCGGGGAGGCCGGTGTCACCGAGGAGTCGGCGGCCGGCGCTCCCGAAGCGGAGGTCGAGTCCTGATGAAGGTGGTCCTGCGCAGTGACGTGGACGGCGTTGGCCGCCGCGGGGACATCGTCGAGGTGTCGGGAGGTTTCGCCGCGGAATTTCCTCCTTCCCGAGGGGCGGGCCATCGTGGCCAGCGCCGGGGTGAGCGACCAGGCGGCGGCGATGCGCCGGGGCCGGGACCTGCGCGAGGCCAAGGACCGCGAGACGGCCGAGGCCCAGGTGTCGATCCTGGCCGGCACCGTGCTGCGCCTCGAGGCCCGGGCCGGTTCGGCCGGGAAGCTCTTCGGGTCGGTGAGCGCCGCCGACGTGGCCGAGGCGGTGAAGGGCCAAACGGGGGTCGAACTCGACCGCCGCCACGTGGTGCTGGACGAGGCGATCAAGGCGGTCGGGACCTACGAGGTGCCCGTGCAGATCCTCGGTGACATCGGGACCACCGTGACCGTCGAGGTCGTCGCCGCCGGCTGACGCCGGCCGCCGACGGTCGACCGGGGGCCGGGAGCCCTTCGCCACCGGGGAGCGCCGCCGGCTGTCACTACCGCCGGGCACCATGGCCGCGTGCGACCCGGCCCCTGCCCCGACGCTCCCCAGCCGGTGGAGCGCCGTCCACGGTTTATCCACAAAGCTCACCAGGGCTTTTGCGCCCGGAATCCCCAGGTTGTGACCCTTACCGTCCACACGCCCCTTCCGTCAGGGTAGGGAGGCCATGGTCCAGGCCTTCGACGACAGCCGTCCCGTCCCCCTCCGGCCCGCCGCCAGCGGGCCCCGGGTGCCCCCCAACAATCTCGAAGCGGAGGAGTCGCTGCTCGGCGCCATGCTGCTCTCGGCCGACGCCACCTCGGCCGCCCTCGAGATCTGCTCGGCCGCCGACTTCTACAAGCCGGCCCACGGCCACATCTTCAGCGCCGTCCAGGCCCTCTACGACCGGGGGGAGCCGATCGACGCGGTCACCGTGACCGACGAGCTGCGGCGCGCCGGGGTGCTCGAGGCCATCGGCGACCCCGCCCAGCTGGTCTCCCTGCAGGCCAACACCCCCTCGATCGCCAACGCCACCCACTACGCCACCATCGTCGAGGAGCACTCGCTGCTCCGGCGGCTCGTCGGGGTGGCCGGGGAGATCGCCGAGCTCGGCTACTCGGTCCCTGAGGACGTGACCGGGGCGGTGGACGAGGCCGAGCAGATGATCTTCGACGTGGCCCAGCGCCGGACCACCGACACCATCGCCTCGTTGCGGGACCTGGTGGGGCCGAGCCTGGACCGCATCGAGGAGCTCTCGCGGCGCGGCGATAGCCTGACCGGCCTGGCCACCGGGTACCTGGACCTGGACCGGATCCTGGCCGGGCTGCAGGCGTCGAGCCTGACCATCGTCGGGGCCCGCCCGGCCATGGGCAAGACGAGCTTCGCCCTCGGGATGCTGGCCCACGTGGGCATCGACCTCGGCCGCCCGGCCCTGCTCTTCTCGCTCGAGATGGGCCACCTCGAGCTGACGCAGCGGTTGTTGGCCTCGGAGGCCAAGGTGGACGCCCAGCAGCTCCGGGTGGGCCAGATCCGCGAGTCGGACTGGGGGAAGCTCGGCAACGCGGTGACCCGGCTCAGCGGCTCGTCCATCTTCATCGACGACAACCCGAACCTGTCGGTGCACGACATCCGGGCCCGGGCCCGCCGGCTGAAGAAGGCCGAGGGGGACCTCGGACTGGTGGTCGTCGACTACATCCAGCTGATGACCGGCCGGGCCAAGGCGGAGAACCGCCAGGTGGAGGTGGCCGAGATCAGCCGGAGCCTGAAGATCCTCGCCCGCGAGCTCCAGGTCCCAGTGGTGGCCCTGTCACAGCTGTCGCGTGGCCTGGAAGCCCGCCAGGACAAGCGCCCCATGCTCTCGGACCTGCGCGAGTCGGGCTCGCTCGAACAAGACGCCGACGTCGTCTTGTTCATCTACCGGGAGTCCCAGTACGACGCGGACGTGCCCATCGACCGGCGCGACGACGCGGAGGTCATCGTGGCCAAGCACCGCAACGGGCCGACCGGTTCGGCCCACCTGTTGTTCCTCGGGCAATTCGCCCGGTTCGAGAACATGAAGCACACGATCTGAGGCGAGCCCCGGTTCGCCCTCGGCCCTTGGGCCCGGTCGCTCAGGTCCGCCGGGAGCCCCCGGCCTCGGCCGGCACCCGGGAGGGGCCGAGGGCCTCGGTCGCAGTGACCGGCCCGTCGGCCGGGCCGTCGGCCACCCCCGGGTCGACGTACTGGGCCCCCCGGGCCCAGCTGGCGGCGGCGGCGGCCAGGCAGGCCACGACGGCGAAGTCGAAGGCGGCGTGCAGGCCCTGGCGGAACGGCCCGAGGATGAGCGAGGGGAAGAACGTGCGTCCGACCAGGGCCTGGCGCTGGGCGGCGCTGAGGTGCGACAGGACCCGCACCCCCACCAGGTGCTGGACCGGGTTGTAGCCGAGGAAGGCCGCGAACAGGGTCGACACCGGGGGCAGGTGGGAGACCGCCAGCGCGCGCTGGCCCGGGGGACGCCGTGGGCGGTCAGCCCGTGGTAGAGGCTGGCCGGCAGGGTGGCGGTCAGCCCCACGATCATGAGGGTGAAGAAGATCCCGATCGACAGGACCTGGGCCGAGTTCTGGAAGGTGGTGTTCATCCCCGACCCCGCACCCCGGTCGGCCGCCGGCAGCGAGTTCATGATGCCGGCCCGGTTGGGCGAGCCGAAGCCGCCCATCGACAGCCCCATGGCGAAGAGCAGCAGCCCGAAGGCCCAGTAGGGGAAGTCGGTCGGCAGGACCTCGAGCAGGACGAAGCAGGCCGCCGAGCCGAGCATGCCGCCGGTGGCGAAGGGCCGGGCGCCGAAGCGGTCCGAGAGTATCCCCGAGGTCGGGCCGGCGATGAGGAAGCCGGCGGTCAACGGCAGCATGGCGACGCCCGCCCACAGCGGGGTCACGCTGAACGAATAGCCGTGGAGCGGGAGCCAGATCCCCTGCAGCCAGATGATCAGCATGAACATGAGCCCCCCCCGCCCGATGGCGGCCAGGAAGCTGGCGAAGATGCCGGCGGTAAAGGCGCGGATCTTGAAGAGCGGGAGCCGGAACATGGGCTCGGGCACCTTGGACTCGATCACGCAGAACACGATGAGCAGGGCCACCCCCGCCGCCAACTCGGCCAGGACCACCGGGTTGGTCCACCCCATGGCGTGGCCGCCGTAGGGCTCGATGCCGTAGGTGATCCCCACCATGATCAGGACCAGGCCCACGGCGAAGGTCGCGTTGCCGGCCCAGTCGATCCGGGCCCGATGCGACACCCCGACCTCGCGCAGGACCCGGTAGCCGTAGATGGTGGCGAACAGCCCGATCGGGACCGAGACCAAGAAGATGAGCCGCCAGTTGATGGGGGCCAGGACGCCGCCCAGCACCAGGCCGATGAACGTCCCGCTGATGGCGGCCGTCTGGTTGATGCCGAGGGCCATCCCCCGCTGGTCCTTCGGGAAGGCGTCGGTGAGGATGGCGGCCGACTGGGCCAAGAGCATCGCCGCGCCGACGCCCTGGAAGACCCGGATCACGATCAGCCAGATCCCCGCCGCCGGCCCCGACATCCAGGTGATCGAGAGCAGGAGGGAGAAGAAGGTGAAGATGGCGAATCCCGCGTTGTAGACCCGGACCCGCCCGTAGATGTCACCCAACCTCCCGAGGCTCAGCACGAGCACGCTGGTCACGATGAGGAAGCTGAGGATCATCCACAGCAGGTAGAAGCTGTTCCCCGGGAGCAACGGGTCTAGGCGGATACCCCTGAAGATGTCCGGCAGGGCGATGAGCATGATCGAGCCGTCGATGGTCGCCATCAGTGCGCCGAGGGTCGTGACCGACAGGGCGATCCACTTGTAGCGGTCGTCCACCGGGGCCGCGACCGGGTCGCCGGCCGGCGCCATCAGATGCTCTGGCCCAGGCGCTCGATCAACGTCGCGGCCGCCATGAGCTGCCGCAGTTCTGAGCGGGTGAAGCCGGTCGAGAGGGCCCGGGCCATCTGCTCGGTCCGGGCGTTGCGGCGGCTCCACAGGACCCGGAGCCCGGCCTCGGTGGCCGAGAGGACGACCCGGCGGCCGTCGTCGGGATCGGGGCGTCGCTTGACCAGGCCGCGGGCCTCGAGTGCGCCGAGGGTCGCGCCCATCGACTGGGGGCTGATCTGCTCGAGCTTGGCCAGCGCGCCGGCGGTGGTCGGCCCGCCCCGGTCCAGGCGGGCCAGGGCCGACGTCTCGGGCAGGGTCAGGTCACCCTCGGCCGGGACCTGACGCAGCCGCCGCACGAACAACCCGATGCTCACCCGCAGCGAGCTGGCCACGTCGTGGGGGTCCGGCTCGGGGGGCATGTCCTAAGGCTAACCTGATAAGTCCAGCCTTGGGAAAACGGCGGCGGCCCGAGCGGCCGAGGCCGTGGGCCAGCGACGCCCGGCCTAGCCTGGGCCCGTGCGCCGCAAGCTCCTCGCCCTGGCCGTCGTGGCCCTGCTGGCCGAGACCGTCGTGGTGGCCCGCCGGCGGGGCTCCCTCTTCGGCGTCGACACGGTGGTGCGCTGCCGCCGCGGTCATCTGTTCACCACCTTTTGGATCCCGGGGGCCTCGCTCAAGGCCGTCCGCCTCGGCTGGTGGCGCCTGCAGCGCTGCCCGGTCGGCCGTCACTGGAGCCTGGTCACCCCGGCCGCCGTGGCCCAACTGACCGACGACGACCGGCGGCTGGCCGCCGCGCACCACGACATCCGCATTCCCTGAGCACCGACGGAGCGGACCACCGGGCCCGCCGGGTGGCGGTCGCTCGGCGGCCAGCTCCGTGCAGACGGTGGACCGTCGGGCCGAGGACCGGCTAACAAGTCGGTGTCAAGCCCTCGGCCGGTGGCTCCGGTGACCAACCGGGGACCCCGCCGGACCTGAGGGTGCATCGTGGGCGACCGTTCCGACGATTTCGATGAGACCCCCTTCTCGGCGGAGCTCGAGCGCGAGGAAGGCCACCCGTTCCCCTGGAAGACGGTGGTCAAGCGGGCCGTCGTGATCGCCGTCGCCGGGGTCGCCATCTACCTGGTCCTGCCCAAGATCACCGAGGTCCTCGGGTCCTGGCCCCGCCTGTCGACCCTCGAGCCGGTCTGGTTCGCCGTCGCCATCGTGGCGGAGCTGGCCCACTTCACCTGCACGTTCACCCTGCAGCGGATGGCGCTTCGCACCAAGGGGTGGTTCTCGGTGGTCACGTCCCAGCTGGCCGGGAACTCGATCAGCCTCATCATGCCCGGGGGGGCGGCGGCCGGCGCCGCCGTGCAGTTCCGGATGCTGGCCCGGAGCGAGGGCAGCAGCGCCGACACGGTGGGCGGGCTCACCGCGTTCTCCCTCCTGGGGGTGGGCGGGCTGCTCGCCCTCCCGCTCTTCGCCCTCCCGGTCATCCTCTTCGGCGTGCCGGTCAACCGGGGCCTGTACAACGCGGCCATCCTCGGTGCGATCGGCTTCGTCATCTTCGCCGCCCTCGGTGCGTGGGTGCTGGCGACCGAGGCCCCGCTGCGGTGGGCGGGCCGGCTGGCCGAGCGGGTGAGGAACCGGGTCTTCAGTCGCCGGCCCCCGGTGACCGATCTCGACACGACCCTGCTCCACCAGCGCGATCTCATCCGCTCGGTGCTGGGGAAGAAGTGGTGGCAGGCGGTGCTCCTCTCGGCCGGGCGACTCGGCTTCGACTACTACTGCCTGCTGGCCGCGGTGCGGGCGACGGGCAGCCATCCCCGGCCGTCGCTCGTCCTGGTGGCCTACGCGGTGGCCGGCATCATCGGGCTGGTCCCCATCACCCCGGGGGGGCTGGGCATCGTCGAGGCCAGCCTGACCGGGCTGTTGATCCTGGCCGGGGTGCCCTCGGGCGACGCCTTCTTGGCCACCCTCACCTACCGGCTGGCGTCCTACTGGTTGCCGCTGGTCGCCGGACCGGCCGCCTACGGGGCCTTCCGGCTGCGCTTCCGGGGGGCCCCGGGGGCACCCACCGGGGCGTCCACCGGGACGGCCACCCCGTAGCCGCCGCCAGCCGGGGCGGACCACCCGGCGACTCGCCGGGTGTGCCGAGGTGAGCCGGCTCTGCCAGCATCGGGGCCCGGAGGTGTCGATGGGGGCGGTCCGAGACGGCGACGGCGACGGCGGCGGCGACGACCGCGAAGCCGGCGGCCCGCCTGCAGCCGGGACCGGGCACCCGGTGTCGCGGCGCCGGCTCCTCGGCTGGACGGCCGCCGGTGGCACGGCGCTGGCGGCCGGCCTGGCGTCGTGCGGGGGCACGGCGGTCCCCGACGCCCTCGACGCGGCGCGGGGCCCGGTCCCCGGACCCGAGCCCAGCGTCGCCGTCCCGCCCCCGGCCCCCACGGCAAACCCGGCCACCGGTGTCAGCTTCTTCAGCGATCCGGATCTCAATTTCGAGGTCCTGTTCGCCCTGGGCGGGGTCGGGTACGGCGCCGGCGAGACCGGGGAGATCATCGCCACGATCAACCAGATCCAGGCGGCCGGACCGAGCTACCAGACCTATTTCGACAGCTTCGTCGACATGGGCACGCGGGTGGCCGCCCTGGCCGACGGGGCCCTGCGTTCGGGTCACCGGGCCAGCGCCCGGTCCGCCTATCTCCGGGCGGCCCAGTACTTCGACCAGGCGCTCTACTTCGTGCTCGGCACGTCGACCCCGGCCGCCGAGCCGGCCGTCTACGCCGCCATGCAGCGCCAGTGGGACCTGGCCACCAAGCTCATGGACCCCCCGTTCGAGCGGGTGGCCATCCCGTACGAGTCGACCACGCTGCCCGGGTACTTCCTCAAGCCCGATGGATCGGGCCTCCGACGCCCGACGGTCATCGTCAACAATGGGAGCGACGCGCAGTTCGTCGACGTCTACGCCTGGGGTGGGGCCGCCGGCCTCGAGCGCGGCTACAACGTCGTGCTCTTCGAGGGCCCGGGCCAGGGCTCGATGCTCTTCGAGCGCGGCATCGGCTTCCGCCCGGACTGGGAGCACGTCATCACGCCCATCGTGGACTGGCTCCACACCCGTCCCGACGTCGACACCGACCGGATCGGGCTCACCGGCTGGAGCTTCTGCGGCCAGTCGGTGATCCGCGCCGCGGCCTTTGAGCACCGGCTGGGCGCGGTCTGCGCCGACCCGGGCATCGTCAACGCCTGGCTGGCCTGGCCGCCCAGCATCCGCTCCCTGTTCACCCCGACGGCCACCCGGGCCGAGGTGGACGCCGTGTGGACCAACGAGATCGTGCCCCACACGGTCGAGCCCAGCGACCGCTTCGGATTCGCCAAGCGCTCGGAGATCTACGGCCCGACGTACCTGGCCGCCGCCCGGGCCGGGAGGCTCTTCCCGAGCCTGTGGGACTTCGGCCAGACCGCCATGCGCTACGACTGCGGCGACGTGGTCGACCGGGTGCGCACCCCGGTGCTCGTCGTCAACTACGAGCTGGAGAATTTCTACCCCGGCGGCGCCCGGTCGCTCTACGACGCCCTCGGGGGCCACAAGACCCTGGTCACCCTGACGGCCGCCGACGGGGCCGAGTACCACGACGCCCCGATGGCCCCGCAACGTCGGAACCAGGTCGTCTTCGACTGGCTCGACGCCACCTTGTGAGGCCGGGCGCCGCCCGCCCGCCCGGCCCTCGCCGTGACCGGGCCCGCCCCTAGGTGCTCTCGGTCCCCTCGGGCGCCTCGGGCCGGGTCCTCCGGGGGAGCGGTCCGGGAGCCGGGCGGCGCCAGGGGGCCTGGTCGTCGAGGCCGAGGTCCCACGGGGCCGGCCAGTCCGCGCCCCGAAGCAGCGCCTCGCTGCCCCCGTCGACGGTGAGGACCGAGCCGCAGAAGTAACCACCGTCGGGGCCGAGGAGGAGGTCGACCAGGGCGGCGATCTCCTCGGGCCGGCCCGTCCGGCCGATCGGGATGGGCAGCATCTCGAAGAAGGGCGCCACCTCGGGGTCGGCCCGGCCCTCGGCCACGAGGGGGGTCTCGACCATGCCCGGGGCGACGGCGTTGAGTCGGATGCCCGCGCCCGCCCAGTCCTCCCCCGTCGCCCAGCGGCGCACGGTGAGGGCCAGGGCGAGCTTGGTGGCCGGGTAGGTGAGCATCGAGCCCGACTCGTCGGCCAGGCGCCGGGCCGCCGGCTCGTCCCCGGCGACCAGGGCGGCCACCAAGGGGGCCGGAATGCCGGGCTGGATCGTCGCCGAGTTCGAGCCGATGGCGACGGCCGAGGGTGCGTGGCCCCGGGCCAGCAGCGGGCGCAGCCCCTCGAGGAGGGCCACGGTCCCGAAGTAGTTGACCGACACCAACAGGGCCCCGGGCCGCGACGGGGCACCGGCCACCCCGGCGCAGGTGACCAAGCCGTCGAGGCCCTCGCCGGCCCGCTCTCCCAACGCCTCGATCGCCTGGCGTCGGCCCTCGGCCGTGCCGAGGTCGGCCGCCACCTCGCTGCCGGCCAGGTCGACCCCGATCACCCGGTGCCCCCCGTCGGCCAGCCGGGCCGCACAGGCGGCGCCGATCCCCGAGGCGGCACCGGTCACGGCGACCGTGCGGGTCGGCGGGCTCACGGCCGGCGTCCCGGTCGGGCCACGTAGGTCGGGGTGGCGACCCCCTCGGAGAGGTCGGGCTCGGCGACGGCCGGCCCGGCGACGAGCTCGAAGGGCACCACCCCGGCCCAGACCCCGAGGGCCAGGTCCTCGGGGTCATCGATCGGCCCCCCGGTGCGCACCTTGGCCGACCCCTCGACGATCGGGAAACGGAGCATCAACGTCGCCCGGCGCTCGCTGGCGGTGGGGGGTCGGGCGTCGGCGCTGCGCCCCGGGGCCATGTGGTCGAGCAGGGCCGCCGCCACCGCCAACTGCTCGTCGTCGTCGTCGACCCGCCCCGCCGAGCCGAACAGCATCACCGAGCGGTAGTTCATCGAGTGGTGGAAGGCCGAGCGGGCCAGCACCAGCCCGTCGAGCAGGGTGACGGTGACACAGGCCGGGGCGCCGTCGGCCAGGGCCCGCAGCGTCCGGTTCCCCGAGGCCCCGTGGAGGTAGAGGAGGTCGCCGCAGCGGGCGTAGGCCATGGGGACGGCGTAGGGGGTGGTGCCGTCGCTGAAGGCGACGTGGCAGAGGAAGCCCTCGTCCAAGACGGCGTCGATCACCGCCCGCTCGGCCGAGCCCCGCTCGCGCTTTCGCCGCAGGGTGGTCCGCCCGCTCGGGGCCAACCCGGGGCCCGGTTCGATGCTGCTCACCGTCGGCGCGTCAGGCGGCGGCGGTGCGCTGGCGCAGGACCTCGAGGGCCCGGTCGGCGTGGGCGCTCATCGAGATCTCGGTGTGGATCACGTCGAGCAGGGTGCGGTCGGTGTCGATCACGAACGTGGTCCGGCGGTTGCCCATGATGGACAGGCCCCGCTTGACCCCGAGCTCGTTGGCCACGGTGAAGTCCGCGTCCGAGAGCAGGGGGTAGTCGAACCCGTGCTTGTCGGAGAACTGCTTCTGCTTGTCGACCTTGTCGGCGCTGATGCCCACCCTCTGGGCACCGAGCGCCTCGAACTCGGCCTTCAAGTCGCGGAAGTGGCAGCTCTCCTTGGTGCAGCCGTAGGTCATGGCCGCCGGATAGAAGAACAGCACCACCGGCCCGGCCTTCAACAGCTCGCTCAGGCGCCGGGGCGTCCCGTTCTCGTCGGGCAGCTCGAAGTCGGGGACCGACTCGCCCTTTTTCCTCATGGGTCGAGCGTACCGGGCCTGCCCCGAGGCCGCCCGGTGGGTTCAGGGCTCGAAGCGGAAGCCGACGCCCCGCACGGTGACCAGGTGGCGGGGGTGGGCCGGGTCCGGCTCCATCTTGCGCCGCAGGCGCTTCACGTGGGTGTCGAGGGTCCGGGTGTCGGAGAGCTCCTGGTCCCACCAGAGTCGGTCGATGCACCACTCCCGGGTCACCACCTGGCCGGCGTGGGACATGAGCAGGGCCAGCAGGTCGAACTCCTTGCGCGAGAGGTCGACCGGCCGGCTGTGGACGGTCACCTCCCGGCGCCCGGTGTCCAGGCGGACCGGGCCGACCTGGACGATCTCGTCGCGCGGGGCCGGCGAGGTGGAGCCCCGGCGGAGCACGGCGCGCATCCGGGCGACGAGCTCGCGCAGGCGGAACGGCTTGGCCACGTAGTCCGACGCTCCGAGTTCGAGGCCCAGCACCACGTCGACCTCGGAGTCGCGGGCGGTGACCATGATGATGGGGATCGGAGCCAGGGCCCGCATGCGCTGGCACAGCTCGACGCCGGACTGGTCCGGCAGCATCACGTCGAGCAGCACCAGGTCGGGGTGCACCCGGTGGAAGAGGCGAAGGGCCTCGTGGCCGTCGGCGGCCAGCTCGACGGCGAAGCCCTCGCGTGAGAGTCCCGAGGCCAACGCCTGACGGTACGACTCCTCGTCGTCGACCACCAGGACCAGAGGACGGCTGTCGCGGGTGGCCCCGTGAGCCGGCTCACGGGTATCGGTGGTGGTCACCACCGGTGCGGCTGGGCGCCGGGCATCAGGCCGCGTCGTCGGGGGTCGGGACCGGCCAGCTCGGGTGGTCCCGCCTGGCCTCTCCGGGGGGTGGCGACGACGGGGAACGGGGGGGCCGGTTCCCCGCCGCCGCCCTGGCCGGCAGGTACCGACGTAGTGCAGCCAGAACCGAGGCCCGAGCGGGGCGCGCCGATCGCTCCTTCAGGCGGGTGATCGTGGCGGTCCCGCCGTCCCGGCCCCTTGGCGGGGACCCGGGGTGCCGGGGTCGAGGGGAGGTGGATGGGGCCATCGGTGGTCACGCTAGAAAAGCGAGGTGAACGGTCAGTGATCCACCCGCAACGCTGAGATGACCACGAGGTGAACTCTTGATCCTCGCTACGCTGCGCCGAGCCGGTCGGGCACCGGACCAGAGAGGAGGCGGTCATGAGCGAGGCGATGGGCCACGGGGTGAATCAGCGGGCCGCCATCAAGATGACCCCCGAGGAGGTCGACGCCTTCTTGCACGAGCGCCGGCCGATGTCAATGTGCACGATCAACCACGACGGGACGATCCACGCCGTGGCCATGTGGTACGGGTTCTTGGAGGGCTCGGTCGCCGTCGAGACCAAGACCAAGGCGCAGAAGGTCCAGAACCTGCGCCGGGACCCCCGCATCACCTGTCTGTTCGAGGACGGCGACTACTACGAGGAGCTCCGGGGGGTCGAGCTGGTGGGCCGGGCCGAGTTCGTGGACGACCCCGAGCGGATGTTCTCGCTCGGGGTCGACCTCTTCGAGCGCTACTACGGCGAGTACACCGAACAGCTCCGCCCGTTCGTCGAGACGATGCTCCACAAGCGGGTCGTGGTCAAAGTCGTCGTCGACCGGGTCGTGAGCTGGGACCACCGCAAGCTCGGCCTGCCCTCGACCCGACCGGCCTAAGCTGACGGGGCGTCAGATCCCAGACCTGGCCCGGTCCGCCGGCCCGGGGGTGCCCCGCCGAGGCGGATGGCGACGCCAGACCGTGTGAGCCCGACCCCAAGAGCCCGACCCCAAGAGCCCGACCCCAAAGAGGAGGTCCTGTCGATGTTGGACTACGTGATCCGCGGCGCCACGGTGGTCGACGGGACCGGGGCAGCACCCCGCCGGGCCGACGTGGGGATCGGCGACGGCCGGATCGTGGCCGTGGGCCAGGTGGAAGGGGAGGTTGCCCGGGAGCTGCCGGCCGACGGGCTGATGGTGGTTCCGGGGATCATCGACCCGCACACCCACTACGACGCCCAGCTCTTCTGGGACCCCTCGGCGTCGCCCTCCAACCTGCACGGGGTGACGACGATCATCGGTGGGAACTGCGGGTTCACGCTGGCCCCGATCAATGCCGAGGACGCCGACTACATCCGTCGGATGATGGCCAAGGTGGAGGGCATGCCGCTCGAGGCCCTCGAGAACGGCGTGCCGTGGAACTGGTCGACCTTCGGCGAGTACCTCGACCGGCTCGACGGCAACCTCGGCGTCAACGCCGGGTTCTTGGTGGGCCACTGCGCCCTGCGGCGCAAGGTCATGGGCTCTGGGCGGGGGACCGAGGTGGCCACCGACGACGAGATCGCCGCCATGCGCAGGTTGCTGGCCGACTCGCTGGAGGCCGGAGGGCTGGGGTTCTCCTCGTCCCAGTCGCGGACCCATTCGGACGGCGACGGCAACCCGATCAATTCACGCAACGCAGACCGCCGCGAGATGCTGGCCTTCTGCGAGGAGATCCGGGACCACGAGGGAACGACACTCGAGTACATCACGAGCGGGTGCCTCGACTCGTTCTCCGACGTCGAGGTCGACCTGATGGTGGCCATGACCGCGACCGCCCGGCGCCCCCTCAACTGGAACCTGCTCACCGTCGATTCGCGCGCCCCCGAGAAGATGCAGCACCAGCTCGAGGCCTCGACGGCCGCCGAGGCGGCCGGGGGGCGGATCGTCGCCCTGACCATGCCCACCCTCGTGCCGATGAACATGAGCTTCCTCAACCACTGCGCGCTCTTTCTCATCCCGGGCTGGATCGACGTGCTCGGGCTGCCCGTCCCCGAGCGGATCGTCAAGCTCGGTGATCCCGAGGTCCGCAAGCACCTGAACGACCTGGCCCACGCCAAGGAGGCCGGCGTCTTCCGGCGCCTCGCCGGTTGGGGCAACTACGTCATCGGCGACACCTTCTCGAAGGCAAACGAGGGCCTGGAGTGGCGCGATGTGTCGGACATCGCGGCCGAGCGCGGGGTCGAGCCCTTCGACGCCCTCTTGGACGTGGTCATCGCCGACGACTTGCGCACCGTGCTCTGGCCCAAGCCGACCGACCGGGACGACGCCACCTGGGCCCTTCGGGCCGAGGCCTGGCAGGACCCGAGGGCGATGGTCGGCGGTTCGGACGCCGGGGCGCACCTGGACCGCATGTGCGGCTCGAACTACCCGACGTCGTTCCTGGGCGACTGCCTGCGCAACCGCAAACTCGTGCCGGTGGAGCGGGCGGTCGAGATGATGACGCGGCAACCGGCGGAGCTCTTCGGCCTCCGGGACCGGGGGCTGGTGGCCGAGGGGATGCGGGCGGACCTGTTCGTCTTCGACCCCGAGACGGTGGGGTCCGAGCCGGCCCGGTTGGTCCACGACCTGCCCGGCGGTGCGCCGAGGTTGTTCGCGGCCTCGATCGGGGTCTCCCGGGTCCTGGTGAACGGGGTCGAGACCATCGTCGACGGCAAGCCAACCGGCGAGACGCCGGGGAAGGTCCTGCGGTCGGGACACGACACCTACTCGGTGGTGACCGCCCCGGGCTGAGCGGCCGCCCCCTGGCGCTCAGGTCGAGGGGGCGGCCGCCGCCCGGGAGGCCAGGTCGGGGCCGATGATCACCACCACGTCGAGACCGAGGGTGGTGCCCAACGGGACGTTGGGGTTGATGGGCGCGACGGCGGACGGGGCGATCCCGAGCTGGGTGGCGGCCAATAGCGCCGCCGGCTCCTTGCCCGGTGCGTAGTAGACGCCGGTGGCCGTCACCGGCGAGGTGGCGTTCATCGGGGTGGCGGTCGCCCAGCCCTTCGACTGGAGGATCTGGGTGAAGTAGGCCGCGGCGCCCGGCTGGATCGTGCCGTTCGCCACCTCGACGATGTCCCCGGAGTGCGGGACGGTCGTCGTCGTGGTCGCATCGGTGTGGGTGCTCGTGGTGGTGGCCACCGCCGGGTGCCCGTTGTTGACGTGCCCGCCGTTGATGTGCCCGCTGATCAGAGCCCCGGCGAGGCCAGCGGCGATCAGGGCGGCGAGAGAGACGGCGAAGAGCCCCAGGCGCCTCATGCGGTCGTCACACGAGTGGTGATCCCACGGGGCCGTCCTTGTCAGCCGGTTGCCGGTCCAGCGTACTCCCGTCGCCCTCCACCGGTCGGCGGGGCGGCCGAAGTCGGCGTCCCCCGGCGGCGGCGGGGTGCCGAACCGGGCGGCCGACGGTCAGCGCAGGGGGCCCAGCACCTCGTCGGCGAAGCGGCGGCCCCGGTCGATGACCTGTCGGCGGGTGCTGCCGGGCCGGTCGTCGAAGCCGACCGAGACCCACGTGACGCCAACCTCGGCCAGGCGCTCCAACTCGGCCCGCTTGGCCGCGTTGCCGCTCGGGCCGCCCTCGTTGTCCCCGAGGCTGAAGCAGATGTCGAGGGGCTCGGTCCGCCCGACGACCTCGGCGTGGCGCCGGGCCAGCTCGATCCGGGGCACCAGGTCGTCGATCCCGGTGACCGAGGCGGTCCGGGTCGAGTCGGCGATGCGTCCACTGCGGAATGGCGCCCAGCCCTGGCAGCTCTCGACGGCCCGCCGGATGGCCCGGGTGGAATTCCCACCCATCCAGATCGGCGGGTGCGGGTCGGCCACCGGGGCCGGGCACATGCGCACCCCCCGGGCCCGGAAGTGCCGCCCCTGGTAGGAGACGGTCTCGCCGGTCCAGGCCAGCTTCATCACCTCGATCGCCTCTTCGAGCAGTTCGTTGCGCTCGTCGAAGTCGACCCCGAGGGCGCCGAACTCGGGCTTGAGGTAGCCGGCGGCCATCCCCAGGGTCAGCCGGCCGCCCGAGAGGAGATCGAGGCTCAGGGCCGACTTGGCCGAGAGGAAGGGATTCCGGTAGCCGGCCACGTAGATGTAGGTCTGCAGCCGCAGGGTGGTGGTGGCGGCGGCGGCGAACGACAGCGCCACAAACGGGTCGAGCGCGTGATGACCGCCACCGTCCAGCCAGCGGGCGTCGGGCGCCGGGTGGTCGGTGACGTGGCACCCGTCGTAGCCAGCGTCCTCGAGGGCCGAGGCCACCTCGGCCACGGCCTCGGCCGTGAGGAACTCGGCGGGCCGGTCGACCCTGGTGGTGGGGAGGTGGGCGGTCACTCGCACGTTGGGCACGGCCCCGCACGTTAGAGGCTGGGACCGGGCCGGGCGGCCCCCGACCGCTCAGGTCACGTTGAGGGTGAAGCGCTGGTCGACCGAGGCCGATCCGGTGGTCGCCACCAGTTCGATGGTGTACCGACGACTGGTGCCGGCCGAGGGTGTTCCGGTCAGGCTGGCCGTGCCGTTGCCGTGGTCGGTGAAGGTCACCGTCGACGGCAGGGTCCCGGTCTCGCTCAGGCGGACCGCCGGATAGGCGTGGCTGGTGGTCACCGTGAAGGTGCCGGGCTCACCGCCGGTGAAGGTCGCCGACGCCGCACTGGTGAAGGCGGGCGTCTCGTCGACGGTGACGACGAGTGCCTGGGTGGCGCTGCCGGTCACGCTGGTGGCGTGCAGCGTGAGCCGGTAGATCCCGCCGCTTCCCGGGGCGGGGACACCGGTGAGGGTGGCCCTCCCGAGGGGGGTGGGGACGAAGTCCACCCCGGCCGGCAGGGCCCCGGTCTCGCTGAGCGCCCCCAGCGGGTAGCCCTTCGTGTGGACGAGGAAGGTTCTGTCCGACCCGACCTTCAAGGTGGCGGTGGCCAGCGAGGTGAAGGTGGGCGCGAAGCCCACGGTGAGGGTTAGCCGCTGGGTCGTTGCTCCGTTGAGGTTCGAGGCGGTGACCTCGAGGGTGTAGACCTTCTTGGTCCCCGCCGGCGGCGTGCCGCCGAGGACCGCCGCACCCCCCCCCGAGTACGAGACGGTCAGCCACGACGGCAGTCGACCGGCGCTCGGGGCCACCGACAGGTTCGGCACCGGGGTGCCGACGGCCGAGAGGGTGAAAGAGTTCGACACCGCGTCGACGAAGGCCCCGGCGGCGGGGCTCGTGATGGCCGGGACCGTCACCACGTAGGTGAAGCCCTCCGTGTCGGTGGCGCTACCGCCGGCGGTGGTCACCACCACGGCGGCCGAGCCGGCCGGGCCCCCGGGGGCGCTGAGCGTGATCGAGGTGGGGGTGTCCGAGCTCACCGTGGCCGCCGAGCCGCCGACGGTGACCGAGGTGGCGGCCGAGAGATTGGTCCCCTCGACGGTCACGGTGGTGCCGCCACCGGTCGGTCCCGAGGCGGGGGCGACCGAGGTGATGGTCGGGGGGGCCACATAGGTGAAGCCGCCGGCATCGGTGGCCGTGCCGCCCGGCCCGGTGACCGCCACCGCGGCCGCCCTGGCCGCCCCCGTCGGGGTGACGGCGGTGATCTGGGTGTCCGAGACCACGGTGAACGAGGTGGCGGCGGCCGAACCGAAGGTGACGGCGGTTGCGCCGGTGAAGCCGCTCCCCTCCACGGTGACCGTCGTGTCCCCGCCGGTCGGACCGGTGCTCGGGGTCACGCCGGTGATCGCCGGGGTCGGGTCGGCCAGGAACTGGACGGCCGGGACGTAGTAGTCGTCGTTGTCGGAGGGGTCCGGGTTGCCCGCCGGGCTGTCGGTGTTCGCCACGCAGCCGAGTGCTGCGGGGTCACCGTTGCTCACCTGGGTCACCGAGTCCCAGCGGAACGTGCCGGTGCCGTCGGCGCCGTTGTCGCAGTAGGCCCCGCCCCAGGTGCTGTCGACAAAGTCGCTTCCGGGCAGCGGGTCGGTTCCCACCGAGGGACCCTGGGTCGAAGAGAGGGCCACGTTGAGCGAGTCGTAGCCGCAGCCCTGCGGGGTCTGCGCGCACGCCGTGGCGTACCCGTAGGGGTGAGGGCCGTAGCCGCTGGTGTTGTAGCTGATCCCGTAGATGACCGTATCCGGCACGCTCACCGCCCCGAGATCGAAGCTGATGTTGACCGGGAGCCCGTGGGCGCATTTGCCGTTGAACAAGAACTCCCCATTGTTGGGCGACGAGCAGCTCGGCGTGTCCGACGGCCGGTAGGGGATGTCGAAGGTCTGGGTCGTCGAGGAGAGGAGCGGGCCCACCGTGTTGTCCGGGCCGACCGAGTAGAGATTGAGGGTGACCGGCTCAGAGAAGGTCGTGCCGGGTGTGGTCACGCAGTCGTCGGCGGCATCCGCCCATCCACCACTCTGGCAGGCCCAGCTGTCCATGGTCACTGTGGCCCCCGTCAAGGTGGGCTGGGAGGCGGCGAAGCTGATCTCGTTGCCGAACTCCGAGGTCGATGTGGCCTCGAAGGCCTCGCTCACCATGGGCACGAGGGGGTTCGTCGTGGCGTCGTAGACCACGGCGGCGGCGGGTGGGCCGGGACTGGCCGAGGCGCTGGCCACCGGCACCGCCATCGCCGCGCCGAGCGTCGCCACCACTGCGGTGGTTGCACACAGGAGGACCTTCTTCAACATCACGCCGCCTCGTTCCCTGGTCGGGTCATTGCGACAGAGGATCGCATCCCAAGAGCGCCAACCGGTTGGAGCACGGTTGCCGTCCGGTAGCCGGTGCGGGCGGCCCCTCGGCGGGTCCCCCGAAGCGACCGGTTCGGGCGCGGCGACGGTTGCCACCAGGCAACGCGAACCGGGGTCCGGCCGGCCGCTCCCTCGAGGTCAGCGGTCGAGCTGGGCCAGCGTGTCGGCCGCCCGCCGCTCGAGGGCGCCGTACCCGTGAGCCTGGCCGAGGGCGTGAGCCCTCGTCAGCAGCTCACGGGCCCGCTCCAGGTCCCCAGGATCCCGGCGTTGGGCCAGCAGCTGACCCCACTGGAGATCCGTCCGGGCACCGAAGAACCTGGCCCCGACCCGCTCGTTGAAGGACGCGGCCCGCGCCAGCGCCGCCTCGGCCTCCTCGTCGCGGCCCAAAAGCGCGTAGAGGCCGCCGACGTAGTGGTCGACCAAACCCTCGACCGAGGCGGTGCTGGTGCTCAACAGGCGCCCCCAGGGAGCCAGTCGTTCCACCAGGGCTCCGGCGCGCCGCTCGTCGCCGCAGTGGATGATCGCTTCGGCGTACATGGTCATCCCGCTGAACCAGGTGGCGTCGCGGGGGAGCTCGTAGCCCGCCGCTTCGATAGCCACCAGCTCCCTGCGGGCATCGTCGAGCCGGCCGGCATCGACCAGCGACGCGGCCAGTGCCGCCCGGAAGGTCGGAACGCCGGGGTTGTCGGCGATGGTCTGTTCGATCAGCTCGACCAGGTCCCCCGCTTTGCCGCGCTGCCAGGACACGGACATGAACTGGGCGCCGAAGACGGTCGATGCGTCGGGCTGGCCGCTCTCGGTGCCGATCTCGAGCGCTCTCGTCGCCAGGCGCTCGGCCTCGTCGTGATCCCCGGCGACCAGGGCACGGGTCGCCGCGCGGAAGGTCGAGTACCAGGTGAGGATGGGCTGATGGAGCCATTCGGCGAGCGAGGCCATCTCCTGGAGGCACCCGTCCTCTTGGTCCAACGCCCCGGCCATCAGCGCCCACCGGCCCCGCCAGGCATTGGCCCAGAACAACAGGACGGGGTCGCCGGTGGCCCGTGCCCGGACCAGGGCCTCACCGGTCAAGGCGTCCGTCTCGTCGAACCGCTCGGGCTCGATGCCCACGACGAGATTGGAGACGCGGACGATCGTGGCGTCGTCGCCGATCCGGTGGGCGATCGCCATGGCCTCTTCGGCCAGCCGGTGACGGTCATCGGGGTTAGCGTCGTAAGTGGACTCGGTGCACAAGGTGGCGAGCAGGAGGGCCCGGTCGGGCAGATCGCCCTCCAGCCGGTCCACGGCCGCCCGGAGCAGTTCGACCCGCTCGGTGTCGACGACGCCGAGGGAACTCCAGAACCCCCGGTTGTTGGCCAGGGTCGCCGCCACCAGGCGCTTGACGTCTCCCAGCTCGAGCGCGCCCCGGCCCGCCTCGAGCAGGGTGTTGCGGAACGAGGGGTCCCCCAGCTGGCGCTGGGCGGTGCCCAGCCCGATCAGGATGTCGAGGTGCACCAGCGGGTCGGTCTCCGACGCCCGGCCCTCGAGTTCGAGCGCCTGGGTGTAGAAGCCGAGGGCCTCTTCGGGTGCGAGCTCCGCCGCCGCCGCCTCGGCCGCGAGGCACGCGTAGGTGAGGGCCTTGTCCACGTCGACGGGGGTCGTGGCCTTCGACCAGTGCATGGCGAGCTCGCCCACCCGGTCGCCCGGACGTCCGTTGCACATGTCCTCGAGGGCCACGGCGACCCTTTGATGGGCCCTGGCCCGCCGTGTGGGTCCGAGATCTTGGTACAGCGTGTGTTGGATCAGCGTGTGACGGAAGCTGAATTGTCCGGGGGCGTCGGCCAGCTCCCGGACCAGTGCCGCCTCGGCGGCGGTGTCCAGCATGTCCATCAGCTCGTCCTCGCTGCGCCCGGTCGCCGCGGCCAGCAGGCCGATGTCGAAGTCGCGGCCGATCACGGCGGCCAGCGAGAGGGCTCGTGCTGCGTCGTCTCCCAGGCGGGCCAACCGGGCACCGATCACTTCGCGCACGCTGGTCGGGAGATCCAGGTCGTCGATGTCGCTCCGGGCCGTCCAGTGGCCGCCGGCGTCCTGGTAGATCGCCCCGCTCTCTGAGAGGTGGCGCAGCACTTCGTAGACGAAGTACGGGTTCCCGTCGGTCTCCCGGTACACGGCATGGGCCAGCGCCACCCCGGGGGCGTCGAGGGCCTGGCCGGCGGCCGACTCCATGAACGAGAGGACCTCGGCGTCGCCGAACCCGGAGAGTTCGACCCGGGTCACCCCGGGCTCTCGGCGCAGGACGCCGAGGGTGCTCACGAGAGGGTGTGACCTGGACAATTCGGTGTCGCGGTAGGTGGCGATCACGAGAAGGGGCACGACCTCGGCTGAGGCCACGACGTGGCGCAGCAGGGCCAGGCTGGACTTGTCGGCCCAGTGGAGGTCCTCGAGGACGAGCACCACCGGCTGGTCGCGCGCCGCGAGGGACAGCAACCCGGCAACGGCGGCGAACAGGAGGTAGCGCTCGGTGTCGGCGTCATTGGACTTCGACGCCGGAAGGTCGATCCGGCGCCGCGAGAGGGCGGGCACGAGGTGGGCAATCGCCGAACCGTGCTCGGCGACGTGCGCGGACAGCAACTCGTCGGACGCATGGGCAACGAGGTGGGCTAGCGCCTCCGCGAAGAGCTGGTAGGGCGCCGCCAGCTCCTCCTCGCAGCGACCGAGCAGGACCACGGCTCCGTTGCCGAAGGCGCTCCGGGCCATTTCGGCGGTGAGGGTGGACTTGCCCATCCCGGCCTCACCGGCGACCAGCACGACCTGACGACCACCCCCGGCGACGGCCCGCTTCAGGGCGTCGCTCAGAGTCTCGAGTTCGGTCGTGCGGCCGACCACTCCAACCCCCGGGCGGACGGTCAGGCGCCCAGGGAGCGGGACCGAGGTCCCCGTCTCAACGCCGTCGAGTGGTTCCCACAGGACCTCGACGGCCTCGACGGGTTCCGGCAGTCCCTTCAAGGTGAGCTCTCCGACGGGCCGGCACTCCTGGCGGCTGCGGCGACCGGCCGTCAGTCGGACGACCTCGGTGGCCAGTACCTGACCGCTGGCGCAGGTGGCGCAGAGCCTGGCTGCCTCGACGACGGGGTCCCCGAAGTAGTCGTCGTCCTCAAAGGTGACCTCGCCGCCGCTGAGCCCGACCCGTAGCCCGATCGGTCGGCCGCGGTCCCGGTTGCCGCGTTCGACACCTTGCTGCATGGCCACGGCGCACGCGAGCGCTGACGAAGCCGAAGTGAAGGCCACCATGAGACCGTCACCGAGACTCTTGACCTCGTTGCCACCGGTCTCGGCGATGGCCTGACGGAGGATCGAGAGATGCTCGCGACGGGTCACGTCGGCAAGCTCAACCGTCAGGCTCTGGGAGAGTTCCGTTGAAGCGACAACGTCGGTGAAGAGAAGGAAGACCGTGTCGGTCGTCAAGAGTCCCCCGTGCTCGTTGGAGTAGCCAGCGTAGGCGAGGCCCGGCGGGACCCGCCACGACCTCTCGCGGTCAAAGAGGCGACGGCGGCCGGCCGATCCTTCCCGGCGTGGGCCACCCGCCGCGCCCGCCGCGCCCGGTGGCCGCCACCGCAGACCGCGCTCGGATCCGGGCCCCGCCACACCGGAGAGGTCGTGGCGGCTTCACCAGGGGGTTCCCGGTGAGTCCGGGGTGGGTGTTGGTCCCCGACCTCCCTCGACGACCGGCCCATCGCGCCCCGATCGACGTCGGGCGCCGGCCGCCGCGCCGTTCAGAGGGATCAGGGTCCGGGTCCCGGCCGCTCCGCCGTCACAACCCACGCCGAGACGCCGAGCTCCACCACGCCGTCCCGCTCCCGCTCGGCCAGCGAGGCCCGGTAGGCGTCGAGGACCCTCCGGCGCGTCGTCTCGTCGTTGCCTGCTTCGAAGACCTGGCTCAACGGTGGAAGTGCGGTGGCCGAGTCGACGTACCTGTCGACCGCGTCGATGGGGAGTTCCATTGCGGTTCGGTGGGTTCTGGCTCGAACGTTGACGAAGCCGGACCCCTCCAGGACTGCGCGAACTCGCCCGTCATCGCTGAGCGAGAACGGTCCGGGTTCCCCTTCGGCCGGCAGCTCGGGGAACTCGCCGGTGACCGAGAAGAGCGCCATGCCCCGCAGGAGCATCCATTCGTTGTCGGCGGCCGACGTCCAGCAGACGAATACCAGCCGACCGCCCGGCTTCAATGCGATCAGAACATTGGCGAACGCGGCGTGCGGGTCGGCAAAGAACATCAGGCCGAAGCGCGAGATCGCCGCGTCGAACCTCTGGTCCCCGAGGGACTCGTTCTGAGCGTCCGCCTGCCGGAACGTGATGTTGGTGAGGCCCTGGCTGGCGGCGACCTCCTCGGCGCGATCGAGCATCGCCCGGGCCACGTCCACACCGACGACCTTCCCGTCGGGCCCCACCGCTTGCGCTGAGAGGATCGTGGTGGGGCCGGTCCCGCATCCGATGTCGACGACGGAGTGTCCTGGCCGGAGACCCGCCGCCGCGAAGAGCGGGGCGTTGAAGAGCGACGTGGCCCGTTCGTGCTCCCCCTCGAACCGGACCCAGCCCGCCGCGGCCTCTTCCCAGAACGCCGCGGCGACGGCCCTCCCATCATCGGTCACCGATTCCCTCCTTCCAAGGACTACCAGCGGATCCCCTGAGCCGCGGCCCAGGTCTACGCTGTGTCCCAGACGCCGGTGCTCGATGTCTTGAGACATCACAATGGAGCGGGCGACGGGAATCGAACCCGCGTTCTCAGCTTGGGAAGCTGATGTTCTGCCTCTGAACTACGCCCGCGAGCGCCCACCACACTATCCTCTGGGCGCCATGGTTCTCTCAGACCGGACGATCCGAGAGGAGCTCGAGGCCGGCCGGATCGTCATCGACCCCCTGGGGGACGACTGCATCCAGCCATCCTCGGTGGATCTCCACGTCGACCAGTACTTCCGCCTCTTCCGGAACCACACCCAGCGGGTGATCGACGTCCGCGAGGACCAAGAGGACCTGACCGAGTTGGTCGATGTCGGTAGTGAGGCCCCACTCGTCTTGCACCCCGGAGAGTTCGTGCTGGGCTCCACGGTGGAGCGCGTCGCCCTCCCCGGTGATCTGGTGGCCCGACTGGAGGGGAAGTCGTCACTTGGCCGACTGGGCTTGCTGATCCATTCGACCGCCGGGTTCGTCGACGCCGGGTGGGACGGCCATCTGACCCTCGAGCTCTCGAACGTGGCCAACCTCCCCATCACCGTCTACCCCGGCATGAAGATCGGACAGATCAGTTTTTTGAAGATGACCACACCAGCCGATCGCCCCTACGGCTCGTCCGGCCTGGGTTCTAAGTACCAGGGCCAATGGGGGCCGACCCCGAGCCGTTACGCCGACAACTTCCGCCGCTGACGTGGCCGGCTCCCGGCGCGACGATGGTCTGAGGGGGCGCCGGTCGGCGCCGGTGACATGTTCCCAGCACAACTGACCACCTGACTTCGAGCCCGAGGAGGACCCGTGCCCGTCAGGATCGCAATCGGCGTGGCCGTGACGGTCATCGCCATCGCCGTCGCCGGCCGCCGCTTCCACTGGCTGTCGCGCCTGATCCGGGCCGGCCGCCCGGCGCCTGAGCGCACCCGGGGCCCGGTTTCCCGCCGGGCCGAGGCCGAGCTCACCGAGGTGGCCGGCCAGCGCAAGCTCCTCCAGTGGACAGTGCCCGGTGTGGCCCACTTCTTCACCATGTGGGGTTTCACCATCCTGTTGCTCACGATCATCGAGGCCTACGGCGACCTGTTCAACAGGTACTTCCACATCCCGCTGATCGGTACCTGGTCGTGGATCGGGTTCATCGAGGACTTCTTCGCCGTCGCCGTGCTGGCGGCCCTGATCGTGTTCGCGGTGATCCGCATCAAGAACGCCCCGTCGCGCCGCGAGCGCAAGTCCCGCTTCTACGGTTCGCACACCGGGGCCGCCTGGCTGGTGCTGGCGATGATCGCCAGCGTCATGATCACCCTCCTCGTCTACCGGGGGGCACAGGTCAACACCGACCCGACCCAGTTCCCCTACAACGACTGGGCCTTCGCCTCCCATGCGGTCGGGTCCTGGCTGGCACCCCTGGGGAGCGGCGTCAACAGCGTCCTGGTCACCGTCTTCCTCATCTTGAACATCGCCGTGATCATGGGCTTCTTGGTGTTCGTGGCCTACTCGAAGCACCTCCACATCTTCATCGCCCCGATCAACGTCGCCTTCTCCCGCCGACCCCGGGCCCTGGGGGCGCTCGACAAGACGCCCGACATGGACATGGAGAACGTGAGCGAGGACACGGTCTTCGGGGTGGGCCTGGTCGAGCAGTTCACCTGGAAGCAGATGCTCGACTTCGCCACCTGCACCGAGTGCGGCCGCTGCCAGTCGGCCTGCCCGGCCTGGAACACCGAGAAGCCCCTGTCCCCGAAGCTGGTGATGATGGGGCTGCGCGACAACATGTTCGCCTCGTCGGGCCGCCTGCTGGGCAAAAACCTGGCGACCGACGACGGGGCCGGCGAGACAGCGGCCGGGGTCGAGGCCGAGACACTTGTGCCCTTCACGATCGACCCCGACGTGCTGTGGTCGTGCACGACGTGTGGTGCGTGCGTGGAGGAGTGCCCGGTCGACATCGAGCACATCGATGCCATCGTGGACATGCGCCGCTACGAGGTGCTGATGGAGTCGCGCTTCCCCTCCGAAGCCGGGCTCATGCTGCGCAACGTCGAGAACCAGGGTGACCCCTGGGGTCTCGGACAGTCCAAACGGACCGAGTGGACCCAGAGCCTGGACTTCGAGATCCCGGTGGTCTCGGGGACCGTGCCCGACGACGTCGAGTACCTGTACTGGGTCGGCTGCGCCGGGGCGCTCGACGAGCGGGCCCGCAAGGGGGTGCAGGCCACGGCCCGCATGCTGCACCGGGCCGGGGTGACCTTCGCCATCTTGGGCCCCAAGGAGTCCTGCACCGGTGACCCGGCCCGGCGTCTCGGGAACGAGTACCTGTATCAGGAGCAGGCCAAGCTCAACGTGGCCACCCTGAACGAGGCCGGGGCCAAGAAGATCATCGCCAGCTGCCCCCACTGCTTCAACTCGATCAAGAACGAGTACCCGGCCCTCGGGGGGGACTTCGAGGTGATCCACCACGCCCAGCTGCTCGAGCACCTGGTGGCGGCGGGCAAGCTGGTGGCCGGGACCGGCTACTCGGGCACGGTCACCTACCACGACCCGTGCTACCTCGGCCGGCACAACCGGGTGTTCGACGAGCCCCGGTCGGTCATCGACGCCATCCCCGGGGCCACCCAGGTGGAGATGAAGCGCTGCCGCGAGCGGGGTTTTTGCTGCGGGGCCGGTGGGGCCCGGATGTGGCTGGAGGAGAACATCGGGACCCGGATCAACATGGATCGGACGGCCGAGGCCCTCGGCACCGGGGCCGACGTGGTCTCGACGGCCTGCCCCTACTGCATGATCATGCTGGACGACGCCGTGCGGGCCAACGCCAAGGAGGACGAGGTGCGGGTCCTCGACCTCTCCCAGCTCTTCGAGGAGTCCCTCCTGGCCGGGGTCACCGCTCCGTCCGCCGACTCCGAGGCCGGGCCGGGCACCGCCCCGGCCGACGGGGGGGGCGAGGCTCAGCCCCCGAGCATCCCGTAGGCGCGCTCGGGTCGCAGGCGGACGACCAGGCGGCCCTGGTCGATCATGGCCTGGCGGTACTCCTCCCAGTCCGGGTGCTCACCTTGGGCCTGGCGGTACAGGGCGACCAGTTCCTCGGCCGCGGCGTCATGGGGTTCTGTGGTGACCGCGCTCAGGTCGGCGGCGGCCTCAACTACCGCGTAGGACCAGAAGGTGTCGCCGGGCACGTAGAGCGAGGCCCGCGGGTCCCGGCGGAGGTTCTTGGTCTTGGCCCGGGTCTCGGTGACCGAGATGCGCAGGAGCCCGTCGGCCCCGACGGCGAAGGCGATGTTCGACAGCTGTGGGCGGCCGTTGGCCCGGATGGTGGTGAGCACCCCCTGGTGACGGTCGGCGACGAAGGCCAGGGCCTCGCTCAGCGTCATGGTCACGGTGGGAGCGACCGGCGGGCTCAGTGTGAGATGACCGAGGCGACCCGGGAGTCGGCCTCGCGCAACCGGGTGGCCATTGCGGCCAGCAACTTGCGGCTGAGGGCCGGCACGGCGTCGAGCACCCCGTTGAACTGGCGTTGCCCCAAGACGAGCAGCAGCATCTCGGTGTCCGAGATCACGGTGGCCGACCGCGGTCGCCGGTCGAGGAGGGCGAGCTCGCCGAAGTACTGGCCGGGCCCGAGGGTGGCCAGGCGGCGGCCGTTGCGGCTAACCGCCGCCTCCCCGTCGACGATGAGGAAGAACTCCCGCCCGATGGTGCCCTCCTCCACCAGGATCCGGCCGGGGGGCACGCTCACCTCCTCGAGCGCCTTGCGGATGGTGCGCAACTCGCGTGACGAGCAGGTCGAGAACAGCCAGATCTTGGAGAGGTCGAGGTCCTTCGTGTCTGGAGCCATGGCGCAAGGGTAGCGCCGCACCCCCGCCGTCGCACTGGGACCGTGCCGGGTCCGGGAGTCGCCCGGGTCGGTCGGTCGGCCCCGGGGGCCCCGCAGAGTTCACGCGCCGGCAACACAGCGCCGCGACGCGCTGTTGCGATCGAGGTTGGCCGGGGCCGTACCAGGTCGGGGAGCGAATCACCGTCGTCGGGGGTGCGCGGCCGGCCCCGCCGCGCCCTTGTGCCTTCGCCCTGGCGCGAAACGGCGCGCTAGCCTTTCGGGGTGCCCGGAGCCCGCTCTTCTGACGACTCCGGAGACGACGCGCCCGCCAAACCTACGCTCGGAGAGCGGCTCAAGAACGCCGTCTTGAAGCCGGGCCCGCCGCAAAGCGACGGTGGAGACTCGCCCGAGCCGGCACCGCCGCCCACCGTCGATGAGCTCGAGGCCCGGGTCAAGTCGGCCGACGACAAGGAACGGGCCGTCGGGCTGATCGGGGCGCCCCTGGCCGGCGGGATCGGCCTGTTGATCATCAACGCCCTGATCGCCGACAACCCGGCGGCGCCGAACAAGGCGCACGTCAACCCGGCGGTCTACCACGAGCTGGCCCTCGTCCTGGTGGCCCTGGCGATCCTGATGCTGATCATGGCCCTGCTCCGCAAACGCCTCTTCCTCGGCATGGCGTTCGCCCTCTACGGCCTGGCCGTCTTCAACCTGCACTACTGGGGCTTCGGCGTCCCGTTCATCCTGGTCGGCGCCTGGCTGTTGGTGCGGGCCTACCGGGTCCAGCGCGACCTGCGTGAAGCAGGAGGCGGGACGGCGCGCTCGGGCGGGGCACAGAGCGCCGCATCGTCGCGTCCGGCGCCCAACAAGCGCTACACGCCCAAGGCGACACCCCCCAAGCGCGCCGCGTCGGCCAAGCCCGACGACCAGAAAAAGGCCGGCTGACCGGCCCGTCTGCCTGACAGGCCCATGTGGGGGTTCTCGGCGGGATCCCGGTACTCAGGGATCGCTCGGGTGCCGCCGGTGGCCGAGCGCTAGGCCGACCAGGGCGGCGAGGAGGACCACCAGCACCGTCGGGAGGACGAACACCGTCGCCGAGGTGTGCTCCGTGGCGGCCAGACGGACCGGGGTGACCAGGGCGGGCTCGTCCGGCACGGTGACCGCCCGGAGCGTCGAGCCCGGCGGGTACAGCGTGTTACCCGGGAGGGGCTCGTCGTAGCGGTGACCGGCGACGGTGAAGGTCCCCCGGCAGGCGTAGCCGACCGGGTTGCTGCCGCTCCCGCCCAAGAGACCGGTGCAGCCGGTCGAGGTGACGAGTACCGGCACCCCGTCGCGGTGCAACCGGGCGATCTGCGCGTTCTTGTCGAAGCCGCTCGCAAAGAGGACGACGGTCAACGCGGCCAGGCCCACGAGGCACAGGCCGACGGCGATGCGCCCGACCCGACGGACGTCGGTGACGACCCCCGCCCCGCGCAGGGTCATGATCGTGTGGTCGACGCCGCCGGCGGCGGTCTCGGCCTCGACCGGGCGGTCGTCGGACAGCATCTGGATCGGGGGGTTCACGGTCGCTCTCGTCCCGGGCGTTCGAGGATCTGCCGCCGCCGGCGGCGGTGACGGGACGATCGTAGACGAGGGGGACGGCCGATCTCCTGGTCGCGAGGCACGGTCCGTCCAGTTCACACATTGGTAACACGGGTGTGACTGTGCAGAAATCATCGCCCTGCATGCTTTCGAACGGCAGGGGCGAGCCGCCTGCCATGGCGGGCGATCCAGACCACAGTCCCCCGTCCTTGGTGCGGTTCGCCGGGAGGCAAAGACCGGACGAGAGGAGCACTTTGTGCTACACGCAGTAGTTTCCGTTCCGTATCCGAGTTGGCTGAATACAGGCGACAACACGTGGCAGATCGTGGCGGCCACCTTCGTCGGCCTGATGAGCCTCCCCGGCCTGGCGGTCCTCTACGCCTCGATCGTCCAGAAGAAGTGGGCGGTCAACGTCCTGGCGATGATGTTCGCCGGGTTCTCCCTCGTCCTCATCGCCTGGATCCTCTGGTCCTACAAGATGGGCTTCGGTGCGAACTCCATAGGCAGTGGGGTCACTGAGGTCAACGGCGTGGCCGTCCAACACGACCTGACCGGCGTGGGATGGGTGAAACACTTCTTCGACAACTTCGTCGGGGTGCCCGGTTCCATCGCCAACAGCAACAGTGAGCAGGGCCAGGCGGTGTCGGCCGCCAACACGGTCATACCGTTCCACTTCCCGACGACCTCGCTGGCCTACTTCCAGTTCGTCTTCGCCGCCATCACGCCCCTCCTGTTCCTGGGCAGCGTGCTCGGCCGGATCAAGTTCAGCGCCTGGTGCCTGCTCGTGCCGCTGTGGTCGACCATCGTCTACGGCGTGGACGCCTTCATGCTGTGGGGCGGCGGCTACTTCGCCCAGGAGGGTGCCCTGGACTTCTCCGGCGGGTTCGTCATCCACATGTCGGCGGGGGTCTCGGGGTTCGTCGCCGCGTGGGTCCTCGGGCCCCGTCTGCTCCGAGATCGCAAGAACGCCATACCGAACAACCTGGTGATGGCGGCGGTCGGCGCCGGGATCCTGTGGCTCGGCTGGAACGGCTTCAACGGTGGTGACCCCTACTACGCCGGGGCGGACGCGGCCGCCGCGGTGGTGAACACCAACCTGGCCACCGCGGCCGGCGTCGTGGTGTGGATGGGGATGGACGCCTGGCTCTCCAAGGCCAAGAAGCCCACGTTCCTGGGCGGTGTGAACGGCATGATCTGCGGCCTGGTCGGGATCACACCGTGTGCCGGCTGGGTCAACGGCTTCGGGGCCATCGCCGTCGGGACCACCTGCACCGTGGTGGTGTGGATCTGTTGGAACTACCTGTCCAAGGTGAGGCCGTTCTCCAAGGTGGACGATGCGCTCGGGGTCATCTATACCCACGGCATCGCCGGTTTCGTCGGCGGCATGCTCCTCGGACTGTGGGGTGACCCGAACATGGTCGAGTACGGCTGTGGCCACCTCGATGCGTCCGGACAGGTCATCGCCACCTCCAATAACGTCTATGCACACGCCAGCGGATCGTGCGTACCGTTCTCGGTGAACGGACTGTTCTATACCGGGTCCGCCCATCAACTCTGGGAACAGTTCCGGGCGGCGATCTGGGTCATCTTCTGGTCCGCCCTGGTGACATTCATCTTGATGAAGGTGATCGGCTGGATCCTGCGGGGTGCCCGCTACAAGGACGAGATCCTCGAGGTCGGCGACCTGGCGATCCACGACGAGGAGGCGTTCCCCGAAGAGACCCTGGCCCACCGCGTCGGCGAGTTCGCCATGGCCGGCGACGCTGCGTCGAGTACGGCGACGGTAGAGTCGAACCCACCCCCGCCCACTTCGGCAGGCAGTTGACCCGGACCCCTACGAGCAGAAGGAGAAACTCATCATGAAGCTGGTCGTGGCGGTCCTCAAGCCGTTCAAGCTGGACGACGTCAAAGAAGCCCTCAAGAACATCGGGGTGCACGGACTGACCCTGACCGAAGCCCAGGGCTTCGGCCGTCAGCGGGGCCACACCGAGGTCTACCGGGGAGCCGAGTACGAAGTCGACTTCGTACCCAAGATCCGTGTGGAGGTCGTCGTCGACGACCCCCAGGTCGACGAGGTGGTCAACGCCATCGTCACCACGGCGGCGACCGGCAAGATCGGTGACGGCAAGGTATGGGTCATCCCGGTCGAGTCGATCGTCCGGGTACGGACCGGTGAGCGGGGGACGGACGCCATCTGAGCTGACCCCGCCATCGGGAATCGTTCAGGGCCGGGGCTCGGCGAGGGGCCCCGGCCCTGGCGCGCCGGGGGACCGCCCGGCCCGGGTCTAGCCGGCCTGGCGCCGGACCGCCTCGGCCCCGGCGGCCGCGGCGGCCGGGTCGAGGTAGTCGTCGTCGATCACCGACAGGTCGTCGGCCAGGCGGAACCGCCAGGGCACCCCGGTCGGGATGTCGAGCTCGGCGATCTGGTCGTCGGGGATGGCCTTCAGGTGCTTGACCAGGGCCCGCAGGCTGTTGCCGTGGGCCACCACGAGGACCGCGCCTCCCCGGGGCGCCTCGGCCGCCAGGTCCGGGACGATCACGTCGTCCCAGTAGGGCAGCATCCTGGCCACCACGTCGGCCAGGCACTCGGTGCGGGGCAGCACGTCGCCCGGGACGTCGCGGTAGCGGGGGTCGCCGGCGGGGTGGTGCTCGCTGCCGGGTTCGACCGCCGGCGGGGGGGTGTCGTAGCTCCGCCGCCAGACGTGGACCTGCTCGGCCCCGAATTTGTCGGCCGTGGCCTTCTTGTCGAGGCCGGTCAGGGCGCCGTAGTGGCGTTCGTTCAGGCGCCAGTGGCGGCGCACCGGCAGCCAGCTCCGCCCGGCCTCGGCCAGGGCCAGCTCGGCCGTGACGATGGCCCGGGTCAGGACCGAGGTGTGCAGGATTCGAAGGTCCAGGTCGTCCCGGCCGGCCAGCAGCCGGCCGCTCCGGCGGGCCTCCTCGGCGCCCTCCTCGGTCAGCCCCACGTCCCGCCAGCCGGTGAAGAGGTTGGCGGCGTTCCAGGTCGACTGGCCGTGGCGCAGCAGGACGAGGTCGGGCACCGCGGGATCGTACCCCGGACCCGGGGGCGCCCGGCGGTCCCGGCGACCCGCACCCCCTCCGACCTGGGGGAACAGGCCCCGGGGGGCGTGAGTCCGTGTCCCGGGAAAAAGTTGGCATACTGACACTCAACTTTGTTATACTTCTCGTTGGACCTATCGACGGGACAGAAGAGGCAGAGCGACAGAGATAGGCAGAGGGACAGACATGAAGACGCCGGACGGGGCGGTCGCCCCGGCGGCGCGACAGCACGAGAGGCAGGACAGGACATGGCAAAGGCCGTAGGAATCGACCTCGGGACGACCAACTCGGTGGTGGCCGTGCTGGAGGCTGGCGAGCCGGTGGTGATCCCCAACGCCGAGGGCGCGCGCACCACCCCGTCGGTGGTCGGCTTCTCCAAGACCGGCGAGGTGCTGGTCGGTGAGGTGGCCAAGCGCCAGGCCATCACCAACCCCGAGCGGACCATCCGCTCGGTCAAGCGCCATATGGGCACGTCGTGGAAGATCGGTATCGACGGCAAGGACTACACGGCCCAGGAGATCTCGGCCCGGATCCTGGGAAAGCTCAAGCGCGACGCCGAGGCCTACCTGGGCGACACGGTGACCCAGGCCGTGGTCACCGTCCCGGCGTACTTCGACGACGCCCAGCGCACGGCGACCAAGGAGGCGGGGCAGATCGCCGGGCTCGAGGTGCTCCGGATCATCAACGAGCCGACGGCCGCCGCCCTGGCCTACGGCCTGGACAAGGAGGACAAGGACCGAACGGTGCTGGTCTTCGACCTCGGCGGCGGGACCTTCGACGTGTCAGTGCTCGACATCGGCGAGGGGGTCTTCGAGGTCAAGTCGACCTCGGGCAACACCCACCTCGGTGGGGACGACTGGGACGACAAGGTCATGGACTGGCTGGTCAAGACGTTCAAGGACACCGAGGGCGTCGACCTCTCCAACGACAAGATGGCCATGCAGCGCCTCAAGGAGGCGGCCGAGAAGGCCAAGATCGAGCTCTCCTCGGTCCAAGAGACCCAGATCAACCTGCCGTTCATCACCGCCACCTCCGAGGGCCCCAAGCACCTCGACGTGAAGCTGACCCGCTCGAAGTTCAACGAGCTTACGGCCGACCTGGTCGAGCAGTGCAAGGGTCCGTTCGAGGCGGCCATCAAGGACGCCGGGCTCAAGACCTCCGACATCGACCATGTGGTGCTGGTCGGTGGCTCGACACGGATCCCGGCCGTCCAGGACCTGGTCCAGAGCCTCACCGGCAAGGAGCCCCACAAGGGGGTCAATCCCGACGAGGTGGTGGCCGTCGGTGCCGCCGTCCAGGCCGGAGTGCTCAAGGGCGAGGTGAAAGACGTCCTCCTGCTCGACGTGACGCCGCTCAGCCTGGGTATCGAGACCAAGGGCTCGGTCATGCACCGCCTCATCGAGCGCAACACGACCATCCCGACCAAGCGGTCGGAGATCTTCACGACGGCCGAGGACAACCAGCCGTCGGTCGAGATCCACGTGCTCCAGGGCGAGCGCGAGATGGCCATGTACAACAAGACGCTCGGCAAGTTCCAGCTGGTGGACCTGCCGCCGGCACCCCGTGGGGTCCCTCAGATCGAAGTGACCTTCGACATCGACGCCAACGGGATCGTGCACGTCTCGGCGCAGGACAAGGCGACCGGCAAAGAGCAGTCGATGACCATCACCGGCCAGTCCTCACTGGCCAAGGACGACATCGATCGCATGGTCCGCGACGCCGAGGCCCACGCCGACGACGACCGTCGCCGGCGGGAGGAGGCCGAGGTGCGCAACACCGCCGACACCCTCGTCTACCAGACCGAGAAGCTGCTGAAGGAACAGGGCGAGAAGTTCGAGGGCTCCGAGAAGGAGGACGTGGGCACCGCCCTGCAGGGGGTGAAGGACTCGCTCAGCGGCACCGACGTCGAGGCCATCAAGACGGCCACCGACAAGCTGATGTCGGCCAGCCAGGGCTTCTCGCAGCGCCTCTACGAGCAGGCCTCCCAGGCCTCGGCGGAGGCGCCGTCGGCCGGGGCCGAGGACGGGTCCGACTCCCACGCCGAGTCCGAGGACGAGGTGGTCGACGCCGAGATCGTCGACGAGTCGTGACCACCCGACCCGACCCGGACTTCGCGGATCGGGCGGCCGGGCACCGGGACCGCTGGACGACCCGGGAGGACGACATGCCCGATGCGGTCGACGACGGCATCGCCGTCGGCGTGCCGCCGGTGCCCGAGGACCTCGACGGCGGTGCCGGCCCCGACGTTGGGATCCTCGACGACGCCGCCTCCCTGGCCGCCCAGCGCGACGAGTACCTCTCGGCCCTCCAGCGTCTCCAGGCCGACTTCGAGAACTACCGCAAGCGGGTGCTCCGCCAGCAAGAGGAGCAGTCGGCCCGGGCCGCCGTGGACCTGGTGGGCAAGCTCCTCCCGGTCCTCGACACCTTGGACCTGGCCCGGGCCCACCTGGCCCCCGGCGGCGCCGAGGGCGCCGAGGCCGAGGCCCTCGACCAGGCCCGGGCCCAGCTGCTCGACGCCCTGGCCAAAGAGGGCCTGGACCGGGTCGACGAGACCGGGGTGCCCTTCGACCCGGTGGTCCACGACGCCGTGGCCCAGGCGGAGGCGGCCGGCGACGGGTCAGGGGGGGTCGAGGTCGACGAGGTGCTGCGGGCCGGCTACCGCTGGCGGGGCCAGGTGCTCCGCCCGGCGATGGTCCGGGTCCGGGGGTGAGATGGCGCCCCAGAGAGAGTGGTTCGAGAAGGACTACTACGGGGTCCTAGGGGTCGCCTCGACGGCCAGCGACAAGGAGGTCACCAAGGCCTACCGGAAGCTGGCCAAGCAATACCACCCCGACGCCAATCCGGGTTCTGAGGACCGTTTCAAGGAGATCTCCGCCGCCTACGACGTCCTGGGCGACCCCGACCGGCGCAAGGAGTACGACGAGGTCCGCCGTCTCGGCCCGATGGCCGGCGGCTTCGGCGGCGCGCCCGGCGGCTTCGGGGGTCCGGGCAACGAGGGTGGGTTCCGGGTCGAGGACATGGGCGACCTCGGCGATATCTTCGGCGGCCTCTTCGGCGGGGGCGCGCGTCGCGTCGGCGGGCCCGGGCCCAACAGCGCGGGACCGATCTCGAGACCGAGCTGCACTTGTCCTTCGAGGACGCGGTGAAGGGCGTGACGGTGACCGTCAACCTGCCCGAGGACACCCGCTGCCACACCTGCAAGGGCTCGGGGGCTGCCCCGGGGACCTCCACCCACACCTGCGACCGCTGCGGGGGGCAGGGCACGCTCGACGACAACCAGGGCCTGTTCTCCCTCTCCACGGTCTGCCCGAAGTGCAACGGCCGGGGGACGCTGGTCGACACCCCGTGCCCGACCTGCCACGGCAGCGGGACCGAGCGGCGCACCCGCCGGGTGAAGGTCCGGGTCCCGGCCGGGGTCTCCGACGGCCAGCGCATCCGGGTGAAGGGTCGGGGCTCGCCCGGGCAGGGCTCGGGCCCGCCGGGCGACCTCTACGTCGTGGTCCGGGTGGGCCGGCACGCCACCTTCGGGCGGCGGGGCAAGAACCTGACCCTGACCGTCGCCGTGAGCTTTCCCGAGGCCGCCCTCGGGTCGACGGTGACCGTCCCCACCCTCGACGACAAGGTGACGCTGCGGGTGCCGGCGGGGACGTCGCCGGGCACGGTCCTGCGGGTCCGCGGCCGCGGGGTGCCGGCCGGCAAGAACGGGGACAAGCCGGGGGACCTGCTGGTGAAGGTGGACGTGGCCGTGCCCAAGTCCCTGAGCGACGAGGAGCGGTCGGCCATCGAGGCCCTGGCCCAGGCCAGCTCCCGCTCCGCCGATGCGACGGCCGTCCCCGCCGAAGGGGCGGCGGCCGACGCCGGTGGTGGGTCGTGAGCGTGGCGGCCGGCCCGGCCGACGCTGGTGAGGGCCGGGGGGGCGCCAACGCCGACGACGCCCGCCGTGCCGTCTACGTCATCTCGGTGGCGGCCGAACTCACCGGGGTGCACCCCCAGACCCTGCGGGTCTACGAGCGCAAGGGACTGGTCGACCCGTCGCGCACCCGGGGCGGCAGCCGCCGCTTCTCCGAGCACGACCTGGCCCGTCTGCGGCGGATCCAGGAGCTGACCAACGCCGGCCTCAACCTCGAAGGGGTGCGCCGGGTGCTCGAGCTCGAGGCCGAGCTCGAGCGGCTCCGCCAAGAGCTGGCCGACGCCCGGAGCGAGGCCCGCGACGCGGTCGAGCGCACCCACCGCCAGTACCGACGTGATCTCGTGCCCCTGAACCAGTCACCCGTGCCCTACGCGTCGGTCCGCCGACTGCGGGCCAGGAGGTAAGCCATCGTGCCACTCGATCCCGAGCGCTGGACGGTCAAGACCAAAGAAGCCTTCTCGGCCGCCACCCAGCAGGCGGCGGCGGCCAACCACGCCGAGGTGACCCCGGCCCACCTCCTCGACGCGGTCCTGGCCCAGCCGGACAACATCTCGAGACCCCTCTTGGCCCGGGTCGGGGCCGAGCCCTCCGAGGTGTCGCGCCGGCTCGGCGAGGAGCTGGCCAAGCTGCCCCGGGCCGTCGGCGGGTCCGAGCCGACCCTCGCCCGGACGGCCCGCGACGGGTTGGAGGCGGCCGACGAGCTGCGCCGGGACATGGGCGACGACTATCTGTCGATCGAGCACCTGCTGCTGGCCTTCGCCGACACGCTGGGGGTCTCCCGGGACCAGCTTCTCGAGGCCCTGCGCGACGTGCGGGGCAGCCACCGGGTGACCTCGCCCACCCCCGAGGACACCTTCGCCGCCCTCGAGAAGTACGGACGGGACCTGACCGAGCTGGCCCGCCAGGGCAAGCTCGACCCGGTGATCGGCCGGGACGAGGAGATCCGCCGGACCATCCAGGTGCTCTCCCGGCGGACCAAGAACAACCCGGTGCTGATCGGTGAGCCCGGCGTGGGCAAGACGGCGATCGTCGAGGGCCTGGCCAACCGGATCACCGACGGCGACGTGCCCGAGGGCCTGAAGGGCCGGCGGGTGATCGCTCTGGACCTGGGCTCGATGGTGGCCGGGGCCAAGTACCGCGGCGAGTTCGAAGAGCGGCTCAAGGCCGTCCTGAAGGAAATCACCGACGCCGAGGGCGGAGTGATCACCTTCATCGACGAGCTGCACACCATCGTGGGTGCCGGGGCCGCCGAGGGGGCGATGGACGCCGGCAACATGATCAAACCCCTGCTGGCCCGGGGCGAGCTGCGGATGATCGGGGCCACGACCCTCGACGAGTACCGCAAGTACATCGAGAAGGACGCCGCGCTCGAACGCCGCTTCCAGCAGGTGTTCGTGGGCGAGCCGTCGGTCGAGGACACGGTGGCCATCCTGCGCGGCCTGAAAGAGCGTTACGAGGTGCACCACGGGGTCCGGATCCAAGACGCCGCCCTGGTGGCCGCGGCCGTACTCTCGGACCGCTACGTGACCGGGCGCTTCCTGCCGGACAAGGCCATCGACCTGGTGGACGAGGCGGCGAGCAAGCTGCGCATCGAGATCGACTCGCTCCCGACCGAGCTCGACGTGGTGACCCGGCGCATGCGCCAGCTCGAGATCGAAAAGGTCGCCCTCGACAAGGAGTCCGACGAGGCGTCGCGCGAGCGACTGGCCAAGCTGGAAGCCGAGCTGGCCGAGCTCAAGGAGCAGTCGGCGTCGATGACCGCCCACTGGCAGGCCGAGAAGCAGGCCATCGCCCGCATCCGGGACCTGAAGGAGCAGCTCGAGGAGCGCCGGGCGGGGGCCGAGCGCATGGAGCGCGAGGGTGACCTCACCGGGGCCTCGGCCATCCGCTACGGCGAGGTGCCCGACCTCGAGCGCCAGATCGACGAGGCGACCGACGAGCTCTCCAAGCTCCAGGCCGGTCAGCGCTTCTTGAAAGAGGAGGTCGACGCGGAGGACGTGGCCGAGGTGGTCAGCCGTTGGACCGGGGTGCCGGTCACCCGCCTGCTCGAGGGCGAGGTCGACAAGCTGGTGCGCCTAGAGGACACCCTGCACGCCCGGGTGGTCGGACAGGACGAGGCGGTGCGGGCGGTGGCCAACGCCATCCGGCGGAGCCGGGCCGGCCTGGGCGACCCCAACCGGCCCATCGGGTCCTTTCTCTTCCTCGGGCCGACCGGGGTGGGCAAGACCGAACTGGCCCGGGCGCTGGCCGAGTTCCTCTTCGACGACGAGCGGGCCATGGTCCGCATCGACATGTCCGAGTACATGGAGAAGCACACGGTGTCGCGTCTGGTCGGCGCCCCACCCGGGTACGTCGGCTACGAGGAGGGGGGCCAGCTCACCGAGGCCGTGCGGCGCCGGCCCTACGCGGTGGTGCTCCTCGACGAGATCGAGAAGGCCCACAACGACGTCTTCAACATTTTGCTGCAGGTCCTCGAGGACGGCCGCTTGACCGACGGGCAGGGCCGGACGGTCGACTTCACCAACGCGGTGTTGATCATGACCTCGAACCTGCCGGGGGACCCAGCCGGGTTCTTCAAGCCCGAGTTCATCAACCGCATCGACGAGATCGTGCGCTTCCGGGCCCTCGACGAGGCCGATCTGGCCGTCATCGTGGGCATCCAGCTCGGGCGCCTGCGGACCCGGCTGGCCGAGCGCCGCCTGTCCCTCGAGGTCACCCCGGCCGCGGCGGCCAAACTGGCCCGCGACGGCTACGACCCCGATTACGGGGCCCGGCCCCTGCGCCGGGTGATCCAGCACGAGGTGGAGGACCCCCTGGCCCTCGCCCTCTTGGAGGGGCGCTTCACCGACGGTTCGACGGTCACCGTCGACGTCGTCGACGACGCGATCGTCGTGCGCTGAGCGCCACCCCCTCCGGCCCCCCGCCGCCGGCCGGCCGGTCGGGGGCGGCGAGGTAGAGTACGGCGTAATCCGCAGCCCAGACGGAGGATTTGGCGTGCCTGCAACCGTGGTCGTCGGGACCCAGTGGGGCGACGAGGGCAAGGGCAAGCTGACCGACCTCTTGGCCGGGGAGATGGACCTCGTGGTCCGCTACCAGGGCGGCCACAACGCGGGGCACCGGATCGTGGTCGACGGCGAGGCCTTCGCCCTCCAGCTCGTCCCGAGCGGCATCTTGTACCCCCACATCACCCCGGTCATCGGCAACGGCGTGGTGGTGGACCCGGCCGTGCTCCTGGCCGAGCTCGACGGGCTCGACGGCCGTGGGGTCGACACCAGCCGGCTGGTGGTGAGCGGCAACGCCCACCTGATCATGCCGTACCATCAGGAGTTGGACCGCGTCACCGAGCGCTACCTGGGCAAGAACTCGCTCGGGACGACCAAGCGGGGCATCGGGCCCGCCTACGCCGACAAGGCGACCCGGGTCGGCCTGCGGGTCCAGGACCTCTTGGACCCGAAGATCTTCCGCCAGAAGCTCGACGTGGCCCTGAAGGAGAAGAACGCCGTCCTGGCCAAGGTCTACAACCGGCTCCCGCTGTCGGCTGAGGACATCGCCGGGCACTACCTCGACGAATACGCCCCCCGGATCGCGCCCAGGGTGGCCGACACCGTCGGCATCGTCCACGACGCCCTCGACGCCGGGCGCAACGTCTTGATGGAGGGGGCCCAGGCCACGTTCTTGGACCTCGACCACGGCACCTACCCCTTCGTCACCTCGTCGAACCCGGTGGCCGGCGGGGCGTGCACCGGCACCGGCCTCGGCCCGCGACGACATTGACCGGGTCATCGGCATCGCCAAGGCCTACGTGACCCGGGTCGGGGCCGGGCCGTTCCCGACCGAGCAGGACAACGACATCGGCGACCTTCTGACCGAGCGGGGTCACGAGTTCGGGACCAACACGGGGCGGCGGCGGCGCTGCGGCTGGTTCGACGCGGTCATGGCCCGCCAGGCGGTGCGGCTCAACTCGCTCTCCGAGGTGGCCCTGACCAAACTCGACGTCCTCGACACCTTCGAGACGGTCAAGGTCTGCGTGGCCTACGAGGCCGGCGGCGAGCGGTTCGTCCACCCCCCCTACCACCAGTCCACGCTGCACCAGGTGACCCCGGTGTACGAGGAGCTGCCGGGCTGGCGTACCGACCTCACCGGGGTCACGTCGCTGGCCGAGATGCCGCCTGCCGCCCGCGATTACGTGGGCTTCTTGGCCGACCAGATCGGGGTGCCGGTCGGCCTGGTCGGGGTGGGCCCCGGGCGCGAGCAGTTCGTGTCGTTCGCGGCGGCGTGACCGGCGGGCCGCCATGACGGTGTGCGTGGTCGGGACCGGTGGGCGCGAGCACGCCCTGGCCCGGGTGCTGGCCCGCAGCGACGACGTGGTGGTGACCCCGGGGAACCCGGGGATGCCCGGGGTGAGCCCCGAGGGCCACCGGGTCACCGTGACCGGCGCCCCGCCGGCCGAGGTCGACGCCGAGCTGGTGGTCATCGGGCCCGAGGCGCCCCTGGTCGCCGGCCTGGCCGACGAGCTGCGGTCCCGGGGCCGGCGGGTCTTCGGCCCCGGGGCCGACGGCGCCCGGCTGGAGGGCTCCAAGGCCTTTATGAAAGAGGTGCTCGAGTGCGCCGGCGTGCCGACCGCTCGCTTCGGGGTCTTCGACCGGCCCGACGAGGCGATGTCGTTCCTGCGCTCGATGAGCGGTCCCTTCGTGGTCAAGACCGACGGCCTGGCCGCCGGCAAGGGGGTCCTGGTCACCGCCGAGCGAGCCGAGGCCGAGGCCGACGCGTTGGCCAAGCTGAGCGGCGAGGCCTTCGGCGACGCCGGCCGGCGGGTGGTCATCGAAGAGGGCCTGGCCGGCAGCGAGTGCTCGCTTCTCGTCGTGTGCGACGGGCACCGGGTGGCCCCCCTGGCCCCGGCCCAGGACTTCAAGCGCATCGGCGACGGCGACGCCGGGCCCAACACCGGTGGGATGGGCGCCTACTCCCCGGTCCCCGAGATCGGCGGGGACCTCACGACCGAGCTGGTGCACACCGCGGTGGAACCGCTCGTGGCCGAGCTGGTCCGGCGAGGGATCGACTACCGCGGCGTGCTCTACGCCGGGTTGATGCTCACGGCCGAGGGCCCCCGGGTGCTCGAGTTCAACGTGCGCTTCGGTGACCCCGAGGCCCAGGCCGTCCTCCCCCGGCTGCTCGACGACCCCGTCGACCTCCTGGCCGCCGCCGCCGACGGGCATCTACCTCCGGGCGGCCCGCGCTTCGCCGCCGACGCCGCAGTCTGCGTGGTGCTGGCCGCCGCCGGCTACCCCGGGACGGCGCGCACCGGCGACCCGATCGACGGGCTGGGTCCCGACGGCCAGCTGGCGGCCCCGGTCCCCGGGGTGACGCTCTTTCACGCCGGGACCGCCCGGGCGGAACCGACCGGACCCTTCACGGTGGCCGGGGGCCGGGTGCTCGGGGTGACCGCCCTGGCCCCGTCGCTGGCCGAGGCCCGCCGGCGCGCCTACGCCGGGGCGGGCTCGATCGACTGGCCCGGGGCCCAGTGGCGGACCGACATCGCCGAGCAGGCGGCCGCCGCCGACCTCGACGGGGCCGTCCGGTGATCCCGCGCTACTCGCCGCCCGACATGGCCGGGCTATTCAGCGACGAGGCCCGGCTGGCCATGTGGCTCGAGGTCGAGCTCCTGGCCACCGAGGGCCTGGCCGCGGCCGGTTTGGTGCCGGCCGCCGCCGCCGCGGCCTGCCGGGCCCGGGCCCCCAAGGTCGACGGCGACTTCGTCGCCGCGGTGGACGAGCGCGAACGGGTGACCGACCACGACGTCGCCGCCTTCGTCGACGTGGTCCAGCAGCGGATCGGGCCGCCCGAGGGGTCGTGGATCCACTACGGGCTCACCTCGTCGGACGTGGTCGACACCGCCCTGTGCGCCACCTTGGCCCGGGCCGCCGATCTGCTGGTCGGGGCGGCGGACGACCTGGTCGACGCCCTGCGGGCCCGGGCGATCGAGCTCATCGACGTCCCGGTGGCCGGCCGGACCCACGGCATGCAGGCCGAGCCCACCACCTTCGGGGCGAAGTTCGCCCTCTGGGCCCTCCAGGCCGACCGGGACCGCCGGCGCTTGCGGGCGGCCCGCCAGGCCGTGGCCGTCGGCAAGCTCTCGGGCGCGGTCGGGACCTACTCGAACATCGAGCCCGAGGTCGAGGCCTGGGTCTGCGGGGCCCTCGGCCTGCGGCCGGTGCCCGCCACCCAGGTCATCGCCCGGGACCGCCACGCCGAGTACCTCTACGCCTGCGCCTCGGTCGGGGCCACCATCGAGCTGGTGGCCACCGAGGTCCGCCACCTGGCCCGCAGCGAGGTGGGCGAGGTGGAAGAACCCTTCGCCCCGGGCCAGAAGGGTTCGTCGGCCATGCCCCACAAACGCAACCCGATCCTCTCGGAACGCCTGTGCGGCCTGGCCCGGGTGCTGCGGGGCTACCTCGGGGCCGGTCTCGAGGACGTGGCCCTGTGGCACGAGCGGGACATCTCGCACAGCTCGGTCGAGCGGGTGGTCCTGCCCGACGCCTCCTTGTTGACCTGCTACATGCTGCGCAAGACCACCGGCCTGGTGGCCGGGCTGGTGGTCCACCCCGAGCGGGCCCTGGCCAACCTGACCGAGGGGAGCCGGGGTCTCGTCTTCAGCCAGTCGGTCCTGCTGGCCCTGGTGGCCGCCGGTCTCGACCGGGACACCGCCTACCGGATCGTCCAGCGCGACGCCCGGGCGGCCTGGGCCGAGGGCCGGGCCCTGCGCTCGGTGCTCGAGGCCGACCCCGAGGTGACCCTCACCGGCGCCCAGCTCGACGACGCCTTCGACCTGGGCCGCTCGCTGCGCCACACCCGACGGCTCCTGGCCGCGCTCTCCGAGCTCGAGGGCCCGGGCCGGTGAGCGGGGGCGCCGAGGTGGCCGGACCGGGCCCGCTCGACCCCGGACCCCCGGGCGCACCGGGCCTCCCGCTCGTCGCCTCGGGCAAGGTGCGCGACCTCTACGACGCCGGCCCGGGCCTCTTGGTCATGGTGGCCTCGGACCGGGTGAGCGCCTTCGACGTGGTCTTCGCCGAGACCATCCCCAACAAGGGCCGGGTGCTCACGGCCATGACCGCCTACTGGTGCGCCGAGCTGGCCGACCTGGCCCCGGTCAGCCTGCTCAGCGCCGACCCAGCCGAGATCGCCGAGCGGGTCCCGGGCTCGGCCGCCCTCGGGGACACCGCCGGGCGGGCCATGCTCGTGCGCCGGGCCGAGATGCTCCACCTCGAGTGCATCGTCCGGGGGTACCTGGCCGGCTCGGCCTTCAAGGAGTACCAGGCGCACGGCACCGTCCACGGCACACCCATGCCGGTGGGGCTGAAGATGGCCGACCGGCTCGACGAGCCCATGTTCGCCCCCTCGACCAAGGCCGACGAGGGCCACGACGTCAACATCGACTTCGCCGCCGCGGTGGAACTGGTCGGGGCGGACGAGGCCCTGGCGGCCCGGCACCTGTGCCTGGACCTCTACCGGCGCGCCGCCGAGCGGGCCGCCGCCGCCGGCTTCATCCTGGCCGACACCAAGTTCGAGCTCGGCTACGTCGACGGGGCGCTCACCGTGTGCGACGAGGTGGTCACCCCCGACTCGTCGCGGCTGTGGCCGGCCGACCAGGTGGTGCCGGGCACGACCCCTCCGGCCTTCGACAAACAACCCCTGCGGGACTGGGCGGCCGCCGGGGACTGGGACAAGCGCCCGCCACCCCCGGCACTGCCCGACGAGGTCGTGGCCGCCACCTCGGCCCGCTACGTGGCCGCCTACGAACGGATCACCGGGCGCAGTCTGGACGACTGGTACGGTGCGGAGAAATGAGGTTCGTGGCGCGCGTCGAGGTGAGCCTGCGGCCCGGGATCGCCGACCCGGAGGGTGCCACGATCGAGCGGGCGCTGCCCGCACTCGGCTTCGACGAGGTTCACGACGTGCGGGCCGGGCGCTCCTTCCGCTTCTCGGTGGAGGCCGACGACGAGGCGACGGCCCGGGCCCGGGCCGAAGAGCTCGCCCACCGGCTGCTGGCCAACCCGGTGATCGAACAGAGCCACCTGGAGCTGGCGGCGACCGGGTCGGGCGACTGATGGCCACCCGGGTCGGGGTGGTGGTCTTCCCCGGGACCAACTGCGAGCACGACGTGGTGGCCGCCGTCGATTCCCTGGGCGGCCAGGGCGAGCTGGTCTGGCACGGCCAGACCAGCCTCGAGGGCCTCGACGCGGTGGTCCTCCCGGGCGGCTTCGCCCACGGTGACTACCTGCGGCCCGGCGCGCTGGCCCGGTTCTCGCCGGTCATGGCCGCGGTCTCGCGCTTCGCCGCCGCCGGCGGCCCGGTGGTGGGCGTTTGCAACGGCTTCCAGGTCCTGACCGAGGCCGGGCTGCTGCCCGGCGCCCTGCAGAAGAACCAGCGGCTGCGGTTCGTCTGCGCCCCGGTCCGGCTGCGGGTCACCTCGGGGTGCTCGGTCCTCACCCGCTCGGTGCCGGTCGGCACCGAGCTGGTGGTGCCGGTCAACCACTTCTTGGGCAGCTACGTCTGCGACGACGCGACACTCGAGGTGCTGCGGGCCGAGGACCGGGTCGTCCTGCGCTACGTCGACAACCCCAACGGCTCGGTGGACGACATCGCCGGCATCGCCAACGCCGAGGGCAACGTGGTGGGCCTCATGCCCCATCCCGAGCGGGCGACCAGTGAGCTGCTGGGCTCGACCGACGGGGTGCTACTGCTGCGCTCGCTCCTCGGCTCGGCGGCCGCCGCCCGCGCCGCCTGAGCCCGCGCCGCCCGGCCCCCCGGTTCACGAGCGCGAGCGCGAGACCCCGGCGCGCTGGAGGACCGCCGCGCTGACCCCGGCCGCCCGCCAGGTCCCGTAGCTGATGTGCTTGCGCTCCCCGTAGGACCTGGCCACCTTGACGAACCTCTTCTCCAGCCCCGAGATGTCGGCCTGGTCGGCCGAGCGGGCCAGCTCGTCTTGGAGGTCCTTTTGCTCTTGGAGCAGATGGAGCCGGGTCAGGGGGTCGGCCGAGGCCAGCTCGGTCTCGACGGCCGTCAGTCTCTTGGTGATCGAGGCCGGGGTGCGTCGCCGGCCCCGCCGGGGCCGGGAGGTCTCGAGCGCCTCGAGGTAGCGGCGCACGGCCAGGCCCTCCTCGCGCCCTTTGGCCAGCGCCGCCTTGTGCTCATTGGTCATTCCGCCGCGGTTCGATTTCTTGGTATTCGCCATGGTCCTATTGTCCCCCATATCGAGTTCCCCAAGCGCCCATAGAGCGAAAATCCGCCACATCGTCCGCCGGCCATTGCCCGAAGTCCCGCCGGGCCGCCGGCCGACCCCGGCGCCGCCGCCCCCGTGCTCGGTAGCGTGGCCGCCCGTGGCCGTCCCCCCCGAGACCGCCGTCACCCACCCCGCCACGCCCCAGCCGGGGGCCGACCGGCGGTCCCGGCGGGCGATGGCCCTCCTCTTGCTGGGCGCGGCGGCAATGGTCGTCGCCTACTGGGCCCTGTGGTTCGGCCACCGGTCCGTGGTGGCCGCCGAGACCGGGACCGGCTACGTCCAGTTCGAAGAGGCCTTCCCGGCGGCCGACGCCTGGCTGGTCGTCTGCCTGGTGCTGGGGGCGCTGGCCCTGGTCACCCGGCGCCCCTCGGCCCTCCTCTTCTTGGTCGCCGGGGCCGGGGCCGGGCTGTACCTGTTCTGCATGGACGTGCTCTACGACATCGAGCACGGCGTGTGGGGCAGGGGGGCCAACGGGCTGACCGAGCTGGCCATCAACGCGCTGACCCTGGTCCTCTCGCTGGCCGTGCTGCGGTGGGCCTGGCGGCGCCGGGCCGTCCTCGGGTCAGGGACCGGTTCTTGAGGACCCGGCCCACGGGCCCCGGTGGACCCGCCACATCGCTCATCGCACCTCGCCCATCGCCACTCACAGCTCGCACGGGACACAGCGCACGGGGCTCAGGGTGCGGACGACCGGGCCGACGGTCGCCGGGGGCCGGCGGTGGCCGCCGCTAGGTTGGGGCCATGTCCCCCACGGTGCCCGACACCGAGCCGCTGCACCGGGCCCTGGGGCTGACCGACGGCGAGCTGGCCGAGATCGTGGGCATCCTCGGGCGCGAGCCCAACCGCCTCGAGCTCGCCCTCTACGCGGTGATGTGGAGCGAGCACTGCTCGTACAAGTCGTCCCGTCTGCACCTGCGGCGGCTGCCCACCGCGGGCGAGGGGGTGCTGGTCGGGCCGGGCGAGAACGCGGGCGTCGTCGACGCCGGTGACGGGATCGCGGTGGCCATCCGCATCGAGAGCCACAACCACCCCTCGGCCATCGAGCCCTACCAGGGGGCGGCGACCGGTGTGGGCGGCATCCTGCGGGACATCTTCACCATGGGGGCCCGACCGCTGGCCGTCATGGACCCGCTGTTCTTCGGCCCCCTCGACGAGGCCAGGCAGCGGTGGCTCTTCGAGGGAGTGGTGGCCGGGATCTCGGGGTACGGCAACTCGGTCGGGGTCCCCACCGTCGGCGGCGAACTCACCTTCGACCCCTGTTACGCGCAGAACCCGTTGGTCAACGTGCTGTGCCTTGGCGCCCTGCCGGTCGACCGCCTGGTCCTCGGGGCCGCCTCGGGGGTGGGCAACCTGGCCGTCCTGCTCGGGTCCTCGACCGGGCGCGACGGCATCGGCGGGGTGAGCGTGTTGGCCTCGGCCGGGTTCTCGGGCGACGACGCCGGGCCGGCCGACGACGCCAAGCGGCCGAGCGTCCAGGTCGGGGACCCCTTCGAGGAGAAGCGCCTCATCGAGGCCTGCCTGGCCCTCTTGGACCAACGGCTGGTCGTGGGCATCCAGGACCTCGGTGGCGCCGGCCTTGCCTGCGCCACCGCCGAGACGGCGGCCCGGGGCGGGGTCGGCATGGACGTCGACGTCACCGCGGTGCCCCGGCGCGAGGCGGGGATGGAGCCCTGGGAGGTGATGACCAGCGAGAGCCAGGAGCGGATGCTGGCCATCGTCACCCCGGCCGACTGGCCGGCGGTGTCCGAGGTCTGCGGGCGCTGGGAGGTCCGGGCCACCGTCGTCGGGGTGGTCACCGACGAGGCCGGGCGCCTGCGCATCCGCCAGGGCGCCGCCGGGCCGGTGCTGGCTGACGTGCCGGCCTCGTCGTTGGCCGACGACGCCCCCCTTTACGACCGCCCGGCGGCCCCACCGGCCGACCTGGCGGCCCGCCGGGCCGACCGGCCCGAGGTCGACGGGGACACCGCAAGGTGGACGGCCGACCTGCTGGCCATGGTGGCCGACGCCAGCTGGGTGTACCGCCAGTACGACCACCAGCTCTTCTTGAACACCGTCGAGGGGCCCGGCGGCGACGCCGCCCTGCTGCGCCTGGCCGGCCCCGGCCTCCCGGCCAGCGAGCGCGGCCTGGCCGTGTCGACCGACTCGGCGCCGCGCTGGTGCGCCCTCGACCCGCGGGCGGGCACCGCCATGGTGGTGGCCGAGGGGGTCCTCAACCTGGCCTGCGTGGGCGCCCGGGCGGTGGCCGTCGTCAACTGCCTCAACTTCGGCAACCCCGAGCACCCCGAGGTCATGTGGCAGCTGTCCGAGGCGGTCGACGGCATGGCCGAGGCGTGCTCGGGGTTGGGCCTGCCCGTCGTCGGGGGCAACGTCAGCTTCTACAACGAGAGCGGCGGGGCCGACATCGACCCGACCCCGGTCGTGGGCACCCTGGGGCTGGTCGAGCGGCTGGCCCGCCGTCCCCCCGGGGCCGGCTGGACCGAGGGGGCGACGGTGCTGGTGCTCGGACGGCCCGACTCGCCCGAGGGCACCGACCCCCACCCGCTCGGGGCCAGCCGCTGGGCCGTCGAGCGCCGGGGCCGCCGCGGCGGTGCCCTGGCCCCACTCGACCTGGACGCCCACCGACGGCTGGCCGACCTGGTGTGCGCCCTCGTGACCGAGACGGTGGCGGGGGGCGACGGCCCGTTGTGCGGGGCCCACGACGTCTCGGCCGGCGGCCTGGCCGTGGCCCTGGCCGAGATGGCGGTGCGCAGCGGGGTGGGCCTGGTCACCGCCGCGCTGTCTGGTCCGGCCGAGGTCTTCAGCGAGCTGGCCTCCCGGGTGGTGGTGGCCACCGACCGGCCCGACGAGGTGGCGGCCCGGGCCGCCGCCGCCGGCGTCGCGGCCCGGGTCCTCGGGGTGGCCGGCGGGGACCGGCTCGGGGTGGCCGGCGTCCTCGACGTGTCGGTGGCCGAGGCGACGGCGGCCTGGGCCGGCGCCCTGCCCGACGCCGTCGGCGACGGGCTCGAAGAGGCGCCCTGACCCGCCGGCGGCCGGGGCCGGTGCTCAGCCCGCCCGGCGGGCGGCCAGGGCGTCGAGGGTCTCGTCGGGCACCGCCAGGTCGCCCAGCCCGACGCCCACGGCCAGGCCGGCCTTGACCGTCCCGTGGTAGTCGGACCCACCGGTGGCCACCAGGCCGTGGCGCTGGGCCAGGCGGACCAGGGCCGCCCGTTGGTGGCGGTCGTAGCGGGCGTAGCGGGCCTCGAGGCCGGCGAAGCCCGCGGCGGCCAGCTCGGCCACGGCCGCGTCCAGCTGGCGCCCGGAGAGCCCCAGGGTGAGGGGGTGAGCCAGCACCGCCACCCCGCCTGCCCCCCGGGCCAGGGCGCAGGCGTCGGCCATGGCCAGTCGGGCCTTGGGCACGTGGGCCGGCCGGCCCCGGGCCAGCCAGCGATCGAAGGCGTCGGGGATCGAGCTGGCCGCCCCGTGGCGGACCAGCACCGCGGCCACGTGCGGCCGGCCGACCGAGGTCTCGGTGTGGGCCTCGGCCACCACCTCGTCGTAGGAGATGGGCATCCCGAGCTCGCCCAGGCGGGCCACCAGGGCCCGGTTGCGGTCCACCCGGTCCGCCCGCAGCCGGACCAGCTCGGCGCCGAGGTCGCTGTCGTCGGGGTCGACCCAGTAGACCAGGACGTGGGCCCCCCGGCCCCCGAACGAGCACGAGAGCTCGCAGCCGGGCACCGCGGTGAGCCCCAGCTCGCCGGCGCGCCGGGCGACCTCGGCGGTCCCCTCGAGCGTGTCGTGGTCGGTGAGGGCGAGCGCGCGGCACCCGGCGGCCGCCGCCAGCTCGGCGATCCGGCCCGGCGGGTCGGTCCCGTCCGACAGGCTCGAGTGGAGGTGCAGGTCGATCACGCCGGGCCGAGGTTACCGGCGCGTCACGACGACGGGGCCTGTGGGAGAATGGCCGTGAACGACCAGGGGACCCCGGTCGGCGCGCGCCCGTGCGCCGGGTGGCCGGACCCCAGAGCAGCGAGGCAGAGGGCCGGACGGTGAAGGAAGCCTGCGGGGTCTTCGGGGTGTACGCACCCGGGCGTGTCGCGGCCCAGCTGACCTTCGACGGCATCTACGCCCTGCAGCACCGCGGCCAGGAGTCGGCCGGCATGGCGGTGAGCGACGGCGAGACCATCACCGTGGTCAAGGACATGGGTCTGGTCACCGCGGTGTTCGACGAGCGGACCCTGTCCGGCCTGCCCGGGGACCTGGCCATCGGCCACACCCGGTACTCCACCCACGGTTCTTCGGACTGGGCCGCCGCCCAGCCGGTCTACCGGCCGGTGGGGCGGGCCGGCTTCGCCCTCGGCCACAACGGCAACCTGACCAACACGGCCGAGCTGGCCGACCGGGCCGGGATGCTGCCGGGCATGGTGGCCACCGACAGCGACGTGGTGGCCGAACTGGTGGCCCACCACCATCCCGACGACGGCCACCACGGCGCCGACGACGACCTGCGCCCGGCCCTGCGGGCGGTGCTCCCCGACGTCCGGGGCGCCTTCAGCTTCGTCCTCCTCGACGCCGCCCACCTCTACGGGGTGCGCGACCCCCAGGGCTTCCGGCCTCTGTGCCTCGGCCGCCTCGGGCCCGTCGACCGACCCGAGGGCTGGGTGCTGGCCTCCGAATCGCCGGCCCTCGACGTGATTGGGGCCGCCTTCGTGCGCGAGCTCGACCCGGGCGAGCTGGTGATGATCGACGCGGACGGGGTCCACGCCGAGCAGCTGTTCGCGCCCGAGCGGGTCCGGCCGCACCTGTGCATCTTCGAGTTCGTCTACTTCGCCCGGCCCGACAGCCGCCTCTACGGCCGCGAGGTCCACGGGACCCGCCGGCGGATGGGCGAACTGCTGGCCGCCCAGGCCCCGGTCGAGGCCGACCTGGTGATGGGCGTGCCCGACTCGGGCGTGCCGGCGGCCGAGGGCTACGCCCGGGCGAGCGGCATCCCCTACGGCCAGGGCCTGGTCAAGAACCGCTACATCGGCCGCACCTTCATCTCGCCGGACCAGCAGGCCCGGGTCGACGGGGTGCGGCGCAAGCTGAACCCGCTGCGAGACAACATCGCCGGCAAGCGCCTGGTGGTGGTGGACGACTCCATCGTGCGCTCGACCACCATCCGGGCCATCGTCGCCATGCTGCGCGACGCCGGGGCCCGAGAGGTCCACCTGCGCATCTCCTCGCCCCCCTTCCGCTGGCCCTGCTTCTACGGGATCGACACGCCCAACCGCGACGAGCTGCTGGCCGCCCACCTGTCGGTGCCCGAGATCGAAAAAGTGCCTGGGGGCGGACTCGCTCGCCTACATCAGCCTCGAGAACCTCAAGGCGGCGATCGACGCGCCGGGCGCGGGGTTCTGCGACGCCTGCCTGACCGGGGACTACCCGGTCCCGGTCCCTGTCGACCTCACCGCCGGTCGCAGCGGCGCCGACCCGCTCGACCCCGGCGCCCGGGCCGAGCCGGCCGTCGCCCTGCAGGCGGCGCTGCCGGGGGTCTGACCGCGTGCCCGCCGCGCCCGAGCCGACCGGGCACGCCGGCCGGGGGTCCGCCACCTACGCCGGCGCCGGGGTGGACATCGCGGCCGGGGAGGCCGCCGTCGAGCGGATCAAAGACGTGGTGGCCTCGACCGCCCGGCCCGGGGTGCTGGGGGGGATCGGCGGCTTCGGCGGGCTGTTCGCCCTCGACACCGACCGCTACCGAGCGACCCGGTTCTCGTGTCGTCGACCGACGGGGTGGGGACCAAGCTGCTGGTGGCCCGGGCCACCGGCCGCTACGGCACCGTCGGCATCGACCTGGTGGCCATGTGCGTCGACGACCTGGTGTGCGCCGGGGCCGAGCCGCTGTTCCTGCTCGACTACATCGCGGTGGGCGTGCTCGTGCCCGAGCGCATCGAGGCGGTGGTGTCCGGGGTGGCCGAGGGCTGCCGGCAGGCCGGCTGCGCCCTGCTCGGCGGCGAGACGGCCGAGCACCCCGGGGCCATGGCACCCGACGACCTGGACCTCGCCGGGTTCGCGGTGGGGGCGGTCGGGCGACGCTCGATGCTGGGCCCCGACCGGGTGCGCCCGGGTGACGTCCTGGTCGGGCTGGCCTCACCGGGACTGCGCTCCAACGGCTACACCCTGGCCCGCCACGTGCTGGTCGAGCGGGCCGAGCGGGCCCTCGACGGCCCGGCGTGGCCCGGGGCGCCGCACTCGTTGGCCGACGAGCTGCTCCGCCCCTCGGTGATCTACGCGCCGGCCGTCCTGGCCGCGGCGGCCACCGGCGGGGTGCACGCCTGCGCCCACATCACCGGGGGCGGGATCGCCGGCAACCTGGCCCGGGCGCTCCCCGGGGGCTGTGACGCGGTGGTCCGGCGGGGGGCCTGGGAGGTGCCGGCGATCTTCGGCGAGATCGAGCGGTTGGGCGAGGTGGCCGACGAGGAGATGTCCCGGGTGTTCAACCTCGGACTGGGCATGGTGCTCGTCTGTGCGGCGGGCTCGACCGACGCCGTGCTCGGCGCGCTGGCCACGGCCGGGCGCCCCGGGGTCGTCGTGGGTGAGGTGGCCGGCGGGGGAACGGGCACGGTGCGGTGGCGATGAGCGCGCTGCCCGAGACCGGCTTCGACGCCCTGCGCCAGCACCTGCTCAGCCACTCGGTGCGCCGGGGCGACTTCGTCTTGAAGTCGGGCCGGCGCTCGAGCTGGTTCATCGACGCCAAGCAGACGGTGTGCCGGCCCGAGGCCATGCTCTTGGTGGCCGACGCCGTGCTCGCCGTGGCCCCCGATGACGCCACCGCCATCGGTGGGCTCACCATGGGGGCCGACCCGGTGGCCTTCGTCACCGCCGGGGTGGCGGCCACCCGGGGACGGGCCCTCAAGGCCTTCAGTGTCCGCAAGGAGGCCAAGGACCACGGCGCCGGGGGCAGGATCGCCGGCGCCCTCGACCTGGGGGACAAGGTGGTGGTCACCGAGGACACCGTCACCCGGGGGACCTCGCTCCTCGAGGCGGCCCGGGCCGTCCGCCAGGCCGGGGCCGAGCCGGTCCTCCTCGTGGCCGTGGTCGACCGGGGGGGGACGGCGGCGGCCATGGCCGCCGCGGAGGGGCTCGAGTTCCGGGCCCTGCTGAGCGCCCCGGACCTCGGCTTTGACTACGAGGGGGCCTGAACGCCCGTCGCGGCGGCGAAGGCGTCCACCACGCCGGCCACCCAGCGGTCGAGCGCCGGGTACCGCTCGGCCGGGGTCTTGCCCAGGCGGACCACGACCAGGTCCAGGGCCGGGCAGACCACGATGCGCTGGCCCTCGTAGCCCGCGCAGCGGAAGGTGCCGTAGCCGTCGTCGCCCACCCACCAGTGCGAGCCGTAGAGGGCGCCGTCGGTCGGGTCGACCGAGCGGGGCGTGCGGGCCCGGTCCACCCACCCGGGCGCCACGACGCGGCGGCCGTCCCACACGCCGTCGCGCAGGTAGAGCAGGCCGAAGCGGGCGAAGTCCCGGGCGGTGGCGTGGACGTAGGAGGAGGCCACCCAGGTGCCCGCCTCGTCGAAGGTGGCGGTGGCCGAGGTCATCCCGGTCGGCCCGAACAGCCGCTCGATGAGGAAGCGCCGGTAGGGCTGGCCGGGGCCGACCTCGCGGGCCACGATGCCCGACAGGACGTTGGTGGTCCCCGACGAGTAGTTGAAGCGCTCGCCCGGGGGCGCCGCCAACCCCCGCCGCGCGCCGAAGTGGGCCACGTCGGCCTGCCCGGCGCCGAAGAGCATCTCGATCACGTCCGAGGCCCGGGCGTCGACGTAGTCCTCGGCGAAGTCGAGCCCGTCTCGCATGGCCAGCAGGTCGTCGACGGTGATGGCCCGCCTCGGGTCGTCGGGCCCGGCCCACTCGGGGACCGGAGCGGGACCGTCGAGGGAGAGCCGGCCCTCCTCGACCAGGGTGGCGACCACCGCCTGGAGCATCGACTTGGCCATCGACCAGCTGAGCAGGGCCGTGTCCGGGCCGACGACTTCGGCCGGCCGGTCGAGGTGCTCGAGCCGGCCCCCGTAGCGCTCGGCCACCAGCCGCCCCCGGTGCACGACGACGACGGCGAGGGTGCGGGCCAGGGGGCCCGCCTCGTCGAACACCGCCTCGAGCAGGGCCTCGAGGTCGACCCCGGCCGGCGGGTCGCCCTCGGGCCAGCGGTCGGCCGGCCACGGGGTGCCCTCGGGCTGGGGCGGGAGGGCGACGAGCGCCCGGGCGCCCGGGCCTGGTCGGTCGGCGTGCGCCACGGCCCCAAGTGTGGCCCACCGGCCGCCTCGGCCACCCCGCCCGCCTCGTCCGCCCCGGTGCCGGCCCGGGCGGTGCCGCCCGGCGCGTCATGGCGGGGCGCGGGCCCGCCGTCCCCCGGCGGTCCGCCGCTAAGGTTCGGCCCGGTCTGAGGGGACGTCGGACCGGACAGGGGGTGGGTGAACCGTGTCAGGGGGCGGGTGGGCACGGCCGTCGGGTCGCCGGTGGCGGCTCTTGGGCGTGGCCGTGCTGGCGCTGGCGCTGGCGCTGGCGGTGCTCGGTTCGGGCCCGGCGGCCTCGGCGACCACCACCCCGGCGCCGGGGGGATCCCGGTCCGCCGGTCCGCTCGCCGGTGCGCTAAGTGGCGCGCCGGCCCCGTGGGATGGCGGCTACGCGGTGCTCGACACCTCCGGGCGCCTCTTCACCCTGGGCGACGCCGGGTTCTACGGCGACACCACCGGCGCCGCGCTCGACCAGCCCGTCGTGGGCATGGCGGCCACCCCCGACGGCGCCGGCTACTGGCTGGTGGCGGCCGACGGGGGGATCTTCAGCTTCGGCGACGCCGGGTTCTTCGGCTCGACCGGTGGGCTCCCGCTCGACCAGCCCATCGTGGGCATGGCGGCCACCCCCGACGGCGCCGGCTACTGGCTGGTGGCGGCCGACGGGGGGATCTTCAGCTTCGGCGACGCCGGGTTCTTCGGCTCGACCGGTGGCCGGCCGCTCGACCAGCCCATCGTGGGCATGGCGGCCGCCCCCGACGGCGCCGGCTACTGGCTGGTGGCGGCCGACGGGGGGATCTTCAGCTTCGGCGACGCCGGGTTCTTCGGCTCGACCGGTGGCCGGCCGCTCGACAAGCCCATCGTGGGCATGGCGGCCACCCCCGACGGCGCCGGCTACTGGCTGGTGGCGGCCGACGGGGGGATCTTCAGCTTCGGCGACGCCGGGTTCTTCGGCTCGACCGGTGGCCGGCCGCTCGACAAGCCCATCGTGGGCATGGCGGCCACCCCCGACGGCGCCGGCTACTGGCTGGTGGCGGCCGACGGGGGGATCTTCAGCTTCGGCGACGCCCCCTTCGAGGGGTCGGCGGTCGCACCCCTGACCCCGGCGAGCTACCCGCTCACCCTCACCCCCCAACCGCCGGTCGTGGCCGTGATGGCGGCCCGGCCCGGCCCCCAGACCAGCCGTTCGGGGCCGCCCCGGGTGCTGGTCGCCGGCGATTCCCTGGCCTTCCAGATCGGCTTCGACACCGGCCTCGTCACCTCGAACGTGGCCGTCTTCAACGGGGCGATGCCCGGCTGCGGGATCACCGGCGACCCCCCGATGACCCCCTGGGTGGGCGGGGGGACCATGGCCCCCCAGCCGGCCTGCGCCGCCTGGGCCCAGCAGTACCGCTGGGCGGTCGACGGGTGGCATCCCGACGCCGTGATCTTCCTCTCGGGCTACTGGGAGTCCCAGCCCCAGTTGTTCGACGGGGCCATGGCTGACATGGCGAACAGCCCCGCCTACTCCCAGGCCGTCGGCGCCCGCCTGGGCCAGGTCCTCGGGATCCTCCACGCACAGGGGGCACCGGTGCTGGCCGCTACCGCCCCGTACTTCGGGGACGGGACCCCGCCGGACCTCGTCGACGCCTACAACGCCGTCCTCGAGCAGGTGAGCGCCGGTCTCGGCTGGGTCCAGGTGTTCGACCTCCACGGCCTTGTCGATCCGAGCGGGCAGTACGACCCGGTGGTCGACGGGGTCGCCGTGCGTGCCCCCGACGGCGTGCACTTCACCACCGCCGGCGTGGAACAGGTCATCGACCCGGCACTGCTGCCGGCGGTCTCGGCTCTGCTCGGCGGTCAGTGACCGGGGCCGGCGGCGCCCCTCTCAGATGCCCGGGTCGGGCGACCCCGGCTCAGTAGCCCCCGCGTTCACGGAGTTCGCCGCCGTGGACGGTCAGGGCCCAGATCACGAGCGCATCGACCACGATGATGATCACAGCCCAGAACGGATAGACGGGGATCAAGAAGAAGTTCGCAATGAGGCTCAGGCCGGCCACGATGACCCCGATCGTCCGGGCGAGGACGCTGCCGGTCAGCACGCCGAAACCCGCCAGGAGCACGATCGCGCCGATGATGATCTGGACCCATCCCCACGCCGAAATGCTCAGATCCACGTGCGTGGTGTGGTACCAGCCGACCCAGTGGTTGTCGATCACGGCGACCAGCCCGTAGAAGATGTCGAGAGCCCCGCCGATCATCATCATGATCGCCGCGAAGGCAATCCAACCCACCCACCCCGTGCGCTGAGGGCCTTGGTCCGCTGGGGTGGCGTGCTGTCCTTGTACCTGCGCCATCGTGTCTCCTTGCTGGTCGCGGACTCCGTGCGCCCCGGTGTGGGGCGCCGGCGTACGAGATCCCGGTGTACGTGACCGTTCATCTGGCCATGGGCGCGGCCACCGCTGGTCGCCGGCCCTGACCTCGTTGTGGTCATTCCCAGTATCCGGTGCCTGCTCAGCCTGGACAAGGGGTCGAAGGTCCATGGGTCGACCGGGGACCGGGATCCAGGCAGGGTGGCCGCAGCCCTCGCCCCCCGTGAACAGGTGTGGACGAGGTGGACGAGTCCGTCCGGGAGTTCCGTGGACGATCTTCGGGGTGCTGAGCGAGAACGTGGGTTCGCCCGAAGAAACCTGAGCACCCACAACGCGATGCCGAGACCTGGGTCAGCGTGATGACGAGGCGTCTCGATCGAAGGGGGCCGAGCTCGCTCCGATTCGGCGTGCGCAGCTTGTGGGTTCCAGACGAGACACCGACAACCGTTGTGCCCTCCGGCCACGGAGGGTTCGGTGGTCGGGACCGGCGTCGATCCGGTGACCTCGCGCTTTTCAGGCGCGCGCTCTACCAACTGAGCTACCCGACCGTATGGGCGGCCAGGCTACCCGCTCGTGGTGCGGGCGGACCTGGTGGCGGACCTGACGGGATTTGAACCCGCGACCTCCGCCTTGACAGGGCGGCGTGCACTCCAAACTGCACCACAGGTCCTCGGCTTCCCGACCCGCCGATGGCCTCTCGGCCCGACGAAGGGGGGACCACTCACTATAGGCCACCATGGGCTGACGGCCCACGGCCGACCGGGGTGCCGCTCGCCGGCTCCGGGTCAGAGCAGGCTGGCCACCACGTTGATGGCCATGGCGATGATCATCGCCCCGTACAGGTACGACAGGAGGCCGTGGCCGAGGGCGATCCGGCGGATGGGCTTGGCGGTGAGGTTCGTGTCCGAGACCTGGAAGGTCATGCCGATCGTGAAGGCCAGGTAGGCGAAGTCCAGGTAGCTGGGAGGGTCCGGCTCGTTGAAGTCGATGCCGCCGACCGGCTCGGCGTAGTAGCCGCGGGCGTAGCGGAGGGTGAACAGGATCTGCACCGTCGACCAGGACAGGACCAGGGTCACCACGCCGAGTGTGATCAGCCAGGCCTTGGTCGAGCCACCGACGTGGCCGGCCCTCACCAGGGCGAGACCGATCGCCGTGAACATGGCCACCCCGGTCGCCAGGATCATCACCTCGGTCACCCTGACGCTCGGGTCCTCCCGGCTGGCATGGGCCTTGGTCCCCTCGCCGTCGAGCGGCCAGACGACGAAGAGGATCCGGATCAAAAAGACCGCCACCGCGGCGTCCCAGCCGATCATGGCGGCGGCCTGCCCGGCCACGAACGGGGAGACGGCGACGCCGACGACGATTCCGAGGGCGGCGGCCAGGGCCACCCGGCCTCCGGCCGTCGCGATGCGGAACCGGCGGGGCCCGGGCGGCGGTGAGGCCATCCGCGCTCATTGTAAACGTGGGGCACCACACCCAAGGGGATCCGGCGCGGCGGTGGGGCGGCGGGGTCCTGGGCGATCACGGTCCCGCCGTACCTTCCGAGTCCTCCCCGAGCAACGCCTAGCCCGCTATTGGGTTCGGTGGGGGTTGGGTGGCCGCCGCGCCGCGCGCTCGGTCAGCAGGCGGCAGCCCGGGTGGCCTCAGAAGGAGGGTCGGAGCGGGAATCCGCCGCCGCCAGTGCGGAGCCCGAGCACCTGGTGGACCTCCAGTCGGTGCCGCTCGAAACCGACGGCGGAGCCCGCCATGTAGAGACGCCAGATCCGCGCCCGGGCACCGCCGACCTCGCTCAGCGCCGCCTCCCAGTTGGCCTCCAGGTTGGCCACCCACCTTCGAAGCGTCAGGCCGTAGTGCTCCCTCAACGATTCGAGGTGTCGGACTTCGAATCCCGTGTCCTGCATCATCGAGACCACCGTCCCGACCTCGTGGAGCTCCCCGTCGGGGAAGACGTAGCGGTCCATGAACGGGCTGGAGATCCTCGAGGGCCCCCGGAGGCCGGCGGCGACACCCAGCCGGTGTGCCGTGGCGCCGACCTGGTCGCGGACGGTGTCGCCGGCCCCACGCCCCGGTCGACCGATGGCGTGGTTGAGGAGCCGGCCCCCGGGGCGCAACAGGGCGTGCAGCCGGCTGAAGTACTCGGCCATACGCCTGCGCCCGACGTGTTCGAACATGCCGATCGAGCTGATGGCGTCGAAAGGTCCGTCGACCACCTCTCGGTAGTCCTGGAGGCGGACCTCGACGATGTCACCGAGTCCCATGTCCACCACCTGCTTGGTGGCCCACTCGTGCTGCGCCTCCGACAGGGTGATGCCGACCACCCGGACGCCGTGGTTCCGGGCTGCGTGGATCGCCATGCTCCCCCACCCACAACCGACGTCGAGCAGCCGCATGCCCGGAGTGAGCCCGAGCTTGGCGCAGACCAGCTCGTGCTTGGCGGCCTGGGCCGCCGCCAGCCCGACCTCGGGGCTGTCGAACACGGCGCACGAATAGGTCATCGAGGGTCCCAGGACGATGGCGTAGAACTCGTTGGAGACGTCGTAGTGGTGGCTGATCGACTGACGGTCGCGCTGGCGCGAATGGATCACACCGTGGAGCCGGGCCTCCTCTTGGGGCGGCGGCAGCACCCGCAGGACCGAGGGTCCGCTGGCCCGGAGCAGGTCGGCCAGGGCTCTCGGGGCGAGGGCCAGGCGCTCGGTGGCGAGGTCGAGATCGAAGACGGCGAACACGTCCCCTTCGATGTCGAGGTCCCCGGCGACGTAGGCGCGGCTGAGCCCGAGCTCGCCGGGTCGTGTGAGGACCCGGGCAATGGCGTCGGGCGAGCGGACCACGAGAGTGGCGACGGGCTCAGTCGGCCCGGCGGCGCTGCCGTCGTAGGCGACGACGCGAATCGGCACCTCGGGTCCGAGAATGTTCGCGATGACCTCTGCGACGGGCATGGCGGCCTTCCTCGGGGGAAACTCTATCGAAACCCGTCGGCTGAGGCGCCGGGGTGGCCGAACGCCCGATTGCGCGATCGGAGCCGGGTTCACCTCGATGTTGGAGTCCTGAGGGCCTCGGGCCTGCGTCGTGGCTGGGCGACGCCGCCCCAGCTGTTCTGCGTCACCGCCGTGTGCGGTGATCAACGGTGGCCAGTCGCGCAAAGCGGTTCGAGTGAGCTCTCACCTGAGGGGTTACACGCCTACAGCATCGGGTCAGGTGTCGTGTGGGCGGTCATTCTGAGGTTCGTGGCCAAGAGGGCGAACCGCCAGAAGTTTCACAGGGTTCTTGTGTCGTTCCTCGGCTCTTTCATGGGTTGGCTCTCCGGCACCATTGCGAGGACCGCGTACCCACCCTCCAAAGAGATGGCGACAACCGGCCGACGCCCCGCTTCAGCCCTGACCAGACGGGCGATGCCCCGGTGGCGACGACGGTTGGTGATGCTCGTCGATGGCCGGGACATCGAGCTCGCGGGACGGAATCGGTGACACGCTCCGGTGATTCGATGGCCAGGTTGAGCCGGTCAAAGCCCGTGGCTGGCCCCCTCCACCAAGGCGGCGAGGGCAGCGTTGTCGATGTCGGCGGCCCCGAGGCTGGCGGCCTCGAGCGCGCCTGGTCGGTCAAGCCGGGCTCCGTGCAGATGTGAGCGAACGACCAGCTCGCGCATGCCGGTGCGCGCCGCGAGGGCGGCCAGCTCGTCCACCCATCGCGGACCCCTCCGGTCGCCGACGTCCAAGGCGATGCCGCACGTGGCGTCGAGCACGGCGCCGTGCACCCACTGGTACGCATCGGGCCAGCGGGTGCATCTGGCGCGCGCGTCATCGAGCCAGAGGAGAGCCGGCTCGAGTTCACCGGCGTCGGCCTCAAGCAGACCGAGGCCCTTGGCCGCCATTCCCTCCCAGCACGGGTCCCCCAGTTGACAGGCGAGCGCATAGGCGTGCGCGTAGCGGTCATGTGCGCTGCCGAGTTCGTGCCAAGCCCGATCCACGTCGCCTCGCAGTGTCTCCGGCCAGGGCAAGAAGGCAGTCCACCGCTCGTTCTGAACGAGCGCGAGGCAGTCATTGAGCACCTCCCTGGACGTGACCAGGTCGCCGCGGAGATGATGGATGCGACCGATCAACGACAACGACCACGCCTCCTGACGGCGCGCATCCGCCCGCAGCGTGTGCTCAACGGATCCGGTCAGCCGATCTAGGGCCTCGGGGTAGCGAGCTGAGTCCGACAAGCTCATGCCGTCGACGCCGAGGATGGCCGCAAGCTCCGCATGGTCGTCGCCCGCCCAGGTCGCGGCCATCGAGAGCCACCTGCCGGCGCATTCACGCCGGCCCGCCTGGACGTCCACGAAGCCGAGCTCGCGGCACGTCCTGGCCAGCAAGCGAGCGTCGCCGTGTTCTTGAGCCTCGGCGAAGGCCTCGTGCAACACGGCGGCTCCCTCCTCGTCGCGTCCCCGGACGGAGTGAACGAGTGCGGCCCCGAGCTCAATCAGAGCCTCGACGCGCAGGTGGTGGTCGCGGCTTGCATCGGCTTCCCGCTCGGCCCGGCGCAGGCAGTCGAGACCGGCGTCGACCGCGCCCGCATCGATGGCGGCCCGCCCCGCGTCGAGCTGGGCGCGTGCGGCGGCCCGCCCCACGTGGGGGGCCGGGGACAGTGAGCCCGCCGGTACCTCGACGGCTCGGCGCACCGCCGGTGACGGTTCCAGACCGAGCTCTCGGCGGAACAGCTGCTCGCACGCCTCGGCCTGCGCGAGCGCGGCCCCGCGGGCGCCGGCCGTGGCGAGCGCCCGGACAAGCAGCTCGTGGTGGTTCTCATCGAGGGGATTGCGTGCGACCAGGCGAGTGGCAAGCGTCACCGCCACCGCCGTACTCCCGACGGCCAGGGCACGGAGGGCATCCTGGTGCAACACGCCCTCTACCACTGCGGCGAGCCGCCGGCGTTCGACGAGCAGCCACGTTTCGTAGACCTCGCACCCGTCGAAGCTCAGGCCCTCCAGCAGCTCGCCGTGGTCGATGGCGACAGATTCGCCCATTTCGGGATCAGTGGCGTCGACCTCGACGGCGACACCCTCTGCGAAGGTGACGGTGACCGGGTCGCCCACGACCTCGGCTGCCGGCCGTAGGGTGCGCCGGATCTCGGCCAGGGTCCATCGCAACGCGCCAAGCGGGTCATCGGCATCGGCGAAGAGGAGCTCGGCCAGCCGTTGACGGCTCGGCGGGCTGTCGGTGAGCAGCAGGTATGCGAGCAGACCCCATGATTTTCGGCCACGGGGCCGGCGCGCCGGCACGCCGTCGACCTCGATCGACGGCGTGCCGAGGAGCCGGACCGTCAGGCGCATCGCCTGAGGGTACGTCTCAGGCCGCTCAGCCGACTGGGGCCCCGGCGGCGAGCCCCTTCACGTCGGCCGTGGTCAGCGGGTTCCCCCCGATCCCCCAGTCGCCACTCTTGACCTCCTCGACGATGACCGATGTCACCTTGCGCATGTTCTCGCCTTCGATCTCGACCATGGTGTCGGTGAGCTTGGTGATCATGTCGCGTTTCTGCGAGTCGTCGAACACGCCTTCGATGAGCTTCACCTGGATAAGGGGCATCGGAGCCCTCCTTTCTCGGTTGGTCGTCCCCAGCTGGGGAGGCTTTGTGAGCCACGACCACGATGCTCTGGACGCGTGTGAGCGGCCGTGTGAAGGATCACACGGCCGATCGGGCGGTCGGAACGCCCCGGTCACGGATACCTAGCCTCGGAGGCATCGGGCATCGAACTGCCTGTCTACCCTGGGAGAAGGTTGACATTTCAACTGCGCCCAGCACCCCCACACCAGCACCCCCAACGGGATTCGAACCCGTGTTACCGCCTTGAAAGGGCAGCGTCCTAGGCCGCTAGACGATGGGGGCCGGCCCGCTCGGGCCCCGGGCCCGACCCCTCGCGGGGAGCCGACCAAACGTATCAGCCGCCGATCACCGCCCCTTCGGTCGGGGTCCGTTCGTCCGCGGCGGCCTCGGTGGGAACGGCGCCAGCGACGCCCGGCCCGCGCTCGGGGCGCTCGACCGGGTGTGAGGTGAGGGCGAGGAGGAACTGGACCGTCCCGATGACCAGGGCCGTGGCCCCGAGCACGTGAACCTCGACCAGGAGCGGCGGGAGGTGGGTGAAGTACTGGGTGTAGCCGACGGCCGCCTGGGCGACGAGGACGACGACCAGGATCCGGGCCGACCGCCGGACCCGCTCGGGGCAGTCGAGGGCGTGGAGGGCCACCGCCAGGGACAGGCAGAGCCCGATCAGCAGCAGGGCGAGGCTCGAGTGCAGTTCGGCCATGTCGCGCAGCGGGACCGGGATCCGCTTGGCCGCCAGTTGGCCCTGGGCCGACCCGGCGTGGGGCCCGGCCCCGGTGACCGCGGTCCCCGCCGCCACGACCACCCCCAGGAGGGCGACGACCCCCCAGGTCAGCCGGCGGATCGGTTGGGGGACCACGAGGCGCCCGCTCCCGGGCCCGTATTGGCGGCGGCAGCGGTGCACCAGGACGACGGCGTCGGCCACCAGGAGCATGGAGGCGGCGAAGTGCACCTGGACCAGGTAGGGGTTCAGCTTGGTGTACACCACGATCCCTCCCAGCACCGCCTGCGCCAGCACCCCGCCGATCAGGCCGGCCGACAGCCAGGTGAGGTCACGGCGGAAGGGGCGCCGGCGCCAGGCGGCCAGGAAGGTCACCCCCACCACCACGGTGACGACCACGGTGACCAGGCGGTTGCCGAACTCGACCAGGGCGTGGAACTGCAGCGGGGGTGTCAGGTGCCCCGTCGAGCAGGTCGGCCAGTCGGCGCACCCCAGCCCCGAGCCGGTCAGGCGGACGGCGGCGCCGGTCACCACGATGGCGGTGACCACGACCAACGAGACCACGCAGAGACGCTTGAACGCCGCCGGCGAGACGGTCGGCAGGCGGCTCGCTCGGCCCGGGCCGCCGGGGGGGGCGGGATCGGCCACGACCGCCCAGCGTACCGGCGGCCCCCGGGGGCGGCCAGGCCGGGGCGGTCTGGTTCGGGCGGCCCGCCCGCCGTAGGCTCCCTCTCGATGGCATCCGAAGCCCCGTCCCTGGGGGCCACCCGAGCGGGTAGGTCGCGTGCGGGTGCCTATGTGGCCCTCACCAAGCCCCGGATCATCGAGCTGCTGCTCGTGACCACGCTGCCGACCATGATCGTCGCCGAGCGGGGGGTGCCGCCGGTCTGGCTGATGGCCGCCACCCTGGTGGGCGGGGCCCTGGCCGCCGGCGGGGCCAACGCCATCAACATGTACGTGGACCGGGACATCGATCGGCTGATGAACCGGACCCGCAAGCGGCCGCTGGTGACCGGCGCGGTGACCCCGCGGGCGGCCCTCACCTTCGCCGTCTGCCTCGAGGTGCTGGCCTTTGTCGAGCTGTGGGGGCTCGTCAACCTCCTCTCGGCGGTGCTCGCCGTGTCGGCCACCTTGTTCTACGTCTTCGTCTACACGATGTGGCTGAAGCGCCGTTCGACCCAGAACATCGTGATCGGCGGGGCGGCGGGCGCCGTGCCGGTGTTGGTGGGCTGGGCGGCGGTCACCGGCGGCCTGTCGTGGACCCCGGTCGTCCTCTTCGCCATCATCTTCATCTGGACCCCGCCGCACTTCTGGGCCCTGGCCGTGCGCTACCGCGAGGACTACCAGAAGGCCAACGTCCCGATGCTGCCGGCCGTCGCCTCGCTCATCCGGACGACCAGCGAGATCCTCGTCTACACCGTGGCCCTGGTCGCTGTCTCCCTGTTCTTCGCGGTGGTCGGCCACATGGGGCTCGTCTACACCGTGAGCGCAGCGGTCCTCGGCGCGATCTTCCTCGCCATGTCGGCCAACCTGTGGCGGTTGGCCCGGGCCGGCCGGGCCACCGGCCGCGAGTCCATGCGCCTCTTCGGCTACTCGATCACATACCTGACGCTGCTGTTCGTCGCCATGGCCGGTGACACCCTCATCCGGTACCACTGAGGTGCCCGACGCCCCCGCCGCGCCCGCGAGGCGCCCCCGGCCGGTCTTCTTGGTGGTCGGCCTGGTGCTGGCGGCCGGGCTCGCCGCCGGCCTCCTACTCACGAGACCCGGCGGCACCTCGTCGTCCGGCGGTGCCGGGCCGCGGATCGGCGGCGCGGTGCCGGCCTTCTCGCTGCCCCGCCTCGGCGGGGGCCCCGATGTGGCGGTACCGGCGGCGGGGGGAGGTGGCGGCCGCCCGGCCGTGCTCGTCTTCTTCGCCAGCTGGTGCGGGCCCTGCCAGTCCGAGATCCCGGCCGTGGCGTCGATCTACCGGGATCAGAACTCCGGGGGGGCGACAGCCAAGGTGGCGGTGATCGGGATCGACGGGAGCGACCCCACCCGCAACGCCCTGGCCTTCGTGCACGCGAACGGGGTCACGTTCCCGGTGGGCGTCGACGCCGACTACTCGGTCACCCAGGGCCTGTTCGCCTTCACCGGGCTCCCCGAGTCGGTGATGGTGCGCGGCGACGGGACGATCGCCCACATCACCTACGGGGCGCTGACCGCCGCCCAGTTCCGGACCTGGGAGGACAAGCTGGCTACTCCCACCTGAAGGTGAGGGCGGCGGCCAGGGGTGCCGCCACGGCCCACGCCCCGAGCACCACCCAGGACTCGACCGGCACCGGGGTGCCGGTGCCCAGGGCCGCGTGCAGCCCACCCGAGAGGGCGGCGGCCGGCAGGGCCCGCGCCAGCGCGCCCATGGCGGCGGGGAGCTTGGCCACCGGCACGATCATCCCGCCCAGGAGCAAGAGCACCAGGTAGAGGCCGTTGGTCGCGGCCAGGTTGACCTCGGCCCGCAGCAGCCCGGCCAGGCACAGGCCGATCCCGGCGAAGGCGGCCGTGCCCAAGAGGGCCAGGGCCAGGGCCTCGCCCGCGGCCGACCCGGCGCCGCCCGGGGGCCGCCAGCCGAGGGCGGCCCCGACCGGCACCAGCACGGCCACCTGGAGCGCCTCGACGACCAGGATCGTGGCCACCTTGGCCCCGAGCAGCCGGGGCCGCCCGAGCGGGGTGGACCCCAGGCGCTTGAGCACGCCGTAGCCGCGCTCGAAGCCGGTGGCGATCCCGAGCGACACCATGGCAGTGGACATGATGGCCAGGGCCAAGATGCCCGGGAGGATGAAGGTGACCCGCTTCGGCGTGCCGGTCTCGACCACGTGGACGCTCGAGAAGAAGATCAAGAAGACCACCGGGATGCCGATGGTGAGCAGGAGCGTCTCGCCGCGCCGCAGGGTCATGAAGGTCTCGGCCCGCACCTGGGCCCCGAGCGCCCTCACCGACCCCCCCGCGCCCGGCGCCGGCCCCGGTTGGCGGTGCCCCCGGGCTCCCCGGGCGACGCCGCGCCCTGCGCACCCACGATGGCCAGGTAGGTGTCCTCGAGCGACCGCCCGGTGCGCAGGTCGCTCAGGGGCGCGTCGTGTCGGGCCAGCCAGGCGGTGAGGGCGGCGGTCAACGCCGGCGTGCCCTCGCCGGCCACCAGGTAGCGCCCCGGGGGGCCCTCGGTCACCGCGGCCCCGAGGGTTCTCGACAGGGCCGCGGTGTCCAGGCCCGACGGCGCCCCGAAGCTGACCACCGAGCCCGAGGCCAGCTCGGCCACCGAGCCCGAGGCGGCGGCCCGGCCCCGGTGGACGATGACCACCTGATCGGCCAGCCGCTCGGCCTCGCCCAGCTCGTGGGTGGTCAGCAGCACGCAGACACCCCGGTCGGCCAGTCCGGCGATGACCGCCCGCACGGCCAGGCGGCCCTCGGGGTCGACCCCGGCCGTCGGCTCGTCCAAGAAGACCACCCGGGGCCGGCCCACCAGCGCCAGGGCCAGCGAGAGCCGTTGCTGCTCGCCCCCCGAGAGGTGCCGCCAGGGGGTGTCGGCCACCTCACGCAGTCCGACCAGTTCGACCAGGGCCTCGGGATCCTCGGGCTCGGGATAGTAGGCGGCGAAGAGGCGCAGGACCCGGCGGGGGCCCAGCATCGGGTAGACCCCGCCCCGCTGGAGCATGGCCCCGATGCTCGGGGTGAGGGCCCGGTGGTCGGTAAGCGGGTCGAGGCCGAGCACCCGGAGCCGGCCCGACGCCGGGCGGCGGTAGCCCTCGAGGCTTTCGACGGTCGAGGTCTTGCCGGCCCCGTTGGGTCCGAGGAGGGCGAGCACCTCGCCCGGCATGGCCCGGAACGACAGCCCGGCCACCGCGGTGACCGGCCCGTAGCGCACGACCAGCTCCTCACACTCGATGGCCGGGCCCCCGGGGCGGGCCGCGGGCGCGAGGGGGGCGTCGGCCGGCATACGGGCTGCACGCTACCGTTGGCGCCCAGATGATCGACCTCCGACTCGTCCGCGACGACTTGGACTCGGTCAAGGCCGCGCTCGGGCGCCGGGGCGTCGACCCGGCCGAGGTGGACCGGCTGGCCGAACTGGACGCGGCCCACCGCCAGGCGCTCGGGATCCAAGAGTCCCTGCGGAGCCGGGTCAAGGCGATCTCGCGCCAGGTGGCCGAGGCGAAGCGGGCGGGCGACGAGAAGCGCTCGGCCGAGCTGTCGGGCGAGAGCCGCCGGTTGGGCGAGGAGGAGCGGTCCGCCGCCGCCGGTGTCGAGTCCCTGGCCGCGGCGGTCCGGGCCGCGCTGTTGGACCTGCCCAACCTGCCCGCCGACGAGGCGCCCGACGGCACCGGCCCCGAGGACAACGTGGAGCGCCGACGCTGGTGGCCCGGGATGGACGTCGGCGAGCCCGAACCCGAGTGGGCCGAGCACCAACGGGTGCCCCACTGGGAGATCGGCGAGGCCCTGGGCATCTTGGACATGGAGCGTGGGGCCAAGCTGTCCGGGTCGATGTTCCCCCTCTACCGGGGCGACGGAGCCCGGCTGCTGCGGGCCATGACCTCGCTCGCCCTGGCCCGCCACGCCGACGCCTACGAGGAGGTCCGCCCCCCGACCCTGGTGCTCACCGGGACGATGACCTCGACCGGCCACCTGCCGAAGTTCTCCGACGAGGCCTACCACGTCGAACGCGACGACCTGTGGGCGATCCCGACGGCCGAGGTCCCCCTGACCTCCATGCGCCGAGGCGAGATCCTGGCCGAGGGGGAGCTGCCCGTCCGCTACAGCGCGGTGACGGCGTGCTTCCGGCGCGAGGCCGGCGCGGCGGGGCGGGACACCCGGGGCCTGCTGCGGGTCCACGAGTTCGACAAGGTGGAGCTGTTCGCCTACGCCACCCCCGAACAGGCCGGCGCGGCCCAGGCCGACATCCTGGCCCGGGCCGAGGTATTGCTCCGCGAACTGGGCTTTTTGTACCGGGTCCTCGACCTGTGCACCGGGGACCTGGGCGGGCCCTCGGCCCGCACGTTCGACCTCGAGGTGTACTCGCCGGGCTGCGACCGCTGGCTCGAGGTCTCCTCGGTGAGCTGGTTCCGCGACTACCAGGCGCGCCGGGCCAACGTGCGGTACCGGCCCGAGGCCGGTGGGCCACCGGTGCTGGTCCACACGGTGAACGGCTCGGCCCTGGCCTGGCCGCGGATCTGGGCGGCCCTGGTCGAACAGGGCCGCCAACCCGATGGCCGGGTCCGCCTGCCCGACTGTCTGGCCCCATGGTTCGGGGGCGACCCGTTCGTGACCCCCGGCCCGGGGGCCATCCGGTCCTGACCCCGGGTCCGGGTCCCCGCCTACGGCTCGGCGTCGAAGCGGTAGCCGACCCCCCGGATCGTCGTGATCAACGACGGTTTGGAGGGGTCGACCTCGATGCGCGAGCGGAGTCGCTTGATGTGCACGTCGAGGGTCTTGGTGTCTCCGATGTAGTCGGTCCCCCAGACCCGGTCGATCAGGACGTCGCGGGTCAGCACCCGGCCAGCGTTCTCGACCAGGAGCTTGAGCAGCTCGAACTCCTTGCGCCGCAGCTGGACCTCCTCGCCCCGCACGAAGACCCGGCGCTGCTCGAGGTCGACCCGGACGTCGCCGGCCTGCCACGCCGTCTCGTCGTCCCCGGCCAACGACACCGTGGGTCCGGGCCGCTCGGCGGCCGCCGAGCGGCGCATGACGGCCCGCATCCGGGCGACCAGCTCGCGGAGGCGGTAGGGCTTGGTCACGTAGTCGTCCGCCCCGACCTCGAGGGCGACGACGGTGTCGATCTCGGTTCCCTTGGCGGTGACCATGATGATGGGCACCGACGACCGGCCGCGGATCGAACGGCAGACGTCGATCCCCGACACCTTGGGCAACATGAGGTCCAAGAGGATGAGGTCCGGGGACGTCTCGTCGAAAAGGTTGAGCGCCTCCTGGCCGTCGCGGGCCACCGTCACGCGGAAGCCCTCGTGGGTCAGCCCGATCACGAGGGCATCGATGAACGACTCCTCGTCCTCGGCCAGCAGGACGTTGGTCAGCCTCGAGTCGGTTGAGACGATGGCGGGCTCTGATTGGGTCATCGGCGTTTCAGGCGAGGCGCTCGGGTTGTAACGGGAGGACGAGGGTGAAGGTCGAGCCCTCACCTTCGCGCGATTCCACGTCGACCCAACCCTGGTGGTTGTTGGCCACGTGACGGACGATGGAGAGGCCGAGCCCGGTCCCGCCGGTGTCGCGGCTGCGGCCGTGGTCGACCCGGTAGAAGCGCTCGAAGATCCGGTCCAGGTCGCGGGCCGGGATGCCGATGCCGTGGTCGGCCACCGACAGGCGGACCACGTCGCGCAGGGCCTTGGCCCCGGTGTCGAGGTGGTGGGTCCCGGTGGCGTCGTCGGTCGAGCCGTTGTTCAGGCTCAGGTCGGTTCCCCAGCCGGTGTCCGGCGCTGCGCCGTCGGGCCCGGTGCTCGAGGCCGCCGGTCCGCCCGACACGGTGCCGACGGTGCCGGCCGGGGTCGCCGAACTGGCCGAACTGGCCGAGGTGCTGCCGATGGCCGATACGCCGGGAGCCGGGCCCGCGCCGCCGACGGTGGTCACCGCGGCGTCGTCGCGGATCACCGTGCCCGAAACGGTCACCCGGCTGCCCTCGTAGGAGTAGGTGACGGCGTTCTCCAGCAGGGCGTGCATGGCCGAGACCAGCTGCCGACGGTCCCCGATCACCGTCACGAGCGGCTCGGGCTCCAACAGATCGATGGTGATGCCCCGCTGCTCGGCGGTGGCCCGCACCCGTTCGACCGCCTCGGCCATCACCAGACTCACCAAGACGGGCTCTCGGGGAGGCGCTTCTTCGGATTCGATCCGGCTCAGGTCGAGCAGGTCGTCGATGATGCGGCTGACCCGGAAAGCCTCGGTGTGGATGCGGCTGGCCAGGCGCTGGGCCACTTCGACGTCGGGCTCAGAGACGAGGGTCTCGGCCAGGAGACCGAGCGCTCCCATCGGCGTCTTGAGCTCGTGGCTCACGTTGGCGACGAAGTCGCGGCGGATCTCTTCGAGTCGCCGACGCTCCGAGACGTCCTCGATCATGGCGATCACCCCGAGGGGCCGGCGCCCGTCGTCGATGAGCCGGGCCCGGACCAGCAGGGTGCGCCGGGGCGGCCCGTAGAGGTCGAGACTCCGTTCGGCGGCCCCCTCGTGCCACGCGTCCTCGAGCAACTCGGTCACCGCCTGCGCCGCCAGCGCGTCACCCCGTCGACTGGTCATCAGCGCGTTGGCCCGCTCGTTGCGGTAGACGACGGTCCCGTTCTCGTCGCAGATCACGACCCCCTGGGGCAGCGTGTCGAGCGAGCGTCGAAGGCGGATGGCGTCGGCACTGGCCTCGGCCACCGCCTCGGTCGCCGCCCCGGTCACCTGTTCGAGATAGCTGAGGGCGACCTCGATGCTGCTCTCGTCCTCGGGGGGGTCGATGCCGAGGCGCGACCCGAGCGCGGTCAGGCGCTGGGACAGCGCCCGGCGCCCCGAACGCCGCCCGAGCATCGCCGCCACGACGACGGCGACCACGAGGACGCCCGCGGCGATGGCGTACTGGGCGGCGACCGGGAGGGAGGCGCCCAGGAGTTGCGCGCTGTCCGTCACCCCGGTCACGCCCCCAGTGTGGCAGGGCCGCACCGGGATCGACGACAGGGCCCGGGGGCACTCCGCCGCCGTGACGGAGGCCACGGGAAGGGGCTGGAGAGGACTGAAAATGAATGAAAAGGGTTGAAAATGAGTGGGAGACTCTTTACCATCGTCGGGGGCCCGGTGACCGCACCGGGCGGTTGGGAGGAGCACCGATGACCGCCGCGGTCTGGTCGGCCCGGCTGGCCGACGTCACGCTCAACCCGGACCCGGCACAGCTCCCCGGGGGCGGGACGCTCCAGCAACTGACCAACGGCCTGGGCGGGTGGGCGCTGGTGGCCGCGCTGGTCGGCCTCCTCATCGGCGCCGCGGCCTGGGCCCTCGGCTCGCACTCGCAGAACTACCACCAGTCGTTCGTGGGCCGTCGGACGGTGCTCGTGTCCGGTCTGGCGGCCCTGTTGATCGGCGCCGCCCCGACGCTGGTCAACTTCTTCTTCCACACCGGCACCGGCCTGCATTGAGGGTCACCCGCGGGCCCGGGCGGGAACACGACCACTGATGGTCGCGCCGGCGATCACCATCCCGATCCCGTCGTGCCCCGATGGGTCCGCCGATCCACTGTGCAGCCTGGCCGGCTCGGCCGGGTCGAGTCTGCTCGGTGCCGGCGCCAGCAGCGTGCTGGGGTCGGTCACCACCTGGGTGGTCGACGGCGCCAGCTGGCTGCTCGGACAGATCGGGTCCGCTCTGACCTCGAGCACGTCGGTCGACGTCGGCGCCGGCTGGTTCACCGCCCACTACCAGGTCATGGTGGGTCTGGGGGCGGTGGTGGTGGTGCCCATGCTCCTGTGCGCCGTCGTCCAGTCGGTTTACCGGCAGAGCCCGAGCATGCTGCTCCGCTCGGCCCTGGTACAGCTGCCCTTGGCCCTCTTGTTGTCCGCGGCGGTGATCCAGCTCATGGGCCTGGCCCTGACCGCGACCGATGCCCTGTCCTCGGTCGTGGCCTCGTCGTCGGGCACCGACATCGGCCAGGCCCTGGCCGGCCTGGCCGGGGTCCTCGTGTCCCAGACGGCGAACGGCCAACAGGTGCCGGCCTTCGTCGCCCTGCTCGGCGGCCTGCTGGTCGCCTTCGCCGCCTTCTTGTTATGGGTCGAACTGCTGGTCCGGGCCGCCGCCATCTACGTGGCCGTGCTCTTCTTGCCCCTCGCCCTGGCCAGCCTGGTGTGGCCGGCGGTCTCGCACTGGTGCCGGCGGCTCGTCGACACCCTGGTGGCCCTGGTGCTGGCCAAGTTCGTCATCGTGGCCATCCTCAGCCTGGCCGTCGGCGCCCTGGCCTCGGGGACCGGCACCGGTTTCGGCGGGGTCCTGGCCGGCGGGGCCCTCCTGGCGCTGGCCGCCTTCACCCCCTTCACCCTCCTGCGGCTCATCCCCGCGGTCGAGGCCGGGGCGGCCCTCCAGCTCGAAGGGGCCCGCCACCGGGTCCGCCAGTCCCTGCCGGCGCCGCGCACCGCGGCGTCCTTCGCCCTGCGGGCGGCCGGGGCCGGCCCGTCGTCTTTGGTCCCCGGCGGCCCGGGCAGCGGGCTCGGGGCCAGCTACGAGGCCCCAGGGACCGGGGTCGACGCGCCGACGCCCGGGGCGGGCCACCGGGCCCAGGCAGCGACGAGGGCCAGGGGCCGGCGGACCACCGGGACGCCGGGTGGGGCGTCTGGGCTCGACGGCGTGCCGGCGTGGCGGGGCGATCCGGCGTCCAACCGCGCCTTCGAACGCGAGCTCGCCTCGGCCCCCGGGTCCCGCGGCGAGGACCCCCTCCCGGTCCATTTCGGGATCAGGCGGCCCGGTGGCCACCGGCCACCGGCCGACGGCGAGGCGGGGACGGCCGAGGAACCGGGTCGCCAGGAACGGTCGTTGCCCGGGCGCCGGGCCGAGGCACCGGGCACCCGGGGGACCCACCGCGTGGGCCACGACGAACTCGGCCCGGTGATCACCTGGGTGCCGGCCGGCGCCCGCGACACCGAGGGCGGGGCGAGGGCCGATGGCCGGTGAGCCCCGGTACCGCTTCGGTCCCCTGGAGCGACGCGGCCTCATCGCCGGGTGGCGGGGCGGGCAGATCGCCGCGGTGGCCGTCGGCGCCCTCCTCGCCCTGGTGATGCTCCGCCGGCCGAGCGTCCCTGCCGTGTCGGTGGCAGTGGCCTGCGTGGCCGCGTCGGTCGCCGTGGCCTGTTGGCCGATCGGTGGCCGCACGACCGAGGAGTGGCTGCCTACCCTGGTCCGTTGGGGCGCCGGGCCCGGTGGCCGGCGTCGTCGCTGCCCACTCCCCGCCCGGGGCCGGCGGGTCCGAGGCGACCGGCCGTCGGCCCCGACGCGAGCTCCCCGTCGCCGTGACGGGCCCTTCGCCGCCGTCGAGATCCTGGCCCTCGAGCCTGGGCCGCCGGGGGCCGCCGGCCCCCGCTCCGACGGCGGCCCGGTCGGTGTTCTCTTCGACCGGGTGGCCCGCACCTACAGCGCCGTGCTGGCGGTGCGCGGACACAGCTTCGCCCTCCTCGGGCCCGACGACAAGCAGCGTCGGGTGTCGTCGTGGTCAGCCGTGCTGGCGTCGCTCGCCCGGGAGCACACCCTGGTCCACCGGCTGCAGTGGCTGGCCGCCGCCGTGCCCGATGACGGTCGGGCCGTGCGCGGGCACCTGGCCCGTCGGCTCTGCCTCCCAGACGATGCGCCGGCCACGTCCTCGTACCGGGCCCTGCTCGACGGGGCCGGGGCGGACACCTGCCACCACGAGGTCCACCTGGTGGTCCAGATCCGCGCCGGTGGGCCACTCACCCGACGCCACGGACGCAGCGGCCGCAGACCGGCGACGGCGTCGGTCCTCGTGCGCGAGCTGGCCACCCTGCGGCGCCTGCTGGCCGACGCCGACGTGCACGTCGAAGAGGTGCTGGGCCCGAGCGCCCTCGCGGGGCTCTGCCGGTCGGGCGCCGAAGCCCACCCCCGGGCCGGGCCGGAGCGGCGGAGCGGCCCGGGGTGGCCCTGGCCGATGGCGACCGAGGCCCGGTGGGACCGCCTGCGGACCGACGCCACCTGGCAGGCCACCTACTGGGTCGCCGAATGGCCCCGGGTGGAGGTGGGGCCCGATTTCCTCGGCCCGCTCCTGCTCGGCTCGGTCCGCCGGCGCCTGTCGGTAGTGATGCAGCCGATGAGCCCGAGCCGGGCCACCCGCCAGGTGGAGCAGGCCCGCACGGCCGACATCGCCGATGCCGAGCTGAGGCGCAGGGGAGGCTTCTTGGCCACCGCACGGCGGGCCCGCGAGACCGAGTTGGTCGAACGACGCGAGGCCGAGCTGGCGGACGGTCACGGTTCGTTCCGTTTCTCGGGCTACGTCACGGTGACCGCCACCAGCGACGCCGAGCTGGACGAAGCCTGTGCGGCCACCGAGCAGGCCGCCGGCCAGGCCCGCCTCGAGCTGCGCCGGCTCTTCGGCGACCAGGAGTCCGCCTACGCCTGCACGCTGCCGTTGGGCCGCGGCCTGAGCTGAACCGCCGAGGCGGTTCGGTCGCCACCGACCCGGGGAGCCCACCGCGTGGTGCCACCTGGGGCCACGCGGCTCGTGCCCGGCCCGCGAAGGGCCAAATTGCCCTAGGCGGAGCGACCGGGACCCGGAAAGATGAACCGGTGGGTCAACGCGTCGTGATTCTGGGTGGGGGCACCGGTGGGACCCTCGGTGCCAACCGATTGCGGCGGTTGCTCCCCCTCGACGAGGTGGAGATCGTGGTCGTCGACCAGGACGACGACCACGTCTACCAGCCGGGACTGCTGTTCGTCCCCTTCGGGCTGGCCCACGAGGACGAGATCGTCCGCCCGAGACACCGCCAGTTGCACAAGGGGGTTCAGTTCCGACAGGCCGTCGTCGAGCGGGTGGACCTCGAAGGGAATCTCGTGCACCTCGAAGACGGCACGTCGCTGGGCTACGACGTGCTCGTCGTGGCCTCGGGCTCCCGGCTGGTCGAGGACGAGACCGCTGGGCTGACCGGACCCGGGTGGAACGAGAAGGTGTTCACCTTCTACGACGTCCCCGGCGCGGCCGCCCTGCGCGACGCACTCGAGGCCTTCGACGGTGGCCGGGTGGTCGTCAACGTGGTCGATCTGCCGATCAAGTGCCCGGTGGCGCCGCTCGAATTCTGCTTCCTGGCCGATTGGTACTTCCAGCAGTGCGGCATCCGCCGCCGGGTGAAGCTGACGTATGTGACCCCACTCGACGGGGCCTTCACGAAGCCGGTGGCGTCCCGGCGACTGACCGGTCTGCTGGAGGACAAAGGGGTGGAGCTGGTCACCGAGTTCAACACCGGTGAGGTGGACGGGCCGGGCGGACGCCTCGTGTCCTACGACGGACGCGAGGTCGGCTTCGACCTCGCCGTCGTGGTTCCCCTGCACGGCGGTGCGGCGTACGTGTCGAAATCGCCGGGCCTCGGCGACGAGCTCGGGTTCGTGCCGGTCAACGAGCACTCCCTACAGTCGATGGCGCGTCCCAACGTGTTCGCCATCGGCGACGCCGCCGGCGTGCCGACCTCCAAAGCCGGGTCGGTCACCCATTTCGAGGGGGAGGTCTTGGTGGAGAACGTCCGGCGGTTCCTGGTCGGCCAGCCCCTCGACGCCAGCTACGACGGGCACGTCAACTGCTTCGTCGAGACGGGCTTCGGCAAGGCGCTGCTGATCGACTTCAACTACGACACCGAACCGCTGCCCGGGCACTTTCCGAGCTCGGTCGGCCTGCCGCTCCTGAAAGAGTCCCGGATCAACCACCTGGGCAAGCTGATGTTCCAGTCCCTCTACTGGCACAGCCTGCTGCCCGGCCGAGACCTCCCGGGGGTCGGCTCGGCCATGCCGGCCCGGGGCAAGGACACCGCGGCGGTCCGGTGACCCGCGTCGCCGCCCAACCGCCGACCTGAAAGGAGCACCCATGCCCAGCGTCACATATGGCGGAACAACGGTGATGGTGAACGACGAGGGGTTCTTCGAGGACCCGAGCCAGTGGACCGAGGCCATGGCGCCCGAGATCGCACGGGCCGAGGGGATCGACGAGCTGACCGAGCCCCACTGGCAGGTGATCAAGTTCATGCGCGCCGAGTACGCCGAGAAGGGAACCGGCCCGACGGTGAGGGTCCTCGGCAAGACCTCGGGTGTGTCGGTCAAAGAGCTGTATCAGCTGTTCCCCAAGGGCCCGGCGAAGGTCGCGGCGAAGATCGCCGGGATCCCCAAGCCCCGCGGCTGCATCTGATCGTCAAGACGAGGAGCGTGAGCAATGGGTGCATCGATCGAGAAGGTCTCCATCATCGTTTCGAAGGGTTCGCTGGAAGGTGTCTACCCGGCGCTGATCATGGCGAACGGGGCCCGGGCCGAAGGGATCGAGGCGAACCTGTTCTTCACCTTCTTCGGTCTCGACGTCGTCCACAAGGCCCGGGTCGACCACATCAAGGTGGCCACGGTGGGGAACCCCGGGCTGCACCTGGCCACCGTCGCCGGCGGGCTCCCGGGGGTCTCGTCGGTCATGACCCACTACCTCGAGAAGAAGATGGAGAAGCTCGACATCCCGCCGATCCACGAGTTCGTCGAGATGATCTCGGACACCGGTGCGGGCATCTACGCCTGCAAGGCCTCGGTCGACCTGTTCGACCTGGCCAAAGAGGACCTGATCGAACAGGTCCAGGACATCATCACCGTCGGCGAGTTCTACGACATGGCCGCCGGCGGGGAGATCATCTTCACCTGACTCCCCGTCTCCCCGCTGGGCGGGGAACCGGGGGACGGGCTGGGAGTTGGAGGCCGGCGTGGCGATAACCGACGTGGAGGTGGCACGGGCGCCCGGGCGGCGCCGGGTGGTGATCGTGGGCGGGGTGGCCGGTGGGATGTCGGCGGCCACCCGGCTGCGGCGGCTCGACGAAGCGGTCGAGATCGTCGTGCTCGAGCGTTCCGGGCACGTGTCGTTCGCCAACTGCGGCCTGCCGTACTTCGTGGGGGGTCTTATCGAAGAAGAGGAGGACCTCACCCTCCAGACCCCCGAACAGCTCTTCGACCGGTTCCGCCTCGACGTCAGGGTGGACTGCGAGGTGGTCGCCATCGACAGGGTCGGCCACACGGTCACCGTCCGCTCGATGTCGGACGGCTCCGAGGTGGTCGAGCGCTACGACCAGCTGGTCCTCAGCATGGGTGCGGCGCCGGTGCGTCCTCCGCTCCCCGGCTATGAGCGGGTGCGGACGCTGCGGACGGTCGAGGACGCGGCCTGCCTGGCGGCCGCCGTCGACGTGGAGCCCACGACGGCCGTGGTTATCGGCGCCGGCTTCATCGGCCTCGAGATGGCCGAGAACCTGGTCGGCCGGGGCCTCGACGTGACCATCGTCGAGGCGACCCCCCAGGTCCTGGCGCCGTTCGATCCCGAACTGGCGGTCCTGGTCGCCGACGAGCTCACCGCCCACGGCGTGCACCTCGAGCTGGGCTCGACGGTCGCCTCGGTCGAGCAGAGCACGGTCACCCTGGCCGACGGGCAGGTGCTGGCGGCCGACCTGGTCCTCGGGGCCATCGGGGTCCGCCCCGACGTGTCGCTGGCCGAGGCGGCCGGGCTCGAGCTGGGCCCGCTGGGCGGGATCGCCGTCAACGACGTGAACCAGACCAGCGACCCCGACGTCTACGCGGTGGGCGACGCCGTGGAGAAGGCCGACGCCATCTCGGGCGCCACGTCGCTGATCGCGCTGGCCAACATCGCCAACCGCCAGGGCCGGCGGGTGGCCGACCATCTGGCCGGGCACACCGGCGGGGTCGGACCCTCGCTCGGGACGGCGATCGTCAAGGTCTTCGACCTGGTGGCGGCCACCACCGGCTGGAGCGAACGGAGGCTCGCCGCCGCCGGCCGGCGATTCCGGGCGATCCACTCGTTCCCCTTCGACCACGCCACCTACTACCCAGGGGCCACCCGCATGGCCCTCAAGCTGTTGTTCGACCCCGACGACGGCACGATTCTCGGCGCACAGGCCGTCGGGCGCAACGGGGTGGACAAGCGCATCGACGTCCTGGCCACGGCGATCGCCGGCGGGATCAGGGCCGGGGCGCTGGCCGACCTCGAGCTCGCCTACGCGCCCCCCTTCTCGTCGGCCAAGGACCCGGTGAACCAGCTCGGCTACATGGCGAGCAACATCTTGAGCGGCGAGTGCGACGTCGTGGCCCCCTCGGAGTTGGACGAGCTGGTGGCGGCGGGCTGGCTGCCGCTCGACGTGCGCGGGGCCGACGAGTACGCCCTGGGCGCCATCCCGGGCTCGGTCAACCTGCCGCTCGACGAGCTGCGCGAGCGGCTCGACGAGATCGCCGGCACCCCGGTCGTCGTGTACTGCGAGGTCGGACAGCGGGGCCACACCGCCACCACCCTCTTGCACGAGCTCGGCTTCGCGGCCCGCAACCTCGACGGCGGCTACCGGGCCTGGTCCCTCGCCCGGCGGGCGGCGGAGCTGGCCCGGCGCGGCCTCACGCCAGCTCCGTGAGGCCGCCGGCCTGATCCAGGCGAGGGGTGAGCCGACAGAGCGACCGAGACGGGCCGGGGCGCTGTCCCGACCGTTCCCTCACATGACCGAGCCAGCCGACGCACCGGTCGGGGTGCGGGGGGGCGGTGCCCGGTGAGGCGGCCCGGCGCCGCCCGCCTCCCGGCCCACCAGGTGACGACCCGCAATCTCGGTGCCGCCTACCCGCTGGTGGCCGAGCCGGGCCTCGGCCACCGGGGGGTGCTGATCGGCCACGACCTGCTCGGGGGGTCCTTCGTCTACGACCCGTTCGAGCTGTACGCCGACGGGGTGCTCTCCAACCCCAACATGGTGGTCTTCGGCCAGATCGGCCGGGGCAAGAGCGCCTTCGTCAAGACCTACCTGTGGCGCCAGGCCGTCTTCGGCCGGCGGGCCTGGGTGGTCGACCCCAAGGGGGAGTACGGCGCCCTGGCCGCCGCCTGGGGAGTCCGCCCGGTCGCCCTGCGCCCGGGCGGCGGGGTCAGGCTCAACCCGCTCGATCCGGGTCCGGGCACCGAGTGGGCGCCGGGCACCGACGAGGGGGATCGCCGCCAGGTCGAACTGCTGGCCTCGCTGGCCGCGGCGTGTCTCGGCCGGACGCTCAACCCCCGCGAGCGGGTGGCGGTCGACCTGGCGCTGGGCGCGGTCGGGCGCCGGGCCGGGGTGCCGACCCTGCCGGCGGTCGTCGAGGCCCTCCTCGACCCGAGCCCCGAGGCGGCCACCTCCATCCGGACCGATCGGACCACCTTGGTCGAAGACGGCCGCGACGTCGCCCTCGAGCTCCGCCGCCTGGTCCACGGCGACCTGCGGGGGATGTTCGACGGACCGACGACGCGGGGACTCGACCTGTCAGGCCCCCTGGTGGTGCTCGACCTGTCGGCGCTGTACAACTCGGCCGCGCTCGGGGTGCTCATGGCCTGTGCCACCGCCTGGCTGCAGGCGGCACTGGCCCGCCAGGCCGCCGCCGGGGCGGTCGGGGCCGCCCACGTCCTGGTGGTGGTGGACGAGGCCTGGGCCATCCTGGCCAACCTGGGGGTGGCCCGCTGGCTCCAGGCGTCGTGGAAGCTGTCGCGGGCCTACGGGGTGGCCAACGTCGCCGTGCTGCACCGCTTGTCCGACCTGCACTCGGTGGGCGGGGCCGGCTCCGAGCAGGTGGGCCTGGCCGAGGGCCTCCTGGCCGATTCGGAGACCCGGGTGGTCTACGCCCAGCCGCCGGGTGAGGTGGCCCGGGCGGCCGAGCTGCTCTCGTTGTCCGAGACCGAGGCCGACCTGCTCACCCAGCTCCGGCGGGGCGTGGGGCTGTGGAAGGTCGGCCGGCGGGCCTTCTTGGTCGAGCACCTGGTGGGCCCGTCCGAGCACACGCTGGTCGACACCGACCGGGCCATGGCCGGACCGTCGTGATTCCGCAGCACCTCCACCTCTCGGGCCTCCTGGCCGTGCTCGTCGCCCTCGGCCTGCTCGTCGGCCTGGCCCTCGACCGGGCCGCCGTCCCCCCGACCGACCGACGCCGCGGGTCGCGCCCAGCGGTGTGGGCCCCGGGGCGGGGCGGCCGGCCGCCGGGTCGTCGGCCGGCGGGAGCGGGGGCCCGCTGGGGCCGGCGCTCGGATCTCGAGGTGCTGCGCTGTCGATCGGCTGCGGCGGGCCGCCTGGTGCTCGGGACACTCGAGGGCCGACGGGGATGGGCCACGACGGTCATCGCCGCCGAACGGGGCCAGTCGGTGGCGGTGGTCGGGCCGACCCAGAGCGGCAAGACCACCGCCCTGGCCCTGCCGGCCATCTTGGGCTGGCCCGGCCCGGTCCTGGCGACCAGCGTCAAGACCGACCTGGTGCGCGACACCCTGGCCTGGCGCAGTCGGCGGGGCCTCGTCTGGTGCTTCGACCCGAGCGGGGCCACCGGGCTGGCCAGCTCGACGTGGTCGCCCCTCGGGTCGGCGGCCAGCTGGGCCGGGGCCCGCCGGGTGGCGGCCGACCTGACCGAGGTGGCCCGGGGTCCGGGCACGACCGCCGACGGGGAATTCTGGTACGCCACGGCGGCCAAGCTGCTGGCCCCGCTGCTCTTCGCCGCCGCCGCCTCGGGGCGCTCGATGCTCGACGTGGTGCGTTGGGTAGACACCCAGGAGGTGGCCGAGGTGGCCGACATCCTCGAGGGGGCCACGAGGCCGGGGGCCGAACAGGCCCTCCAGGCCGCCCGGGCCACGTGGCTGCGCGACGACCGCCAGCGCAGCTCGGTGTTCACCACCGCCGAGACCGTGCTCGAGCCGTTCGCCGAGCCGGTGTCCGCCCCGCCGGCCCGGCCCGGCCCCGCCCCGCCCGACATCGACCCGGGGTGTCTGTTGGCCGGGTCGAACACGCTGTACGTGTGCGCGCCGGCCCACGACCAACGCCGACTCCGGGCCGTGTTCAGCGCGCTGGTCAAAGAGGTGCTCGACCGCGCCTTCGCCCGATCGGCCCGCCTCGGCCGGCCCTTGTCCCCGCCGCTCTTGGTGGTGCTCGACGAGGCGGCCAACATCGCGCCCCTGGTCGAGCTCGACGGCCTGGCCGCCACCTGCGCCGGCCACGGGGTCCAGCTGGTGACCGTCTGGCAGGACGTGGCCCAGATCACCGCCCGCTACGGCGCCCGGGCGCCCACCGTGCTCAACAATCACCGGGCCCGGCTCTTTTTGTCGGGCACGGCCGACCCGTCGACCCTGGACCAGGCCAGCCACCTGGTCGGTGACGAGGACGTGGTGGTGCCCTCCGAGACCCGGGGGGACGCCGGGCGCTCGACCACCTCGGCCCGGGTCCAGCGAAGGCTGTTGCCGCCCGACGCCCTGCGCTGCCTGGCCCCGGGGACCGGGGTCCTCGTCTACGGCGGCCTGCCCCCGGCCCGGCTCCGCCTGCGGCCCTGGTGGGAGGACCCGGTGCTGGCCGCAAGGGGCGGCCCGGCGCCCACCACCGGCCCACCGGCCCGCCGGTACGCTCGGCGCGGTGGTCGTCTACGAGCCCACCGACCCCCGGTGGTCGACTGACCCGTGGCCCGGCTACGCCGAGCTGCGCGCCGAGGCCCCCATCCACCGCAGTCCGAGGAACTTCTGGGTGCTGACCCGCCACGCCGACTGCCTGGCCGTCCTGCGGGACCGGCGGGCCTCGTCGGACAGCACCAACCTCGACCCCGACCGGGCGCCCGAGGACTTCGTCTCGGCCCGTCCACCGCTGTTCCCGGGGGCCGACGGCCCGGTTCGGGGCGCAGAGGACAACCGGCCGTTCTTGTTCCGGGACCCGCCCGACCACACCCGTCTGCGCGCCCTGGTGGCCAAGGCCTTCACCCCGCGCATGGTCGAGGGCCTGCGCGAGCGGACCCGCCAGATCGTCGGCCAGCTGCTCGACGACGCGCTGGCCGCCGGCGGGATGGACGTGGTGGCCGACTTCGCCTATCCGCTGCCGGTCCGCATCATCTGCGACCTCCTCGGGGTCCCGGCGGTCGACGAACCCCTCTTCTGCGACTGGTCCGCCGCGCTGGCCCGGGGCCTCGACCCCGAGTTCTTGCTCACCGACGAGGTCCGCCAGGCCCGCGTCGACGCTTTGTTGTCGTTCGCCGAGTACTTCTTTGGGCTGCTGGCCGAGCGCCGCCGGCGCCCGGGCGCGGACCTGTTGAGCCAGCTGGCCCTGGCCGAAGAGCACGGTGACGTGCTGAGCGAGGGCGAGCTCTTGTCGACCGCCATCTTGTTGCTGGTGGCTGGCCACGAGACCACGGTCAACCTCATCAGCGGTGGGGTCCTGGCCCTCCTCGAGCACCCCGGCGAGCTCGCCTCGCTGCGGGCCGACCCCGGGCTGGCCCGGTCGGCCGTCGAGGAGCTGGTCCGCTACGTGTCCCCGGTCCAGCTGACCGGGCGCACGATGCTCGACGACCTCGAGGTGGGTGGCCAGGTCCTGCCCAAGGGCGAGTTCGTGCTCGTGCTCGTGGCCTCGGCCAACCGGGACCCGGCCGTCTTCAGCGACCCCGAACGGCTCGACCTCGGCCGGCCCGACAACCGGCACCTCGGCTTCGGGTTCGGGATCCACCACTGCCTGGGGGCGCCGCTGGCCCGCCTCGAGGCCCAGGTGGCCGTGCCCGAGCTCCTGGCCCGGGCCGCCTCGATCGAGCTGGCCACCGACACCGTCACCTACCGCCAGAACGTGGTGCTCCGGGGACTGCGCGCGCTGGTGGTCTCGTTGGTCCCGGCCTGAGCCGGCGCCAGCCGTCGGACGCCGGGGGGCCGGTACAGTGCCCGGCAGTGACCAACATGGTGGACAGGGTCGACGGCCCCGGTGACCCGGGGGTCGGACCGGCGGTCGGGCTCTACGAGGCGATCCACCGCCGCCGTGACGTTCGGGCCCAGTTCACCGGCGCGCCGGTCCCGGCCCCGGTGCTCGAGCGCATGCTCTCGGCCGCGCACGCCGCCCCGAGCGTCGGGCTCTCCCAACCCTGGGACTTCGTGGTGGTCTCCGACGTCGGCGTCCGCCGGAGCTTCTTCGACCACGTCGAGGACGAGCGGCGGGCCTTCGCCTCGTCGTTGGAGGGCGAGGAGGCGCAACGCTTCGCCGGCATCAAGATCGACGGGGTGCTCGAGGCGACGCTCTCGATCGTCGTGACCTACGACCCGGCCCGCGGGGCGCCCAACGTCCTCGGCCGCCACGCCATCGCCGACGCCGGCCTCTACTCGACCTGCCTGGCCATCGAGAACCTCTGGCTGGCGGCGACGGCCGAGGGCATGGGGATGGGGTGGGTGTCGTTCTACCGCGAGCGGTTCGTGCGCCGGCTGCTCGGGATCCCCGAGGCCCTGCGGCCCGTGGCCTGGCTCTGCGTCGGCCCGGTGACCCACCTCGAGAAGACGCCGGACCTCGAGCGCCACGGCTGGCGCGAGCGCCTCGACCTGGCCGCGGTCCTCCACTACGACCACTGGGGCACCACGACACCGGGGGAGGCCTGATGGCGGGCGACGACGGGTCGATCGGCGGCACGGAGGGTGGCGCGGACGGTGGCGCGGACGACGACCGGCCCGGCCCGGCCGCCTCGGCGCCGACCGAGCACCCCTACACCTTGGCCATCGACATCGGCGGCACCGGGCTCAAGGCCTCGGTGCTCGACCGGACCGGGACCATGGTGGCCGACCGGGTCCGGGTGCCCACCACCTACCCCATGCCCCCGACCGGCGATGGGGGGATGGTGCCGGCCCTGGCCGCCCTGGCCGCCCAGCTCCCGGCGGCCGACCGGGTCTCGGCCGGGTTCCCCGGGATGGTGCGGCGCGGCCACATCCTGAGCGCCTCGCACTTCGCCACCGGGGCGGGCCCCGGGACCCCGGTCGACCCGGGCCTCGAGAAGGCCTGGCGGGACTTCGACCTGGCCGGCGCTCTGGCCGAGGCCCTGGGCCGGCCGACCAAGGTGGCCAACGACGCCGACGTGCAGGGGGCGGCCGTCGTGGAGGGGACCGGGCTCGAGTTCGTGATCACCCTGGGCACCGGGTTCGGCACCGCCATGTTCCTCGACGGCGGGCTCATGCCCCACCTCGAGATCGCCCACCAGCCCTTCCGCAAGGGCGAGACCTACAACGAGCAGCTGGGGGAGCGGACGCGCAAGGAGATCGGTGAGCACCGGTGGAACCGCCGGGTCCGCAAGGCGGTGGCCGTCATCGACGCGCTGGTCTTCTTCGACCACCTCTACATCGGCGGCGGCAACGGCCGCCGGGTCGTGCGTGACGACCTGGGCGAGTACCTCGACCGGACCACCATCGTCGACAACTCGGCGGGGATCTTGGGCGGGATCAAACTCTGGGAGGGCGGCCACCTCGGGCTCTGAGCCGGGCCCGGCGCCGGGCTCAGAGCCCGAGCAGCCAGGCGGCGTTGGCCCCGAGGGCCTTGTCCCGGGCCGCCTCGTCGAGGCGGGCCACCGCCCGGGCCCGGTCGGCCAGCGGGTCGGCCACCCCTTCGGCGTGGGGCCAGTCGCTGCCGATCATGAAGGTGTCGGGGCCCACCTTGTGGACCAGCGAGGTCGGCGCCTCGTAGGGGAGGGCGGCCACCCGGACCTGGCGCAAGAAGTAGTCCGAGGGCCTGAGCTCGAGCGGGGGGAACGGGTTGCCGTGGCGGGCCACGTAGAAGTCGAGGGCCCCGTCGAGGTGCAGCAAGAAGCTGGGCACCCAGCCCGCGGTCAGCTCGACCACCCCGACCCGCAGGGACCCGAAGCGTTCGAAGACCCCGTGGACGATCATGTTGGCCAGGGCCACGGCCGGGGCCAGCCCCAAGAACACCGAGTCGAGCAGTCGGTCACCACCCTCGGGGTCGGCCGAGTGCCAGGCCGGATCGAGCGGGCTCTTGAAGCTCGAGACGTGGAAGACCGGCGCGATGGCGTGCTCGCAGAACGAGGCCCAGGCGGGGTCGAAGTCGGGGTGCGAGAGCGGCTTGTTCTCGACGGGGGCCGGGGCGATCATGGCCAGGCGCACCCCGTCGGCCGCCAGCCGGGCCAGCTCGGCCTCCAGCCAGTCGGGGTCCTCCACGCTGACGTGGGCCACCCCGAAGAGCCGCCCGGCCCCGCCGGCGGTCTGGTCCACCATCCAGCGGTTGTAGGCGCGCATGTTGGCCCGCTTGGCCGCCGGGTCCCCGGCCAGCTTCTCCTCCCAGATGAGCCCGAAGTTCGGGAACAAGACGGTGGCGTCGAGCCCGAAGTCGTCGAGCGAGCGCAGGCGGGCCGGCCCCCCGCCGTAGGCGGCGGGCAGGAGGTCCTCGTAGCGCCCGGCCGCCGGCTCGCCCCGGGCCATCTTGGCCCGGTTCTCGCCCACCTCCTCGGGGTGGCCCGGGTGCTGGATCTCGACCGGCGAGAGGCGGCTGCCCCGCCAGGTCAGCCAGGGCCAGCCCCGCTCGTCGTCCTCGATGGCCAGGGCGTCGTCGGCGTGGGCCGGGTCGATGTGCTCCGCCCAGGCGCCGCGGGACTCGAAGAGGTGCTGGTCGACATCGATGGTGCCCAGGGTCATGGCGCCTCCTCGGGGGCCGCCGCCGGCCCGCCCCCGCATCATTGCCGCCGCCGGCGGCTCGTGCGAGCGCTCAGCCCCCGTTGCCGGCCGGCACGTAGGCCCGGCAGGGCTCGCCCCGCGACGACGGGCAGGGCGGCTGGGCGTCGCCGGGCACGACGCCGGGGACCACCGGGAGCACGACGGTCGAGGGATGGGCCCCCCCGAGGGCGATGGTGTCGGTGACCCGGCCCCGGGTCCGGTAGGTGGCGAAGGCCCACTCGGGCCGGTCGCCGCCCGGGGCGCTGATGGTGAGGCGGATCCGCGACCCGGTGCGGAAGGCGTAGGCGATCGGGTCGACGGGGACGCGGACCAGGCTGTAGCGACCGGCCGGGAGGGGGCGTGCGGTGGCGGCGAGATAGGTCGGCCGCGGCTCGAGCACCGTCGAGCGGGCCGGGGCGAGGGCCCGGTCGCTCGCCCGCAGGTACCCCGAGGTCACGTACATCTCCTGGCCGTCGGGCCGGACGTCGGACACCGTCACCTGCAGGTCGGTGTCGGGGGCGGACGAGCGGAGCCACAGGTTCACGCTGGCCGGCCCCACCACCACGGTGGTCCGGCGCAGCGGCGCCGAGACGAAGCCCACCCCCTCGGTGCCGGTCACCGGGGTCCAGTCGTAGGGGGGAGCGCGCTCCAGACGTTGGCCGAGGCGGCCAGGTCGGTGGCCGGGCGGGCCGACGGGTCGGGGCGCCACGACACCGACGAGGCGCCGGCCCGGGCGGCCCCGAGGGCCCCGCCGGCTCCGAGGGTCAAGGTGGTGGGCACGGCGCGTGCCGGCGGCCAGGAGCCGAAGTCGGCCTCCCATAGGGGGTCGAGGGCCCCGGGCTCTGCGGCCGAACCGCCGTTGTCGAACAGGACCCGGACCCTGGGGTCGTGTTCGAACCGGGCGGTGGCCGCCGCCACGCTGGGCGCGTCGGTGAAGCGGAGCTTGGGCAGGGGCTCGGCCGGTGCGTCGGCGACCTGGCGGTACAGGGCCCCGGACAAGTCGAGCACCAGGGACGGGGCGTGGGGGAGCCGGTGGGCGACGAACAGGTCGAGGAACTCGATCCACCGGGTGATCGACCCCGGGCCGAGCGAGTCGATGTGGGTGCCGTTGAGCATGGTCACCCAGACGTGGCGGTCGCCCGAGAGGGCGTCGATGAGGTCCGGCCACTGCGGACCGGTCTGTTCGTCTTGGAGGGCCCCCACCATGAAGACCGGGACGTCGATGCGCCGGGCCCAGGCCTCGGGTGAGCGGACGGCGAAGATCGACGGCGTCCGGTGGTCGTTGTCGGCCAGCAGCTTCTCGATGTTCTCGGTCTGGAGCCGCAGGTCCTGGTTGGCCAGGCACTGCTTGTCGCCCGCCTCGATCAGGGCCCGGGCGTAGGGCTGGCCGCCCGCCGGGGCCGGCTCGGCGTCGGCGACCCGCTGGGCCACCCAGCTGGCGGCGAAGCCGCTGTTGAAGATGCCCCCCGGGTAGCCCGTGGCGTAGAGGTCGTTGGTGGGCGACATCGGGGCGATGGCGGCCAGGCCGGGCGGCCGGGTGCCGGCCACGAAGAGCTGCGAGATGCCCGAGAACGAGATGCCGACCAGGCCGACCTTGTGGCCGAGGACCCAGGGCTGGGCGGCGGCGATCTGCACCGCGTCGTAGCCGTCGTAGATGGTGGGCAGGCCGAACAGGTCGAGGGCGCCGCCCGAGCAGCCGGTCCCGCGCATCTGGAGGCTGACCGTGGCGAAACCGAGCAACGGGGTGATGACCGACCCGACGGCGGTGGCCGAGTCGGGGAGCAGGGGGTTGGACGAGCCGGCCGAGGGGTTGAGGATCGACGAGAGCAGGTTCCCGGGGGCGGCGATGGCGTAGCCCGAGTACTCGAGCACGGTCGGAAAGGGACCGTCGGCCAGGGTCTTGCCCGGTGGGAGGCGCACCGTCGCCGCCAGGGTGATCCCGTCGCGCATGGTGATGTAGTTGAGCCCGACGTGCAGGTGCTGGTCGGCGTAGAACGACTCGGGGGGCGTGTCGTCGACGCTCAACACCTTGAAGGGGGCGGACTTTTGCACCGTGCCGCCGGTCACCGCCCCGAACCGGTATCCCGGACCCGGCCGCAGCGACGGGACGATCAGGCTCCCGTAGCGGTCGGCCACCCCCTTGCCGACCGCCCGGCCGGCGGCGTCGTAGAGGACGAGGTGGGTCCCGGGCACCGCCCCGAGCTCGTAGGCCTCGTCGATCGACCCGTGGCCGCTGAACGGGGCCTTCACCGGGGTCGCCACCGGGCCCGGCGTTGCCCCCGCCGCGCCGCCCGCGGCCCAGCCGGTCGGCACCACCAGGGTGGCCAGGACGGCCAGGGCCCCGGCGGCGGCCCGCCCGCCCCGGGCCCTCACCGGGCACTCAGCAGCCGCTCGGCCTCGGGTCCGACGAGGCGGGCGATCTGTTCTTGGCCCGCCGGCGTCGGATGGAACGGGGCCTGGGAGAGGAGGCTGGAGGGGTTGGTCAGCTTGAAGATCGACAGACCGTAGGCCCAGGGCTGCGCGGAACACCACCGGTGCCCGTCGAAGGCGTTGGTCAGGTTGACCACCCCCACGCCGCGCCGGTGGAGACCGTCGACGGTGGACACGATCAGCGAGTTGAGCTGTAAGAGCCGTGCCGTCAGGTAGCGGATCTGCGCGTAGTCGAGCAGTTCGCTGTCCGGGCAGCTCGTCGTTCCTGTCGGCAGCGGGTCGTAGTAGGTCGTGAAGACCACCTTGGGTACGAGGTGGTCGGCCCGGCCCCGCGCGACGATCCAGTCGGCCAGGGTGGTGTAGTCCCGCCGCAGCGTCGGGAGCTTGGCGAAGAAGTCGCTGTCGATGGCGGTCCCCGGGTCGCCCGACGTGCACTGCAGCTTCACCGAGCTGTCCAGGCGCTGTTCGATGGCGTTCTCGACACAGGCCTCGACGATCCTCGAGAAGGTCACGTCGTCGGCACCCAGGGTCACGAGGACGAGATCGGGCCGGGCCGCGTCGTAGCGGGCGTTGAGGTTCTTGCGGGTCGACCAGTTGCCGAATTGCGCCGGCTGGACCAGGGTCGTCGAGAGGAGGCCGTACTGGTACTTGGGGGCGGCCACCCCGTGCTCGAAGGTGGCGCCGGTGCAGGCGAATTGGGCGAAGCGGGCGTGGTCGGCGCGGGCCAGGACGTCGCCGTAGGCATAGGGGGAGTCGTGGCACAGGGGCCACGGTCCGGGCCAGCTGGCGTGGATGTCCCCGCCCACCCAGGTCTGGGTGGCCTGGTCGTAGGTGTAGCCGTAGAGGGTCCCCTCACCGGCCGCCACCGAGTCGCCCAGCTGGACGATCGAGGTCGGGCGGACGGCGGAGGTTCTGGGGGGGCTGGGGGTGGCGCACGAGGCGGCGACCACCGAGAGCGCCAGCGCGGCCAGCGCCAGCGCGCCGGGCCCGGGCGCCCGGCGGCGGCCCAGCGGATCGCGCCGACTCACCGGTCGTCGGCGGTCAGCAGCGCGGCCAGCGACCGCCGGGCCACCTTGCCGACGTCGTTGTAGGGGATCTCGTCGACGAAGACGATCCGCTCGGGCAGCTTGAAGGCGGCGAGCTGGCCCCGGCAGAACTCGCGCAGCTCCTCGGGGCTCACCGGCCGGTCGGCGACCACCGCCGCGCCGACCCGCTGGCCCATCTCGGGGTCCGAAACGCCGGCGACCGCCACGTCGCGGACGGCGGGGTGCCGGGCCAGGACCGCCTCGATCTCGGCCGGGGCGAACTTCTCCCCACCCCGATTGATGGTGTCCGAGAGGCGGCCGGCCGGGTAGAGGTAGCCGTCCTCGTCCACCGAGACCATGTCCCCGGTGCGCAGCCACCCGGGCGGGACCTCGGGGCCCCCCGGGCCCCCCGAAGGAGGCGGGCTCACGGCGTCGCGGGTCTTGACCCAGAGCTCGCCCACCGCGCCGAGCGGCACCGCCTCACCGGTCGCCGGGTCGACCACCTTCGTCTCGACCCCGGGCAGCGGACGCCCGACCGAGGCGAGCCTGCCCGACGCGTGGTCCTCGGGGCCGAGGGCGGTGATCGAGCCCATGGTCTCGGTCTGGCCGAACACGTTGGAGAACTCCACGTGGGGGAGGGCGGCCATGGCCCGCCGGATCAGGTCGGGTGACGCCGGGGCGGCGCCGTAGGTGACCGACGTCAACGAGCCCAGATCGGCGGAGCCGAAGCCGGGGTGCTCGAGGATCCGGTGGAGCATGGTGGGGACGAGGAACGAGGCGTTGACCCGGTGGCGGCCCACCAACTCCAGCCACTCTCCGGCCTCGAACCGGGTCTGGACGACCGTCGTGTTGCCCCGCCCGAGGGAGACCAGCAGGCCGAGCAGCCCGCCGATGTGGACGATCGGCACGCACATCAACGAAACCGACGGGGCGACGGCCGGGTCGAAGGGCGGGGCGAAGGCGGCGATGCGGGGACCGAGCAGGCCGTGGGTGAAGGGGACCGCCTTGGGGGTCCCGGTCGTGCCGCTCGTGAACAGGACGACGGCTTCGTCGTCGGGCCCCGGACCCGAGGCGTCGGGTTCGGGCGTTACCGGTCCGGTCGCCTCGGTCCCCACCAACTCTGGTCCGAGGACCGGCCGACCGGTCGCCCCGGCCATGTGCGCCCGGTAGCGGTCGCCGGCCACGGCGATCGGCGCCGCTCCGGCGGCCGCCGCCAGGTCGGCCAGCTCCCCCGTCGTCAGCCGGGGGTTCATCAGGGCGACCGCCGCCCCCACCCGGGGCGCCCCCAGGACGGCGGCCACTGAGAGCAGGCTGGCGTCGTCGGCCAGCGCGATGCGCCACCCCGGCTCCACCCCCCGCCGGTGCAGCGCCGCCCCGAGGCGCTGGGCCGCCGCCGCCAGCGCCGAGTAGGTGATCTGCTGGTCACCGACGATCAGCGCGACGCGCCCGGGGTCGTCGGTTGCCGGCCCCTCGACCAGGGTGACCAGGTCGCGGGGTCGGTGGCCGCCGGGCCGCTCGGCGATGGTCACTCGGCTCCCGGCGGGCTCAGAACAGGGGGGACCAGCGCGAGGTCCGGAGCAACCGGCTCTCCCAACGGTCCCGCACGGCCAGCGCGTCGTGCATCCAGGTGCCCGGGGCCTTGCGCGCCGGGTCGGTCTCGGTCGTGAGCAGTCGCAGCAGGGCGTCGTGGTTGACGACCTTCTGCCACAGGACGACCTCGGTGCTGCGGGCCGTGCCGAAGGCGGGCTGGAAGGCGGCCTCCATCTCGAGGATGCTCCGGCCGGCCCGTTTCGAGCTGGCCAGGGTCTCGCCGTACAGGGTGCCGGCCGCCGCCAGGTACGCCTGCAGGCCGCCGGCATACGGCCAGGCCGTGTCCTCCATGTAGACGGTGAGCTCGTGCTCGTCGCCCGAGACCGGTACCGAGGCCAGGTCGACCTCGCGGGTCGGCGACCACGGGACCGGGACCAGGACCTTGGCCGACGAGCGGTGGCGGAGGCCGTCGACCTCGCTGAGCCAGTCGCGGAGGTCCCCGGCGCGGACCCGCTCGTCGAGCGCCCCCCAGGCGCCGGGGTCGGCCACGGCGGTGACCGTCACCACCGTGTAGGCGGCGCCGCTCCCGTGGGCCAGGTTGAGGTACCACAGCAGGCGGGCCCCGTCGCACCTGGCCAGTGCCGGCATCCAGCCATCCCGGAAGGCGGCCTCGAACTGGGCCTCGCACGAACCCTTCACCGTGTGGACCTCGTGGACGAACAGCAACCGGCCTCCCCGTCGACCGCCGGTCCCCCAGCGGGCCGGGCCGAGGCTAGCGCCGCGTCGGCGTGCCCGGCGGGTCGAACCAGTCCCACACCCACGGCGTGATGGCCTCGAAGGGCCCCGCGAAAAGCGGGGGGGTGGCCCGCCCGGCCCAGCCGGCCGACAGGAGCGGTGCGAGCTCGGCGGCGACGGCCAGAGGGTCGCGGTCGAGGTACCAGATGGTGACCCTCGAACCCCCGGCGCTCCAGTGCTCGGCCCCGGGGCGCTCCGACGCCTCGAACCGCCACACCCCGGCCACCCCGTCGACGGCAACCCACGGCTCCAGGTCGCCGTCTCGGTGCCGGTCCGGGCCTTGGTCGACCACGACGTAGATGCCGCGGGTCGGTCGGAACGGGACCGCATCGGCTGAGACGCGGACCCTCGGTGCGACGCCAGACCCGGTGACGTCGAAAGGACCCGAGAGGAGGGCCCGACGGTGCTCGAAGAACCGGTCGGCCTGGTGGAGGCGGACGGCCAGGGCCCGGAATTCGGCCAGCGTCTGTTCGACGGGCTCGGCCATGAGGTAGAGGGTCAGGTAGTGGACCGGGTCCAGCCGGGGGCCGCTGGCCGCCCGGGCGGCCCGGCAGGCCGGGGTGCTGACCCAGCGTTGCCCGGCCACGATCCCGGCCAGGGGGTACTGCTCGGGCAGGTGGTCCAGCTGGTGCCACTCGTTGTACGCCCGGTGCTCGGAGGGATCGGTGATCTCGGTGAACGAGAAGAACCCGGCGGCAACCTTGCCCACCGGGTCATCATGGCGGAAAGCCGAGGCCGGCGGCACGACGCGCCGGGCCGGCCCGCGGCAACCGGAAGCAAGATCGAAAGCAGAAGGAGAACGATGCGCCTCGGGATCGTGACGCCGGTCGTCAACCTCAACCCGCGCTTCGACCCTCCCGAGTGGGAGCGGTCCGGGGGGATCGACGACGTGGCGGCGGTCGCCGTGGCGGCCGAAGGCCTCGGGTACGACTTCTTGGGTTGCCCCGAGCATGTGGCCATCCCCGAGTCGGTGGCGGCCACCCGGGGCGGCCGGTACTGGGACCCCGTCGCCACCCTGGCCTTCGTGGCCGCCCGCACCAGCCGGATCCGGCTCTTGTCCCACGTGGCCGTCCTCGGGTACCACCACCCCCTGGCCCTCGTGAAACAGTACGGCTCGTTGGACGAGGCCAGCGGGGGCCGGGTCATCTTGGGGGTCGGCGTCGGGTCGCTCCGGGCCGAGTTCGAGCTGCTCGGGGCCGAGTTCGACGGCCGGGGGGCGCTGGCCGACGACGCCCTGGCCGCCATCCGGGCGTCGTTCGGCCGCCGGGCCCCCGAGTACCACGGCACCCACTTCGAGATCTCGGGCTGGATCGTCGAGCCGTGCGGCCTCCAGGCGCGGGTCCCGATCTGGGTGGGGGGCCGGACCCGCCGGTCACTGCGGCGGGCCCTCGAGCTCGGCGACGGCTGGATCCCCTTCGGCCTGGGGCTCGAGGCCCTGGCGCCCATCCTGGGCGACCCGGCGGTGGTCGGTGCCCTGGCCGACCGGCCCCGTCCCCTCGACGTCGTGCTGGCCCCCGAGCCCCCCCTCGACCCGACCGGCGACCCGGCCGGCGCCCGACGGGCCCTCGAGGCCTACGCCGCGCTGGGGGCGACCGGCCTCGCCGTGCGGGTCCGCCACCGCTCGCGCCACCACTACGTCGAACAGCTCGAGGCGCTGCGCCCGCTAGTCACCGAGACGACCGGCTGAGCCGGGCGATCCACACGACGCTGCCAGGCCGGCCGGGGCCGGCTCCCGGGTCCCGGTGGTGTGCTTGACGCGAGGGTGACCCCACGCCCCCGGAGCCCGGACAGGTCCGAGACCGCGGGCGGGGTTGTCGCCTCTCGAGCGCCGGGGCCCGCCGTCGGGCGGGCCCCGGTGACAGGTCGTTTCACAGCCGGCCCACAGCCGGCCCGCAGGCGGGGGGAAGCACGCGGTGGGATCCTGGTCGCGGAGGTGGTGGCCGTGGCCCAGCAGTCCACGCAGTCCAAACAGCGGATCCTGGTGGTCGACGACGAGCCGTCGATCACCGACGCCGTGTCCACCTCGCTCCGATACGAGGGCTACGACGTCGAGGTCGCCGAGACCGGGCGCTCGGCCCTGTCGTCGGCCCAGGAGCGGACCCCCGACCTCATCGTCCTCGACGTGATGCTCCCCGACCTCGACGGCCTGGAGGTCACCCGCCGGCTGCGGGCCGACGGGATCCGGGTGCCCGTCCTGTTCCTCACCGCCCGAGACGCCCTCGAGGACAAGCTGGCCGGCCTGACCGTGGGGGGGACGACTACGTCACCAAGCCCTTCGCGCTGGCCGAGATCATCGCCCGGGTCCGGGTGATCCTGCGCCGGGCCAACGACGCCGACGCCGACGACGGGATCCTGCGCTTCGCCGACGTCGAGATGGACGAGGGGGCCCACGAGGTGCGGCGGGCGGGGAAGCCGATCAAGCTGACCGCCACCGAGTTCAGCCTGCTCCGCTTCTTCATGCTCAACCCTCGCCAGGTGCTCTCCAAGGCCCAGATCCTCGACCACGTCTGGCACTACGACTTCGGCGGTGACGCCAACGTGGTCGAGACCTACGTCAGCTACCTGCGCAAGAAGCTCGAGCGCGACGGCCCCCCGCTCATCCACACCATCCGCCTCGTCGGCTACGCCCTCCGGCTGCCCGACGCCGAGGGCCACTAGGTGTCCCTGCGGCTCCGGCTGGTGCTGGCCGCCGCCCTGGTGGCCCTCGTCGCCCTGGTGGTGGCCGACGTCGCCACCTACTCGGCCCTGCGCTCGTCCCTCTACGACCGGGTCGACCAGACGCTGTCGTCGACGGCCGCCGCCGGGCCGTTCGGGCCCGGACCGGGCCCGGCCTCGGGCCCGGGCGGGTTCAACCCGGTCCCGCCCTCCGACGTGCAGCGGAGCGCCCCGGGGATCTTCGTCGAGCGGATCACCGCGCAAGGCGAGGTCGAGTACACCTACGGCGCCTACGAACCGGGCGGCGAGAAGGTGACGCCCAAGCTGCCTGCCAGCGTCACCGGTCCGTCCGGCACCGGCGCGCCGGTGCACGAGTTCTTGACGGTGCCGTCGACCAGGGCCGGGGGCCCCCAGTTCCGGGTGCTGGTGACCACCTCGGCCGACGGGGACCGGGTCATCTTCGCTCAGCCGCTCGACGCCACCGCGGCCACCCTCCACCAGCTGCTGGTCATCGAGCTCTTGGTCACCGCGGGCGCCCTCCTGGCGGCGATCGTGCTGGGGATCTGGCTGGTGCGGGTCGGACTGCGTCCACTCCAACAGGTCGAAGAGACGGCCGAGGCCATCACCGAGGGCGACCTCGACCGCCGGGTGCCGGGTGCCGAGAAGCGGACCGAGGTCGGGCGCCTGGCCCGGGTGCTCAACGTGATGCTGGCCCGCATCCAGCGGGCCTTCGCCGAGCGCGACGCCACCGAGGCGCAGCTGCGGGCGTCAGAGGACCGGCTGCGCCGCTTCATCTCGGACGCCTCCCACGAGTTGCGCACCCCCCTCGCCGCCGTGTCGGCCTACGCCGAGCTCTACTCGCAGGGCGCCTCGGAGCGCCCCGAGGACCTGGGCCGGGTGATGCGGGGCATCCAGAGCGAGAGCGCCCGCATGAAGCGCCTGGTCGAGGACCTGTTGCTGCTGGCCAGGCTCGACGAGGGGCGCCCCCTCGAGCACGAGCCGGTCGAGCTGGTCTCCCTGGCCGCCGACGCCGTCCACGCCGCCGCCGCCGTCGGCCCCGACTGGACGGTCAGCCTCGAGGCCGAGCGCCCGGTGGAGGTCTCGGGGGACCCGGGTCGCCTGCGCCAGGTCCTCGACAACCTCCTGGCCAACGTGCGCGCCCACACCCCGCCGGGGACGGCGGCGAGGGTCTCGGTGGCCGAGGACGGCGACGTCGCCGTGGTCCAGGTGGCCGACTCGGGTCCGGGCCTGCCGGTCGACGAGGCCCCCTACGTCTTCGAGCGCTTCTTCCGGGCCGACCCCTCACGCTCGCGGGCCAGCGGAGGCAGCGGGCTCGGGCTCTCGATCGTCGGGGCCATCGTCAATGCCCACGGCGGCACCGTGTCGGCCGCCAACGCCCCGGGCGCCGGCGCGCTGTTCACCGTCCGACTCCCCCGGAGGCCCGGCGGGGCATCTGGGCCCGTCGCGGCCACGGCCGAGTCTCCGGCCGCACCGTCGTGAAGCCCCCCGGGATCGTGCCGGAGCTCAAGCGGCCACGCCCCGAACCGGACCCGGTCGGGCACCACGGCGTGGGCGACCCACGGCATCCTCCGGCGGTTCATGTTTGAGGTCCCGGGCGGGATCGCCGTCGGCGGTCCGGGATGACCACCTCTGGGCGGCGGTCGACGAGATCCGAGAGCCCACCGGGTCGCCGCTGGGGCGGGCGCCGGGGACCGACCGAGCCCGAGCGCAGATGGCGGCGGGTGCCCGACCACGGGGCCGGGGGGGCGGTGATGCGGTCGGCCAGCCGGTAGGCGGAGGACTCGTAGTTCACCCGCCAGCCGCGGAAGTCCGGCCACGCCTCCTCGGCCGTCCGCTCGACGGCGAAGCCCACCGAGACCAGCATGTCCACCGCCTGCTGGAAGTCCTCGAAGGTCAGCTGGATCGGCCCTTCGGGATCGGGATCGGGATCGACGTGCCACCCCAGGGTGGTGGCGATCCGGTTGAGCATGGTGAAGCCCATCCGCAGGCAGAGCCGGGCCTGTGACGAGGCGGTGCTCGGGGCCAGGGCCAGGTGCATGGCCGCGCCGTCGAGCACGGCGAGGAGCCCCACCAGCCAGGAGTACCAGGGCTCGGGGGAGCGGAACATCAGCAGCACCGGGTAGGTCGTGTGGCTCTCGGCGACGTCGGCCGACCACTCCTCCCACGCCGCGTAGAGGTCGGGGAGCGCGTCGTTGATGCCGACGAGCTGGTGGCGGGCCAGCAGCTCGGGCCCCCAGGCCGGGACCCCCGCCCGGCTCTCGAGCAGCGAGACCAGGCCCTCACGGCGGGTGAAGGCGCTGTAGAGCGCGGGGAGGTAGGCGATCTGCAGGGCCACGATCACCACCCAGATCGCCCCTACCGCGATGTCGACGCCGTCGTTGGCCGGTCCCGCCACCCGGATGGCGCCGACGGTGAACAGCGCAGTGAGGGCCTGCAGCAGCCCGTGGTCGACCGAGTGGGTGGTCGGCACCAGCATGAGCCCGAACCCGACCGTCAGGGCGGCGGCCCAGACCAACAGCTGGACCAGCAGGGCCACCGGGGCAGTGGGAGCGAGGACGGCGTCCTTGCCCTCGTAGGTCTTGGCCAGGCGCGAGAGGACGACGAAGAGCATCCGGACGCAGCGGTTGATGACGAGCGACAGCCGCTCGATGCCCGACGGCCGCCGCGGCAGGACCATCGTGAACAGGACGTCGGTCACGGTCACCAGGACCAGGACCAGGCCCACGATGAACAAGAACTGGTTCAACGGAGGACCCCGCCCCGCGACCGGTGGGTCCGGGTCCCCCGACGTTGAGGAGGCGGTAGTGTGGCAGGCTGATCAGGTGCTGGCCCGGCCCGACCCGGCAGGGGGAACGCAAGCAACCAGCCCACGATCAGAAGCTAGCGCTCGTAGCTCAACGGACTAGAGCATCTGACTACGGATCAGAAGGTTGGGGGTTCGAATCCCTCCGAGCGCGCCGCTTGGATTTGGCCCCTCATGGGTGGACCGCCGTCAAGCGTGCAGCTACCCCGTGGGCACCGCCCCCACGATGTCGCTGACCCCGACTCCGAGCCCGGGCAGGGAGCCCTGGGAGGTGGCGTCGCCGAAGGCGAAGACCCCGCCGTCCGAACCGATGAGCCAGTAGCCCTTCCCGTCTGGGGTGGGGACGACCGAGACGATGTTGGACACGCTAACCCCGAGTCCGGGCAAGGAGCCGTAGCTGGTGGCGTCGCCGAAGGCGTACACGGCCCCGTTGGCCCCCACCACGTAGTAGCCCTTCCCGTCTGGGGTCGACGCGATGCCGGTGACGTCGTTCACCGACACCCCGATGCTCGGCAGCGATCCGAGGAATGGGGCATTGCCGAAGGTGAAGACTCCCCCGTCCTTGCCGACCAGGAAGTAGCCCCCACCGCCGGGGGTGGCCACGATGCCCACGATGTCGTTCACGTGGACGTTCATCGAGGGCAGGGAGCCGTAGAAGCCGGTGGACTGGCCGACCGGGAAGACGAAGACCCCGCCGTCGGACCCCACCAGGTCGTAGCCCTGGTAGTTGTCGGTGGGCACGATCCCCACGACGTCGGACACCTTGACCCCGAGGCCCGGGAGGGAGCCGAAGAACCCGGCGGACTGGCCGACCGGGAAGACGAAGACCCCGCCGTCGGACCCCACGAGGTCGTAGCCGCTGAAGTTGTTAGTGGGCACGATCCCCACGACGTCGGACACCTTCACCCCGAGGCCCGGGAGGGAGCCGAAGAAGCCGCTGGATTGGCCGACGGGGAAGACGAACACCCCCCCGTCGGAGCCGGCCAGGTCGTAGCCGGCCGAGCGGATGGTCACGTTTTGGCTCGTGGCCGCCTGCGGGCCGCCGTTGTTGGAGACCGTTTGGCCGGTGAAGACCTGGGTCGTCGACGTGCCCTGCGCGTTGGTGACCGTGAGCGTCACCTTGTAGGAGCCGACGGTGGCGTAGGTGTGGGTGACCGTCGGGCTGGTCGTGGTCGTCGACGTGCCATCCCCGAAGGTCCAGGCGTACGAGGCGATGGAGCCCACCGGTGACGAGGAACCCGAGGCGTCGAACGAGCTGGCGGCGCCCGCGGCGCCCGCGGTGGCGCTGAAGGCCGCCGTGGGTGCCTGGTCGGGGGTGACGGCGAGGTACTCCGGGCTGGTCCCCACCGGGATGGGGCTGCCGACCGTGCCGGTGGCCGTGTCGATCGGGAGCAGGGCGCTGGCGGTGTCGAGGACGACGTAGAGGGTCTTGCCCCCCGGGCTCACCGCGATGCCGTAGGGATCGGAGCCGACGGGGATCGGCGTCCCGGGCGTGTTGGTCGCTACGTCGATCGGCGTCACCGAGCCGCTCCCGGTGTTCGTCACGTAGGCCGTCTTCCCGTCCGGGGTGATCGCCACGTCCTCTGGCGCGCTCCCCACGGGGATCGGCGTCCCGGGCGTGTCGGTGGCCGTGTCGATCGGGGTCACCGTGTTGCCACTGCTGTTCACCACGTAGAGGGTCTTGCCGTCCGGGGTGATGGCGAGGCCGGTCGGTCTCACCCCGACGTCGATCGGCGTCCCGGGCGCCTCGGTGGCCGTGTCGATCGGGGTCACCGTGTTGGCGCCGTAGTCGGCGACGTACGCGGTGGTGCCGTCGGGGGTGATGGCGATGGCCCCCGGCAGTTCGGCGGCGATCGGCGTCCCGGCCGTGTCGGTCGCCGTGTCGATCGGTGTCACCGTGCTGCCGCCGAAGTTGCCGACGTAGGCGGTCTTGCCGTCGGGGGTGATGGCGACGGGGTTGGGGTTGGTGCCGACGGGGATGGCCGTGCCCGCGGTACCGGTGGCGGTGTCGATCGGGGTCACGGTGTGGTCCTGTTGGTTGGCCACGTAGGCGGTCTTGCCGTCGGGGGTGATGGCGACGCCGAGCGGCTCTTGTCCCACCGGGATGGGAGTCCCGGGCGTGTTCGTCGCCGTGCCGATCGGTGTCACCGTGTTGTCGTTGAAGTTGGTGACGTACACGGTCGGGGTGATCGCGCTGGCGCTCACCGGTGCGGCACCCACGGCGAGGGGGACGGCGAGCGATGCGACACCCGCAAACAACGCCGTCGCTGTCCGCATCCGCCGCTCCGGCACGAGCCGTGATCGGGCCATCCGTCGACTTCCCCTCTTGGCCATCGCCAGTAGCCGAGCGACCGGTCCGGGACCGATCTCTCATGACGGTCGGTTCAACTGGGACGGCAATTTAGATGCGCCGGCGAGGCCTTGCACGGAGGTCCGCGGGGCCCGCCGGGTGACCGCCTAGGCCCGGGAGGTTTGGCGTTCCCGGATGACGACGACCGGGCAGTGGGCGTTGCTCACGCAGTGCTCGCTGACCGACCCGATGAGCATCCCCGAGAACTCGCCGTGGCCGCGGCTGCCCACGACGAGGAGGTCGGCGTCGGCGGACTCGTCGACGAGGACCTTCGCCGGATGGCCCTCGGTCACCTCCTCGACGATGGTCAGCTCGGGGTGGGCCGTGCGGACCGGCCCGAGGGCCTGGGCGAGGACCTTGCGGGCGTCGGCGGTGGGGTCGTAGTCGGAGGGGAAGGCGAACGCCCAGCCGTAGCTGGTCGGCCACTCCCAGGTGATGACCACCCGCAGGGTCGAGCCGGACAGGCCGGCGAAGTCGGCGGCCCACCTGAGGGCCGCGAGCGAGGAGTCGGAGCCGTCGACGCCGACCAGGACCCCCTGGGCCTTCCCTCCCTCTGCCATTGCGCGCTCCTTGTTCGGTGTCTGAGACCGGCCGGGGTTGGCGGATCCGTACTGCCCCACGCTAGGTGCTCGGGCCGGACCGTCACCCGGGCCGGCCGGGCCCGGCCGGGTCGGGACCCTCGGCCCAGGGCACCAGGACCTTGGGCCCTAGGACCGGCCCCCGCACCCGGGGTCCAATGGTTAGCGAGAGGTGGCTCGACGGAAGGGCCGCCGGATCCGAAGGAGACCACCGTGCAGCAGGCCACGACCACCCAGGCCAAGAGCCCCGGGACCGCCAGGTCGTCCAGGGCGTCGCTCAACCCTTACTACGTCGACGACGTGACGTTGACCTTGTCGGACCTCCTGCGGGCCCGCAGCGTGGCCGAAGAGGCCGCCGCCGCCCGCTGAGGCGTGTGGCCGGCCGGGGCCGCCCGTCGGTGGCGCTCCGCGCCCTCAGTCCCCGAGCGAGGCGTCGGGGTCGAGGAGGGACCGGCCGGTGACGCTGAACATGGCCTCGTCGTCGGACTTGCGCCACAGGTCGAGCAGCCCGACTGAGAGCGGATCGCACCCGTAACGCATCGGCCCGGTGTCGTCCAAGATGGCGTCGACGATCGCCGAAGCGGCGTCGGCCGCCGGCGACACCATGGGGTCGGCGGCCTCCCGGCGCAGGCGGGCCGCCCGCTCGGCCATCGGCCGGTAGTGCTCGAAGCACTCGGCCGCCGCCTCACCGGTGCTCAGACGGAACATGTCGGTGTCGACGGGCCCCGGCAGGATCTCGACCACCCGGATCCCCGAGGGGGCCAGCTCGACCCGGAGCGTGTCGTCGAGGGCCGAGACGGCGGCCTTGGTGGCCCGGTAGGCGGCGTAGAAGGGGACGCTGGCCACGATCGACACCGAGGACAGGTTGCAGACCACCGAGGGCCGGTTCGCCCGGAGGGTGGCGATGGCGGCCATGGTGGTGCCCACCACGCCGAGGACGTTCGTCTCGAACAGGGCCCGCCAGTCCTCCAAGCGGCTGTGCTCGACCGGCAGGTAGTCCGAGTCGACCCCGGCGTTGTTGACCAGGACCCGCAGGTCGGCCGGGAACTCGAAGTCGGCCGGCTCGGTCACGTCGAGGCGGGCCACCCGGAGCCGGCCCCGGCTCGCCCCGGGCAGCGAGGCGACGCCGGCGGGGTCACGGACGGCGGCCACGGTGTCGAAGCCCCGATCGGCCAGCGCGAGGGCGAGGGCGCGGCCGATGCCGCGGCTCGCCCCGGTCACCAGGGCACTTCCGTCCACGTCCACGCTGGTCCTCCCGGGGTCCTCGAAAGACTACGGCAGCGCCCCGCCCCCGAAACGCCCGGCGTTCTTCGACATGGACCATCGGCCCTACTCGCCCGGGCCGGTTGGGGGCACCGTAGAGGTGGGAGGTGCACCGTGTACTGCTTCAGTGACCGTCAGGACGCCGGCCGCCAGCTGGCCGCGGCGTTGGTCCACCTGAAGGCGGACGACGTGGTCGTCGTCGGCCTCCCCCGGGGCGGGGTTCCCGTGGCCTACGAGGTGGCCCTGGCCCTGGACGCCCCGCTCGACGTCCTGGTCGTGCGCAAGCTTGGGGTCCCCTTCCAGCCCGAACTGGCGATGGGGGCGCTCGGCGAGGGAGGGGTGCTCGTCGTCGACGACGAGGTGATGGCCGAGGCCGGGATCTCCGAGGCCGAGTTCGCCGCCGTCGAGCGCAGGGAGCGGGCCGAGCTCGAGGACCGGGTGCGGCGCTTGCGCCGGGGTCGCCCCCTGGTCCCGCTCACCGGCCGGACCGTCGTCGTGGTCGACGACGGGATCGCCACGGGGTCGACGGCCCGGGCGGCGTGCCTCGTGGCCCGGGCCCACGGGGCCAAACGGGTGGTGTTGGCCACCCCGGTGGCCGCCCGCCAGTCCATCGAGCGCCTGGCCAGCCACGTCGACGAGTTCGTGTGCGTGGAGGTCCCCGAGCGGGCCTACGCGGTGGGCCAGTGGTACCGGGATTTCGCCCAGACCACCGACGAAGAGGTGCTGGCCGACCTGGACCGGGCGGCCGCCCGGCCTGAGCGGCCCGCCGGGGCCGGCCGGGGCCCGGGCGAGCGGGACGAGGAGGTGGCGGTGCGGATCGGCAACCTGGCCCTGCCCGGGCACCTCAGCGTCCCCCGGGCGGCGGGCGGTCTGGTGATCTTCGCCCACGGCAGCGGCAGCAGCCGCCACAGCCCCCGCAACCGCCTGGTCGCCGAGTCCTTGAACCGCCGGGGCCTCGGGACCCTGCTCTTCGACCTGCTCACCCCGGCCGAGGAGCGGGACCGGGCCAACGTCTTTGACATCGACCTGCTCTCCACCCGGCTGTTCGGGGCCACCCGGTGGCTGGAGGGCGAGCCCGAGGCCCGGGGCCTCGGCATCGGCTACTTCGGGGCCAGCACCGGCGCCGGGGCGGCCCTGGTGGCGGCCGCCCGGGCGGGCTGTGACATCGGGGCCGTGGTCTCGCGCGGCGGGCGGGTGGACATGGCCGGGCCCGCCCTGGCCGAGGTCCGGGCCCCGGTCCTCCTTCTCGTCGGCGGGGACGACGAGGTCGTCCTCGAGTTCAACCGCCAGGCCCAGCGGGCGCTCACCTGCGAGAGCCGGCTCGAGGTCATCGCCGGCGCCGGCCACCTCTTCGAGGAGCCGGGCACCTTGGAACGGGTGGCCGAACTGGCCGGTGGGTGGTTCAGCGCCCACCTGGCCGGGGGCGGCGGAGACCCCGGGCGCCCCGGGGGGGAGGACCGGTGACCATAACCGCCGACACCGGCGCCGGTCTCGGCCAGGGGTGGCGGGTGCCGCTCGTCGGCGACGACGCCGACTACGACGGGCTGATGGAGCGGGTCGGCGACCGGCGCTTCGTCCTGTTGGGCGAGGCGACGCACGGGACGCACGACTTCTACCGCGAGCGGGCCCGCATCACCAAGCGCCTCATCGCAGAGAAGGGCTTCACGGCGGTGGCGGTCGAGGCGGACTGGCCCGACGCCTACCGGGTCAACCGCTACGTGCTGGCCATGTCCGACGACGTCGACGCCGCCGCGTCCCTGCGCGACTTCGTGCGCTTCCCCGCCTGGATGTGGCGGAACACCGACGTGGTCGACTTCGTCACCTGGCTGCGGTCGCGCAACGACGGCTGCCGACGGGCCACCGACAAGGCCCGCTTCTACGGCCTCGACCTCTACAGCCTCCGGGCCTCGATGGAGGCGGTGCTGGCCTACCTGGACGCACTGGACCCCGACGCGGCCCGGGCCGCCCGGGAGCGCTACAGCTGCTTCGACCACGTGCGGGGGGAGGGACCCGAGTACGGGCACGCGGTGACCCTGGACCTGATGGTCCCCTGCGAGGACAAGGTGGTGGCCGAGCTGGTCGATCTCCGCCGCCGGTCGGCCTCGCTCATGTCGCGCGACGGATGGGCCGCCGAGGACGAGTACTTCTTCGCCGAGCAGAACGCCCGGCTGGTCCACAACGCCGAGCGCTACTACCGCACCATGTACCGGGGGCGGGTCTCGTCGTGGAACCTGCGCGACGAGCACATGGCCGAGACCCTGGGCAACCTGGCCGCCCACCTCGACCGGCTGGTGGGCCGGGCCAAGGTGGTGGTGTGGGAGCACAACTCCCACGTCGGCGACGCCCGGGCCACCGAGCTCGGGGCGTCGGGTGAGTACACCGTGGGCCAGCTGGTGCGCACGGTCTGGGGGGGCGACTGCGTGCTGGTCGGCTTCACCACCGACACCGGCCGGGTGACGGCGGCGTCGGAGTGGGGCGGCCCGGCCGAGCGCAAGGTGGTGCGTCCCGCACCCGAGGGCAGCTACGAGGAGCTCTTCCACCGCGCCGGCGGGGACTTCGTGGTCGACCTGGCCCCGGGCCACCCCGAGGCCCTCGGGGGCCCGAGGCTCGAACGGGCGATCGGCGTGATCTACCGGCCCGAGACCGAACGGGTGAGCCACTGGTTCGGCGCCCGGCTGGCCGACCAGTTCGACGTGGTCGTCCACATCGACTCGACGACGGCGGTGGAGCCGCTCGAGCGCGACGCCCTGTGGGACGCCGGGGAGGCCCCCGAGACCTACCCGTCCGGGCTCTGAGACCGGCCGCGTCCCTGCTCAGCCGGGCTTTGATGACGTTGGACCCTGGCCGGGCCGTCACCGGCGTGTTCGGATGGGGGTGTGGCGGCACTGGCGGCGACCGGGCAACCCGAGGCGGCCGGTGCGCCGTCGGCCGGCCGGCGTCGGCTGATCCTCGGGGTCCTGTGCGTCTCGCTCCTCGTGGTGTCCCTCGACAACACGATCCTCAACATCGCCCTCCCGACCCTCGTGCGCGACCTGAAGGCCACGACGACCCAGCTCCAGTGGATCGTCGACGCCTACGCCGTCGTCTTCGCCGGCATGCTCCTCGTCGCCGGCAGCGTCGGGGACCGGGTGGGCCGCAAGTGGCTCTTCGTCACCGGGCTCGTGATCTTCGGGGCCGGCTCGGCGGGATCGGCCTTCTCGGGGTCGGTCGACACCCTGATCGGGGCCCGGGCGATCGCCGGCCTCGGCGCGGCCTGCATCATGCCGGCGACCCTGGCCGTCATCAGCGACGTGTTCCGGGCGCCCGACGAGCGCGGTCGAGCCATCGGGATCTGGTCGGCGACGACCGGGCTCGGGATCGCCATCGGCCCCATCGCCGGGGGCTGGCTGCTGGCCCACTACTGGTGGGGATCGGTCTTCTTGATCAACGTGCCGGTCTGTGCGGCCGGGATCGTCGCCGCCCTGCTGGTGGTCCCCGACTCCAAGGACCCCGACCCCAAGCCGGTCGACGTCGTGGGCGCGGCGTTGTCCATGGCCGGGCTCTCGGCCCTCCTGTGGGCGATCATCGAGGCGCCGGTCCGGGGGTGGTTCTCGCCGGCGGTGCTCGGGGTCGGCACCGCCTCGCTCGTCGTCCTCACCGGCTTTGTGCTCTGGGAGCGCCACAGCACCCACCCGATGCTGGTCCTCGAGCCGTTCTCCAACCGGCGGTTCTCGGTGGCCATGGCGGCCGTCGGGCTGGCCGTGTTCGCCCTGATGGGCACGCTCTTCGTGCTCACCCAGTACCTGCAGTTCTCCCTCGGCTACTCCCCGCTCGCCGCGGGCATCCGGATCCTCCCGGTCGCCGCCATCCTGGCCGTCACCGCGGTGGCCTCTTCGGCCCTCGACCGATTGCTCGGGACCAAGCTCCTGATCGCCGCGGCCCTGGTGATCGTGGCCGCCGGCCTCTTCCAGCTGGCGACCACCTCGAGCGCCGAGGGCTTCGGCCACGCGCTGGTCGGCATGCTCTTGTTGGGGGCGGGGGCCGGCATCACCATCGCCCCGGGCACCGCGTGTGTGATCGGGGCCCTGCCCCGGGCCCGGGCCGGGGTCGGTTCGGCGACCAACAGCACCGCGCTGCAGCTCGGTGGGGCCCTCGGGGTCGGGATCATGGGCTCGCTCCTGGCCACCCGCTACCAGGGCCGGATGACCCTCGCCCTGGCCGGCCACTCGGTCCCCGCCCTGGCCCAGCAGGCCATCTTGGGCTCGATCGGCGGGGCGCTGGCCGTGGCCCGGCTGGCCGGCGGGTCGCTCGGGGCGCTGCTGGCCGCCGCCGCCCGGCACGCCTTCGTGTCGGGGATGGACCTCGCCCTCGTGGTGGGGGCCGGCGTGGTCGGGTCGAGCGCGGTGCTGGTCCTGGTGGCCCTGCCCAACCGGGCGGCCCCCCCGCCCGACCGCCCGGCCGCAGACGAGCCCGAGGAGGGCGCCCCGGTGCCCGGTCCCGCGCCGGTGCCCGCACCCGGCGTCGGCGAGGCCGTCGGCCGGCGTTGAGGTCCCGCCCCGGCGCCCGGCGACCGGGACCCCGGGCTCAGGGGACCCCGGTGGCCGCCCGGAACAGTCCGAGCGAGCCCCCGGCCTCGGCCAGGGCGGCCCGGGCCCGCGGGTCGGCCACCTGCTCGATGAGGAGGCGGGCCTGGGAGGGTCCCGAACGCCCGAACATCTCGGCGCAGCCGTGCTCACTCACGATGGCCGAGTGCTGGAAGGAGGTGACCGGGCTGGTGAGGACGGGCAGCACGGTCGAGCTGTCGGACTTGTCGTGCCACGACCGCAGGGCCACCACGGCGTGGCCGCCCGGCGAGTGCAGGGCGCCGGTGACGAAGTCGGGCTGGCCGCCGAACCCCGAGTAGACCTGTCCGAGGACGAAGGTCGCGTTGGCCTGGGCGAACAGGTCGACCTGGAGGGCGGTGTTGATCGAGAGCATCGCCGGGTTGGCGGCGATGCGGGCCGGGTCGTTCATGATCTCGGTCCGGACCATTTCGAGGCGGGCGTTGCCGTCCGCCCAGTCGTAGAGCTCGGGCGAGCCGAACAGGAACGACGCCCGCACCGGCCGGTCGGGGTCGAGTGCGCCGGCCTTTTCGAGGCCGAGCACCCCGTCGCCGGCCAGCTCGGTCCAGACCCCGAGGCCCCGCCGGGCGACCAGGGCCCGGGCGGCGGTGTCGGGGATCTCGCCGATGCCGAGCTGGATGGTCGCCCCGTCGTCGGCGAAGCGGGCCACCTGCTCGCCGATCCGGACCTCGGCCTCGTCGGGGGGCGGGGGGGCGGGGGAGCCCAAGGGCTCGTCCACCTCCACCGCCAGGTCGATCCATGCGTCCGGGATCTCGCTGTCGCCGAAGGTGAAGGGCATGTGGGGGTTCATCTGGGCCACCACCAGGCCGCCCCGGGCCCGCACCCGCTCGATGGCCGCCGGCAGGATGTTGACCTCGATGCCGAGCGACACGGTGTCGCCCCGGGGGACCGAGGTGTGTAGCAGCACCGCGTCGACCGGGCGGACCAGGTCGAACAGGCGGGGCACGAGCGAGAGCCGCATCGGCAGGTACTCGAGCCGGGGGTCGTGGCGCATGCCCGGGCCCACGAAGGGGGTCTCGCTGATGAAGCCGTCGTGCTGGGCGAAGCCGGCCTGGGCGTTGAGTGCGAACACCCGGCACCGTTCGAGGGCCGACCCCAGCGCATCGACCAGCACGGTGGGCGTGGCGAAATTCCCCGAGACCACCACCCGCGGTTCGCGTCCGGGAAGGGCGCCGAGCCGCCTGGTGATCACCTCGACCGAGGTGGTTTCGAGCACGCTCAGGGGGAGACGGCCACCGCGGGGCCCCGTCCGAGTGCGTCGAAGGCGAGGTCGGCCATGCCGAACCCCGGCTCGACCAGGCGCTGGGCGAAGCGGTCGACCCGCAGGCGACGCAACATGAGAGAACGGTACACGCCGGCGGCCCGGATGTCCCCGGCCAGCTGGGCCCCGATCACACGATCGTCACGCAGGTACACCGCCCGGAGGTTGCCGTCGGACTCGCTGCGCAGGATCTCGTCGGGGCCCTCGATGGTCCCCATGGCCACGATCGGCACCCCGAGGTGCTTGAGGCTGTTCATGGCCTCGGCCCCGTCGTAGCGGACGTGGCCGCCCAGCAGGTTGGCGGCGGCGATCGGGGCCTGGGTGACCGCGTTGGGGAAGATGGCGTGGACGAAGCGCTCCCCGGTCAGCCAGTCCGCCGCCTCGGCCACGTCGCCGGCGGCGACCACCCCGGGCACCGAGGTCTTGAGGCCGTCGTCGACGTGGACCCCCCACCCGGTCGCCACCGGCGAGCCGGCCAGGAACTCGGTGTGGGGTTTCACCCCGGTGGCCGCCACGATGAGGTCGGCGCTCAGCCGTTCGCCGTCGGCCAGCCGCACGCCGCTCGCCGCCGGCCCCCCCACGATGGCGTCGGCCTGGACCCCGAGGCGCAGCGTCACCCCCCGGGCCACGAGGGCCGCCTCGGCCACGCTCGAGGTCACCGGGTCGAGCACCCGGGGCATGACCCAGCCCCGGCGGCCGATCACGGTCACGTCCACCCCGAGATCGGCCAGCAGCAGCGACAGCTCGATGCCGATGAACCCGTTGCCCACGATGAGGGCGCTCGTCGCCTCGCCCCGACGGACCCGCCCGATGAGCTCGGTGGCCGTGCGCAGGGACTTGAAGTCGAGGACCCCGGGGAGGTCCACCCCCTCGAGGGGGGCGTGGAGGCGGCTGCCCGACGCCAGCACCAGGCCCTCGAAGCCGATCCGCTCCCCGCCGGCCAACACCACCTCGTGGTTGTCGCAGTCGACCGCCTCGACCACCACGTCGCGGCGCTCGTCGATCCCGAGCCGTTCGGCCACGTCGCGGCCCTTCCAGTAGAGGGGCCCGTCGCGCCCGGTGAGGAAGTGGTCGGCCAGGGCCGGTGGCGAGTACGGGGGGGAGGGCTCGGCCGAGAGGGCCACCACCGTGCCGGACGGGTCGAGCCGCCGGAGGGTCTCGGCGGCGGTGATCCCGGCCGGTCCGGTCCCGACGACGACCGTGCGCATCAGGACCAGGCCTCGACCGGGGCCGCGATGTCGGGGAGCACGACGTCGGGGAGCACGATGTCGGCCAGGGTGTCCACCCCGATGGCCAGCAACGAGCCCTCCAGCAGGCGGTCGACGGCCGGCTCGGACTCGATGGCCACCTCGTCGTAGGGCAGCGCGCTGACCGAGGTGAACACGAAGCCGCCCAGCGCCTCGGCGTAGCCGAGCACCCGGCCGACGTCGCCCTCCGAGCGCACCCGGTTGACCACCAGGTGCACGCTCTCGATCCCGAGCTGGGTGGCCAGCCGGGCGGACTCGACCCCCACCTCGACCGCGTTGTAGGTCGGGTCGACCACGACCACGACGGTGTCGAAGCCCCGGGCCAGGGCCCGGCCGAAGTGCTCGACCCCGGCGTGGGTGTCCATGATCACCACGTCGTCGTCGTGGAGGTGCATGCCGGCCACCGCCGCGCTGACGAGGGCCGTCTCGGGGCACAGGCAGCCCCCGCCCGCCTGGCGCACGCCGCCCATGACCACCAGGCGCACCCCGTCGGGCCCGGCGACCGACAGCCGGTCGACCAGGTCGGTGGTGTCGGGATTGAGCCGCAGGAGGCCGCCCGCACCCCCGCCCGGCCGGGCCCCGGTCTTCTCTTCGATGTAGTCCGCCTCGTCGGCCACCGCCACGATGCGTCCCGCCACCCGGCGCCGCAGGCCCAGTGTGGCCGCCAGGTTGCGCTGTTCGTCGGCGTCGACCGCCACCACCCGCACCCCGCGGCGGGCCAGCTGGCGGGCCATCAGCGCGCTCAGGGTGGACTTGCCCACCCCGCCCTTGCCCACCACGGCCAGGCGCGGTCCCGCGCCCGGCGTGGGACGGCCCGGCGCCGGGCGAACCGTGTCCCCCGCAGGTCTCGCACACGGCCCTCAGGCCTCCGTCCCGGCGCCGACCGGCGTGCCGACGGTCTCGGCCGGCGTGCCGGTGGTCTCGTCGGTGATCTCGGCTGTGGTGAGGAACGGCAGGCCGAGGGCTTCGCGCTTGGCCTCGAGGTGGCGTCGGATCAACAGCGCGGCGGCGGCCGGGTCGGGTTCGACCGCGAACTTGGCCCCCACCACGTCGTCCAGGCCGCCGGCCAGCAGGCCGACCACGTTGGAGCTGCCGAAGATGGCCGGCTGGACGCCGAGCACCGTCGTGATCCCCGAGCCGACCACGTACGCCCCGATGGCCACCGCCTTCTCCGAGTACCACTCCGGAGCCGCCCCGGCCAGCGGCAGCTGGTCGATGTCGACCCCGAGGTAGTCGGCCAGTGCGGCGGCCAGCACCATGATCCGGCTGTTGTCCACGCAGCTGCCCATGTGCAGGACCGGCGGGATGCCGAGCGCCTCGCAGACCGAGCGCAGCCCGGGCCCGGCCATCCCGGCCGCCTCGGGGACCATCTGGCCGGCCTTGCCGTTGGCCACCGCGGCGCACCCGGTCACCACGACAAGGATGTCGTTCTCGATGAGGCGCCGGGTCAACTCGATGTGCTCGAGGTCCTGGGGCAGCTTGGGGTTGTTGCAGCCGACCACGGCCACCGCGCCGCGGATCGTCCCGGCGGCGATTGCGTCCACCAGCGGCTTGGGCGTCCCACCCAGGGCGCCCAGGATCGCCTCCACCGAGAAGCCGCCCATCATCTGGACCGGCTCGGAGGGGATGCGGACCCGCTCGGGGTTGCGGTCGGGGTAGGCCTCGACGGCCATGCGGACGATGCGCCGGGCGATCTCGGCGCCGTGGGCCGGGTCGAAGGACACGTGGGTGGCCCCGGCGAACTTCGCCTTGTCGGCGGTCGAGATGATCTTGGTGTGGTAGCACTTCGCCACGTCGACGATCGAGGGCATGATGCACTGGTAGTCGACCACCATCGCCTCGAGGGCACCGGTGACGAGGACGAGCTCTTGCATCAGGTGGTTCCCGGCCATGGGGACGCCGCGGCGCATCAGCATCTCGTTGCCGGTGCAGCACAGGCCCACCACGTTGATCCCGGTGGCCCCCAAGGAACGGGCCAGCGCCACCAACTCGGGGTCCTGGGCCGCCCCCACCACCACGTCGGAGAGCATCGGATTGTGCCCGTGCATGGCGATGTTCACCTGGTCGGTCCGCAGCACGCCCAGGTTGACCTCGGACATCACCGGGGTCGGGGTGCCGAACATGACGTCGGAGAGCTCGGTGGCGATCATCGAGCCGCCCCACCCGTCGGAGAGCCCCGTCCGCAGGCCGTGCAGGAGCGTGTTGGCGTAGTCGTTGTCGACGCCCATGTGGGTCCGGTGGAGCATCTCGACGTTCTCCCGGTCGATGCCCCGGGGGGTGATGCCGACGGCGTCCCACTTGGCCCGGCGGGCCTCGGGTGCGCGCGCCGTGAAGGACAACGCCCCCCGGCGGGTGCCGTAGTCGTCGAGCAGGACGTCGGACAGGTCGACCGCCACCTGCTGGGCGGAGCGGCCCTCGGTGGTCACGCCCACCTCGGCGGCGAGCCGGCGCAGCTTGTCCTCGTCGGCGATCCGGTACCCGGTGGTCTCGCCCCGGGCCATCGCCGCGAAGGTCTCGAGGATGTCCCGGCCGTGGTCGGAGTGCGACGACGAGCCGGCGGCGATGGTCCGACCGAGGTTGCGGGCGACGATCACGTCGGCGTCGGCCCCGCAGACCCCCTTCTGGGGACCCTCGCCGAACGGGTCGATGCGACACGGCCCCATCGCGCAGTTGCGGCAGCTCAGCCCGAGTGCGCAGTAGCCGCACTGGGGCTGCTGGGCCTCGAGCCGGTCCCACACCGTCTCGATGTGCTCGTCCCGGGCCACGTCGATCATGGCCTGGGCGTCGTGGTTCACGGTGAGCCGACGGGCCCGACCGTTGCTTGTGGTCCCGCTCATCGTGGTCCTCCCTTGCTCGGGTCCTTGCCGGACGTGGTTGCCCCGCCCCCGGTCGTCGCCTTCGCGGTTCCGGCGTAGGTCCCGGCGGTGGCGGACGCCCGGGCGGCCGCCGCACCCCAGTCGTGCCACCCGGCCAGGGGATCGCCGCCGACCGGCGGGGTGGGGCTGGTCGAGGCGGCGGCCAGCACCGCATCGGTCTGGCGCACCCGCCCGGCGGCGACCAGGTCGTTCAGCTCGCCGAAGACGAGCGCGTCGACCTTGCACACCTCGACACAGGCGGGGTCGTCGCCCCGGCGGAGCCGCTCGACGCACCCGTCGCACTTCACGGCCACCGCCACGTCGGGGGCGGGCCCCTCGGCCAGCGGATAGAAGGTCACCACGTCGAACGGGCAGACGACGGCGCACATGGCGCAGCCGATGCACCGCCGCGGGTCGACCAGCACCACGCCGTGGTCGTCGTCGCGGGTGATGGCCCCGGTCGGGCAGACCGCCAGGCACGGCGCGGGGTCGCAGTGCCGGCAGCGGTTGGGGAAGGCCAGGGTCGGCACCGGCCCGGCCTCCACGTGGACCCGCTTGCGCGGCACCGGGGTCTCGAGGAAGGCCCGGGCCTCGTCGTGGCTCACCGAGTGCTCCACGGCGCAGGCCAGCTCGCACTGGAGACAGCCGATGCAGCGCTCGGGATTGATGAACACGGTCTGCATGACCGGACCTTTCTGTGACCGGCGAACCCCGGTCTCCACCTCCAGTCTCGGGCCGCCGGACGGTGATCCGTAGAGTCCAAAGTCCCCCGCGCGGCTCAGGCGCCGCAGACCACCGCCGGTCCCGGGGTCGAGAGCGCGTTCACCGCCGCCAGGTTGGTCGCCGTCGACCAGCGCAGCCAGGCGAGGGCGCGCGGCGACAACCGGTCGCACACCCAGTCCCAGTGGAGCGACACCGTGTCGCCGGACACCAGGGCGGGGGCGAGGCCCACCCCCTCATGGCTCCGTCGGACCACCTCGGTGCGCTCGGGCCCGAGGGCGAGGCGCGACCCGTCGAAGGTCAGCACCCGGTTGCGCACGGTGACCAGGTCGCCTGAGACCGACTCCACCAGCCCCCAGCGGATCCGGCAGCGGTCCAAGATGGTGAGCGGCGCCCCCTCCCGCCCGGCCCGGAGCAACCCCAACCAGGGGTAGACGGCGAAGACGTGGAAGCTGTGCTGGCAGACCCCGCCCAGGGGGACCGCGGCGGCGACGGGTCCGAACGCCCGGCCCACCCGGTCCTCGAAACGCTCGGCCAGGGAGCGCACCAGGGCGGAGGGCCCGACCCGGCCCAACAGCGGGTTGCCCACCCAGTAGGCCTCGACCACGGCGGGGTCCAGCGGGTCGCCGATGCCGTTGGCCGCCGCCAGCAGCTGGAGGTAGGGCCAGGCCCCCTCGAAGCGCGAGGCCAGCTGGGAGAGGGCCCGCAGGTCGGTCCCTTCGGCGGCGGTCCCGAGGAGTTCGTCCGGGTCGCCCGGACCGCAGTAGCCGAGCTCGTTGGGCGGGTAGGCGTAGCGGGCGAAGAGCAGCGGGCCGGGGGTCCCCGGGCCACCCCGGCCGGCCCCCGCCACCCCTCCGCTCACGCCGGCACCCGACGAGGGGCGGCCCGGACGGCCAGGGCGGTGCCCAGCGCGATGAGGGCGAGGCCGGCCAGCTCGGGCACGAGGGGCTGGGTGCCGGCCACGGCCCCGAGGAGGGCGGTGACCAGGGCGCTGGCCACGAGCACCGAGGTCACGTCGAGCGCCCGGGCCCGCGACAGGGCCGTCATCCAGGTCCCGACGTAGCCGGCCAGGAGGAGCCCGGTGAGCAGGACCCAGCCCACCTGGCCGGCATCGAGCGCGCCCAGGGAGCCGAGGGCGCCGGTCACCGCCAGATAGACGCACAGGGTCACCGCCCCCACCCCCATGCGGACCACCGAAAGGGTGCCGGGTGCCACCACCTCGGTCAGCAGGCGGCGGGCCACCACCACCTCGACCGCCCACAGCAGGGTCGACGCCAGCACCAGCGCGCTGCCCGCGCCCAGGTCGATGTGGCCGATCCCCCGGCTGAGGGCGACCTCGCCGCCCACCAGCACCCCGATGGCGGCCAGGTTCCAGCCGCTCACCCGCTCGTGGAGGAACGGGACCCCCAGGGCGGCGACGAAGATCACCAGCGAGTCCCGCACGAAGGCGGCCGGGGTGGCGGTCGTGCGGGCGAGACCCTCGAAGAACAAGACGAAGGCGATGCCGCCCCCCACCACCCCGACGTAGGCCAGCCCCAGCCACTGGAGGGGGCGCAGCCCGCCCGGTCCTCCGGCCCGCCGCGGCCCGGGGGCCGGGGGACCGACGAACCGCTCACAGGCCGGGGACCGCCGGCGCCAGGCGGCCGCCGCCAGGGCGCCGGTACCGAGCAGGGCGAAGGCCACCAGGTTCTTGGCCGTGGTGTACACCGCCGGCGACCTGACGGCGTGCACGCCGTAGCTGTTGACGAACACCGACACGCCGCTCAGCACGGCGGTGACCGCGGCCACGGCCAGGCCGCTCAGCCCCCGCCCGCCCTCGGCCCGACCCGTCCGGCCCGGGTTCACGGGCCCGACCCCTCCCGGTCCGGCCCCACCGGTCCCGCCCCGGCGCCCCGGTCCCGCCGCCCGCCGGCGGACAGCTCGGCGGCGACCGCCTCGGCCTCGGCGGCGTCGACCCTGCCGATGGCGTACCCGCTGTGCACCACCAGCCACTCGCCGTCGACCGGCTCGGGCGGGTCCAGGGCCAAGAGGGAGACCTGGTGGCGGCCGCCGCCGATGTCTTCGACCGTGACGACCCCGTCGGCCGGCGTCCCCACCACCCGGTGCAGGCGGCTCGTGCACATCAGCGCTGTCCCCCGATCAGCTCGGCCACCGTCCGCGCCGCCCCGGGCACGGCCCGCTCGACGGCGGGGCTGAGGCCCAGGCCCTGGGAGAAGTCCTCCCCCTCGACGCCCACCACCACCACCCGGCGCGGCGGGTTGCCCACCGCCCGGGCCAGCCTGAGCGTCCCGGCCAGGCTGATGCCGTGCGTGCTGGTGGGCCCGGCTCCCGCCGCGTCGCCGGGGGCGTCGTCGAGGTCGATCAGGCGGACGGTGCCGGGTTCGGCGCCCGAGCGCACGGCGTCGACCACCACGGCGAGCGCGGCGCCGTCCCACAGGCCCAGCAGGTCGAGGGGGTCGGCCAGGGGTCCGAGGTTGGTCACCCCGATCACCAGGCGGGTGACCTCCTCGGCCACGGCCGGGCCCGCCCCGTCGTCCCGGCGGTACTCGCTGCCCATCCCGGCGACCACCACCCGCGGGGCCGTCCCGGCCGGCCGGCTCATCGCCCGACCACCGCCACGTCCAAGAAGTGGGCCGCGCACGAGATGCACGGGTCGTGGTTCCTGACCGCCTGCTCGCAGCGCCAGGTGAGCTCGTCGTCGTCGAGGGCCAGGCCGGCCTCGACCACCCGGCGCAGGTCGGCCTCGATCGTCAGCTGGTTCTGTGACGTCGGGGGGACGATGCGCGCCGTAGTGATGACGCCCTCGTCGTCGAGGGTGTAGCGGTGCACGAGCAGCCCCCGGGGGGCCTCGGTGGCGCCGGTCCCGGTGCCGGCCCGGGCCCCGACCTCGAGGGCCGGTGGGTCGGGCGGCTCGTAGGCCTCCACCAGTCCGAGGGCATCGTGGCAGGCGGCGACCAGTTCGACGGCCCGCACGACGATGCTCATGAACGGGTTGGTGCAGACACCGCCCAGTCCGGCGGCCACCGCCGCCTCGGCGGCCACCGCCGGCAGCTCGGGCGCGTTCGAGCGCGTAGCGGGCCAGGGGTCCGGTCAGGTACTCGAGGCGCCCCTCGAGCCGGGCGTGCAGGGCAGTGGACCGGGCCACGTGCTCTTCGACGACCATGTCGGCGAACCCGGCCGCCGTGGTGTCGAGCCCGTCGGAGGACACCACCCGCCCGGACTCGATCGGGTAGTGCCCGGGGCTGCGCAGCGCCACGAACCGGTAGTCACCGACGACGTCGGGGAAGCTGAAGCCCCCCACCCACTCGACGGTGGCCAGCGCCGCCTCGAGGGCCCGGCGCAGGGGCCCGGCGAGTCCGCGGACCGAGTCGACGGCGGGAGCGGAGTAGAAGCCCCCGACCCGGACGTTGACCGGGTGGACGGCCCGGCCGCCGATCGTCTCCATCACCAGGTTGCCGGTGCGCTTGAGCATGAGGCCCCGCTCGACGCTGGCCCGGTCCCGTTCGGCGAGTTCCACCGCGTCGGCGCAGCCCAAGAAGTCCGGGGCGTGGAGGAGGTAGATGTGCAGGGCGTGGCTCTGGATCCACTCGCCGCAGTACAACAGCCTCCGCAGCGCGGCGATCCGGTCCCCGACCACGACCCCCGCCGCGTCCTCGACCGCCGCGCAGGCACTCATCTGGTAGGCGACCGGGCAGATCCCGCAGATGCGCGCCGTGATGTCGGGCGTCTCGGCGGCGCGGCGCCCCACCAAGAGGGCCTCGAAGAACCGCGGGGGCTCGAAGATGTCGAGGGCCACGTCTTCGACCACGCCGTCGCGCACCTCGACGCGCAGTGAGCCCTCGCCCTCCACCCGCGACAGCCCCCCGACCGCCACCGAGCGGTGCTGACCCGATCCGTGGGTCACGACGTCGCCTCGTCTTGCCGGGGCCGGCCCCTGCGGGGCAGGCCGAGGCGGACGGCCTGGGTGCCGAAGGTCGGGTCGCCCACGTAGAAGGTGGCGAACAGGCGCGCCGCGTCGGCCGCCGGGAGGCCGTCGTCGACCAGGTGCTTGGCCAGCGCCTCGGTGTTGGCCCCCTCGGCCGGCCCGAAGCACCCGAAGCAGCCCCGTCCGATCGACGGGCACAGGGCGCCGCAGCCGGCCCGGGTCACCGGGCCCAGGCACGGGGTCCCCCCGGCCACCAGGAGGCAGACGATGCCCCGGCCCTTGCACTGTTGGCACACCGTGTGGACCGGGATCACCGGCCGGCGGCCGGCCAACTCGGCGGTGAGCACCTCCAGGAGCTGGCGCCGGTCGATCGGGCAGCCCTGGAGCTCGACGTCGACCGGCACGTGGGCCGAGATCGGCGTGGAGGTCTCCAAGGTGGCCAGGTACTCGGGGTGGGCGTACACCGCGCCGGCGTAGGCGCCGTCGGCGGCGCCGTTGCGCAGCGCCTGGACGCCCCCGGCGGTGGCGCAGGCGCCGATGGTGATGAGCCGGCGCGACGAGGCCCGGACCGAGCGGATCCGCTCGGCGTCGGCCGGCGTGGTGATCGAGCCCTCCACCAGCGACACGTCGTAGGGGCCGGCCACCGTGGCCCGGGACATCTCGGTGAAATGGGCGATCCGGACCGCGCCGGCCAGGGCCAGCAGCTCGTCCTCGCAGTCCAAGAGGCTGAGCTGGCAGCCGTCGCACGAGGCGAACTTCCACACGGCGAGGGTGGGGCGCTCTTCGGGGCTCACCGTTGGCGCTCCGCTAGCAGCTCGTCGGCCAGCCCCCCGTAGGTCACGACCGGTCCGTCCCGGCAGACGAGGATCGGTCCCAGCTGGCAGTGCCCGCACAGGCCGATCCCGCACTGCATGTTGCGCTCGAGCGAGACCCGGATCCGCGTCGGGTCCACCCCGTGGTCGACCAGGGCCCGGGAGGCGAAGCGCAGCATGATCTCGGGCCCGCACACCAGGGCCACCGCCCCCGAGGGGTCGAACGGGGCGGTGGCGATGAGGGTGGTGACCACGCCCACCGCACCGGTCCACCCGGTGGTGGCGATGTCCACGCTCACCGCCACGTGGGCCCCGGCCCGGCGCCAGCGCTCGAGGTCGGCGGGGTAGAGCACCTGGTCGGGTGAGCGGGCCCCGGCCAGGACGACCACCCGGCCCCCGGCCCGCCGCCGCCGTTCGACCAGGTCGGCCGCCGCCGCCTTGAGCGGGGCCAGGCCGATCCCGCCGGCCAGCACCACCACGTCGGCCTCGGCGTCGAGGTCCTCGACGCCCCAGTCGGTCCCGAACGGGCCCCGGACGCCGACCTCGCCACCGAGCTCGAGGGAGCACAACGCGTGGGTCACCGACCCGACATCGCGGATCGTGTGCTCGATGGGCCCGGGCGCCCCGGGCGGGCTCGAGATCGAGATGGCCGCCTCGCCCACCCCGAAGGCGGTCAGCATGTTGAACTGGCCGTGGGCGAAGGGGGGCCGCCGTCCCCGGCGGGGTTCGAGGGCCAAGGTGACCACGTCGGCCAGCTCCACCCGCCGGGCGACCACCCGGTAGGGGCGCGGCGAGAGGGGGCCGGCCGGGGCGGCGGCCGCCTCAGCGGGGACGGTCATCGCCGTAGAGGTCCAAGAGGCGGATGCGGGTGGCCTGCAGCGTGCCCAAGAGCACCCAGCTCAGCCGCTCGAGGAGCGGGTAGCCGACCTCGGGCCGCTCGACCAGACGCGCTCGCAACGCCTCGACGTCGACGGCCACCGCGCTCGACGCCTCGGCCGCCCGGGCGTCGAACTGCCAGCGGAAGGGGGGCGCGACCCACGAGAGCCCGACCACGCCGCCCGGCCCGACGGTGTCGATGATCAGCCGGCCCTCGGCCGGGCCCTGGATCTCGATGGCCACCCGGCCCCCGTCGACGAGGAAGAGGGTGTCGGCCACCCCCCCCTCGACCAGGAGCAGGTCACCTTGGTCGAAGGCCGCCCTCCGGGCGCAGTCGGCAACCATGGCGGCCGCCGTGTCGGCCAGCCCGACCAGCAACGGGTGCCGGGCGACCACCTCTTCGAGGTCGTCGGTCACGGGACGGCCGGTCCCCCCTCGACCGTGGCGCCGTCGCTCGCCCGGATGGCCGCCGCCTCCTCGGTCAGGTCGATGCCGACCGGGCACCACGAGATGCAGCGACCGCAGCCCACGCAGCCCGACTCGTCGAACTGGTCCCACCACGTCGAGAGCTTGTGGGTGAGCCACTGCCGATAGCGCGAGGTGGTGGTGGGGCGCACCGGGCCGCCGCGGAGGTAAGAGTGGTCCAGGTCGAAGCACGAGGCCCAACGGCGCTGTCGCTCGACCGTGCCGGACACGTCGCTCACGTCCTTCACGTCGCTGCAGAAGCAGGTCGGGCAGACCAGGGTGCAGTTGCCGCACGACAGGCACCGTTCGGCCACTTCGTCCCAGCGGGGGTGTTCGAGGTTTCGCGCCAGCAGGCCGGCGATCCCGTCGGTGTCGAGGGTGCGGCCCATCGAGTCCTCGGCGTGGTCCAGGACCTGCGTGCGCCCCGAGCGGTCGTCGGGTCCGGCCGGGCGGTGGGGGACCTCGGCCAGCACGTCGGCCCCCTCGGGGGAGCCGACCCGCACGTAGAACCGGTGCCCGCCGTCGACCAGCTCGGTCAGGGCCAGGTCGAAGTCCTCCCCGGCCGCCGGGCCGCCCCCCATCGAGGTACAAAAGCAGGTGCCCGACGGCGTACCGCACTCGGCCGCCACCACGAAGGCCCCCCGGCGCCGGGCCGCGTAGCGGTCGTCGGCCACGGCCCCGTCGCGCAGCACCCGGTCGAGCACCCCGAGGGCCCGCACCTCGCAGGGCCGAGCCCCGATCAGGGCGACGGGCTGTGGGGGGTCCCCGGGCTCGACCACGGTGAGCTCGTCGCCTTGGACCGAGGCCCGCCACACCGTCTCTTCGGGGACGAAGAATTCGGCCTTCCACGAGGCCGGCCCGACGGCCCAGCCGAAGAGTTCGGGGCCCTCGTCGTGCACCAGGCGGTAGCGGCCCGGCTCCTGGTGGTCGTGGTAGCCGGCCGGCAGGTCCGAGGCGCCGGCCACCTCGCCGTGTACCACCGCCCCGTCCCGCACCACCGGGCCGAGGGTCCGCAGGCCGCGAGCCCGGAGGACACCGATGAGGGCGTCCACGCCGTCGCGATCGATCACCGCGTCCGGGGCCATCCCTGCAGGCTAGGGCCGGCCCCCCGGGCTGGGAAGGGCCCAAGGACCCCGGTGGGACGTTCGGCCCTATCGGGAGCTGGGTCGGGGGGCGACGCTGGAGGGACGATGGCCAGCCCGGCCCCGAGGACACAGGGCGAAAGGTCGACACGATGCCAGAGGGTGTGCCAGAGGGTCTGATCGACCGGCCCGAGCCGGGGCCCTTCGACCTGGCCGGGCGGGTCTTTTGCGTCCGGATCCACGGCCGGGGCGGCCAGGGGGTGGTGACGGCGGCGGAGCTGCTGTCGGTGGCCGCCTTCGACGAGGGCCGGTGGGCCCAGGCCTTCCCCAGCTTCGGATCCGAGCGGATGGGGGCGCCGGTGGTCTCGTTCGTCCGGATCGGCGACACCGAGATCCGGACCCGTGAGCCGGTGGTCGCCCCCGACGCCCTCATCGTCCTCGACGCCACCCTCATCCACCAGGTGGACTTGTTCTCGGGGGTTCCCGACGACGGCTACGTGCTGTTGAACACGGCGAGCAGCCCCGACGAGCTTGGCCTGGGCCCCCTGGCCGACCGGCTGCGCCACGAGCGGCTCCTGAGCGTGCCGGCCACCGAGCTGGCCCTGCGCCACCTCGGACGCCCCGTCCCCAACGCGGTGCTGCTCGGGGGCTTCGCCGCCATGACCAAGATGGTCTCACTCGGCGCGGTCACCACCGCCATCACCGAGCGGTTCAGCCCCAAGGTGGCCGAGGCCAACGCCGCCGCCGCCGCCGAGGCCTTCGAGTACGTGATCGCCGAAACCACGGAGCGGGCCGATGCTGCGCCAGATTGAGGGCTCCAAGGCGGTGGCCGAGACGGTGGCCCTGTGCCGCCCCGAGGTGGTGTGCGCCTACCCGATCTCCCCCCAGACCCACATCATCGAGGGCGTCGGGATGCTGGTGAAGTCCGGGCGCCTGTCGCCGTGCGAGTTCATCAACGTCGAGTCCGAGTTCGCCGCCCTGTCGGTCGCCATCGGGGCCTCGGCGGCCGGGGCCCGGGCTTATACGGCCACGGCCAGCCAGGGGCTGCTGTTCATGATGGAGGCCGTCTACAACGCCGGCGGCCTGGGGCTGCCGATCGTGATGACCCTGGCCAACCGGGCCATCGGGGCGCCGATCAACATCTGGAACGACCACAGCGACGCCATGTCGGTGCGAGACGCCGGGTGGGTGCAGCTGTTCGCCGAGACCAACCAGGAGGCGGCCGACCTCCACATCCAGGCGTTCGCCCTGGCCGAGGAGCTCTCGGTGCCGGTGATGGTCTGCATGGACGGGTTCATCCTCACCCACGCCGTCGAGCGGGTTGACCTGTGCACCCAGGCCGAGGTGGACCGGTTCCTACCCCCCTACGAGCCACGCCAGGTGCTCGACCCCGACGACCCGGTCTCGATCGGGGCGATGGTCGGCCCCGAGGCCTTCGAGGAGGTCCGCTTCTTGGCCCACGCCCGCCAGCTGGCGGCCCTCGAGCGGATCCCGGCGGTGGCGGCGGAGTTCGCCGCCGCCTTCGGCCGGTCCTCGGGCGGCCTGCTCCACACCTACCGCACCGAGGACGCCGAGGTCGTGGTGGTGGCCCTGGGCTCGGTGCTCGGCACCATCAAGGACCTGGTCGACGTGCTGCGCGACGAGGGCCTGCGGTTGGGCGTCGTCGGGATCACGGCGTTCCGGCCCTTCCCGGCGGCGGCCGTCCGGGCGGCGCTCGGTGGCGCGGCCCGGGTGGTGACGGTGGAGAAGGCCTTCAGCGTGGGCTTCGGCGGGGTGCTCTCGACGGACATCGCCATGGCCCTGACCGGGCTGCCGGTGACGGTCAGCACCGTCGTGGCCGGGCTGGGCGGGCGTCCCATCACCGCCGCCGCCCTGCGACCGGTGTTCGTCGACGCGGCGCAGGGTCGAGAGGAGCGGCTCACCTTCTTGGACCTCGACCGGGGCGTCGTCGACCGCGAGCTGGCCCGGATGGCGAGGGAACGGCGCTCGGGCCCGACGGCCGAGAACGTGCTGCGCGACGTGGGCGTCGTAGCGGCCAAGGGGTTCTGAGCGGTGCCGGCGCGCCAACCCGTCAAGTTCTACCAAGTGGGGAGCTTCGCCGTCGGCAACCGGCTGCTCGACCCGGCTGAGCGCACGGTCCAGTCCGGACCGAACCGTCACAACTCGCTCAACTCGGGCCACCGGGCCTGTCAGGGCTGCGGTGAGGCCCTGGGCGCCCGCTACGCGCTCGACGCGGCCATGCGGGCCTCGGGGGGCCGGCTGGTGGCGGTCAACGCCACGGGCTGCCTGGAGGTCTTCTCGACCCCGTACCCCGAGACCTCCTGGCAGATCGCCTGGCTGCACTCGCTCTTCGGCAACGCCCCGGCGGTGGCCTCGGGTGTCGCCGCCGCGCTGCGGGTGAAGGGGCGGAGCGACGTCCGGGTGGTCGGCCAGGCCGGTGACGGGGGCACCGTCGACATCGGCTTCGGCTGCCTTTCGGGCATGTTCGAGCGCAACGACGATGTGCTGTTCATCTGCTACGACAACGAGGCCTACATGAACACCGGGGTGCAGCGCTCGAGCGCCACCCCGCCGGCGGCCCGGACGGCCACCACCGAGTCGGTGGGTGAAGAGCCGGGCAACCCCTTCGGCCAGGGCAAGGACCTGCCCCGACTGGCCATGGCCCACGGCATCCCCTACGTGGCCACCGCCACGGTGGCCGACCTCCACGACCTCGAGGACAAGGTCGGCCGGGCCATGGCCGTCCACGGGGCCCGGTACCTGCACATCCTGGTTCCCTGCCCGCTCGGGTGGGAGGCGGCGCCGTGCGACACCATCCTGCTGGCCCGCCTGGCCGCCGAGACCGGGCTGTTCCCGGTGTTCGAGGCCGTCGACGGCGAGGTCGTCGGGGTCACCAAGATCCGCCGGCAGCGCCCGGTCACCGAGTACCTGGTGCGCCAGGGCCGCTTCAAGCACCTCTTCGACGAGTCGGGCGCCCCGGCGCGCCCCGAGGTGATCGCCCGCCTCCAGGCCATGGCCGACCGCTCCATCGCCCGCTACGGCCTGGTTGACCAAGAGGCGGGGCCGTGAGCGAGAACAAACCCTTCGCCATCACCCTCGACGTGGGCTCGAGCCTGGCCAACAAGACCGGGACCTGGCGGGTCGAGCGGCCCGTCTACGTCGACCGGCTCCCGCCGTGCAGCCAGACCTGCGGGGCCGGGGAGGACATCCAGGGCTGGCTGTACCTGGCCGAGGGGGGCGACTACGAGGGCGCCTGGCGCCGCATCATGGACGACAACCCGTTGCCGGCGGTGATGGGCCGGGCCTGCTTCCACCCCTGCGAGACGGTGTGCAACCGGGTCCAGGTGGACGAGGCGGTCGGGATCAACTCGGTCGAGCGGTTCTTGGGGGACCGGGCCATCGCCCAGGGTTGGTCGCCCGGGCCGCCTCCGGCCGCCACCGGGCAGCGGGTGCTGGTGGTCGGCTCGGGCCCCGGGGGGCTCTCGGCCGCCTACCACCTCGCCCGGCGCGGGCACGCCGTGCGGCTGGTGGAGGCGGCGCCCGAGCCCGGGGGCATGATGCGCTACGGCATCCCCGAGTACCGGCTCCCCCGCCCGGTCGTCCAGGCCGAGATCGACCGGATCGTGTCGATGGGGGTCGAGCTGATCTGCGACTCGCCGGTGACCGACCTGGCGGCCGCCATGGCCGACGGCGCCTACGACGCGGCCTTCGTGGCCGTGGGGGCCCAGGTGGGCCGGGACGCCTCCATCCCGGCCGGAGACAGCGCCCGGGTGCTCGACGCGGTGGCCCTGCTGCGCACGGCGGCCGACGGCGAGGCGCCGATGCTCGGCCGCCACGTCGTGGTCTACGGCGGGGGCGACACGGCCATGGACGCCGCCCGCACTGCCCGCCGGCTGGGGGCGACCGACGCCGTGGTCGTCTACCGGCGCACCCGCGACCGGATGCCGGCCCACGACGAGGAGGTGACCGGCGCCGTCGAGGAGGGGGTGCGGATGCGCTGGCTCTCGACGGTGTCGGGGGCGACCGAGGGCGCACTGACCGTCGAACGGATGGTCCTCGACGACAGTGGCTTCCCCCAACCCACCGGCGAGTTCGACCAGCTCGAGGCGGACGCCCTGGTATTGGCCCTCGGCCAGCAGCCCGACCTGGGGCTGTTCGAGGCCATGGGCGACGTGACCGTCGCCGACGGTGTGGTCGAGGTGGGAGCGACACTCATGACCGGCCACCCCGGGGTCTTCGCCGGCGGTGACGCCGTGGCCGGCGACCGGACCCTCACCTCGGCGGTGGGACACGGCCGACGGGCGGCCCGGGCCATCGACGCCTGGCTGCGCGGCGAGACCGAGGAGGTCCCCGCGCCTCGGGACGTGGCCACGGCCGACCGGCTCAACCCGTGGTACTTCGCCGACGCCCCCAAGACGGTGCGCCCCCACCTCGAGGCGGCCCGGCGACGGTCGACCTTCGACGAGGTGGTCGGCGGGCTCGACGAGTCCAACGCCCTCTACGAGGCCCGCCGGTGCCTGTCGTGCGGGAACTGCTTCGAGTGCGACAACTGCTACGGGGTCTGCCCGGACAACGCGGTCATCAAGCTCGGGGTGGGGCAGCGCTACCGCTTCGACTACGACTACTGCAAGGGGTGCGGGATCTGCGTCCAAGAGTGCCCCTGCGGGGCCATCGACATGGTCCCCGAGCCGATCTGAGGCGAACCGCCGGCGAGGTGCGACCGGTTCGGTGCAACCAGTTCGGTGCGACCGGTTCGGGTGCGGGCAGGCTCAGTGTGGGCGGTGCAGCCGGTGCCGGGCCGCCGGCCGGTTGTCAGAGCCGCTGGCCCGCCCCGGGACGTCGGCCTCGAGCAGGAGGCGCCACTCGGCGGCGGCGACCGACTGGCGGACGGCGTCCACCGCGTCGGGGTTGACCGAGATCGAGGTGATCCCGAGGTCGACGAGGTACTCGGCGAACTCGGGCCGGTTGGACGGGGCCTGCCCGCACAGCGACGACGTGATGCCGGCCGCCCGGGCCCCGTTGACGATCCGGGCGATGGCGTCGAGGACGGCCGGGTCGGACTCGTCGAAGAGGTCGGCGCAGATCTGCGAGTCGCGGTCGACCCCGAGCATCAGCTGGGTCAGGTCGTTGCTCCCGATCGACACCCCCTCGATGCCCATCGACGCGTACTCGGGGATCCAGTAGGCGACCGAGGGGACCTCGGCCATGACCCACACCGGCAGTTGGCCGCCCACCTCGCTGTGGTCGACCACGTCCAGGCAGGCCTCGAGCTCCCACGCGGTGCGCACGAAGGGGATCATCAGACGGACGTTGGAGGTCTGCTCGAGCACCTTGGCCAGCACCGCCAGCTCCAGGCGGAACAGGTCCGGCTCCTTCACGTAGCGGAAGCACCCCCGGTACCCGATCATCGGGTTCTCCTCGTGGGGCTCGAACCGGTCGCCACCGCTCAGGTTGCTGAACTCGTTGGTGCGGAAGTCGATGCTCCGGTAGACGACCGGGCGGGGGCTGAAGGCGCGGGTGATGCGCAGCATCGACGCCGCCATGGCGTCGATGAACGTCTTCTCCTCACCGCGCTCGATGAGGGCCCGCGGGTGGGTGCCGGCCAGGGCGTCGGTGACCATGAACTCGGCCCGCAAGAGGCCCACCCCGTCCACCGCCAGGGCGGCCACCTCCTCGGCGTGCTCGGCGAAGGCCAGGTTGACGTAGAGCCGGGTGGCCAGGGTCTCGGGCGCCTGGGTCGGAGCGGCGACGGGGGCGGCCGCCACCGTCGGGGGCGGCGGCCCGGCCACCTCGCCCTCGTAGACGACACCGGTGGCCCCGTCGACGGTGACCAGCTCGCCGTCGCGCAGCACGGTGGTGGCGGTGCGGGCCCCGACCACACAGGGCACGCCGAGCTCGCGCGAGACGATGGCCGCGTGGCAGGTCATGCCGCCCCCGTCGGTGACCAGGGCGGCCGCCCGGCGCATGGTCGGCACCCAGTCCGGGCTGGTCATGGGGGCCACCAGGATCTCGCCGGTCACCAGCTGCTCCCCGTCGCGGGGGTCGGCCAGCACCCGCACCAGCCCGCTGGCCCGCCCGGCCGAGGCGGCGAGCCCGCTGACGAGGACACGGGCCGCGGCCTCGGCGCCCGTCGTCCCGGCCGGCTCGGCGGCGGTCCCGAGGGTGGTGATCGGCCGGGACTGGACCAGCACGGCCCGCCCGTCGGCGATCGCCCACTCGGTGTCCTGGGGGCAGCCGTAATGGGCCTCGACCCGCAGCCCCAGGGCGGCCAACTCGAGGGCCTGGTCGTCGGAGAGGACCCGTCGTCCCCCCTCGGCCTCGGTCAACTGGACCCGGAGGTCCTCGCCGTCGGGCCCCTGGACGATGGCCTGGCGCTGGGTCCCCACCCGGACGTGGAGAAGCCTCGGGCCCTTCTTGTCGATGACGTAGGTGTCGGGCTCGACCTCACCGCTCACGACCACCTCACCCTGGCCGACGGCCGCCTCGATGACTACGTGGTCGGGGTTCCCGGTCGAGGGGTCGACGGTGAACATGACCCCGGAACGCTCGGAGGGGACCATCTGCTGGACGATCACCGCCAGGGCCGGCTCGTCGGTGATGCCCTGGGAGGACCGGTAAGAGATCGAACGTGAGCCCCACAACGAGGCCCAGCAGTCCACCAGCGCGGCCAAGACCTGGCCGTCGCCGGCGACGTTGGTGAAGGTGGCGTTCATGCCGGCGAACGAGGTGCCCTCGCTGTCCTCGCCCGTCCCCGAGGAGCGGACGGCCACCCGGACGTTGTCCCCAAGCCGGTGGTAGGCATCGAGGACGGCCGAGGCCAGCCCGTCGGGGACCGGGGTCGCCCGGACCAGGCCCTGGGCGGCGGTCGCCGTGGCCTCCAGGCTGTGGGGGTCCTCGGGCCGGACCGAGCCCAAGAGGGCCCGGAGCTCCTCGCGTGCTCCGCTGCGCCCCAGCGCGTCGAGGTAGTCGCCGGCCTCGACGACGAACCCGGGCGGGACCGGGAGCCCGGCCGCCGTGAGCTCGCCGAGGTTGGCCCCCTTCCCGCCGACCTCCGCCGCGTCGGCCAGGGAGATCTCGTCGAACCAGCGAACTGTCATCGTGGACCGTCCTTCGGGGCCGCCCGGTGGCGGCCTCCCCCCAGCGTCCGCCCCCCCGGTACTCCGGACAAGGGCACAAGGTCACGGGCCCGGCCCGCCGTCACCGGGCCCGGCCGACCACGGGGGGTCTTGACGGGGGATGCCCTCTTGCCGTGGCTAACGTCGTTAGCTAAGCTAACACCGTTAGCCACGAGGACCCCCCAGCCGGGTCCGAGAGAGGAAGAGGAGCAGCCATGGCCCCGTCCGCGACACCGAGGTACCGGCCGCCCGGGTGGTTCACCACCCAGGTCTTCAACCGCACCGTGGCCGCGCTCACCCGGGCCGGGATCAGCGTCTGGGGCTCCCGGGTGCTCGAGGTCCGCGGACGCCGGAGCGGGGAGCTGCGCCGGGTGCCGGTGAACCTGTTGAACGTCGAGGGCCGCCGGTACCTGGTCTCCCCGCGCGGCGAGACCCAGTGGGTCCGCAACGTGCGGGCCGCCGCGGGCAGCCTCGACCTCGTGGTCGGCCGCCGCCGCCGGCACCACCTCGCCACAGAGCTCGACGACGCCGACAAGGTCCAGATCATCCGGGCCTACCTGCGTCGCTGGAAGCTCGAGGTGGGCGTCTTCTTCGACGGCGTGGACGCGGCGTCCTCCGACGAGGAGATCGCCGCCATCGCCCCCCTCCACCCGGTGTTCGCCCTCGACGAGGGCGCCTGATGGCCCAGGGCCGGGGGCCCGCCCCGGTTCGGCCCAGCCGGCCCCGCTCCACGCCGCGGGCGGCCGAGATCGTCGCCGCCGCCCGCCGGGTGCTCGAGACCGAGGGGGCGGGGGCCCTCACCATGCGCCGCCTGGGCACCGAGACCGGGATGCGGGCGCCGTCGCTCTACAAGCACTTCAGCGACAAGGCGAGCGTGGAGTCGGCCCTGGTCGAAGAGGGTCTGGCCAACTTCGGCGAGCGCCTCCACGCCGCGGTCGGCGCCGCCGGGCCGACCGGGGGGGTCCGGGCCCTCCTCGGCGCCTACCGGACCCTGGCCCTCGAGCACCCGAACCTCTACCGGCTGGCGACCGTGGGACCCCTGGACCGGTCCCGTCTCACCCCGGGCCTCGAGGAGTGGGCGGGCGAGCCGTTCTTCGTGGTCACCGGCGACCCCTCGGTGGCCCAGGCCCTGTGGTCGTGTGCCCACGGGATGGTCATCTTGGAGCTCGACGGGCGCTACCCCGCCGGGTCGGACCTCTCGTCGACCTGGTCGGCCGCCGCCGACGCCTTCGGTGCGCTGGGCGCCCGGGGCGCGTTGGCGGAGGCACGGCGCGTTGGGCGAAGCTCGGGGCGAGGACCTAGGCAAGGAGCGAGACCATGACGATCGCGGTCGGCGAGCGGATCCCCGATGTGGAGCTGCGGACGATGGGCAAGGACGGACCGACGGCGGTCCGGTCCACCGAGGCATTGGGTCACGGCAAGGTCGTGCTCTTCGCCGTGCCGGGCGCCTTCACCCCGACCTGCTCGGACCACCACCTGCCGGGGTTCGTGCTGCGCTCCGACGAGCTGGCCGCCAAGGGGGTCGACACCGTGGCCTGTCTGTCGGTGAACGACCCCTTCGTCATGGGGGCCTGGGGCCGCGACCAGCACGTCGGGGACAAGGTTGTGATGCTGGCCGACGGCAACGGCGAGTTCACCAAGGCGGTCGGGCTCGAGATGGACGGGAGGGCGGTCGGACTGGGCGCCCGCTCCCAGCGCTATGCGGCGATCCTCGAGGACGGGGTGGTGACCGCGCTGATGGTCGAGCCCAAGCCCGGGCTCGACGTGAGCTCGGCCGAGTCCGTCCTCGCCGCGCTCTAGGGCGGCGAGGACTCAGGGCTCGAACCGGTAGCCCACGCCCCAGACCGTCGTGATGAGCGTCGGCGCCGACGGGTCGCGCTCGACCTTTTCGCGCAGGCGGCGGACGTGGACGGTGACCGTGCTCGTCCCGGTGTCGATGCCGGCCTGGTAGCCCCAGACCCGCGACAGCAGCTGCTGGCGGGAGAAGACGACCCTCGGGTGGCTGGCCAGGCACCAGAGGAGCTCGAACTCGGTGGCCGTGAGGGCCAGGACCTCGCCGTCGCGCCGCACCTCGCGGGTGGCGGGGTCGATGCGGAGCCCGGCCACGTCCAAGGGGACCGGGTCCCGAGGCGTGACCGGGGCCGCCCGGCGCAAGATGGCCTTCACCCGCTCCACCAGTTCGCGCGGGGAGAACGGCTTGACCACGTAGTCGTCGGCCCCGAGCTCGAGGCCGACGATCCGGTCCGTCTCCTCGCCCCGGGCGGTGAGCAGGATGACAGGAAGGTCCCCCGAGGCCCGGATCCACCGGCAGACGTCCAGCCCGTTCATGCCCGGCAGCATGACGTCGAGGATGACCAGATCGAGCTCGTGGCCGCTGACCATCCGGCGGGCCTCGTCGCCGTCCCCCGCCTGGAGGTGGTCGAAACCCTCCCGCTCGAGATAGCGGACGATGACGTCACGGACCACGTCGTCGTCATCGACCACGAGCACCCTCGCCATCGCCTCAACGTACCGGTGGCCGGCCCGCTGATCGGGTCGGGGACCCGGGGTCGCCCCCCGGCCCGTTGCCCGCCGGGGTCCCGGACGAGATGATGGGCCGGTGCGCCGCTACGTCCTGACCGTGACCTGTCCGGACCGGACCGGCATCGTGGCCGCGGTGAGCGGGTTCATCGCCGCCGAAGGTGGCTGGGTGCTCGAGGCGGCCCAGCACGGCGACCTGTCGACCGGGCGCTTCTTCCTGCGCATCGAGGTCATCGCCGACTCGTTGCCCTTCGGGCCCGACGGCTTCGCCGAACGCTTCTCCCCGACGGCCCGCGAATTCGAGATGTCCTGGGGCCTGAGCGACACCGACGTGGCCAAGCGGGTGGTGATCCTGGTCAGTCGGGAGGAGCACTGCCTGGCCGACCTCCTCTACCGCTGGCGCAGCGGGGACCTCGACTGCGAGATCCCGTGCGTGATCTCCAACCACGAGGACCTGCGGGCCGTGGTCGAGTGGCACGGGATCCCCTTCCACCACGTTCCGGTGACCGACGACCCCACGGCGGCCTTCGCCGAGGTGGAGCGCCGGTTCACCGCCTCGGGCGGCGACGTGATGGTGCTGGCCCGCTACATGCAGGTCCTCCCGGGCGACCTCTGCGAGCGCCACCGGGGCCGGATCGTCAACATCCACCACAGCTTCCTGCCCTCGTTCGCCGGGGCCCGCCCCTACCACCAGGCCTTCGAGCGGGGGGTCAAGCTCATCGGCGCCACCTGCCATTACGTCACGGCCGACCTCGACGCCGGGCCGATCATCGAACAGGACACCCGGCGCATCGACCACAGCGACAGCCCCGAGGAGCTGCGCCGGGTCGGCCGGGACATCGAGTGCAGCGTCCTGGCCCGGGGGCTGCGCTGGCACCTCGAGGACCGGGTCCTTCTCAACGGGTCCCGCACCGTCGTCTTCACCTGACCGCCCCGCACCCCGGCCGGACGCTCAGCGCAGGGCGGACATGCCCCCGTCCACCGGGATCACCGCCCCGGTCACGTACGCCCCCGCCGGCGAGGCCAAGAAGATCGCCGCGCCGGCCATGTCGTCGGGCCGGCCGATCCGCCGCAACGGGTTGCCCGCCGCGATCTGCTCGCCGAACGCCTCGAGCGTGGCCGCCATCATCTTGGACTCGAACGGCCCGGGGGCGATGGCGTTGACCGTGACCTCGGGGGCCAGCTTCTTGGCCAGGTGCCGGGTCAGGTGGTGGACCGCCGCCTTGGAGGCCGAATAGGCGTAGGTCTCGAGCACCGGAACCGACAGGCCGTCGATCGAACCGATGTTGATGACCCGGGCCGGTTCTTGGGCCGTCCCCGCCGCCCGCAGCTGGGGCCGGAGGAACTTGGTCAGGTGGAACACCCCTTTCACGTTGAGGGCCAGCACCCGCTCCCAGGCCACCTCGTCGTACTCCTCGAGGGGTGCCCCCCAGGTGGCGCCGGCGTTGTTGACCAAGACGTCCAGGCGGTCCTCGCGCTCGGCGAGCGCCGCCGCCAGCCCCCGGCAGCCCGACTCGGTCGACAGGTCGGCCGGGATCGAGAAGCACTGGCCGGTCGTGGAGAGCTCGGCGGCGACCTTCTCGCACACCTCGGCCTTGCGAGACGAGATGTAGACCTTGGCCCCGGCCTCGACGAAGCCGGTGGCCACCATGCGGCCGATGCCCCGGGACCCACCGGTCACGAGGGCGGTCTTGGATGCGACGGAGAAGAGGTCGGCCGTGGTCATGGGGCCATTGTGGCTGCTCTGCGGCCAGGCGCGGGTCCCGCCGGGGACCGAGGGGCCCGGTGGGTCGTCGGTGTCACCGCTCGGCGGTGGTGGTCGCCGTCCCCCCGGGGGCGGCCAGGGCTCGCGCCGCCTCGACGGTCACGGTGCAGGCGACCCGCATGGACTGCTCGTCGATGGCGAAGTTCGGGGCGTGGTGGGCACCGCTCGAGCCGTCGGGGAGGGCGCCGCCCACGAAGAAGTAGCACCCGGCCAGACGGTTCAAGAACTCGCTCACGTCGTCGCTCGGGGTCACCGGCCCCATGGCGAGGATCCGCTCGGCCCGGAGGCTCGAGCGCGCCGCGTCGGCCACCACCGCGGCCACCCCGGGGTCGTTCACCACCGCCGGCCCGTGGGCCACCACCTCGAGGGCGACCTCGACGCCCTGTCCGTCGGCCAGGGTGTCGCACAGCGTCTGGAGGCGTCCGAGGGCCTCGGCGCGCTGGTCGGGGGTGAAGGTGCGCAGGGTGCCCTCGAGCACGGCGTGGTCGGGCACCACGTTCGAGGCCGTGCCCGCACGCAGCACGCCGGCCGTGCACACGCAGTCCACGCCTTCGTAGCTGAGCCCGGTCACCGTGCCGCCCAGGTCGTCGACCAGCCGGGCGATGGCCCGCACGACGTCGCCCGAGGCGGTGGGCATCGCCCCGTGGCCCCCCGCCCCGCGCAGGGTGACCCGCAGCTGGTGGACCTCGGCCATGGCGATGCCGCGGCGGATCCCGACCATGCCCACCGGGAGGGCGGAGGTCACGTGGTGCCCGATCACCCGTGCCCCCTCCAGGCCCTCGAGCAGGCCGCCGTCGACCATGGTGCGGGCCCCCATCATGGCCTCCTCGGCCGGTTGGAAGACGAAGAGGTACCGGCCGGGAAGGTCGTCCGCCCGACCGGCGAGCACCCGGGCGGCGCCGAGGAGCACCGCGGTGTGCGCGTCGTGGCCGCACGCGTGCATCCGACCCTCGACCACCGAGCGGAAGCCCACCGCCACCCGCTCGTCCACCGGGAGGGCGTCGATGTCGGCCCGCAGGACCACCGTCTGGCCCCGGTGTCCGCCCTCGAGCATGAAGGCCGCACCGGTGGGCGTGGCCACCGGGCGCTCGACGAGGCCGAGGGCGGCGGCCCGCCCCCTGATGAGGGCGGTGGTGGCGTGCTCTTCGGCGCTGAGCTCGGGGTGCGCGTGCAGGTGACGTCGGGTGTCGACCATCTCGTCGAAGGCGGCGTCGACCCCGGCGTGCAGCCCGTCGCCCGGTGGCGGGCCGGTCACGACTCGGCCGTCGGTGGTGCGATGACGGCGCGCACGAGGACGCCCAGGGAGTAGTCGAACAGCGCCCGCTCGTCCCCCGGCTCGGCCAGGAGGGCCAGCAGCTCGGGGTCGTCGGGGACGTCGTCGGCCGTCCAGAGGTCCCCGGGCCCTTCGACCTGAGCCGGCTGGCGCTCGACCTGGCGGTCGATCAGGACCGAGCCGACGACCAGGCTCAAGATGGCCCGGGCGGCCCGGACCGCGTCGGTGCCCTCCACACCGGCCGCCGTCAGCTCGCGCACGAGGACCCGGCGGGCCGGCCGGAAGAGGGCGGCGGTGCGACCCTGCCGGTGGACCAGGGCCACCAGGTCGGCCCGCTCGAGCAGGGAGCGCCGCAGGGACCGGCCGATCGACACCAGCCGGGCCTCGGGCCCGCGGCCGCGCACCGTCACCTCGCCCATCTCGGCGATGACCTTCTGGGCCACCCCGTCCAACAGGGCCTGCTTGTCCCCCACGTGCCAGTAGATGGCCGTCACCGCCACGCCCAGCTTGGCCGCCAGGCCCCTGATGGTCAGCCGGTCGGCGCCCTCGGACCCGACGATCTCGAGGGCGGCGCCCAGGACCTCGTCGCGTGAGAGCGGGCCGGCCCCCGGGTCCCGGGTCCCGGCCCGGCCCCGCCCTTGACCGCCCGTCGCACCCATGTAACGATGCTACAGAAGCGGACCGTCGGAGGTCGGGCAGGCCGGGACCGCCGCCCGGGGCCGCCGCCGGGGGGACCGACCGCGACACGTCGGGGAGGGCGCACAGGCAGATGCGGGGCAGCGACCGCTACGTGATCATCTCGGCCGACTGCCACGGCGGGGCCGACGTCGCCCAGTACCGGCCCTACCTGCCCTCGCGCTGGCACGAGTCGTTCGACGAGTGGGCCCGGGCCTACCCCGTGCTCCACGAGGACCTGCTCGGCGAAGAGGGCCGCAGCAACTGGGACAGCGACCGCCGCCTGGCCGACCTCGAGGCCGACGGCATCGTGGCCGAGGTCATCTACCCCAACACGATCCCGCCCTTCTATCCCGAGCACTCGCTCAAGGTGCAGATGCCCGGGGCGACCGAGGGAGACCTCGAGGCCCGCTGGGCCGGCCTGCGGGCCCACAACCGGTGGCTGGCCGACTTCTGCGCCGCCGCCCCGGGGCGCCGTGCCGGCATCGCCCAGGTCATGCTGCACGACGTCGACGCCGCGGTGGCCGAGATCGAGTGGGCGGCCGAGGCGCAGATGGGCGGCGGGATCCTGCTGCCCGGCACCCCGCCGGGCTCGGGCCTCGAGCCGATGTACTCGGCGCGCTACGAGCCGATCTGGTCGGCCTGCGAGGCGGCCGGACTCCCGATCAACCACCACAGCGGCAGTGCCGTGCCGGCCATGGGCGACGAGCCGATCGAGCAGGTGGTGTTCATGCTCGAGGTCACCTGGTGGGCCCACCGGGCCCTGTGGCACCTCATCTTCAGCGGGGTGATGGAGCGCCATCCGGACCTGCAGTTCGTCTTCACCGAGCAGGGGACGGCCTGGCTGCCCGAGACCCTCGGCACCCTCGATTTCTTCTGGGACCGGATGGGCAACGCGGTGGGTTCCCAGGAGTACGAGTGGGGACACCCGGTCGTCGAGGGCCTGTCCTTGCGGCCGAGCGAGTACTGGGCCCGCCAGTGCCACGTGGGATCGAGCTTCATGCGCCCGGCCGAGGCCGCGCTGCGCCACGCGGTCGGGCTCGACACGATCATGTGGGGGAGCGATTACCCCCACAAGGAGTCGAGCTTCCCCTACAGCCGCCAGGCCCTGCGCCTGAGCTTCGCCTCGGTCGACCCGGCCGAGGTCCAAGAGATGGTCGGGGCCAACGCGGCGCGCCTCTACGGGTTCGACCTCGGGGCCCTGGCCCCGGTGGCCTCGGTGGTCGGGCCGACCCACGCCGAGATCGCCGAGCCCCTCCCGCTGGGCGAGATCCCCCCCGACGCCATCCGCTGCCCGGCCTTCGTCGGGCTGAAGCGCTGAGACCGGCCGACGGCCGGACACGCGCCGCGGGCACCGACCGACACCACCGACGACCGACACGAGCACGGAGGACGACCATGGGCAGGGTCCGGTACGGCGCCAGGAGCGCCGAGCAGTTGGCCAACCGCGAGGTGCAGGCCACCTCGGTCGACGTGTGGGCGACGACCCTGGTCGCCACCTACCTCACCGACCCCGAGGTGGTCGCCGCCGTGCTGCCGCCCCCGATCGAGCCGGGCGACGAGCCCCTGGTGAAGGTGACCATCGCCACCGTCGACATCCCGGGCTACCCGACCTTCGGGGCGGGCAGCTTCTCGGTCCGGGCCCGCCACGAGGGGACCGACGGCTACTACGCCCTGCTGATGCCGATGACCACCGAGCAGTCGGTGATCGGCGGGCGCGAGACCTTCGGTGAGCCCAAGAAGCTCGGCGCGGTCGTGCTCGGGCGCGACGGCGACCGGGTCGACGGGCAGATGGCCCGGATGGGGGTCACCATCGTCGAGATCACCGGCCGGGTGACCGAGGAGCTGGCCGACCCCGGGGAGGAGACCCGGACCGACTTCTACTTCAAGTTCCTCCCGGCCCCCGACGGCAAGGGCTTCGACACCGACCCCGCCCTCGTCTACTGCCACCGCACCGAGAGGACCCGGACCCTCGAGCGGGTGACCGGCACCCTCACCCTGGGCGACTCGCGCTTCGACCCGGTGGCCGACCTGCCGGTGCGCGAGCTGCGCGACATCGTGCTGGCCGAACGCAGCAGCGTCCAGCGCGGTGAGATCCACACGACGGTGCCCGGGGAGTGGATCCGGCCCTACGTCCACCAGCGCTACGACGACCTGTCCCCGGTCGGGGGGGAGTAGGAGTGGAGCAGCTCTCGGGCCGGGTCGCCGTGGTGACCGGCGGGGCCGGCGGCATCGGGCGGGCCATGGTGGAGCGCTTCGCCCGCGAGGACATGGCGGTGGTGGCCGCCGACGTGGAGGAGGGGGCGCTCAAGGCCACCGTCGACGAGCTGCGGGCCGACTCCCTCGAGGTCAGCGGGGTGGTGACCGACGTGGCCGACTACGACTCGGTGGTCGCCCTGCGCGACCGGGTGCTCGAAACCCACGGGGCGGTCCACCTCGTGTGCAACAACGCCGGCATCGGGGCCGGGGCCGAGGGGGCCTTGTGGGAGCACGAGCTCAACGACTGGCGCTGGGCCATCGGGGTCAACCTCTTCGGGGTGATCCACGGCATCAACGCCTTCGTGCCCGCCATGGTGGCGGGTGGCGACGAGGGGCACATCGTGAACACCTCGTCGGGCAACGGCGGCGTCTCGCCGCTGCGGGGCACACCCCAGTACGCGGTGACCAAGGCGGCCGTGGTCACCCTGACCGAGTGCCTCTACGCCCAGCTGGCCGACGCCGGCTCCCGGGTCGGGGCCTCGGTGCTGTTCCCGGGGCCCAACATGCTGCGGACCGGCCTGTTCACCTCGTGGCGGAACCGACCGGCCGCCTGGGCCAAGGAGCGTCCCCGGTCGACCCCGTACCCGAGCCTCGAGGACATCGAGGCCCAGATGGCGGCGGCCGGCATCACGCCCACCTACACCGAGCCGGCCGAGGTGGCCGACCAGGTGGTCGAGGGGGTGCGCTCGGGAACCTTCTGGATCATGGCGCCGAGCGAGCGCGCCGACGAGCAGATCAGGGCCCGGGCCGACTCCATGGTGGCCCGGGCCAACCCGACCTACCTGCGCGAGATCCCCGGATGACCCGGGGCGCAGAAGCCACCGACATGAGAGGAGCAGCGCGATGAGCAGGTACCTGGTGATCTCGTCGGACTGCCACGCCGGGCTGCCCAACGAGCAGTACCGGGAGTGGTTGGACCCCGAGCACCGCGAGACCTTCGACCAGTACCTGGCCGCTCGGGCCCTGATGGAGGCCGAGCTGGCCGAGCGGGGGCTGCGCAACGCCGAGTTCGCCGAGGAGTGGGAGGCGGAGAACGCCGAGGGCCTCCGGGGCGGCTGGGACGCCGGGCGCCGGGACGCCGAGCTCGACGCCGACGGCGTGGTGGGCGAGGTCATCTTCCCCGACGCCGACGCGGTGACCGCGGGGGCCTCGGCCCCCTTCGGGGCCGGCCTCGCGGCGACGGCCGAGGTCCCGATCGAGCTGCTGATGGCCGGGGCCCGGGCCCACAACCGCTGGCTGGCCGAGCTGTGCGCCCAGAGCCCCGAGCGCCGGGCCGGGGTGGCCATCGTGCCCATCTTCGACGTCGACGCCGCGGTGGCCGAGATCACCCGGGCCCGCGAGTCCGGGCTCCGGGGCGGCATCCTGATCCCCTCGATGTGGCAGCCCTACGAGCCCTACCACGACGTCAAGTACGACCCGGTGTGGGCCGCCTGCTCGGACCTCGACATGCCGGTCCATGTCCACTCGGGGGCGGCCGACCGGGCCTCCTACGGCGAGCACGTCGGCATCTACATCGCCGAGGTCCGCTGGTGGTCGACCCGCCCGCTGTGGTTCCTCTTGTGGGCCGGGACCTTCGAACGGTTCCCCGAGCTGCGCTTCGTCACCACCGAGTGCGGGGCCTTCTGGGCGTCAGACCTCCTGTGGACCTCTGACATCGTCTACGACCGCGAGCACGCGGCGAAGAAGCTGGGCCGCCAGCTGACCGAGCACCTCACCATGCGCCCAAGCGAGTACTTCGACCGGAACTGTTTCATCGGGGCCTCCAACACCCGTCGCCGCGAGCTGGCCCGACGCTACGAGATCGGCGTGGGCAACCTCATGTGGGGCAATGACTTCCCCCACCCCGAGGGGACGTGGCCCCACACCAAAGAGTGGCTGCGCAATGCCTTCCACGACATCCCGGTCGAAGAGACGGCCCAGATCCTCGGGGCCAACGCCGCCGCCTGCTACGGCTTCGACACCGGGGCCCTGCGGCCGTTGGCCGACCGGTTCGGCCCGACCCCCGAGGAGCTGGGCCAGACCGGCGAGGACCTCGCCAAGTGGACCGACCTGGCGGCGGCCGGCCGGCCCTGGCTGACCGGCAAGGAGGCGCTGGACCTGCCGGTCGGCGACTGAGGGGCGCCGGCGGTCAGCGCGCGGCGATGCCCACCACCGGGGCCGCCGGGGGCAGGCCGGCGGCCGAGCCGAAGAAGGCGGCGTCGCCGTAGGCGAAGACCCCGCCGTCGGCCCCGACCAGCCAGTAGCCACCGCCGTCGGGGGTGGGGGCGAGGCCCACCACCGGGGCCACCGGGGGCAGGCCGGCGGCCGAGCCGAAGAAGGCGGCGTCGCCGTAGGCGAAGACCCCGCCGTCGGCCCCGACCAGCCAGTAGCCACCGCCGTCGGGGGTGGGGGCGATGCCCGCCACCGGGCCGGCGGGGTGGATCCCGAGCCCGGGGACCGAGCCGAAGAAGCCGGCGTCACCGAAGGCGAAGACCCCGCCGTCGGAACCCACCAGCCAGTAGCCGCCGCCGTCGGGGGTGCGGGCGATCCCGGTGATCGGCATCTCCGCGCCTCGGGTCCCGCCGACCGAGCCGAAGAAGCCGGCGTCGCCGAAGGCGAAGACCCCGCCGTCCGCCGCGACCAGCCAGTAGCCCCGGCCGTCGGGGGTGGGGGCGATCCCGGTGATCGGCGCGATCAGCCCCAGGTCGTCGGCCTGTCCGTACGACGAGGCGTCACCGAACGTGGACACCGAGCCGTCGTCGCCCGCCAGCCAGTAGCCACCGCCGTCGGGGGTGGCGGCGATCCCGGCCGTCTGCTGGACCTCGGTGCCGGCCCCCGACCCGAAGAAGCCGGCGGCGCCGTAGGCGAACACCCCGCCGTCGGCCCCGGCCAGCCAGTAGCCCGAGGCCCGTGTCGGCACCGGCGGGGCTGGTGGTGTCGGCGGGGTCGGCGGGCCCACCGTGTAGGACACGGCGGTGCTCGCCGTGAGCCCGTCGGTGCTGGTGGCGGTGACCGAGTAGATGTGCGCCCCCAGGGTCGAGGTGTCGAGGCTCCCGGTCCCGCCCGAGACCGAGGTCGTCGCGTTGGAGTCGTCGCACGACGCCAGGCCCGGCCCGGCGGCCGACTCGGCGCAGGCGAAGGTCGTCGGCACGGCCTGGCCGAGGGCGTAGGTCTGGTGGTCAGCCGGCGAGAGGATCGTGGCCGAGGGGGGGCCGCCCGAGTACACCGTCACCGTCCCCCCGCTGAAGTTGGCGGTGGCGAGCAGGTTCTCGTCGCTCCCGTCGGGACTGAAGGCCACGCCGTCGGGCGCGTCGCCGGTCGGGTACGGGCTCCCGGTGACCTGGCTGACCGCCCCGGTGGGGGACACCGCGAACACCGACGCCGTGGAGTCGTTGAAGTTCGCGACGGCCAGCAGGTTGCCGCCGGCGTTGAAGGCCAGCTGGTCCGGCCCCGCCCCGGCGTCGAACGGTGAGCCGGCGACCGGGGTCACCGCACCGGTTGACTGGTCGAGCTCGAACATCGACACCTGGCTGGCCTCTTGGTCGGCGGTGGCGAAGAGCACGTTGCCGCCGACGACCGGGCTGAAGGCCCCGAAGTAGGGCCCGTCGCCGGTGGCGAACGGCGAACCGGCCACCTCGGTCGCCGCGCCGGTCGTCTGGTTCACCTGGTAGACCGACGCCGTGTTGGCCCCATAGTTCGTCACGGCCAGGAAGAGGTTGCCCGAGACCACCGGGCTGAAGGCCACCGAGTAGGGCTGGTCGCCGGTGGCGAACGGCGAGCCGACCACCGGGGTCGCCGCCCCGGTCGACTGGTCCACCTGGTAGATCGACATGGTGTTGTCGTTGGAGTCGCTGACGGCCACGAACTCGTTGCCCGAGACCACCGGGCTGAAGGCCACCGAGTAGGGCCCCGCCCCGGTGGCGAAGGGCGAGCCGGCCACCTCGGTCGCCGCCCCGGTCGACTGGTCGACCTTGAACATCGAGAGGGTGTTGTCGCCGTAGTTGGTGACCCCGAGGAACTCGTTGCCCGAGACCACCGGGCTGAAGGCCAGGGCGCTCGGCTGCGCGCCGGTGGCGAAGGGCGAGCCGGCGACCTGGCTCAGTGCGCCACCTTGGGCCACCGAGAACATCGACACCGTGTTGTCGTCGAAATTGGGGACGGCGACCAGCTTCCCGTTGGCGCTGAAGGCCAGCCAGGCCGGCCCGCTGCCGGCGCTGAACGGCGAGCCGGCGACCTCGTTGAACACCGGGGTGGCGGCGAGCACCGGCTGGGCCCCGACCAGGGCCCCGCCGAACCCGGCGACGAGGGACACCCCGAGCAAGCCGAGCAGGCCCACCGGCCCCCGCAGGCCGGCCCGCCGAGACTGCCGTGGCCGGGAGCGGTCCCCGACCCTGCGTGCCGACCTCTCCACCCGCTCCTCCCGTTGCGCCCGACCTCGCCCGGAGGTCCGATCCCGTCTCGTCGAGCGGGTTGCGCCGCCCCCGGCGTCGCACCCCGTGGCCCCGACCCTAGCGACACCCCGAGTGTCGCCGGCAAGTCCGCTCCGGTGGCCAAGGCCCCGGCGCCACCGGAATCCGGGGTCAGCGGCTGAGGAGGTCCCGGGCGATGTGGGTGACCTGGATCTCGTCGGTCCCGGCGTAGATCTGGAAGACCTTGGCGTCGCGGGCCAGCTGCTCGACCCGGAACTCGGCCATGTAGCCGTTGCCCCCGAACAACTGCACCGCCTCCATGGCCACCTCGGTGGCCGCCTGGGCCGAGTAGAGCTTCATGGCCGAGGCCTCGGCCAGGGTGAGGCTCTTGCCCGCCTCGGCCATCTCGATGTGGCGGAACACGAGGTTCTCGACGTTGAGGCGGGCCACCTCCATCCGGGCCAGCTTGAGCTGGATCAGCTGGAACTCGGCGATCGGCTTGCCCCACAACAAGCGCTCCTTGGCGTAGGCCACCGACAGGGCCAGGCACTCTTCGATGACGCCGAGCGACATGGCGGCCACGCCGGCCCGCTCGGTGACGAAGTTGTCCTTGGCGCTCTCCCTCCCGCCGCCGCCGGTCTCGTCCTCGGTCTCGCCGAGCAGGCGGTCCCGGCCGACCCGCACGTCGGTCAGGAACAGCTCGCCGGTCGGCGACGAGTGCAGCCCCATCTTGCGGAACGGCTTGGACTGGTCGAGGCCCTCCATCCCTCGGTCGAGGACGAAGGTCAGGACCTTGCGGTTGCGGGGGTCGGTCTCGCTCCCGTCGTCGAGCTTGGCGTAGAAGACGATGGTGTCGGCGTAGGGGCCGTTGGTGATGAAGGTCTTGTTGCCGTTGAGGACGTACTCGTCGCCGTCGCGCCGGGCCGTCGCCCGCATGCCGCCCAGCGCGTCCGAGCCCGAATTGGGCTCGGTGATGGCCCAGGCCCCGATCTTGTCCAGGGTCAGCAGGTCCAGGCCCCAGCGCTCCATCTGGGCCGGGGTCCCCCGCTTCATGATCGTCCCGCCGGCCAGGCCGGTCGAGACCCCGAGGGCGGTGACGATCCCCGGGCAGTGGTGGCACAGCTCGATGATCGGGATGAGGGTCATGGCCGCCTGGCTGTCACCGGGTTTGCGGGGGGCCGGGGCGGCGCCCGAGGCCTTGCGCTCGAGGGCCCGCTTGAAGGACTCGCGGGCCAGCTGGTCGAGGCCGAAGGTCCGGTAGAGGCTGCGGATCACCTCGTAGGGGGGCGTGTCCCCGTGCTCGAGCTCGTCGACGTTGGGGGTGATGTGCTCGTCGACGAAACGCCGCACGGCGTCTCGGATGGCCAGCTGGTCGTCGGTCCATTCGTACATGGCTGCCTCCAGGCTGCTCGGGTTCGGGCCCGCCGGCCTCAGTCCCGGTGGACCGAGACCTCGCCGCGAGGCCCGGGGCCCCCGACACGGTGCAAGGTGTTGCGGTCGGTGTGGATCAGGAGCTCGTCGAGCCGCTTGTGCTCGATCTCGGTCTGTTCGGCGTAGGTGAAGGTGCCCTCGCCCACGGTGACCGTCGCCTCGTAGCGGACGGCCCGGGCGGCCTCGGCCAGGAACCGGTTCGACAGGATCCCGTAGACCTCCGAGCCGACCTCGGCTCGGAGCACGAAGGAGGTGTCGGTGGCCGACGCCGGTCCCCCGGCCAGCACCGTGCTCCCCCGGGGCACCATGAAGCAGCGCATGACCTGGCCGTCGTCGGCGTCCCAGAGCCAGTAGCCGACCTCGGTATGGAAGGGGTCCTCCTCGTCGTCCCGCCAGGCCGCCGTGCGGTAGTCGAGGCCGTAGAGGACCTGGCGCCCGTTCTCGACCGGGCCGAAGGGGCTGAAGGTCGACTTCTCCCGAAACGGGGTCTCGACCACCTTGCCCTCCAGGTTGGCGTAGGCCTCGTCGAGACCTTGGTCACCCTCCCACTCCCCGACCAGCCCCTCGAGGGGCCCGAGTTCGGCGCCGAGCGTCATGTCACCTCCGGGGTTCGGAATGCCCGGGCCGAGACGCCGGGACGGCCACAACTGTAGGCCGTGGCGCCCCGCACCCGGCCCGGCTAGTGGCGGCCCTCGGCGTGGCGTTGGGTCCGGTAGACGATGACCCGGGAGGCGACCAGGAGGATGAGCACCATCACCACCAGGATGAGGGCCGCGTCGTAGGCCAGATAGTGCGCCTCGGAGTTCGGTTGGTTGTAGAAGGTGAAGATCGGATAGGTCAGGTACGGGAACTGGGCGTGGGTGAGCGACGTCGGGAGCCGGGTGCTGAAGCCGGCCGTGTAGATGAGCGGGGCGGTCTCGCCGCATGCGATGGCCAGGGCGAGCAGGAGGCCGGTGACGATGCCGGGGAAGGCGCTCTTGAGCACGATCCTGCGCAGGGAGTAGCCGGTCGACATCCCGAGGGCCTCGGCCCCCTCGCGGTAACCGGTGGGCACCTGGCGCAGGGCCGTCTCGGTCGACTTGGCGATGTAGGGGATCACCATGATCGACAAGATGATGAGGGCCGGCAGGAGCGAGAAGCCCCAGCCCAGGCCGACCACCAGGGCCACGTAGCCCACGTAGCCGAGCACGATGGACGGGAACCCCGACAGCACGTCCGAGGCGGTCCGCAAGAACCCGCCGCGCTGCTTGCCGCTCTTGGTGGCGCGGGCCAGCTCGGCCAGGTGGATCCCGGCCAGGACCCCGATCGTCCCGGCGATGACCAGGACCCCGACCATCAGGATCAAGGTGCCCACCACCTCGGCCCGCAGCCCCCCGGTGGTGCCCGCACCCGCCGTCCACAGCACGCTCCAGTGCCAGTGGGGGACGGCCCGCACCACCACCCCGAGCAGGATCCAGGCCATCGGGACCAGGACGAGGACCAGGGCCAGGTAGGTAGCCACCTTGAACAGGGTCTCGGCCACCCGTCGGCGGCCGGTGCGGGGCAGGGCGGTGGCGGCCACGACGCCCCTCAGGCCCGACCCACCGGGCCGCCGAGGCGGCCGCTGCGTCGCACGATGCTCCGGGCCCCCAGGTTGACGGCGACCGAGATGACGGCCAGCACCAGGCCCAGTTCGGCCAGGGTGGCCACCGCGAAGCCGGTGCCGTCGGTCTGGGCGCCGTCGAGCTGGCCCAAGATGGTCGCGGCGATGGTCGACATCGGCGAGTAGATGTTGGGGGCGACCCTGATGATCGAGCCGGTGATCATGAACACGGCGATGGTCTCGCCCAGGGCCCGGCCCAGCCCGAGCACCGTGGCGCCGATGATGCCCGAGCGCACCCAACGCAGGCTCACCTTGTGGGCCACCTCCCAGTCGGTCATCCCGAGCGCCTCGGCCCCCTCCTTGGGCAACGGCGGCACCTGGGTGAACAGGTCCCGGGTGGTGGCGGTGATGATGGGGACGATCATCAGGGCGAGCACGATCCCCGCGGTGAGGAGGCCCTCGCCGTGGCCCACCGGGTTGCGGAAGTACCGCAGGATGGGTACGTCGGGCATGTGGTCGGCGATGACGGGGTAGATGTGCTCGGCCAGGAAGGGCCCGAAGGTGAGGATGCCCCACAGGCCGATGATCACGCTCGGGAAGCCGGCCAGCAGCTCGATGGCGAAGCCGAGCGGGCGTGACAACCAGCGGGGCATCCGCTCGGTCAGGCCGAAGGCGGCGCCGATCGAGATGGGCAGGGCCAGCACCACGGCGATGAGCGAGGTCTGGATGGTGCCCAAGATGAGCGGCCAGGCCCCGTAGGACGAGCCCATCGGGTGGGCGATGCCGTGGGTGTAGACGGTGGTGCCGTAACTGCTGCCGATGTCCCAGGTCGACCCGGTGAGGAAGCCCCAGCCGTTGACCACGATCGCCGGCCACGCCTTGACGACGAGGACGGTGAGGATGAAGACGAGCGCGGCCAGGGGGAGGACGACCGCCACCCGGGCCGCCCACCGCCACGCCCCCTCCTCGTGGGAGCGCAGGACACGGCCAACGCCCCGGGCGGTACCCGCCCGGGGCGTTGGCGTGGTCGGCGGTGGGCCGGCGGGCAGTTCGCCCGGCGTGCCACCGATGACGGTCACCCCACTACTTGATCTTCAGGATCTGCGCGATCGACTGGGCGGCCACCTTGGAGGGCAGCGGCTGGAAGTTGACCTGGGCCAGGTACGAGGCGTTGTTGCCGTAGTTCTTGTTCACCGCCCACTCGAGGACCGAACGGATGGCCTTGGCCGTCGTCGAGCTCGACTGGTTGGAGATCACGATGGCGTACTCGTAGTTGACGATGGGGTACCCGGTGGCCGCCGGACCGTAGATCAGCGAGATCGTCCCGTTGGCCGGGGTCCGCTTCTCGAACGAGGCGGCCTCGGCGGCGATCGAACCCGACGTCGGCAGGACGTAGTCCCCCTTGGCGTTGCCCAGCTGGGCGTACCCGAGACCGGCCTGGAGGGTCTGAGTCAGGTAGCTGATGCCGACGTAGGCGATGCACCCCGGGGTGGCCTTGCAGCCCGACACCATGCCCGAGTTCCCGTCCTCGGCCAGTGCGCCGGGGGCGTTGGGCCACGGGACGGTGGTGTTGTAGCCGATCTTGGCCCCCCAGCCGCTGGGGTCGGCCTTGGACAGGTACTGGGTGAACAAGAAGGTGTCACCGCTCGAGTCCGAGCGATGCAGGGTCACGATCGGGGTGCTCGGCAGCTTCACCCCGCTGTTGAGCGAGGCGATGGCCGAGTTGTTCCAGGTCGTGATCTGGCCCTGGTAGATCTCGGAGAGCACCTTGCCGCTCAGCTTGAGGTGGGCGGTGATGCCCGGGATGTTGTAGGCCACCATCTGGGCCGAGATGGCGAGCGGGATGTTGAGCAGGTCGGGCGTCGCCGTGAGCTCGCTGGGCGACAGGTAGGCGTCGGAGGATCCGATGTCCGCCGTCCCGTTGGTGGCGTCCGAGATGCCGGTGCCCGAGCCCGTGCCGGCGGTCTGGATGCTCACTGCGGGGTACTTCTGGGTGTAGCCGGCGACCCACAGGTTCCACAGCGGGTAGAGCAGCGTGCTGCCGGTCTCCGACAGCGAGGCCGTTGGTGGGCTCTCGACGCCGCTCGACGGGAGCTTGACGGCGACGGTGGCGGCCGAGGCCGTCGAGGCCAGGGCGGCCGTTCCGATGGCGGCGGCCAGCACTGCGGCGACCGCCGTTCGCTTTCCTCGGAGCATCCGAGTCACTTGGTGGTTCCTCCTTCGTCGGCGCCCTTCGGCGCGTTGATACCGCTGCTGCAACTGCTGGTGTTGTGGCCGTGGTCGGCGGGCGGTGCCGACGTAGCGCTACCCCATCCGCCCGCTGACGTAGCGCTGGGTGTCCTCGTGGCGGGGGTCGGAGAACAGCGTCTCGGTCGGACCGTGCTCGATCAGCCGCCCGCCATAGAAGAACATCGTCTCGTCCGAGACCCGCCGGGCCTGCCCCAGGTTGTGGGTGACGATGATGATGGTCAGGGCCGGGGTGAGCGTGCGGACGAGCTGTTCGACCATCTCGGTGGACACCGGGTCGAGCGAGGACGTCGGTTCGTCGAGGAGCAGCACCTCGGGGCCGACGGCGAGAGCACGGGCCAGGCAGAGCAGTTGCTGCTGGCCGCCCGACAGGCGGAACGGGGAGTCGCTCATGCGGTCCTTGACGGCGTCCCACAGGCCGACCTCGTTGAGGCGGCGCTCGGCGACCACGTCGAGCTGCTTACCCTTGGCGATCCGGTGGGCCTTGACCCCGGCCACCACGTTGTCGCGGATGCACATCGGGAACGGATTCGGGCGCTGGAAGAGCATGCCGACCCGTCGACGCAGGGTCAGCAGGTCCTGATGGGGGGCCCAGATGCTCACGTCGTCCAAGGTGACGTCGCCGTCGTGGTGGAAGCCGGGGACCCGGTCGTTCATCCGGTTGAGGGTCCGCAGGAAGGTGGACTTCCCCGAGCCGGTCGGCCCGATCAACGCGGTGATCGTCCCACGGCGGAAGCGCATGTCGATCCCGCTCATCACCGCCTTGGGGCCGAAGCTGAGCGTCAACCCCGCCGCGGTCATGACGTCGGCCGGACGCTCCCGGTCGGGGTCGAGCGCCTCAAGGACCGGGTCGAGCTGCACCGGCGGCACGGCGGTGGACACAGCCGGTTTCGCGTCGGCCGCCGGGGTCTCGTCTATCGACATGGGGACTCGCGATCTGCCCGATACCGGTGGGTGGAGACGAACCTTTCGATCCAGTGACCGGTCACGTGTCGGAACCGTAACAATACGAGGTGAACGACCGGCTACCGGTTGGCGAACACCGGTGGAACTGTTGGCGATCACTCGATGGCCGACGACGGTGCGCCACCCGGTCCCTGGGGCCGATCTGCACCCGCCCAGTCCTATCGGGCCGGTGTGAACAAACGGCAAACGGAAGGCAAACGCGAGGCAATTTCGCCTCCAATTTACGGGCAAAGCGCGCCCGTCCCGCCCTGGCCGGGGCCGTTCAGATCAGACCATGCGGTGGGCGGCCGAGATGGCGGCCACCACCCCGATGCCGGCGAGCGCGTAGAGCACGGCCAGGACGGCCAGCACCCCAGTGAGGGCGATACCGACCGGTCGCCAGTAGAGGAGTGTGAACTGGGCCGCCTGCCCGACGAGGTAGAGGCCGAGCAGGGCCAGCCACAGGCGCAGGACCAGCGGGCGCGAGGGGTGGCCCGGCGGGAGGCAGTCCACGATGGCCTGGTAGGGGAACCACAGGTTCACCACCGGGACGAACCAGAACCCGACCCCCCAGCCCGGGGTGTGCCGGGCCGGGTAGCCCAGGGCCCGGGCGACCCGGGCCGCCCGGTACTGCCAGACGAGCAGGGTCACGATGGCGCCGATCGAGGCGAGCCCCAAGAGCCCGGCGGCCAGCCGGTACCCGCCGGAGAGGGCCGGGGTGGTCGTCGGCGCCGGGAGCCCGTGGGCCGCGTCGTGGAAGACCATCCGGACCTGGTGGAGCTCGGAGCGGAGCTCGGCGGCGAAGGCCAGGGCGACCAGCAGCTCGACGAGGGCGACGGCACCGTAGACGACGAAGGCCCGCTGGGCCCACGGGGCCACCCGGAGCTCGTCGTCGACCACCCAGAGCGGACCGGGCGGCGGCACCACCGGCGGGGCCGATGCCAGGGCGGCGCTCCACTGGGCCCCGTCCCACCAGCGCAGGGCCCCGCTGCCCGCCGGGTCGGGGTACCAGCCGGGCGGCGGTCCGGGGAGCGGGGCGGTCACGACCCGGTGTCCGGGGCGTGACCAGGCCCGGGGGGAGGGCTCGGGTGGACTCCGGGGCCGGGCACCGCCTCATCCTTGCAGCTGGGGCACGATGGGGCGATGACCGCAGCGGGTTCCAACGGGCCGATCGTGATCGTGTTCCGCTCGCGTCTTCGCGACGGGGCCGGGCCCGAGTACGAGCCGCTGGCCGAGCGGATGCTGGCCCTGGCCCGCACCGTGGACGGCTTCGTCGACTTCACCTCTTTGCGGTCCGACGACGGCGAGCGGGTGTCGCTGATCACGTTCGCGTCGATGGAGGCCGAACGGGCCTGGCGGGACCACCCCGAGCACCGGGCGGCCCAGGCGGCCGGGCGCGACCGACTCTACGAGACGTTCAGCATCCAGGTCTGCCGCGTCGGGCACGAGCGCCACTTCGAGCACCCCGGCCCCGAGGCCTGAGGGTCCGGCCGGCCCCGCTCAGCGGCCGGCCACCAGCACCTCGGACACCGAGGTGATAGCGGCGATGTGCTCGTCGACCGTCGAGCAGCCGGCGTCCATCGTGTTCACCGACAGATGGGTCGCCCCCGCCCCCTCCCATTTGGCGGCGTGGCGGGCCAGGCGCTCGGGATCCCGGGTGGAGGCCAGGACCTGGCCCTCCATCCCGATGGCGGCCGGGTCCCGGCCGGCCGCCGTGGCCGCCGTGGCGACGACCTCGAGGGCCGCCTCGAGCCCGCCCCCGGGCCGGGCCTGGGGGAACCAGCCGTCGGCCAGCCGTCCCACCCGGCGCAGGGCCGGTTCGGCCATCGCCCCGAGCCAGATCGGGATGGGCCGCTGCACCGGCCCGGGGGCCAGGCCGGCCCCGGTCACGGTGTGGAACCGGCCCTCGAAGCTGACGGACTCGCCGGTCCACAACGCCCGGAGCAGCCCGATCTGCTCGTCCAGCCGGGCGGCCCGGGTGGCGAAGTCCACCCCGAGCGCCTCGTACTCGACGGGGTTCCAGCCGAGACCCAGGCCCAGGCGGAGCCGGCCCCCCGACAAGAGGTCGACCTCGGCCGCCTGCTTGGCCACCAGGGCGGTCTGGCGCTGGGGGCCGATCAGGATGCCCGTGGCGAACTCGAGCCCGCAGAGGCCGGCCAGCCAACCGAACAGGACCATCGGCTCGTGGAAGGTGTCGTGCAGGTCGTAGGGGCCGGCCCAGTCCGGGTGGACCGACCGGTCGGCTCCCAAGACGTGGTCGTAGGCCACCAGGTGGCGGTAGCCGAGCCCGTCGGCCGCCTCGGCGTAGGCCCGCAGGCCCCCCGGGTCGGCGCCGATTTCGGTCTGGGGGAAGACCACGCCGATCTGCACCGGCACCTTCTATCATGCGCGGCCGCGGCGCCCTCCGGCCACGACGCGGACCCCGGACGCTACGGTGGCGGGCACACCCGAGCACCGTGATCGGAGGTCCCAGATGGCGACCCCATCGGCCACCCGGGGGGCGCTCGCCACCCAAGCCGTCCCGTCGCGCAAGAAGGCGGTCGTCGACGCCGCCCCGCTCGAGGCCGCCGTCGGCGAGGTGGCGGCCCACGCCGGCGCCTGGGCGGCGACCGGGGCCTCGGCCCGGGCCGTCCTCCTCGACCGGGTGCTGCGCGACACGCTCTTGGCCGCCGACGGCTGGCTGGCCGAGGCGTGCCGGGCCAAGGGGCTCGACCCGCGCTCGGCGGCCGCCGGCGAGGAATTGTTCGCAGGGATCGTCACCTTCGTCCGGATGGCCCGGTTGCTGCGCGACGCGCTGGGGGACATCGCCGCCTCGGGTCGTCCCCGCTATCCGGGCCCGGTCCGCGAGGCCCCCGGCGGACGGCTGGCGGTTGGGGTCTTCCCGGTGTCGGTCTACGACCGGGTCCTGTTCCCCCAGACGACGGCCGAGGTGTGGATGGAGCCGGGGGTCTCCCGCTCAGAGGTCGACGCCGGCCAGGCCGCCGCTTACCGGGACCCCGACGCGGCCCGGGGGGTCGCCGTCGTCCTGGGCGCGGGCAACGTGGCCTCGCTCGGGCCCCGAGACGTCCTCTCCAAGCTCTTCGTGGAGGGCAAGGTGGTGGTGCTCAAGGCGAACCCGGTCAACGACTACCTCGCCCCCCACTGGACCCGGGCCATGCGGGCCCTCCTCGAGGCGGGGGTCCTGCGCATCGTGAGCGGTGGGGCCGAGGTGGGGGCCTACCTGGTGAACCACCCCGCGGTGGACGAGGTCCACATCACCGGGTCGGACAAGACCCACGACGCGGTGGTCTTCGGCCCAGGCAAGGCGGGCGAGCGGCGCAAGGCGTCGGGCCGGGCCGTGTTGGAGAAGCCGGTCACGAGCGAACTCGGGAACGTCTCGCCCGTGGTGATCGTGCCCGGCCGTTGGAGCACCGCCGACCTGCTCTACCAGGCCGAGCACGTGGCCACCATGGTGGTGAACAACGCCGGCTTCAACTGCCTGAGCGCCCGGGTGCTCGTCACCCACTCGGCGTGGCCCCAGCGAGAGGCCTTCTTGGGCGCCCTCTCCGAGGCCCTCACTCGGGTGCCGACCCGCCTCGCCTACTACCCGGGGGCGTCCGACCGCCGGGCGGCGTTCGTCGACGCCCACCCCGACGCCTCGGCGCTGGGCCGGCCGGGGGCCGGGCAGCTCCCCTGGACCCTGGTGCGCGGTGTCGACCCCGGGCACCTCGACGACATCTGCTTCAACGCCGAGGCCTTCTGCGGCCTGACGGCGGAGACCGCGCTGGCTGCCGACTCCCCCCAGTCGTTCATCGACGCGGCGACCGAGTTCTGCAACGAGGTCCTGTGGGGCACCCTGTCGGCCACGGTGCTCGCCCATCCGGGGTCGCTCCGCGACGCTGGACTCGGGGCCGCCGTCGAGCGGTCGGTGGCCGAGCTGCGCTACGGCGGGATCGGCCTCAACGTCTGGCACGCCTCGGTGTTCGCCCTCGGCACCACCACCTGGGGCGCCTACCCCGGGCACCCGCTCGCCGACATCCAGTCGGGCCGGGGCGTGGTCGGCAACGCCTTCATGTTCGACCGTCCGGAGAAGTCGATCGTGCGCGGACCGTTCCGGTCCCGGCCCAAGCCCCCGTGGTTCGCCACCCACCCGAACGGCCTGGCGGTGATGCGGCGGTTGCTGGCCCTCGAGGCCCAGCCCTCGCCGGTCCGCCTGGCGTCGGTGCTGGCCGCCGCGCTGAGCCCCTGAGAGGGCGCTGTGTGCCCCGCCCGGCCCTCAGGCCAGGGCGATGCGGGCGGCCACGTCGTTGCCCACGGCCACGCAGGCGGTGGCGGTCGGGCAGTCCACCGAGACCAGGCCCACCGGGATGTACTCGGCCCGCGGGGTGCTCCAGCTGGCCCCGGCGTCCTTGCTGGTCACCACCCCGCCGATCGGGGTGGGCGGGTTGGTCGGCGCCCAGACCGTGCCCACCGCGGCGCAGCGCCGGGCGGTCGGGCACGAGACCCCGAAGGCGTCGTTCACCCCGGGGGGTGAGGCCACCGAGGTCCAGGTCTGCCCGCCATCCCTGCTGGTGAGGATGGCCCCGCGGCCTTGGATCACGTCGGTGTAGGAGGTGGCCAGGGTGCCGACGGCGGTGCAGTCCATGGCGCTGCCGCACGAGATGTCGTGGAGGAGCCCGAGGCCCGCCGGAACCGTGGCCGCGGTCCAGTCGGTGCCGTCGTCGACGCTGAAGGCGATGGCCCCGGTGCCCTTCCCCGGTGCGGGCGACGTGTACCCGGCGACCAGGCAGGTGTCGGCGGTCGTGCAGGTGACGGCGCTGGTGCCGCCGAAGCCCGACGGCAGCCCGCCACCGCGTTGCCAGATCCGGCCGCCGTCGGCCGTAGTCTCGGACCAGTAGGTCGAACCGTCGGTCGCCATCACCATGCAGCGCTGCGCGGTGGCACAGGTGATGCCGACCAGGTCGACGGTGCCCGACGGGGCGGCCAACGAGTGCCACGAACGTCCGCCGTCCGAGGTGGCCAGCACGCCGCCGAGCAGCTGGCTCGAGCCGTTGATGGCCCCGACGGCGATGCAGTCGAGCCGGTCCGGGCACGAGATCCCGTCGAGCTCCATCGGGTTGGCCACCGCCACCCGCAGGGTGCGCCACGAGGTCCCGCCGTCGGCGGTGAAGTCCAGGTCGAGCGTCCCGGGGACACCGCCCGTCGGCGCCGACGTCGGCGGGGTCCCCACCGCCCAGCAGTCCAGGTGTGTGGCGCAGGACACCGCCTCGAGCTGACTGGTGCCGGCCGGGGCCGGCTGGCCGATCACCGTCACCGGGATGCCCGAGTGCCCGATTGGGGTGGCGTTCTCGGTGCGGGCGCACCCGGCCGCCACGGCCACGACGATCGCCGCGGCGATCGGGAGCGATCGCCGGCGGGACCGCCCGGGCGCCCGGGGTGCGGGGTGCACCGGCAACGGCCGCCCCCGGTCCCGTCGATCGGATGCCGATCCGCTCCAGATGTCCGCCACGGCGCCGTCACTCTATCCCCGGGCCCCGCCGGGCCCGAGTGCACTCCCACCCCCCGCTGATCGCGGCCTGCGGGCCAGTCGGGGCGTCTACCCTCGGTCCGCAGTGGACGTGGTGGACGCTTTGCTGATCGTGGTGGTGGTGGCGGCCGCCATCCACGGGCTCCGCCTCGGGGCATTCGTCCAGGTCCTGACGTTCGGTGGTTTCGTGATCGGGCTGCTGTTCGGGGCCCTGTTGGCGGTGGCCATCGTGTCGTCGATCCACTCGAACACCGTGAAGTTCGCCATCACCTTGATCCTGGTGCTCGGCATGGCGGTGACCGTCGGGGTCGGCGGCCGGATCCTGGGGGGCTGGAGCAACGCCGCCGTGCGCCGCCACCACCTGGGGGCCGTCGACTCGGTGCTCGGCGTGGCCGTGGCGGTCGTGGCCGTCTTGGTGTCGGCGTGGCTGGTGGCCAACGTGCTCGGGACATCCAGCCGCTACACCTGGCTCAGCTCGCAGATCGAGCGCTCGGCCGTGCTGAAGGGGATCGACGCCGTCCTGCCGCCGGTGCCCACCGTCTTCGCCCACGTGCAGGCCTTCTTGAACAGCTCGGGCTTCCCCCCGGTGTTCGCCGGCATCACGCCCCCCGCGGCGGGGCCGGTCGACCAGCCCTCGACGGCCCAGGCTGAGGCCATCGCCATGCCGGCCGCTGCCTCGACGGTCAAGGTCCTCGGGGCGGCCTGCGGGTACCTCCAGGAGGGCTCGGGCTTCGTGGCCGCCCCGGGGCTGGTGGTGACCAACGCCCACGTGGTGGCCGGCGAGCCCTCCACCCAGATCGCGGTGGGCGCCAACAGCTTCCCGGCCACCGTGGTGCTCTTCGACCCCGAGTTCGACCTGGCCGTGCTGCGGACCAAGGCCCCGCTCGGCCCCGCCCTGCGCCTCGACCCGGCGACGGTCGGTCGGGGCACCCAGGGGGCCGTCCTCGGGTACCCCGAGGACGGCCCGCTGTCGGTCGGGCCGGCCGGGGTGGCCGCCGACCTGCAGGCCGAGGGGCGTGACATCTACAACGCCGGGCTGGTGGTCCGCAGCGTCTACCAGATCGACGCCGACGTCGAGCCGGGGAACTCGGGGGGGCCGGTGATGGGAGCCGACGGCACGGTGATCGGGGTCGTCTTCTCGCGCTCGACCGTCGACGCCGGTGTCGGCTACGCCCTGGCCTCGCCCGGCGTGCTCACCCGGGTCAAGTCCGCGCTCTTGCGGACCGCGCCCTCGGGCACCGGGGCCTGCACACAGGGCTGAGCAGGGCCGACGGCTTCGGTCCGGCGCCCGGCACCCGAACGGGCCGGGCCGGCCCCGGGGGACCCGGTGGCCCCCGGACGCGCAAGAATGGCGGCCATGGGTTCGCTGATCGAGGACTACGCGGTCATCGGCGACCTCCACACGGCGGCCATCGTCGGTCGCGACGGGTCCATCGACTGGCTCTGCCTCCCGCACTTCGACTCGGGCTCCTGCTTCGCCCGGCTGATCGGGACCGACGAGCACGGCTTCTGGCGGGTGGCGCCGGCCGGGCCCGAGGGGACGGTCACGGCCACCAGGCGCCGCTACCGGGAGGGCACCTTGGTGCTCGAGACCGAGTTCGACACCGCCACCGGCTCGATCCGGCTCACCGACTGCATGCCGGTGCGCGAGCAGCACCCCCAGGTCGTGCGCCTGGTCGAGTGCCTGCGGGGGAAGGTGCCCGTCCGCATGGAGCTGTGCCTGCGCTTCGGCTACGGCGAGTCGATCCCGTGGGTGAGCCACCACGACGGGATGCTGACCGCCATCGCCGGGCCCGACGCCGTGGCCCTGTGGACGAGGGCCGAGACCCGCGGGGCCAAGATGCGCACCATCGCCGAGGTCACCATGACCGAGGGCCAGCAGCTCCCGTTCACCCTCAGCTGGTACCCGTCGCACGAGCCGGCCCCCCGCCCCTTCGACCCCTGGTACACCATCGCCACCACCGACAGCTGGTGGCGGGCGTGGTCGGCCGACTGCACCTACGACGGCGACTACGGCGACGCCGTGCTGCGCTCCCTCATCACGTTGAAGGCCCTCAGTTACGAGCCGACCGGGGGGATCGTGGCCGCCGCCACCACCTCGCTGCCCGAGGCGCTCGGCGGCAACCGGAACTGGGACTACCGGTACTGCTGGCTGCGCGACGCCACCTTGACCCTCGAGGCGCTCATGCGCGGTGGCTACCACAACGAGGCCATGGCCTGGCGCGACTGGCTGTTGCGGGCCACCGCCGGCGACCCGTCGCGGCTGCAGATCATGTACGGGTCGGCCGGGGAGCGCCGCCTCGACGAGTGGGAAGTGAGCTGGCTGCCGGGTTACGAGTCCTCGGCCCCGGTGCGGATCGGCAACGCGGCGGCCGGCCAGTACCAGCTCGACGTCTACGGCGAGGTCATGTCGGCGCTGTTCAGCGCCGCCCAGAACGCCGGCGTCCACAGCCGGGCCATCTGGGACCTCCAGACCAGGCTCATCGAGTTCATCGAAAAGGGCTGGACGCAGCCCGACGACGGCATCTGGGAGGTGCGGGGCCCGCGCCGGCACTTCACCCACTCCAAGGTCATGGCCTGGGTGGCGGTCGACCGGGCCGTGCGGACCCTCGAGGAGTGGCCGCAGCTCGACGGGCCCATCGACAAGTGGCGGAAGCTGCGCGACGAGATCCACGCCGAGGTCTGCGACAAGGGCTACAACAAGGACAAGCAGGCCTTCACCCAGTACTACGGGAGCGACACGCTCGACGCCAGCGTGCTGATGATGCCCTTGGTCGACTTCCTCCCGCCCAGTGACCCCCGGGTGGTGAGCACGGTGGAGGCCATCCAGCGCGAGTTGGTCGAGGACGGGTTCGTGCTGCGCTACCGGACGAGTGACGACGGCGCGGTCGACGGGCTCACCGGCCGGGAGGGGGCCTTCCTGGCCTGCTCGTTCTGGCTGGTGGACTGCCTCCACATGATCGGACGGGTCGACGAAGCACGCGCCATGTTCGAGCGCCTGCTCGCCCTGCGCAACGACCTCGGCCTGCTGTCCGAGGAGTACGACCCGGTGGCCAAGCGCCTCGTCGGCAACTTCCCCCAGGCCTTCTCGCACGTCTCGTTGGTCAACACGGCCTGCCGGCTGACCGACCAGGAGCCGCTATCGCCCGGCAACGCCGTGGCGGCCAACCGCTTCCGCTCGCTGATCAGCGACAACCTGGTCGGGTCCATCAACGCCATGAACAAGACCGGACGCCCCAAGATCGGGGCCGGCCTGCTCCTCAGCCGGCTCAACGGCCACCGGTGGCACGATGACCCGGTGGTGGCCCCGGGTCCGGGCGGGGCGCCCGACGACGGGGCCGCCGGCGGAGGGGCGCAGACGGGCCCGGCGTCGCCGCCGGCAGACGCCGATCCGGCGACCGCCCCCCACCAGTAGTGGGGCGCCGACGGCCCGGCCCGGGCGCGAGCGACCCGGGTGAACGGCCACGACCGACCATCCCGGCCCGAAGGACCCGACCGACCCGACCGACCCGACCGACAAGGAGCAGCACATGAAGGCACTGACCGTCATCCCGATGCGCAAGGACTCGGCCGAGCTCTCCGACGTCGACGAACCGCCCGAGTCCGACGGACCGGTGCTGGTCGAGGTGCTGGCCGTCGGGATCTGTGGCACCGACCTCGAGATCCTCTCGGGCCAGTACGGCTGGGCCCCGCCGGGCCGGGAACGCCTGGTCCTGGGCCACGAGTCCCTCGGGCGGGTGCTCGAGGCACCGACCGGGGGGGATTTCGCCCCCGGCGACCTGGTCGTCGGCATCGTGCGCCGTCCCGACCCGGTGCCCTGCCCCAACTGCGCCGTGCTCGAGTGGGACTTCTGTCGCAACGGGCTCTACACCGAGCGGGGGATCAAAGAGCACGACGGCTACCTCTCCGAGCGCTACCGCATCACCCCGGAATTCACCGTGAAGATCGACCCGTCGCTCGGCGTGCTCGGCGTGCTGCTCGAGCCGACCAGCGTGGTGGCCAAGGCCTGGGAGCAGATCGACCGGATCGGCGGCCGCGCCCACTGGGAGCCCAAGACCGCGGTCATCACCGGGGCCGGTCCGATCGGCCTGTTGGCCGCCCTGATGGCGGTCCAACGGGGCCTCGAGGTCCACGTGATCGACCAGATGGCCAGCGGGCTCAAGCCCGATCTGGTGCGGGCGCTCGGGGCTCAGTACCACACCGGCGCCATCGAGGACGCCTGCAACGACCCCGACGCCATCATGGAGTGCACCGGGGTGTCGTCGCTGGTGCTCGACGCCATCGAGCACATCGGCCCGGGCGGGGTGGTCTGCCTGACCGGCGTCTCGGCCAAGGGCCGACAGATCGGGGTCGACGAGGGGGCGCTCAACCGCCAGATGGTCCTGGCCAACGAGTCGGTGGTCGGGTCGGTCAACGCCAACCGTCGCCACTACGAGGCGGCGGCGGACGCGCTGGCCAAGGCGGACCGGGACTGGCTGGCCAAGGTGGTGAGCCGCAAGGTCCCGATGGAGCAGTGGCCCCAGGCCCTCGAGCGCCATCCCGACGACGTGAAGGTGGTGGTGGAGGTCACCCAGAGTTGAGCGGTCACGTCCACCCCCACAACGAGGACGCCCCCTCCGATCGAGTCCCCCTGGTGTCGAACGTCGACCGACGGGCTGCACCGAGGGCCATCGCCGAGGGCGTCATCGAGATCGACACCCTCCTCGGGGGTTGGGACCGGGTGACCGCCGGCTACCTGGTCGAGGGTCCCGAGCCGGTCCTGGTCGAGACGGGCAGCCAGTCGTCGGTGCCGGTGCTGCTCGACGCCCTGGGCGCCCTCGGTCTCGGGCCGCGGGACCTGGCCGGTGTGGTGGTGACCCACATCCACCTCGACCACGCCGGCGGTGTCGGCGACGTCGCCCGGGCCTTCCCCGATGCGACGGTCTACGTCCACGAGAAGGGCGCGCGGCACCTGGCCGACCCGACGCGGCTGGTGGACTCGGCCGCCCGGGTCTACGGGCCGCTGCTTGACTCCCTCTACGGCCGGCTCGACCCGACCCCCCCCGAGCGCCTGCACGTGCTGGCCGACGGCGAGGAGATCGAGGTCGGGCCCGGACGGGTGCTGGTGGCGGTGGACTCGCCCGGCCACGCCAAGCACCACGTCGGCCTGCACGACTCGGTCTCGGGGATCCTCTTCGCCGGCGACGCCGTCGGGGTGAAGTTGCCCGACGCCGGTGTGCTGCGACCGTCGACCCCCCCGCCCGACTTCGACCTGACCCAGGCGCTGCACTCGCTCGAGCGCTTCGCCGAGCGCCGCCCGACCGGGATCGCCTTGGCCCACTACGGGCTCCTGGGCGACCCGCTCGACCTGTTGGCCGAGGCCGAGGAGACCCTGCGCCGGTGGACCGACGTGGCCCAGCAGGCCTACCGAAACGGTGAGGACATCGCCGCCGCACTCTCGGCGGCGTTCGACTTCCAGATGGACGACGTGGCGGCCGAGCAGCGCCAGAAGCTCGAGATCATGAACGGCGTCCACTCGAACGCGGCAGGAATGCGTCGCTGGCTCGAGCACCGAGACGGCCCGCCCGCCCCGGGGTGAGGCCGGGCCCCGACGGTCAGTCGACCTGGAGGCGGCTGCGCAGCTCTTCTTGGCGGATCTCGAAGTCCTCGATCGAGATTCGGCCGTCGGCCAGGTCCTCGTGGAGGCGGGCGAATTGCTCGAGGAGCGCCGTCTGATCCTCGGCCGGACCGGCCGGCGCCGGCTCGTCGGCCGACTCGGCCTTGTCCTCACGCCGGGCCAGACGGTCCTCCTGCTTGGCCTTCGCCTTGGCCCGCTTGGCCTGGTCTCGCTGGAGCTTTCCGAAGGTGGATCGCGGACGTGCCATGTTCAGTCCTTTCGAGCGACTCGGGCCCGAAGTCCCGGTCGCCGTTCACAGAGGCGTGGCCCTCAGATGACCTTGACGTTTCGCGCCTCGTCCCCCTTGCGCCCCGGGGCGATCTCGAATTCGACCTGCTGACCCGTCTCCAGGGTGCGGAAGCCCGAGCCCTCCACGTTGGAGTAGTGGACGAAGACGTCTTCGCCGTCGGGCTGGGAGATGAATCCGTAGCCCTTCTCTGCATTGAAGAATTTCACGGTGCCGGTGGGCATGTCTCTATCTCTTTCTCTCTTGCTCTATCTGGTGTTGCGGTGTTGCGGTGTTGCGGTGTTGCGGTGCCAGGTTCGGTGACCGCCGGCGGGGCCCGCGCTCAGCTGGCCCGCTTCTGGGTCGGCCGGCCGCCCTTGCGCCGGGGGCCGCTGCGGGCCTGGCCGTCGCCGCGGACCTGGGTGTGCCGGGAGGCCCCCCGGCCGCTTGATCCGCTGTTGGCCCGTCCGTTGCGCCGGGCACCGCCGGGGCGACCGGGGGCGGGCGCGGCCGGTGGGCGGGCCTGCAGCGTGGTGGTGACCGTCGCCGTGGACGGACCGTCGGGGGCGTCGAGGCCCTGGCTCAGGCCGAGGGCCCGCTGCATGCCGCGCACCGTGGTGTGGTGCTCTTGGGTGACCAGCGAGACCACCGTCCCGGTCTTACCGGCCCGGCCCGTCCGCCCGGAGCGGTGCAGGTAGTCGGTGGCATCGGTCGGGGGGTCGAAGTGCACGACGCACGGCAGGTCGGCGACGTGGATGCCCCGGGCGGCCACGTCGGTGGCGACCAGCGCGCTGGCCCGTCCGTTGGTGAAGGCGGCGAGGGCCCGTTCACGCTGTGCCTGGGTGCGGTCACCGTGGATGGCCACCGCACTCACCCCGGCCGCGCCGAGCTGGCGGGCGACCCGGTCGGCCCCCCGGCGGGTGCGGCAGAAGACCACCGCCTTGCCGTGCTGGGTCACCAGGCGGGCGGTGAGATCGACCCGCTCGGACCGCTCGGCCCGCCAGAAGACGTGGGCGACCTCGCCCACGCTCGACTCGTCGGCCACCACGTTGTGGCGGACCGGGTCTCGCTGGTAGGTGGCGATGATCGACTCGACCTCTCGGCCGATAGTGGCCGAGAAGAGCAGCACCTGGCGGTCCGGTGCGGTCTGGTCGAGCAGCCGGCGCACGGCGGGCAAGAACCCCATGTCGGCCATCCGGTCGGCCTCGTCCAACACGACGGTCCGGACGTCGCGCAGGCTGAGTGCGCCTTGGTCCAGCAGGTCCTCCAGCCGGCCCGGGCAGGCCACCACCACGTCCACCCCGCGGTCGAGCGCCCGCCGGCTGGCCCCGTAGGCGGTGCCGCCGTAGACGGCGATGGTCCGCTTGCCGTGGTCGTCGGCCAGCGTGGCCAGCTCCCCTTGGACCTGGGCGGCCAGCTCGCGGGTGGGCACGAGCACCAGGGCCCGGGGGCGCCTCGGAGCCGAGCCGCCGGCGGCGGTCACCACGGCGATGCCGAAGGCGATGGTCTTGCCCGAACCGGTGGGGGCCCGCCCGCAGACGTCCCGGCCGGCCAACGCGTCGGGGATCGTGGCCGCCTGGATCGGGAAGGGGCTGGTGATGCCCTGCTGGGCCAGGCGGGCCTCGAGGCGGGCGGGGACGCCCAGGTCGGAAAAAGAGGTACTCACAGAACTCCAGTCGAGTCGCGCGACAGGCCAACTCGAACAGGAACTCGAATCAGGCCCCACCGGCGAGGAGCCGGCAGCCGGTCGCAGATGCTGACCGGGTACTTCGCCATTGTAGCAGGTCGCGGGTTCGTCCCACCGTCGGGTAGGGGGTCAGTTTGCGTCGAGGGGTGCCGGAGCGGTGAGGCTCAGCCCTCGTCGTTCAGGCGGCGGATCTCGTTCATGGTCTCGCGGAGGTCATCGCACAGGACCTTCACCTGGCCGGACAGCTCACGTATCCGATCCGCGTGACGTTCGGCCCCCGGACCCGTTGTGAACGCCTGGCCCTCGCCGAGGGCCGCCCACTTCAAGAGGTCGGACAACTCAAGGTCGATGGCGCTGTAGAGGTCGGGGTCAGCCATTCACGCACGCTACATGCCAGTCATCGGCGGGGCCCCGAGCCCCGCGACGACACCGTCCGGCGGGCGGCCCGGTCGGCCCTAGCCCTCGATGGCCCCGGTGGAGGGGCCGGCCGGTTCGCCCCCCGGGACGGTTCCGGGGTCGACGAGGTCTCGGCCGGCCACCAGCTTCGCACTCATCTTGATGGCCTTGACGGCGCCGGTCGCGCCGGCCTGGAGCGTCACGCCCAGGGTCAGCACGAAGATACCGAACACGAACAACGTCGTGGAGCCGCCGAGCATCAACAGGCCGATGCGGCCCAGCATGTAGGCCGGGGAGCACACGATGGCCCCCATCGTGCCGCCGACCACACTGGCCGAGAGCTTGTCCCGCTTCGAGTAGGTCGACTTGATGCCGACCAGCCGGGCCGGCACGGTGACGTAGGTCGCCATCATGACGGCGACGACCAGGCTGAGCGACAGGGCGAACCACCAGGTTCCCCAGCGGGGGAAGACCGTGGTCGAGACGCCGAGCGCCAAGCCGATCGAGACGCCCCACGCCGAGATCACCCGGAGGTGGGCCCGGGCCTCGGTGAAGGCCGGCCTGATCTGCGGGGGCCCGGGCTTGGCGATGGCGAAGGCGAAGACCGCGTTGAGGTAGAAGCAGGCGGCGGTGATGGCGACGATGGCCAGGATCACCGGGATGAGGACGGGGCCCTCGACCACATGGAAGGACTTCCCGTGGAGCACGTGGGCCTTGAGGTCCACCATGGCGGCCCAGATCCACATGGCCGGCAGGATCTCGATCAGTGTCAGGCGCCAATTCGAGAAGAGCAGCTTCAACCCCTCGAACAGCATGGCGAAGGCGCCCACCAAGAAGGCCAGCGGGGCCAGGATGCGCCGTGAGCGGCTGAGGTCGAGGACGGCCTGCTGGACCGTGGCGTCGTCCCCCTCCCGGATGGCGCCGACCAGGGCCCGCATCCGGGCGACGATCGTGTCGCGGCGCCGGGTCCTGGGCGGCTTCGACGCCACTGTGTCCCCGTCGACCGCTTTCCCGACGGCGTCGCCTGACGTCTCGGGCGGCGTCGCCGCGGTCACCTCGAGCAGCACCGGATCCCCCGGGCCCCGCGGCTCGCCCCCCCGGTCCTGGTTGGTGACCACGGTCCATCATGGCCCGCGGCCGGGGTCCGCCGGGAACGGGGATCGGGTCCGCCGGTGGCCAGGAGGCCGGGCGGCGGCCCCACCGGACCGTCGCTCGGCCCCTGGTCGAGCGGAGGGAGTGGGATTCGAACCCACGGTACCCAGGGGGCACAACGGTTTTCGAGACCGTCCGATTCGGCCGCTCTCGCATCCCTCCGGGATCAGAGGATACCGGTTGGCACCAGGCCTCTTGTGCGCCTCAGGGCTCGAGGCGGCGGTCGGCGAAGAAGGCACTGAGGAGCGCCGCGCACTCAGGGGCGCGCACCCCGGCGCGCACGTCGACCTCGTGGTTGAGCCTGGGGTCGGCGCACAGGTTGTAGAGGGAACCGCACGCGCCGGCCTTGGGGTCGGCGGCCCCGAAGACCAGCCGCCCGACCCGCGACGCCACCAGCGCCCCGGCGCACATGGGGCACGGTTCGAGGGTCACCACCAGGGTCACCCGGCCGAGCCGCCAGCCCCCCAGGGCCGCCGCGGCGTCACGCAGGGCCAACAGCTCGGCGTGGGCGGTCGGGTCGCCGGTTCGCTCGCGCTCGTTGTGGCGCGAGGCCACAATCCGGCCGTCGACCAGGGCCACCGCCCCGACCGGCACGTCCCCGTGGGCCCTGGCCCGGGCCGCCTCGGTCAGGGCCAGGGCCATGGCCCCGTCGTCGGCGGGGCCGCCTTCGGGCGGCGGGGTGCTCGGTGGCGCGTCGGGGCCCATGTGGCGGAGGCGGTGGGATTTGAACCCACGGTGGGTTGCCCCACACACGATTTCCAATCGTGCCGATTCGGCCGCTCTCGCACGCCTCCCGGGTGCACGGCCCAGCCAGGCTAATCGAGGCCCCCCGGGGCCCCCGGGGGCCCCGGGGGCCGGGGGCGCGGTGACGGCGGGCGCCCGGGCGGCGCTAACGTGGGCGTCTCGCCGCGCCGGGGTCGGGTGCGGTGGCCGGGTCCTGCGCAACGGCCGCTCGTGAATCGAGTCAGGGTCGGAAGGCAGCAGCTCTCAGCGGGTTTGGCCGTGTGCCGTAGCCAACCTGGCCATCGCACCGGGCCCCGGCGCGACCCGCGCCGCGGGCCCCCGCGGCCCTCCCGGCTCCACCGGTGCCACCGGTAGGCTCGGCCACCATGACCACCGTGGACGGCGCCGCCGGCACCGGGGACGACCAGTTCGTCTCGCTCTACCGGCGCTTCCGGCCCCAGAGGTTCGGCGAGCTGCGGGGCCAGCCCCATGTGGTGCTCGCCCTGCGCAGCGCGGTGCGAGACGGCCACGTGGCCCACGCCTACCTGTTCAGCGGCCCGCGGGGTACCGGCAAGACGTCGGCGGCCCGGATCCTGGCCCGGGCCCTCAACTGTGCCCAGCCCACCGACGGGGAGCCGTGCGGGCGGTGCCCCTCGTGCATCGAGATCTCCCGGGGGACCTCGCTTGACGTCCACGAGCTCGACGCCGCCTCCAACAACGGGGTCGACGCCATGCGGGACCTGATCTCCCACGCCGCCCTCGGCACCCCGGGCCGCTGGAAGGTCTATATCGTCGACGAGGTCCACATGCTCTCCAACGCCGCGGCCAACGCGCTGCTCAAGACGCTCGAGGAGCCGCCCTCCCACGTCATCTTCGTCCTGGCCACCACCGACCCCCAGAAGGTGCCCCCCACGATCCGCAGCCGGACCCAACATTTCGAGTTCCGGCTGCTCGGCGCCGACACCCTCGAGGCGCTCTTGCGCGATATCCGCGACGCCGCCGGTCTCGCCGTCGGCGACGACGCGGTCGAAGTCGCCGTCCGGCGGGGCCGGGGCTCGGCGCGCGACGCGCTCTCCGCCCTGGACCAGGTGGCGGCGTCGGGCTCGGCCGACGACGCCCGACCAGAGCTCGACGAAGTGCTCGAGGCCCTCGGCGAGGAGGACGCCGGCCGGGTGCTGATCACGGTCGCCGCACTGACCGAGGCCGGGTGGGGGCCCCAGCAGCTGGCCGTCGAGCTGGTGGACGACCTGCGCCAGGCGTTCCTGGTCGCCCTGGCCCCCGAGCTCTCCGGGGCCGCCGGCACCGAGCTCGAGCGGCTGTCGACCCAAGGTGACCGGTTGGGCCTCCCCCGCATGGTCCGGGCCATCGAGACTCTCGGGCGGGCCCAGGTGGACATGCGCGAGGCCCCCGACGCCCGGGTGGTCCTGGAGGTGGCGCTGGTGCGCCTGGCCCGCGCCGACCTGGACGACTCGGCGGCGGCCCTGGGCGACCGGGTGGCCCGGCTCGAGCGGGCCCTGCTCGAGCGACCGGGCGCGCCGAGTGCCCCGCCGGCCCCGGCCCGGCCCGGACGGGCTCGCCCGCCCGACGCCGACCCGTCCTCGCGGCCCGCGCTCGGGGCCCTGCGCCGCCAGCGCCGGCCCGAGGGCGAAGCGGACCCGTCGCCCGCGCCGCCGCCGGCGGCGGCGCCGCCGGACCCCGGGCGGCCGGACCCCGGACCCGGGCCGGACCCGGCGGCCGGGGCGGGCGGGGCGGTGCCCGACCGCGACACCCTGGTCGAGGCCTGGGGTGACCACGTCCTGCGGGTGCTCCCGGCCAAGGCCAAGGCCCTCTACAGCGCCGGTCGCTTCGTGGCGGTGACCGACGGGGTGGCCTCGTTCGCCCTGCCCAACGAGGCCCACCGCGACCGCTGCGCCGATGTCCAGGCGGTGGTGGAGTCGGCCCTGGCCGACCATTTCGGTGTCCCGGTGCCCCTCCGGTTGGTGGTGGAGGGGACCGACGTCCCGACCGGCGGCCCCGCCGGCGAGCCGGGGACCGACCCGCCCGACCCCGACCACGAGGACTTCGACCCCGACGCCCCCGACGAGGGTGACGCCGTGGCCTCGGGGGCCGAGGCCCGGCTGCTCGAGGCGTTCCCCGGCGCCCGGGAGGTGGCCGAGTAGGTGTACACCGGCCCGCTCCGGGCGCTGATCGACGAGTTGGGTCGGCTCCCCGGCGTCGGCCCCAAGTCGGCCCAGCGCATGGCCTTCTACCTCTTGAAGGTCCCCGACGAGGACGCGCGCCGGCTGGCCGAGGCCATCGTGGCCGTGAAGGAGCGGACGACGCTGTGCACCCGCTGCTTCAACGTGGCCGAGGGGGGCGAGCTCTGCGACGTCTGCAGCGACGACCGGCGCGACGCGACGACGGTGTGTGTGGTGGAGGATCCCCGCGACATCGTGGCGGTCGAGCGGACCCAGCAGTTCCGAGGCCGCTACCACGTGCTGCAGGGGGCGCTCAACCCGCTGGAGGGGGTCGGCCCCGAGCAGCTCCGGGTCAAAGAGCTCCTGGCCCGCATCGAACAAGACGACGTCACCGAGGTGATCCTGTGCACCAACCCCAACCTCGAGGGGGAGGCGACCGCCATGTACCTCGCCCGACTCCTGTCGCCCCTCGGGACCCGGGTGACCAGGATCGCCAGCGGCCTGCCGGTCGGGGGCGACCTCGAGTACGCCGACGAGTTGACGCTCGGCCGGGCGCTCGAGGGCCGACGCGACGTCGACGCCTGATCGTGGTCGCCGGCCCCACAAGGGTGGCCCCGGGGGTGCCCCATCCTCTCTCGGGGACCCCGGCGGGAGGCACACTTGTGCCGTGAGCCCGACGTCGGACCGACTCTTCTGGCTGCTGCGCCACGCCAAGACCCTGGCCGATCCGCCCAAGGGCGGGGGTGACCACGAGCGCAAGCTGGCCCCGCGCGGCCGCAAGGACGCGGACGCCCTGGGGGCCCGGCTGGGCGCGGGGGGGACCGCCTGGGCTTCAGCGCCCGCCAGCTGCCCGCCCTGGTGCTGTGCTCTGACGCCACCCGCACCACCCAGACGGCCGAGCGCGCCCTTTCGTCGATGACCCGGGCGCCGGCCGTCGACCGCCGGCGTTCCCTCTACACCGCCTCGCCCGACGAGGTGATCGGGGAGCTGCGAGGGGTCGACGACGCGGTGACCTCGGTCATGGTGGTCGGCCACAACCCCACCGCCGGCGCCCTGGCCGAGTCGATGCTCGACGCAGCCGACAAGTCCGGCCGCCAGGAGGTGGGCCGCCACGGCTTCCCGACCTGTGCCCTCGCCGTCTACCGGCTCCCCGCCGGCCGCTGGCGCGAGGTGGCGCTCGGCACCGGGACCCTGGTCGGCCTGTTCCTCCCCCCGTTCTGACAACCCTCGACGAGGGCCCCGATCAAGGGGCCCTCGTCGAGGGTTGCACCGACGGCCCCGACACCCCGGGCCGTCGGCCTGGTCGGTCAGGCCAGCGAGGCCAGCACGGCGGCGTCGCCCTGGCCGCCACCGCCGCACAGCGCCACCGCGGCCAGGCCGCCACCGCGCCGCTTGAGCTCGTACAGCGCGGTGAGGGCCACCCGGGTCCCCGACATGCCGACCGGGTGGCCGAGGGCGATGGCCCCTCCGTTCACGTTGACGTTCTTCTCGTCGATGCCCAGCTCGTCCATCGACGCCAGCCCGACGGCGGCGAAGGCCTCGTTGATCTCGAACAGGTCGACGTCGTCGACCGTCTTTGCGATCTTGCCCAGCGCCTGGGTGATGGCCCGGGAGGGCTGGTGCAACAAGGAGGTGTCGGGGCCGGCGACCTGGCCGTAGCTGACCAGCTCGCCGAGCGGGCTCAGGCCGAGCTGCTCGGCCTTGGCCGCCGACATCACCACGACGGCGGCCCCGCCGTCGGAGATCTGCGAGGCGTTGCCCGCCGTCAGCGTCCCGGCTTTGTCGAAGGCCGGGCGCAGGGCGGCCAGGGACTCGGCGGTCGTCCCCGGGCGCACGCCCTCGTCGGTGTCGAACAGGACGGGGTCGCCCTTGCGCTGGGGAATCTCCACCGGGACGATCTCGTCGGCCAGCCGGCCCTCTTTGGCCGCGGCGGCCGCCCGCTCGTGGCTGGCGGCGCTGAAGGCGTCCTGGCGCTCGCGGGTGATGCCGACCTTCGCGTTGTGCCGCTCGGTCGACAGCCCCATCGCGCACTGGTCGAAGGCGCAGGTCAGCCCGTCGTACATCATGGAGTCGACCAGGGTGGCGTCGCCCAGGCGGAAGCCGGCCCGGGCGCCGGGCAGGAGGTGCGGGGCCCGGGTCATCGACTCCATCCCGCCGGCCACCACGATCTCTGCGTCCCCGGCGTTGATCATCTGGTCGGCCAGGTAGATGGTGTTGAGCCCCGAGAGGCAGACCTTGTTCACCGTCATGGCCGGGACGCTCATCGGGATGCCGCCCTTGACCGCCGCCTGGCGGGCGGTGATCTGGCCCTGCCCGGCCTGGATGACCTGGCCCATCAGCACGTAGTCGACCTGGTCGGGGGCCACGCCGGCCCGCTCCAGGGCCGCGGCGATGGCCAGGCCCCCCAGGTCCATGGCGCTGAAGCCGGACAGGGCCCCCGAGAGCTTGGCGATGGGCGTGCGGGCCCCTGCGACGATGACCGTACCGGGCATGTGGTGACCTCCGAGTATCCGCCCTGTTCAGGGCGCCGGGCTGCGTGCGGACGGCCTGGTTACCGGCCGGTTAGCCATTGTACGGCTTCCACTATCGTCGGTGCCCATGAGCGAGATCCTTGACGCCGTGGTGGCCGGGGCCGGCGGGGCTGAGCTGGCCGAACTGCCCCTCCCCGAGACCTACCGGGCCGCCTTCGTCCGCCGCGACGAGATCGCCATGTTCGAGGGGGTGGACTCGGCCGACAAAGACCCCCGCAAGTCCCTCCACGTGGGTGAGGTGCCGCTGCCCGAACTGGCCCCCGACGAGGCCTACGTGGCCGTGTTGGCCTCGGCCATCAACTTCAACACCGTCTGGACCTCGATCTTCGAGCCGCTGCCCACGTTCGGGTTCCTCGACCGCCTGGGCAAGGAGAGCCGCTGGGGCGCCCGCCACGCCCTCGACTACCACGTGGTCGGGTCCGACGGCGCCGGGGTGGTGCTGCGGACGGGCTCGCTGGTGCGCAACTGGAAGCCCGGCGACAAGGTCACCCTCCACTGCAATTACGTCGACGACCAGGACCCGTCGTCCCACGACGACTCGATGCTGGCGGCCAACGAGCGCATCTGGGGCTTCGAGACGAACTTCGGCGGCCTGGCCGACATCGCCGTGGTCAAGGCCAACCAGCTGATGCCCAAGCCGGCCCACCTGAGCTGGGAGGAGGCGGCGGTCAACGCCCTGTGCAACTCGACGGCCTACCGGATGCTGGTCTCGCACAACGGGGCGCCGGTCACCCAGGGCGACAAGGTGCTCGTGTGGGGGGCGAGCGGCGGGCTCGGGAGCTTCGCCGTCCAGTACGTGCTGAACGGCGGGGCCGTCCCGGTGGGCGTGGTCTCCTCGCCCGAGAAGGTGGACCTCCTCCACGACCTCGGGGTGGAGGCGGTGATCGACCGCAAGGCCGAGGGCTACCGGTTCTGGCGCGACGAGCACACTCAGGACGAGTCGGAATGGCGCCGCTTCGGCAAGGACATCCGCAAGCTGGTCGGCGACGACCCCGACATCGTGTTCGAGCACCCGGGCCGCCAGACCATGGGGGCCTCGGTCTTCGCCTGCAAGCGGGCCGGGACGATCGTCACCTGCGCGGCCACGTCGGGCTACATGATCGAGTACGACAACCGCCACCTGTGGATGAAGCTCAAGACGATCAAGGGCTCGCACTTCGCCAACTACCGCGAAGCCTGGGACGCCAACCGGCTGGTCTGCGAGGGCAAGATCGTCCCGCCGCTGTCGGCCGTCTACCCGCTGACCGAGGTGGGCGAGGCGGCGTACCAGGTCCACAAGAACCTGCACGAGGGCAAGATCGGGGTGCTCTGCCTGGCCCCGTCCGAAGGGCTCGGGATTGACGACCCCGAGCTGCGGGCCCGCATCGGCGAGGACCGGCTCACCGTGTTCCGGAGGCACGGGGCGTGAGCGCCACCGGCGTGGGCCCGGCCGGCCTGTTGACCGAGATCGACCACGTGGCCATCGCCGTCAACGACCTCGACGCCGCCGTCGCCTGGTACGCCGAGGTGTTCGGGGCCACCGTCGCCCACCGCGAGCGGGTGGACTCCGACGGAGTGGAAGAGGCCCTGGTGGCGGTGGCCGACTCCTACATCCAGCTCCTCACCCCGACCCGGGACGACTCGCCGGTGGCCAAGTACCTGGCGGCTAAGGGGGAGGGCCTGCACCACGTCGGCTACCGGGTGGCCGACTGCGCGGCGGCCCTCCGGGCGGTCAAGGACGCCGGAGGCCGGGTCATCGACGAGGCCCCCCGGCCCGGGTCGCGCGGGACCACGGTGGCCTTCGTCCATCCCAAGACCTCGTTCGGGACCCTGATCGAACTGGTCCAGGAGTAGCGGTCCCGGGCGTCGGGGCGCTCGAGGTCGGGCGCCCCGCCGGGTGCTGACCCGAGTCCGGGGCGAGGCGGCGACGGTCCGTTGCCGGTCGCTCGCCGAGGGGCCGGCGGCCTCACCATCGGGTCCGTTGCCCGGTGCTATCTTCCCGGCGGGTTGCGAGGTCCCCGCCAGGTCGGCGGACGCCGCCTCCCAGTTGAGCCAGCGACCGAACCGAGGGGGATCCACAAGTGCCTGCACGACCCGTTGCGATGCCGCGTCCGCGCCGATCGGGCCCAGGGCGGTGGCGGGCGCTCGGCCTCGCCCTCGGCCTGTCCACGGCCACCGCGCTGGTGGTGGTCCCCGCCGCCGGGGCGGCCCAGCCGGGTGTCCCCATGGGCTCGCTGCGGGTGCTGGCCGGGCCGGTGGCCGCCAACGGGCGTGTCCTGGTCGTCAACGTCGCGACGTCGGGCTACCTCCAGCTGAGTGCCATCAACCCGGCCACCCAGCGGGTGGCCTGGCAGCAACCGTATTCAGCGTCGGACCTGGCGGCCGGCGAGTCCTTCACGCCGACCGCCATCGGCAACATCGCCATCGACCTCGCCCCGGTCGGCAACCCGTCGTCGGGCAACGTGCGCATCCAGGGGGTCAACATCTCGACCGGGCAGGTCGTGTGGACCTACAAGGAGCAGGGGACGACCAGCGACGTCCCGGCGGCGTGCGCATCGTCGGGCACCTTCTGCCTCGGGTGGCAGTCCGCCAGCGTGCAGGGGCTGATCGAGGTCAACGCGGCCAACGGATCGTTGCTCCGCACCATCGCCGGCCCCATCCGGGCCCTGGCCAAGAACCTCTACGAGACCTCCGCCACCACGCCCACCGTGCTCCAGATCGGGAGTGCCGGACAGGAGCTGTGGAGCAAGCCGACGGCCTCGATCTTCGGCCCGGTCAACAACGACCCGGACAACGGTTGGGCAGCCGACCCGCACGGCCCGCTCAACGTGGGCAGTTTCGCCAATGCGACCAACGCGACGAGCACCTTCGTCAGCGGCACGACAACCGGGTTCTCCATCGCCACCGGGGACCCGGCGTGGACCACACCGGGGACCTACAACTGCGTTGGTGCCCTCGAGTTCCTCAGCCCACCGGTCCTGTGCCGGTTGAGCGGTGCGGTGGTCAAGAGCTCCAATCCGGCGGTGATGTTCGGCGGCCTGCGCGCCTCGCTCTCGGGGTTCAATCTCCAGACCGGCAAGGTGCTGTGGACCCAGTCCGACCAGGCGGGGCTGTCTTTGCTGGAGGTCAACCCGCTGCCCATCGCCGACGCCCAGCACATCGTGATCCGCCAGCGCGGCGTCCCCCGCCTGCTCGACGTGTCGAGCGGGACGACAGCGGCGGTGGCCGCCGGCAGCGTCCTGTGGTGCTCCACGTCCCCCGAGATCAAGGTGGCCGGGATCCCGAGCTACGAGGGGACCAACACCATGACCGGGTCCAACCAGTACTTCGGGTGCACGGCGTCGGGCCGGGCGGTCGCCGGGCACCCGGCGAACCAGCCGTCGGTGGTCGGGGTGAAAGCGGGCGGCAAGTTCTTCTGGCTCACCCCCCGCGGCCTGGCGGCCGCCCCGGCGTCCTGACGGCGGCCGGGCCCCGGAGGCCGGGCCCTCCGGTCCGGGGCACGGCCGCCCGGTGACGCCGCCGGGTGCGGATTCGGGGTCGCTCCGGCGGCCCCGGTAGCCTCGGGCCCCATGGAGCACACGATGTCCGACCGGCTGGAGGACCTGGCCGTCCGCAAGGAGCAGGCGCTCCACGCCGGGAGCCCCAAGGCGGTCGAGAAGCACCACGAGAAGGGCAAGATGACCGCCCGGGAGCGGCTCGACTACCTGCTCGACGAGGGGTCGTTCCAAGAGCTCGACATGCTGGCCCGGCACCGGGCCCACGGGATGGGGCTCGAGGACAACCGGCCCTACACCGACGGGGTGGTGACCGGCTTCGGCACCATCGACGGCCGCCGGGTCTGCGTGTTCTCCCAGGACTTCACCGTGTTCGGCGGGGCCCTGGGCGAGGTCTTCGCCGAGAAGATCCACAAGGTGATGGACCTGGCCGCCTCCACCGGGGTGCCCATGATCGGGCTCAACGACGGGGCCGGGGCCCGGATCCAAGAAGGGGTCGTCTCGCTCCACTCCTACGGCGGCATCTTCCACCGCAACGTCACGGCGTCAGGGGTCATCCCCCAGATCAGCGTGATCCTCGGCCCCTGCGCCGGCGGTGCCGTCTACTCGCCGGCCATGACCGACTTCATCTTCATGGTCCAGGGGACCTCGCACATGTTCATCACCGGGCCCGACGTGGTGAAGACGGTCACCGGCGAGGACGTGACCCTCGAGGAGCTGGGCGGGGCAATGAGCCACGCCACCAAGTCCGGCGTCGCCACCTTCGTGTCGCCCGACGAGAAGGCCTGTCTGGACGACGTGCGTTACCTGCTGTCGTTCCTCCCCTCGAACAACCTCGAGGAGCCGCCGCCGGTCGTCTCGGGCGACGATCCCGACCGGCGCTCGCCCGAGCTGGTCGATCTGATGCCGACCTCGCCCAACCAGCCCTACGACATGAAAAAGGTCATCACCGCGGTGGTCGACGACGGTGACTACCTCGAGATCCACTCCCACTGGGCCATGTCGATCACCTGCGGCTTCGCCCGCATCGACGGGCGGGTCGTCGGGATCGTGGGCAACCAGCCGGCGGTCCTGGCCGGGGTGCTCGACATCGACTCGTCGGAGAAGGCGGCCCGCTTCGTGCGGACCTGCGACGCCTTCAACGTCCCGCTGGTGACCTTCGTCGACGTGCCCGGGTTCATGCCGGGCACCGACCAGGAGTACGGCGGGATCATCCGCCACGGGGCCAAGCTCCTCTACGCCTACTGCGAGGCGACGGTGCCGAGGATCCAGATCATCACCCGCAAGGCCTATGGCGGCGCCTACGTGGTCATGAACTCCAAGTCGATCGGGGCCGACCTGGCCTACGCCTGGCCGTCGGCCGAGCTGGCCGTCATGGGCCCCCGGGGGGCCGTCGAGATCGTCTACCGCCGCGAGCTGGCCGAGGCCGACGACCCCGAGGAGCGGCGGGCCGAGCTGGTCGACGAGTACACCGAGCGCTACGCCAACCCCTACGTGGCGGCCGAACGCGGCTACGTCGACGACGTGATCGACCCGGCCGACACCCGCCGGGTCCTGGCCCAGGCTCTCGGGATCCTGGCCTCCAAACGCGAGGAGCTGCCCCGGCGAAAGCACGGGAACGTTCCCCTGTGAGCGCCGCCGACCCCGCCGGGCTGGCGCCCCGCCCCGCCCCCGACCCGATCGTGCTGGCCGTCATCAGCGCCGCCGTCGACCAGGCCTGGCCCCGGCCGGCCGCCGTCGACCCCGCCGCCGATCCGACCCACCTGGTCTGGCGCTTCTCGGGCCGCTGGTGGTCCAAGCCCGTCCCGATGCGCCGAGGCCGCCCCTGAGTCGACCGACCCGCCCGCACCCGGTGCGAACCGGGCCGCGGGCCGGCCCGTTCTCTCCTGGGACGACGGACCGGCCGCCCGGCCGGTCCCCGGAGACAGGAGCGGTGATGGTGCCTCGTGGAGCGGACGCAGTGACGGACCCGACGACCCCGGCCAGAGGGGTGGACCAGCGCCGGGCCGACCGGGTGCGCGCCCTGCTGGCGGCGGGCGAGTACGAGCGGGCCATCGGTGCCGCGCTCGGCGTCGACGGCCGCCGGCTGGCCCCCGGCGCCCGGTCAGGCTTCCTGGTCGACGTGGCCCAGGCCCAGTTCGGGCTGGGCTGGTTCGGCGACGCCCTGGCTACCATCGCCCGGGCCCTCTCGGCGGGGGCGACGGCCCCCGGCCCCGACCCCGGCGTCCGCCTCATGGTCCACGCCATCGCCGCCCAGCGGGCCCAGGCGGTCGACCCCCGGCTGCTCTCGATGGTGGCCCGCCGGCTCCGCCCCGAGATGGCCGCCGCACCGGTCGCCGGGGGGTGCGGCGGCCCCGCGCCGTCCTAGAGCGGGCCGGGGGACCTTAGCCGCGCAGCAGCACCCCGGGCCGGGCGTCGAGCCCCGCCTCGACCGCCTGGCCGTCGAGGCGGATCGGGACCCCGTTGACCAGGGTGTGGGTCACGCCCACCGGGGCGTCGGCCGTGAGCCGCTCCCCGTCGGCCGGGAAGTCGTGCAGGCGCCGCAGCGGCCCCGGCGCCACCGTGGCCGGGTCGAACACGCACAGGTCGGCCGCCTTGCCCACCGCCACGGTCCCCCGGTCGTGGAGGCCGTAGACCGCGGCCGGCTCGGCCGTCAGCTTGTGCACCGCCCGCTCGATCGACATGACCCGGCGCTCGCGCACCCAGGGCCCCAACAGGTCGGTGGCGAAGCAGGCGTCGCAGAGCTGGGAGACGTGGGCCCCCGAGTCGGCCAGCCCCAGCAAGACGTTGTCCCGGGGCAGGAGCCAGGCGATGGCCTCGGGGTCGTCGTTGGCCACCACCGACCAGAACCTGGTCTTGAGGTCGTCGGCCAGCGAGAGGTCCAGGACCACGTCGAGCGGGGTGACGCCGAGCTCCTCGGCCAGCTCGACCACCGGCCGGCCGGCCAGGTCCGGGCGCGAGGGGGACTCGGCCACCGACACCGAGGCCCAGTTGAAGGGCAGGGCGCCCCCGCCCTTGCCCACGTCCTCCCAGGCGGCGGCCCGCCAAGCCGGGTCCCGGTAGGCGGCGAGGCGTTCGTCGAACGAGCAGTCCATCAGCTTGGCGAAGCTCGGCCGCATGTTGAGGGTGAACGGCTCGGCCAGGTTCATCTGGAACACGAGCGGGCGGCACGAGACCTGGGGCCAGACCTCGATCCCCTCGGCCCGGGCGGCGTCGTTGTCGGCGATCACCTTCTCGTGCCACGGGTAGCCCTTCACGGTGAGCAGGGCGGTCCAGGTGATCGGCCGGCCGACCTCGCGCTGGAGGGCGAAGACGTCGCTCAGGGGGATCTCGCCCCCGGGCAGCAGGGCGATGACCCCCCGGCCGGCCCGGCGCAGTGGCTCGACCAGGGCCCGCAGCTCGACCAGGTCCGACACCCGGGAGGGCACCGGGCGGCCGTGGTCCCCGTTGTGGGTCGGCGAGGCGCTCGAGGCGAACCCGGCCGCCCCGCCGGCCATGGCCTCGGCCACCACACCCTGCATGCGGGCCAGCTCGTCGTCGGTGGCCGGCCGCTCGTAGGCGTCGTCGCCCATCACGTAGAGCCGCACCGCGGTGTGCCCCACGTAGCAGCCGTAGTTGAGCGACACCCCGCGGCGGCCGATGGCGTCGAGGTACTGGGGGAAGGTCTCGAACTCGCTCCACGGCACCCCGGCGGCCAGGGTGTCGAAGCTCATGTCCTCGACGTGCTGGAGGGTGCGGGCCAACAGCTCGACCCCGTCGGGACGGATGGGGGCGATCGAGAACCCGCAGTTCCCGGCGATCACCGTGGTCACCCCGTGGAACGACGAGGGGGTGAGCCGGGGGTCCCAGAAGACCTGGGCGTCGTAGTGGGTGTGGATGTCGATGAAGCCGGGCGCCACCACCTGGCCGGTGGCGTCGAGCTCGCGCCGGCCGGTCAGCCCGTCGCCGAGCCCGACGATGCGGTCGCCGGTCACGGCCACGTCGGCCGGCCGGCCGGGCGCCCCGGTGCCGTCGACGAGGGTCCCGCCCCGGATCACGATGTCAGCGTCCACTGGTGCCTCCTCGGTGTCGCCCCCATCGTCGCGGATGGAGCGGCCCCGCACCGGCCGTCCGCTCAGCCGGCCCCCCGGCGCCGCCGTTCGGCCGAGGCCGACCAGGTCGGCCATGATGTGGTCGAACTCGAAGTCCTTGGGGGTGTAGACGGCGGCGACGCCCTTGCCCACCAGGACCTCGGCGTCGTCGTCGGGGATGATCCCGCCCACGACGACCGCCGCGTCGACCCCGGCGGCCCGCAGGCGGTCCAGCACCTCGGGGACCAGCTCGAGGTGGGACCCCGAGAGGATGGAAAGGCCGACGATGTCGACGTCCTCGTCGCGGGCGGCGGCCACGATCTGGCTGGGGGTCAGCCGGATGCCCTGGTAGACGACCTCGAAGCCGGCGTCGCGGGCGGCCACGGCGATCTGCTCGGCCCCGTTGGAGTGGCCGTCGAGCCCGGGCTTGGCCACCAGCAGCCGGGGCGGGCCCCCGGTCGCCGCGGCGAGGGACCGGGTGCGGGCCACGACGGCGGCCAACTCGGCCCCGCGGTGGCCGACCCCGCCGGCGACCCCCGTCGGGGCGCGGTACTCGCCGAAGACCTCGCGCAGCACCCCGGCCCACTCCCCGGTGGTCCCCCCGGCGTGGGCCAGGGCGATCGTCGGCACCATGATGTTGGCCCCGGGTCCCTCGTCGGCGGCCACCGAGCGCAGGTCGTCGAGGGCCCGTTCGACGGCGGCGGCGTCGCGCCGGGCCCGCCAGGCGGCCACGTCGGCCTGCAGCTCGGCCTCGACCGTCGGGTCCACCTTCAAGATGCTCTCGGCGTTCTCGTCGGCGGTGAGCGGCGACGGGGCCGTCTCGGTGAAGCAGTTCACCCCGACCACCATCTGCTCTGCGGCCTCGATGCGCCGGACCCGCTCGGACTGGCTGCGCACCAGGCGGAGCTTCAGCTCGTCGATGGCCTCGAAGGCGCCCCCGAGGGCCAGCACGTCGTCGAGCTCCGCCTGGGCCGCCTCCTCGAGCTCGCGGGTCTTGGCCTCGATGACCGTCGAGCCCTCGAAGATGTCGCCGTACTCGAGCAGGTCCGACTCGAAGGCCAGGATCTGCTGGATGCGCAGCGACCACTGCTGGTCCCAGGGACGGGGCAGCCCGAGGGCCTCGTTCCAGGTCGGGAGCTGGATGGCCCGGGCCCGGGCGTCGGCCGACAGGGTGACCCCGAGGGTCTCGAGCACGATCCGCGGCACGTTGTTCTCCGGCTGCTGCTCGGTCAGGCCGAGCGAGTTCACCTGGACCCCGTAGCGGAAGCGACTCAGCTTCTCGTCGGTCACCCCGTAGCGCTCCCGGCAGATCCGGCTCCACATGGCGGTGAAGGCCCGCATCTTGCAGGTCTCCTCGACGAAGCGGACCCCGGCGTTGACGAAGAAGCTGATGCGGCCGACCACCTGGGGCAGCTCGTCTTCGGCGACCTTGCCCGAGCGGCGCACCCCGTCGAGGATGCCGATGGCCGTGGCCAGGGCGTAGGCCAGCTCCTGGGTGGGGGTCGCCCCGGCCTCTTGGAGGTGGTAGCTGCAGACGTTGACCGGGTTCCAGCGCGGCACGTGGCGGACCGTGTAGGCGATGGTGTCGACGGTGAGCCGCAGGCTGGGGCCGGGCGGGAAGATGTAGGTCCCCCGGGAGAGGTACTCCTTGACGATGTCGTTCTGGGTGGTGCCCTGGAGGGTCACGGGGTCGACCCCGTTGTCCTGGGCGTTGGCGATGTACAGCCCGAGGAGCCAGGCGGCGGGGGCGTTGATGGTCATCGACGTGTTCATCTCGGCCACCGGGATGCCGTCGAGGAGCTGTTCTATGTGCCCGAGGTGGGCGACAGGGACACCGACCTTGCCGACCTCGCCGGCGGCCTCGGGGGCGTCGGGGTCGTAGCCGGTCTGGGTGGGCAGGTCGAAGGCGATCGACAGGCCGGTCTGGCCCTTGGCCAGGTTCGTACGGTAGAGCTCGTTGGAGGCCCGGGCCGACGAATGGCCCGAGTAGGTCCGCATCATCCAGGGCTTGGCCCGCTCGGGCCGGCCTGCCGGATCGTCTGCCATGGTGTTCACCTTTCGGTGCCTGCCGTGGTGGTCGCTCGCCCTCCCCACCATTGTGCCGCCCCCCCGGTGCCCCCCCGGTGCGCCTGGTGGCGGGACCGGGGGTGCGAGGCGGCTATCGCTTCTTGTAATCGTAGAAGCCCTGGCCGGACTTGCGGCCGAGCTGTTCGGCCACCACCATGCGCCGGAGCAGGGGCACCGCCGCGTAGTTGGGGTCGCGGAACTCGGCGTAGAGGGCGTCGAGGATGGCGAGCGAGGTGTCCAGGCCGACCAGGTCCAAGAGGGCGAAGGGCCCCATCGGGAACCCGCACCCCCCCTTCATCGCCGCGTCGATGCCCTCCTTGGTGGCCACGCCGCCCTCGAGGAGCCGGACGGCGTTGTTGAGGTAGGGGAAGAGCAGCGCGTTGACGATGAAGCCGGCCTGGTCCTTCACCTCGACCGGCTCCTTGCCGCAGGCCTCGGCGAAGGCGACGGCGTCGGCGATGGTGGCGTCCGAGGCGGTGATCGGCCGCACCACCTCCACCAGGGACATGGCCGGCGCCGGGTTGAAGAAGTGGACGCCGCAGACCTTGTCGGGCCGGCCGGTCTCCATGGCCAGCTCGACCACCGGGAGGGTGGACGTGTTGGTGGCCAGGATGGTGGCCTCGCCGCAGACCCGGTCGAGCTCGGTGAAGAGGTGCTTCTTGACCGCCAGGTCCTCGACCACCGACTCGATGACCAGGTCGACCGAGGCCAGGTCGCCCAGGTCGGTGGTGGCGCTCACCCGGGCCAGGATCTGGTCGCGCTCGGCCTCGGTCCGCTTGCCCTTCTCGATCTGGCGGCCGAGCGACTTCTCGAGGCCGGCCACCATGGCGTCGGCGGTGGACTGGCTCCGGCTCCGCAGCACCACCTCGTGGCCGGTGGCCGCCGCCACCTCGGCGATGCCCGAGCCCATGATCCCCGATCCGACGACGCCCACTCGCTTGATAGTCATGGCCAAGACGTTACCCGTGGGTAATCGCGCCCGGCGACTCGCCCCTCGAGCGCAGGTGGCCCGGTGCCCGGCTCACCGGGGGGCCCGGCCGGCCCGGCGCTCGCGGCCCCGAACGGCCTGGGCGGCCATGGCGGCCAGCATGGCCTCGGGGTCGGCCCGGAAGGTCGCCCAGGCCCGCCGGGCCGTCTCGGGGGCCACGATGAGGGCCCGGTTCTCGGCGACGCCCTCGAGGACGTCGGCCGCCAGGTCCTCGGGGGGATAGGGCTCGCCCAGGGCGTTGGTCAAGAGCTTGCGGCCGTCAACCCGGGTCCGGGGCCCGGGCACCCCGTCGGGGTTGGTCCGGTTGAGCAGCGGGGTCTCGACCGGCCCCGGGCACACCACCGAGACCCGGACCCCGCGGGCGGCCGCCTCGACCCGCAGGCTGGTCGAGAGGCCGACCACCGCCGACTTGGCGGCGGCGTAGGGGGTGAGGAACGGGGACGGCACCAGGCCGGCCAGCGACGCCGTGTTCACGATGTGGCCGGTGCCGGCCCGCACCATGATCGGGTAGGCGGCGGCCACCCCATAGATGACGCTGTTGAGGTCGACGTCGACCGCCCGGGCCCACAGCCCGACCCCCAGCTCCTCCACCGGCCCGCCGGCGCCGATGCCGGCGTTGTTGAACAGGTAGTCGAGCCGGCCGTACTCGGCCGCGGTGGACTCGATCAGGGCGGTGACCCGGTCCCGGTCGGTGACGTCGACGGCCACCGCCCGGGCCCGGTCGCCCGCCCCGAGCGAGTGTGCGGCCGACGACACCCCCGGCTCGTCGATGTCGGCCAGGACCACCGTCGCCCCCCGGGCGACCAGCGCGGCGGCCAGGGCGGCGCCGATGCCCGACGCGGCCCCTGTCACGATGGCCACCGTGCCGTCGAGGTGCTCGGCCGTCGCCATCCCCTGAGACTACGGGGCCGGGCCCCGCTGGGCGCTGTGGGAGGATTGGGACCTGGTGTGCCGCGCGGCGCGGCGTCGTGCCGACCCGGCCCGGCCACCTGGTGACACCATGATCGTCGGCTCCTCGCTCACCATCGAGATCGGCAACCGCGCGCTCGTGCGGGACGCCTCGTTCGTCGTCGGCGCCGGCGAGAAGGTCGCCCTGGTCGGGCGCAACGGGACCGGCAAGTCCTCGTTCGTCTCGGTGGTGATCGGCGAGGCGCCGCCCCACCTGCGCTCCACCGGCAACGTACGGGTCACCGGGACCCTGGGGCACCTGCCCCAGGTGCCGCCGCCCCGGGGCCTGGGTCTGGACCCGAGCGGGTTCTCCCACGTGCTCAGCTCCCGGGGCCTCGACGTGCTCGACGACGCCCTCGACCAGGCCCGCAAGATGATGGCCAAGGACCCGACCGAGGAGAACATCGCGCTGTTCAGCGACCTCGAGGAGCAGTACCGGGAGAACGGCGGTTACGAGGCCGAGTCGGTCATGGCCCGCCTGGCCGACGGCCTGGGGCTCCGCCAGGAGCTGCTCTTCGACGACATCGACCGGCTCTCGGGCGGCCAGCGTCGCCGGGTCGACCTCATCCGGGTGCTCTTCCAGTCCCCCGACATCATGGTGCTCGACGAGCCCACCAACCACCTGGACCTGGCGGCCAAGCGCTGGCTGATGGACGAGCTGGCGGGGTTCGGCGGCAGCCTGCTGCTGATCAGCCACGACCTCAAGCTGCTGGACCACTCGATCGCCAAGGTGCTGCACCTGGCGGACGGCCGCCTGGCCGAGTTCAAGGGCAACTACTCGAGCTTCCGGGTCCAGCTGGCCCAGGACCAGAGCCAGCGCGAGCGGGCCTCGCAGCTCGAAGCCCAAGAGATCAAGCGCCTCAAGACCCTGGCCGATTCGATGCGGGGGCAGACCGAGAAGCGGGCCCGCAAGGCCAAGGTGCTCGACAAGAGGGTGGGCCGGCTCCAAGAGCAGCGCACCGAGGTCCACCGCCGCGAGCGCCAGCGCGTCTTCAAGCTGCCGGTGCCCCGCCGTTCGGGTGAGGTCCCCCTCGAGGTGCGCGACCTGGCCGTGCGCTACGGGCCCAAGGCGGTGCTCGACGACGTGACCTTCCACCTGGTGCGCGGCGACCGCATGGTCGTCGTCGGGCGCAACGGGGCCGGAAAGTCGAGCCTGCTCCGTTGCCTGGCCGGCGTGCAGGCGCCGAGCGCGGGGTCGGTGACCCTCGGGGCCAACGTGAGCGTCGGCTACTTCGCCCAGGAGCACGAGCAGGTCGACCTGTCGGTCAGCACCCTGGCCAACATCGACGACTCGGTGCTCACGACCGAGGCCGAGCGCCGGGCCCTGCTCGGGTCGTTCGGCCTCCCGGGCTCGGCGGCCAACCAGATGCCCGCCTCGTTGTCGGGCGGCGAGCGGGCGAAGCTCGGCCTGGCCATGCTGTCGGCCGGCCAGTCCAACCTGCTCGTCCTCGACGAGCCGACCAACAACTTGGACCCGGCGTCGGTCGAGGCGGTCGGCCGCATGCTCAGCCAGTGGCCCGGGACCCTGGTGGTGGTCAGCCACGACCGGGCGTTCGTCGAGGCCCTCGAGCCGTCCCACGCGCTCAGCCTGCCCGAGGAGCGCTACGACTACTGGCGCGACGAGGATCTCGACCACGTCGAGACACGCTGAGCGGACCGGTCGGCACGCCGGGCCCGGCGCCGGCGGGGGTCCCGGTGGCCCCCGGTGGGCCCAGGTCGTGGAAGAGTTTGGCCATGCACACCGCGACGGGACCCCTGGCGCTGGTCGGCGGGGCCGAGTGGACCGACGGCTGCAGCTTCGACGCCGAGCTGCTGGCCGGCTCGGGGAGCGACGAGGTGCTGGTCCTGCCCACCGCCGCCGCCTACGAGCACCCCGAGCGGGCCGTCCTCGCCGCGGCCAACTGGTTCGAGCCGCTCGGGGGCCGGGTGGAGGGTCTCATGGTCCTCGGGCGCGGTGACGCCGAGGACGACGGGGCGGCGGCGGCGGTCCGGCGGGCCCGCTTCGTCTACCTGTCGGGCGGCTCGCCCCTCCACCTGCGCTCGGTGCTGAAGGGCTCGGCCGTCCTGGCGGCGCTCCGGGAGGCCTGGGCGGGTGGCGCCACCGTGGCCGGGTCGGCGGCCGGGGCCATGGTGCTCACCGACCCGATGGTCGACCCCCGGGGCGGGGCGCTCACCGTCGGGCTCGGCCTGGTCGACCGCCTGGCCGTGGTGCCGCACTTCGGCGACGCCCACGAGGACGCCCACGGCGAGAAGCTCCACCGTTCGGTGGCCCTGGCCCCCCACGGCCTCCCGGTGGTGGGCATCCCCGAGCGCACCGCCCTCATCCGGGGGGCCGACGGCTCGTGGCGCTCGGCCGGGGAGGGCTCGGTGACCGTGTTCGTCGACGGGGCGCTGGCCGAGCAGGGCCTGGGTGCGCTGGCCTCCTGAGGGGTCAGGCCGAGGGGTTCAGTCCTTCTCCTCGATGGTGACCGAGTCGATGGTCACCTTCTCGGTGGGCTTGCCCGAGGCGGTGCCGACGCCGTTGATCGCCCCGACCACGTCGCCCCCGGCCACCACCTTGCCGAACAGGGAGTACTGGGGCGGGAGACGGGCCCCGTCGGGACCGCTGATCACGAAGAACTGGCTGCCGTTGGTGTCGGGCCCGGCGTTGGCCATGGCCAGCGAGCCGATCTCGTAGCGGCCGGCCTTGGGCAGCTCGTCGGCGAACCGGTAGCCCGGGCCGCCCCGGCCCGTCCCCTCGGGGTCGCCGCCTTGCAGCACGAAGCCCGGGATGATCCGGTGGAAGACGATCCCGTCGAAGTAGTGGTACCGGGCCAGGAAGACGAAGTTGTTGACCGTCCTCGGGGCGGCGACCGGGTCCAGCTCGATCACCATCGTCCCTTTGGACGTGGTCATGGTCGCCGTGTAGCGCTTGGCCGGGTCGATGACCATCGGCGGCTCGGCGTCGAACTTCTGGCGCTTGGGGCTCGAGCCGTCGGGGGCCGGGGCCTCGGGGGTGGTCATGGGTCGCTCCTCGTCGTCGGGGTCGTCGGGGTCGTCGGGGTCGTCGGGTCGTGCGCGACGGCCCTCACGGGCTGACGGTCACCGACAGGATCCGCTGGGTCACGTCGGGGGGCACGCCCTGGGCCGAGCCCTGCTGGTTGATCGACTGGACCACCGGCAGGCCCGCGGTGACCTGGCCGAACAGCGAGTACTGGGGCGGCAGCGACTCGCCCTCGGCCCCGGTGACGATGAAGAACTGGCTGCCGCCGGTGTGGGGCTGGCCGGTGTTGGCCATGGCCACCGACCCCACCGGGTACTGCTGGGACGGGTCGGACGCCTTGGCCGGGTACTCGTCGGGGATGGTGTAGCCGGGGCCCCCGGTCCCGGTCCCGGTGGGGTCGCCGGTCTGGTCCATGAAGCCGGGGATGACCCGGTGGAAGATCACGCAGTGGTAGAAGCCCTGGTTGGCCAGGAAGATGAAGTTGTTCACGCTCTGGGGGGCCGCCTTGGCGTCCAGGGTGATAGTGAAGGGCCCCGCCGTCGTGTTGACCGTCGCCGTGTAGGTCTTGGTGGGGTCGATGGTCATGGGGGGCGCCGACGACCAGTGGTTCACCAGGTTGTTGGCCGGCGCCGACGTGCTGGCCGGGCATCCGGCGGCGACGGCGGCGGCGTTGGCCGCCGCCTGGGCCTTGCCGTTGGTGGTCCCCGCGGTCGTCGTCGTCGAGGCGCCGGTGGTCGTGGTGGCCGGGGCGCTGGTCGAGGTGGTGGAGCCGGCGGCGGTCGTGGTGGTGGTGGACTTGGTCGCCGACGAGTTCTTCGAGTGGCGGCTGATCAGGTACACCGAGCCGCCGACCACCGCCACGATCACGACGATGATGACGGTGTTGCGCAGCAGGGAGCGGCGCTTTTCGACCTTGGCCTGGGCGGCCAGCTTGGCGTCGCGACCGGCGCGCTGTCGGGCTCTCTTGTCGCTGGGCACGGGGGGAGACCCTATCCGCCCGGCCCCCGAGCCTGTATTCGCCGGGACGCCCGTCACCGCCCGGGTGTCGGCCCGGCCCCCGTCGCCGGGGCCCGGGCCACGGTCGGGTGGGCCGGCCTGGGCGGATAGCGTCGACGCCCATGCCCCTGGTCGTCCAGAAGTACGGCGGGACCTCGGTCGGCGACGCCGAGCGGATCCGCGCCGTGGCCGACCACGTGGCCCGGACCCGACGCGCCGGCAGCGACGTGGTGGTGGTGGTGAGCGCCATGGGCAAGACCACCGACGAACTGATCCGGCTGGCCGCCGACGTGTCGGACACCCAGCCCCTGCGCGAGTACGACATGCTCGTCAGCTCGGGCGAGCGGATCTCGATGTCGCTCCTCTGCATGGCGCTGGCCGGCCTGGGGGTGGACGCACTCTCGTTCACCGGCAGCCAGGCCGGGATCATCACCGACACCGACCACACCCGGGCCAAGATCCGTGAGGTCCGGGCCGACCGCCTGCGCGAGGCGCTGGCCGCCGGCCGGGTCCCGGTGGTGGCCGGGTTCCAGGGGGTCTCGACCGAGCGTGACGTGACCACGCTCGGTCGCGGTGGCTCGGACACCACGGCGGTGGCCCTGGCGGCGGTGCTCGGGGCCGAGGCCTGCGAGATCTACACCGACGTGACCGGGGTCTTCAGCGCCGACCCACGGGTGGTCCCCGACGCCCACCGCCTGGGGCGGATCAGCTTCGACGAGATGCTCGAGATCGCCGCCACCGGCGGCCGGGTGCTCCAGCTGCGCTCGGTGGAGTTCGCCCGCAACCACCACGTGCCCCTGCACGTGCGGAGCAGCTTCACCTGGGAGCCGGGGACCTGGGTCGTAGAGGAGGATGAGTCGATGGAACAGGCCACGGTTACCGCAGTGACCCACGACACCTCGGAGGCCAAGGTCACCGTCACCGGGGTGCCCGACCGTCCCGGGGTGGCGGCCAGGCTCTTCCGGGCCCTGGCCGAGCGGTCCATCAACGTCGACATGATCGTGCAGAACACCTCGCTGCACGGGACGACCGACATCTCGTTCACCGTGCCCAAGGTCGATTTGGCCACCGCGGTCGAGGTGAGCGAGGGGCTGATGGGCGAGCTCGGGGCGACCGGTGTCGTCTCCGACGACGACGTGGCCCGGGTGTCACTGGTCGGGGCCGGGATGAAGACCCACGCCGGGGTGACCGCCACCATGTTCGAGACCCTGGCCGACCACGGCATCAACATCGACATGATCTCCACCTCGACCATCCGGATCTCGTGCATCGTGCGCACCGACTCGGTGGAAGAGGCGGTTCGCACCCTTCACGCCGCCTTCGAGCTGGGCTGAGGGCGAGCTGGGCCGAGCCCGGGCCCGGTCGTCGTCGGCCCGCGGCCCCCGTAAGATCGGGCCATGCGAATCGGGGTCTTCGGGGCGACCGGCCAGGTCGGACTGGTGCTGCGTTCGGTGCTGGCCGAGCGGGACTTCCCGGCCGACGACGTCCGGTTCTTCGCCTCGTCCCGGTCGGCCGGGACCCGACTGCCCTGGGCGGGCGGCGAGATCGAGGTGGAGGACGCGGCCGCCGCGGCGTTCGCCGGGATCGACATCGCCCTGTGCTCGACGGGGGCGACGGCCTCGCGCCAGCTGGCCCCGCGTCTGGCGGCCGCCGGTGCGCTGGTGATCGACAACACCTCGGCCTGGCGCATGGACCCCGACGTCCCCCTGGTGGTCGCCGGGGTGAACACCGAGGCCCTTGGGTCCATCCCCAAGGGCATCGTGGCCAACCCGAACTGCACGACCATGGTGGCCATGCCCGCCCTCAAACCCCTGCACGACGAGGCGGGGTTGACCGAGCTGGTGGTGGCCACCTACCAGGCGGTCTCGGGGTCGGGTCTGGCCGGGGTGGCCGAGCTGGCCGAGCAGCTGGCCAAGACGGTGGACCGGGCCCAGGAGCTGACCTTCGACGGCTCGGCCGTCGACTTCCCGGCCCCCGAGAAGTTCCCGGCCCCCATCGCCCACAACGTCGTCCCAATGGCCGGTGTGATCGTCGACGACGGATCGCTCGAGACCAACGAGGAGCAGAAGTACCGCAACGAGGCCCGCAAGATCCTCGGCCTGCCCGAACTTTCGCTCACCTGCACCTGCGTACGGGTGCCGGTCTTCACCGGGCACTCGGCGGCCATCGTGGCCCGCTTCGAGCGCCCGATCACCCCCGCCCGGGCCGCCGAGGTGCTGGCCGGCGCCCCCGAGGTCGTCCTGGCCGACATCCCGACGCCTCTCGCCGCCACCGGGGGCGACGTTTCACTGGTCGGTCGCATTCGGGGGGTCGAGGGGGACGAGCGGGCCCTGGCCCTGTTCGTCGTGGGCGACAACCTGCGCAAGGGCGCCGCTCTCAACGCCGTGCAGATCGCCGAGGCCCTACTGGCGCTCCGCTTCTAGCCGGCGCTCAGTCGGCGCCCGAGGTCCCCGGCTCGGGGCCGCCGGTCACCAGCGCCGCCATCCGTCGGGCCAGGCTCACCGCGTGGTCGCCGAAGCGCTCGTAGAACCGGGCCACCATGGCCAGTTCGATGGCCACCGGCAGGGGCATCGTGCCGGCCACCAGTTCGGCGGTCAAGGTGACGTGGAGGTCGTCGAGCTCGTCGTCGAGGTCGTCGACGTAGTTGGCACCCGAGACCGACCGCTCGGCGAAGGCGTCGGCGGTGCTGCGCCAGATCGTCGTCGCCACCTCGCCCATCCGCTCGACCAGGCCCCGGCTCCTGGCCGACATCTCGGCCCCGAGCCCCCGGGCCGCCCGGCGGGCGATGTGCTCGGCCAGGTCACCGTTGCGTTCGAGGTCGGGCAGCATCCGCAGGACGGCCACCAGCTCGCGGCGCTCGTCGGCCTGGGCGGTGCCGTGCACCAGCTGCTCTTGGGCCAGCTGGGCGATCTGCTTGGTGAGGACGTCGACCATCTCGTCGCGCTGGACCAGCTCCTTGGCCGCCTCGCGGTCGCCGGCCAACAGGGCGTGGGTGGCGCCGGCGATGGCCTCGCCGACGAGCGCGAACACCTGGACGAAGATCCGGTCGATCTCGGCCACGGTGGGGGCGCTGGCGCGCTGTCCGGGATCCCCGGCCAGCGGCTGGTCGACGGCCGGCTGGAAGCGGGGCCGGACGGCGTCGACCGGCTCGGGGCCGTCGAGTCCGTGCTCGACCGGCACCGACTCGTCGGCCGGCCCGGCCCGTCGGATGCCCCCACCGATCCGGAATGCCACGGCCACACGGTACCGGCTGGCGGCGATGCCCTCCCAGGGCGCCCTGGGGCCCGGGCGACCCTCCCCGGCGCTGACACACCCCCCCGGTACTGTGGCCGTCAGGCACGGACCGGCGGGGTATCCACCCCGCCGGGCGACCGGATTGGGGACGCGATCGATGGCTGCGCCGGCACGAGGGCCCCGGGGGGGCGTGGTCGGTGGGACCGCCCCGGAGAGGGGTGGGCCCGTGACCGACGACCGACCGCCGACGGGCGCCGCCGGGGGCCGGCGGTGACCGGCGGCCTGGCGGTCGGCCTGGTGGTCGGGGCCGTCGTCGGCCTGCTGGCCGGCCTGGTCGTCCACGCCCTCCGCCACGGCAAGGTGGCGGCCCGGGCCCGCACGGCCGAGGCCCGCCTGGCCGACGCCCAGGAGGCGACCGCCCGGGCCGAGGCCGAGCTGGCCACGGCCCGGGGCGAGCTCTCGGGGGCCCGGATCGACCAGGCCCGCCTGGCCGACGAGGTGACCCACCTACGGCGGGCGGCCGAGGAGCGGGCGGCCGCCTGGGAGCAGGACCGCCAGCGCCTGGTCGGCTCCTTCGCCGAGCTCTCCCACGAGGCGCTGCGCCAGAACACCGAGCAGTTCTTGACCCTGGCCGACGCCCGGATGAAAGAGGCCAACGAGGCGGCCCGGGGGGATCTGGCCCAGCGCCAGCAGGCGATCACCCAGCTGCTCCAGCCCCTCCACGAGACCCTGGGCAAGTACGAGCAGGGCCTGCGCCAGCTCGAGCTCGACCGGCGGGGGGCCTACGACGCCTTGACCGAGCAGGTCAAGGCGCTCGGGACCTCCCACGACCAGCTCCAGCGCGAGACCCGCAACCTGGTCACCGCCCTGCGCTCGCCCCAGACCCGGGGCCGCTGGGGCGAGGTGCAGCTCCGCCGGGTGGTCGAGATGGCCGGGATGCTGGCCCACTGCGACTTCGACGAGCAGGTGTCGAAGGGGACGGCCGACGGGCGGCTCCGCCCCGACGTGGTGGTCCACCTGCCCGGCGGCGCCCAGGTGGTGGTCGACGCCAAGGTGCCGCTCGAGGCGTTCTTGCGGGCGGCCGAGGCCGACACCGACGAGGCCCGCAAGGTCGAGCTCATCGCGCACGCCCGTCAGCTGCGCAACCACGTCGATCAGCTGGCCAAGAAGGAGTACTGGAGCCAGTTCGAGCCGAGCCCCGAGTTCGTGGTGGCCTTCGTGCCCGGCGACCCGCTGCTGGCCGCGGCCTACGAGCACGACCCGTCGCTCCTCGAGCACGCCATGGGCAACCGGGTGCTGCTCACCACGCCGACCAACCTGATTGCCCTCCTGCGCACCGTCGCCTACGGGTGGCAGCAGGAGGACATCGCCGACAACGCCCGGGTGGTCCAGCAGCTCGGGGCCGAGCTCTACGACCGGCTCCGGGTCATGGGCACCCACCTGTCCAAGCTGCACAGGGGCCTCACCACCACGGTGGAGGCCTACAACGACGCCGTGGGCTCGCTCGAGTCGCGGGTCTTGGTGACGGCCCGCAAGTTCCCCGACCTCGGGGTGGTCGGTGCGGGGGCCAAGGAGCTGGCCGAGCAGGTGCCGGTGGCCGCCACCCCCCGCCTGGCCCAGGCCCCCGAGCTCCTGGCCGGCCCGGCCGACGACCTCGCCCCCGCCGGCCTCGGCCGGCTGGTGGGCCTCGGGCCGCCCGACGGGCCGGCCGAGCTGCCCGAGGCCGAGGGGCTCGCCTGACCTCGGGCCGCCCACCCCGGCGGCCCGGTCACACCCCGAACCTACGATGCTGGCCGTGCCCGTCTCGGTCCGCACCGCCCACTTCGGCCGGGCGGCGGCCCGGGTGCTCCGGGCCGAGATCGCCGACGCCCAGGGGGCCGACGCGCTGGCCCCGGTGACCGTGGTCGTCCCGCGCGCCTCGGTGGGCCTGGCCACTCGCCGCCTGCTGGCCTCGGGCGACCTCGGGCCCGGGCCCGCCGGGCGCCCCGGCCTTCTCAACGTGCGGTTCCTCACCGCCGCCGCGCTGGCCGACGAGCTCGGCGGCTCCGCCCTGGCCGCCGCCGGCCGGCGTCCGGCCACCCCGGCCGTGGTGGACGCGGCGGTCCGGGCGGCCCTGGCCGCCGGCGCCGGCCCGCTCCTCGGCCCGGTGCGCGAGCACCCGGCCACCGTCCGGGCGGTGGCCGCCGCCTTCACCGACCTGCGCGGGGTCCCCACGTCGACCCGTGGGCGCCTCGCCGCCCAGAGCGCCCGGGCCGCCGAGGTGCTCGGGGTGCTCGATGTCGTGGCCGAGCGCCTGCGCGGCTGGTACGGCGACACCGACCTGGCCGCGGCCGCGGCCGACGCCGTGCTCGCCGCCGACGGGCCACCCGCTGGCCTCGGCCACGTCGTGTGGTACCTGCCGCTCAGCCCCGCCCCCCACGACCAGCGCCTGCTCGAGGCGCTGGGCCGGCGGTGCCCGCTGGTCGTGATCGTCGGGACGACCGGGTCCCCGGGTGCCGACTCGTCGGCCGGCGAGCTCCTCGGTCGGCTCGCCGCCGCCGACCGTCCGGCGTCGCTGGCCGGCCTCGAGCCCCCCGACGCCGGGTCCCCGGGGCCGACGGCCCCGGCGACCCCGACGACGCCGACGACGCCGACGACGCCGACGACGCCGCCCACCGGGACCGAGGTCCTGAGCGCCCCGACGGCCGACGCCGAGGTGCTGGCCACCCTCCGCGCGCTCATGGCCCGCAACGCCGGGGGGGTACCCCTGGAGCGGATGGCCGTCGCCTATGCCGGGCCGGCCCCCTACCCGCGTCTCGTGCGCGAGCTGCTCGCCCAGGCCGGCATCCCCCACAACGGCACCGGGGCGCGGCCGCTGTCGGCCACCGTGGCCGGGCGGACGCTGCTCGGCGCCTTCGAGCTGGCCGACGGGGACTGGGCCCGCGACGCGGTGGTCTCGTGGCTGGCCAATGCGCCGATCCTCGACGACGGCCGACCGGTCCCCGCCTCGGAATGGGACCTCGTCTCGCGCAGAGCCGGGGTCCAGGGCGGCCTCGAGGGCTGGAGCCGCCATCTGGCGACGTTCAGCGCGCAGCTGCGTCAGCGCTTGGCCGACGGACCGGTCGACGACGAGGAGCCCCCGGGCCAGGCGGCCCGCTGGCGCCGCCAACTCGAGCGGGGCCGCCAGCTGGGGTCCTTCGTCGCCTCGCTGGCGGCCCGCTTCGGCGACGCGCGGCGCACCTGGGCCGACTGGGAGCAATGGGCCGACGCCTTCTTGCTGGCCTATCTGGGCGGACCGGGAAGCCAGGGCGAGTGGCCGCCCGACGAGGTGGAGGCGCTGACGGCGGTGCGCGAGTCGCTGCGGCAGCTGACCGTGCTCGACCGGCTCGGGCCGGCCGTCGACCCGGCGACCTTCCGGGCCGCCGTGTCCACCGAGCTCGAGGCAGCCGCCCCCCAGACGACCCGCTTCGGCCGGGGGGTGCTGGTCGGGCGGGTGGCCGAGATGGTCGGCCTCGACCTCGACGTCGTGTTCGTCCTCGGCATGAACGACGGCGCCTTCCCGGCGCCCGCCCCAGAGGACGCCCTGCTCCCCGACGCCGAGCGCTCGGCCGCCGGGCCCGAGGTCCCGCTGCGCACCGTGCGGGCCGACGACGCCGAGCGCGACTACGCCGCCGCCCTCCTTTCGGCTCCCGAACGGGTCCTCTCGTTCGCCCGGGGGGCGCAGTTCCACGGGCGCGAGCTGCGACCGTCCCGCTGGCTCCTCGACACCCTGGGCCACCTGACGTCGGCCCCGGCCCGGCTCTACAGCGGCGACCTGGCAACGATCCCGGCCGGGCCCCGTTACCGGGTCCTCCCCTCGTTCACGGCCACGGTGCGCGCCGGCGGCGAGCCCTCCTCGTTGGCCGACCGCGATCTGCGGAGCCTGCTCGTGTGGCGCGAGGCCACTGGGTCACTGGCCGGCCACTACCTGCTCGGGCTCGACCGGGTGCTCGGCGCCGGCGTCCGGGCCCGCCGCCAACGGGCGAGCGGCGAGTTCACCCGGTTCGCCGGGAACATCTCGGGCGAGGGCCTCGACCTGTCGGTGGCCGAGGACCAGCAGTCGGCGACCGGGCTCGAGACCTATGCCGCCTGCCCGCGGCGCTACTTCTTCGGCCGGGTCCTGCGGGTCCAGGTCACCGAGCGGCCCGAGGAGGTGCTGCGGATCAGCCCCCGCGACCGGGGGCTCGTGGTCCACGAGGTCCTCGAGCACTTCGTGGCCGACCAGACCGCCCGACCCCGCGCCGAGCGGATCCACCCGGGGACCCCGTGGGGCCCGGCCGGCCACCGGCGCCTCGACGAGGCGGCCCAGGCGACCTTCGCCCGCTTCGAGCAGGCCGGGCTGGTCGGGCGCCCGCTGCTGTGGGGCTTCGACCGCACCCGCATCCTGCGGGACCTGCACCGTTTCGTCGAAGAGGACGACCGCTACCGGGCCCAGGCCGGCGTGGTGCCCGAAGAGGTCGAGTTCACCTTCGGGCGCCAGGGCACCCCACCGGTGCACGTCGGGCTCTCGAGCGGGCGCAGCGTGCGCTTCGGCGGTCGCGTCGACCGCGTCGACCGGGCCGACGACGGGTCGCTGGTGGTCATCGACTACAAGACGGGGAGCCGCTACGGGATGGACGTGCTGGCCGACGACCCGGTCGCCGGGGGCACCAAGCTCCAGCTGGCCCTCTACGGGCTGGCGGCCCGGGATCGCCACGGGGACGTGGCGGTGCGCACCCAGTACTGGTTCGTGAGCGACAAGGGCGGCTTCGAGTCCGTCGGGTACCCGCTCGACCACCGGGTCCTGGCCCGCTTCGGCCAGGCGCTCGAGGTGGTGGTCGACGGGATCGAGGCGGGCGCCTTCCCGGCCCACCCCGGCGAGTCGTCGAACGCCGAGTACGCCAACTGCCGGTTCTGCGACTTCAAGGCGGCGTGCCCGGGCGACCGGGGCCGGGCCTGGGAGCGCATCCGCCGGGCCCCCGCGCTGGCCCGATACGCGGCGCTGGCCGAGCCGCTGGCCGAGCCGCTGGCCGAGGCCGGGCCGTGAGCGGCGCCGTCGACGACTTCTTGGCCCGGCGCTCCATCCGCCGCGACCTGGGGGCCACCCAGTTCGTCGAGGCCGGGGCCGGGACCGGCAAGACCACCGCCCTGGTGGCCCGCATCGTCGAGCTGGTGGCCACCGGTGCGGCCCGGCTCGACCAGCTGACGGCGATCACCTTCACCGAGGCCGCCGCCGGCGAGCTGCGGGACCGGGTCGGGGCCTCGCTCGAGCAACTGGCCGACGGCCGCGACGACGAGCTCGCGCCGGGGCCTCCGCCGGGGGCCCCGGCCCGCCGGGCCGAGCTGGCCCGGGCGGCGGTGGCCGAGATCGACGGGGCCGCCATCAGCACCCTGCACGGCTTCGCCCGCCGGATCCTGGCCGAGCACCCCTTCGAGGCGGGCCTCCCGCCGACCTTCGAGGTGTTCGACGAGGTCCGCTCGCGGGTGGCCTTCTGTGAGCGGTGGGCGGCCTTCTTCGACGAGCTGCTCGAGGACCCAGACGCCGGTCCGGCGGTGCTCCGCCTCTTGGTCCTCGGGGTGTCCGTGGAGCGGCTCTTCGAGGTGGCCGTCGAGCTCAACGAGCGCTGGGACGTCCTGGCGCAGCGCCCGGCGGCGCCCGAGCCGGCGCCGGTGGTCGACGTCGGGCCGGTGGTCGACGCCCTCGGCCAGGCCGGGGGCCTGGCCGGACACTGCCGGGCCGAGGACGACAAGCTGCTCGCCCACCTCGGCCGGCTCGACGGGCTGGCCGGGCGGCTCGAGGGGGCGGCCGACGACCTCGAGGCCCTCCAGATCCTCGTCGACAGCCCGAAGCTGAGCTTCGCCCACGGGCAACGGGCCAACTGGTCGTGTCCGATCGACGACGTCCGCGACGCGTTGGCCCGGGCCGAGGCGGCCAGAACCGCGGTCCTCGAGCGGGTGGGCCGGGCCGCTCTCGGGCGGTTCCTGGCCGCGGCCACCGGGCTCACCGTCGACTCGGCCGGGGCCCGGCGGGCCGAGGGGCGCCTCGAGTTCCACGACCTCTTGGTGTTCGCACGGGACCTCGTTCGCCGCTCGCCCGAGGTCAGCCGGTCGCTGCGCGAGCAGTACCGCTTCGTCCTGATCGACGAGTTCCAAGACACCGACCCCATCCAGGCCGAGCTGGCGGTGCGGATCGCCACCGACGACGCGACGGCGCCGGGGGGCGACTGGCGCTCTTTCGACGTCGAGCCCGGTCGCCTGTTCTTCGTCGGGGACCCGATGCAGTCGATCTACCGGTTCCGGCGGGCCGACATCTCGCTGTTCTTGGACGTCCGGGACCGGCCCGGCCTCGACGTCCTCCAGCTGACCGCCAACCACCGCTCGGTCCCCGGTGTCATCGGTTGGGTCAACCAGGTCTTCGCCGAGCTGATCGGCGGTGGCGAGCCGGGCATGCAGCCGGCCTACCGGCCGCTCGCCGCCCACCGCGCCGACCCGGGGGGTCCCGGTGACCTCCCGCCGGTGGTGGTCCTCGGGGGCGCGACCGAGACCGACGAGCCGGTCGACGAGGTCCGCCGACGCGAGTCCGAGGACATCGCCCGGACCATCGGGCGGATCCGGGCCGAGGGGTGGCCGGTCGGCGACGAGGGCCGGCCGGCCACCCTGGCCGACATCACCGTGCTGGTCCCGGCCCGGACCGGCCTGCCCATCTTGCAGCGCGCCCTCGAGGACGCCGACCTCCCCTTCCGGCTCGAGAGCAGCTCGCTCGTGTACGCCGCCCCCGAGGTGCAGGACCTGTTGAGCGTGCTGCGAGCGGTCGACGACCCGACCGACGAGGTCGCCGTGGTGGCCGCCCTGCGCTCCCCCCTCTTCGGGTGCGGCGACGACGACCTCTACGGGTTCCACCGGGCCGGGGGCCGCTGGGACTACCGGGAGCCGGCGCCGGGCACCCTCGGGACCGACCACCCGGTGGCGGCCGGCCAGCGCTCCCTGGCCGAGCTCCACGGGGACCGCTGGTGGCTCGACGTGAGCGCGCTGATCGAGCGGGTGCTCGCCGAGCGCTCGCTGATGGCGCTGGCCCTCGACGAGCAACGCCCCCGCGAGGCGTGGCGCCGGCTCCGCTTCATCGCCGACCAGGCGCGCCAGTTCGCCGACGCCTTCGGGGGGGATCTGCGTCGCTTCTTGGCCTGGGCCGACCTCCAGCACGCCGAGGGGTCCCGGGTGACCGAGTCGGTCCTCCCCGAGATCGACGACGACTCGGTGCGGATCATGACCATCCACGCGTCGAAGGGGCTCGAGTTCCCGATCGTGGTGATGGCCGGGCTCAACGCCGGCGCCGAGCGGTCGAGGCCGCTCGTCGTGTGGGGCGGAGGCGGCCCGGAGGTCTCGGTGGCCGCCGGCGTGCGCACGGCGGGGTACGACGACCTGGCCCAGCGCGAGGAGGCCATGGAGGCCCACGAGCGGCTGCGCCTGCTCTACGTGGGGGCCACCCGGGCCCGCGACCACCTGGTGGTCAGCCTCCACCACAAGGCGGGTTCGGACTGCGCCGCCGCCCGCCTGGAGGCCGCCGCCGGCACCGACCCGACCACCTGGCGCCGGCTGGAGGCGGGCCGCGAGGCGCCGGGACCGCCGGGGCCGGTGACGTCCGGGCCCGACGCCGGGCCCGACACCCCCGACGCCCGGCGGCGATGGGCCGAGGCCCGCGCGGAGCGCCTGGGGCGCGCCGAGCGCCCCCGGACCCTGGCCGCCACCGCCGTGGCCCGACTCCTCGCCGAGGCCGGCCCCGAGCCCGCCGGCGACGCCGACGGGGCCGACGAGCGACGCCCGGCCTGGCGCCGGGGCCGGGCGGGCACCGCCGTCGGCCGGGCCGTCCACGCCACCCTCCAGCAGGTCGACCTGGCCGACGGGCACGGCCTGGCCGACCTGGCCGCGGTCCAGGCGGTGGCCGAGGGCGTCCCCACCCGGACGGCCGAGATCGAACGCCTGGCCCGGGCCGCCCTCGAGTCGCCGGTCGTGCGCCAGGCGGTGCGGGGCGGCCGCTACTGGCGGGAGCTCTACGTCGGGGTCCCCGTCGGCGACCGGGTGCTGGAGGGCTTCGTCGACCTGCTCGTCGACGACGGTGACGCCCTGGCCGTGGTCGACTACAAGACCGACCAGCTGCCCGCCGACGAGGACCGGGCCGACGCCCTGGGCCGCTACCGGCCCCAGGGGGCGGCCTACGCCGTGGCCGTCGAGGAGGCCGTCGGGCGCCCGGTGCGCCGGTGCACCTTCTTGTTCCTCGGGCCCCGAGGGGCGGTGGCCCTCGACGTCGACGACCTCGAGGTGGCCAAGTCCGAGGTGCGGTCCCTCCTCGACGCCTGAATTCGGCGCCTCGGCTCACCATCCCCTCACACATCTCCAGGGCCTTCCCGGTCCCGATTCAGCTGATTCCCAGCTTGGTGGGGCAACATCGCCTTTGTTGCGGATCTGTTGCCGTTGGCAGCCGATCGGCGACGGCGGGCCCCACGGCCCAGCGGACGGACCGGCGCAACGAGCGCCACGAGCACGGCCGCAACGAGCACGACACGAGAGCACCGCACGCGAAGCACGACAGAAAGGGGACGGCGGGTGAGGATCCTGGTTCTGGGGGGCGATGGTTACCTGGGCTGGCCCACGGCGCTGCACCTCTCGCGCCGGGGCCACGACGTCGGCGTCGTCGACAACTTCGCCCGCCGGGGCTACGACTTGGAGATGGGGGTCGACTCGCTGGTCCCCATCTCGGGCCTCCAGCACCGGGTGCGGGTCTGGGGCGAGGTCTCGGGCCTGGCCGTGGAGACCTTCGTCGGTGACCTGACTGACGCCGGGTTCACGTCCCGGGTCCTGCGGGAGTTCGCACCCGACACGGTGGTGCACTTCGCCGAGCAGCGCTCCGCCCCCTACTCGATGATCGACCAGAAGCACGCCGTCTACACCCAGGTGAACAACGTGGTGGGGACGCTCAACCTCCTCTACGCCATCGCCGAGGTGGACCCCTCGATCCACCTGGTCAAGCTGGGCACCATGGGCGAGTACGGGACGCCCAACATCGACATCGAAGAGGGCTTCATCGAGATCACCCACCGTGGCCGGACCGACCTGCTGCCCTACCCCAAGCAGCCCGGGTCCTTCTACCACCTGTCCAAGGTGCACGACAGCGCCAATATCATGTTCGCCTGTCGCATCTGGGGCCTGCGCTCGACCGACCTCAACCAGGGGATCGTTTACGGCCAGGAGACGCCCGAGACCGACTTGCACCCGGACCTGGCCACCCGCTTCGACTACGACGGCGTCTTCGGCACGGTGCTCAACCGCTTCTGCGTCCAGGCCGTCGTCGGCCACCCGCTCACCGTCTACGGCTCGGGCGGCCAGACCCGGGGCATGCTCGACATCCGCGACACGCTGGCCTGCGTCGAGCTGGCCTGCACCAACCCGGCCAAGGCCGGCGAGTTCCGGGTGTTCAACCAGTTCACCGAATCCTTCTCGGTCGCCCAGTTGGCCCAGATGGTGGTCGACACCTATCCGGGCCCGGTGGAGGTCGAGCACCTCGAGGACCCCCGGGTCGAGAAGCAGGAGCACTACTACCGGGCCGCCCACACCAAACTGCTCGACCTGGGCCTGGTGCCCCACCTCCTCAACCAGTCGACCATCTCGTCGCTCCTGTCGGTGGTGGACCGCCACCGAGACCGGGTGGACCCCGAGGCGATCCGGCCCACCGTCGAGTGGCGGGCCACCTCGAGCACCCTGGCCACCGCGGGCTCGACGCCCCGGGAGTCCGAACCGACCGACGCCTGAGTGGTCCCGCCCCGCCCCCGGCCACCGCCGGGTCGGCGGGTAGCGTCGGGCGCCAATGCCGCCGATCGACCGCCGACGTCGCCGGCGACCGCTCGGCCGGACCCTGTGGATCGCCGTCCTGGTGGCGCTCGCACTCTTCCTCCTCGTCGGGGGGGCGCTCAAGATCGGCCACGCCTCGGGCCCCTACACCGTCGACGTCGACCGCTCCTACGCCCTGCAGGCGAGCGCCCTGGCCGAGCAGTCCAACGAGCAGGCGGGCCAGCTCAACCACCTCGTGTCGACCATGGCGGGCCTCGACCGCCGCACCCTCGGGATCCAGCTCGACGACCTGGCCGCCGACGCCCAGGCCACCGCCGCCGCCGCCGCCGCGCTGGCCCCGCCGTCGCCGGCCGACGGCCTGGACCAGGGGTTCGCCACCGCGCTCGGTGACCGGGCGTCGGCCGTGGCCGAGATCCGCGGTGCCGTCGACGGCCTGCTCGGCATGACGTCGGCGGCCACGCCGGGGGCGGCGCCGGGGGCGACCCCGGCCGGCTCGGCCGCCGGCACCCTGCTGCCCTCCGACCAGGCGGCGGACCGGCTGAGCCGGGCCGGCAGCGCCCTGGCCCAGTCCGACCAGGCCTACGCCAGCGTGCGCCGCGCCCTGCGCCTGGCCCCGGGCAACGCCGCCCTGCCCCGCTCGGTGTGGGTGCACGACCCCACCCTGTGGGCCCCCGGGCCGGTCCAGACCCTGGTGGCCGCGCTGACCGGGTCGGCCAGCCTGGCCGCCGACCACCGCCTCCAGCTGGTGAGCGTCCAGGTGACCCCGGCCGCCGTCCCACCGCTCGGGACCCCACCGGGGGGACCGCCCGGGGCGGCCGGGGCCTGTCAGGCCACCAACGTCTCGATCCTGCCCCCGACCGGCCGGCTGGCCGTCGACGCGGTGGTGGCCAACTTCGGCAACGTGGCCGAGCGCGGGGCCACGGTCAGCGCCCAGCTCCAACCCCAAGGGGCGGGCACCCCGGCGTCGGCGTCGGCCCGGGTCGCCCTCGCCCCGGGGGCTTCGGCGGCGGTGGCCCTGCCCGCCCTGCCCACCTCCCCGGGGGACACCTACGGGCTGAGCGTGTCGGTGAGCCCGCCGCCCGGCCAGGCCGACCAGAGCGGGCTCGCCGGGTGCTACTCGGTCCGGATCGCCCCGGCCACCCCGCCGACGACCACCACCACCGTCCCGGCGACCACCACGACTCGGTCGCCGGGGACCACCACCACCGGGCCGAGGCCCCCGGGCTGAGCCGGCCCGGGGCGGTCTCGACCGGCCGACCGGACGCGCCGTAGGATTCGGGCGCGCGTCGACGTCGCGGAGAACTTTGGACAGGAGGGCCACCCGCCCGTGCCCGAAAGCATCACCATCACCGACAACCGGACGGGCGAGACGCTCGAGATCCCCATCGTCAACGGGGGGGTCGCGGCCTCCGAGTGGTCCAAGCTGCTGCCGGGGGTCTGGTTCTACGACCCCGCCTTCATGTCGACGGCGGCCTGTGAGAGCGCGGTCACCTATCTCGACGGGGACGCCGGGATCCTGCGCTACCGCGGGTACCCGATCGAGCAGCTGGCCGAGCAGTCGACCTACCTCGAGGTGGCCTACCTGCTCTTGCACGGCGAGCTGCCGACGCCCGGGGCCTACGAGACCTGGCGCAACGAGGTCACGATGCACACGTTCATCCACGAGAACGTGCGCAAGCGGTTCCTGGAGGGCTTCCACTACGACGCCCACCCGATGGGCATGCTGGTCTCGGCGGTGGCCGCCCTGTCCACCTTCTACCTCGACGCCAAGGACATCTTCAACGCCGAGTCGCGCGACAAGCAGATCATCCGGCTGATCGCCAAGATGCCCACCCTGGCCGCCGCCGCCCACCGCTTCAGCGTGGGCATGCCCTTCGTCTACCCCGACAACTCCCTCGACTTCGCCTCCAATTTCCTCTCCATGATGTGGAAGGTGGCCGAGCCCCGGTTCGAGGCCGACCCGGTGCTGGCCAAGGCCCTCGACGTCTTGTTCATCCTCCACGCCGACCACGAGCAGAATTGCTCGACCACGGCCATGAGGGTGGTCGGCTCGTCCCACGCCGACCCCTACTCGGCCTGCGCCGCCGCCTGCGCCGCCCTCTACGGCCCCCGCCACGGCGGGGCCAACGAGCAGGTGATCCGCATGCTGACCGAGATCGGGAGCATCGAGAACGTCCCGGCGTTCATCGAGGGGGTGAAGGCCGGGAACGGCCGGCTGCAGGGCTTCGGCCACCGGGTCTACAAGAGCTACGACCCCCGGGCCACCATCATCAAGCGGACGGCCGACGAGGTCTTCGCCGTGACCGGCAAGAGCCCCCTTTTGGACATCGCCCTCAAGCTCGAAGAGATCGCCCTCAGCGACGAGTACTTCACCTCGCGCAAGCTCTACCCCAACGTCGACTTCTACTCGGGCCTGATCTACCAGGCCATGGGCTTCCCGCTCGAGATGTTCCCGGTCCTCTTCGCCATCCCGAGGACCTCGGGCTGGCTGTCGCACTGGGAGGAGCTGTTGGACCAGGACTCCAAAATCGCCCGGCCCCGCCAGCTCTACATCGGCGCCGACGAGCGCCGCTACGTCCCGATCGCCGAGCGCTGAGGCGGCGGGCGCCGTCGCCCGGCGCCGTCGCCCGGGGCTCAGCCGATGACCCGGGCCAGGCCCTCTTGGACCATCGAGACCACCAGGCGGCCGGCCCGGTCGAACAAGAACCCCCGGGCCACGCCCCGCCCCCCGGCGGCGATCGGCGAGTCGGTGTCGTAGAGCAGCCACTCGTCGGCCCGGAACAGGCGGTGGAACCACATGCAGTGGTCGAGGCTGGCCCCCATGAAGTTGGGGTCGTCCCAGCGCACCTCGTGGGGCTGGAGGATGGTGTCGAACAGGGACATGTCCGAGGCGTAGGCGGCCACACAGGCGTGCAGGAGCGGGTCGTCGGGCAGGTCCCCGTCGGCCTTGATCCACAGGCGCTGGTAGGGCTCATGGCCCGGGCCGTGCTTCCAGGGCAGGTCCCCGATGTAGCGCTGGTCGATGGGGTGGGGTCGGCCGAACCACTCGGCCAGCTCCTCGCGCCAGGGGGCCAGCCGCTCGGGCAGCGAGGCCAGGTCGTCGGGCCCGGGCACGTCAGGCATCTCGAACTGGTGGTCCAGGCCGACCTCGTCGTCGTGGAACGAGCAGGCCATGTTGAAGATGGCCCGGCCGTGCTGGATGGCCACCACCCGCCGGGTGGTGAACGACCGGCCGTCGCGGATCCGGTCGACCTCGTAGAGGATGGGCACGGTCGGGTCGCCCGGGCGCAGGAAGTACGAGTGCAGCGAGTGGACCCGGCCGTGCTCGACCGTGCGGCCGGCGGCCATCAGGGCCTGGCTGGCCACCTGGCCCCCGAAGACCCGTTGACGCTCCTCGGAGGGCTGGATGCCACGGAAGATGTTCACCTCGATCGGCTCGAGGTCGAGCAGGTGGACCAAGAAGTCGAGGGACTCGCTCACCGGGCCATGTTGGCAGGCCCGCCGGCCGCGGGCGAAACCCCGTCCCGCCGTCTACCGTGCAGGCGATGACCGCTCAGAGCAACGCCGCCGGCACGATCGAGTTCCCCGAGGGCTTCTTGTGGGGCAGCGCGACCTCGTCCCATCAGATCGAGGGGGGCAACGTCAACAACGACTGGTGGGCCTGGGAGCACGACCCGGACTCGGGCTGCGTCGAGTCGAGCGGGGACGGGTGCGACTCGTGGCACCGCTGGCGCGAGGACGTCGACCTGGTGGCCGACCTCGGGCTGGGCGCCTACCGCTTCTCGCTCGAGTGGAGCCGGATCGAGCCGGCCGAGGGCGAGTGGTCCGTCGCCGCCCTGGACCACTACCGCAGGATGTGCGCCGCCTGCCTGGGCCGGGGCATCCAGCCGGTGGTGACCTTCCACCACTTCACGACGCCCTTGTGGCTGTCGGCCCGCGGCGGCTGGGAGGCGCCCGACGCCCCCGAGCGCTTCGCCCGCTTCGTCGAGCGGGCCGCCGCCCACCTGGGCGACCTCATCGGGTGGGCCTGCACCATCAACGAGCCCAACGTGATCGGGGTCATGGGCTACATGCTCGGGGCCTTCCCCCCCGGGGTGAAGGACGACCTCCAGCGCCACGTGGCGGTGAACGAGGCCATGGTGCGCTCACACCGGCTCGCCGTCGAGGCGCTGCGGGCCGCCCCGGGCAACTTCCCGGTCGGGCTCACCTTGTCGATGGGGGAGCTGGTGGCGGTCGAGGGCGGCGAGGCCGTCCGCCAGGCCGCGGAGGACCTCTTGGAGAATGTCTTTTTGGAGGCGACCGGGGGCGACGACTTCATCGGCGTCCAGTGCTACACCCGGATGCGCTTCGGGCCCAAGGGCCTGCTCGGCCCCGAGGCCGGGGTGCCGGCCACCCAGATGGGTTACGAGTTCTGGCCCCAGGTGGTCGACTACACGGTTCGCCGGGCCGCCGCGGTGACCGGCATCCCGGTCGTGGTCACCGAGAACGGGATCGGCACCGACGACGACCCCCAGCGGGTCGACTACTTCACCCGGGCCCTGACCGGGCTCCGCCGGTGCCTCGACGACGGCCTCGACGTGCGCGGGTACTTCGCCTGGAGCCTGCTCGACAATTTCGAGTGGTCCCTCGGCTACCGGCCGACCTTCGGCCTGGTCGCCGTCGACCGGTCGACCTTCGAACGGCGTCCGAAGCCGAGCGCCCTGTGGTTCGGTGAGGTGGCCCGCTCGAATCGCCTGGTCACCGGCGTCGGCGCCTGACCGGAGCCCCGCCGGCGCCCGGGGACGGGCGGCGGTCCCCGATAGGATCGGACGTCGTGGCCGAGCCCTCCCCGCACCCCTCGCTGAAGCACGTGTGGAAGTCCGATGACACCCTGAACGTGCGCGTCGGCCAGATCATCCGGCACCCCTCGTCCAAGAAGCTGGCCAAGTACGCCTCGGTGTCGATCATCTCGACCGTCGTCTCCCAGGTGACCCTGCTGGTCGTCTACGGGATCCTGCACCTGATGGCGGCGGTGTGGGCCAACGTGCTGGCCAACGTGGTGGCCACCCCGCCCTCGTACTACCTCAACCGCAAGTGGGTCTGGGGGAAGAGCGGCAAGTCCCACGTCATGCGCGAGATCGTGCCGTTCTGGGTGCTCGGGTTCATGGGGCTGGCCCTCTCGAGCCTCGCCGTCTACGGGGCCGAGCAGTTCGCCAAGCACCACGACCTCAGCCACGCCCTGACCAGTGTCCTCGTCAACGCGGCCAACTTCGTCGCCTTCGGGGCGCTGTGGGTGCTCAAGTTCGTCGTGTACCAGCGTCTCTTCCACGTGACCCCCGTCGAGCACCCCGATGCCGCCGAGCGGGTCGAGGCGGCCGAGCCGGCCGACGCCTGACAGACCCCGGCGACCGCACCCCGCGGCCAGCCCCCGACGGCCGGTGGGCGCTCAGTCCCGGAAGTTGTTGAACTGGAGCGGGATCCCGAAGTCCTCCGCCTTGCAGGCGGCGATCACCGCCTGGAGGTCGTCGCGCTTCTTGCCGGTCACCCGGAGTTGGTCCCCCTGGGTCTGGGAACCGACGCCCTTCAGGCCGAGGTCCTTGATGAACTTGTTGAGCCGCTTGGCGTGCTCCTGGGAGATCCCGGCCTTGATGGCGATGGTCTGGCGGGCCGTCCCCTTCGACGCCTCCTCGATCTTGCCGGCGTCGAGGGCCTTCAAGGAGACCTGGCGCTTGACCAGCTTCTCCTCGAGCACCTGGTGCAGGGCCCGGAGGCGGTCGTCGGTCGAGGAGTGGAGCACCAACTCCTTGTCGTTGAGGTCGACCGACGAGTCGGTGTTCTTGAAGTCGAAGCGGGTGGCGGCCTCGCGGTTGGCCTGGTCGACGGCGTTGCGGACCTCTTGCATGTCGACCTCGGAGACGATGTCGAAGGTGGGCATGGTGGCCACGCTACCGGCTGGCGGGCCGCGTGGCGGGTGCCGGCGGCGGCCCGGCAGGGCCGCCGGGCGGCGTGCACCGGGTAGTCTCGCGGCCCGCGGGTCGGTGTCCGAGTGGCCAAAGGAAGCAGACTGTAAATCTGCCGGCACAGCCTACGGAGGTTCGAATCCTCCCCGGCCCACGCACTCCCGGGCCACGCACCCCGACCGCGTCTCGGCCCGACGTGGTCGTGCCCCCGACGCCGGACCGTGTCGCCGAACCGTGTCGCCGAACCGTGTCGCCGGCCAGGTCAGCGCGGACCCCGGCCGGCCCGGCCGGGCCCGGGGCCGGACCGGGGGCTCGACCCGTGGGCTCGACCCGGGGGCTCGACCCTGAACCGTCGGCGGGATGACTTTTCCCGGGCGCCCGCGATCGTTACAATGCCGTTACGGACGGGTTGCGCACCCAGGGTCGCCAGACCGTCCGCGGACGACCGAGCAACGCAGGCAACGCTGTGAGAAGGCGACCCCCGGCCCCGGCGGCGCCACCCGAGAGGTGAGGATCACCCGGCAGTGGCCGAAACCCTGAGCAACCCGACCGACCCGGCGGCAGAACCCGGCCCGGCCCGGCCCGACCGAAAGGCCGGCCCCCTGGCCCGGACCCGGGCGGTGGCGTCGCGGGGAGAACACCTCCTGCGCGAGGCCAACGACCGGGCCTGGGACCTCTCGGACCGGGTGGGGGTCCGCCTCGAGATGGCCAAGGTCCGGTTCCTCCCGACCCGGGTGCTGGCCGACCAGATGCAGCCCGACGCCGACGACGCCGACGACTGGCGCTTCTTGCGCAAGCCGGCCGTCCTCGGCTTCGTCGCCCTGTTGTCGGTGGTCGTCGGGGCCTCCCTGGCCAGCTCGCCCTTCAAGCTCGAGATGCCCGGCACCTGGTTCTTCGGCGAGCCGACGGCCCAGGGCGCCTCGGACAGCTTCATGCTCCTCGGCCTGGTCGCCGTGTACGGCGGCCTCGTGCTGTTCATGCGGGTCTGGTACGGGCTGATGAAGGCCCTGCGCCGCCGGCCGGGCGTGCCCATCCACTACCTGGCCTGGATCCTCGTGCTCTGGGCGATCCCCATGCTGGTGGTGGCGCCCATCTTCAGCCGCGACGTCTTCAGCTACGCCGCCCAGGGCGAGATGATGAGCCGGCACATCAACCCGTACCACTTCGGCCCGGGGATCCTCGGCGCCGGCCCCTACCCGAACCCGGTCGACCCGCTGTGGATCAACACCCCCGCCCCCTACGGCCCGCTGTTCTTGATGGTCGACGGCTTCCTGGCCAGCGCCAGCCTGCACAACGAGCTGGTGACGGTGGTGCTCCTGCGCCTGTTCGCCCTGGCCGGGGTGGCCCTGATCGCCTGGTGCCTGCCCAAGCTGGCCGTGGCCCACGGGCGCGACCCGGGGCCCATCTTCGTCCTGGGCGTCCTCAACCCCCTGGTGCTGCTGATGCTGATCGGCGGGGCCCACAACGACGCCGACATGCTCGGCCTGCTGGTGGCGGGGATCACGGCGGCCAAGTTGAAGCACCCGGTCTGGGGGGTGGTCCTGTGCGCCCTGGCCGCGGCGATCAAGGCCCCGGCGGCTCTCGGCATCGTCTACGTCGGCTGGGAGTGGATGGGGACCGGGGTGCCGCTGCGCCAGCGGGTCCGGCCCCTGGTCACCGCCGGCCTGATCGCCGCCGGGGTGATGGGGGCCCTCTCGGTGGTGAGCGGGCTCGGGGTCGGCTGGGTGGCCAACCTCGAGACCCCGGGCACCGTGCGCAGCTGGGTGGCCCCGGCCACCGGCATCGGGATGGGGCTGTCGAGCGCCCTGCACGCCGTCGGGCTCGACGTCGGCCAGGGTGGCGTGCTGTCGGTGACCCGGGTGCTGGCCCTCGGGGCGGCGGTGGCCGCCTCGGTCTACCTGCTCAAGGTGAGCGACCGGATCGGGGGCCTCACCGCGCTCGGCCTGAGCCTGCTGCTCTTCGTGATCCTGGGCCCCGTCGTCCAGCCCTGGTACCTGACCTGGGGCATCGTCCTGCTGGCGCCCGTGGCCATCGGCCGGCTGCGCTCGGCGCTCATCGTGTTGTCGGTGGTCTCGCCGTTCATCGGCCTGCCGGGCGGCAAGACCCTGCTCGACCAGCTCATCCACTCGAACCCGCTGTGGGTGGCCGCCGCCCTGCTGGTCCTGCTCGGGGTGCTGCTGGCCCCGCTCGGCCGCTGGTCGACCGCCTGGCGCGACGACGAGCACCTCCACGACGAGCCCGGGTGGTTCGTCGACCCGGCCGCCGCCTGAGCGGGCCGGCCGCGGCTCAGAGCAGGAGCTCGAGCTCGATCACGTCCAGCCACTGGCGGTGCTTGCGCCCCACCTCGCGCTCGACCCCGACCAGTTCGAAGCCGCAGGCCCGGTGCAGGGCGATGGAGGCCTCGTTGTGGCCGACCACCCGGGCGATCACCGCGTGGAAGCCGCCCACGCGTGCCAGGTCGACCAGCTCGCCCAAGATGGCCCGCCCGACCCCGCGGCCCCGCTGGGCGGGGTCCACGTAGACCGAGTTCTCCACCGTGGTGGCGTAGGCCGGGCGGTCCCGGTAGGGGGAGAGGGACCCGAAGCCGACAACGGTCTCGGCCCCGGCCGGGCCCTCGGTGGCCACCACCGCGGGGTGGGGCCCCCGGTGGGCCTCGAGCCACTGGCGCTGGTCGGCCGGGGAGCGGGGCACGAGGTCGAAGGTGTTGACGTCGGTCGTCACCTCGAGGTTGTAGATGGCCCGGATCGCCTCGGCGTCGCCGGCCGCCGCCAGTCGGATCCGCATCCGGGCCAGGGTAGCGACCCCCGGGCCCGAAGATGGCCCCCCTCGGTCCGGTGGCTATCATGGTCGGTCGCGACCGAACGGCCGCGGCGCCCCCTTAGCTCAGTCGGCAGAGCACAGCCATGGTAAGGCTGGTGTCGTCGGTTCGATTCCGACAGGGGGCTCGCCCCTGGCGGCGTAGCTCAGTTGGTCAGAGCACACGGCTCATAATCGTGTTGTCGCGGGTTCGAGTCCCGCCGCCGCTACTGCCCCGGGGGTTGCCGGGGGTGAGGTGAAGGGTCAGGACGGCCCGTCCGGCCCGGCCGGCCGGTGTGGGGGGCACGAGGGAGCACGGAGGAGGAGGCGCAGTGGCGAAGAACGAGAAGAGGGTTCAGGTCACCTTGGCTTGCGAGGTCTGCAAGCGACGGAACTACATCACGACCAAGAACAAGCTGAACGACCGGGAGCGGATCGAGATGAAGAAGTTCTGCCGCTGGGACCGCCAGCACACCATGCACAAGGAGACTCGCTGAGCCGCCGCCCACCGCCGGTGCTAGCCTTGCGGACTGCTCCCCAGGTCAGGTGGTGGACGCCACCCGCCGAAGGACGACCGAGGGCGGCCCACCGAGGGCAGTAGCTCAACTGGTAGAGCACCGGTCTCCAAAACCGGCGGTTGGGGGTTCGAGTCCCTCCTGCCCTGCTCGGAGCCTGTCGTAGCTGCAGGACCGTCGCCCAAGACCCAATAGTCGAATCCGGAGCAACCGCCGTGAACCGCGAGACCAAGCGCATGATGCAGCGCCAGGGCCAGATGGAGGCCGACGGGTCCCCTGCGTCCCGCAAGCCGCCGCCGGGCGGGGGCGGCCGACCCCCGGGGGGCTCCGGGCGCGGCGCCGGGGGCGCCGGTGCGGCACGGCCGGCCAAGCGCCAGCGGACCAGCGTCGCCCAGTTCTTCCGGGAGGTCCGTGACGAGCTCCGCCAGGTCGCCTGGCCGACCCGGGCCGAGCTGATCAACTACACCGCGGTCGTGCTCACGACCCTGGTGCTCATGGTCCTTTTGATCTTCCTGCTCAACCTTGCCTTCGGCAAGGCCATCTTCTGGATGTTCCAGAAGTGATCCCGAACCGATCGGTGTGCCAGTGACCCCCGACGACGAAACCCGCCCCGAGGCGGAGTCCCAGACCGGGCCCGAGGGCCCCGACGAGGCCGCCCTCGAGAGCCTCGAGGGCGAGGTGCTCGAGGGGGCGGCGGCCGACCTGGCCGCGCTCGAGGTGCTCGAAGAAGCCGTCGACGGCGAGGTGGCGCTCGAGGTCCTGGCCGAAGCGGTGCTCGAAGAGGCCGAAGCCGAGGTGCTCGAGGGCGCGGCGGTGGCCGAGGCCGAGATCGAGATCCTCGAAGAGACGGTGGCCGTCGAGGCCGCCCGCCGGCTGGAGGAGGCCGGCTCCGACGAGGAGCGGGCCGAGATCGTCGAGGAGGCCCTGGCCATCGAGGCCGGCCTCGAGACCCTGGCCGACGCGGTGGCCGAGGAGGCGGCGGCCGAGGTCGAAGAGCTTGAGGAGGCCCTGGCGGTGACCGAGGTCGCCGCCGAGGGCGAGATCGCCGAGCTCGAGGTGGCCGAGGCCGAGGTGGCCGCCGACCTGGTCGAGCAGCTCGAGGAGCTCGAGGACCTCGAGGAGGAAGAGGAGGACGTCTACGTCCCGAGCCCCTACGACCGGCCGGGGCGCTGGTACGTGGTCCACACCTACTCGGGCTACGAGAACAAGGTGAGCTCCAACCTCAAGAATGTGGTCGCCTCGCGGGGGATGGAGGACCGGGTCTTCGAGGTCGTCATCCCGATGGAGGACGTGGTCGAGTTCAAGGGGGGCAAGAAGGTCACCGTCCAAAAGAAGGTCTTCCCGGGCTACCTGCTGGTGCGCTGCGAGCTCGACGACGACACCTGGGGCGCCATCCGCAACACGCCCGGGGTCACCGGGTTCGTGGGGCCCGGGACCAAGCCCACCCCGCTCAGCCGCCGCGAGGTGGAGAGCATCCTCCAGGTCAAGCCCGAAGGGGTCGAGGCCGCCCCCAAGCGGACCCGCCCCCGCCTCGAGTACGAGGTGGACGAGACGGTGCGGGTCAAAGAGGGGCCGTTCGCCGACTTCTCCGGCCAGATCGCCGAGATCAACGAGGACCAGCTCAAGCTCAAGGTGCTGGTCAACATCTTCGGCCGGGAGACCCCGGTCGAACTGGAGTTCAGCCAGGTGGCCAAGCTCTAGGACGGCCCGCCCGGGCCGCACCGGGCGACCACGACCACCACGACGACGACGAGACCGGTCCCGAGGGGGTCGGCGACGAGCCGGGAACGAGCCCGGGACCAAGGAGAGGCAGATGGCACCCAAGAAGCGAGTGCTGGCGAAGGTCAAGATCCAGCTCGAGGCGGGCTCGGCCACGCCCGCCCCGCCGGTCGGGACCGCCCTCGGGCCCCACGGGGTCCAGACCATGGAGTTCTGCAAGCAGTACAACCAGGCCACCGAGTCCCAGCGCGGGACGGTGGTGCCGGTCGAGATCACCATCTACGAGGACCGCACCTTCAGCTTCATCCTCAAGACCCCCCCGGCGGCGGTGCTGCTGCGCCAGGCGGCGGGCCTGCCCAAGGGGGCGGCCACGGCCGGGCGCGAGGAGGTGGGCACCATCACCGACGCCCAGCTGGCCGAGATCGCCAAGGTCAAGCTGCCCGACCTCAACACCGACGACCTGGAGGCGGCCAAGCTCCAGGTGGCGGGCACCGCCCGGTCGATGGGGATCTCCGTCGCCCGCTGAGGCGGCCGGCGGATCCGGGCCCACGGACACACGAGAGGGACACGAGACATGGCACAGCACGGCAAGAAGTACAACGAGGCCTCGGCCAAGTTTGACCGGGAGCAGCTCTACGGCGTCCCCGAGGCCATCGACCTGGTGAAGGAGACGGCCACGGCCAACTTCGACGAGACGGTCGAGATGGCGGTGCGCCTGGGGGTCGACCCCCGCAAGGCGGACCAGATCGTCCGGGGCACCCTCTCGCTCCCCTCGGGGACCGGCCGCTCGGAGCGGGTGGCGGTCTTCGCCGCCGGGGAGCAGGCGGCCGAGGCCCGGGCGGCCGGGGCCGAGGTGGTCGGGGCGGACGACCTGGTGGCCAGGGTCCGCGACGAGGGCTTCTTGGACTTCGACGTGGCGGTGGCCACCCCGGACCTGATGGGCCAGGTGGGCACGCTCGGCCGGGTCCTCGGCCCGCGGGGCCTGATGCCCAACCCCAAGACCGGGACCGTGACCACCGACGTCGGCAAGGCGGTCACCGAGTTCAAGGGCGGCCGGGTCGAGTACCGCACCGACAAGGTCGGCAACGTGCACGTCCGGGTGGGCAAGCGCTCGTTCACCAAAGACCAGCTCCTGGCGAACATCCGGGCCGTCCTCGACGAGCTGGTGCGGGCCAAGCCGGCGCCGGCCAAGGGCCGCTACCTCCAGTCGATCACCCTCACCTCCACCATGGGCCCCGGGGTCAAGGTCGACCCCGCCCGGGCCCGGGCGGTGGACGAGGAGCTGGCCAAGACGGCCTGAGCGACCCGTCGGGCGCCGGGGGGCCGTTGGCCGGTCGGCCCCGGGCCGTACTACGCTCTGCCGACCGCCCGCCGCCGGATCGGCCGGGCACAGAACCGCAGTCACAGAACACCAATCGCCAGAGACCTCCGGTGCACCACGGTGCTCAAAGGGCCCAGATGCCCGCCCGACGAGGCGACACCGCTGAACCGCCGGCTCTTGCCGGCCGGGTCGGTCCGTCGCACACCGCAGGTCGAGGCCCCGCCGCCGGGCGGGTATCCCCGGTGGAGGAACGATGGACAACCCGAGAGCCGACAAAGTCGCCGTCGTCGACGAGGTGCGCGAGCGCCTGAGCGGCGCCGACGCCTCGGTGGTCACCGAGTACCGGGGCCTGAGCGTGGCCGAGCTGGCCGAGCTGCGCCGGAGCCTGACCGCCGCCGGCGGCGACTACAAGATCTTCAAGAACACCCTGGTCCGCCTGGCCGTGGCCGGGGGTCCCCACGAGCCGATCACGGACCTGTTGACCGGTCCGACGGCGATCGCCTTCGTGCACGGGGACGTGAGCGCGGTGGCCAAGGCCCTCCGGGAGTTCGGCCGGGGCAACCCCCACCTGGTGATCAAAGGCGGGATCCTCGACGGGGGGGTCCTGACCCCCACCCAGCTGAACGCCCTGGCCGAGCTGCCCTCACGCAACGTCCTGCTGGCCCAGCTCGCCGGGGCGATCGCCGCCCCGTTGACCACGATGGCCGGCCTGCTCAAGGCCATGCCCCAAAACCTGGCCTACGGGATCTCGGCCGTGGTCGACCAGCGCCGCGCGGCCGAGCCGGCCCCGGCCGAGGCCTCCGCACCGGCGCCCGAGGCCCCCGAGACCGAGGCCGCCACCGCCGAGACCGCCACCGCCGAGGCCCCAGAACCCGAGGCCTCAGAATCCGAGGCCCCAGAATCCGAGGCCCCAGAACCCGAGGTAGCCGAGGGCGAGGCCGCCCCCCCCGAGGCCGAGGCGGCCGACGGGGCCGAGGCGTAGACGCCTGCGACCAGGACCAAGAACGACGAAACCGGAAGACCGGAAGAAGGGAAGGAACAGACCATGGCAGGGACCCTGACCAAAGATCAGATCCTCGACGGCATCGCCGAGCTGTCGGTGCTGGAGCTGAGCGAGCTCCTCAAGGAGTTCGAGGAGCGCTTCGGCGTGACCGCGGCCGCCCCGGTGGCGGTGGCCGCCGCCCCGGCCGCCGGTGGCGGGGGTGTCGCCGCCGAGGAAGAGGAGCAGACGGAGTTCGATGTCATCCTCACCGAGGCGGGCGACAAGAAGATCCAGGTCATCAAGGAAGTCCGCTCGCTGACCAGCCTGGGCCTCAAAGAGGCCAAGGACCTGGTCGACAGCGCCCCCAAGCCGGTGCTCGAGAAGGCCAGCAAAGAGGACGCCGAGAAGGCCAAGGCCTCCTTGGAGGGTGCCGGCGCCACCGTCGAGCTCAAGTAGGTGCCGGGGCCCGGGCCCGCCCGGGCCGCCGGGATCCTTGACTCTCCCGGCGGTTGCTCCTAGCCTGTCGCCCAGCGCTCGAGGCCGGGTCTCCGGTCCTGAGCGGTGGCGCGCGGTTCTGGGGGTTGTGCCCTCGCCCGTCCCCGGGTAGGATGCAAGGTTGCCGTGCACCTCCTCGTTGCGTTCATCTGTCAAAACAGCTGAATGGCGCGCGCTACGGCAACCCCCCGGGCCTCCCACCAGGCCTTCCGGCGTCTCTCGTGAGCAGTGCCCGCAGTACCCGAATGACCCGTCCGCAACCCAGCTGGGAGGAGTAGGCCGTTGCCCCTGCGGTCCCGAAGCCCCGAACGCGTCTCGTTTGCCAACATCGACGAGGCGCTGCCCCTGCCCGATCTGATCTCGATCCAGCGCGACTCGTTCCAGTGGTTCCTCGACAAGGGCCTGGCCGAGGCCTTCCACGACATCAGCCCGATCGAGGACTTCACCGGCCAGCTCAGCTTGGAGCTGGAGTTCGACCCGACCGACCCCGACCTGCGCCCGCCGCCCAAGTTCTCGGTGGAGGAGTGCAAGGAGAAGGACATGACCTACGCCGCCCCGGTCTTCGTCCGGGCGCGGTTCCTCAACGCCACCACCGGGGAGATCAAGGAGCAGACCGTCTTCATGGGGGACTTCCCGATGATGACGGACCGGGGCACCTTCATCGTCAACGGCACCGAGCGGGTGGTGGTCAGCCAGCTGGTCCGCTCGCCAGGGGTCATCTTCCAGCCGGGCCGGGACGCCAAGACCATCTTCACCGGGACCATCCACCCCTACCGGGGGGAGTGGATCGAGCTCGACGTGGAGGCCAAGCCTTCCAAGGACGTCACCGCCGGGGCCCGGGTGGCCCGGAAGCGGCGGCTCTCGCTGTTCGTCCTGCTCCGGGCGCTCGGCTACGGCGACGACGCCTTCTTGGAGCGCTTCGTCCGCCACTTCGACTTCCTCGAGGGCCAGTGGGAGAAGGAGAAGACCCTCGCCCCCACCCAAGAAGAGGCGCTGCTCGAGATCTACAAGCGGGCCCGCCCCGGTGAGCCGCTGTCGGCCGAGGCCGCCCGCCAGTACTTCGAGAACGCCTTTTTCAACCCGAAGCGCTACGACCTGACCCGGGTCGGCCGCTACAAGCTGAACCGCAAGCTCGGCCCCGAGATCGAGCGCATCTCGAGCCTGTTCAAGATCGACCTGGAGCGGCCCGAGCCGGGCCAGGGCGTCCTCAGCCGCTCGGAGATCCTGGCCTCGGCCACCTACATGCTCCACCTGGCCCTGCACATGGCCGACGGGGACTCGACCTACCGGATCGACGACCAGGACCACTTCGCCAACCGGCGCATCCGCTCGGTGGGCGAGCTGATCCAGAACCAGGTCCGGGTGGGCCTCAGCCGCATGGAGCGGGTGGTGCGCGAGCGCATGACCACCCAGGACGTCGAGGCCATCACCCCACAGACCCTCATCAACATCCGCCCGGTGGTCGCCGCGGTCAAGGAGTTCTTCGGGACCAGCCAGCTGAGCCAGTTCATGGACCAGAACAACCCGCTGTCGGGCCTGGCCCACAAGCGGCGCCTGTCGGCCCTCGGCCCCGGCGGGCTCTCCCGTGAGCGGGCCGGGTTCGAGGTCCGTGACGTCCACAGCTCCCACTACGGGCGGATGTGCCCGATCGAGACCCCCGAGGGCCCGAACATCGGCCTGATCGGGGCCCTGGCCACCTACGCCCGGGTGAACGAGTACGGCTTCATCGAGACCCCCTACCGCAAGGTGTCCAACGGCCGGGTGACCGGCGAGGTGGTCTACCTGGCGGCCGACGAGGAGGAGGAGCACGTCATCGCCCAGGCGAACGCCTCGATCGACGAGAAGGGGAACTTCACCGAGGAGCGGGTGCTGGTCCGCCGCGGCCCCCAGGGGACCGGGGTCCGGGTCGGCGTGGCCAACACCTCGTACGGCACGACCAGCGAGATCGACTTCGTGCCGCCCTCCGAGGTCGACCTGATGGACGTGTCGCCCAAGCAGATCGTGTCGGTCTCGACCGCCCTGATCCCCTTCGTCGAGCACGACGACGCCAACCGGGCCCTGATGGGGGCCAACATGCAGAAGCAGGCCGTCCCCCTGGTCGTCCCCGAGGCCCCCTACATCGGCACCGGGGTCGAGGCCCGGGCCGCCCGCGACGCCGGCGACGTGGTGCTGGCCGAGGGCGAGGGCACGGTGGGCGAGGTCTCGGGCGACCAGATCGTCGTCGAGTACCGCGCCGGGCAGAAGGACCGCCTCGGCCACCCGCTGGGCAAGAAGGTCTACCGGCTGGCCAAGTTCCGCCGCTCCAACCAGAACACGTCGATCAACCAGAAGGTGCTGGTGTCCGAGGGCCAGAAGGTGGCCACCGGCGACCTCCTGGCCGACGGCCCGTCCACCCACAACGGCGAGCTGGCCCTGGGCAAGAACCTGCTGGTGGCCTTCATGCCGTGGGAGGGCTACAACTACGAGGACGCCATCATCTTGTCCCAGCGCCTGGTGCGCGACGACGTGCTGACCTCGATCCACATCGAAGAGCACGAGGTCGACGCCCGGGACACCAAGCTCGGGGCCGAGGAGATCACCCGGGACATCCCGAACCTCTCCGAGGAGATCCTGGCCGACCTCGACGAGCGGGGCATCATCCGGGTCGGGGCCGAGGTCGGCCCGGGCGACGTGCTGGTGGGCAAGGTCACCCCCAAGGGCGAGACCGAGCAGACCCCCGAGGAGCGACTGCTCCGGGCCATCTTCGGCGAGAAGGCCCGCGAGGTCCGCGACACCAGCCTCAAGGTGCCCCACGGCGAGGAGGGCAAGGTCATCGACGTGCGGGTGTTCTCCCGCGAGGATGCCCACGAGCTGCCCCCCGGGGTCAACCAGCTGGTCCGGGTGTACGTGGCCCAGAAGCGCAAGATCTCAGAGGGCGACAAGCTGGCCGGCCGGCACGGGAACAAGGGCGTCATCTCCAAGATCCTGCCGGTCGAGGACATGCCGTTCCTCTCCGACGGCACCCCGGTCGACATCATCTTGAACCCGCTCGGCGTGCCGAGCCGGATGAACGTCGGCCAGGTGCTCGAGTCCCACCTGGGCTACGCGGCCCGCTGGGGCTGGGAGGGCGTGGCCACCGACAACGAGGGCGACGGGACCGGCAAGGACGCCCCCCTGCGCAAGACCCGCCCCCGGACCGACCCGGCGGCCTGGGTGGCCACCCCGGTGTTCGACGGGGCCCACTGGGACGAGGCCGAGGACGCCGGCCGGCACCCGACGATCCAGCGGCTCTTCGAGACGCTGCACTCGGACTCGGCCAACGGCGACGTCCAGATCAAGCCGACCGGCAAGGCCACCTTGTTCAACGGCCGGACCGGCGAGCAGTACGACAACCCGATCTCGGTCGGCTACGTCTACATCTTGAAGCTGGCCCACCTGGTCGACGACAAGATCCACGCCCGGTCCACCGGCCCCTACTCGATGATCACCCAGCAGCCCCTGGGCGGCAAGGCCCAGTTCGGGGGGCAGCGCTTCGGCGAGATGGAGGTCTGGGCGCTCGAGGCCTTCGGCGCCGCCTACGCCCTCCAGGAGCTGTTGACCATCAAGTCCGACGACGTCCTCGGCCGGGTGAAGGTCTACGAGGCCATCGTGAAGGGCGAGAACATCCCCGAGCCGGGGATCCCCGAGAGCTTCAAGGTGCTGATCAAAGAGATGCAGTCGCTGTGCCTCGACGTCGAGGTTCTGGCCGTCGACGGCCAGGAGATCGAGATGCACGAGATCGACGAGGACATCTTCCGGACGGCCGAGGAGCTCGGCATCGACATCAGCCGACCCGAACGCGGGTCGGACGAAGAGGACGAGCGGCGCGCGGCAGAGAGGAGCTTCTCGTAATGGCACTGGACGTGAACACGTTCGACCAGCTGAGGATCGGGCTGGCCACCGGGGATTCGATCCGCGGCTGGTCCAACGGCGAGGTCAAGAAGCCCGAGACCATCAACTACCGCACGCTGCGCCCCGAGAAGGACGGCCTGTTCTGCGAGAAGATCTTCGGGCCGACCAAAGACTGGGAGTGCTACTGCGGCAAGTACAAGCGCGTCCGGTTCAAGGGCATCATCTGTGAGCGCTGCGGCGTGGAGGTCACCCGCTCGAAGGTCCGGCGCGAGCGCATGGGCCACATCGAGCTGGCCGCCCCGGTCGTGCACATCTGGTACCTGCGGGGCACCAGGAGCTGGCTGGCCTACCTGCTCATGGGCACCGAGGCCCGCGAGGAGCTCAAGGCCAAGCAGCTCGAGAAGGTCATCTACTTCGCGGCGAACCTCGTGACCTGGGTCGACGAGGACAAGCGGCATGAGGACCTGGCCACCTTGGAGGCCGAGCTCTTAGAGGAGGTGTCCGACATCGAGCGCCGCCGCGACCTCGAGATCGACCGCCGGTTCAAGGCCCTCGAGGACGAGCTCAAGGCCCTCGAGGGCGAGGGTGCCCGGGACGCCGAGATCAAGGCCCGCCAGAAGGCGGTCGAGAAGGAGATCGCCGGGATGCGCGAGCGGTCCGACGACGAGGCCGAGCTGGCCCGCCGGGCCTTCGACGAGTTCAAGAGCCTGCACGCCCGCAAGATCCTCGAGGACGAGCTCTTGTGGCGCGAGCTGCGGGTCCGCTACGACGACTACTTCGAGGGCGGGATGGGCGCCGAGGCCATCCAGCGGCTGATCGACCGGATCGACCTGGACGCAGAGGAGATCAAGCTGCGCGAGATGATCGACGCCGCCGACGGCCGGCGCCCGCTGTCGGCCCAGCGCCGCCAGAAGGTCATCAAGCGCCTGAAGATCGTGACCGCCTTCAACCGGCGGGACGAGCACGGCCGGCGGGTCAACGACCCCCGGGCCATGATCCTCGAGGCCGTCCCGGTCATCCCGCCCGACCTGCGCCCGATGGTCCAGCTCGACGGTGGCCGGTTCGCCACCTCTGACCTTAACGACCTCTACCGCCGGGTCATCAACCGCAACAACCGGCTGAAGCGCCTCCTCGACCTGGGCGCGCCCGAGATCATCATCAACAACGAGAAGCGGATGCTCCAAGAGGCGGTCGACGCCCTGTTCGACAACGGGCGGCGTGGCCGCCCGGTCACCGGGCCGGGCAACCGCCCCCTCAAGTCGCTCTCGGACATGTTGAAGGGCAAGCAGGGCCGGTTCCGCCAGAACCTGCTGGGCAAGCGGGTGGACTACTCGGGGCGGTCGGTCATCGTGATCGGCCCGACGCTGCTGCTCCACCAGTGCGGCCTGCCCAAGCTGATGGCCCTGGAGCTGTTCAAGCCCTTCGTCATGAAGCGCCTGGTTGACGCGGAGCTGGCCCAGAACATCAAGTCGGCCAAGCGAATGGTCGAGCGTCGCCGGCCCCAGGTCTGGGACGTCCTCGAAGGTGTCATCCGCGAGCACCCGGTGCTCTTGAACCGGGCGCCCACGCTGCACCGCCTGGGCATCCAGGCCTTCGAGCCGGTGCTGGTGGAGGGCAAGGCGATCCAGGTCCACCCGCTGGTCTGCACCGCCTTCAACGCCGACTTCGACGGCGACCAGATGGCTGTCCACCTGCCGCTGTCGGTCGAGGCCCAGGCCGAGGCCCGGGTCCTGATGCTGTCGGCCAACAACATCTTGTCGCCGGCCACCGGCCGCCCGATCACCGTGCCCACCCAGGACATGGTCTTCGGGGCCTACTACCTGACCCTGGCCGTGGACGGGGCAAAGGGCGAGGGCCGGGCCTTCCGGCACTCCTACGAGGTCCAGGCCGCCTTCGACGCCGGCGACATCGACCTGCACGCCAAGATCACACTGCGGCCCACCGAGGGCTCCTCGCTGGCCGCCCGCCTGCAGGCGGCGGGCATCGAGGCGGGCGACGAATCCACCCTCACCGTCGAGACCACGGCCGGCCGGGTGTTCTTCAACGAGGCCCTGCCCGAGGGGTTCCGCTACGTCGACGAGGTGGTGGGCAAGCGCAACGTGCCGATCGGCAGCATCGTCGAGGAGCTGGCCGCCGCCTACGAGAAGCACGTGGTCGGGGCCAGCCTGGACCGCATCAAGGCCCTCGGGTTCCGCTTCGCCGCCCAGTCCGGCCTCACCATCTCCATCGACGACGTGCGGACCCCGCCCGAGAAGCAGGGCATCTTGGACCGCTACGAGAAGGAGGCCGAGAAGGCCGAGAACCAGTTCAAGCGGGGCATCATCACCGACGACGAGCGGCGTCAGAAGGAGATCGAGATCTGGACGTCGGCCAACTCCGAGGTCGGCCGGGCCATGGAGCAGACCCTGTCCACCCTGTCGTTCAACCCGCTCGACATGATGGTCGACTCGGGGGCCCGGGGAAACGCCCAGCAGATCCGCCAGATCGCCGGCATGAAGGGCCTGGTGTCCAACCCGCGGGGCGAGATGATCCCCCGGCCGATCAAGTCCTCCTTCCGGGAGGGCCTGAGCGTCCTCGAGTACTTCATCTCCACCCACGGCGCCCGCAAGGGCCTGGCCGACACCGCCCTGCGGACGGCCGACTCGGGCTACCTGACCCGCCGCCTGGTCGACGTGGCCCAGGAGCTGATCGTGCGCGAGGAGGACTGCGGGACCACCCGGGGCATCTGGATCGAAGAGGTGGTGCCCGACGGCCCCGGGCGGCGCAGCTACCTCGAGACCCGGGCCTACGGCCGGATCCTGGTCGAGCCGGTGGCCCTGTCGGACAAGTCCACGGTCGAGGCCGGAACCCTGCTCACCGACGAGGTGGTGGCCACCTTGCGCGACGACGAGGCGGTCGAGCGCATCCGGGTCCGCTCGGTGCTGACCTGCGAGGCGGCCCACGGCGTGTGCGCCACCTGCTACGGCCAGTCGCTGGCCACCGGCTTCATGATCGAGCTCGGCGAGGCGGTCGGGGTGATCGCCGCCCAGTCCATCGGCGAGCCGGGCACCCAGCTCACCATGCGGACCTTCCACACCGGCGGCATCGTGGGCGAGGACATCACCCACGGCCTGCCCCGGGTGGTCGAGCTCTTCGAGGCGAGGACCCCCAAGGGGGCGGCCGTCCTGGCCCGCCACTCGGGCGTGGTCCGCATCGAAGAGGAAGAGGGCGGCCGGCGCATCACGGTGGTGGCCGACGACGGGACCGAAGAGGCCGCCCTGGTGGCGCCCCGGGCCCACCTCGAGGTGACCGAGGGCCAGGAGGTCGGGGCCGGTGACGCCCTGGTCGAAGGGCCCAAGGACCCCAAGGAGCTGCTCGAGGTCAAGGGCATCCGCGAGACCCAGCAGTACCTGGTCGAAGAGGTCCAGAAGGTCTACCGGGACCAGGGCGTGTCGATCCACGACAAGCACATCGAGCTCATCGTGCGCCAGATGCTGCGCCGGGTGCTGGTGGCCGAGCCGGGCGACGCCCCCTTCCTGCCCGGCGAGCGGGTCGACAACCAGATCTACGCCGAGGTGAACCGCCAGCTGGTCGAGGACGCCAAGCGGCCGGCCGAGGGGCGCCCCGAGCTGATGGGGATCACCAAGGCTTCGCTGGCCACCGACAGCTGGCTGTCGGCGGCGTCGTTCCAAGAGACCACCCGGGTGCTGACCGAGGCGGCCATCGAGGGGCGCTCCGACCAGCTGTTCGGGCTGAAGGAGAACATCATCATCGGCAAGCTGATCCCGGCCGGCTCGGGCATGGAGCACTACCGGACCATCCGCCTCGAGATGCCCGACGCCGAGGCCATGCCCTTCTGGGCCACCGGGGCCGGCGACGGCTCCAGCGACACCGAGGACCTCGCCGCGTGGCTGCGCGACGTGGGGGGCGACGGGATCAGCAACGACCCGTTCGACCCGAGCATCGACGCCAGCTGGCTGGGGGCGGCCCCGGCGGCCGAGGACGGCGAGCCCGGCGTCCTCGGCGCCACCCCGAGCGTCCCGGCGCCGGCCGAGGCCAGCGAGGGGACGCTCGAGGCCGGTGCCTGACCGGCGGCGCCGGCCCGTAGACTGGGCGGCGCAGAGGCGGGGCGACCGGTCCCCGGGCCGCTTGCCCGAAAGCCCCGGTTGCCCTAGCATTGCTCCGCTGCAACCGGCCGCGTCGAAGGGCGCGGCGGGCCGTGCGGGCCTGGTCCCGCCGGCCACCGTGCGGTCGTCCACCCCGTCGTTTTAGAACCTAGAGGTAGCGCGTGCCCACAATCGCCCAGCTGGTCCGCAAGGGCCGGCAGGCCAAGGTGACCAAGACCAAGACGCCGGCCCTGAAGGGCGCGCCCCAGCGGCGCGGCGTTTGCACGCGCGTCTACACCACCACGCCCAAGAAGCCGAACTCGGCCCTGCGCAAGGTGGCCCGCATCCGCCTGACCAGCGGGGTGGAGGTCACCGCCTACATCCCCGGCGTGGGCCACAACCTCCAGGAGCACTCGATCGTGCTGGTGCGCGGCGGGCGGGTGAAGGACCTCCCCGGGGTGCGCTACAAGGTGATCCGCGGGGCGCTCGACACCTCAGGGGTGCGGGAGCGGAACCAGGCCCGGAGCCGCTACGGCGCCAAGAAGGAGTCCTGAGATGCCCCGCAACGGCCCGGCCACCCGCCGGGAGCTCCAGCCCGACCCGGTCTACCGGTCCGTCCTGGTCACCCAGTTCGTCAACAAGGTCCTGACCCGGGGCAAGCGCACCCTGTCCGAGCGCATCGTCTACGGCGCCCTGGAGCTGGTCCAGGAGCGCTCGGGCAACGAGCCGGTGGCCGTGCTGAAAAAGGCGGTGGAGAACGTCCGCCCCGAGCTCGAGGTCAAGCCCCGCCGGGTCGGCGGGGCCACCTACCAGGTCCCCGTCGAGGTCCGGCCCCGCCGGGCCACCACCCTGGCCATCCGCTGGCTGACCGGGTTCTCCCGCCAGCGCCGGGAGAAGACCATGGCCGAGCGCCTGGCCAACGAGATCCTCGACGCCTCCAACGGCATCGGCGCCGCGGTCAAGCGCCGCGAGGACATGCACAAGATGGCCGAGTCCAACAAGGCCTTCGCGCACTACCGCTGGTAGTCGCACCCCCCGAGGTAGAGCACCATGGCTGAACCGCCGCCCATCCGCGAGTTTCCCCTGGCCAGGACCCGCAACATCGGGATCATGGCCCACATCGACGCGGGAAAGACCACGACGACCGAGCGGATCCTCTACTACACCGGCCGCAACTACAAGATCGGCGAGGTCCACGAGGGCGCCGCCACCATGGACTGGATGGTCCAAGAGCAAGAGCGCGGCATCACCATCACCTCGGCCGCCACCACGTGCCGCTGGCGCGACACCTGGATCAACATCATCGACACCCCCGGGCACGTGGACTTCACCGTCGAGGTGGAGCGCTCCCTGCGGGTCCTCGACGGGGCGGTGGCCGTCTTCGACGCCGTGGCCGGGGTCGAGCCCCAGACCGAGACCGTCTGGCGCCAGGCCAACAAGTACAAGGTCCCCCGCATCTGCTTCGTCAACAAGATGGACCGGGTGGGGGCGGACTTCGCCCGCACCGTCGAGATGATCCGTGACCGCCTCGACGCCAACCCGGCCGTCGTCCAGCTCCCGATCGGCGCCGAGGGCGAGTTCAAGGGCGTGGTCGACCTGCTCGGGATGAAGGCCCTGGTCTGGGAGGAGGGCATGGGCGAGAAGTGGGAGGAGGAGCCCATCCCCGAGTCGCTGGCCACCGAGGCGGCCGACGCCCGCCACCAGCTGGTCGACGTGCTCAGCAACTACGACGACTCGATCATGGAGAAGTACCTGGCCGACGAGGAGATCACGGCCGAGGACCTGGGCGGGGCCCTGCGCACCGCCACCTTGTCCTCCGAGGTGGTCCCGGTGCTGTGCGGCTCGGCCTTCAAGAACAAGGGCGTCCAGCCCATGCTCGACGCCGTGGTCGACTACCTGCCCAGCCCGCTCGACCTGCCGCCGACGCCGGGGACCAAGCCGGGCAAGGACGAGGTCGAAGAGCGCCCCCCCGACGACTCGGCCCCCTTCAGCGCGCTGGCCTTCAAGATCATGACCGACCCCTACGTGGGCAAGCTGACCTACCTGCGGGTCTACTCGGGCACCCTGAAAAAGGGGGGCACGGTCACCAACACCACCAAGGACAAGAAGGAGCGGATCGGCCGGCTCCTCCAGATGCACGCCAACCACCGCGAGGACAAGGACGCCTGCTTCGCCGGCGACATCGTGGCCGCCGTGGGCCTGAAACAGACCACCACCGGGGACACCCTGAGCGACCCGGCGCACCCGATCGTGCTCGAGGAGCTGACCTTCCCCGAGCCGGTCATCCACGTGGCCGTCGAGCCCAAGACCAAGGCCGACCAGGACAAGCTCTCCAAGGCCCTGTTCAGCCTGTCCGAGGAGGACCCGACCTTCCGGGTGCGCTCGGACGAGGAGACCGGCCAGACGGTGATCTCGGGGATGGGCGAGCTCCACCTCGAGGTCCTGGTCGACCGGATGCTGCGCGAGTTCAGCGTCGACGCCAACGTGGGCAAGCCCCAGGTGGCCTACCGCGAGACCATCCGCAAGCCGGTGGAGAAGATCGAGGAGCGCTACGTCCGCCAGACCGGCGGCCGGGGCCAGTACGGCCACGTGGTGATCTCCCTCGAGCCGACGGGCCCGGGCGGGGGCTACGAGTTCATCGACAAGATCACCGGCGGGGTCATCCCCAAGGAGTACATCCCCTCGGTCGACGCCGGGATCCAAGAGGCCCTCACCTCGGGGGTCCTGGCGGGCTACCCGATGGTCGACGTCCGGGTGCTGCTCACCTACGGCTCCTACCACGACGTGGACTCCTCGGAGATGGCCTTCAAGATCGCCGGCTCGATGGCCGTGAAGAAGGCCGCCCGGGCGGCCAGCCCGGTCCTGCTGGAGCCGGTCATGGACGTAGAAGTGGTCACCCCCGAGGACTACATGGGCGACGTGATCGGGGACCTCTCCTCCCGCCGGGGCCGGGTCGAGGGCATGGAGCAGCGGGGCAGCAGCCACGTGGTCCGGGCCCAGGTACCGCTGTCGGACATGTTCGGCTACGCTACCGACCTACGTTCGCGTACGCAGGGCCGCGCCACGTACACGATGCAGTTCCACGCCTACAACGAGGTTCCCGAGTCCATCTCAAAGGAGATCATCGCCCGGGCCCACGGTGAATAGGGCGGCCGGCAGCGGCCGGCTCGGCAAAGAAGGGCGTCACCGGGCAGAATCTTGGGTGACGAGAGCGGCACAACATGTAGAAGCGGCGGGTGACCGTCGCGGCGGGCCCGAGGGGGTTCCGCCCGAGATCAGGGAGTAGTTGGGCAGATGGCCAAGCAGAAGTTCGAGCGCTCGAAGCCCCACATCAACGTGGGGACGATGGGGCACATCGACCACGGCAAGACCACGCTGACGGCGGCCATCACCAAGGTCCTGTCCGAGGAGAACCCCAACACCTCGTTCACGCCGTTCGACCAGATCGACAAGGCGCCCGAGGAGAAGCAGCGCGGGATCACGATCTCGATCGCCCACGTCGAGTACGAGACCAAGAACCGGCACTACGCCCACGTCGACATGCCGGGCCACGCCGACTACATCAAGAACATGATCACCGGCGCCGCCCAGGTGGACGGGGCCATCCTGGTGGTCTCGGCCGCCGACGGCCCGATGCCCCAGACCCGTGAGCACGTCCTGCTGGCCCGCCAGGTGGGCGTGCCCTACATCGTGGTCGCCCTGAACAAGGCCGACATGGTGGACGACGAGGAGCTGCTGGACCTGGTCGAGCTCGAGGTCCGCGAGCTGCTCAACGAATACGAGTTCCCCGGCGACGACACCCCGATCATCCGGGTCAGCGCGCTCAAGGCCCTCGAGGGCGACCCGGAGTGGACGCCCAAGATCGTCGAGCTGATGGACGCGGTCGACAGCTACATCCCCGAGCCGGTGCGCGAGGTCGACAAGCCGTTCCTCATGCCCATCGAAGACGTCATGTCCATCACCGGCCGGGGCACCGTGGTGACCGGCAAGGTGGAGCAGGGCATCGTCCACGTGGGCGACGAGGTGGAGATCGTCGGGTTGCGCGACACCCAGAAGACCACGGTCACCGGGGTCGAGATGTTCCGCAAGCTGCTCGACCAGGGCCAGGCCGGCGACAACATCGGGGCCCTTCTCCGGGGGACCAAGAAGGAGGAGGTCGAGCGGGGCCAGGTGCTCTGCAAGCCCGGCTCGATCACCCCGCACACCGACTTCGAGGCCACCATCTACGTGCTGAACAAAGAGGAGGGCGGCCGCCACAAGCCCTTCTTCAGCAACTACCGGCCCCAGTTCTACTTCCGGACCACCGACGTGACCGGCACCATCACCCTGCCCGAGGGCACCGAGATGGTCATGCCGGGCGACAACACCGAGATGACCGTCGAGCTGGGCAAGCCCATCGCCATGGTGGAGGGGTTGCGGTTCGCCATCCGCGAGGGCGGGCGGACGGTCGCCTCGGGCCGCGTCACCAAGATCCTCAAGTAGCAGCCGGCTGACGGGGAGCGAGAGGACGACATGGCCGACGGGCCCAGGCAGAAGATCAGGATCCGGTTGAAGGCCTACGACCACGAGATCCTCGACCAGTCCACCGAGAAGATCGTCCAGACCGTCCTGCGCACCCAGGCCAAGGTCCAGGGGCCGGTCCCTTTGCCCACCGACAAGCACCGCTACACGGTGATCCGCTCCCCCCACAAGTACAAGGACAGCCGGGAGCACTTCGAGATGCGGGTCCACAAGCGCCTGGTGGACATCGTCGAGCACACCCCCAAGACGGTGGACTCGCTCCAGCGCCTGGACCTTCCGGCCGGGGTGGACATCGAGATCAAGATCCAGAACGCCTGAGGGCCCCCGGGCCGGGGGCCGCCCCTGGCGGCTGCGGGCGCTTTGGTGTAAGTTCTCTTTTCGGGCCGATTTCCGGCCCCCCGGCACGGCACCCCGTGTCGGCCCCCCAGCAGATGTGCACGAGCGCCCGGCGCGTCCAGAGGACGCCGGGGACCTCGGGCCGAGACATTCGAGCCGCTCCGCTCGGGAATCCCGGGCGGAGCGTTGGCGTGCCAGCGGGAGACCGCCGGCACCCGTCCAGGAGAGACCCCCACGTGGCAAGCAAGGCGATCGTCGGCGAGAAGGTCGGCATGACCCAGGTCTGGGACGACCAGAACCGCGCCATCCCGGTGACGGTGCTCAAGGTCGCGCCGGTGCGCGTGGTGCAGGTGAAGAGCCCCGAGCGCGACGGCTACTCGGCCCTGCAGGTGACCTTCGGCTTCCGCCGGTCCTCGACGCTGACCAAGCCCGAGCTGGGCCACTTCGAGGCGGCCGGGGTCGACCCGGGCCGCACCCTGGTCGAGCTGCGCCTGGACGACATCAGCGAGTACGAGGTCGGCCAGGAGCTGACGGCCGAGCTGTGGAGCGCCGGGGAGAAGGTGGACGCCATCGCCGTGTCCAAGGGCAAGGGCTTCGCCGGGGGCATGAAGCGCCACAACTTCAAGGGCCAGGGGGCCTCCCACGGGAACCACAAGGCCCACCGGGTGCCCGGGTCGATCGGGGCCTGCGCCACCCCGTCGCGGGTCTTCAAGGGGACCCGGATGGCCGGACGGATGGGGGGCCGCCAGGTCACCGCCCTCAACCTCGAGGTCGTCTCGGCCGACCCCGAGCGCGAGCTGATGCTGGTCAAAGGGGCCGTCCCGGGGGCCCGGGGTGCCGTGGTGGTGCTCCGGGACTCGGTGAAGGCCCCGAGCCGGGCCGGGGGGTCCAGATGAGCACCACCGAGGCCGCCGCGGTGGTGCGCCGGGGCCCCCGCCGCAAGGAGCGCCCCGAGCCCGAGGCCCGCTCGGTGGCCCGCCGCGACGTGGAGGGCAACGAGCTCGGCACGGTCGACCTCGAGCCCCTGCTCTTCGGCATCGAGCCCAACCGGGCGGTCTTGCACCAGGTGGTGACGGCCCAGCTGGCGGCGGCCCGCTCGGGCACCCAGTCGACCAAGACCCGCGCCGAGGTCCGCGGCGGCGGGGCCAAGCCCTACCGCCAGAAGGGCACCGGCCGGGCCCGGCAGGGCTCGACCCGGTCCCCCCAGTGGGTGGGCGGCGGGGTGGCCCTCGGGCCCAAGCCCCGCGGCTACCGCCAGCGCACCCCGAAGAAGATGGTGCGCCTGGCCCTGCGCTCGGCCCTCTCGGACCGGGCCGCCGAGGACCGGGTGGCCCTGGTCGACGCCTGGGGCTGGGAGGAGCCACGGACCAAAGACGCCGTGGCCGCCCTCGACGCCCTCGGGCTGCGCGGCCGGGTCCTGGTGGTGCTCGGCCCCGACGACGTGGTGGCCGAGCGCTCCTTCGGCAACCTGCCCGACGTCCAGACCGTCGCCGCCCACGAGTTGTCGGCCTACGACATCTTGCGCAACGAGTGGCTGGTCTTCACCGACGAGACCCTGCCCGGCGGCGAGGACCACCTGGCCGAGCTGGTGGTCGAGGTGGTCGACGCCGAGACCGGCGACACCATGGTGGTCGACGAGCTGGTCGACGCCGCGACGGGCGACGAGGTGGTCGAGCTCCAAGAGGCCGAGTTCGAGGGGAATGCCGACGACGAGGCCGACGAGCCGGCCGGCGACGAGACGGGAGAGCCCACGTGACCGCCCGCGACGCCACCACGGTGCTGATCCGCCCGGTGATCTCCGAGAAGACCTACGGCCTCATGAACCGCAACGTCTACGTCTTCGTCGTCGACCCCAAGGCCACCAAGATCGACGTGCGCATGGCGGTCGAGAAGGCCTTCGGGGTCAAGGTGGACAAGGTCAACACCCTCAACCGCAAGGGCAAGGCCACGGTGAACCGGCGGTCCAACACCGTCGGGCGCCGGCCGAATACCAAGCGGGCCATCGTCACCCTGCACCCGGGCGACAAGATCGATCTCTTCGAGAGCTGAGGAGCACCGACGCCATGCCCCTGCGATCACGCAAGCCGACCAGCCCCGGCCGCCGGTTCCAGACCGTCTCGGACTTCTCCGAGATCACCCGGGACCGGCCCGAGCGCTCGCTGGTGGCCCCGCGCCCGGGATCGGGGGGCCGCAACAACCTGGGCCGCAAGACCTCGAGGCACCAGGGTGGCGGGCACAAGCGCCAGTACCGGGTGATCGACTTCCGACGGGACAAGGACGGGGTGCCGGCCAAGGTGGCGGCCATCGAGTACGACCCCAACCGCAACGCCCGCATCGCGTTGCTCCACTACCTCGACGGCGAGAAGCGCTACATCCTGGCCCCGGCCGGGGTGAAGGTCGGCGACCGGCTGCAGAACGGCCAGGGGGCCGAGATCCGGCCGGGCAACGCCCTGGCCCTGCGCTACATCCCGGTCGGCTCGGTGATCCACAACGTCGAGCTGCGTCCCGGCGGCGGCGGCAAGATGGCCCGGGGGGCCGGGATGAGCATCCAGCTGGTGGCCAAGGAAGGCGCCTTCGCCACCCTGCGCCTCCCCTCCACCGAGATGCGCCGGGTGCCCATCGACTGCCGGGCCACCCTCGGGGTGGTCGGCAATGCCGAGGCCGAGCTGGTCAAGATCGGCAAGGCCGGCCGGAACCGCTGGAAGGGCGTGCGCCCCCAGACCCGGGGCGTGGCCATGAACCCGGTCGACCACCCCCTCGGCGGTGGCGAGGGCAAGTCCTCGGGCGGCCGGCACCCGGTGTCGCCGTGGGGAAAGCCCGAGGGCCGGACCCGGGCCCGCCACAAGGAGTCCGACAAGATGATCGTCCGCCGCCGCCGCACCCGCGGCGCCCGGCGGTAGCTGGAAGGTCTGGGAGCCGTGCCGCGCAGCCTCAAAAAGGGACCCTTCGTCGACGACCACCTCTTGAAGAAGGTGGACGCCCTCAACGCGAGCGGCGAGAAGCGGGTCATCAAGACCTGGTCGCGTCGGTCGACGGTGATCCCCGACATGGTCGGCCACACCATCGCCGTCCACGACGGCCGCCGCCACGTGCCGGTCTACGTGACCGAGTCGATGGTCGGCCACAAGCTGGGCGAGTTCGCACCGACCCGCACCTTCCGGTTCCACGCCGGCCAGGAGCGGGCGGGGAGGCGCTGAGATGCCGGGCACCAAGACCAACGAGCGCCCGGGCACCCGGGCCGTCCTCAAGCACTACCGGATGTCGGCCAGCAAGGCCCGACAGGTGCTGGACCTGATCCGCGACCAGGACGTCGACCGGGCCAACGAGCTGCTGCGGACCACCGAGCGCGAAGCGGCCACCGTGGTGGGCAAGGTCCTGGCGTCGGCGGTGGCCAACGCCGTGCACAACGAGGGCCAAGACGCCGAGGACCTCTACGTGTCGGCCTGCTACGCCGACGAGGGCAGCACCCTCAAGCGTTGGCGGCCCCGGGCCCGGGGCCGCGCCTCGCGCATCCGCAAGCGCACCTGCCACATCACGGTGATCGTGAGCCGCCTGCCCGACGACCGCCTGGCCCGCCGCCGGGCCGAGCGCGAGGTGGCCGGCGGCCAGCGCTCCCGGCGGGTGTCCGAGTCCCGGCGCCGGGCCGACCTTTCGGGCCGCCTGTCGCGGCGCCGTCACGCCCAGGAGGAGGCGGCCGCCGCCGCCGCCGAGGCCGAGGCCGAGGCCGAGGCCCAAGAAGCCGAGGTCGAAGACGAGCTGGTCGACGACGCCGTGGTTGAGCAGTCGGCCGAGGACATTGTCGAGGCCGCCGCCGAGGCCGACGACGACGACGACGCCGACGCCGAAACCGACGGGGCCGGTGCCGACGCGGAGGCCGCGTCCACCGAGTCCGACACCGACGAGACCGAGGCCGACGCCCACGACGCCGAAGCCGCTGCCACCGACACCGACGAGACCGAGGCCGACGCCCACGACGCGGCCACCGAGTCCGACACCGACGAGTCCGACACCGAGACCGAGACCGACGACGCGGCGGGGGCCCCCGAGCCCGAGCCGGTCGCCGAGGAGACGACCGAGCAGCCGACCAGGCGTCGACGACTGAGGAAGAAGGACAAGTAGATGGGCCAGAAGGTCAACCCCTACGGGTTCCGCCTCGGCGTGACCACCGACTGGAAGTCGCGCTGGTTCGAGGAGCGCCACTACGGGGAGTTCGTCGTCGAGGACTGGAAGATCCGCGACTACCTCATGTCCCAGCTGGAGGCGGCCGCCGTCAGCCGGATCGAGGTGGAGCGCACCCGTGACCGCCTCCGGGTCGATATCCACACCGCCCGGCCGGGCATCGTGATCGGCCGGCGAGGGGCCGAGGCCGACCGGCTGAAGAAGAAGCTCGAGGAGATCACCGGGCTCCAGAACCGGATCCAGCTCAACATCCAAGAGATCAAGCAGCCCGAGCTCGACGCCGCGCTGATCGCCCAGGGGATCTGCGACCAGCTGGTGCGCCGGGTGGCCTTCCGCCGGGCCATGAAGCGGGCCATCCAGACCGTCCAGAAGGCCGGGGCCCAGGGGGTCCGGGTCCAGTGCTCGGGCCGGCTCGGCGGCTCGGAGATGTCCCGCAAGGAGTCCTACCGCGAGGGCCGGGTTCCCCTGCACACCCTGCGGGCCGACATCGACTACGGCTTCCGTGAGGCCAAGACGACGTCGGGGCGTGTCGGGGTCAAGGTGTGGATCTACAAGGGCGACATCCTCCCCTACAAGGTCTCGATCGAGGACAAGATCACCCGCGAGGCGGCCATGGCCGTGGGCGAGACCTCGGGCCAGAACCGCCCCCGGCGCCTGATCACGGCCGGCGGCGGCCGCCGGCGGATCGACCAGCCCGAGCCGGGCACGGCGGCGGCCGACGAGGTGGCCGAGACCGACGGCGCCACCGAGGCCCCGCTGAGCGAGGAGGTGGCCGACCTGGCCCCGGACCTGGCGGCCGAGGCCGACGGTGCGGCCGAGGCGGTCACCGTCGAGGCCGACGACGAGGTGACCGAGGCCCCGGTGGCCGACCTGATCGCCCCCCCGGCCGAGCCCGACGAGCTCGAGAAGCGCCTGGCCGAGGACGAAGAGATCGAGCGGCGCAGCCGTCACGAGCACCACGAGACGCCGCACTTCCGCCGGGAGTCCGACTGACATGTTGATGCCCCGCAAGATCCGACACCGCAAGCAGCAGCGCGGCCGGCTCCGTGGCGCCGCCAAGGGCGGGACCACGGTGAACTTCGGCGACTTCGGGATCCAGGCGATGGAACCGGGCTGGCTGACCGCCCGCCAGATCGAGGCGGCCCGGATCGCCATGACCCGTCACGTCAAGCGTGGCGGGAAGGTGTGGATCCGGGTCTTCCCGGACAAGCCGGTGACCCAGAAGCCGGCCGAGACCCGCATGGGCTCGGGCAAGGGCAACCCCGAGCACTGGGTCGCCGTGGTGCGCCCGGGCCGGGTGCTCTTCGAGCTGGCCGGGGTGGAGCGGGACCTGGCCGAGGCGGCCATGGACCGGGCCATCCAGAAGCTGCCGCTGAAGGCCCGCTTCATCGTGCGTCCGGGCACCCACGGTGCCCCCGAGGTGCAGGTCTGATGGGCGCCTCCGAGCTGGTCGTCATGGACACCGAGGAGCTGGAGAGCCGGCTCGAGGAATCCCGGCGCGAGCTGTTCAACCTGCGCTTCCAGCTGGCCACCGGCCAGCTGGACAACACCGCCCGCATGCGCACCGTCCGCAAGGACGTCGCCCGGATCCTGACGGTCTTGCGCGACCGCGACATCACCGAGGCCGAGGCCCTGGCCGCCGCCGACGCGCTGGAGGACGAGCCGCTCTTCGCCCCCGCACGGCGCGAGGTCGAAGAGGCCCGGGCGCAAAAGACCAGCGCCCGCGCCAAGGCGGCCGAGGCCGAGGTCGAGGCCGGGGCCGCCGAGGGCGAGGGGGCCGACGGGGCCGACGACACGGAGGAGGAGTCCTGATGGCCGAGGAGACGGCGCCAGAGGCCACCCGGGCGAACCGGCGCAAGGTCCGCGAGGGCATCGTGGTGTCCGACGCCATGGAGTCCACCGTGGTGGTGGCCGTGGTCGAGCGCGTCCGGCACCCCCGCTACGGCAAGACCGTGCAGCGCACCAAGCGCCTCTATGTGCACGACGCCGAGGGCTCGGCCAAGGTCGGTGACCGGGTCCGGGTGGTCGAGACCCGGCCGCTCTCCAAGCTCAAGCGCTGGCGGCTGACCGAGGTCACGGAGCGTGCCCGATGATCCAGCAGGAGTCGCGGCTACGGGTGGCCGACAACTCGGGGGCCAAAGAGGTGCTCTGCATCCGGGTGCTCGGCGGCTCGCGCCGTCGCTACGCCAGCATCGGCGACGTGTTCGTGGCCACGGTCAAAGACGCCATCCCCGGGGCGGCAGTCAAGAAGGGCGACGTCGTCCGCTGCGTCGTGGTGCGGACGAAGAAGGAGAAGCGGCGCCCGGACGGGAGCTACATCCGCTTCGACGAGAACGCGGCGGTCCTGATCAACGAGCAGCAGCAGCCCCGCGGCACCCGCATTTTCGGCCCGGTCGGCCGGGAGCTGCGGGACAAGAAGTTCATGCGTATCGTCTCGCTCGCCCCGGAGGTGCTGTGATGCGGATCCGCAAGGGAGACCGGGTCATCGTTCGCAACGGCAAGTACAAGGGCCAGCGCACCGAGGTGGTGCGCGCCCTGCCGGCCGAGGGCAAGGTGGTCCTCGAGGGCGTCAACGTGGCCAAGCGCCACGCCAAGCCGACCCGCAACACCATGCAGGGCGGGATCATCGACAAGTTCATGCCGGTCCCGGTGGCCTCGGTGTCGATCATCTGCAAGAGCTGCGGTGAGCCCACCCGCATCGGGATGACCGTCGACGAGCAGGGCCGCAAGCTGCGGATCTGCCGCAGGTGCGGGGGTGAGCTGTGAGCACCACGACGGCCACCGCCCGGCCGCGCCTCAAGGAGCGCTACCTGAGCGAGGTCCGGGCCCAGCTCCAGGGCGAGCTCGAGCTGGGCAACGTGATGGAGGTCCCCCGCCTCGAGAAGATCGTGGTGAACATGGGCGTGGGCAAGGCCACCCAGCAGCAGTCCCTGATCGAGGGGGCCCAGCGCGACCTCGAGGTGATCACCGGCCAGAAGCCGGTGGTGACCCGGGCCAAGAAGTCGATCGCCGCCTTCAAGCTGCGCGAGGGCATGGCGATCGGGGCCAAGGTGACCCTGCGGGGCGACCGGGCCTGGGAGTTCCTGGACCGCCTGATCAGCCTGGCCATCCCCCGGATCCGGGACTTCCGGGGCCTCTCGCCCCGCTCGTTCGACGGCCAGGGCAACTACACGTTCGGGGTCACCGAACAGCTCATCTTCCCCGAGGTCGACTACGACAAGATCGACACGGTCCGGGGTATGGACATCACGATCGTCACCACCGCCCGCAACGACGAGGAGGGTCGTGCGCTCCTTCGGGCGTTCGGCTTCCCGTTCCGACAGGAGACCCGATAGGCACCATGGCTAAGAAGGCACTGATCCAGAAGCAGCAACGCACACCCAAGTTCAAGGTCCGGGCCTACACCCGGTGCCAGCGATGCGGCCGGCCCAAGGCCGTCTACCGCAAGTTCGGGCTGTGCCGTATCTGCCTGCGGACGATGGTGCACGCCGGCGAGGTACCCGGAGTCACCAAGGCGAGCTGGTAGGAGCGCGACCATGACGATGACCGACCCCATTGCCGACATGCTGACGCGGATCCGCAACGCCAACTCGGCGCAGTTCGAGACGGTCAAGATGCCCGGCTCGAAGCTGAAGGAGGCGCTCGCGGCCATCTTGGAGCGCGAGGGCTTCATCGCCAGCTACACGGTGGAGAAGAACGAGACCCGGCCCGGGTCGACGCTCGAGATCACCCTCAAGTACGCCCAGGACCGCACCCGGACGATCGGGGGCATCAAGCGGGTCTCCAAGCCCGGGCTGCGCATCTACGCCCGGGCCGACAAGATCCCCCGGGTCCTGGGTGGCATCGGGGTGGCCGTGGTGTCGACCAGCCACGGGCTCATGACCGACCGCGAGGCGCGCAAGCGTCACCTCGGCGGGGAGGTGCTCTGTTATGTGTGGTGAGCCCAACGCCGAGACGACCGGGGCGGTGCGCTGATGTCACGCATCGGACGATCCCCCATCCCGGTGCCCTCGGGGGTCAAGGTCGACCTGGCCGACAGCTCGGTCACCGTGACCGGCCCCCAGGGGACGCTGGCCCGCGACCTGCCGGCCGGCATCTCGATCTCCCAAGAGGGTGAGGTCCTGGTGGTGGAGCGGCCCGACGACGAGCGCGAGCACCGGGCCCTGCACGGCCTGACCCGCTCGCTGGTGGCCAACATGGTGACCGGGGTCACCCAGGGCTTCAGCAAGGAGCTCGAGATCGTCGGTGTGGGCTACCGGGCCAACGCCAAGGGCCCGGGGGCCCTGGAGCTGGCCCTCGGCTTCAGCCACCCGGTGAACGTCAACGCGCCCGAGGGCATCACCTTCGAGGTGCCGACCCCCACCCGCATCATCGTCAAGGGCATCGACAAGGAGAAGGTGGGCCAGGTGGCCGCCGACATCCGCAAGATCCGCAAGCCCGAGCCCTACAAGGGCAAGGGCGTCCGTTACGCCGGCGAGCGGGTGCTGCGCAAGGCTGGGAAGGCGGCGAAGTGATGCCCGGCAAGACCAACCACGAGCGGGCCCTGCGGATCCGGCGCCACCGCCGGGTCCGGGCCAAGGTGACCGGCACGGCCGGACGCCCCCGCCTGGCCGTGAGCCGGTCCAACCGGCACATCTCGGCCCAGCTGATCGACGACCGCAGCGGCCGCACCCTGGCCGCGGCCTCGTCGGTGGAGCCCGAGCTGCGCCGGTCTCTGGGGGCGGCGGGCGGCGGTAACGTGTCCGGGGCCGAGGCCGTGGGCCGCCTGGTGGCGACCCGGGCCAAGGCGGCCGGGATCAGCCGCGTGGTGTTCGATCGCGGCGGCTTCGCCTACCACGGCCGTGTGGCCGTCCTGGCCGAGGCCGCCCGGAGCGAGGGACTGGAGTTCTGAGGCCATGAGCGACATCCAGTACGAGGAGCGCACCATCCGGGTCAACCGGGTGGCCAAGGTCGTCAAGGGCGGCCGGCGGTTCTCCTTCGCCGCCCTGATGGTGGTGGGCGACGGCAACGGCCGGGTCGGCCTGGGCTACGGCAAGGCCAAGGAGGCCGGCCTGGCGGTGCAAAAGGGCATCGAAGAGGCCCGCAAGAACGTCTTCGAGGTGGCCCTGGCCGGCTCGACCATCACCCACCCGGTCATCGGGGAGAGCGGGGCCGGCCGGGTCATGCTCAAGCCGGCGGCCCCGGGCACCGGGGTGATCGCCGGGGGCGCCGCCCGCCACATCTTGGAGATGGCCGGCATCCGCGACATCCTGGCCAAGTCCCTCGGCTCGTCCAACGGGATCAACGTGGCCCATGCCACCATCGCCGGCCTCAAGTCCCTGCGCCGGCCCGACGAGGTGGCGGCCCTGCGGGGCAAGCAGCCCGACGAGGTCACCCCGGCCGGGGTCCTGCGGGCCTACCGGGAGCGCAAGCGCGAAACCGCCCTCTACACGGAGGTGCGCTGAGCATGGACAGCGCCACCACCACACCGGCGCCGGCCAAGGCGGCCCGGGCCACCAAGTCGGCCAAGGCCACCAAGGCCACCAAGGCGGCCAAGGCGGCCAAGGCCGAGACCGTCCTGCGGGTGACCCAGGTGCGCTCGGCCATCGGGACCAAGCCCAAGCACCGGGCCACCCTGCGGGCCCTCGGCCTGCGGGGCATCGGCAAGACCAACGACCTGGCCGACCGGCCCGAGATCCGGGGCATGCTGGCCCGGGTCCCCCACCTGATCAGCGTCGAGGAGGTGTCGTCATGAGGCTTCACGAGCTCGGCCCGGCCCCCGGCTCGACCAGGCCCAAGCGCCGGGTGGGCCGGGGCATCGGGGGCAAGGGCGGCAAGACGGCGGGGCGGGGCATGAAGGGCCAGGGGGCCCGCGACACCATCCCGGTCGGCTTCGAGGGCGGCCAGCTGCCGCTGATGCAGCGCATCCCCAAGCTGCGGGGCTTCAAGAACCCCTTCCGGATCGACTACACCCCGGTCAACCTGGACGACCTCGCCGAGGTCGAGGGCACCGAGATCACCCCGGCCACCCTGGTGGCGGCGGGGCTCTGCCGGCCCAAGGCCCTGGTCAAGGTGCTCGGCCGGGGCGAGATCGGCCGGGCCGTGCGGGTCTCGGCCCACGCCTTCTCGGCCTCGGCCGAGGCGGCCATCAAGGCGGCCGGGGGCAGTGTCGAGATCGTGCCGTTGCCCTTCGGGCACGGTCGGCCGCCGGCCCAGGGCAACGCCCTCATGAACCGGTAGTGACCGGTCCCGCCCACCGGCACTGACGAGGAACGGCGATGCTCTCGAGGCTGGCCAACATCTTCAGGGTCCCCGACCTTCGCAACAAGGTCGTCTTCACCCTGGCCATCATCGCCCTCTACCAGGTGGGGGCGAACGTCCCCATCCCCGGGGTCAGCTGGACCCAGCTCCAGAAGCTGACCACCTCCCAGTCGGGGGTCCTCGGGTTCTTGAACCTGTTCAGCGGGGGGGCGCTGGTCCGCCTGGCCGTCTTCGGCCTGGGGGTCATGCCCTACATCACCAGCTCGATCATCATCCAGCTGCTCTCGACGGTGATCCCCAAGCTCGAGGAATGGCGGGACCAGGGGGCGGTCGGGCAGAAGAAGATCACCCAGACCACCCGCTACCTCACGGTGGCCCTGGCCCTCATGCAGTCGACCGGCCTCATCTACGCCTTCAACGGCCACGACTCGGCCCTGCTCGGCCAAAGCATCAACCTGATGATCCCGAGCTTCACCGTGTGGACGGGCATCTTCCAGGTCCTCATCCTCACCGCCGGGACGGCCTTCGTGATGTGGCTGGCCGAGCTGATCACCCAGCGCGGGATCGGCCAGGGGATGTCCATCTTGATCTTCGCCAACGTGGTGGCGGCCATCCCGGCGGGGGGCAAGAGCATCTACGACGAGGGTGGGGCGCTCAAGTTCGGGGTCATCGTGGTGGTCTCCCTGCTGCTCTTGGTGTTCATCGTCTTCATGGACCAGGGCCAGCGGCGGATCCCGGTGACCTTCGCCAAGCGGGTGGTGGGGCGGCGCATGTACGGCGGCCAGAGCACCTACATCCCATTGAAGGTGAACCAGTCCGGCGTGATCCCGATCATCTTCGCCAGCTCGGTGCTCTACATCCCGGTGCTGCTGTCGAACATCGTGCCCTGGAAGTCGTTCCAGGCCTTCGTGCGCAACAACATCCAGCCGACCAGCTTCATCTACATTTCGATCTACTTCGTGTTGATCCTGGCCTTCACGTTCTTCTACGTCTACGTGGCCTTCGACCCGCACCAGCAGGCCGACATCATCCGCAAGCAGGGCGGCTTCGTCCCGGGCATCCGGCCCGGGCCGCCGACCGAGCGCTACTTCTCGCACATCTTGAGCCGGATCACCGTCGTCGGCGCCCTCTTCTTGGCCTCGGTGGCCGTGATCCCGTCGATCATCATGGCCGTGTGGAGCCTCAACCGGTTCCCCTTCTACGGCACCACGCTGCTCATCTCGGTGGGCGTCGCCCTCGAGACGATGCGCCAGATCGACAGCCAGCTGATGATGCGCAACTACGAGGGCTTCCTCAAGTAGGACCTGTTGGTACCCGGGGTCAGACTCGTAGTCCTCGGCAAGCAGGGGGCGGGCAAGGGCACACAGTGCGTGCGCCTGTCGCACCACTACGTCGTGCCCCATGTCTCGACCGGGGACATGCTGCGGGGCGAGGTCAAGTCGCGTACCGCGCTCGGCCAGCGGGCCCGCTCGGTCATGGACCGCGGCGAGCTGTTGCCCGACGACCTGATCATGGAGATGGTCGGCAAGCGGATCACCGAGGGCGACACCCGGGCCCGCGGCTTCATCCTCGACGGCTGCCCCCGCACCATCGCCCAGGCCGAGGCCCTGAGCGACGTGCTGGTGCCCGAGCGACTGGACCTGGTCATCGACCTCGAGGTCCCGACGGCGTTGGTCCTCAAGCGCCTGGCCTCGCGCCGGGTCTGCGTCGACTGTGGGTCGAATTACTCGGTCCCCTCCCCACCGCTGGTCAACTGGACCTGCGACGTCTGCGGTGGTGAGGTGGTCCAGCGCGAGGACGACAAGGAGGACGCCATCAAACGCCGCCTGGAGCTCTACGACCGCCAGACGGCTCCCCTGATCGCCTGGTACCACCAACGCGAGCTGCTGGTCGAGATCAACGGGACCGGCAGCCCCGACGTGGTCACCCGGCGGGTGGTCCGGGCCATCGAGGACCGCCGGGGTCGGGCCGGGGCCGAGCCGGGCGCGGGTGCGCCGTGAGGCGCAATGCCGAGGAGCTGGCCAAGATGCGCCGGGCCGGCCGGGTGGTGGCCGAGATGCACGACAAGACCCGGGCGGCGGCCCGGCCCGGGGTGACCACGGGCGAGCTCGACGCCATCGCCCGCCAGGTGCTCGAGCGCCGGGGGGCCACGTCCAACTTCCTCGGCTACCACGGCTTCCCAGCGGTGATCTGCACCTCGCCCAACGAGGTCATCGTCCACGGCATCCCCGGCCCCTACCGGCTCGAAGAGGGTGACATCTTGTCGGTGGACTGCGGGGCCATCATCGAGGGCTACCACGGCGACGCCGCCTACACGGTGGCCGTGGGCGAGGTCAGCGCCGAGGCCGCGAACCTCCTGGCGGTGACCGAGCGGAGCCTGTGGGCCGGGATCGACCAGCTCGAGGCGGGCAAGCGCCTCCACGAGGTGGGCCGGGCGGTCCAGGCGGTGGCCGAGGCGGCCGGGTTCTCGGTGGTCCGCGAGTACGTGGGCCACGCCATCGGGACGGCCATGCACGAACAACCCCAGGTGCCCAACTACTGGCCGGGGAGCCCCGGGCCCACCCTCAAGACCGGGATGGTCTTCGCCGTCGAGCCGATGGTCAACGCCGGGGGCCCCGAGACCCTGCTCTTGGAAGACAACTGGAGCGTGGTCACGGCCGACGGGAGCCTCTCGGCCCACTTCGAGCACACGATCGCCGTCACCGAGAACGGCCCGGAGGTCTTCACGGTGCCCTGAGGCCCCCCCGGGGGGCCCCGGCCCGGCGTCGGGGCCGGTCAGGGCCGGTCGGGCTGGCATTTCGGCCCAGGTAGGGTAGAATCTCCCTTCGGCCCGCCGCCTGGCCCCCGGGGTCCGGTGCCCGCCGGGCCAAGCCGTCAGCGCACCGTTCAGGCGTCGCGCCGTCGGGGGCCCGGTCCCGTGGCCGGGAGAGAGCGAAGCCAAGGAGAGTCACCTGCCCAAGCCCAAAGAAGATGCCATCGTGCTCGAGGGCACGGTGACCGAGCCGTTGCCCAACGCGATGTTCCGAGTGGAGCTCGAGAACGGGCACAAGGTGCTGGCGCACAGCTCGGGGAAGATGCGGATGCACCGGATCCGGATCCTGCCCGGCGACAAGGTCCAGGTCGAGATCACCCCCTACGACCTGAACCGGGGCCGGATCACCTACCGGTACAAGTAGGGCGGGGCGGCGGGGGCCCGACGGAAGAGGAACGAGGAGATCGTGAAGGTCCGACCGAGCGTGAAGCCGATCTGTGAGAAGTGCAAGGTGATCAGGCGCCACGGTCGCGTGGTCGTGATCTGTGACAACCCCCGGCACAAGCAGCGCCAGGGCTAGGGAGAGGATTCAGGAATGGCCCGCATCGCCGGTGTTGACATCCCGCGTGAGAAGCGTTTGGAGGTGGCCCTCACCTACATCTTCGGCATCGGCCACACGGCGGCCCAGACGATCTGCGCCGCCACCGACGTCGACGCCGGCACCCGGGTCCGGGACCTCACCGACGAGGAGGTGACCCGGCTCCGCAACTACATCGACGCCAACCTGCGGGTGGAGGGGGACCTGCGCCGGGACGTCTCCCAGGACATCAAGCGCAAGATGGAGATCAACTGCTACCAGGGCGTGCGGCACCGCCGGGGCCTCCCGGTCCACGGCCAGCGCACCCACACCAACGCCCGCACCCGCAAGGGACCCAAGAAGACGGTCGCCGGAAAGAAGAAGGTCCGCAAGTAGATGGCCAAGACCACCAAGACCCAGGGGGCGCGGCGCCCCCGCAAGCGCGAGCGCAAGAACATCGCCTACGGCGTCGCCCACATCAAGAGCTCGTTCAACAACACCATCGTGGCCATCGCCGACCCGGAGGGCAACGTCTTGGCCTGGGCCTCGGCCGGCAACGTGGGGTTCAAGGGCTCGCGCAAGTCCACCCCCTTCGCCGCCCAGCTGGCCGCCGAGGCCTGCGCGCGCCGGGCCATGGAGCACGGGGTGCGCAAGGTCGACGTGCTGGTCCGGGGCCCCGGCTCGGGACGCGAGACGGCCATCCGCTCGCTGGCCGCGGCCGGCATCGAGGTCGTGGGCATCAAAGACGTCACCCCCATCCCGCACAACGGCTGCCGCCCCAAGAAGCGGCGCCGGGTCTGAGGGGGACGGGACATGGCCAGGTACACCGGGCCCGTCTGCCGGCTCTGCCGGCGCGAGCGGACCAAATTGTTCTTGAAGGGCGAGCGCTGCTTCTCGCTCAAGTGCCCCGTCTCCGAGGCGGTCACCGACCGCCACAGCCGGGCCTACCCACCCGGTGAGCACGGGCGCGACCGCATGCGCCAGGGTTCTGAGTACCTGGCCCAGCTGCGCGAGAAGCAGAAGGCCCGCCGCATCTACGGGGTGCTCGAGCGCCAGTTCCGCAACCTCTACGAGGAGGCGAACCGCCAGGACGGCATCACCGGCGAGAACCTGCTGCGCAACCTCGAGCTGCGTCTGGACAACGTCGTCTTCCGGGCCGGCTGGGGGGCCAGCCGCAGCCAGGCCCGCCAGTTCGTCCGCCACGGGCACGTCAGCGTGAACGGCAAGCGGGTCACCATCCCGAGCTACCGGGTGCGCAAGGGCGAGACCATCACCCTCAAGCAGGCCTCGCGCCAGATGTTCGCCGTGCGCCGCAACATGGACACCCTCGACCGCCAGCTGCCGCCCTGGCTGGAGGCCGGCGACGGCGGCTTCGCCGTGGAGGTCCTGAACCCGCCCCTGCGCGAGCACATCGACGAGCCCGTCCAAGAACAGCTCATCGTCGAGCTGTACTCGAAGTAAGGCGGCCCCGGGCCGACCCGGCCCGCGCCGCGCCCCATCGATCGACCGACCACCACCGAGGACCACAGGAGCCAGGACCGATGCTCATCATCCAGCGACCCACCGTCGAAGCCGTCGACGAAGAGCAGGACAACCGGCAGCGCTTCGCCGTCGGGCCGCTCGACCCCGGCTTCGGGCACACCCTCGGGAACTCGCTCCGCCGGACCCTGCTGTCGTCGATCCCGGGCGCCGCGGTGACCCAGGTGCGCTTCGACGAGGCCCTGCACGAGTTCACCACCCTGCCGGGGGTGAAAGAGGACGTCACCGACATCATCTTGAACCTGAAGGACCTCCTGGTTCGGGTACACAGCGACGAGCCGGTCACCGTGCGCTTCGACAAGCGGGGCCCGGGCGACGCCACCGCCGGGGACCTCCAGACCACCGCCGACGTCGAGATCCTCAACCCCGAGCTGCACATCGGGACCCTCAACGCCAAGGGCCACCTGGCCTTCGACGTGACCGTCGAGCGCGGCCGGGGCTATGTGTCGGCCGACAAGAACAAGCGGTCGTCGACCATCGGGGTCATCCCGGTCGACTCGATCTTCTCCCCGGTGCGCCGGGTGACCTTCGCCGTCGAGCCGGTCCGGGTCGAGCAGTCGACCGACTTCGACCGCCTGGTGCTCGACATCGAGACCGACGGGTCGATCTCGCCCCGCGAGGCCCTGGCCTCGGCCGGCGACACCCTGCGCACCCTGGTCGGGCTGGTGGCCGACCTCGAGGAGTCGCCCCAGGGCCTCGAACTGGGCGAGACCGGCACCACCTCGGGCGGCTCGCCCGACCTGGACCTGCGCATCGAGGAGCTCGACCTCTCCGAGCGGCCCCGCAACTGCCTCAAGCGGGCCCAGATCAACACGATCGGCGAGCTGGTCGAAAAGAGCCTGGACGACCTGCTGGGCATCACCAACTTCGGCCAGAAGTCCCTCGACGAGGTCATCCAGCGCCTCGACGAGCGGGGCCTGTCGCTCAGGACCAAGGACTGAAGGGGCCGGACCGATGCAGGGCACGCCGAGAAGGGGCCGCCGGATGGGCGGCAGCGCCGCGCACCAAAAGGCCATGCTGGGCAACCTGGTGGCCTCGCTCATCGCCGCCGAGTCGCTGGTCACCACCGAGGCCAAGGCCAAGGCCCTGCGGCCGGTGGCCGAGAAGTGCATCACCGCGGCCCGCAAGGGCGGCCTGCACCAGCACCGCCAGGTGGTGGCCCTGATCAGGGACAAGGACATGGCCCACAAGCTCTTCGAGGAGATCGGCCCCCGCTACGCCGAGCGCCCGGGCGGCTACACCCGGATCCTGCGGCTCGGGCCGCGCCCGGGCGACAACGCCCCCATGGCCCGCATCGAGCTCGTCTGACCCCACCGGCCGTGGGCAGCGTCCGCTGGCGGCTGCTGGTCGCCTACGACGGCAGCGCCTTCCGGGGCTTCGCCGCCCAGCCCGGCGTCCCCACCGTGGCCGGCGCCCTGGCCGACGCCCTGGCCCGCACCACCCGGGCCCCGGCCCGGCCGGTCATCACCTGCGCCGGGCGCACCGACGCCGGGGTCCACGCCCGGGGCCAGGTGGTCCACGTCGACCTCCCGGCCACCCTGCCCGCCGTGGGGAACCGGGTCGGGGGGCAACCGATGGGCCCGCGGACCCTCCTCCGCGCGCTCAACCGCCAGCTGGCCCCGACGGTGGTGGTGCGCCGGGCCGAGCCCGCTCCGGCCGGGTTCGACGCCCGGCACTCGGCCACCGCCCGGTGCTACCGCTACCTGGTGCACGCGGCGCCGGTGCCCGACCCGCTGCTCGCCCCGGTGGCCTGGCACGTCGAGGACCCGCTCGACCTGCGGGCCATGGACTCGGCCACCGACGCCGTCGTGGGCGAGCACGACTTCCGGGCCTTCTGCCGCCGGGCCCCGGGCACGACGGCGGCCGAGCCGATCGTCCGGCGGGTCACCGGGGCCGGGTGGTCAGAGGTGGCCGGGCCCGAGCTCGACGACGCTCGGAACCCCGGCTGGGACCCCGGGCCGCCGGGCCCGCCGGACGGGGGGGGCGCTGTCCCCGGGCCGTCGCGGCTGCTGCGCTTCGAGATCGAGGCCGGCTCGTTCTGCCACCAGATGGTGCGCTCGCTGGTAGCCACCCTGGTCGACGCCGGCCGGGGGCGGGCCAACGCGGCCACCGTCACCGCCATGCTGCGCTCGGGCACCCGCCTCGGCGCCCCCAAGCCGGCTCCGGCCCACGGCCTGTGCCTGGTGGCCGTGCGCTACGGGGACTGAGGGCCCCGCACCCGTGCGCCGCCGGCGGCTTGCCGCCCGGGCCCCGGGGCCGTATCCTGGTCCGTCGGCCCCGGGACCCCCGGAGCCCTGGCCCGCCCCACCGGGCGCCGGCCAACCCGACCACGCTGGCGGTCCGCCCCAGCAGAGGAACCCCGACGTGCGTACCTACTCGCCCAAAGCCCACGAGATCGAGCGTGCCTGGCACCTGGTCGACGCCGACGGGCTGGTCCTCGGGCGCCTGGCCACCGAGGTGGCCCGGATCCTGCGGGGCAAGCACCGCCCCTACTTCGCCCCCCACGTCGACACCGGCGACCACGTGGTGGTGGTCAACGCGTCCAAGGTGGTGCTGACTGGCAACGCCGAGGACAAGTTCGCCTACCGCCACTCGGGCTACCCGGGCGGCCTGCGCCGGCGCAGCTACGCCGAGCTGCTCGAGCGGTCCCCCGACGAGGTCGTCCGCCGGGCCGTGCGGGGCATGCTCCCCAAGAACACCCTGGGGCGCCAGCAGCTGGCCAAGCTGAAGGTCTACCCCGGCGCCGAGCATCCCCACGCCGCCCAAGAACCCCAGCCGCTCGACGTGCCGACGGCCCGTCGCCCCGGCTGAGCAACGAGGAGAACCGATGCCCGCACCCCTCTCGCAGACCACCGGACGGCGCAAGCAGGCCGTGGCTCGCGTGCGCTTTCGCCCCGGCCAGGGCGCCATCAAGATCAACCACCGGACCTTCGAGGACTACTTCCCCTCGGCCACCCACCGCATGGTGGTCACCGAGCCGCTGCGGGTCACGTCGACGGCCGAGTCCTACGACATCGACGCCACCATCGACGGCGGCGGCATGTCGGGCCAGGCCGGGGCGCTGCGCCTGGGCATCGCCCGGGCCCTCATCGGCCTCGACCCCGAGCTCCGGGCCGTCCTCAAGCGCAGCGGCCTCCTCACCCGCGACGCCCGCGAGAAGGAGTCCAAGAAGTACGGCCTGAAGAAAGCCCGCAAGGCCCCGCAGTACTCCAAGCGGTAGCGGGGTGGCCCCGGCACGCTTCGGAACCGACGGTGTCCGGGGGCTGGCCAACGCCGATCTGAACGCCGAGTTGGCCCACGCCCTCGGCCGGGCGGCGGCACGGGTGCTCGGCTCGCCGGCCTTCGTGGTCGGCCGGGACACCCGGCGCTCGGGCCCGCTCCTCCAGGCCGCCTTCTCGGCCGGCCTGGCCACCGAGGGCTCCGACGTCCTCGACGTGGGCGTCCTGCCCACCCCCGGCGTGGCCTACCTGGCCGAACAACGCGGTGAGCCCGGCGCGGTCATCTCGGCCTCGCACAACCCCTTCGCCGACAACGGCATCAAGCTCTTCGGCCCCGGGGGCACCAAGCTGGCCGTCGAGGTGGAGGCATCGGTGGAGGCCGAGCTCGAGGCCCTGCTGGCCGACCCCGGGCGCCCGCCCGAGCGGCCCACCGGGGCCGAGGTGGGCTGGCTGGCCTCCGAACCGGGCGCGCTCGACGACTACCGGGCCCACCTCCTTTCGGTCCCCGAGGGCCGGCGCCTCGACGGGCTGTCGGTCGTGCTCGACTGCGCCAACGGTGCGGCGTCGGGCGTGGCCCCCGGGGTCTTCACCGACCTCGGGGCCGAGGTCCGCTCGATCGGTTGTGACCCCGACGGGGTCAACATCAACGAGGCCTGCGGGTCGACCCACCCCGGTGCCCTCGGCGACGCCGTGGTGGCGGCCGGCGCCGACCTGGGCCTGGCCTTCGACGGCGACGCCGACCGGCTGGTGGCCGTCGACCACAAGGGAGCGGTGGCCGACGGCGATGTGCTGCTGGCCCTGTTCGCGGTGGACCTGGCCGACCGGGGCGAGCTGGCCGGCCACGCCGTGGTGGTCACCGTGATGACCAACCTGGGCTTCCGTATGGCCATGGCCGAGCGGGGCATCGCCGTGCACGAGACGCCGGTCGGCGACCGCCACGTGCTGGCCGCCCTGGAGGCCGAGGGCCTGGCCCTGGGCGGCGAGCAGTCCGGCCACATCGTCTTCCGCCGGCGAGCCACCACCGGCGACGGGATCCTGACCGGGGTGGCCCTGGCCGACCTGGTGGTGCGCTCGGGCCGCCCGCTGGCCCACCTCTCGGCCGGCCTGGTCACCCCGGTGCCCCAGGTGCTGGTGAACGTCCCGGTGCGCGAGCCGGGGCGCCTGGCCGAGGCTCCCGGCGTGTGGGACGTGGTGGCCGAGGTGGAGGCCGACCTCGGGGAGAGCGGCCGGGTGCTGCTGCGCCCGAGCGGGACCGAGCCCCTGGTGCGGGTGATGGTCGAGGCGTCTACCGCCGACCAGGCGGCCGGGGCCGCCCGGCGGCTCTGCGCCGCCGTGGAGGACGCGCTGGGCGCGGCGGCGCATTGAGGGGACCGGTGGGCCCGGGGCCCGCCGCCCGGTAGCCTCGGCGCCATGTGCGGCATCATCGGTGCCACCGGCGCGGATGACGCGCTGCCCATCCTGCTCGAGGGGCTGCACCGCCTCGAGTACCGGGGCTACGACTCGGCCGGCGTGGCCCTGATCACCGAGGGCGGCCTCTGGCGGGCGCGCCGGGCCGACGGCACCCACTCGGTGGCCGAGCTCTTCGAGATCGCCGCCCAGGCCCCGCCCGGGCGCCACACCGGCATCGGCCACACCCGCTGGGCCACCCACGGCCACCCCACCGAGGCCAACGCCCACCCGCACACCGACTGCACCGGGTCGGTGGCCCTGGTGCACAACGGGATCATCGAGAACCACACCGAGCTGGCGGCCGAGCTGGTGGGCCGGGGCCACACCATGGTCTCAGAGACCGACACCGAGGTCCTGGCCCATCTGGTCGAAGAGGGGGTGGGCGCCGGGTGCACCCTGGCCGACGCCCTGCGGGCCGCCCTGGCCCGGCTGCGGGGCTCGTTCTCGGTGGCCGTCCTCCACGCCGACGACCCCGAGCTCATCGTGGCCGCCCGCCGCTCGACCCCCCTGGTCGTCGGCCTGACCGAGACCGAGGGCCTGTTGGCCTCGGACATCCCGGCCCTCTTGGCCCACACCCGCGAGGTCGCGCCCTTAGAAGACGACCAGGTGGCCGAGATCCGGCCCGGGCACCTCCGGTTGACCGACCTCAGCGGGAAAGAGGTCGTCCCGGTCTTCACCACCGTCACCTGGGACCTCGAGGAGGCCCAGAAGGGCGGCTTCGACGACTACATGATCAAAGAGATGCACGAGCAGCCCCGGGCGGTGGCCGACACCCTGCTCGACCGGCGCAAGGCCGACGGGACCCTGGTGCTCGACGAGCTGCGGCTGAGCGACGACGACCTGCGCCGGGTCGACAAGATCTTCATCGTGGCCTGCGGCTCGAGCTACCACGCGGCGATGGTGGCCAAGTACGCCTTCGAGCACTGGACCCGCATACCCACCGAGGTCGACATCGCCAGCGAGTTCCGCTACCGCGACCCGGTGCTCGACGAGCGCACCCTGACCATCGGGGTGAGCCAGTCCGGCGAGACCCTCGACACCTCCAAGGCCATGGAGGAGGCCCGGCGCTGGGGCTCCAAGGTGCTGGTGGTCTCGAACGTCGTGGACTCCTCGATGGCCCGGGAGGCCGACGGCGTCTTCTACACCCGGGCCGGGCCCGAGATCGGGGTGGCCTCGACCAAGTGCCACCTGGCCCAGATCGTGGCCCTCGAGATCCTGGCCCTGACGGTGGCCCAGCTCAGAGGGACGCTCGGGCCCGACGAGATCGCCGGGCTGCTCGACTCGATGGACGAGCTGCCCGGCCAGGTCGAGACGGCCCTGTCGAGGGCCAAGGACGTCGACGTGGTGGCCGACGCCGTCACCGGGACCCGGGACTTCTTCTTCCTCGGCCGCAACGTCGGGTACCCCGTCGCCCTCGAGGGCGCGCTCAAGCTGAAGGAGATCTCCTACCTGCGGGCCGAGGGCTACCCGGCCGGCGAGCTCAAGCACGGCCCGATCGCCCTGATCGTGCCGGGCACCGTGGTGGTGGGGGTGGCGACGCGCAACCGGCTCTTCGAGAAGATGCTGGCCAACGTGGCCGAGGTGAAGAGCCGGGGCACCACCGTGGTCCTGGTGGCCGAGGACGGCGACGAGGAGGCGGCCGCCCAGGCCGACCACGTGCTGTGGGTCCCGCCCGCCGCCGACCTCCTCTCGCCGGTGGTCGACGTGGTCCCCCTCCAGCTGCTCGCCTACCGGATCGCCCGCACCCTGGGCAACGACGTCGACCGGCCGCGCAACCTGGCCAAGACGGTGACCGTCGAGTGAGCGTCCCCGCGGGTCCGGGCACGCCGAGCGGACCGGCGGGCGCCGGGGTGGTGGGCGTCGGGGTCGACGCGGTCGACGTCGACCGCTTCCGCCGGGTGCTCGACCGCCGGCCGGGCATCGCCCGGCGGCTGTTCACCGAGGGCGAGCGGGCCGACGCCACCCGCTCGGCCGACGCCGCCCCGCGCCTGGCGGCGCGCTTCGCGGCCAAGGAGGCGACCATGAAGGCCCTCGGCCGGGGCATCGGGGCCTTCGCCCTGCGCGACGTCGAGGTGGTGCGCGCCCGGGCCACCGGGTCCGCCGCCGGCGCGCCGTCGCTGCGCCTGGGCCCGGGGGCGGCCGCCGTGGCCCGGGACCGCCGGGTCGACCGCTGGCACCTGTCGATGACCCACACCGCCCACCTGGCGGTGGCCGTGGTGGTCGCCGAGCGCGCCGGGCCGGGCTGAGGGGCCCCCCGCCGTGCGACCGGTCGCCACCATCGCCGAGGCCCGTGAGGCCGACGCGGCCGAGCTCGGGCGCGGTGTCCCCCAGTCGGCCCTGGTCGCCCGGGCCGGCACCGCGGTGGCCCTCGGGGCACTGCGGCTGCTCGGCGCGGGCTACGGCCGACGGGTGGTGGTGGTCGCCGGCAAGGGCAACAACGGGGCCGACGGCCGGGTGGCGGCGGGGGCCCTGGCCCGGCGCGGGGCGCAGGTGGTGGTGGTCGAGGCCGGCGCGCCCGGGCGGCTGCCGCCGTGCGACCTGGTGATCGACGCCGCCTACGGCACCGGTTTCTCGGGCTCCTACGACGCGCCAGGGGTGCCGAACGGGGCGAGGGTGCTGGCCGTCGACATCCCCTCTGGGGTGGACGCCGACACGGGAGCCGCCGCCGGCCGCCCGATGGCGGCCGACGCCACGGTGACCTTCGCCGCGCTCAAGCCCGGGCTCCTCCAGGGCGATGGCGCGGGCCTGGCCGGCTCGATCGAGGTGGCCGACATCGGGATCCCGGTGCCGTCGACCGGGATCGCCCTGGTCGTCGACGACGACCTCCCGGCGTTCGTCGGGCGCCGGCCGGCCAACACCCACAAGTGGGCCAGCGCGCTGGCCGTCGTCGCCGGGTCCCCGGGCATGGAGGGGGCGGCGACGCTGGCCGCCCGCGGGGCCTCGCACGCCGGGGCGGGCATGGTCCGCCTGGGGGTGCCCGGGGCCCAAGAGCCCGACGGCACCATGGAGCCGGGCCCCTGGCCGCTCGAAGCGGTGCGCCTGGCCCTCGGGTCCGACGAGTGGGCCGGCCCGGTCCTGGCCGTGCTCGACCGCTGCCGGGCGCTGGTGATCGGCCCGGGCCTGGGGCGGGCCGAGTGGACCCGCACCCAGGTTCGCCGGCTGGTGGCCGAGTCCCCGGTCCCGGTGGTGGCCGACGCCGACGCCCTCTTCGCCCTGGGGGACGCCGCCTCGGCCCGCCAGGTGGTCACCGCCGGCACCCGGCCGGTCGTCCTCACCCCCCACGACGGCGAGTACCGCACGATGGCCGGCGCGGCCCCCGGCCCCGACCGGGTGGCGGCCGCCCGGTCCCTGGCCGCCCGGACCGGGGCGGTGGTGCTGTTGAAGGGGTCGCTGACCGCGGTGGGCTCGCCCGCCCCCGACCCGGCCCCCGGGGTGCTGCTGGCCGCCGCCGGGACCCCGCGTCTGGCCACGGCGGGGACAGGCGACGTGCTGAGCGGGATAATCGGCGCGCTGGTGGCCCGGGGGACCCCGGCGCCGCTGGCCGCCGCGCTGGCCGCCCACGCGCACGGCCGGGCCGCCTCGCTCGGCCCGGCCGAGGGCCTGGTCGCCCCGGACCTGCCCGACCTGGTGGCCGCCTGGCTCTCGGGGGTCATGGGGGAGGACGCCGGTGGCTGAGGGTCGCACCCGGCCGGCCTGGGCGGAGATCGACCTCGGGGCGCTGCGCCACAACGTCGGCCTGCTCGGCCGACTGGTGGCCCCGAGCGCGCTGTGGGCCGTGGTCAAGGCCGACGCCTACGGGCACGGCGCCCCCGAGGTGGCCCGGGCCGCCGTCGAGGCCGGCGCCGCCGGGCTGGCGGTAGCCCTGGTCGACGAGGCGGTCGAGCTGCGCCAGGCGGGGGTCGAGGCCCCGGTGCTCTTGTTGAGCGAGCCGGCGCCCGACGCCGCCGAGGCCGCGGCGGCCGCCGGGCTGCTCCCGACCCTGTGCAGCCTCGAGGGGGTGGCGTCGATGGCCGAGGCGGCCAAGGTGCTCGGGACGCCCCTCGGGGTGCACGTGAAGGTGGACACCGGCATGCACCGGATGGGGGCCCTGCCGGCCGAGGTCCCCGGCGTCGTGGCGGCGGTGGCCGAACAGCCTGGGTTGGGCCTCGAGGGTCTGTGGACCCACCTGGCGGTGGCCGACGGGGCGACGGCCGAAGACCGGGCCTTCACGGCCACCCAGCTGGCCCGCTTCGACGCAGCCGTGGCCGCCCTCGGGCCCGGCGCCCGGCCCGCCGTGCTGCACGCGGCCAACTCGGCCGGGGCCATCGCCTGGCCGGCGGCCCGTTACGACCTGGTGCGCTGCGGGATCGCCCTCTACGGCGAGCTGCCGTCGCCGGCCATCGCCGGGGTGTTCGCCGAGGCGGCGCCGGGCGAGTCGCTGCGACCGGTCCTGTCCCTCAAGGCCCACGTCGCCGCGGTGCGCGAGCTCGACGCCGGTGAGCGCCCCTCCTACGGCCGGCTGCGCCCGCTGCCCCGCCGGTCCGTGGTGGCCACGGTCCCGGTGGGTTATGCCGACGGCGTGCCCCGGGCCCTGTTCGACGGCGGGTTCGAGGTGCTGATCGGCGGCCGGCGCTGCCCGCTGGCCGGCATGGTGACCATGGACCAGATCATGGTCGACTGCGGCCCGGGGGCCCCAGTGGCCCCGGGCGACGAGGTGGTGCTGCTCGGGCGCCAGGGCGCCGACGAGATCACCGCCGCCGAGTGGGCCCGGCGGCTCGGGACGATCAGCTACGAGGTGCTGACCGGGATCGGCCCCCGGGTGCCCCGGGTCGTCTCGGGGGCCCGGCCGCGCGGAACGGCCCAGGTGTGAGGGGGCGTCGGTTGAGGTGGCGGCGCCGGTGAGGTGGCGGCGCGACCTGCTGGTGGCCACCGCGGCCGCCGGGGCGGTGGCCGCGGTGGGTTATGCGGCCCAGCGGGCCGTCGTCGCGCGCTGGCAGGTCGACGACGAGGCCATGGCGGCGGCCGGCCGGGCCATGCCCGGCGACGTCGAGCACCACTTCGTGCCGGTCGACGACGGTGGCCGGATCCACGCCGTCGAACGGGGCTCGGGGCCGCCGGTGGTCCTGGTCCACGGGGTCACCCTCGGCGTCGCCGCCTGGATCCCCCAGCTCCACCAGCTGGCCCGCACCCACCGGGTGGTGGCGGTCGACCAGCGGGGCCACGGCCAGTCGATCGCCGGCGACGGCGCCTACTCCTTGGGGCGGCTGGCGGCCGACCTGTCCTGTGTGCTGGGCGCCCTGGAGCTGCGCGGTGCGGTCGTGGTCGGTCACTCGATGGGCGGGATGGTGACCCAGCTGCTCGCCCTCGACCATCCCGAGGTGGTGGCCGAGCGGGTGGCCGGCCTGGTGCTCGTGGCCACAACCGCCGGGCCGCTCCTCCCTTCGCCGGCCGGCGCCACGGCGGCCCTGGCCCTGGCCGAGGGGGCCGGCCGCAGCCTCTCGCTGTCCGAGCGCCGGGGGCGGCCGTTGGTGCCGCGCCACGATGTGGGGGCCTGGATCGCCCGCACCTCCTTCGGGCGCCACCCCTCCCCGGTCGACATCGAGCTGACCCGCTCGATGATGGCCGCCATGTCGCCGGCGGCGATGGGGGCCCTGCTCGGGCCGCTCGTGGGCTTCGACGTCCGCGGGCGGATCTCGGCCATCGACCTCCCGACCAAGGTGATGGTCGGATCGCGCGACGTGCTGACCCCGCCCCGCATGGCCCGGGCCATCGCCGACCGCATCCCGGGCGCCACCCTCACCGTGCTGCCCGGCTGCGGGCACATGGTGATGCTCGAGCGGGCAGAGGAGCTCGACGATCTCGTGGCCCGCTTCGCCAACGAGGTGTCGGCCGGCGACCGCTGAGCCCGGGGTCCCGCCCGTGGCCCCAGGTACGATGCCGCGGTGGCCGCCGACCAGTCGCCCGCCGCGTTCGAGCGGCTGCGGGCCGAGGCCCTCACCTGCACCAGGTGCGCGCTGGCCGAGGGTCGCACCCAGGTCGTGTTCGGGGTGGGCGACCCGACGGCGGACCTCGTGTTCGTGGGCGAGGCCCCCGGGCGCGAGGAGGACCTGGCCGGCGAGCCGTTCGTCGGGCGCTCGGGCAAGCTGCTGGACCGGCTCATGCACGAGGAGCTCGGCATCGACCGCTCCGGGTGCTACATCGCCAACGTGGTCAAGTGCCGGCCGCCGGGGAACCGCGACCCGCGGCCCGACGAGATCGCCACCTGCCGCCCCTACCTGCACCGCCAGCTCGAGCTGCTCGACCCAGTGGTGGTGATGACGCTGGGCAACTTCGCCACCCGCCTGTTGTTGGAGACGACCGAGGGCATCACCCGCCTGCGGGGCCGGTCCTACCCGTTCGGGCGAGGCCACCTGGTCCCCACGTACCACCCGGCCGCCGCCCTGCGCTCGGGGGGCGAGGTGGTGGCCCAGATGCGCGCCGACCTGGTGCGGGCCAAGCGGCTGCTGGCCCAGGGGACGGGCGGTGGGTGACAGCGGTGGGTGACGGCGGTGGGTGACAGGGAGCCGGCCACCCCCTGGCCGGTGGCGGTCGAGACGGCCTCCGCCGCCGACACCCGCTCGGCCGCCGCCGCCCTGGCCACCCTCGCCCGTCCGGGCGACATCGTGCTCCTGGTGGGCGGGCTCGGGGCCGGCAAGACCACCTTCGCCCAGGGCTTCGCCCGGGCCCTCGGGGTCCGAGGACCGGTGACCAGCCCCACCTTCACCCTGGTCCGCCAGTACCGGTGCGCCGGCGTCGACGGCGTGGACCAGCTGGTGCACGCCGACGTGTACCGCCTCGACTCGCTGGCCGAGGTCGAGGATCTGGCCATCGACGAGCTGGTCGACGACGCGGCGGTGGCCCTGATCGAGTGGGGGACGCGGCGGCGCCGGTCCTCGGCGCCGACCCGCTGCGGGTGGTGCTGACCCGGCCCGGGGAGCCGGGCGGCCCGACCCCCGTGCCCGACCACGGCGTGCCCGACCACGGCGCGCCCGACCACGGCGCGCCCGACCACGGCGCGCCCGACGACGGCGCGCGCGACGACGCCGCGGCGGCCCCGGGCGGCGAGGACGAGCCGCGGCGGCTTTGTGTGGGCGGCGGCGGGGCCCGCTGGGCCGGCCGCCGCCAGGCGGTGGCCGCCGCCCTGGGTCCGGCCGCGCCCTTCGCCCGAGAGCCGGTCCGCCGGGCGTGATCGTCCTCGGGATCGAGTCGGCCACCGAGCTGGTCGGGGTGGCCGTGGCCGACGGTGACGGCCCGCGGGCCGCGGTGTGGGCCAGCGGCCGGCGACGCCACGCCGAGGCCCTCGCCCCGGCCGTCGCCCACGTGCTCGAGCAGGCCGAGGTGGAGTTGGCCGACCTCGGCGCGGTGGCCGTCGACCTCGGTCCCGGTCTGTTCACCGGCCTGCGGGTCGGGGTGGCCACGGCCAAGGGCCTGGGCCAGGGCCTGGGCGTCGGGGTGGTGGGCGTCACCAGCCTGGCCGTCCTCGCCCGGGGCGCGGCCGATGCCGGGGTGCTCGGCGAGGTCGTGGCCGTGGTCGACGCCCGGCGGGGCGAGGTCTTCTGCGCCCGCTACACCCTCGGGCCGGCCGGCGACGGGGCGCCGGCCTCGGTGCGCGAGGTGGCCAGCCCCCGGGTGCTGGCCCCCGAGGCCCTGGCGGCCGAACTGGTCGGGGCGACCCCGGCCGGCCGGCCCGAGGGGGTGCTGGCCCTGGGCGACGGGGCCCGCCGCTACGCCGACCTGCTGGCCGGGGTGCCCGGCCTGCGGGTGGCCGCGCCGTCGGTGGCCGGCCCGGACCCCGCGGTGGTGGCCGCCATGGCCGTCGAGCACCTCGGGGCGGGCGGGACGGCCGCCGTGCCGGGCGACGTCCGGCCGGTCTACCTACGCGAGGCCGACGCCCGCATCAACTGGTCCCGGCGCGACCCGGCCGCGCCGGCGGGGTGACCATGGCCGGCGAGGTGCACCTGACGGCGATGCGCCGGCGCGACCTCAAGCACATCATGGAGATCGAGCGGGCCGTGTTCCCCGAGCCCTGGAGCCTCAACATCTTCACCTCCGAGCTGGCCCTGCGCAGGGGCCGCGCCTACAAGGTGGCCCGGGCCGGCCGGGAGGTCTGCGGGTACGTCGGGGTGATGTTCGCCGACGACGAGGCCCACGTCACCACGATCGCCGTGGCCCCGACCTACCAGCGTCGGGGGGTGGGCACCGTGCTCATGCTCGAGGCGGCGCGCACGTCGGTCGACCACGGGGCCCGCAACCTGTCGCTCGAGGTGGCGGCGAGCAACGAGCGGGCCCAGGCCCTCTACCGCCGCTTCGGGCTCGCCCCGGTGGGGGTGCGCAAGGGCTACTACCCGCTGACCGGCGAGGACGCCTTCGTGATGTGGGCCTACGGCATCGACAGCCCCGAGTACGCCCGGCGGCTCGAGGGCATCGAGGCCCGGCTACGCTCCGCGCCGTGACCGGCCCCCCCAGCGCCACCGGACCGGTGGGCGGCGGGGTGCTCGGGATCGAGACCTCGTGCGACGAGACGGCGGCGGCCGTCGTCGCCCCGGGCCCCGGCGGCCCCGGGGCGCCCGGCTCCCGGGTGTGCTCGTCGGTGGTGTCCAGCCAGATCGAGCTGCACGCCCCCTTCGGCGGGGTGGTCCCCGAACTGGCCGGCCGGGCCCACATCGAGCGCTTCAGCCAGGTGGTGGACCAGGCGCTGACCGAGGCGGGCGCGCCGGGCGGGGCGGGCATCGAGGCGGTCGCCGCCACCTGCGGGCCGGGACTGGTCGGGGCCCTGCTGGTCGGGTTGAGCGGGGCCAAGGCGCTCGCCATGAGCTGGGACGTGCCCTTCGTCGGGGTGAACCACCTCGAGGCCCACCTCTTCGCCTCGTTGCTCGAGTCCCCGGGCCTCGGCTGGCCGGCGGTGGTGCTGTTGGTCTCGGGCGGCCACACCTTGTTGATCGAGATGCTCGGGCCCGGCCGCTACCGGCTGCTGGGCCAGACCATCGACGACGCCGCCGGCGAGGCCTACGACAAGGTCGCCCGCTACCTCGGTCTCGGCTACCCGGGCGGGCCGGCCATCGACCGTATCGCCGCCGACGGCGACGAGGAGACCTTCGCCTTCCCCCGGTCGATGCTCGACGAGGGGTTCGACTTCTCCTTCTCGGGCCTCAAGACGGCGGTGGTTCGGACCGTCGAGCGCCACCCCGACGCCAACAACGCCGACGTCGCCGCCTCCTTCCAGGCGGCGGTGGTCGACGTCTTGGTGGCCAAGACCGCCCGGGCGCTGACGGCCACGGGTGCCCGGGGGGTCTGTTTGGCCGGCGGGGTGGCGGCGAACTCGGCCCTGCGCCGGCGCACGGCCGAGCTGGCCGGGCGCCTCGGGGTCCCCGCCTACCTGCCCAGCCCGGCCATGTGCACCGACAACGCGGCCATGGTGGCCGCGGCGGGGGCCTGGCGCCTGGTCCACGACGGCCCGAGCCCCCTCGCCCTGGCCGCCGACCCCAACCTGTCGCTCCCCCTCGGCGCCTGAGGCGCCCCGCCGGGGTCGGCCGTCCGGCGCCCCCGGCGGGGCGCGTAGCGTGATCGGGTGCCCGGTCCCTACGACCTCAGCCCGGCCGCCCTGGCCGAGTTGCTGGCCGACGAGCCCCGCTACCGCAGCACCCAGGTGTGGGAGGGCCTCCACCGCCGGGCGCTGCGGCCGGCCGAGATGACCGATCTCCCCCTGGCCCTGCGCCAGCGCCTGGAGGCCGCCCTCCCCCCGGCCCTGGTCGAGGTGGCCCGGCGCGAGGCGGACAACGGGGACACGGTCAAGTGGCTGTGGGCCTTGGGCGACGGGGCCCGGATCGAGACGGTGCTCATGGCCTATCGCCAGCGGGTCACCGTGTGCGTGTCCACCCAGGCCGGCTGCGCCATGGCCTGCCAGTTCTGCGCGACCGGCCAGTCGGGGTTCGTGCGCCAGCTGAGCGCGGGCGAGATCGTCGAACAGGTCGTCGCCGCGCTGCGCCAGGCCCGGCCCCGCCGGGTCTCCAACGTCGTGTTCATGGGGATGGGCGAACCGCTGGCCAACTTCGACAACCTGTGGTCGGCGGTGACCCGCCTGCACGCCGACGTCGGCCTGTCGGCCCGCCACCTCACCGTGTCGACGGTCGGCATCGTGCCGGGCATCCGCCGGCTGGCCGCAGCGTCGCTGCCGGTCAACCTGGCCGTCTCGCTCCACGCGGCCAACGACACCCTGCGCGACGAGCTGGTGCCGATCAACCGGCGCTACCCGTTGGGGGAGCTGGCGGCGGCCTGCGCCGACTACGTGGCGGCCACCCGCCGCCGGCTCTCGATCGAGTGGGCCATGATCGACTCGGTGAACGACCGGCCCAAGGACGCCGCCGAGCTGGCCGCCTTCGCCCGGCCCCTCGGCGCCCACGTCAACCTGATCCCCCTCAACCCCACCCCGGGCTACGCCGTGGTGGGCACCCCGGCGGGGGCGGTCCGGGCCTTTCGGGACCTGTTGGGTGATCTCGGGGTCAACGCCACCGTGCGGGCCACCCGCGGGGTCGAGATCGACGCCGCCTGCGGGCAGCTGGCCGCCCCGGGACGGGTCCGCTGAGCCGGCGCGCCGCGGCGGTGAGAGCGGCGGCGTCGGGGCGGACCGACCCACCCGGACCGATTAGCCTCTGGGGTGCAGGGTGAGCCGGGAAGACTGGTCGGCGACATGCCGAGCGCGCCCATGAGCCGACCCTCCCCCGCCCCCACACCCGCCCCCGCCCCGGCCGCGCCGCGCCGCAGGGTCCGCTCGGGGGGTGAGCGGTGACCGGCGCCTCTGAGGCCGAGTCCCGATCCGCCCGGATGGGCCGCGACGGGCACACCAAGCTGCCCAGCTGGCGCTGGGAGGCGCTGCGCACGACCCTGTGGCTGGTCCCCACCCTCTCGGTCGTGGTCTCGTGCCTCCTGTTCGCGGTCACCTTCGAGATCGACCTGGCCGCCTACCACCACGCGCTGACCCTGCCCTTTTGGTTCCGCACCGGCGGGGCGGACGCCGGCCGCCAGGTGCTCATCGCCATCGCCGCGGCCGTCATCACCGTCATCGGCGTCGTCTTCTCGATCACCATCCTGGCGCTGACCCTGGCCTCCCAGCAGTTCGGGCCCCGCATGATGCGCAACTTCATCCGCGACATCGGCAACCAGCTCACCCTGGGGGTGTTCGTCGGGACTTTCGTCTACTCGGTGCTGGCCCTCGGGTCGATCACCTCGGTGGCCAGCGGGCGCTACGGGGACTTCGTCCCCCACCTCTCGATCACCGTCGCCGAGGCGCTGCTCTTGGTCGACCTGGCCGTGCTGATCTACTTCATCCACCACATCGCCAAGTCGATCCAGCTGCCCGAGGTCATCGCCGGCATCGCCCGGGACCTGCTGGCCTCGATCGACGCCGAGTTCCCCGAGAACGGCCCGGGCTCGGCGGCCCCGGCCCGCCTCGACAGCGGGCGCTCGGTCCCCGAGCTGTTGAAGCTGATCGACGAGCGCGGCCACGCCGTGCCGGCGGTCGAGAGCGGCTACCTGCAGTTCGTGGGCTACGCCCAGCTGGTCGACATCGCCTCGACCACCGACTCGGTGATCCGCCTCGACCACCGTCCCGGGCACTTCTTGGTCGCCGGCCGGCCGCTGGCCACCGTGTGGCCCCGGGGGGCGGCCGAGCAGGTGGCCCGGGCCCTCGACCGGGCCCACATCACCGGGCCGCACCGGACCTTGATGCAGGACCCGGTGTTCGCCATCGACCAGTTGGTCGAGATCGCCATCCGGGCCCTCTCGCCGGCGGTCAACGACACCTTCACTGCCCTCACCTGCCTGGACTGGCTGGCGGCGGGTCTGAGCGCGGTGTCGGGCCGCACCCTGGCCGAGGGCGTCTACTGGGACAAGGCCGGACGGGTGCGCCTCATCGAGTCCGACCCCTCCTATGCCCGGATGGTCAACCGGACCTTCGACAAGATCCGCCAGGCGGCGCGGGGGATGCCGGCCGTCCTCATCCGCCTCCTCGACTCGATCGGCGCCGTCATGGAGGCCACCACGAGCGACGGGCAGCGCCGGGTCCTCATGCGCCAGGCCGACATGGTGCTCCGGGAGGCCGAGGAGTCGGTGGCCGAGCCCGACGACCGCCGGGACATCGAGGGTCGCTACGCCCGGCTGGTCGCCCTGGCCGCCGGGCCCGGCGGGGACTGAGCACGGCCGCGGCCCGGGCCGCGGGCCTCAGGCCTTGGCCAGGGGCAGGCAGAACCAGGCGATGACCACGAAGTGCAAGGTGGCCCCGACCACGGTGCAGGCGTGGAAGACCTCGTGGTAGCCGAACACCTCGGGTACCGGGTCGGGCCGTCGCAGGGCGTAGACGACCGCCCCGGCGGTGTAGAAGGCGCCTCCGGCGACCAGGAGGGCGAACCCGAGGCCACCGAGGGCGTGGAGGAGCGGGGGCACCACGAGCAGCGCGCACCAGCCGACCACCACGTAGGGGACGGCGACCGCCCACTTGGGGGCGTCGAGCCACACCTGGCGGATCGTGATGCCGGCGATGGCGCCGAGCCACACGACGCACAGGATCGCCACCCGGGGCCAGCCGCTCAGGGCCAGGCCGGCCACCGCCGTGTAGGTGCCGGCGATGGCGATGAAGATCGTCGAGTGGTCGGCCCGGCGCATCCGCCGGCGGGCCGCCGGCGACCAGGTCACCAGGTGGAAGGCGGCGCTCACCCCGAAGAGCAGGGCGATCGAGAGCACGTAGACACTGAGGGCGACGGTGGCCCCCGCGCTCGGCGCCTGGGCGATGAGGAGGGGCCCGGCGACCAGGATGACGACCAGACCGCTCAGGTGGAACCAGCCCCGCAGGAGCGGCTTGGGCCTGGCCGTCGTCGCCCGGTCCGGCTCCGCCCCCCGTGTGGCTGCAGTGGGCACGGCGGCTTGCTCCGTTCGTCTGGCCCCGGGCGGCGCCGCCCGGCACCGACCCGCGAGCCGCCATGCTAGTGCCCGGCGCCCCGAGACAGCGCCCCGACGGCGTCCCGTCGTGGCGTCGTCGGTGGAGCGCGGTTCGCCCGGTCGGCGGTGTCGAGCGCCGCTGATCAGCGGTGGGGGTCGCCGATCACGATGCGCCCGGTCAGGCCGGCGGCCAGGAACCCCGCGTAGTCGCGCTCGTTGGTGTCGGCGTAGGCGGCGGCGAAGGCCACGACCGCCCGGTCGAAGCGGTCCGAGCCGCCGAGGTAGGCGGCCAGGGTGACCGCGTCGCCGGTGCGGGCGTGGGCCCGGGCGAGCGCCCACCCGCACAGGGCGCCGTAGTAGGTGAGGTTGCGCACGTCCATGGCCGTGGGGTCGCCCTGGCCCTTCACGTCCCAGAGCTGGCGCACGTAGTAGTGGCGCCCGGTCCGGGGGGCCGACGTCCACCCCAAGAACAGGTCGCTGGCCGCCTGGGTGAGGCGCTGGCCGGTCACCACCCGCAGACCCTCGTGCTCGAAGTGCGACTGGCCGACGTAGGGCTCGAGGACCGAGGGCTGGGCCTCTTTGACCTGCAGGACGATCGGGTCCCCGCCGGGGTGGTCGGGCCCCTCCAAGAGCACGATCCAGCAGGCGGTGCCGACGCTGCCCACCCCGACCGCCCGGCGGGCCACGTCGACCAGCTGGTAGCGGTCGAACAGCTCGCGCCGCTCCTCGGTCAGGCTCAGCCGGTAGTTGTCGACCGTGGTCATCACCTCGGCCATCTCGACCTCTGTGTTGTCCAGGTGGACGATGACCGGCGGGTCCTCGACGAACCGGGTCTCGGTGCCGACCGCCTTGGTCAGCTTGGCCACCGCCCGCCGGTGGGTCTTGCGGCGGGCCTTCTTCACGTCGCGTTTCACCAGGGGCCGGTACCGGCGGGGGAAGTGGGTGATGACGTCGTCGATGTGGATCCGGTCGTACCACAGGTCGAGGGCCCGCATCGTCGTGTACTCGGCCAACCGCTCGCGGTAGTCGCGCAGCGCGGTGGCGACCACCTCGTCGCACTGGGACGGCGAGGCGCCCGACTGGCGGGCCACGACATGGAGGCTGGCGGCCAGCCGCTTGACGTCCCACTCCCAGGGCCCCGGGATGGTCTCGTCGAAGTCGTTGATGTCGAAGACGACGTTGCGCTCGGGGGTGGCGAACTCGCCGAAGTTGGACACGTGGGCGTCGCCGCAGGCCTGCACCCGAAGGCCGGTCACCGGCGTCGACGCCAGGTCCGCCGCCATGATCGCCGCCCCGCCGCGGAAGAAGGCGAACGGGGACTCGGCCATGCGCCCGTAGCGGACCGGGACCAGCTCGTCGATGCGCGAGGCGGCCTGGGCCTCGAGCACCTCGACCGGGTCAGGGCGCGTGGCGCCGGGTCGCCAGTGGGCGTGGGCCGACCTCGGCACCGCCCGGCGCAGCTCCCGACCGGCCGCCCGGCGCTCCTCTTTGGTCCCCTCCATCGGCGCCTCCTCGACCCGGGTCTACCAGCCGCCCGCCCCCCGGCCCGATCGGGCTCAGACGTAGTCCCGGCGGCGCATCCACACCAGGGTGACCCAACCCCAGATCGGCGGCAGGTAGGAGGTGAAGAGCCGCTGGATGAAGACCGCCGCGGTGGCGTCGGACTCGCTGATGCCCGCCGCGGTGAGCCCGAGGATCAACCCGGCCTCGACCACCCCCATGCCGCCGGGCACCGGTGAGACGCCGCCCACCATCGAGGCCAGGGTGATCACGACGATGAGGGTGGCCACCCCCAGGTGGTCGCCGAAGGCCCGGAGCGACACCGACAGGGCGAGCGCCACCAGGAGCTGGCTGGCGGCGGCCCCGCCGAGGAGCAGCGCCACCTTGCGCGGCGCGCTGAGGACCTCCCGGGCGTCGCGCCAGACCGACGACAGTTTCGGGCGCAGCTTGTCCGCGGCCAGCCGGCGCAGGCGGGGGACGGCCAGGCCGAGGCCGAGGGCGACGGCGACCACGACCACCAGCCCCAAGAGGAGCCACACCGTCCTGGCCCCGCCCCCCGACTCGGGCTCGGTGCCGAACTCGAGGGCGCCCCAGGCCAAGGGGAGCGAGATGACGAACAGGGCACCCTTGACGAACCAGCTGGCGGTGCTGATGACCACCCCCGAGCTCAGGGCGAGCGAGCCGTCGTAGCCCTGCTGCTGGAAGAAGCGGACCCGGGTGGCCAGGGTGGCCGGCGAGCCGCCGGCCAGGGCGCTGAAGCTGTTGGCGAACTCGAGGCCGATGACCCGTCCGAGGGGGAGGGCGCCCGACACCGAGCCCAGGTCCTCGACGGCCGAGGCCACGAAGGCCAGCTGGGCCAGCACGAAGGCGGCGACCACCCAGACCCAGTTGGCCCCGACGATGGTGTCGAAGGACTGGGACACGTCGAGCAGGACCCCGATCAGCGCCCAGCCCCCGACCAGGGTGCCCACCACCACGATGAGGGTGGGCCAGCTCACCCGCCGGGGCTCGGCCAGCTCGGGCACCTCGATCGACGAGAGCCCGGCCGCCTTGGTGCGGACCTCCTCCAAGAGGCCTTTGCGGCCGCGCAGGTCGCGGGCCAACAACGGGTCGAGGCCGGCCCGGCGCAGGTGGGCCAGGGCCCCGGCCAGGTCGGCCGGGCCGACGCAGCGGGCCGCCGCCGCGGCGGCCCGGTCGGCCCCGACGGCGACGGCCACCGCCCCGATCGCCCCGGCCAGGTCCCGGTCGAGGCGCGCCGGCGGGGCGTTGGCCGTGGCGTTGCGCAGGTCGACCAGGGCCGCCGTGGCCCCGGCCGGGTCGACCACGATCGTCTCGCCGCTCAGCGCCCCGTGGGCCATGCGGGCCCCCCGCAGGGCGAGCACCTGGGCGAAGATGTCGTCGAGCACGGCCTCGCTCACCTCGTCCGCCTCGGTGGCGGCCAGGGCGGTCCCGGACGGCTGGCGGGTCACCAGCACGGCGTCGCCGCTCGGCCCGGCGGCACCGGCCTCGACGACCTCTGGGACCCGGACCCGGGCCTGGGCGGCGCGCAGGGTGACGAAGGCCTCGTGCTCGACCTGCTGGAGCCGGGTGAAGGTCAAGGTGGGGCCCGAGTCGCGGTAGAAGAGGAAGCGCCCGGTCTTGGCCAGGAGCCGGGCGTCGGCGGCGTCGCGCCCGTAGACGGTGACCCCGAGGTCCGCGTGCTCCGGTCCGGCCCCGTCGGCCCGGTAGGTCGACACCCCCCAGAGCTGGCGGGCCCGGGCCCGCACCCCGGTCACCGGCACCCCGAGGTCGTCCAGCAACCGGGCCACGTCGGCGGTCGCCGGCAGGCCGAGGGGGGAGCCGAAGGCGAGGTGGACCGCCGCCGTCGCCCCCCAGCCGACGGCCAGGCTGCCGAGCACGTTCACCGGCAGGCCGTGGCCCCCGACCACCGAGGCCAGGGCGACCAGGGCGATCAGGATCTCGACCAGGCGCTGGACCGACCGGGCCAGGTAGGGGAGGGTGGCGGTGCCCACGGCCATGAACAGGGCGATCTGGAGGACGGGGAACCGCACGCCGTAGCCCTCGACGGCCAGGGTGCCCCCCCGACCCCCGTCGGAGCCGAGGGCGACGAAGAGCAGCCCGCTCACCGCGAGGGTCACCAGCGCGCTCAACGCGATGTCGCGGGCGACCAGCCAGCGCCGGGCCACCAGGGCCACCACGACCAACGCCGCGATGACCGCGACCCACCCGACGTCGTAGACGACGCTGACGAGCCAGCTGAGCCCCCGGGGCGGGGGGTGCACGACGTTGAGCACGGCCCGGTCGACCCGCGAGCCGTAGCTGATGAGGGCCAGGCAGCACCCGAGGGCCAGGGCCGAGGCGGCCAGGCGCAGCCCGTCGCTGCCCCGTCGGCGCCGCTGGCCGTCGCCCACCGGCGCGAAGACGACCGAGCGCCACCTCGACCAGCCCCCCCACCCGCCGGGCCCGGCGCCCCCGCCGCCCACTGCCGCCTGGGTCCCCCCGGCGGCCACGGCGCCGGGCCCCGGGCCGCGGCCCACCGGCCCGTCGCCCCCGGCGGTCACCGCCGGCCGCCGACGAGCACCGCGCCCTCGTAGGGTCCGAGGTGCAGCGGCCCGTCCACGGCGTCGCCGTCGCGGCGCCGGTCGGTGGCGAGAGCGACGCGGCCCGGGCCCACCTCGACGGTGACCGCCGAGGCCGACAGGTTGGCGGCCACGACCGCGCCGTGGCCGGTGGCCCCGGCGCCGGGCATCCGCCGGGCGTAGCACCAGGCGCCCGGCGGCGCCGCCAGGCTGCGGTAGTCGCCGCTGGCCAGGGCCGGGGTCCGTCGCCGCAGGGCCAAGAGGTCCCGGACCAGCCACAGGACCGAGGTCGGGTCAGCCCGCTGGTCGGCCACGTTGTTCTCGGCCGGGTCGGCCATGGGCAGCCAGGTCGGCACCCCCGGGGGGCTGAACCCGCCCCCGGGCCCGGGTTCCCAGGGGAGCGGGGTGCGCTCGGGGTCGCGCCCGGGGTAGGCGGGCCAGAAGCGCAGGCCGACCGGGTCGACGAGGTCCTCGCGGCCGATCGGCCCGTCGACCAGGCCGATCTCGTCGCCCTGGTAGAGGACCGGGGTCCCCCGCAAGGTGAGCAGCACCAACAGGGCCACCCGGGCCCGGTCCGGGTCGCCCTCGGCCCACCGGGTGGCCAGGCGGGACACGTCGTGGTTCGAACCGGTCCACACCGGCCAGGCGCCATCGGGGAGGAGTTCTTCGGTGCGCTCGACGATGCGGCGCAGGGCGTCGGCCTCGAGCGGCGCCTCGATGAAGGGGAAGTTGAAGCCGAGGTGCAGCTCGTCGTGGCCGTCGCCGTAGTACTCGGCCAGGGTCTCGAGACGCTCGACGTTGGTCTCGCCAACCAGCAGGCGCGGCGGGTCGTAGGTGTCGGCCAGGGCCCGCCAGCGCCGCAGCACCTCGTGGACCTCGGGCCGGTTGGCGTTGTAGGTCCAGCGCTGCCCGAAGACCCGCTCCATGAACGGGTCGTCATCGGTGGACGGCGGGTTGTCGCGCAACGCGGCGTCCTTGACGACCATGTTGCACACGTCGATGCGGAAGCCGGCGATCCCCCGGTCCCACCAGAAGCGCAGGATGTCGTCGAAGGCCCGGCGGACCTCCTCGTTCCACCAGTTGAGGTCGGGCTGGGCCGGTAAGAAGTTGTGCAGGTAGTACTGCCCCGAGGCCTCGTCGAGCGTCCAGGCCGGGCCGCCGAAGGTGCTCACCCAGTTGTTGGGGGGCGAGCCGTCGGGACCGGGGTCCGCCCACACGTAGAAGTCGCGGTGGGCGGCCTGGCGACCGCTCAGCGCGTCGAGGAACCACCGGTGGCGGTCGCTCGTGTGGTTGGGCACCAGGTCGAGCAGGAGCCTGATCCCCCGGGCCGAGGCGTCGGCGATCAGGCGGTCCAAGGTGGCCAGGTCCCCGTAGTCGGGGTCGACGTCGCAGTAGTCGGCCACGTCGTAGCCGAAGTCGGCGTCGGGCGAGACGGTGACCGGCGAGAGCCAGATCCCGTCGACGCCCAGCCACTCGAGGTGGTCGAGGTGCTCGATGACGCCGTCCAGGTCGCCGATGCCGTCGCCCCCGGCGTCGGCGAACGAGCGGGGGTAGATCTGGTAGATCGACCCGCCGCGCCACCACGGGGCGGCGCCGGGACCCGCGCCCTCGGGGGCCACCGTGGCTAGATGCCGGCGACGGCCGTGAGGCCACCGTCGACGATGAGGCTGGCCCCGGTGATGTAGGCGGCGTCGTCGGAGAGGAGGAAGCGGACCGTCCGGCCGATGTCCTCGGGCTGGGCCACGCGCCCGAGGGGGATCCGGGCCTCGAGGGTCTGGCGGACGCCGGGGATGTCGAGCAACGGGGCGAGCAGCGGCGTGTCGACGGCCCCCGGGCAGACCGCGTTGACCCGGATCCCGTTGCCCCCGAGCGTGTGGGCGGCCGAACGGGTGAGCCCGAGCAACCCTGCCTTCGAGGCCGAGTAGGCGGCCAGGTAGGTGTTGCCAAAGAAGCCCTCGATCGACGAGACGTAGACGATGGCCGAACCCGGCGAGGCCTGGCAGAGGGCGGGGTGGAGCGCCTTGGTGAGCTGGGCCCCCGCACGCAGGTTGACGTCGAGGACGGCGTCCCAGCTCTCGTCGGTGACGTCGGTCACCATCCCCGGCCCGCCGATCCCCGCCGCATGGACCAGGCCGCCGACGGACCCGAGGGCACCGAGGGAGCGCTTGACCGCCGGGCCCAGGGCCTCGGTCACCGTGACGTCGACCCCGAGCCCGATGGCCGGGACCCCGTGCTCGTCGGTGCAGCGCCGTGCCGTGCGCCGCGCCCCGGCGGCGTCGAGGTCCCAGGCGGCCACCGGCCGGCCGACCTCGGCCAGGGCCAGGCAGACCGCCCGCCCGATGCCCGAGGCCCCGCCGGTCACCACCACCCCGGTGGCCGGGCGGCCGAGGTGGCGGTCTCCCGCGTGGCGCCGGGCGGCCCGGGGGGCCCGGCGCCCGCCGGTGGCCCCGGCGCTGCGGCGCGGGCCCCGGGGGGTCACCGTCGTCCTCGGCCCCCTGGTCGTGGTCCGGCCCTCGGCCATGCTGCCTCCGTGTCGACGCCCGGCGGTGGCTCCGTCCGGCGCCGACGAGGATAAGCGGGCGGGGTCCGAGGGTCGAGGTGCCCGGCCGCCCGGCGCCGGGCCGCGGTTGCCGCTGGCGCCGGGGGCCGCTACCATTGGCACTCACAAGGTTAGAGTGCTAACGAGTGCCAAGGAGGCCCGTTCCATGAAGCTGCACCCCCTCGATGACCGGATCGTCGTCAGGCCCGGCGAGTCCGAGGAGACCACGGCATCTGGGCTGGTCATCCCGGACACGGCCAAGGAGAAGCCCCAACAGGGCGAGGTCCTGGCCGTCGGCCCCGGTCGCCGCTCGGAGGACACCGGCGAGCTGATCCCCCTCGACGTGGCCGTCGGCGACACCGTCGTCTACTCCAAGTACGGCGGCACCGAGATCACCGTGGACGGGGAGGACCTGCTGATCCTCTCGGGCCGCGACGTGCTGGCCAAGCTGGCCAAGTAGCCAAGTAGGAGCAACGAGCAGCAGTACCCCACCGGGTGGTCCGGCGGGCCCGGCGCGAGCCGTGCCCGCCCGCCACCACCGGTGGCCACCCCAGTAGGACTCGAGAGGAGCCCGCGTGCCCAAGATCCTGAAATTCGACGAGGCCGCCCGCCGAGGGCTGGAGGCCGGTGTCGACAAGCTTGCCGACACCGTGAAGGTGACGCTCGGCCCCAAGGGCCGCAACGTCGTGATCGAGAAGAAGTTCGGCGCCCCGACGATCACCAACGACGGGGTGTCCATCGCCCGCGAGGTCGAACTGGAGGACCCCTTCGAGAACATGGGCGCCCAGCTGGTGAAGGAAGTGGCGACCAAGACCAACGACGTGGCCGGTGACGGCACCACCACGGCGACCGTGCTCGCCCAGGCCCTCATCTCCGAGGGCCTGCGCAACGTGGCGGCCGGGGCCAGCCCGACCGGCCTCAAGCGGGGCATCGACAAGGCGGTTGGCGCGGCCGTCAAGTCCATCGCCGAGCAGGCCAAGGAGATCGACTCCAAGCAGGAGATCGCCCAGGTGGCCTCCATCTCGGCCGCCGACCCGGCCATCGGCGAGGTGCTGGCCGACGCCATCGACAAGGTGGGCAAGGACGGGACGGTCACCGTCGAGGAGTCGAACACCTTCGGCATCGAGCTCGAGCTCACCGAGGGCATGCAGTTCGACAAGGGCTACCTGTCGCCGTACTTCGTCACCGACCCCGAGCGCCAGGAAGCGGTGCTCGACGACCCGGTCATCCTCTTCTACAACCAGAAGGTCAGCGCCGTGCACGACCTGGTGCCGGTCCTCGAGAAGGTCATGCAGACCGGCAAGCCGCTCCTGATCATCGCCGAGGACGTCGAAGGCGAGGCCCTGGCCACCCTGGTGGTCAACAAGATCCGCGGCACGTTCACCTCGGTCGCCGTCAAGGCGCCGGGCTTCGGCGAGCGCCGCAAGGCGATGCTCCAGGACATGGCCGTCCTGACCGGGGCCCAGGTCATCAGCGAGGAGATCGGGCTCAAACTCGAGAACGCCACCGTCGACCTGTTGGGCCACGCCCGCCGGGTCATCGTCACCAAGGACGACACCACCATCGTCGAGGGTGGCGGCGAGACCGACGAGGTGAAGGGCCGGGTGGCCCAGATCAAGCGGGAGATCGAGGAGACCGACTCGGACTGGGACCGCGAGAAGCTCCAAGAGCGCCTGGCCAAGTTGGCCGGCGGTGTTGCCGTGGTGAAGGTCGGGGCGGCGACCGAGGTGGAGCTCAAGGAGAAGAAGCACCGCATCGAAGACGCCCTGTCGGCCACCCGGGCCGCCGTCGAGGAGGGCATCGTCGCCGGGGGGGGCACCGCGCTCATCCGGAGCCGCAAGGCCGTGGCCAAGGTGGCCGACGGCCTGGAGGGTGACGAGGCCACCGGGGCGCGGATCGTGGCCCGGGCCCTCGAGGAGCCCCTGCGCTGGATCGCCTTCAACGCCGGGCTCGAGGGAGCCGTCCTCGTCCGTCAGGTCGAGTCGGCCAAGGGCTCCAACGGGCTCAACGCCATCACCGGCGAGCTCGAGGACCTGGTCAAGGCCGGGATCATCGACCCGGCCAAGGTGACCCGGTCGGCCTTGCAGAACGCGGCGTCGATCGCGTCGTTGCTGCTCACCACCGAGGCCCTGGTCGCCGACAAGCCCGAGAAGGCCGGCGGCGCCGACGCCGCGGCCGCTGCGGCCGCCATGGGCGGCATGGGCGGCATGGGCGGCATGGGCGGGATGATGTGACCACGCGCCGGCACCACCGCGGTGCCGTCGTGCCCATCGATCGAGGTTGTCACCGGCCGGGCCCAGAGCCCGGCCGGTGCGCGTGTCGGCCGGCGTCGCACACCGGCGTTGCACGCCTGCGAGCAGGGCTGACGCTTGACCCCGGCCGGTGCGCGGTCTAGACAGGTCGAGTTCGGTTCCCGTTGCCCGAGTGAAGAGGTGGCCCCCCCGTGCACATCCCCGTCGACTCCGCGCGTCCTCGACCGACCCCCCGGCACCGAGTGGTCGGTGTACTCGGGGCCGCAGCCCTGCTGGCCGGCGTCCTGTCCGTGCCGGCCGGCCTGCTGGCCTCGGCGACGGCCGGAGCGTCGGGGACCAAGGCGGCCCAACCCCATCCCCAGACCAAGGGCCCCCAGGTGCTCCCACCGGCCCTGGCGCCGGCCAAGGCCTCGCACACCGCGCACCCCCTCCTCGGGCCCGCGCCCCAGCTGGCCTCGCCGGTCAAGACGTTCACGGTCAACACCCAGAACGACACCGACGACGCCAGTCCCGGTGACGGCACCTGTGCCGACGCCTCGGGCAACTGCTCGCTGCGCGCCGCCATCGAGGAGGCCAACAGTGAGGGGACGACGAATCCGGCCATGGGGCCGATCGCGATCACCGTGCCCGCCGGGACCTACACCCTGACGCTGGACTCGGCGGTCACCTCCACCTACTCGCTGGTGGCCAGTGACCCGGCCGGGCTCATCATCAACGGGGCCGGGGCCGCCTCAACGGTGATCCAAGGCATGACCGGCGCCACCGACCGGGTGCTCCTGGTCGAGCAGGCCAACGCCACCAACGGGTCAAACCTCACCGTGAACGGCGTCACCGTCCAAGACGGCGTCGCCCCGTCCACGGGCAGCGACGCCGACGAGGGTGGCGGCATCGCGGTGGCCGACGAGAGCGACCTGCTGCAGCTCAGCAACTCCACGGTCACCGCCAACTCAGCCGGGGAGGGCGGCGGCATCTACGACGCAGGCGGCAGCATCTGGGCCAGCGGCGACACGGTCAACGCCAACACCGCCAACGACACCGACGGCGGACCCGAGGGCGGCGGCATCTACAACGGCGGGTCGATGAGCCTCACCAACACCAACGTCAACGGCAACCTGGCCGCCTCGAGCGCCGACAACGAGGCCGAGGGTGGTGGGATCTACGCCGCCTGGTCGACCCAGATCACCGGGGGCTCGGTGTCGGGCAACGTGGTCAGCACCGGTGACGAGGGCTCTGTGGGCGGCGGGATCGACGTCGAGGACACCACGACGATCTCGGGCACCCAGATCAACAGCAACAGCGTCACCTCAACCGTGGCGGACAACAGCGCCTACGGCGGCGGTGTCTTCTGCGACTTCGGGCTCGACGCCATAAGCAACTCGTCGGTCTCGGCCAACACCGCGACGGCCGCCTACGCCGATGGTGGCGGTCTCTCCGTCTACGACTGCGCGCCGGTGCTGAGCAGTGACACCATCAACAACAACACCGCTCAGGGCAAGGGTGACGGCGCCGACGGCGGCGGGCTCTCCACCTACTACTCGGGCTCCGCCTTCCTCTCGGGAACGACGGTCTCGGGCAACACGGCCAACGACGCCACCGACGGGGGCTTCGGCGGCGGGATCTTCGGTGGCTACATCGGTGCCCTGACCCTGAACTCGTCAACCGTGAGCAACAACACCGCTTCGGGGGCCAGCGGGGACAACCAGGGGGGCGGCATCTTCACCGACTTCACCGACTTCATCTTCGCGGGAGGTGGCTCGTCGGTCACCAACACCTCCATCACCGGCAACACCGCGGTCGACGGCTATGGCGGCGGGGTCTACGACGAGAGCCTGTCGGCCACCTACACCGGCGACACCGTCACCAACAACACGGCCACCGAGGTGGCGGCCGACGGCAACGGGTGGGGCGGGGGCTTCTACCTCGACGACGGTGGAGTCCTCCAGTCCACGACGGTGGCCAACAACACCGCCGGTGACTCCGGTGGTGGGGCCTACGTGGACGACGCCACCCAGATCTTCGGCTCCACCTTCTCGGGGAACGGGGCCAACTTCGGCGCCGGGGTGTACGGCGACGACAACGTGCTGGCGGTCAACTCGACCTTCACCGCCAACAGCGCGACCGGGCCCGGGAACCAGGGCGGGGCCTTCTACATGGACGGCGAGCCGCTCACCCTCAACTTCTCCGACGTGGTGGCCAACAGCGCGGCGTCGGGATCGGCGGTCTACAACGCGGCCTCCAGCGGGGGCACGATCGGCAGCTCGATCATCTACGCCAACAGCTGTGCGGGTGACCCGACGGCGGCCATGTACAACAGCGCCGGGCACAATTTCCTGGCCGACACCACCTGCGTCAACCCTCAGATCGGCGACGTGGTGGGTACCAACCCGCAGCTGAGCGCGCTGGGCAACTACGGGGGGACGACCCAGACCCTCTACCCGGTGCACGGCTCCCCGGTCATCGGGGCGGGCGGCACCAACTACTGCCCGACCACCGACCAGCGCGGGGTGACCCGGCCCCAGGGCCTGGCCTGTGACACCGGGGCGGTGGAGGTCGGCCAGGGCTACTGGGAGGTGGCCGCCGACGGCGGCATGTTCACCTACGGGGCGGCCACCTTCTTCGGCTCGATGGGCGGCAAGCCGCTCAACCAGCCGGTGGTCGGCATGGCGGCCACCCCCGACGACCAGGGCTACTGGGAGGTGGCCTCCGACGGCGGCCTGTTCGCCTTCGGCGACGCCCAGTTCTACGGCTCGATGGGCGGCAAGCCGCTCAACAAGCCGGTGGTCGGCATGGCCTCGGTGGCCTCGGGGGGCGGCTACTGGGAGGTGGCCTCCGACGGCGGCCTGTTCGCCTTCGGTGGAGCCCAGTTCTACGGCTCGATGGGCGGCAAGCCGCTCAACAAGCCGGTGGTCGGCATCGCGGCGACCCCCGACGGAAAGGGCTACTGGGAGGTGGCTTCCGATGGCGGCCTGTTCGCCTTCGGTGACGCCCAGTTCTACGGCTCGATGGGCGGCAAGCCCCTCAACCAGCCGATCACGGGGCTGGCGGCCACCGCCGACGGCGGGGGCTACTGGGAGGTGGCCACCGACGGCGGGCTGTTCGCCTTCGGTGACGCCAACTTCTTCGGCTCGATGGGCGGCAAGCCCCTCAACAAGCCGGTGGTCGGCATGGCCGCCACCCCCGACGGCCAGGGCTACTGGGAGTCGGCCACCGACGGCGGGATCTTCAGCTTCGGCGACGCCGTCTTCTACGGCTCGACCGGGAACATCACCCTCAACAAGCCGGTGGTCGGCATCGCCGCCACCTGAGACGCCGCCGGGCCCGGGCCCGCCACCAACAGCGCCACCGCACCGGCCGGGCCCAGGGCCCGGCCGGTGCGCGTCGGGCGGTGCCGCGCCGGCGCCGGGCGGTGGTCGTAGCCTGACCGGCCAATGGCTGACGCCGACCACGTGACCCCGCCCCAGGTCATCCCCCGTCCCCCCGGTGCCCGCCCGGGTGTGGGGGCACCCTGGGCCGACGTGGCGCCGGCGGCGCGCCGCGACCTCGGGCTGACCCGGGTGCTCGGGATGCTCGAGCGCCGCGGTCAGCTGGGCCCGGTCGGGGGAGAGGGGAGCGACCGGCCCCCGCCGTGGGTCGAGGTGGCGCCCGACCCCGCCGCCGGGCCCCCGATCCCCGCGGCGGTGCTGGTGCCCCTCTTCGAGGAGGGGGGCGAGACCCGGGTGGTGCTGACCCGGCGCTCGAGCGCTTTGCGCGCCCACCGGGGCGAGGTCAGCTTCCCGGGCGGCCGGGTCGACCCGGGCGAGACGGCCGCCGCCGCCGCCCTGCGCGAGGCGGACGAGGAGATCGCCCTTTCGCCCGGCTCGGTCCGGGTCGCCGGCTGGCTCCATCCGGTCCTCACCTTTGTGTCGGGCTCGCTCATCTTCCCGGTCGTCGGGGTCCTCGGTGGCCGTCCCGAGGTCACCGCCAACCCGGCCGAGGTCGAGCGGGTCTTCGACGTCGCCCTGGCCGACCTGGTGGCCGAGGGGACCTTCTACGAGGAGCGCTGGGCGGTCCCGGGCCGACCGGTGCCCGGCTCGGCCGACGGGAGCTTCCCGGTGTGGTTCTTCGAGGCGGCCGGCGAGATCATCTGGGGGGCGACCGCCCGGATGCTCTACGAGCTCTTGTCCCTCGCCCTGGGCGTCGCCGACAACCCGGCCGCCTGAGCCCCGGCGGGTCCGAGGAGGCCCGTTGGGGGGGCACGGGGCCCCGGCGCGGGCACGGTAACGTGGGTGGACGTCGGAGTGGTCGGCCCGGCGACCTGAGCGTGGATTCGAGGGCCGGAGGGCAGCCAGTGGCAGAGATCGAGATTGGCATCTTCAAGTCGGGACGGCGGGCCTACGGGTTCGACGACATCGCCATCGTCCCCTCCCGCCGCACCCGCGACCCCGAGGACGTCGACGTCTCCTGGGAGATCGACGCCTACCGCTTCGACCTGCCGCTCCTCGGCGCGGCCATGGACGGGGTGATCAGCCCCCACACCGCCATCGAGCTCGGTCGGCTGGGCGGCCTCGGGGTCCTCAACCTCGAGGGCCTGTGGACCCGCTACGAGGACCCGACACCCCTGTTCGACGAGATCCGCGAGCTCGACGACGAGAAGGCGACCTCGCGGATGCAGCAGATGTACGCCGAGCCGGTGAAGCTCGAGCTGGTCACCGAGCGCATCCGCCAGATGAACGAGGCCGGCATCACCACCGCCGCCTCGGTCACCCCGCAAAAGACGGTCGAGCTGGCCCCGGCCATCCTGGCCGCCGAGCTCGACCTGCTGGTCATCCAAGGGACGGTGGTCTCGGCCGAGCACGTGTCGAAGACCTCCGAACCGCTCAACCTGAAGCGCTTCATCCGCGAGTTCGACATCCCGGTCATCGTGGGCGGCTGCGCCTCGTACCAGGCCGGGCTCCACCTCATGCGGACCGGGGCGGTCGGGGTGCTCGTCGGCGTCGGCCCGGGCAACGCCTGCACCACTCGGGGCGTCCTCGGCCTCGGCGTCCCCCAGGCCACCGCCATCGCCGACGTCGCCGGGGCCCGCATGCGCCACCTCGACGAGACCGGGGTCTACGTCCACGTGATCGCCGACGGCGGGATGTCCAAGGGCGGCGACATCGCCAAGGCCATCTGCTGCGGGGCCGACGCCGTGATGCTCGGCTCGCCGCTCACCTCGGCCACCGAGGCCCCGGCCCGGGGCTTCCACTGGGGCATGGCCACCTTCCACCCGACACTCCCCGCGGCGCCCGGGTGCGCACCGGGGTGCGGGGCAGCCTGAAGGAGATCCTGCTCGGCCCGGCCCACGAGAACGACGGCCGGATGAACCTGTTCGGGGCGCTCCGGACGGCCATGGCCACCTGCGGCTACGAGACGGTCAAGGAATTCCAGAAGGCAGAGGTCATGGTGGCTCCCTCCCTGCAGACCGAGGGCAAGCAGCTCCAGCGGTCCCAGGGCGTGGGCATGGGCCATTGACCCCGGTCGACGACGCGGTCCTCGTCGTCGACTTCGGTGCCCAGTATGCCCGCCTCATCGCCCGCCGGGTCCGCGAGGCCCACGTCTACTCCGAGATCGTCCCGCCGACCCTCAGCGCGGCCGAGCTGCTGGCCCGCAAGCCCCGGGGGATCATCCTCTCGGGCGGCCCGAAGTCGGTCTACGAGACGCCGGCCCCGACCATCGACCCGGCCATCTACGACGCCGGCGTCCCGATCCTGGGCATCTGCTACGGCGCCCAGCTGATGGCCCTCGGGCTCGGGGGCACCGTCGCCCGGACCGGACGGGGCGAGTACGGCCGCACCCGGCTCCACCAGGGCGGGCCCTCGCCCCTCTTCGTCGACTGGCCGGCCGAGGCCGAGGTCTGGATGAGCCACGGCGACGCCATCACCGCCGCCCCCCCGGGCTTCAGCGCCACCGCGTCGAGCCCCGACGCCCCGGTGGCGGCCTTCGGCGACACCGGGCGCCGGCTCTACGGCGTCCAGTTCCACCCCGAGGTGGTGCACACCGAGCGCGGGGCGGACCTGCTGGAGCGCTTCTTGCACGACGTCTGCGGGAGCCCGGCCTCGTGGACTCACGTCTCGATCATCGAGGCCCAGGTCGCCGCGGTGCGCGCCCAGGTCGGCGCCGAGCGGGTCCTGTGCGCCCTGAGCGGCGGTGTGGACTCGGCGGTGGCGGCCGCCCTCGTCCACAAGGCCGTCGGTGACCAGCTGACCTGTGTGTTCGTCGACACCGGGCTGATGCGGGCCGGTGAGGCCGAGCAGGTCGAAGAGACCTTCCGCCGCCAGTTCCACATCGACCTGGTCCACGTGAAGGCGGCCGACCGCTTCTTCGGCGCCCTCTCGGGGGTCACCGACCCCGAGCAGAAGCGCAAGATCATCGGCGAATTGTTCATCCGGATCTTCGAGGAGGTAGCCCGCGACCTCGGGGCCGCCGGCGCCGACGGCGGGGCCGCCTCGGGCGCCGCGCCGCGCTTTTTGGTCCAGGGGACCCTTTACCCCGACGTGATCGAGTCGGGCACCAACCAGGCAGCCAACATCAAGTCCCACCACAACGTGGGCGGCCTGCCCGAGGACCTGGACTTCGAGCTGGTCGAGCCCCTGCGCCTGCTGTTCAAAGACGAGGTGCGGGCCGTCGGCGAGGAGCTGGGCCTGCCCCACGAGATCGTGTGGCGCCAGCCCTTCCCCGGCCCCGGCCTGGCCGTGCGCATCGTGGGCGAGGTCACCCCCGAACGGGCCGAGATCCTGCGGGCCGCCGACGCGCTGGTGGTCGAAGAGATCCGCAAGGCCGGCCTCTACCGCGAACTCTGGCAGAGCTTCGCCGTGCTGCCGGCCGTCCGCACCGTCGGGGTGATGGGGGACGGGCGCACCTACGCCTATCCGATCGTCATCCGGGCGGTCACCAGTGACGACGCCATGACCGCCGACTGGGCCCGCCTGCCCCACGACCTGATCGAGCGCATCGCCTCGCGCATCATCGGGGAGGTCGACGGGGTCAACCGGGTGGCCCTCGACGTGACGTCGAAGCCACCCGGCACCATCGAATGGGAATGAGGCGAATGGGCGTGACCGGGTGGGGGTGACCGGCCTGCCGGGTCTGGGCGACCCCGGGCGCCTCTTCTCCTTGGATGACGACCCCCCCGCACCCGACGACGAGCTCTTCGAGACCGGCCCCCACGACCCCCCGCCGGTCCCGCCCCACCTGCCGCCCGACGACACCGACGAGGCCGCCGCCGGGGCGGCGGCCGCCCTCGACGACCAGCCCGAATTGCGCTCCCTGCGGGTGCCCATCGACGTCCGGGACCTCGACGCCCTGGTGGAGGGCCTGAACCCGGCCCAGCGGCGGGCGGTCGAGCACCGGGGGGGCCCGCTGTTGGTGGTGGCCGGGGCCGGGTCGGGCAAGACCCGGGTCCTCACCCGGCGCATCGCCCACCTGCTGGCCAACCGGGACGCCGCCCCCTGGGAGATCCTGGCCATCACCTTCACCAACAAAGCGGCCGACGAGATGCGACGGCGGGTGGTCGACCTGGTCGGACCCCGGGCCTCTCGGATGTGGATCTCCACCTTCCACTCGGCCTGCCTGCGCATCCTGCGCAGCCACGCCGTGCGCCTGGGCTACAAGCCCAACTTCACCGTCTACGACGACACCGACTCACGCCGGCTCATCGAGATCGTCATGGCCGAGCTCGGGCTCGACACCAAGCGCCTGGCCCCCCGGGCGGTGGCCGCGGTGATCGGCCAGGCCAAGGCCGAGCTGGTCGACGTCGAGTCCTTCGGGGCCCAGGTCTCCGACGCCGACCCGTACCACGGACGGATCGCCGAGGTCTACCGCGACTACCAGCAGCGGCTGGCGGCGGCCAACGCCATGGACTTCGACGACCTGCTGATGCTGGCCGTCACCGTGCTCGAGAGCTTCGACGACGTCCGTCGGGCCTACCAGGCCCGCTTCAAGCACATCTTGGTCGACGAGTACCAGGACACCAACAAGGCCCAGAACGAGCTGGTGCTGCTGTTGGGGCGCGAGCACGGCAACGTCTCGGTGGTCGGCGACAGCGACCAGTCGGTGTACTCGTTCCGGGCGGCCGACATCCGCAACATCTTGGAGTTCGAGCGGGCCTTCCCGACGGCGACCACCATCTTGTTGGAGCAGAACTACCGCTCCACCCAGACCATCTTGGACGCGGCCAACGCGGTCATCGCCAACAACCTCGAGCGCAAGCCCAAGCGCCTCTTCACCGAGGGCGAGACCGGCGACCCCATCTACCGCTACCGGGCCGACGACGAGCGCGACGAGGCGGCGTGGGTGGCGGCCGAGATCGTCCGGCTCCGAGGCACCGAGCGCACCCCCTACGGCGGCGTCGCCGTGTTCTACCGCACCAACGCCCAGAGCCGGGCCATCGAGCAGGCCCTGGTCGAGGCGGGCGTCCCCTACAAGGTCATCGGGGGCACCCGCTTCTACGACCGCCGGGAGGTCAAAGACGTCCTGGCCTACCTGCGATTGCTGGTCAACCCCGCCGACGAGGTGTCGGCCCGGCGCATCGTCAACGTGCCCAAGCGGGGCATCGGCGCCACCTCGGTGGCCCGGCTGGCCGCCTGGGCCACCACCGAGCGGGTGAGTTTCGCCGACGCCCTCGGCCGGGCGGCCGAGGCCGGGCTCACCGGCAAGGCGCTGCGCGGCGCGGCCGGCTTCGACGCCTTGGTGCGCGAGCTCCGGGGGCTGGTGGGCTCGGTCAGCCCGGGTGACCTGGTCGAGATCGTGGCCGACCGCACCGGGTACCTGGCCGAGCTGGTGGCCGAGCACAGCCACGAGGCCGACGGGCGGATCGAGAACATCGCCGAGCTGGTGGGGGCGGCGGCCGAGTTCGACGACGTCACCGAGTTCTTGGAGACGGTGTCGCTGGTGGCCGACTCCGACGAGCTCGACGGCGACGGGAGCCGGGTCAACCTGATGACCCTGCACACCGCCAAGGGGCTCGAGTTCCCCGCCGTCTTCCTGGTCGGCCTCGAAGAGGGGATCTTCCCCCACTTCCGGGCCCTGGCCGAGCCGACCGAGCTCGAAGAGGAGCGCCGCCTGTGCTACGTGGGCATCACCCGGGCCCGCCGGCGCCTCTACCTGTCCCACGCCTGGGTCCGCAGCCTCTGGGGCATTACCTCGCACAACATCCCGAGCCGCTTCCTGGCCGAGGTGCCCGCCGAGCTGGTGCGCGATGTCGGGGTGGTGGGGGGCCGGGCGGGACGGCTGGGCTCTCGTGACCAGAGCGGTTGGTCGTCGACCGGTCACCGGGCCCGCCGGGGCGGGGGGCCCCGCCCCGGCGCCGGCGAGTGGTCGCTCCCGCCGGGGCGCCCGAGCGACGAGGGCCCGTTCGACGAGGGCGACGAGGCGGGCGGCCCGGGGATGGTCTTCGGCCGGGGGCGGGGGCCGGCCGTGGCCGGGCCCCCCCGGGCCCGCGAGTCCACCGGGGCCGAGACCCTGGGGCTGGTCGCCGGCGACGCGGTGGTCCACGGCCACTGGGGGGAGGGCGTGGTGCTCGAGGCCACCGGGGAGGGCGACAAGGCCCAGGCCACGGTGCGCTTCACCTCGGTGGGCGACAAACGCCTGTTGCTCTCGGCCACCCCGCTGCGACGGGCCTGAGGGCCCCCTGGCGCCCCCACCTGCACCCACGCGTATCATGGCCGCGCTATGAGGCGTCCCTACCGCGTGGTCGTGGCCAAGCCCGGCCTCGACGGCCACGACCGGGGGGCCAAGGTCATCGCCCGGGCCCTGCGCGACGAGGGCTTCGAGGTCGTCTACACCGGCCTGCACCAGACCCCCGAGCAGGTGGTCAGCGCGGTGGTCCAAGAGGACGCCGACGCCGTCGGGCTCTCGCTCCTCTCGGGGGCCCACCTCACCTTGGTCCCCCGGGTGATCGAGCTGCTGGGCGCCGCCGGCCGGTCCGACGTGGTGGTCATCGTGGGCGGGATCATCCCCGAGGCCGACATCCCCACCCTCAAGGCCATGGGGGTGGCCGAGGTCTTCACCCCCGGGGCCCCGCTGCCCTCCATCGGCCGCTGGCTGGCCGAGGCCCTCGACCGGCGCGAGGAGACACTCGGGGTCTGAGCCCGCCGGCCGACTGGCCCCGGGGCCCGGCTGGCCGCTAGGACTGACGTCCTCGGCCGCCCCCGTGCGGCACGACCATCACCCCAAGCACCAGCGCGAGACGACACAGCACGAGGAGAGGACCAGCGTGGATCTCTACGAGTACCAGGGCAAGCAGTACTTCGCCCGCTTCGGCATCCCGACGTCGCCCGGCGGGGTGGCCGACACCGTCGACGAAGCGGTGGCCGCCGCCGACGCCGCCGGCTACCCGGTGGTGGTCAAGGCCCAGGTGAAGGTGGGCGGGCGGGGCAAGGCCGGCGGCATCAAGCTGGCGGCCGACGCCGACGAGGTCCGCCGGCACGCCGCGGCCATCTTGGGCATGGACATCAAGGGCCATGTCGTCCACCGGCTCTGGGTCGAGCACGCCTCGGACATCGACAAGGAGTACTACGCCAGCTTCACCCTCGACCGCCCGGCCAAGCTGCACCTGGGCATGCTGTCGGCCGAGGGCGGGGTCGAGATCGAAGAGGTGGCGGCCGCCAATCCCGAGGCCATCGCCCGGCTCCACATCGACCCGGTCATCGGGCTCGACGAGGAGACCGCCCGCCAGTGGGTGGACGCGGCCAACCTGGACGAGGCGGCCCGGGAGCAGGCGGCGGCCCTCTTGGTCAAGCTCTACTCCTGTTACGTCGAGGGGGACTGCGACCTGGCCGAGATCAATCCGCTCATCTTGACCACCGAGGGCAAGGTCCACGCCCTCGACGCCAAGGTGACCCTCGACGAGAACGCCTCGTTCCGGCACCCCGAGTGGGCCGAGTACGCGGCCACCGACACCGAGGACCCCCGCGAGCAGATGGCCAAGGAGAAGGGCCTCAACTACATCGGCCTCTCGGGGTCGGTCGGCATCATCGCCAACGGGGCCGGCCTGGCCATGAGCACCCTGGACGTGGTCAACCAGGTCGGGGGCAGCGCGGCCAACTTCTTGGACATCGGGGGCGGGGCCAACGCCGACGTGATGGCCGCCGCCCTCGAGGTCATCAACGCCGACCCGGCGGTGAAGTCGATCCTGGTCAATATCTTCGGCGGCATCACCCGGGTGGACGAGGTCGCCCAGGGGGTCGTCGACGCGCTGGGCCGGGTCGACATCACCTCGCCCATCGTGCTGCGCCTCGACGGCACCAACGCCGTGGCCGGCCGCGAGATCCTGGCCCCGCACCTGTCCGAGCGCCTGGTGGCCGAGCCGACCATGCTCGACGCCGCCCGCACCGCCGTGACCCTGGCCGCCCGCTGAGCACCGGCCGGGCCAGCCGACCACCCGAGAAGCGAAACGTCCGAGAAAGAGAGAGACCGTGAGCATCTTCGTCGACGAGAACACCAAGGTGATCGTCCAGGGACTGACCGGGAGCCAGGGCCGGTTCCACGGCGTGCGCAACCGGGACTACGGCACCAAGGTGGTGGCCGGGACCTCGCCGGGCAAGGGGGGGACCGACGTCGAGGGCATCGCCATCTTCGACACCGTGGCCGAGGCGGTGGCCGCCACCGGGGCCACGGCCTCGTTCGTGGTGGTGCCACCCAAGGGCGCCTGCGCGGCGATCCAGGAGGCGGCCGAGGCCGGGATCACCTTCATCGTGTGCATCACCGAGGGCATCCCGGCCCAAGACGAGGCCCTCTTGTTCAACCGGCTCCTGCGCGAGCACCCCGGCACCCGGCTGCTCGGGCCGAACTGTCCGGGCATCATCTCGCCGGGCAAGATCAACATCGGCATCACCTCGGGCGACATCGCCCTGGCCGGGGGCCCGGTGGGGATCGTCAGCCGCTCGGGCACCCTCACCTACCAGGCCCTCCACGAGCTCTCCCAGCAGGGCGTGGGCCAGACCACCTGTGTGGGGATCGGCGGCGACCCGGTGCCGGGCACCAACTTCATCGACTGCCTGGCCGCCTTCGAGGCCGACCCCGACACCAAGGCCGTGATGATGATCGGCGAGATCGGGGGCTCCGAGGAGGAGCGGGCGGCGGCGTTCATCGACGAGCACATGACCAAGCCGGTGGTGGCCTACATCGCTGGGGTCACCGCCCCGCCGGGGCGCAAGATGGGCCACGCCGGCGCCATCATCTCGGGGAGCCACGGCACGGCCCAGGCCAAGATGCAGGCCCTCTCCGACGCCGGGGCCCTGGTGGCCAAGAACCCGACCGAGGCCGGCGAGACGATGGTCGACGTGGTCAAGCGCCTGGCCTGAGCCCGGCGCCGGGCCGACCCGGGCCCCCCGGCCGGCGGATCGTCGAGGGCCCCCCGGCGCCGTTGTAGGTTGAGCGCGATGCGTGTGGCGGTGCTCGTCTCGGGCAGTGGGACCATCTTGGAGGCCATGGTGGCCGAGGGCGTCCCTGTGACCACGGTGCTGGCCGACCGGCCCTGTCGGGGCCTCGAGGTGGCGGCCGGGGCGGGGGTGGCCGCGGTGCTGGTCGACCGGGCCGACTTCGGGGGCTTCGGCCCGGGCTTCGACCGGCTGGGCTACACCCGTGCGCTCACCGCGGCCCTCAGCGCGGCCGACGTCGACCTGGTCTGCATGGCCGGCTTCGGCACCGTGCTCGACCAGCCGGTCCACGACGCCTTCGGGGGCCGCATCCTCAACACCCACCCGGCCCTGCTCCCGGCCTTCCCGGGCTGGCACGCCGTCGACGACGCCCTGGCGGCGGGGGTGCGGGTCACCGGCTGCACGGTGCACCTGGCCACCTTGGAGATGGACGCCGGGCCGATCCTGGCCCAAGAGGAGGTGGCGGTGCGCCCCGACGACACCGTCGCGTCGCTGCACGAGCGGATCAAGGCGGTCGAGCGGGTCCTGTACCCGGCCACCGTCAAGCGGGCCCTGGCCGACCTGGCGGCCGGCCGGCCCCTGGCCCCCGCCGCCCCCGGGGCCCCGGGCGGCCGGCCCGTCGGGGCCGACGCCCCCGGGGTCCACTCGGTGACGGCCGTCCACGCCGAGGCGGTCCACGCCCAGGCGGTCCCGGCGGAGGCGGTGCCGGCGGAGGCCGCCGTCCACGCCGAGGCGGTGCGGCCCGGCCCGATCAGCGAGGTGCGGGCGGAGCGGGGAGGGCCGGGGCGGTGAGGGCGCTGCTCTCGGTCTACGACAAAGAGGGCCTGGTCGACCTGGCCGCCGGGCTGCGCGACCTCGGCTGGGCCCTGGTGGCCAGCGGCAACACGTCGGCCGCCCTCCACGGGGCCGGCATCGACCACGACGAGGTGGCCGGGGTCACCGGGTCGCCCGAGATGCTCGAGGGCCGGGTCAAGACCCTCCACCCGGCCATCCACGGCGGGATCCTGGCCGACCGGTCCAAGGCCTCGCACCTGGCCGACCTCGAGGCCCAGGGCATCGAGCCGATCGACCTGGTGGTCTCCAACCTCTACCCGTTCACGTCGGATCCGGGCATCGAGCTGATCGACATCGGCGGGCCGGCCATGGTGCGCGCCGCCGCCAAGAACTTCGCCCACGTCGGGGTCGTGACCTCCCCGGCCGACTACCCGCTGGTCCTCGACGAGCTGCGCTCGGCGGGCTCGCTCTCCGAGACGACCCGGCGCCGGCTGGCCCGGGCCGCCTTCGCCCACACCGCGGCCTACGACGCGGCCATCGTGGCCTGGCTCGACCGGGAGGGCCCGGCCGACGACGTCGAGCTGCCCCCGAGCGTGCACCTCACCCTCGAGCGGGCCCAGTCGCTGCGCTACGGCGAGAACCCCCACCAGCGCGGTGCCCGCTACCGCCTGGCCGGCGAGCAGAGCTGGTGGGACGGGGTCGACCAGCACGGGGGCCGCGAGCTCTCCTACCTCAACATCTTCGACACCGACGCGGCCTGGCGGCTGGTCCACGAGCTGGCCACCGACGCCGGCGAGCAGGCGGTGGCCATCATCAAGCACGCCAACCCCTGCGGGGCGGCGGTGGCCGGCAACCTGACCGAGGCCTACCGGCTGGCCCTCGAGTGCGACCCCCAGTCGGCCTTCGGGGGCATCGTGGCCATCGGCGGGGCGGTGAGCGCCCCGGTGGCCGCGGCCATCGCCGAGGGCCCCCAGGCCGACGTGATCATCGCCCCCTCCTACGACCCCGAGGCCCTGGCCCAGCTGTCGGCCCGGCGCAAGGCCACCCGGCTCCTGTCGGCCCCCGGGCCCGAGCCGATCACCCGCCAGTTCCGCAGCCTCGGGGCCAGCGTGCTCGTCCAGGGCCCCGACCGCCTCGAGCGCGAGCGGTCGAACTGGGAGACGGTCACCCGGGCCGTGCCGACCGCCGCCCAGTGGCGCGACCTGGTGCTGGCCTGGCGGGTGTGCGCCCGCACCACCTCCAACGCCATCGCCATCGTGACCGACGGCCAGGCGGTCGGGGTGGGCGCCGGCCAGCAGTCCCGGGTGGTGGCGGCCGAGATCGCCGTCGCCAAAGCCCAGGGCCGGGCCAAGGGCGGGGCCGGGGCGTCCGACGCCTTCTTCCCCTTCCCCGACGGCCTCGAGGTCCTGGCCCGGGCCGGGGTGACGGCGGTGGCCCAGCCCGGCGGCTCGGTCCGCGACCACGAGATCATCGCCGCGGCCGACGAGGCGGGGATGGCCATGGTGCTGACCGGCGAGCGGCACTTCCGCCACTGATCGTGGGGGGACGGACGCGGTGACGGCGAAGCTGCTCGACGGCGAGCTCCTGGCGGCGCGCATCCGGGCCGACCTGTCCGACCGGGTGGCCCGGCTGGCCGCCGAGGGGGTGGTGGTGGGGCTGGGCACGGTGCTGGTCGGCGACGACGGCCCCTCCACCCGCTACGTCGAGATGAAGCACGCCGACTGCGCCGAGGTCGGCATCACCTCGGTCGACGAGCGGCTCCCGGCCGACGCCACCCAGGCCGAGGTGGAGGCGGTGGTAGCCCGGCTCAACGCCGACCCGGCGGTCCACGCCTACCTGGTCCAACTGCCCCTGCCCGGGGGGCTCGACGAAGAGCGGGTCCTGCTGGCCGTGGACCCGGCCAAGGACGTCGACGGGCTGCACCCGGTCAACCTGGGCAAGCTGGTGATGGGGCGCCCCGGTCCCCTCCCGTGCACCCCGGCCGGCATCGTCGAGCTGCTGGCGGCCAACGACGTCCCGGTCGAGGGTCGCCACGTGGTCATCATCGGTCGGGGCCTCACCATCGGCCGGCCCCTGTCGTTGCTCCTGGCCATGAAGCGCCCCGGCTGCAACGCGGCGGTGACCGTGGTCCACACCGGCGTCGACGACCTGGCGGCCCTGGTGCGCCAGGGCGACGTGGTGGTGGCCGCCGCCGGCCGGGCCGGCCTGGTGACCGCCGAGATGGTGAAGCCCGGGGCGGCCGTGGTGGGGGCCGGCACCAGCTGGGAGGGACGGCGCCTGCTGAGCGACGTGGACGAGGCGGTGGCCGAGGTCGCCGGTTGGATCACGCCGCGCCTCGGCGGGGTCGGGCCGATGACCCGGGCAATGCTACTGTCCAACGCCGTGGCGGCGGCCGAGCGCGGCATGACCGAGCGACCCGAGCACGACGGACGCGAGCACGACGGGCGCGAGCACAGCGAGCGCCCTTGGGGGAGCTACACCGTCCTCGACGGTGGCGCCGCCGGGCACAAGGTGAAGCGGATGGTGGTCAGCCCGGGTCGGCGGCTCAGCTACCAGCGCCACGCCCGGCGGGCCGAGCACTGGTTCGTGGTCGACGGCGCCGCCCGGGTCACCCTCGACGGTGTGGTGAGCGAGGTGCCCCGGGGCCGTTCGATCGACATCCCGCTCGGGGCGGCCCACCGGGTAGAGAACCCCGGCCCCGGCGACCTGGTCTTCATCGAGGTCCAGCTGGGGGACTATTTCGGCGAGGACGACATCGTGCGCTTGGAGGACGACTTCGGGAGAGCCGCCGGCGGCGGCTGACTAACCTCGTCGGGGTGACGAGGATCGCCGATCTCCTGGCCGCCGGGCCGACCTACTCCTTCGAGTTCTTCCCGCCCAAGAGCGACGCCGAGAAGCTCACCCTCACCCGGACCCTGAAGAACCTCGAGCCGCTCGAGCCCTCGTTCGTCTCGGTCACCTACCGCGGTGGGCGCGAGTCGCGCCAGCGCACCTTCGACCTCGTGAAGGGCATGCTGCACACCACCACGCTGGTGCCGATGGCCCACCTGATCTGCGTGGCCCACTCCCGCCTGGAGCTGGCCGACATCCTGGTCGACTACCGCAAGGCCGGCGTGGAGAACCTGATGGCGCTCGGGGGCGACCCCCCGACCGACCCCGGGGCGGGGGTGGGCGAGCTGGCCCACGCCATCGAGCTGGTGGAGCTGGCCCGGGCCATCGGCGGGTTCTCGATCGGGGTGGCCGCCCACCCAGCCGGCCACCCGGCCTCCGAGGACCTGGACAGCGACCGCGGCTACCTGGCGGCCAAGCTGGAGCTGGCCGACTTCGCGGTGACCCAGTTCTTCTTCGAGATCGCCGAGTACGAGGGCCTGGTCGCCGACATGGTCGCCCGGGGGGTCGACACCCCGGTGCTGCCCGGGATCATGCCGGTGACCTCGCTCAAGTCGGTGCCCCGGATGGCGGCCATGGGGTCGCCGGTGCCCGAGTGGCTGGTGGCCCGGCTGGCCGCCGCCGAGGAGGCCGGCGGCCCCGAGGCGGCCCGCACCGAAGGGGTGGAGATCTTCACCGGGCTGTGCCGGGCCCTGCTCGACCAGGGCGCCCCGGGCCTGCACTTCTACACCCTCAACCTCTCCAAGGTGACCCGGGAGATCTACGCCGCCCTGGGTCTCGGCCCCCCCGGCCTGGCCGCCGCCGGCTGAGCCGGCCCCGCCCGCCCGGACCCGCCGCCGGCGCCTTCGCCGGGCGTCGGGCCGATTGGGGTGCCCGACCGGTCGCCCCGTAGTCTCGGGCCATGGCTGACAAGATCACGATGGGCCCCGACGGCACCCTGTCCGTCCCCGACGAGCCGATCATCCCGTTCATCGAGGGCGACGGCACCGGCGTCGACATCTGGCCGGCGGCCAAGCTGGTCCTCGACGCCGCCGCAGCCAAGCACGGCCACTCGGTCGCCTGGAAGGAGGTGCTGGCCGGCCAGAAGGCCTTCGACGAGGTCGGGACCTGGCTGCCCGACGAGACGGTCGAGGCCTTCCGGGACCACCTGATCGGGATCAAGGGCCCGCTGACCACCCCCGTCGGCGGCGGGATCCGCTCGCTCAACGTGGCCCTGCGCCAGATCCTCGACCTCTACGTCTGCCTGCGGCCGGTCCGCTGGTTCACCGGCGTCCCCTCCCCGGTGCGTCCACCCCGAGCTGGTCGACATGGTGATCTTCCGGGAGAACACCGAGGACGTCTACGCCGGCTACGAGGTGGAGGCGGGCACCCCCGAGGCCGCCAGGCTCACGGCCTTCCTGCGCGACGAGATGGGTTGGCCGATCCGCGACGGCTCGGGCATCGGGATCAAGCCGATCTCGGAGATGGGGTCCAAGCGGCTCATCCGGGCGGCCATCCGCTACGCCCTCGACCACGACCGCCGCTCGGTGACCCTGGTCCACAAGGGCAACATCCAGAAGTTCACCGAGGGGGCCTTCCGGGCCTGGGGCTACGAGCTCGTCCGCGAGGAGTTCGCCGACGTGGCCGTCGGGCTGGGACGACTGCGACGGGCAGCCCGGCGACAAGCTGCTGGTGAAGGACACCATCGCCGACATCACCCTCCAGCAGGTGCTGACCCGGCCGGCCGACTTCGACGTGATCGCCACCACCAACCTCAACGGCGACTACCTCTCCGACGCCCTGGCCGCCCAGGTCGGCGGGATCGGCATCGCCCCGGGCGCCAACATCAACTACGTGACCGGCCACGGCATCTTCGAGGCCACCCACGGCACCGCCCCCAAGTACGCCGGGCAGGACAAGGTGAACCCGGGCTCGGTCCTCCTCTCGGGCGTCCTCATGTTCGAGCACCTCGGCTGGACCGAGGCGGCGGCCGACATCGTCACCGCCCTCGAGGCCACCATCGCCGCCAAGATCGTCACCTACGACTTCGCCCGCCTGATGGAGGGGGCCACCGAGGTCAAGTGCTCGGAGTTCGCCGCGGCCATCGCCGAGCGGCTCTAGAGATCCCCATCGGGCACCGGCCGTTCCGGCGGTTTCGACCCGGACCCGCCACCGGCATATCGTGACGGGCATGGCATCTCGCACCCCCCTCCACGTCACCGTCACCGGCGCCGCCGGCCAGATCGGCTACTCGCTCCTCTTCCGCGATCGCCTCGGGCCAGCTGCTCGGCCCCGACCAGCCGGTCGTGCTGCGCCTGCTCGAGATCGAGCCGGCCATGAAGGCCCTCGAGGGCGTGGTCATGGAGCTCGACGACTGCGCCTTCCCGCTGCTGGCCGACGTCGTCGCCACCTCGGACCTGCCACCGCCTTCGACGGGACCTCCTGGGCGCTGCTGGTGGGCTCGGTCCCCCGCAAGGCGGGCATGGAGCGCGGTGACCTGCTGAGCGTCAACGGCGGCATCTTCAAGCCCCAGGGCCGGGCCATCGCCGCGCACGCCGCCTCCGACGTCCGGGTCCTCGTCGTCGGCAACCCGTGCAACACCAACTGCCTGATCGCCCGGTCCAACGCCCCCGAGGTCCCCGCCGACCGGTGGTTCGCCATGACCCGGCTGGACGAGAACCGGGCCAAGAGCCAGCTGGCCAAGCAAGGCCGGCGTCCCGGTCGTCAGAGGTGACCAACGTCGCCATCTGGGGCAACCACTCGGCCACCCAGTTCCCCGACTTCGCCAACGCCCGCATCGGCGGCAAGCCGGCCCCGACGGTGATCGGCGACGCCGACTGGCTCCAGGGCGAGTTCCTCACCACCGTGCAGAAGCGGGGGGCGGCCATCATCGAGGCCCGGGGGCTCTCGTCGGCCGCCTCGGCCGCCAACGCCGCCATCGACACGGTGGTCGGCCTGCGCACCGCCACCGCCGCCGACGACTGCGTCTCGGTGGCCGTGGCCAGCCAACGGCCAGTACGGGACGCCCGAGGGGCTGCAGTTCGGGTTCCCGGTGCGCGCCGACGGCAAGGGCGGCTGGTCGGTGGTCGAGGGCGTCGAGCACGACGACTTCGCCACCGAGCGGATCCGGATCACGACCGACGAGCTGCTGTCCGAGCGCTCGGAGGTGGAGGCCCTCGGGCTCCTCGCCTGAGCCCGGTGGCCTGCGCGGGGCCGGTCGGCGCCGCTCGGTCGGCGGGACGGGTCAGCTCAGAGCGTCACCGGCAGCGACACGCTGATGCCGGCGTTGTGCAGATAGGCGAGCTTGCGCTCGACGATGCCCTGCCACAGCGCCAGTTCCTCGTCGAAGTGGGGGCGGTCGCCCTCTTCGCAGGCGTGCTCGAGCTCGTCGAAGGCGGCGTCTTCGGCGTCGAGCAGCTCGCGGTACTTGAGGAGGAAGTGGTCGTCGAGCGAAAGGGGCACGTCTCGTCTCCGGTCTCCGGGCCCGCCCGACGCGGGCCACCGGGCCCCAGGGTAGCCCCGGGGCCTCGGGAATTCCCTGGGCCCGCTGACCTGGGGTGACGCCGGCGGGCCGGGGGCGGGGGCGTCGGGGCCCCTTGGGGGCGGGCCTACGATGGTCGGCTATGGCGACGGGGGTGCCACGATGACCACGGGCACCGACGGGTCGGGGTCGCGGACCGACCCCGACCTGGGCCGGGTCCACGTCCGGCCCCTGCGGGCCTCCGAGGCGGTCCGCCTGGGCGACGCCATCCGCAGCGCCTACGGCGACACCTACGACTCGCCCTGGGTCTACGACGCCCACGAGGTGGCCCGGCGCATCGCCGAGGGCCTGTTGGTCTCGGCCATCGCCGAGACCGACGACGGGACGCTCCTGTGCCACGCGGCGATGTCCTTCCGCCGGCCCCACGACCCGGTCGGCCACGTCGGCCAGGCGGTGACCCTGCCCGAGGCCCGGGGCCACCACCTGTTCGTCTCGGTCAAGCGCCACCTCGTCTACCTGGCCAAGAAACGGGGCCTGGCCGGCCTCTACAGCGAGGCGACGGCCGCCCACCCCTACAGCCAGCGGGCCAACGTCGAGCTCGGGGCCCAAGAGACCGGCTTCCTCCTCGGCTGGATCCCGGCCACCGTGGACAACAACGCGGCCGGCGGCCCCGAGGCCGAGGCCAGGCGGCGCCAGTCGGCCGCCCTGTTCTACCTGCGCACCAGCTTCAAGCCGGCCCGGCCGGTCTTCGCCTCGGCGCGGCACCGCCAGATGACCCACGAGATCATCGCCGCCTGCCGGCTGCACGCCCGGCTGGCCGACCCGCCCCGCCGGGCCCGCCTCGAGCGCCACTCGGCCCTGCACTCCCAGGTGCACGCCGACCACAACGTGGCCGTCCTCACGGTGACCAAGCCCGGGGCCGACCTGGCCGGGGCCGTGGCCGCGCTCCGCCGGCGCCACTTCGAGCGGGGCGTCGACGCCGTCTACGTCGACCTCCCGCTCGAGCTGCACCAGAGCGCCCTAGCGGCCGAGGACCTCGAGGACCTCGGGGTGTCGTTCGCCGGGATCTTCCCCAACACCCGGGACCACGGCGACGTGCTAAGGCTGCAGTCCCTCAACGGGGTCGTGGTCAGCGCGGCCGACGTGGTGGTGGCGAGCGACCACGGTCGCCGGCTGCTCGACTACGTGCTGGCCGACCTGGCGGCCACCGGCCACAACGTGGAGGGTTTCGCCCCCCCACCCGATGCCCCGGACTGACGTCGACCACCTCGTCGTCGGGGCCGGGGTGCTCGGCCTCTCGGCCGCCTGGTCGCTCGCCCGGCGGGGCCGGTCGGTGCTGGTGGTCGAGCGGGCCACCGTCGGCCACGAGCGCTCCGGTTCCAAGGGCACGGCCCGGATCTTCCGCCTCGGGTACGAAGAGCCCCGCTACGTGGCCATGGCCCAGGCGGCCGAGCGGGGCTGGCGGCGCCTCGAGGACGAGGCCGGCCGGCCGCTGCTGGCCACCACCGGCCAGGTGACCTTCGGCGGGGGGCTCGGCCCCCTGGCCGCGGCCCTGGGCGCGGCCGGCGCCCCGGTCGAGCGGCTGCCCGCCGGCTCGGTGGCCGAGCGCTGGCCCGGGTTGTCGGTGCCCGGGCCGGCCCTGTTCGAAGCGGCCTCGGGGGTGCTGGCGGCGGACCGCTGCCTGGCCGCCTTCGGCCGGGGGGACTTCGAGCTGGCCGAGTGCACCGCGGTCGCCGACCTGGCCGACGACGGCCGACGGGTCACGGCGCGCCTCGTCCCGGCCCAGCGCGCGGTGGCAGAGAGCGCGGTGGCAGAGAGCGCGGTGGCCCAGCGCGTGGTGGCCCAGAGCGTCGTGGTCTGCGCCGGGGCCGAGAGCGGCGCGCTGGTCGGCCCCGGCGCCCCCCGGCTCGCCCTGACCGCCACCCTCGAACAGGTGGCCTACCTGGCCCCGACCGGCACCGCCCCCACCCCGCCGGTCTTCGTCGAGTGGGGCCGGCCCGCCCTCTACGGCCTGCCCGAGCCCGACGGCCGGCGCTACAAGATCGCCTTCCACGGGGCCGGGCCCCCGGTCGACCCGGCCGCCGCCGCCCTCGTCGACGACCCGGCCGCCGTGGCCCGGCTGCGCGACGCCGCCCGGCGGGTGCTGCCCGGCCAGGACCCCGACCCGGTGGCGACCGAGCGCTGCCTCTACGACAACTCGGCCGATACCGACTTCGTCCTCGACCGGATCGGCCGGGTGGTGGTGGGGGCGGGCACCTCGGGCCACGGGTTCAAGTTCGCCCCGCTCCTGGGCGAGGTGCTGGCCGACCTGGCCACCGGCGTCCCCCCCGGCCTCGACCTCGGGCCCTTCGCAGCGTCGCGCCCTGCGCCGCCCTGACCAGGACCCGGCAGCACTCAGGACCCGGCCGGGCGGTCCCCGAGTCCCCGGACGGTCACCAGGGCCACGGCCATCAGGCGGTCCCCGTTGCCCCGGTCGGTGACCCGGACCTCGGTCACGCCGTCGCGCCGGCCCGCCCGCAGCAGGGTGCCCACGGCCCGGACCGGACCGACGCGCCCCGGCGCGAGGTAGGAGATCGAGATGTGCTCGGTGGCCACCAGGGTCCCGAGGGCCCGGGCCACCACCGAGGCCCCGGCCACGTCGGCCAGGGTGGCCACGACGCCCCCCTCGAGCGAACCGGCCGGGCCGCAGAGCTCGGGCCGCAGGGTCAGCTCGACGGCGACCGCGTCGGGGTCGCCGTCGACCGCCGACCAGCGCGCCCCGAGGAACTGCTGGAACGGGGTCCCCACCACCTCGCCCAGCCGTTGGGCCGGGTCCACGATCTCGGTCATCGCCAACTCCCTGTGCTCGACTCAGTGCTCTGGCCGGCTGGCCGGGCCGGCCGAGGCGCCGCCCGGCGTCGGGCGAGATCGTAGGGCACCGGCCGGCGGGGCCCGTCGGGGTCGCGCCGCCGGGCGCTCAGTAGGTGGTGGCGGCCTGCAGGTCGGCCAGGCGTCCGGCCGCCTCGGCGAGGAGGCCCTGGGCGGCGACCAGCACCGCCAGGTCGCCGCGCACCCGGACCCGGCCGGCGGCCAGGGCCCCGGCGGCGTCGAGCTCGCCCCGGGACATGGCCGCCGCGTCGGTCCACGAGAGGAGCACGGTCACGTCGGCCCGTCCGCTGTCGGGGGGTCCCAGGGCGAGGGTGACCGTGTGGTCGTCGACCGACAGGGTGGCCACCACCTGCTCGCCCGGGCCGCCCTCCTCGGCCGGCGCGCCCTCGATGACCTGGGTGACCGAGAAGCGGCCCCCCGTGGCGGCCAGCGAGGCCCCGAGGTCGACCGAGGCGGGGTCCACGCCAGCCACCTGCTCGTTGAAGGCGGCCACCCACTCGGCGGAGTAGAAGCGGGGCACGCCGCCAGACCCTACCTGGGGGTGGTGTCGCCCCCGCCCGGCGGGCCGGAGGTGGCCCCGCCGGGGTCGTCGGCCGGCCCGGCGTCGGGCGCCGGGTCCCCACCGGGCTCGGCCGCCACGGCGGGGGCGGACCCCCCGAGGGCGACCGCCGTCGACCCGGCCGCCTCGGCCGGGGTCTTCTTGGTCCGGCGCAGGATCTTGCGCCCCAGCCAGCCGATCGGGTCGTAGGAGGCGTCGACCACCCGCTCTTTCATCGGGATGATCCCGTTGTCGGTGATCTTGATGTGCTCGGGGCAGACCTCGGTGCAGCACTTGGTGATGTTGCACATCCCGAGGCCGCCCTCCTGGCGGACGTACTCGCGGCGGTCGTTGGTGTCGAGGGGGTGCATCTCGAGCTCCGCGAACCGGATGAAGAAGCGGGGCCCGGCGTAGCGGGTCTTGTTCTCCTCGTGATCGCGGATCACGTGGCAGACGTCCTGGCACATGAAGCACTCGATGCACTTGCGGAACTCCTGGCCCCGCTCGACGTCGATCTGCTGCATGCGGTAGCCGCCCTCGGGCTCGGGCGGCGGTTGGAAGGGCGGGACCGTCTTGGCCACCTCGTAGTTGAAGCTGACGTCGGTGACCAGGTCGCGGACGATCGGGAAGGTCCGCATCGGGGCGATGGTGACCGGGCCCTCGGGCAGGGTGTCCATCCTGGTCATGCACATCAGCCGGGGCTTGCCGTTGATCTCGGCCGAGCACGAGCCGCACTTGCCGGCCTTGCAATTCCAGCGGCAGGCCAGATCGGGCTCCAAGGTGGCCTGGATGCGGTGGACGACGTCGAGGACCACCTCGCCCTCGACGGCCGGGAGGTTGTACTCGGTGAACTCGCCGCCCTCGGGGTCGCCCCGCCAGACGTGCATGGCGAGCTCGCCCTCGCCGGCGACCGGGCCCTCGGCCGCCCCGGCGTCGGCGTCGGTGTTCACCCGGGAGGGCCCGGCGTCTGTCGGCGGCTGGGCGGCCGTCCCGGCCGACCCGTCGGCGCCGGTGGCCGGCGCCTCGGAGGTGGCGGCCGGTGCCTCGGGCGCGCCGCCGGCCGGTGCCGGCTCGTCGGCGGTGGGGGAGACGGGGTCCGGCGCCTCGGTCACTTTGCGTCCTCCAGGAGCTCGCGAAGCTCGGCCGGCATCTCGGGGATGGGCTCGGGCCCGATGGTGATCGGGGCGTCGGGGCCGCGGGGGTCCACCTGGCGCTGGACGAAGTTGACCTTGCCCAGCTCGGGGTCGGCCGTCGGGAAGTCCTCGCGGGTGTGGCCGCCCCGGCTCTCGGTGCGGGCCAGGGCCCCCTGGGCCACCGCGGTGGACACGGTCAGCATGGAGGGGAGGTCGGTGGCGAGGTTCCACCCCGGGTTGTAGACCCGGCCCCCCTGGACGCTCAGCTTGTCGGCCCGGGCCCGGAGCTCGTCGAGCTTGCCCAGGGCCTCTTCGAGCTCGGGGCCGGTGCGGATGATCCCGACCAGCGACTGCATCACGTCCTGGAGGTCCTGGTGGACGTCGTAGGGGTTCTCCCCGCCGTCGCGCCCGAAGGGCTCGACCGACGCGGCGATGGCCTGGTCGACCTCGCCGTGGTCCACCACCGGGTCGCCGGTCCGGGCCTCCGCGAAGTCGGAGGCCCCGATGCCGGCCCGCCGCCCGAAGACCAGCAGGTCCGAGAGCGAGTTGCCGCCCAGGCGGTTGGCGCCGTGCATCCCGCCGGCCACCTCGCCGGCGGCGAAGAGGCCCGGGACGGTGGCCGCCTCGGTGTCGCCGTCGACCCGGACCCCGCCCATCATGTAGTGGCAGGTCGGTCCCACCTCCATCGGCTCGGCCGTGATGTCGACCCCGGCCAGCTCCATGAACTGGTGGTACATCGAGGGCAGGCGGCGGCGGATGTACTCGGCCGAGCGCCGCGAGGCGATGTCGAGGAAGACGCCGCCGTGCGGGCTGCCCCGGCCGGCCTTGACCTCGGAGTTGATGGCCCGGGCCACCTCGTCGCGGGGCAGCAGGTCAGGGGTGCGCCGGTTGTTGGCGTGGTCCTCGTACCAGCGGTCGGCCTCCTCCTCGGTCTCGGCCGTCTCGGCCCGGAACATCGGGGCCACGTAGTCGAACATGAACCGCTTGCCCTCGGAGTTGCGCAGGACCCCGCCGTCGCCCCGCACCCCCTCGGTGACCAGGATCCCCCGGACCGACAGCGGCCAGACCATGCCGGTGGGGTGGAACTGGACGCACTCCATGTCGATGACGTCGGCCCCCGCCCACAGGGCCATGGCGTGGCCGTCGCCGGTCGACTCCCAGCTGTTCGACGTGTACTGCCAGGACTTGCCGATCGACCCGGTGGCCAGCACGACCGCCTTGGCCTCGAAGACCACGAACTCGCCGGTGGGGCGCCAGTAGCCGACCGCCCCCGAGACCCGGCCGTCGGCGTCGTGGAGCAGGCGCAGCACCTTGCACTCCATGAAGACGTCGATGTCCGAGGCCACCGCCTTCTGCTGGAGGGTGCGGATCAGCTCGAGCCCGGTGCGGTCGCCCACGTGGGCCAGGCGGGCGTAGCGGTGGCCGCCGAAGTCGCGCTGGGTGATCCGCCCGTCGGTGGTCCGGTCGAACAGGGCCCCCCAGGCCTCGAGCTCGTGCACCCGGTCGGGCGCCTCCTGGGCGTGGAGCTGGGCCATGCGCCAGTTGTTCAGCATCTTGCCGCCGCGCATGGTGTCGCGGAAGTGCACCTTCCAGTTGTCCTCGGGGTAGACGTTGCCCATGGCCGCCGCCACCCCGCCCTCGGCCATCACCGTGTGGGCCTTGCCCAGGAGGGACTTGCAGACCAGTGCCGTGCGCAGCCCCCGGTCCTTGGCCTCGATGGCGGCCCGGAGCCCGGCGCCGCCGGCGCCGATCACGATCACGTCGTAGGTGTGGGATTCGTACTCGGCCATCGGTCCTTCGTCGTTCCTCTCGTTGCCCGTTACGCCCGGCGCCCGCCGGTCAGAAGAGCCGCCAGTCGGTGATGGTGCCGCTGGCCACCAGCCGCACGTAGAGGTCGGTGCAGGCCACGAAGACCAGGCTGGCCCAGGCGAACTTCATGTGGTGGGCGTTGAGCGGCGAGACGATCTTCCAGAAGCGGTAGCGGACCGGGTGCTCGGAGAACGTCTTGACCTGCCCGCCGCACAGGTGCCGGCACGAGTGGCAGCTCAGGCTGTAGAGCCAGAGCAAGGTGGCGTTGACCACCAGCACCAGGGTGCCGACGGTGACCCCGATGCCGATCCCGGGCTGGTTGAAGGCCACCACGGCGTCGATGGTCAAGATCACGTTGAACACGAGCCCGAAGTAGAAGAACCACCGGTGGGCGTTCTGGAGGATCAGGGGGAAGCGGGTCTCGCCCGAGTAGTTCCCGTGGGCGTCGGCCACGGCGCAGTTGGGCGGCGACAGCCAGATCGACCGGTAGTAGGCGCGGCGGTAGTAGTAGCAGGTGAGCCGGAAGCCGAGCGGGAAGATCAGGATCAACAGCGCGGGCGAGAGCGTCCACCAGGTGATCACGGTCGACGGGTGGCTCCCGGGCACACAGCTCGCAGCGATGCACGGCGAGTAGAACGGCGAGATGAGGTCGCGGTGCATTGCCGCGCCGACGTAGTAGTTCTTGTTCACGAAGGCGGCCCAGGTCGAGTACACGACGAAGGTGATCAGCACGGTGCCGGTGACCAGCGGCTGGACCCACCAGCCGTCCTGGCGCAGGGTCGGGACGTCCGGGCCGCCGCGGGTCCCGGCGATCTCGACCGGGGTCGCGGTTGCGTTGTCCACCGTCGTCACACCGTCCTCCTTCCCCACGCCCTCGGGCGACAGGCTGTCCGGGCCACATGTCTGGCAGCCGCGCCGGCGGTCGGCCGGGGGGCGGGCGGGGCCATCTTTCCAGATGATGGGCACGGGGGCGCAACTCGTGCCCGGCCGTCGCGGCGGGCGGCCCGCCGGGCCGCCGCCGATCGCCACGGGCGATGGAGCCGATCGGCCCCCGGCGGGGTCACGCCCGCTGGGACCGGGCGTAGGCTCGGCCCATGGCCGACGCACCGCTCCCTCCCCCCACCACATCCCCACCCCGCCACACGACCTGGCGAGGACGCTCGGTGACCTGCGGGCCTCGGGGTGGCAGTCGGTGCCGGTCGCCCTCGAGATGCGGCGCAACGCCGCGGCGCGGATCGCGGCGGGCGCCCCGCTGATCGAGGGGGTCCTGGGCTTCGACGAGACGGTCATCCCCCAGCTCGAGAACGCCCTGTTGGCCGGTCACGACGTGATCTTGCTGGGCGAGCGGGGCCAGGCCAAGACCCGACTGATCCGGGCCATGGTGGGCCTGCTCGACGAGTGGTTGCCGGTGATCGCGGGTTCTGAGATCAACGACGACCCCTACCTGCCGACCTCGCGCTTCGCCCGGCTGCGCGTGGCCGAGGAGGGCGAGGAGACCCGGATCGGCTGGATCCACCGGGCCGACCGCTACGGCGAGAAGCTGGCCACCCCCGACACCTCGATCGCCGACCTGATCGGCGAGGTCGACCCGATCAAGATCGCCGAGGGCCGCTACCTCTCCGACGAACTGGCCATCCACTACGGCCTGGTCCCGCGGGTCAACCGGGGGATCTTCGCCATCAACGAGCTGCCCGACCTGGCCGAGCGCATCCAGGTCGGCCTGCTCAACGTGCTCGAAGAGCGCGACGTGCAGATCCGGGGCCACCGGATCCGCCTGCCCATCGACGTGGTGCTGGTGGCCACGGCCAACCCCGAGGACTACACCAACCGGGGTCGGATCATCACCCCGCTGAAGGACCGCTTCGGGGCCCAGATCCGGACCCACTACCCCCCCGACGCCCGGACCGAGGTGGCCATCATGGTGTCCGAGGCCGAGCTGGCGGCCGGCGGGCCGCCGGTGACCGTGCCCGACTACCTCCAAGAGGTGGTGGCCGAGGTCAGCCAGCTGGCCCGGCGCAGCCCCCACCTCAACCAGCGCAGCGGGGTCTCGGTCCGCCTGACCATCGCCAACTACGAGACCCTGGTGGCCAACGCCGTCCGCCGGGCCCTGCGCACCGGCGAGCCGGTGGCCGTGCCCCGGGTCTCGGACCTCTCGGCCCTGGTCCCGTCCACCCAGGGCAAGATCGAGGTGGAGGCGCTCGAGGAGGGCCGCGAGGACGAGGTGGTGGCCCAGCTGGTCTCGGCCGCCGTGCTCAGCGTCTTCCGCCGGCGGGTCACCCTGGCCGACCCCCAGGCGGTGCTGGCCTCCTTCGACCCCGGGGTGGTCGTCCACGCCGGTGACGACCTGCCGGCGGCCGAGTACCTGGGCGTGCTGCGCGACCTGCCGGCCCTCGAGCCCCCGACCCGGGCGCTGGCCGGCCCCGACGCCGAGGAGTCCCCGGCCCTTCTGGCCAGCGCACTCGAGTTCCTCCTCGAGGGCCTGCACCTGACCAAGCGCCTCAACAAGGACGCCTCGGGGGCTCGGGCCCTGTACCGGAGCCGCAAGTGACCGGCCAAGGCCCAGTGGCGCGGTGACCGCCCGCTACGACTACCTGCGCTGGGACGGGAGCCAGGAGTTCGCCGACCTCGATCCCGACGACCTCCTGGCCGGCCTGACCGACGACCTGTTATCGGGGGGCGACCTCGACGACGCGCTGCGGCGCCTGTTGCGCAGCGGCATGCGCACCCCCGACGGCGAACAGATCCAGGGCCTGCGCGACCTGCTCGAACGGGTCCGGCGGCGCCGGGCCGAGCTGCTCGAACAGGGCGATCCGGACGCCGAGTTCGCCCGGGTGTCCGAGCAGCTCGACGAGCTCCTCGACACCGAGCGGGCCGCCATCGACGAGCTGGACGACGAGGCCCGCCTGTCCGGCGACGACCGCCGCCAGGAGGTCACGAACGACGTCACCACCGAGAAGCGGATGGCCCTCGACCTGCTGCCCGGGGACCTGGCCGGCAAGGTCCGCGGGCTCCAGCACTACGACTTCGTCTCTAGCGAGGCCCGCGAGAGGTTCGAACAACTCGTCGAAGAACTGCGCAAGGAGGTGGCCGACACCTACTTCAAGGGCATGACCGAGGCGCTCAGCTCGCCCGACCCGGCCGAGCTCCAGCGCATGCGCGAGGCCTTCGACGCGCTGAACACGATGATCGAACAGCGCGAGGCCGGCGAGCCGCTGGACCCGTCCTTCGAGGAGTTCATGGAGCGCTTCGGGGACATGTTTCCGGGTGCGGGCTCCCTCGACGAGCTGCTCGAGCAGCTGGCCGCCCGCATGGCGGCGGCCGAGGCCATGTGGCAGTCGCTCTCGCCCGAACAACGCGACCAGCTGCGCTCGTTGGCCGAGTCGCTGCTCGAGGACATGGACCTGCGCTGGCAGGTCGACCGGCTGAGCCGCAACCTGGCCCGGGCCGTGCCTGGGGCCGGGTGGGGCCAGGGCTACCGCTTCAGCGGCGACGCGCCGATGGGCCTGGGCCAGGCCACCGACCTGGCCGCCCAACTGGGCGAACTCGACGGGATCGAAGACATGCTCCAGTCGGCCTCCTCGCCGGCCGCCCTGAGCGAGGTCGACCTCGACGAGGTGGCCCGCCACCTGGGCGAGGACGCCGCCCGCTCGCTCGACCGGCTGGCCCGGCTCACCCGGGAGCTGGCCGAGGCCGGCCTGATCGAGAACAAGGGCGGGCGGACCGAGCTCACCCCCAAGGGGGTGCGCCGTCTGGGGCACAAGGCCCTGAGCGACCTGTTCTCCCAGGTGGCCAAGGACCGCCTGGGGGACCACAAGGCGACCTGGTCGGGGACGGGCCACGACCGCGAGGAGACGACCAAGCCCTACGAGTACGGCGACCCGTTCAATCTTCACCTGTCCCAGACCGTGCACAACGCCATCCGGCGCTCGGGCTCGGGGGTCCCGGTGCGCCTGGCGCCCGACGACTTCGAGGTGGTCGAGACCGAGGCCCTCACCCGCTCGGCCACCGCCTTGCTGGTCGACCTGTCGATGTCGATGCCGATGCGGGACAACTTCGTGCCGGCCAAGAAGATGGCCATGGCCCTGCACACGCTCATCTCGAGCCGCTTCCCGCGCGACTTCCTCGGCATCATCGGCTTCTGCGAGGTGGCCCGGGAGATCAAGCCCGAGGAGCTGCCCACCGCGATGTGGGACTACGTCTACGGGACCAACCTGCAGCACGCGCTGCTCATGGCCAGAAAGATGCTGGCCCACCAGCACGGCACCAAGCAGATCATCGTGGTGACCGACGGCGAGCCGACGGCCCACATCGAGCCCGACGGCGAGGTGGCCTTCGACTACCCGCCCGAGCCCGAGACTCTGCGGCGCACCATGGCCGAGGTGGTGCGCTGCACCCGCGCCGGCATCACCATCAACGTCTTCGCCCTCGACCTCGAGCGCACCCAATTCCCCTTCGTCGAGCAGATCGCCAGGATCAACGGGGGACGGACCTTCTACACGACGCCCGACTCGCTCGGCGGCTACGTGCTGGTCGACTTCCTCCAGCACCGACGGGTGCTGCGGCCCGCCGGCTGAAGGAGTCCCCCGGGCCGCCCGGCGGCCCAGCCCACGGCGCCCGGCGCCCCCGGGAAGACGTCGGCCCGGACCCTTGTGCACAGGATCACTTGTGTCCCCGGAGCGGTTCCCCCCTTGCGCTGTGCGAACGATTGGTGAAAGATGACACCGTTGTAGTTACATTCGTGCCACACGAACGGCGAGGGGAGGCGGACCGGTGGATCTCGTTGCACTGCTCTACGGTCGCCAAGAGAAGAGCTGGCAGGCGCAAGCGAACTGCATGGGGGTGGACCCTGACCTGTTCTTCCCCGAGCGGGGTGCGTCGACCCGGGAGGCCAAGGAGGTGTGCCGGGGCTGCGTGGTCCGAGAGGACTGCCTCGAGTACGCGCTGGCCAACGGCGAGAAGTTCGGCATCTGGGGCGGGATGAGCGAGCGGGAGCGCCGCCGCCTGCGCCGGGCCCGGGCCATGCAGCGCCGGGCCGCCATGGTCGACGCCAGCTAGCGAGACCCCTCGGCCAAGGCCGGCCCCGACCGGCCCGGCCGCCCGTCCAGCCGGGCCTCGATGGTCGATGACTCCGAGAGGTCGAGTTCGGCCCAGCGGTGCGCGGGCACCGCGTCGAGCACGGCCCCGGGAACCAGGCCCACCAGCTCGCAGCCGGCCACCCCGGCCCCGGCCCCATCGAGGCGGGCCGCCACTTGGTCGTGGAGCTGGGCCGGACCCACCACGGCGGGGTCGATCAGGTTGCACGACACCTGGACCCGGGAACCGAGCTCGAACCCGAGGGCGCGCACGGCGGGCCCTCGCACGGCGATGGCCACCGCCCGGGCCAAGGAGATGTCGCCCCCCTCCACCCACAGGTTGTAGGCGATCAGGAAACCCCTGGCCCCCACCGCCGCGGCCCCGGCGCTCGGGTGGGGGTGGGCGGGCCCGGCGTCGGGGAGCAGCTCGCCGAAGGCCCCCCGTCGGATGGTGGGCAGCGCCCGGCCGAAGCCGCCCCGGAGGGGCCCGTAGAGGAAGCAGGGCAGGTCGAGCTCGGCGGCGGCCCAGCGGGCGAAGCGGTCCCGGGCCGCCACCGCCGGGCCGAGGGGGGCGCCGGCGGCCAGCCGGCCCCCGGTCCGGTCGCGGACCAGGGGCACGAAGGGGACGACGTCGACCACGCCCAGCCGGGGGTGGACCCCGACGTGGGTCCTGAGGTCGAGGGTCTCGACGGCCAGGCGGGCGAGGGAGCGCGCCGAGGCCTCGACGTCGTCGTCGGGTCCGGCCAGGGTGAGGACGCTGCGGTTGTGGTCCGGGTCACGGTGCAGGTCCAAGAGCGTGGGCCCGCAGGCGTCGCCCAACCGGGCGAGGAGACCCTCATCGGTGCCCTCGCTGACGTTGGCCACGCACTCGAGCATGACGCCCCCCTCCTGCTGACGCGGTGCCGGGCCCGGGGCCCGGCACCGCGGGTCAGCCCGAGACGGCGACCGCGGCGGTGCGGCGGCGGCGCAGAATGCGGCGGCGCTCACGCTCGGAGCGCCCGCCCCACACGCCGTGATCGATCCGGTTGGCGAGGGCATACTCTAGGCATGCCTCCGACACCGGGCATTCAGCGCAGATCTTCTGTGCCGCCTGCACCCCGAGCCCGTCGCTCGGGAAAAACACCGCCGGGGGAACTTCTCGGCACTTGCCTTCCGCCATCCAGTGAGTATCCATGAGGTCCTTCCCCCTTCTCACTCCAAGTGTAAACCGATGACCCACAAAAGATCCTTAAAGCGGCATAAATTCACCCCAAAGTGGACGATATTCGACGGGTCGGCCGGGCGTTGACCCAGGTCCCACCCGAGGGCCCGACCCCGCGCCACGCCGACGAACAGGCGCCGTCGAGTCCGTCGGCGCCGGCCCCGCCGCCGTCGCCGACCCCCGCAACCCCGGTTGTCCCCGACGGGTACCGACCGGCCGTGCCCGGTCCCGTCGCGCCGGCCCCGCCGCCGCCGCCGACCCCCGCAACCCCGGTTGTCCCCGACGGGTACCGACCGGCCGTCCCCGGTCCCGTCGCCCCGGTTCAGCCGCCGCCGGCCGGACCCCCGGCTGAGCCGCCGGCCGCCGCACCCGCGGGCGCGGCGCCGTGGACGCCGGTCCACGCGCCGCCGGCCCAGCCGGTGCCGGCCCCGCCCTTCGCGGCACCGCCGGTGCCGGCCCCGCCCTACGCGGCACCGCCGGTGCCGGCCCCGCCCTACGCGGCACCGCCGGTGCCGGGCCCCGCCTACCCCCCGCCGGCCTACGGGTCGCCGCCCTATCCGGCGGCCGTCTACCCGCCGCCCGCCCAGCCGGGCCCGCCGGCCTACGGGGGGGCCCCGCCGACCCTGCCCCCCGCCGGCCCGCCGCCCATGGGGGCACCGTGGGGGTGGAACCCCGTCCCCTACGCCCCCCGGATGGCCTGGCCGGTGGCCCCGCCGCCCCAGCGGGTGGTCCAGACCCTCACCCGGCGCAACTGGATATGGGTGGTGGGGGCGACCGCGGTCATCGCGGCGGTCCTCGGGGGGGTGATCGGGGTGCTGAGCGGCCTCGGCAGCCAGCAGACGATCGTCGAGAAGTTCTTCCCCAACCAGAGCGTGCTCGGAAAGCCGGTCGACATCCAAGAGGTGCTGTCGCGCGTCGAGCCCGCCGTCGTCTCGATCGACACCACGGTGTTCAGCGCCAGCAGCGGGGCGGGCAACGGCGAGGTGGTGGAAGGGGCGGGGACCGGCATGATCATCACCCCACAAGGCGAGGTCCTCACCAACAACCACGTGGTGGCCGGGGCCACCACCTTGACGGTCACCCTGTTCGGCCAGACCAAGGCCCGCACCGCCCACGTGATCGGGACCGACCCGTCCAAGGACCTGGCCCTGGTCCAGATCGACAACGCCCACAACCTGCCGACGGTCACCCTGGGCAACTCGGCCGCCGCCCAGGTCGGCGACGAGGTGATCGCCATCGGCAACGCCCTGGCCCTCCAGGGCGGCCCCACCGTGACCAACGGCATCGTCTCGGCCAAGGACCGGTCGCTGTCGGCCGAGGCCGACTTCTCCAACACCACCGAGAACCTGACGGGCCTGCTCCAGACGGACGCCCCGATCAACCCGGGCAACTCGGGCGGGCCCCTGGTCAACGCCCAGGCCCAGGTGATCGGGATGAACACGGCGGTGGCCACCAGCAGCCAGGGCAACGCCCCGGCCCAGAACGTCGGCTTCGCCATCGCCGTCAACGCCATCAAGCCCGAGCTGACCGGCTTGTTGAAGGGCGGCACCGGCGGTACCAACGGCGGGGTGCCGGCCCGGAGCACCAATTCGCACACCGCCTACATGGGGGTGGTGGTCGAGAACGTCACCCCGGCGGTGGCCAAGGCCCAGGGACTGACCCCGACCTCGGGGGCGCTCATCTCGGGGCTCACCTCGGGCGGCCCGGCCGACCAGGCCGGCCTCAAGGTGAACGACGTGATCGTGGCGGTGAACGGGGCGGCGGTGACCAACGTCACCCAGCTGGTCCACGACATCCAGTCCCACCCGGTCGGGGCCACCGTGACCATCGGCTACTACCGGGGCCCGGTGCGTTCGACCGTCCTGGTGAAGCTGGGCTCGGAGCCCTGAGCCGGTCGGGGCCAGACCATCCAGCCGGTACCCTGGACCGCGGCCGGCGCGCCCGGCCCAGCTCAGAGATCCGCCCAGCTCCGAGAACCGCCCAGCTCCGAGAACCGCCCAGCTCCGAGAACCGCCCAGCTCCGAGATACCGCCAGGAGGCCCCATGTCCCCCGAACCCGAGGTCACCACCGACGAGGAGGCCGAACCGGTCGAACCGGTCGGCCACGTCCGCGTCGTCTACCTGGGCCCGGTCGCCCCCCACTGGGACGTCCAGTCCGACTTCGGTGACCCCGAGATGATCGACGCCTTCAAGGACCGGGTCCTGGCCCGGCTGGTGCTGCTGCCCCCCCACGACCCGCAGTTCCGGCGCAACCGTGAGCGCGTCGTGCGCGACGCCGAGCGGGAGAACCTCGCCTTGGACTGGGACCTCGGCTTCCCCGAGGACACCCCCGCCTCAGCCTGATCGGCGCCCGGCCGTCTACTCGGGGTCGTCGAGCTCGGGCAGGCTGATCCGTTCGAGCCACAGCCCGGGCGCGTCGAGCTCGGCCGGGGTGGGCAGGGTGCGGGCCGACTCCCAGAGCCGGGCCAGCCCCTCGTCGCCCGCCCGCTCGACGACGCCGTTGACGAAGGCCGCGCCCCGGTCGACCTGCTCGCGGCTGAGGTCGATCCCGAACAGGGCGCCGGCCGCCTGCTCGCCCTTGGCGTCGGCCACCCGGTGCCGGTACCAGGCCTCGGACAGGGCGGCCGGGTTGCCGGTCAGGGTCCCGGCGACCGCGGCGGTCACGTGGTCGACGTAGCCCCCGACTGCGGTGGTCACCGCCAGGAGCTGGGCCGAGGTGCGGCGTTGGCCCGGGGTGAGCAGGTCGGCCAGGAGGGCCTCGGGGTCGCCCAGGAGGTGCTGGAGGGCCTCGGGGTCACCGAGCCCGCCCCCCAGGCGCTCGGCCAGGCCGGCCTGGGCCTCGGCCGACTCCTTGGTGGCGGCAGCCAGCAGCTGGCGGATCCGTTCGGCCACGTGGGGCCGGGTCAGCACGGCGTGGGCGGCCAGCTCGTGGATGCACACCCACAGCTGGGTCTCGTCGACGGCCAGGCTCCAGTCGCCGGCGAACACGGCGATGTTCTCGGGCACCACCAACAGCTCGGACGAGGGCGGCCAGGGCATGGGCAGCGCGTACTGGCCGAGGGCCCGCTGGGCCAGGTGCCCGGCGGCCGAACCGAACTGGAGGCCCAAGAGGACCGGGCCCATGGTGGCGCTGAACTGGCCGAGGATCTCGCCCAGGCCCGCCGTCTCGCCCCCCTCGTCGTCGAGGCCCAGGGCACCGAGCGACAGCGGCGGGGCCGCGCCCTGGCTGTCCACCATGGCCTCGACGAGCGGCTTCCAGGTGTCGAGGATGCGAAGCGCCCATGCACCCCGGCCGACCGGGGTGAAGGTGACCGGGTGCTCGCCCGAGCCGACCGGCAGGCCGGTGGCCTCGGCCACGTGCAGCTCGGCCGCCCGGGCCAGCTCCTCGAGCTGGATGCGGGCGATCGGGTCGGCGTTGGACTCGGGCTGGTTGTCGGTGGCCACCCCGTGGGCCAAGGAGCGGGCGGCGTCCATCCACGGGGTGGTGCCCCCCGGGGCGCTCCCGATCATCTTCAACAGGTCGCCCAGGAGGCCCTGGAGGGGGTTGGCCGGGTCGCCGGGGTCGTTCATGCCCATGGGGCCAGCCTATGGGGAGGCCGAGAGGTCGACTTCAACGGTCATCGGCTTGCCGGCGCGCCACAGTGACAGCTGCACGGGGGTCCCGGGGCCGAGCACGTAGAGCCGGGTCCGCAACTCGGCCATGGTCCGCACCGGCGCCCCGTCCGCCCCGACGATGACGTCGCCGGTCTTGAGCAGATCGGCCGAGACCCCGTGGGGGTCGACGGCGTCCACCATCGCCCCCGAGAGGCTGTCGGCCGCCGTGGTGGTGGTGCCCGACGGCGCGGCCGGCACCACCGCGTCGCGGGCGGAGATCTCGAGCCAGCCGTGGGCGACCTTTCCGGTCGACGCCAGCTCCCCGGTGACCCCGAGCACCAGCTCGGCCGGCAAGAAGGTCGTCGAGTGGTCGGGGCCGGCGGCCCCGCTGGCGTCGAGGATGCCCAAGACGCTGCCCTGGGGGTCGAGCAGCAGGGCGCCGGCCATCGTCGGCAGGCCCGGGGTGGTGGCGTCGACCGCCGCCATGCCCGAGGCCGCCCCGGCGTCGACCGTCGAACCGACGGCCTCGACGGTCCCCTCGGACCACATGGTGTCGGCCCCCGAGCCGCCCGGCGTCACCGCCAGCGCGATTCCGGGACGGCCGGCCTCGACGTCGCCGTCGTCGACGAAGTGAGCCACCGGCAGGTCGCTGCCCACTCGCAACAGCGCCAGGTCCGACGTCGGGTCGGTGGCGACCACCGTCGCCGTCTCGTGCACGCCGTCGGCGGTGACGGCGGCGATCGAGCGGGCACCGCGCACGGCGTCGGCCGTGGTGGCCAGGAGGCCGCCCTCGGCCACGGCCACCGCGCAGGCGTCGACCGGGCCCCTGGCCGTCGACGTCTCGAGGGCGACCATGGACTGACGGGCCCCCTCGTCCGCCGCCGGCACGGCCCCGGCCTCGGTCAAGGCGGTGGTCGTGGGCGGGTTGGCCGTGGCCAGGGGGTTGGGCGGCCCCGGCGACCCCGACTCGACCAGGAGCAGGACGCCGACCACGACGGCCGCCGCCGCCGTGGTGCCCACGAGCACGCTGGTGATGGCCCGGCGCCGGTGGGGTCCGGTGGCCCCGGCTCCCCGGGTCCGCCCCGATCCCCCCGCCGGCCCGCCGGGGGGGGCGGTGCCGGGGCCCGGTGAGGCTACGACCTCGGAGGGGTGCCGCCAGAGCCGGTCCTCGGGTGGGAGCCAGCCCCTGAGGGCGTCGGCGCCCGGATCGTCGGCGGGGTCGGGCCCGCCGCTCATCTCCCCGGCCCCTTCAGGTTCGTCCGGTCCTCCCCCGAAGGGGTTCGGGCCTTGAGGGGTCACGGCTCCCGAGGTTACCGAGGCACGACGTCGAAGGGGCGTCGCCCGCTACCCGTACCATTGCTGCGATGTCCCGGGACCTCGCCATCGATCTGGGGACGGCCAACACCCTCGTCTACGCCCGGGGGAGGGGGATCGTGCTCAACGAGCCGACGGTGGTGGCCCTCGACACCCGCTCGCGCGAGGTGCTGGCCATCGGCGAGGAGGCGTGGCAGATGATCGGCCGCACCCCGGGCTACATCGTGGCGGAGCGGCCGATGCGCCACGGGGCCATTACCGACTTCGAGGTGACCGAACGGATGATCCAGGCCCTCTTGCGCCGGGCCGGGGTGGGCCGCATGAACCGGCCCAAGGTGCTGATCTGCGTGCCGTCGGCCATCACCGCGGTGGAGCGCCGCGCCGTCAAAGAGGCGGCGCGGCGGGCCGGGGCGTCGGCCACCTACTTGATCGAACAACCCATGGCGGCGGCCATCGGCGCCGGCCTGGCCATCCACGAGCCGGTGGGTTCGATGGTGGTCGACGTGGGCGGGGGGACGGCCGAGATGGCCGTCATCTCCCTCGGTGGCGTGGTGGCCATGCGGGCCATCCGCTGCGGCGGCTTCGACTTCGACAACGCCGTCCAGGCGTATGTGCGGACAGCCCACGGGGTGGCCATCGGCGAGCGCACGGCCGAGGCGGTGAAGCTGGCCATCGGCTCGGCCTTCCCCTTCCCCGGCGAGGCGGCGGCCGAGGTGCGCGGCCGCGAGGTGATCACCGGCATGCCCAAGACGGTCGTCCTCAGTCCCGAAGAGGTGCGCGGGGCGCTCGAGGACCACGTGACCCAGATCGTCGACGCCGCCGCCAACTGCCTCGGCGACGCGCCGCCCGAGCTGGCCCAGGACATCATCTTCCAGGGCATCCACCTGGTCGGCGGGGGCGCCATGCTCCGGGGGATCAGCCAGCGCCTGGCCGACGGGACCGCGGTGCCGGTCCACCTGGTCGACACCCCGCTCGAGTGCGTGGTCCTCGGGGCCGGCCGCTGCCTCGAGTCCTTCGACCGGCTCCGCCCGATCTTCGCCGCCGCCGACCGCTGAGCCCGCCGCGCCGGGCGGCCCGCTCACCCCCGGCCGGCCCGCTCACTCCTCGGCGGGCCCGCTCACTCCTCGGCCAGGAGGATCTCGGCCGCCTGGCGGACCTGCCAGTCCCGGTCCGAGAGCGAGCGGCGCAGGCCTGCTTCGACCTCGGGTCCCTCGAAGGCGGCCAGGGCCACCGTGGCCCGCCGCCTGACCGTGGGCTTGTCGTCGAGGGCGTCGAGCACGGCGGCTGCGCCGGCGGGGTCACCGATGGCCCCGAGGGCGGCCACCGCCGCCTCCCGGCAGCGGGTGTCGGGATGGGTACGGGCCAGCGCGCCCAGGGCCTCCACCGACCCGCGGTCGCCGGCCTCGCCGAGGGCCCAGCAGGCCGCTTCGGCGACCAACGGGTCGTCGTCGCCGAGCGCGATCCGCAGAGCGGCCAGCAGCGCCGGGCGTCGCCCGGGCCCGCCCGCGTGCCCGGCGGCCTCGGCCGCCCGACGGCGGACCCCGGGGTCGTCGTCGCAGAGGGCGGCGGTCACCTCGTCGGCGCCGAGGGCCCCCATCCGGGCCAGGGCCCCGAGCCCCGCCGCCCGCACGGCGGGGTTGCCGTCGCCCAGGGCGGCCCGGGCGGTCGGCTCGTCGGCGCGGTGCCCGGCCTCGATGACCCGACGCCTGCGCCCGGCCGGTTCCGTGCGAGGATCGTCGGGCACCACCACCGAGTATGACCGAGGCCGCGCAACCCCCGAACCCGACCGCTCCCCCGCCGCCCCCGGCCCCCCGGGCCCGGCGGCGCTGGCCCGTGGTGCTCGGGGTGGTGCTGGTCGTGGTGCTCGCCCTGGTGATCGTGGCCAGCCGGATCAACCTCAACTACTACGCGCTCACCCCCGGGGACGCCCAGCCGGTGGACCCACTGATCCGGGTGCCCCCCGCGCAGGGCCACCCGGTCCACGGCCAGGTCCTCCTGACCGACGTCTACGTGGCCCAGCTGACCCTGCTCACCTACCTGCCCAACGAGTGGGACTCGGACGCCGACGTGGTCCCGGCGGACGAGCTACTCGGCCCCTACACCCCGCCGGACCAGCTCACGGACCAGGGCTACCTGGAGATGGCCCAGTCCAAGGACTACGCCCGGGCGGCCGCCTTCACCCGGCTCGGGCACCACGTGGGCGTCCAGAGCGTGGGGGCCCAGGTCTTCGCGGTGGCGCCCGGCTCACCGGCCGATCCGGGCCTGTCGGTAGGCCAGGTCATCAAGGCGGCGGGCGGCACCCCCACCCCCGACACTTGCGCGCTGGTCGGCGTCCTCCACCGCTACGCCCCGGGCCAGCGGGTGACGCTGTCGGTCCAGCAGACCACGTTCAACGACAAGGGGACGCCGGTCCCGGGTCGCACGGTCAGCCGCACCGTCCGCCTGGGGGTCAACCCCCATCCCGACGTGCCCACTGGGTGCCCCGGGGTGACCGGGCCCAACCGCGCCTACCTCGGGGTCGAGCTCGAGGACCAGCAGCACTTCACATATCCGTTCCCGGTCTCGGTCGACACCTCGCAGATCGGGGGACCCTCGGCCGGACTGGCCATGACCCTTTCGATCGTGAACAAGCTGTCGACCGGCGACATCACCGACGGGTACAAGGTGGCGGCGACGGGGACCATCGACCCGACCGGGGCCGTGGGCGACGTCGGCGGTGTGGCCCAGAAGACGGTCGCCGTCGAGCAGGCCGGGGCCCGGGTCTTCTTCGTCCCGCGCGACGAGTACCACGACGCCGTGTCCAAGGACATCGCGTCGCTCAAGATCTACCCGGTGTCCTCCCTCGACCAGGCCCTGAGCATCCTGCGCCGCCTGGGTGGCCACGTCCCGCCCGCGCCCACCGGAGCGACGACCGCGGCCATCGGTTAGGCCCGTCGCCGGCGCAACGCCGCTCGCGGCGCTGCGCGGCTCCCTGGCCGCGCCCGGGCCCGGTCGGCCTCAGCCCCCGGAGGGCGCGCGGTGCAGCGACCCCCGACCTACCAGCGGTAGAAGTGGCGGCTGCCGGCGCTCTCCCCCCGGCCGATGGCGAAGCCGACGACCCACAGGACGAGCAACACGGCGGCCACGATCCACAGGACGTGGAGGGCGAAGCCGAGCCCGGCGAACAAGAGCACCACCACCAATGCCAGAACGATCAGCACAGTCCCTGCCCTTCTGTGTCGGGACCTCCTCGGTCCCGGCCATCCCATGCCCGGCGCCGGGCGATCCGAAACCGCAGGGGTGCGGCGGCCCGGCCGCCCCCACCTGGGGTGCTCAGACCCCGAACCGCCGACCCACGGGCCCGGCGGCCCCGGCCGGCCCCCCCAGAGCCGAACCGCAACGGGCGCCGCCACTCGTCGTAGGCTCTGGGGAATGCCCGACGACCGCCCGACCAGCCCGGCCATCTCGACCTCCCGGGTCTCGGCGAACGAGATCGTGCGGCACTCCTTCGTCACCGTGCGCCGGGGCTTCGATCCGACCGAGGTGCGCAGCTACCTCGAGCTCGTCTCCCGGGAGTTGTCGGCCTGGGAGCAGCGGGACGAGGAACTGAGGGACCAGCTGGCCGAGGCCCTGGAGCGGGCCCAGCACCCGGTGATCGACGAGGCGAGCCTGACGGCGGCCCTCGGCCAGCAAAGCGCCCAGGTGCTCCGCAACGCCCACGAGGAGGCGGCCCGCATCGCCCTGCAGGCCGAGCAGACCGCGGCCACCTTGGTCCGCGAGGCCCAGCAGCAGGCCACCGAGATCATGATCCAGGCCGAGTCGGCCGGGGCCGAGCGCATCGCCGAGGCCGAACTGGCGGCCTCCGCGGTCCGCCAGGACACCGACCGTCAGACGGCCGAGAAGCTGGCGGCGGCGAGGGCCGACGGCGCAGCACTCCTCGAGCGGGCCCGCGAGCAGGGCCGGGACATGATCGACCAGGCCCAGGCAGCCCGCCGCCAGGTGCTGACCGACATGGCGCACCGCCGGCGGTTGATGAGCATCCAGATCGAGCAGTTCCGCGCCGCGCGCGACGAACTGGCGGCGTCGGTGCTCGGGGTGCGCGATTCGGTGGACCGGGTCGTCGACGACCTCTCGCGCGCCGACGACGCGGCGCGGGCCTCGGCCGCCGAGGTGGGCCGGCGCCAGCCGGTCGAGCCGGGCGACGACGAGTTGTTCGCCGAGGCCGAGGTGGTGGTGTCGGGACTCGACCTCGACCTGTCGAGCCCGGCACCGGTACCGGGCGCGCCCGGAGAGCCGGCGGAGCCAGCCGGCGCCGCCGGGTCCCCGGCCCCGGTCGACCAGGACGAGACCTCGGTGGTGGCGCGGGTCGTGGTCCCCGAGATCGACGAGCCGGCCCGCGGCGTGGTGCCCTTCGACGCCGACGCGATGGGGGCCGAGGCACCCAAGGCGGCACCGGCCAAGGCCCCGGCCAAGGGCGCACCGCCCAAGGCCGCGACGACCAAGGCCGTCACCAGGGCGGCTCCCCCCGCCGAGGCGCCGACCCAGGCCGTCCCGGCGACCCCGGCCAGCCATCCGACGGCGGCCGACCCGGTGAGCGTGGTGGCCCCGATCCCCCCGACGCCCACCGACGCCGTCCCCCAGGAGCCCCCGGTCGCCGAGAGCTCGGTGGAGGACCTGTTCGCCCGGCTGCGGGCCGGCCGCCCCGACGAGGCGCCGACCCCGCCCCCGACCCCCGCCCAGGGGGCGGCCACCCCGCCGGTCGGCGTGCCCCCGGTCCTGGCGGCCGGTGAGGCGGCGCCCGACGCCCCGTCCTCGGGCGCGCCCGAGGCGGCGGGCGACGACGACCCGGCGCTGGCGCGCCGGGCCGAGCTGCTCGACCCAGTGGTCACCAAGCTGGCCCGCCGTCTGAAGCGGACCCTCCAAGACGACCAGAACCGGTTGCTCGATCAGCTCCGGGCCGGCTCGGGCACCTGGAGCGACGAGCTCTTAGCGACCGAGGACGACCAGCGCCACCACTACGCCGCCGCCGCCGCCGGCAACCTGGGCGACGCCGTGGCGGCGGGCATCACCTTCGCCCGCGCCGAGACGGGGGCCAAGGGGACCGCACCCAAACCCGACCCCAAGGTGGCCGAGGCCCTGGCCGACGTGCTGGCCGGCACCATCGTGGCCCTCCTGCGCCGGCGCCTGGCCGGGTCCGAGGTGCCCGCCGGCAGCGACGACGCCACCGAGCGGGTGGGCGCCGCCTACCGGGAGTGGCGGGGGGAGCGGATCGAGCGCCTGGTCGGTGACGCGGCCCTCGGCGCCTTCTCCGCCGGGGTGCTGGCCGCCACCCCCGCCCGGACCGGCGTCCGCTGGGTGGTCGGGGGGATCGGGGCCGGCTGCGCCGACTGCGACGACAACGCCCTGGCCGGCGACGTGGCCCCGGGCGAGCGGTTCCCCACCGGCCACCACCACCCGCCGGCCCACGCCGGGTGCCGGTGCCTGGTCGTGCCGACACCGGCCTGACCTCGTCGGCGACCTAGGCTCCCGGCGGTGCGGACCCCGACTGACCTTCCCCGGCGCGCGCCGAGGATGCCCGGCCGCCGGGGCCGCTGGTGGCTGATCGCCGTCGTCGTCGTCATCGTGATCCTGCTCGGATCACTCAAATCGCTGGCCGTCCTCTACACCGACAGCCTCTGGTTCTCCTCGGTCCACCAGCACCCGGTCTGGTCGACCCTGCTCGCGGTGAAGGTCGGCCTGTTCGCCAGCTTCGGCGCCGTGTTCTTCGTGGTGCTGTGGGTGAACCTGATCATCTGCGACCGCCTGGGCCAGAGCGCCGAGGAGCCGAACCCAGAGGACGAGTTGGTGCGCCGCTACCAGCAGGCGGTGCGGCCGTACTCGGGGAGGATCCACGCCGCCCTGGCCGTGGTCATCGCCTTGATCGCCGCCTCGGGGACGATCGGGGAGTGGCAGAACTGGATCCTGTTCACCCACAGCGTGCCCTTCGGGGTCAAGGACCCCCAGTTCGGCATCGACGACAGCTACTACGTGTTCCGGCTGCCCTTCCTCGAGTTCCTGGTCAACTGGATCCTGATCTCCCTGGTGGTGATCCTGATCGTGACGGCCATCTTCCACTACTTGAACGGCGGCATCCGGGCCCAGCGGGTCTCGCCCCGGGTCCGCCCCCAGGTCAAGGTCCACCTGTCGGTGCTCGTGGCCCTGATCGCGCTGGCCAAGGCGGCCGGCTACTACCTGCAGCGCTACCAGCTGGTGGTCTCGGGCAAGGGATACGTGAACGGGGCCGGCTACACCGACGTCCACGCCCGGCTGCCCGCCCTCGAACTGTTGACCGTGATCTCGATCTTCGCCGCCGCCATCCTGCTCTACAACATCCGCCGCCAGGGCTGGACCCTGCCGGTGCTGGCCATCGGGCTGTGGGCCTTCGTGGCCCTGGTGATCGGGGTCATCTACCCGGCGGTGCTCCAGGCCTTCCGGGTCGGGCCGGCCCAGAGCACCCTCGAGCTGCCCTACATCCAGCGCAACATCAACGCCACCCGGGCCGCCTACGACCTGAACGACGTCCAGACCACACCGTTCGCCGGCACCACCACGATCACCCAGGCGGCCATCCAGGCCAACCTGCCCACGTTGAAGAACATCCGCCTGTGGGACCCCGACCAGACGATCTCGCTCCCCACCTTCCAGAAGCTCCAGAACATTCACGGCTACTACACGATGCAGTCCAACCAGACGATGACCGTCGACCGCTACGACGTCGACGGGACCATGACCCCGGCGGTGGTCGGCGTGCGCCAGATCAACCCCGACGACCTCCCGTCGCCGGGCTGGGTCAACACCCACCTCGAGTACACCCACGGCGAGGGCATGGTGCTGGCCCCGGCCAACCAGGTCACGACGAACGGCAACCCGGTGTTCTCCATCCGTGACGTGCCGCCGACCTCTTCTTCGGGGCTGCCCACCATCACCCAGCCCGACGTCTACTTCGGCCTCAACCAGCCGGGCTACGTGGTGGCCAATACCAAGCAGGCCGAGCTCGACTACCAGCTGCCCGACGGGACCAACGTGGAGAACCACTACACCGGGACCGGCGGCACCCCCATGGGGGGCTTCTTCACCCGGGCCGCCTTCGCCCTGCGCCTGGGCGACCTCAACGTGCTGATCTCGTCGCTCATCACCGACAAGAGCCGGATCATGTTCGTGCGCGACGTCCAGGCGATGGCCCAGAAGGCCGCCCCGTTCCTGAGCTTCGACGCCGACCCCTACGCGGCGCTGGTCGACGGCCACATCGACTGGATCCTCGACGCCTACACGACCACGGCGCAGTACCCCTACTCCCAGAACGCCTCGACCCAGCAGGCCCCGCCAGGGAGCGGTCTCCCGGGGAGCTACAACTACGTGCGCAACTCGGTCAAGGTGGTCATCGACGCCTACTCGGGTCAGATGACCTTCTACGCCATGGACAACGACCCCATCCTGCGGGCCTACGAGTCGGCCTTCCCCAAGATGTTCACCCCGGCCTCGCAGATGCCCCAGACGCTCCGCCAACACCTGCGCTACCCCGAGGACATCTTCAGCATCCAGGCCGCCATCTACGGCCGCTACCACATCACCAACCCGTCGAACTTCTACAACGCCGGCAACGCCTGGAGCCTCTCGCCCACCGCCGGCGTCGGGTCGCCGTCCAACGCCCTGGCCGTGACCCAGACCACCAACGCCCAGGGCCAGCAGACCAGCACCCAGACCCAGCGGATGTCCCCCCTCTACCAGGTCCTCCAGATCCCCGGTGAGTCCGGCCAGTCCTTCAACATCTCCGACGCCTACGTGCCGGCCTCCCAGACCACCACCAACCAGATCCTCTCGGCCTTCATCATGGCCAGCTCGGACCCGGGCGAGTACGGCAAGCTCAAGGTCTTCGAGACCCCGCCGGGCGGGAGCGTACTCGGCCCGGCCCAGGCCGACTCGGAGATCCAGCAGTCGACCAAGGTCTCCCAGCAGATCACCTATCTGGACCAGCACGGCTCCCAGGTGATCCTGGGCAACATCTTGATGATCCCGATCGACCAGTCGATGCTCTACGTCCGGCCCCTCTACGTCGAGTCGACCGGGAACCCCCAGCCCCAGCTGAAGTACGTGCTGTCGGTCTTCGGCGGCTACGTCGGCATGGAGACCTCGCTCGACGCCGCGCTCTCCGACGTCCTCGGCAGCCCGGTCGGCACCAGCTCGTCGAGCTCGTCGTCGAGCTCGTCGTCGAGCTCGACGGGCACCCAGCCCTCGACGCCGGTCGGCAGCGGGACGGCGGCCCAGGCGGCCGCCCTGCTCAAGCAGGCCTCGGCCGACTACGCGGCGGCCCAGTCCGCCCTCGGGGCCGGGGGCCCGAACGCGCTGGGCACCTACCAGAGCGACGTCAACGCCGCCGAGGCGCTGACCAGCGAGGCCGAGGCCCTGCTCAGCAGTGCCGGCACGACAGCGGCGACCACCACGACCACGACCGCGCCCAAGGCCCCGTCGGGGGCCAAGGCGTCGACCACCACGACGACCAAGGCCCCGACCACGAGCACCACGACGGGTGGGGGCGGCTCCCCGCCCGCCCCTGGCTCGGTCGGCTCGGCGACCACCTCGACCACGGCGCCGGGGGTCTGAGCCTCCCGGCCCGTGCAGCGCCGGGCCCGGCATGCGATGATCGGGCCCGTACCGGACCGGCGGGCCGTGGGCCCGCCGAACAGGGAGGTGACCACCCGTGGGCTTTCTCGACAAGGTGAAAGAAGGGGCGGCCCAGGCCAGTGCGGCGGCCAAGGACGCCGCCCAGAAGGGCCAGGCCAAGCTCGACGTCATGCAGGCCAAGAAGGCGGCCGACGCCATGTTGCGCGACCTCGGGGTCGCCGTCTACGCCGAGCACACCGGCCGGGGCACCCCGGCGACCGAGGCCAGCGCCGAGCGCCTGGTGGCCGCTCTCAAGCAGCACGAGGCCGAGCACGGCGTCATCGACATCGCCTTCGAGTCCCCCGAGGCGGCCGACCCGGCCGCGGCCGCCGCCGCCGGCGTGCCCGCCGCCGCCGATCCTGGGGTGCCCGCCGCCGCCCCGCCGGCCCCGGCCGCTCCGGCGGCTGCCGCGCCGGCCCCTGCCGGCCCCCCGGCCGCCGCCCCGGTCGACGGCACGCCGCCTCCGCCTCTAAGCGGCACCTCGGTCTGACCAGGGCGCCGCAGCGGGCCGCCTGGGCCCGGGCGCCGCGGGGAGGGGGTGCCGGGGTGAAGGTCGACCCCGAAGGGGCCGGGTTCGACGCGGCCCGGCTCGACCGGCTGACCGAGCACTTCGGGACCCGCTACGTGGGCCCGGGCAAGATCGCCGGCTGCCAGATCGCCGTGGCCCGGGGCGGCAAGATCGGCTACTGGTGTTCGCTCGGCTTGAGGGACCGCGAGCGGGCCGAGCCGGTGACCGACGACACCATCTGGCGCGTCTACTCGATGACCAAGCCGGTCACCTCGGTCGCCCTGATGCAGCTCTACGAGCGCGGCCTGTTCGGGCTCACCGATCCGCTGGCCCGCTACATCCCCGAGTGGGGCGACCTCAAGGTGGGTGAGCTCGGCCCCGAGGGCTCGATCCGCCTGGTGGACCAGGCGCGACCGGTGTCGGTCGTCGACGCCCTCACCCACATGACCGGGCTGGCCGGGAGCCTGGTGCCCGGCCACCCGACCGACGACGCCTTCGCCCGGGCCGTGCACGACGCCCGCCACGGCATGACCCTGGAGGGGGTGTGCACCCTGCTGGCCGGGTTTCCGCTCAAGTTCCAGCCGGGCACCAGGTGGAACTACGGCCTGTCCACCGACATCTGCGCCCGGCTGGTCGAGATCCTCTCGGGCGAACGCTTCGACCACTACTTGCAGGCCAACCTGTTCGACCCCCTGGGCATGGTGGACACCGACTTCTGGGTGCCCCCCGAGTCCCTGGGTCGCTTCGCCGCCTGCTACCGCTACCGGCACGGCGGCCCACCGCCCCTCTTCGAGGACCGTGGGTCGAGTCCCTACCGGCGGCTGCGCTCCTACCTGGCCGGCGCCGGCGGCCTGGTGTCGACGACCGGTGACTATCTCCGCTTCGCCCAGATGCTGCTCAACGGCGGTGAGCTGGAGGGGCGACGGGTCATCGGGCGCAAGACCCTCGAGCTCATGACCGCCAACCATCTGCCGGGCGACGCCGAGCTGGCCGACGTCGCCACCGGCGGCTTCGGCGAGGCCGAATTCGCCGGGGTCGGCTTCGGCCTGGGCTTCGCCGTGGCCCGGGGTCCGGGCCACACCAAGTCCGCGGGGTCACCCGGCGAGTTCTCCTGGGGCGGCGCCGCCAGCACCGCCTTCTGGGTCGACCCGGTGGAGGACCTGACCGCGGTCTTCATGACCCAGCTGATCCCATCGATCTCCTACCCGATCCGCTCACAGCTCCGGGCCCTCGTGTACCAGGCTCTGGCCGACTGACCCCTACCCGGTGGGCACCGCCCCCACGACGTTGGTGACGTGGACGCCCACACCCGGGAGCGACCCCTGGCTGGCGGCGTCGCCGAAGGCGAAGACCCCGCCGTCAGAACCGATCAGCCAGTAGCCCCCGCCGTCGGGGGTGGGGACGATCGAGACGATGTCCGACACGCTGACCCCGAGGCCGGGCAGCGAGCCGTGGGAGGTGGCGTCGCCGAAGGCGTAGACCGCGCCATTGGCCCCGACCACGTAGTAGCCCCCGCCGTCGGGGGTCGAGGCGATCCCGGTGATGTCGTTGACCGAGACCCCGATGCCCGGCAACGAGCCCAGGAAGGGCGCGTTGCCGAAGGTGAAGACCCCGCCGTCCTTGCCGACCAGGAAGTAGCCCCCACCCGTCGGGGTGGCCACGATGCCCACGATATTTGAGACGTGGACGTTCATGGAGGGCAGGGAGCCGTAGAAGCCGGCCGACTGGCCGACCGGGAACACGAAGACCCCGCCGTCGGAACCCACCAGGTCATAGCCGGTGTAATTGTTGGTGGGCACGATGCCCACGACGTCAGACACGCTGACCCCGAGGCCGGGCAGGGAACCGAAGAAGCCGGCCGACTGGCCGACGGGGAAGACGAAGACCCCGCCGTCGGAACCCACCAGGTTGTAGCCGGTGAAGTTGTTGGTGGGCACGATGCCCACGATGTCCGACACCTTGACCCCGAGACCGGGCAGGGAGCCGAAGAACCCACCCGACTGACCGGTCGGGAAGATGAAGACCCCGCCGTCGGAGCCGGCCAGGTCATAGCCGCCGACCGGGACGGTGATGCTCTGGGTCGTGGTGGCCGAGGGCCCGCCGTTATTCGAGACCGTCTGGCCGGTGAACGTCTGGGCCGTCGACGTCCCCTGGCTGTTGGTCACGGTCAGGGTCACCGAATACGTCCCAGGGGCGGCGTAGACGTGGGTGGTGGTGGCCGTGGTCGTCGTGGCCGTGGTCCCGTCACCGAAGTTCCAGGCGTAGCTGGCGATCGAGCCCACCGGCGAGGACGAGGCCGAGGCGTCGAAAGTGGTCGGGGCGCTGGCCGCCCCCGTCGTCGTGGTGAACGCGGCGGTCGGCGCTTGGTCCGGCGTGATGGCCACGTAATAGAGGTCGGCCGTTCCGTCCACCGGGATCGGTGTGCCTACCGCGCCGGTGGAGGTCGAGACGGGCGTCAGGGTGTCGGGGACCGTGGTCGTGAAGTACGCGGTCTTGCTGTCCGGCGTGACGGCGACACTTATCGGCAGCGAAGAAAAAGAAAGCGGAGTATCGGCCAGATTGCTGGTCAGCGAGATTCGGGAGAAGCTCCCGTCGATGAAGTTGGCGACGAAGGCGGCGCTGCCGTCCGGAGCAATGGCGATACCGCTCGGTTCGGTCCCGACCACGACGGTGTTGGTGACCAGGTTGGTCGCCGTGGAGATGCGGGTGACCGTGTTCGTGACGTAGTTGGTGACGTAGAGGGCCTTACCATCCGGGGTGACGGCGAGACCGGCGGGGAGCATCGCCACGGGTATCGGAGTCCCAGCCGTGTTTGTGGCCGTCGATATCGGGATCACGGTGCTGTCGTTGTAGTCGGCGACATACGCGGTCTTGCCGTCCGGGGTGATGGCGATGGCGTCGGGGTAGGTTCCGGCGGGTATTACCGGACCCGCCGTATTCGTCGCCGTGGAGATCGGGGTCACGTCACCCGAATTGCCCCCGCTCACGTAGACGGTCTTGCCGTTGGGGGTGACGGCGATGGCGTCGGGGGTCGGAAACGAGCCACCGACGGGAATGGGAGTGCCCACGGTGCCGGTGGCGGTGGCAATGGGGATCACGGTCCCGGCGATGGTGGCGACGTAGGCCGTCTGACCGTCGGGGGTGATGGCGATGGCCGTCGGATCTGATGGGAGGGGGATGGCCGGACCGGCGGTGTTCGTGACCGTAGAGACCGGAACCACCTTGTGGGCCTGGTAGGCCACGACGTAGGCCGTCGGCGGGACAGGTGATGCTCCGGCGGGAGCGACTGGGGACAGGACCGGGAGGAGGGGCGAGCCGAGGATCAGCGCGGCTGATATCACGATCAGCGCCCGCCGGCTGGCTGGGTGGGCACCTGCCATCGTGAGCTCCTTCGGGCCATGGGCCGCGAGGCCCAGGTGTCGGTTCGAAGGTCGAGGATCGGGGTTTTGGCGGCCCCATTTGGTGGGCAAGACCCCGAGCGCCGAACCCTACCGCTGGACACCATCCTGACCCTTCGGGGACGGTCTGGCCACTTTCGGGCCTCGGTACCGGTGGTATATTTCCTGGACCGCCGCGGGGTGGAGCAGTCTGGTAGCTCGTCGGGCTCATAACCCGAAGGTCGCAGGTTCAAATCCTGCCCCCGCCACTAAGCAGGCTCATCGGATTCTGGTAGGGTCTGCCTGCTCACCGGACGACGATCGATCCCAGCACCCGGAAGTTGGGTCGGCCCCATCGAACCGCCGGGTTGGCGCGCCTCGTGCATGGGGCGCAGGTGCCTGACCAGCGGTTTCGCGTCCGGGTCAACCGGCCCAGGTCGGGTTGAACGGGGCTTTTTCTCGGGACCTACTTCAGCCTCCGCCTCATCTGCCTATGCCGAGTGGCACGTCGGGCGCCGCATAGTAGGCGTGGCGCGCGCTGGCGACCCATTCGCGACGGCTATGTGCTCTCGGTCACGTTCCCGAATGGTGCTCAGGATCCAGCAGCATCAGGCACCAGGCAGAAGGGGCGGCCTTCGGGATCCAGCATCACGCGCCAGCGGTCTCCTCCGGGTTGGAACTCGGGCACCGTTGCTCCCAGCTTCATAAACGCGACCTCCGCCATTGCGACATCGGGTACTCGCAAATCGAGGTGGTACTGCTTGGCGTGCTCGTCGTCGGGCCATCTCGGCGGCCTATAGCCGTCGATCCGGCCGAAACCGATGGAGGTCGTTGCATCCGAGACCATCGAGTATTCGTCCTCGCAGTAGGGCATCTCCCAGCCCAGGAGCGCCGAGTAGAAGCTGGCCATCGCCCGGGGATCAGCGCAGTCCAGATTGACCATGTACAGGCTCGCCAACCGCTCGGAGCTCATCGCGCACCTCCCGAGGCCCACGTCTTCCCCCGTAACCTGACTATTGAGTGAGTCACACATATGAATCTAGACTGTCCTCTATGGACGAGTCAACCGGGGCGCGACAGGCGAATCTGCTCGCCACTCTGGCGATGGGGCTCAACGACCGCGTCCGCGACGCCGAGGAGACGGCGGCCGGTCACGGATCAGCCGCCCCGGCGGCGTTGGTGGCGCTGCACGAGTTCCTGGGTGGCGCTTCGATCGACCAGCTCCGACAAGTCGTCGGGCTCACCCCATCAGGTGCGGTACGTCTGATCGACAAGCTCAGCGAATCTGGTCTCGTCAAGCGTGGCCCTGGACCCGACGGGCGATCTCGCGCCGTGACGCTCACACGTCGTGGCAGCGACGTAGCACGGCGGGTCTTGGCCGTCCGCCGAGCAGTGACCGAAACACTCTTGGCGGGGCTGAGCACAAGCGAGCGCGAGGGACTCACACCACTACTCGAAGGCCTCCTCCACGCTTTAACCGCAGCACGACTCGGCGAGCGGGCAAGCTCCAAGACTCAGCCGGGCGGGTGGCTCTGCAGGCTCTGCGACTTCTCCGCATGCGGTCGTGACAAGGGCGCCTGTCCGGTCGCCAATCTCAGCGAGCTGGCTGTGGAGCGTCAACTTGAAGGGTCCATGACCGCCAAGACGCAGACATGCAATTGATCGGCCAAGGCACGACACAGTTGGCATCTCTGTCATGACACTCGATTCAGCGGAGCTGATCGTCTCGAATGTCGCGGCCTGGCGACGGTGGTTGGCAAAGCGCCCTTCGGACTCAGAGGGTGTCTGGCTGGTACTCGCCAAGAAGGGCACAACGCGCCCAACCTCGCTGACCTACGACCAGGCCCTCGAGGAAGCCCTCTGCTGCGGCTGGGTCGACGGGCAGCTCGCCCGCCGCGATGATGGCACCTTCCGGCGACGATTCACCCCTCGTCGTGCAGGCAGCGCCTGGTCAAAGCGCAACATCGCGATCATCGAGCGACTGACCGCTGAAAGTCGGATGCGTCCAGCCGGGCTTCGTGCGGTGGAGCGAGCCAAGGCCGATGGGACCTGGGACGCCGCCTATGGCGGTGCCGCGAGCATCGAGGTCCCCGACGACCTGAAAAGGGCGCTCTCCGCCAACCCCCGGGCCTCGAACGCCTTTTCACGGCTCGACAAGGCGAACCGCTACTCAGTCCTCTACCGGGTCACAACCGCTCGGCGTCCCGATACCCGCGCGCGGCGAATCGAGCAGCTGGTCGACTCGCTCGCTCAGGGCCACGTGATTCATCCCGAACCCGAGGGACGATGAGCGCGCATGTGGCGACGGGGTGGCTGGCGGACGGGCCGCGTTCGTCGTGCCCGGAGCATTCCGCGATGAGCACGCCAGGGAGGGCCCCGGAGGCCCGAAATGCCTCGAGGTTGACCATGCGTGCCGGTTCTCGGGGCGCTCTCGCTCGGCGGCCGCCACTGAGCGGGCGCGCCCTACCAGTGCGTAGGCGGAACGCCGTGAGATCGGAGTGTCCCCATTCTGCACCTCAAATTTGGCAATTGACTTTTACCTCCTAGTTATATAACTTAGAAGTAATGGTCGCTAACGATCAACTGAGCCGCTCCTTCGCCGCCCTTGCAGACCCCACCCGCCGGGCGATCCTGGAGCGCCTCGCGGCCGGCGATGCCGGCGTGGTCGAACTCGCAGAGGCCTCCACGCTGACGCAGCCCGCTATCACCAAGCACCTGAAGGTGCTGGAGCGAGCGGGCTTGATCGGCCGGACTCGTGATGGCCAGCGCCGCCCAGCGCGCCTACAGCTCGACGGCTTGGCCCCAGTGAATGACTGGCTCCGCCGTGCCCACGCGGAATGGTCTGATCGCCTCGACCGTCTCGAAGCCCATCTTGCTGCCCAAACCGAATCAACCACCCACGAGGAGATCCACAATGCCTGAGACCCGTGCCGCCGTGGACGTCCGATCTGCGACTGCGATCAAGCAGCTCGTCATCGAGCGCACCCTGAAGGCTTCGCCAGAGCGCGTGTTTGACGCCTTTACAGACCCCGAGCAGCTCACGAAATGGTGGTGGCCCACCGGCTTCTCTTGCCCCGCCGCAGAGGTCGACCTTCGCGTCGGGGGTAAATACCGACTCGCGATGGAATGGCCGGGATCCATCCCCGTCGAGTCTCAGTTCTCCCACTACCTGGGTGGTGAGTATTACGAGATCGATCGTCCGCGTCGTCTGGTCATGAGCGGCCGCGCCATCAACGACGAGCAAGGAGAGCTCTTCGCAACGCTCATTGAGGTGACCTTGGAAGTTCGCGAAGGGGGCACCGCGCTGACCATGCGACAGTCCTACTTCGATCCGATGCCGCCCGCGGAGGCGATGGCCGGTGCCGAGCAGGGCTGGTCGGAGCAGCTCGACAAGCTTGAGCGGCTTCTCACCGACTGACCGAGAGAGACCGGCATGAAGAGACAGACGCTCGCCACGGCCGGGACCCATATCGCCCGTGTTGTCCAGGGCCTATTGCCCACCGCCGACGAATCTGAAGGGCGTCGCTCGTTTTCCCTATACCGGCGGTCGGCGTGACACGGCGACACCGAGGTTGAAAGGCCCGCGCGTCGAAGGATTCTGGAGACGGGGATATAGAGGGACGTCGAAGGATGACCCGGGAGGCTCTGGATTGCTGGAGAGGGCTCTGATGTCCGAGCTCCACGACGCGACCGGGTCCGCAACAGCGACCGGGGAGGAGATGGCCCGCGATCGATGTCTTCAATGAGGGACTCCAGATCGATAGAACCTGCTGACGGGGATGCCCCGTTGCAGGCTGCTCACACGCGACCCTTGACGCCCGCGCAGGGACGCCTCGCAGTCGGAAGGAGCACCATGAATCTCGGGCTTGCGAATCTCATCGATGAGGGATCGGATCTTCACGTTGAAGAGAGCCGAGCGTTCTACGGCGCGAAGCAGGCAGAAGGTGGTCAGCACGGGCCGACCACCTATGAAGAACTGAAGGTGGCCCGTCGTAGCCTGCCGGCGGGACCCGCTGACTCCCGCGCCGTTGAGCGCATTGTCCGTGCCGGCAACGGCCAGGTCCCGGTGCGCATCACGAGCCCCAGCTCTGGAGAGTCTCGGGCCACCTGCCTCGACATTCACGGCGGGGGCTTCTACATGGACTCGGCCAGCCGCGGCGACGCCCGCAACGCTCGTCTGGCCGATGCGTTGGGGGTCACGGTGGTGAGCGTCGAGTATCGGCTCGCTCCAGAGCATCCCTGGCCGGCGGCGCCCGACGACTGTGAGACCGCCGCCCTGTGGCTGGTAGGAGAGGGGCGCACAATGTTTGGCACCGAGAGAATGTTGATCGGTGGCGCGTCTGCCGGAGCGACCCTGGCCACGACGACGTTGCTTCGACTGCGGGACCGTGACCTCGTCCACCCGATTGTGGGCGCCGTGCTGCAGTTTGGCGCCTACGACCTGAGCGGGCAGTCTCCTGGTGGTCGGCTCTATGCCGACGACTGGTTCATCCAGGCGTATGCCGGGCACGTGCCGGATCGGACCGATCCAGACGTTTCACCCCTCTATGGCGACCTCCGCGGCCTGCCGCCGACCTTGCTCCTCGTGGGCACCCTCGACGTCTTGTTGGAGGACAACCTCGCCATGGCGGCCCGACTGTCCGCGGCCGGCAACGAGGTTGATCTCCGGGTGTTCCCCGAGTCGATGCACGGCTTCACCTCGCACCCGACGTCCATGGCCGCGGCTGCGCTGGACGGGGTGGAGTCGTGGCTTGCAGGCCGACTCAACGAGGCGTAGCGCGCTCTGGTTCTTCCTCTCCGTGTCACCGACGACGACCGAGCCCTTCTCCGACCGATCCATTTCTGGCGGCCAGGCCGAGTGCGACGGCCAGCCAGATCAGTGCCAACGCGAACAGGGCCAGCAGTCCGCTCGTGGCTAGTCACGCCAGAGGCTCGGCCGCGGTACGGAATCCGAGACCGAAGGCGAACCCGATCAGGACGTCCAGAGCGGCCAGCGCAGGTGAGTCCGCTCGAGACCCAGCAGGATGAGACCGACCGACCGATTCGTCCGGTCGGTGCGTCAGGGGCGAGTCACAGTGATGGTCGGCGACGCACCGGCGGGCCAGCCCTTCACCTCACAGTGCTTTGGGCTCGGCCGTTCCGCTTCGAGTGGTAGAGAGCGGTGTCCGCCCTGTGAACAGCGCTGTCGACTTCGAGTTCGGTGGGAGCCAGGCTGCTAATACCAATCGAAACGCTGACGGCTATCGGGCCGACGGAGGTCTCGATCGGCATCTCGCGGATCAAGGTCAGCGTCCGCTCGGCGACGACGTCCGCACCACTGCGTTCGCTCCCCACGAGCAATGCCAAGAACTCATCGCCCCCGTAACGCCCAAAACTGTCCCCGCTCCGAAATGCTCCGGCAAGGCGTTGGGAGACCTCCATGAGGACCTCGTCTCCAATGAGATGCCCGTAGGAGTCGTTGACCCTCTTGAAGTGGTCCACATCGATCATCATGAAAGAAATCGGCGGGCGGTAGTCAGGGCGGATTGCCGCCAGCTGCTCACTCCGCGAGAGAAGTGCTCGCCGGTTCAGGGCGCCGGTGAGAGCGTCATGGGTGGCTCGTGCGTCTGCGATGTCGAGCGATTCGCGTAGGCACACCCGAAGATAGGAGATCCATATAGCGAGGAGCCCGATGACGACGACGACGCTCGTGGAGATCTCATGGTTCACGGTGCCCAAGTCACGATCCCCGATTCCGATCGGTATGGTCATCAGCACAGCGAGGGTGGCGACGCCTGCCGTTTCAAGAGGATCCAGGGCCATCGCGGCCACGATGGGGGCAACGCTCAGGAGAGGGGTGAGAGCGATCGTCGTACCACTGCCGAAGTCGATCAGCGAGAGAATGCCGATCCAGAGAAGGGAAATCACAAGGATCTCCCGCTTGTTCATTGCGCTCACCAGAAATAGGAACCGCCGCTGGGGCTGATCCGGATCCCTATGCCCGACTGAGTGACCGGCACCAGTCATGGTTACCCCCCTTGGCGCTCCATTCTAAATTGCGCCCGTCGACGAGGCAAGCAGATCTAGCAGGCAGAGTGTAAGAAGCAGAGCCATCCGTTTCCGCTCATGTGGAAGAGAGTGGACCGTCCCTCGGCTCGCGTCATCGAAGACGGGGCAATCCGGGTCGAAGCCTGAGCCCGGGGCTGAAGGGGCTTCCCTCGCCCGCGGATGAGCGACGAGGACGGCTCTCGCTCGATCGTGTGAGACCGTGGAGCAGCGGCTTCAGTGCCTGGTTCGGTTCTGACCGGAGGGCTGGGGAGAGCCGGCTTCAGTGCCGTGGGTCGCCGAACGCACGATCTTCACTCCCCTCGTGGGTGACGTTGCCCTGGCCTGCGGTTTGCGCCCGTCGTCCGCCTGCCCCACGGGCTCATGGATCTGTGTGTGCTCGCCCAAGGTTGCCGCCGGGGGCGTGGCCTCAGCCGTTGGTCACCGCCCGCAGCTCGGCGACGGCGTCGCGCATGACGGCACCGAGATCACGGTGGTCGTCTCCGGTGGCCCACCGCTGGACGGCCACGCGGAGGACCGTCATGCCGGCCTCGGCGGCCAACGTCGCCTGCGGTTCTCGCACGCCCCGCTGGCGCAGGGTGGCGGCAACCGCGGCGGCGAAGGCGGCAAGCTTGGCCAGTTCGCGCTCGCTCAGTTCGGGGTTGGCCGCGATCACCGCCTGACGCTGGTGGGTCAGGTCCCGGCGGGACTCGCCGAGCATGGCGGCGGCGGCATCGAGGCCCCGGGAAACTGCCTCGAGGGCACCGTCGCTTGCCGGCGCCGCGGCCACGGCGGTGACGATCCGCTCCTCGAGGAGGGCAGAGCCTCCGAACAGCACTTCCCGCTTGTCGGCGAAGTGCCGGAAGAAGGTACGTTCGGTCAGCCCGGCCCGGTCGGCGATCTGGGCAGCTGTGGTGCGGTCGAACCCCTGCTCTGAGTACAGCGCGAGCGCCGCCTCCTGAAGCCGCCCGCGACTGTCCGGCTGCCACCGACCCATGACGACCGATCCTAGTGTTGACAGTCACCGACATCAGGTTTAGGCTAATGACAGTTACTGACATCATCGGGTCCCTGGAGGTAGCCTCATGAGGGTCTTTGTCACCGGCGCATCGGGCTGGATCGGCTCGGCGGTGGTGCCCGAGTTGCTCGGCGCCGGCCACGAGGTGGTGGGCCTGGCCCGCTCCGACTCGTCGGCGCAGCGGGTGGCGGCGTCCGGCGCCATCGTTCAGCGGGGCGACATCGACGACCCCGAGGGCCTGGCGGAGGCGGCGGCCGAGGCCGACGGGGTCATCCATCTGGCCTTCCAGCACGAGGTGGCCTGGGGCGGCGACTTCGCCGCCGCCGCCGCAGCCGACCGACGGGCGGTGGAAGCCATCGGAGCGGCGCTGGCCGACTCAGAGCGGCCCCTGGTGCTCGCCTCGGGCGTGCTTGGTCTGACCGTCGGTCGGGTCGCCACCGAGGACGACGGCCTCGTGCCCAGCCCCGAGACTCGGGCCAACCCCGCCGGACGTCGGTCGGCCACCGCTCTGCTCACGTTGTCGCTGCGGGGCATCGGCGTCCGCTCGTCGGTCCTGCGACTGCCGCCGACGGTCCACGGCGACGGCGACCACGGGTTCGTGGCCAGCCTGGTCGGCATCGCTCGCCAGCGGGGCGTCGCCGGGTACTTGGGGGACGGAACCAACCGCTGGCCGGCGGTGCACCGCTCCGATGCAGCCCGCCTGGCCCGCCTGGCTGTCGAGGCCGCTCCCGCCGGGTCGGTGTTGCACGCAGTGGCCGACGAGGGCGTCCCCTTCCTCGAGATCGCCCTGGTGATGAGCCGTCAGCTCGGCATCCCGACGGCGTCGGTGGCCCCGAGCGACGCCGTCGAGCACTTTTCCCACCTGGGTCACTTCGTCGGCCTGGACAGCCCGGCCACCGCGGTCACCACCCGGGAACTCCTGGGATGGGAGCCGACCGGGCCCAGCCTTCTCGAGGACCTCGACCAGGAGCACTATTACCGGCCGTCGTAGCTCCGAGGGGGCCCGTCACCGGCTGGTGGCCCCCGCTCCTCGTCTGACGACGCCAGACAGCCCACCACCTGGTCTGGGACGCAGGGCGCGACCGGCACGCGGAGAACGCACCGGTGACGAGGATTGAATCATCCGGAAAGTCGGAATACCATACGCGCCGTATGGAACCCAGGCGAGATGGACGGGCCGGTGTTTGAGGTCGAGGGGCAACGCGTGCTGGTCACCGGGGCCTCGTCGGGGATCGGGGCGGGGCTGGCCGAGGAATTCGCGCTGGCGCGGGGCCCGGGTCGGGATCTGCGCCCGACGCCAGGACCGCCTCGAAGAGGTCCTCGAGCGCTGTCGGGGCCATTCCCGTGAGTCCCAGATGTGGGTGACCGACCTCGCAGACCCGGCCGCAGTCGACGCGCTGGCGGCAGCGGTGGTGGAGGAATTCGGTGGCGTGGACGTGCTGGTGAACAACGCCGGGATCCCCAAGCGCCGGCACGTGACCCGGCTGGACCCGGCCACGGTCGAATCGGTGATGAACGTCAACTACCTGAGTCCGGTCCGACTGACCCTGGCGCTGCTGCCACAGATGCTGGACCGGGGCGCCGGACGCATCGTCAACGTGTCGTCGGTGTCGGCCACCCTCAGTTCGCCGGGCGAGGCCGCCTACGACGGCTCCAAGGCGGCCCTCACTGCATTCTCTGAGGCCATGGCCGTCGACCTGTGGCAGACCGGGGTCAAGGTCCTGGTGGTGTACCCCGGATTGGTCGACACCGAGCTGTTCTCCCTCCCCGACAACGACCGCGTCCTCGACTCGGGTGTGGCGCCGATTCCAGTGAGTGAGCTGGTCAGCGCCGTATTCGGGGCACTCGACCGGGATGCCGTCCAGGTCTACGCGCCCGAATGGTTCGGCGACATCGCTTCGGGCAAGGCCGCCAACGTCGGGGGCTTCCTCGCCGGTGCGGCCGAGTTCGTGGCGCAGCAGCAGTCCGGTACCTGAATGGGACGCCGGCAGCCCAGAGGCGCCGAGACCCGAGAGCGGATCATGGAAGCCGCTCTCGGCCTCTTCGCCGACCGGGGCTACGGCGCCGTGGCCATCGAGGACATCGCCGAGGCCGCCGGAGTAACCAAGGGCGCGGTGTACTACTGGTTCGCCGACAAGGATGACCTGGGCCGCGATCTCCAGCACGAGCTCTACGAACGCCTGACCACGCTCGCCCTGCAGGCCCTCGCCCCCGAAGGCGATGCGGTAACCAACATGCGCCGGGCATTTCACGTCTATCTCGACGCGCTCGGGGTCCTTGGGTCAGGCGCGGTTCTTCCTGAGAGACGCCTGGACGATTCCAGCTCTCGACGAGGGCGGTCGGGCCACTCAGCGCGAAGCGGTGGGCATGGTGCGCGGAATGCTCGAAGCGGCCATCTCCCGCGGTGAAGTGATCGATCTCGATCCCGATGCGCTGGCCAGCGTGCTCCTCGGTGCGTGGTCAGAGGCGACCATCCACGTGCTCACCACCGGCGAGCGGGAATCCACGGTGGCCGTGGTGGAGCACCTCATCGAGTCCCTACGGATCCCCCGGCCCCTCTCCCGAGTCGGCGCAGCCCCACGCCCCTCCGCACGAAAGGACTGATGCGATGCCTGCTCGAACCCTCGCGGCCCGCGACATAGCCCACGTGATCCACCCGGTCACCGCCCCGAAGGACATCGCAGCGTCGGGACCCCGGATCATCACCGAGGGCGACGGATGGTGGATCACAGATGATCACGGCAACCGGTTGATCGACGGGTTCGCCGGGCTCTGGTGCGTTGCCGTCGGACACGGCCGCCCGGAGATCATCGACGCCGTCCAACGACAGATGTCCACCCTCGAATACGCGACGACCTTCCACGGCCAGTCGCATCCCCGAGCGATAGAGCTGGCCGAACGGCTCGCCTCGCTCTTCCCGGCCGAACACCAGATGAACCATGTGATGTTCTCCTCCGGGGGCTCAGAAGCCAACGAGACGAACTTCAAGCTCGCCCGCATGTACTGGGCCTTGAAGGGTGAGGACCGCCGCAAGACCATCGTGGCCCGCAATCACGGCTACCACGGCCTCACGATCGCCACCATGTCGGCGACAGGCATCATGCCGATGCACTGGAATTTCGGGCCCGAGGCACCGGGATTCGCCCACATCCCGGCTCCCTACTGCTACCGCTGTGACCTGGGGAAGACCTTCCCCGAGTGCGGGTTGGCGTGCGCGGACTCGCTGACCGAGTACATCGAGGCGCAAGACCCCGACACCGTGGCCGCCTTCATCGTCGAGCCGGTCATCGGTGCCGGCGGGATCATCCCGCCCCCGCCCGGCTACTTCACGAAGATCCGGGAGATCTGTGACCGCTACGGAGTCCTCCTCATCATCGACGAGGTGGTTTGCGGATTCGGACGGACCGGCACCATGTTCGGTGCCCAGCAGTGGGGGGTACGACCCGACATCGTCACGTTGGCCAAAGGGCTGACGAGCGGCTACCTGCCCCTGGGGGCATCGGTCGTCTCCGAAGACGTCTGGTCGACAATAGCCACAGGGCTTCCGGACCGGATGCCGTTCAGCCATGGCTTCACCTATTCGGGACACCCGGTGTGCTGCGCCGCCGCCCTCGCCAATCTGGACATCATCGAGCGAGAAAACCTCGTGAGCAACGCCGAGAGCGTGGGTGCGTACCTCATCGAGCGTCTCCATGAGCTTGAGCGTTTCGACTCGGTGGGCGAAGTACGCGGGCTGGGTCTGATGGCCGGTATCGAGTTTGTGGCCGACAAGGAGACCCGGAGGGGATTCGCCGCTCCCCACACGGCCTGTGAGCGAGTGGAGTTCGAGGCCTGGTCCCGGGGCCTCTATTGCCGGGCCATGGGCATCGAGGTCGTCGGGCTCGCACCGCCACTCACCATCGACAGGACCACGGTGGACCGCATCGTCGAAATCCTGGCCGACTCGATCGAGGCGATGGAGGCCGACGTACTGGCCCGCGACCGGGCCCGCCCCACCCGCCCCCAGGTGCATGTAGCCAACCCGGCTGAGTTCTTCGACGACGTCCTGCCGGGACGCGTCAATCCGGCGGATGCCCTCGACGTCGAACTCGAGGTGGCTTTCGTGCTCGACGGAGCCGACGGGGGCTCGTGGGTCCTCACTGTCCACGACGGGAAGGTCGCCGTCACCCGACGAGCCGACCTCGATGAGGGCGTTGCCGCGACCATCCGGGCCTCGGCGGCCGACTTCGTCCGCATGATCAACGGTGAACTCTCGGGCACCGACGCCTTCATGTCCCAGAAGCTGGCCGTCGACGGGGATCTCGGGGCCGCGGCGCAGCTGATGGCTCTCGGGGTGATGTGAGAACTCGGAGGAGACCCCTTCCGATGGCCAGGGCGGGCCGAGCTCTCCTGGGCCGAGCGGCGGTCGGCCCGGCAGATTGCCCTCACCCCGAGCGCGGCCTCGCCAGGGCCGACGAGTCGGCCCCGGCCAAGACCGCCCCGCCGGGCCCACGGCCTCGATGGCTCCGGGCAGAGCGGCGGCGTTCACCTGCAGGACACTGGGCGGTCGTATACCCTTCCCGACCAGGGAAAGGATCCGTGTAATGGCCACGCCTGCAAATGTCACGGTCCTCTTCACCGACATGGTGGGATCGACCGCCCTGTCCTCCAGCATGTCCGTCGAGATCGGCGACGAGCTCCGCCGGGCCCACTTCTCCCTGCTTCGCCAGGCGATCGTGGCCCATGGCGGGACCGAGGTGAAGAACCTGGGCGACGGCGTGATGGCAGTGTTCGAGACCGCCTCGGGTGCCTTCGCCGGCGCCGTGGCCATGCAGCAGGGGGTTGAGCTCGACAACCGCCTGGCGCCGAACCCCATCGGGCTGCGGGTCGGGATCGGCTCGGGAGACGCCACCCGTGAGGGAGACGACTATTTCGGCGATCCGGTGGTCACTGCGGCGCGACTCTGCGCCCGGGCCGAGGGCGGGCAGATCCTGGTGACTGATGTGTCGAGAGCCATTGCCGGTCGGCGCTCCAAGCACCGATTTGAGCCGCTCGGTGCACTCGAGCTGAAGGGTCTCGGGGATCCGGTGGAGGCCCTCGAGTTGCAATGGGATCCGATCGAGATGGACGCGCCTGGCGCTGCCGGCATCGGGCCGCTGCCCGCCCGCCTCGAGTCCCGGCCATTCGTCGGAGTCATCGGACGTACAGAACAACTAGGCCTTCTCAACGATGCGGCTAAGCGCGTGGCCAGCGGAATGGGACACGAGGTCGTCCTCATCGCCGGCGAACCAGGCCAAGGTAAGTCGACCCTGGTCGCCGAGGCGGCCCGCAAGGCCCACGAGAACGAGATGTCGGTGTTGTTCGCTCGTTGCGACGAAGACGTGGGCGCGCCGTACCGTCCGATAGCCGAAGCACTCGGTGCCTACGTGAACCACGCTCCCGAGGGTGTGCTCCGGTCTCACGTGGCGGCCCACGGGGGGGAACTCTCCCGATTGGTGCCCGCTCTCAAGCAGCGGCTCGGTGAACTGCCCCCAACCCAGACGAGCGATCCGGACACAGAGCGCTACCTGCTCTACGGTGCGGTGGCCGGTCTCCTCGAGGAGGCAAGCCGCGTCCACCCCGTCCTGTTGGTGCTCGATGACCTCCACTGGGCCGACCGGCCGAGCTTGCAGTTACTCCGCCACGTGGTGGCCAACACCGGCTCCAGCCGGCTCCTCGTGCTCGGCACGTACCGCGGCTCGGAGCTCTCGGGGGTCTCCGCCCTGGCCGAGACCCTGGCAGCTCTCCACCGGGAGGTGGGAGTGTCGCGGCTCGACTTGAAGGGACTCGATGACAGCGACGTCGTGACCTTCCTGGAAGTCGCCGCTGGCCACGTCCTGGACAAGACGGGCGTGGAGCTCGCCCATGCGGTCTACCGGGAGACCGACGGCAACCCGTTCTTCGTCACCGAGGTGCTGCGCCACCTCTCCGAGTCGGGTGCCATCGTGCAGGATGCCGCCGGGCATTGGGTCCCCGGCCAAGGATTCAGTCAGCTCACCCTGCCCGACAGCGTCCGCGAGGTGGTGGGCGCCCGGGTGGCTCGGTTGGGGGATCGGGCCGCCAAAATCCTCTCGACAGCGGCGATCATCGGGCGGGACTTCGACATCGATCTCCTGGCCGAAGTCACCGGATCCGACGAGGACGCCCTGCTCGATCTCCTCGACGACGCTGAGGCGTCCGACCTCGTCTGCGAGCTGCCCGGGACGCCCGGTCGCTATGGGTTTTCCCACGCGCTGATCCAGCACACCCTCTACGAAGACATGGGGGCGACCCGCCGGGCCCGGATGCACCGCTTGGTGGCTGAAGCGCTGGAGGAGCTGCTCGGGGACCGGCCCGACGAGCGTGTCGGTGAGTTGGCCCGCCACTTCCTGCTGGCCACCCGGCCGGTGCACACCGACAAGGCCATCACCTACGCCGCCCGGGCGGGAGAACACGCCCTCGAAGCGCTTGCCCCCGAGGACGGGGTCCGCTACTTCTCCCAGGCACTCGAGCTCGCCGACAGTGGAGCACTGGCGGATCCGCTGCTTCGGGTCCGTCTCCTCCTGAGCCTCGGGACGGCCCAACGGCAGGCCGGCATCCCGGCCTTTCGTGAGACCCTCCTCGAAGCCGCACGTCAGGCCGAGGAACTCGGGGCCGTCGACGAGCTCGTCCGAGCCGCGCTCGCCAACAACCGGGGTTCCTACAGCGCCTTCGGGAAGGTCGACACCGAGAAAGTGGGGGTCCTCGAGGCCGCCCTGGATCGGCTGCCGGCGACCGAGAGTCCCGACCGGGCCCTCCTGCTCGCCACCTTGTGCCTCGAACTCACTCACGGTCCCCTGGATCGCCGACGGTCACTGACGGCAGAAGCCAAGGCGATGGCGGAGACGCTCGGTGACCCGACGACCATGATCGACGTCCTCAACCTCTGCAACGAGCCCCGTCAGATTCCCGCCCTTTTCGACGAGCGATTCGCCGACAACACCCAGGCCCTGGCTCTCGCCGAACAGCTGGGGGACCCGATGCGACTGTTCTGGTCGGCCAGTCGGGCCGAGATCGACGCCGTCCAAGGTGGCCGGTTCGAGGTGGCGAACAAGTGCCTGGACCTGATGAAACGGACCAGCCAGCAACTCCACCAGCCGACCCTCGTGTGGAACACCACACGGCGTGAGGCGGCACACGCACTGGTGATCGGCGACCCCGACAGCGCGGAGCAACTGGCCACCGAGGCCCTGGAGATCGGCACGAAGAGCGGCCAACCCGACGCGTTCACCTTCTACGGGACACAGCTCATGATCGCCCGATTTCAGCAAGGGCGGCTGGGGGAGCTGGTCCCGCTCCTGGCCGACGTCGTCGAAGAGAATCCCGGTATCCCCGCCTACCGCGCCGGGCTGGCCAGCGCCCATCTGGAGGCCGGAGACGACGACGCTGCCCGCCAACTCCTGGAGGCGGCCTCCCGGGACGGATTCACGTTGCCCCCCGACTCGACGTGGTTCGACGGTCTCATCGGCTACTGCTGGGTGGCCGTGGAGCTCGGGCACGAGCCGGCGGCCGGCCAGCTGCTCGAACTGCTCGCGACCTACAAGAACCAGACGCCGTTCAGCGGCGTCGTCCCCCACACCCCGGTGGCCTGCTATCTCGGCGGGCTTGCGTCGCTGTTCGGTCGGTTCGAAGAAGCCGAGACCTACTTCGAGATCGCCACCAACCTCAACACGGCCGGCAACATGCGCTTCGCTGAGGCCAAGACGGCGCTGCTCTGGGGCCGGATGCTCGCGACACGCGGCGCCCCGGGCGACCTGGACCGGGCTCGGGAGCTGCTCGAGAAGTCCGAATCGCTCTCCTCGTCGTACCGTTACCGTCGAATTCAGCGTCTCGTCGAGGCGGCCGGCGCCCTGCTCTGAGTTGCAGTGGCCGAGGTGGGATGCCCACCGGACGACGCTCACTGGGAGCATTCTCCACTGGGGTGCATCACCGGACCGCCCTCCGGCATGGGGCCCAAGGAGCCGCACTCCGCCGGGGAGAACCGGGTCACGCGGTCGGTACTGCTCCCACGACGTCATTCACGTGGACCCCGAGGCCGGGCAGTGAGCCGTCGGCCTCGGACGCGTCGCCGAAGGCGAACACCCCGCCGTCGGAGCCGATGAGCCAGTAGCCCTGACCGTCGGGGGTCGGCACGATCGCCACGACATTCGAGACCTTCACACCGAGGGCGGGCAGGGAGCCGAACAAGGTGGCGTCACCGAAGGCGAAGATAGCGCCGTTATCCGCCACCACCCAGTAGCCCTTCGAGTCGTGGGTAGCGGCAATCCCGACGATCGGGGCGCCGGCGTTCCCGGTGACGCTGCCGACGAACGGTGCGTCGCCGAGAGCGTAGACCGCGCCGTTTGACCCCACGAGCCAGTATCCCTTGTCGTCGGCCGTGGGAACGATGCCGACGATATCGTTGACGCGGACCCCCAGTGCTGGAAGCGAGCTCTCGAACGGCGCATCGCCGAAGGCGAACACCCCGCCGTCGGAGCCCACCAGGAAGTAGCCAAGATCGTCGGCCGTGGGAACGATGCCGACGATGTCGGTGACGTGGACCCCCAGCGCTGGAAGCGAGCTCTCGAACGGCGCGTCACCGAAGGCGAACACCCCGCCGTCGGAACCCACGAGGAAGTAGCCCTTGTCGTCGTAGGTCGGAACGATTCCCACGATGTCCTTCACGTGGACACCGAGGCCGGGGAGCGAACCGTAGAATCCCTGGCCAGGGGTCCCGAACACGAATACTCCGCCGTCGAGGCCGACGAGGTCGTAGCCCGAGGCCTGCGGCGCGCTGGACGGAGGTGCCGGCGGGGCAACCGTCGGGGGGGCAACCGTCGGCGGGGCGATGTAGGTGAAAGCGTCCGCTTGGCCGGTGGCGGTCGTACCGAATGGAGTGGTCACCATCACGTCGACCGTCCCGGTCCCCCCCGGGGTGGTGGCGGAGATCTGGGTCGACGAGTTCACCGTGTAGGCGCTGGCCTCGGTGGACCCGAAGTCGACGGCGGTGGCCCCGGTGAAGTTGGTGCCGGTGATCGTGACCAGGGAGCCGCCGGTGATCGGGCCCGAGATCGGGCTGACGGCGGTGACTGTCGGGGGAGCCACGTAGGTGAACTGGTCGGCCGACGAGGTCGCCGAGGTGCCCCCGTTCGTGGTCACCGTGGTGTGCACGGTCCCGCTACCGGCCGGGTTTGTGGCGGTGATCTGGGTCGGCGAGTTCACGGTGTAGGCGCTGGCCGCGGCGGTCCCGAACTTGACCGCGCTGGCCGCGGTGAGGTTGGTCCCGGTGATGGTCACCACCGTCCCCCCTGCGGTCGGGCCCGAGGTCGGGCTGATCCCGCTGACCGCCGGAGCGGGGACGTAGGAGAACTGGTCGGACCCACTGGTGGCCGAGGTCCCCCCGGCGGTGGTGACCGTGGTGTCGACCGTGCCCGATCCGGCAGGCGTGGTGGCCAGGATCTGGGTCGACGAGTTCACGGTGAAGCCTGTCGCCGCGGCGGTCCCGAACCTGACCGCGCTGGCCCCGGTGAGGTTGGCCCCGGTGATGGTCACCACCGTCGCCCCGATGGCCGGACCCGAGGTCGGGCTGATCCCACTGACCGTCGGGATCGGAACGTAGGTGAAATGGTCGGCCGACGAGGTCGACGAAGTGCCGCCGACCGGGATGGTCACGGTCGTGTGGACCGTGCCCGAGCCGGCCGGCGTGGTGGCGAGGATCTGGGTCGACGAGCTCACCGTGTAGGCGGTGGCCGAGGTGGTCCCGAACTTGACAGCCGTGGCCCCGGTGAACCCGGTCCCGGTGATGGTCACCTGGGTGCCTCCGGTCGCCGGTCCCGAGGTCGGGCTGACGGCGCTCACTGTCGGGGGAGCCACGTAGGTGAACTGGTCGGCCGACGTGGGCGGCGTGGTGCCGCCGGCGGCGGTGACCGTGGTGTCGACCGTCCCGGAGCCGGCCGGAGTGGTGGCCAGGATCTGGGTGGACGAATTCACCGTGTAGGCGGTGGCCGAGGCGATGCCGAACTTGACCCCGGTGACCCCGGTGAACTCGGTGCCGGTGATCGTGACCACCGTCCCACCGGCCGTCGGGCCCTGGTTAGGACTCACCCCGGTGATCAGCCCGCCGTCGACGTAGGTGAACTCATCGGCCGGCGAGTTGGCCGAGGTGCCGCCCGGCGTCGTCACCGTGGTGTCGACCGTCCCGGTTCCCGCCGGGGTGGTGGCCAGGATCTGGGTGGACGAGCTCACGGTGTAGGCGGTTGCCGCGGCGGTCCCGAACTTGACCCCGGTGACCCCGGTGAACTCGGTGCCGGTGATCGTTATCTGGGCACCCCCGGCGAACGAGCCGAAGGTCGGGCTGATCCCGCTCACCGTCGGGGCGGGGACATAGGTGAACTGGTCGACCGACGAGGCGGACGAGGTCCCGCCGGTGGCGGTGACCGTGGTGTCGACGGTCCCGGTGCCGCCCGGCGTGGTCGCCAGGATCTGGGTCGACGAGCTCACCGTGTAGGCGGTGGCCGAGGCGGTGCCGAACTTGACGGTCGTGACCCCGTTGAACCCGGTGCCGGTGACGGTCACCTGGGTGCCCCCGGTGGTCGGGCCCGAGGTCGGGCTGACGGCAGAGACCGTCGGGGCCGGGACGTAGGTGAACTGGTCGGACCCACTGGTGGCCGAGGTGCCGCCGATCGTGGTCACCGTGGTGTCGACCGTGCCGGTGCCGGCCGGGGTGGTGGCCAGGATCTGGGTGGACGAGCTCACGGTGTAGGCGGTGGCCGCGGCGGAGCCGAACTTGACCGCGCTGACCCCGCTGAAACCGGTCCCGGTGATGGTGACCTGGTTGCCCCCGGTGGCCGGGCCCGAGGTCGGACTGATACCCGAAACCGTCGGGGCGGCCACGTAGGTGAACTGGTCGGCCGGCGAGGTCGCCGAGGTGCCGCCAGGTCCGGTGACCTCCACGTCGACGATGCCCGGCAGAGCCGATTCGTTCGTCGCCGTGATCGAGGTGTCCGAGACGACCGTGTAGTGGGACACCGGGGCTCCACCGAAGGTGACGTCGGTGGCCCCGCTGAAGTTCGTCCCGGTGATCGTCACCTGGGTACCCCCGGTGAGGGGGCCCTGATTGGGACTGACCGCGCCGACCGTCGGTTGGGTGACGTAGGTGAACTGATCGTTCGGGTTTGCCGCCGAGGTTCCACCGGGCGTGGTGACCGTGGTGTCGACCGTCCCGGTCCCGGCCGGGGTGGTGGCCAGGATCTGGGTCGACGAGCTCACCGTGTAGGCGGCGGCCGAGGCGGTGCCGAACTTGACCGCGGTGACCCCGGTGAAGCCTGTCCCGGTGATGGTCACCTGGGTGCCCCCGCCGAGGGGACCGGCGGTCGGGCTGACGGCAGAGACCGTCGGGGCCGGGACGTAGGTGAACTGGTCGGACCCACTGGTGGCCGAGGTGCCACCGATCGTGGTCACCGTGGTGTCGACCGTCCCGGTCCCCGACGGGGTGGTGGCCAGGATCTGGGTCGGGGAGCTCACCGTGTAGGCGGTGGCCGAGGCGGTGCCGAACTTGACAGTGGTGGCCCCGCTGAAGTTCGTCCCGGTGATCCTCACCTGGGTACCCCCGGTGGCCGGGCCCGAGGTCGGGCTGATGCCGCTGACCGTCGGGGCCGGGACATAGGTGAACTGGTCAGCCGGCGGGTTTGCCGCCGAGGTCCCGCCCGGCCCGGTCACCTCCACGTCGACGGTCCCCTGCAGGGCCGCTTCGTTCGTCGCCGTGATCGAGGTGTCCGAGACCACCGTGTAGTGGGCCACCGGGGCTCCACCAAACGTGACATCGGTGGCCCCGGTGAAGTTGGTCCCGGTGATCGTCACCTGAGTGCCGCCCGTGAGCGGGCCCTGGTTGGGGCTCACCGCGCTGACCACCGGTTGGCCGACATAGCTGAACTGGTCATTCGAGTTTGGCGCCGAGGTGCCGCCGGGCGTGGTGACCGTGGTGTCGACCGTCCCGGTGCCACCCGGGGTGGTGGCGGTGATCTGGGTCGAGGAGCTCACCGTGTAGGCGGCGGTCGAGGCGGTGCCGAACTTGACGGCGGTGACCCCGGTGAAGCCCGTCCCGGTGATGGTCACCTGGGTGCCCCCGCCGAGGGGACCGGCGGTCGGGCTGATGCCGCTGACCGTCGGGCCCGGGACGTAGGTGAACTGGTCGGACCCACTGGTGGCCGAGGTGCCACCGATCGTGGTCACCGTGGTGTCGACCGTCCCGGTGCCACCCGGGGTGGTGGCGGTGATCTGGGTCGAGGAGCTCACCGTGTAGGCGGCGGCCGAGGCGGTGCCGAACTTGACGGTGGTCGCCCCAGTGAAGCCCGTCCCGGTGATGGTGACCTGGATGCCGCCACCGGTCGGGCCCGAGGTCGGGCTGATGCTCGAGACCGTCGGGGCGGGGACGTAGGTGAACTGGTCATTCGGGTTTGCCGCCGAGGTTCCACCGGGCGTGGTGACCGTGGTGTCGACCGTCCCGGTGCCACCCGGGGTGGTGGCGGTGATCTGGGTCGAGGAGCTCACCGTGTAGGCGGCGGCCGAGGCGGTGCCGAACTTGACGGTGGTCGCCCCAGTGAAGCCCGTCCCGGTGATGGTGACCTGGATGCCGCCACCGGTCGGGCCCGAGGTCGGGCTGATGCTCGAGACCGTCGGGGCGGGGACGTAGGTGAACTGGTCATTCGGGTTGGCCGCCGAGGTGCCGCCCGGGGCGCTCACCGTGGTGTCGACCGTCCCGGTCCCAGCCGGGTTGGTTGCCAGGATCTGGGTCGACGAGTTGACCGTGTAGGCGGTGGCCGCGGCGGAGCCGAACTTGACCGCGTTGACGCCGGTGAACCCGGTGCCGGTGATGGTGACCTGGGTGCCCCCGGCGAGGGGACCGGCGGTCGGGCTGATGCCGCTGACCGTCGGGGCCGCGACGTAGGTGAACTGGTCGGACCCGCTGGTGGCCGAGGTCCCGCCGGTGGCAATGACCGTGGTGTCGACCTGACCGGTGCCGCCCGCCGTGGTGGCCAGGATCAGGGTCGGCGAGTTGACCGTGTAGGCGCTGGCCGCGGCGGAGCCGAACTTGACCGCGCTGACTCCGGTGAAGTTGGTCCCGGAGATCGTCACCTGAGTGCCGCCGGCCGTCGGGCCCGAGGTGGGGCTGATGCCGCTGACCGTCGGGGCCGGGACGTAGGTGAACTGGTCATTCGGGTTGGCCGTCGAGGTGCCGCCCGAGGCGCTCACCGTTGTGTCGACCGTCCCGGTCCCAGCCGGGTTGGTGGCCAGGATCTGGGTCGACGAGTTGACCGTGTAGGCGGTGGCCGCGGCGGTGCCGAACCTGACCGCGGTGACCCCGCTGAAGTTGGTCCCGGTGATGGTGACCTGGGTGCCCCCGCCGGTCGGGCCCGAGGTCGGGCTGACCGCGCTGACCGTCGGGGGGCCGATGTAGGTGAACTGGTCATTCGGGTTTGCAGCCGAGGTCCCACCGGGGGTGGTGACCGTGGTGTCGACGGTCTCCGACCCTCCGGGCGTGGTGGTCAGGATCTGGGTCGACGAGCTCACGGTGTAAGCAGTCGCCGAGGCGGTGCCGAACTTGACCGCGCTGGCCCCGGTGAAGTTGGTCCCGGTGATGGTGACCTGGGTGCCGCCAGCGGTCGGGCCCGAGGTCGGGCTGATGCCCGAAACCGTCGGGGCCTGGACGTAGGTGAACTGGTCGGACCCACTCGTGGCCGAGGTCCCGCCGGGGGTGGTCACGGTAGTGTCGACCTGACCGGTGCCGGCCGGGGTGGTGGCCAGGATCTGGGTCGGCGAGTTGACCGTGTAGGCGGTGGCCGCATTCGTCCCGATCTTGACCGCGCTGACTGCGGTGAAGCCCGTGCCGGTGATCGTGACCTGGGTGCCCCCGGCCGCCGGACCCGAAGTCGGGCTGATCCCGGTGATCGTCGGGGCCGGGACGTAGGTGAACTGGTCGGCCGACGAGGTGCCCGAGGTGCCGCCGGCGGCGGTGACGGTGGTGTCGACGGTGCCGCTACCGGCCGGGGTGGTGGCCGTGATCTGGGTCGTCGAATTGACGGTGTAGGCAATAGCAGGGGTGGCCCCGAACTTAACCGCGGTGGCGCCGGTGTACCCGGTCCCGGTGATGGTGACCTGGGTGCCGCCAACAAGCGGACCCGACGAGGGGCTGACCGCGCTCACGGTCGGCAGGCCGACGTAGGTGAACTGGTCGGCCGACGAGGAGGCCGAGGTGCCGTCGGTGGCGGTGACCGTGGTGTCGACCGTCCCGGTGCCGCCCGGGGTGGTGGCCAGGATCTGGGTCGATGAGTTCACCGTGAAGCTGGCGGCCGAGGCGGCCCCGAACTTGACCGTGCTGACCCCGCTGAACCCGGTCCCGGTGATGGTGACCTGGGTGCCGCCGCCGATGGGGCCCGCGGCCGGGCTGACGGCGGTGACCGTCGGGGCCGGGAGGTAGGTGAACTGGTCGGCCGACGAGATGGGCGAGGTTCCTCCAGGAGTGGTCACGGCGACGTTCACCGTTCCAGCCCCCCCGGCGGGCGTGGTCGCGCTGATCTGGGTTGGGCTCACCACGGTGAAGGAAGCGGCCGCGGTGGTCCCGAACTTGACCGCGGTGGCCCCGGTGAATCCGGAGCCCGAAATTGTGACTGCCGTGCCACCGGTGTCGACGCCGGAGTTGGGTGCCACGCCGGACACACCGGGCACATAGGAATAGAGATCGGCGGGGGACAGCGGACTGGTGTCGCCACCGACAGTCACCGTGACCGGGACGATGCCCGAACCTGCTGGCGGCGTGGCCGTGATCTCGGTGCTCGAGACGACGGTGTCAGCGGTCGCCAGGCTCGAGCCGAACGTAACGGTGGTATTACCGGAGATGGTCGAGAAGCGCGTCCCGGCGATCGTGACCGAGCCGCCGCCGGCCCCCGGCCCGCTGCTCGGCGTCAGTTCGGTCACTGTCGGCCCACAGAGAAGGGGTACCAGACCCCCTGCGTTCGGCGTTCCGAGGCCGGTCGCCATATCGTACGCGGTGCCCGTCGGGTAGAGCCCTCCTCTGTACTTATCAGGCGTGTAGTCATTGTTGGAGCCTGACGGCACGTCGTAGAAGGCGGCCGAGTAGTTGGCGGCCGAGGTCCCAGCCAGGTAGTAGAGATCGGGGTTCATCAGTCCCAATGAGCCCGCGGGCGCGCACTCGGCGCTGGCGTCGGCTAGGGCCGTGAGCGCGCCCCAGAGTGGGGCGGCCGCGCTCGTCCCGCCGTAGGCAGTCCAGCTGCCGTTGTAGTAGACGACATATCCGGTGGAGGGGTCCGCGTCGGCGGACACGTCGGGGGACTCGCGACAGTATGTGCCGCTTGCCGCGCCACAGGGCGTACCCGATGAATTGGAATTGGTGACGTTGAGGGGCCCGGCGGCACCAGACTGGAACGAGGGCATCGTCCAGAACTCGGAGATACCTCCTCCACCCGCGCCTTCCTTGGCGGAGCTTTCATTCCAGACGGTTTCGGTCGAACGCTGGTTAGAGCCGTTTTCGGTGAGGGTGGTTCCCCCGACACCGGTCACGTACGGGTCGCTCCCCGGGTCATCGACAGCGAGTGCGCTGCTGTCGTCGTCGCGGTAGCAGTCTGTCGAGCCGGCATCCCCCTGGGCGGCGACGATGGTCTGTCCCTGGGTGGCCGCTTCCTCAAAGAGCGTCTCCTCGGACTGCGCGGCCGACTGCCCCGTCAAGGGTTCGCAGAGTCCCCAGGAGGTCGAGATGACCTTCGGCCCCCCAGAGCCGATCATGGCGTTGTACGTGTCGTACGGGCCGGTACCACTGTTCGGACCCTGGAAGACGTCGACGGTCACGTCCGGTGCGAGGCTCAGCACGTCTTCGATGTCGAGGGCGGCCTCTCCGGATCCAGCACCGGTGGAGCCGGGGCCTCCGTCGACCTCGGTGTAGTCGACCGTTGTGGAGGTCCCGAAGCAGGACTCGAAGGCCGATATGTCCGATGTCAGGTTGGGTTCGAGTTCAAAGAGCCCGACGGTCACTCCCGCGCCGAGGTCGCCCGCGCTATAGAGCGAATTGAACCCATACGCGGTCGCCAGCCGGTTCGCGGTGTATGCCCCATAGGTCGAACCGTCGCTGGTGGCGGCCACACAGGGCTGTGGGCCACTCGTGTCGGGCTCGAGCTGATTGGGAGTTGCCCCGGCGTCAGTCCCGGGGTGAAGGGCGGCGGCGCGTGGCTGCACGAGCCCCAGAGGCTGAAGTTGCTGGGTGGTGCTGAGACCGATCACCGTCTGGACATCGGAGGAGATGTCCGACGGGAGCGTCGGGATGCCGGTATTGGCGAAAGCCCTGCGACCATCGGGTAGCCGATACGCGTCCATGTGAACGTCGAAGGCGTGCGACATGGACGACGCGGTGCCCGTCACCTGGATCGAGAGTCGGTTCTGGCTCAGGCGAACGACGTGTAGCCCTTCGGCACGCAGTGCCGCTTCCACCTCGGCGACGGTTGTACTCGCCGATCCGTAGGTCTGCGCGAACTCCTGTGGCGTGATGTAGTGGTGGTACATCGGCGATCGGGGATTGGATACCTCGACCGCAGCTCGTGCCAAGGCGCTGGGTTCGCTCGGCCTCAGCACCACCACGGCGTCGATGGATTCGGAGGAGGGCACCGGACCGAGGTCGTGCGCTCCGTTGGGAACGCTCGCCTGATCCCCGATTTGGCCACGCCCATTCGTGACGAGCGCACCCGGATGGGAGGTGGCAGTTGTTAGGGACGCCCCAGCCTCCGAAGTGGCGACACCCCCCACGGCAAGAGTGGCGACGACGACCGAGATCGTGGCCAACATCGTGATGAGCCTTGTGGCTGCGGTGCCCTTCGGACGACCCGAAACCCTTGACAACGTGTTCCCCCCAAATCGCACGGCGTCCGACGGTGCCATCGCCGTGCGTACGTACCGAATCCGAGTGAAAGCCCTTGGCACTACCTCCGAGTTCGGGAGTTGTCCTGCCGGAACCGCCGCGTGACTCGACTCACCCGGTGGGCACCGCCCCCAGCCACGTTGGTGACGTGGAACCCCACCCCGGGCAGTGATCCCTGGGAGGTGGCGTCATTGAAGGCGAAGTCCCCGCTGTCGGAGCCGATCAGCCAGTAGCCCCCGGCGTCGGGGGTGGTGACGATCGAGATGATGTTGGAGACCGTGACCCCGAGACCGGGGAGGGACCCGTGGGAGGTGGCGCCCCCGAAGGCGTACACGGCACCATTGGCCCCGACCACGTGCATCGCAAACCCCCTATGGGTCGATGCCCGGCAAATTACCAAAATGTCAGCTCGAACGCCGGTTGCAGGGAACTGGCCGGGGCCCGCCTGAGGACTCAACAGTCCGATGTCCAATCCGGGTTCAAGTCCCACATCATCATGACATCTCGTGGGTACCCTTCCGGATCAGTCCGGCAGCCGGGGGCGGGTTCACCAGGCAGGCCAACGAAGCTGCCCTCGGCCCAGAGTGTCGAGCATGCGATGACCCTACGGTTCGCCCGGACATCGAGGCCGGGTCGCGAGCCGTCGGCTTCGGACGTGTCCTCATCCCGCCGCCGGTTTGATTGACGCACGATAGGGCCATTGGTTCTTCGACAAGGTCAGATCCCCTGTTCCAGTTTCGCCCGAATGGCCTCTGGCAAGGGGTCGTTCGCGTTTATGGAGCAGAGTGTCTCAGTTGCTTGCAGTTGTCGTCATGTAAGTGGTGACGAACCAACGCGAGTTGATTCTCGTGGTCCCGGCGGCTCCCGTACTCGATCCACCGGTTGAATTGGTAATGGTGACGCTTCCGCTACACGACGTCTTCCCACAGGAGAGCGACTTGATGGTGAGCACTTCGCCCGGAGCGCTCTTCGTACCGTGCAGGAGCTGGGTGACTGCTGCAGTGGGGAGGGGCGTGCCGACGACTGCTCCAAGCACCTGGACGATCTGTGACGCAGCGACACTGTTGATGTAGGGACACACAGCGATCAGACCATGCCGTGCGATCTCCTTCATTCCCTGGAGTGCGGCTCGTGGTGTGGGCGCGCCGGTGGCGGGAGAGAACAACTGGCCTGGTTCTACGTAGGCAAAGGTGCCGTCCGCGATGGCGGTCATCGATGCGGCACATGGTGCAACCGTGGGTCGAGCAGACTGGGGGGCCGGTTGTTTCAAGCCGGATGTCGTACTCGGTCGGGACGTTGTGGCCCCGCTAGGCCGGTTCGCCGCAGATGAGGCGCCGCCGGCTGTGAACGCAACGGCTATGAGGGCTCCGAGTATCACCGCCAAGCCTTTGACGCTTTGCGCCGCCATTATGCGATGGACGCTATCTGGTCTAAGGCTCGATGATCGGGGACGACCCGGGCCGAGGCGATCACCAAAGGCCTCGCGACCGGCTGACGCTTCCGGGAGGGGATACCCGCCCATCTCGCCAGGCGGCGGATTCGCTGTGCGCGTCTTCGATGGGCGTAGCCCTGGGGACATTCAGGGTTGGAGCTTTCAGGAGGGCCGTCTTCTGGTCCGTTGGTGGAGCGACTCGCCTTCGGGTCCAGAATCCGAAGGCAGGGCTGGCCACCCTTCGGGTCCTCCAAAGCCGGGCCCCTGACCGACCCGACGCCCAGCCGGTCGTCGTCGGGTACATAGACGATCCGATATACTGAGGTCGTGAAGGCGGCAGGCGTCATCCGGGCCTCGCGGCAGCGACAGGGGCTGACCCAGGCCGAGTTGGCCCGTCGGGCGGGCACGTCCCAGCCCGTCATCTCGGCGTACGAACATGGGCGCCGAGACCCCACCCTCGAGACACTGCGGAAACTCGTCGAGGCCGGGGGCGAGCGGTTGCAGGTGGCCGCGGTGCTCCCCGGCCCGGACCAGCCCCCTGCTGCCGACGCCCGGGAGCACGCCCGCCGGCTGCTCGACGTTCTGACACTGGCTGACGCCATCCCGGTCCGCCGCCGGACCAGGGTGCTGACGGCACCGCGGCTGGTGTCGAGGCGCCCATGTTGACGCTGGCCCAGCGGGTGCTGGCGATCGAGGACGCCCTGTCGGGGATCCCCCACGCCTTCGGGGGTGCGCTGGCCCTGGCCTATTACGCTGAGCCGAGGGCGACGATCGACATCGATCTCAACGTGTTCGTGCCGGCGGCGCGGTTCCCCGAAGTCGCCGCCCCGCTCGTCCGGCTCGGTGCAGGTGCCGACGATCCCTCCATCGCCGCAATCGTCGATCGAGACGGCCAGGTCCGGGTCATGTGGGATGACACACCAATCGACCTCTTCTTCTCCTACGACGCCTTCCACGAGGCGGCCGGTGCGGCTCGACACTCGGTACCGTTCGGCGACAGGACGATTCCGATCCTCTCGGTTGACCACCTCATTGTCTGCAAAGCTGTCTTCAATCGTCCGAAGGACTGGGTCGACATCGACGCGATGGTCGTAGCGAATGCGGATATCAACGCGGCCGAAGTGCTGCGGTGGGTAGCTCGTATCGTGGGCGACGAGGACCCGCGCTACAACCGGGTTGCTGCCCTCCTGCTGCGATAGGCCATCACGCCACGTCAGTTGAGCGGGGTATGCCCGGCGGGAGGTTTGGCATCCTCGGGCCATCCCTCAGAAGCCGCCCTTGGGTGGCGGCCGGCTGCTCTCGCCGCTCTCCATCCGGCGTCAGGTCCACCGGGAGTGCCTACCTACCCCGTGGGCACCGCCCCGACCACGTTGGTGACGTGGACGCCCACCCCGGGCAGCGACCCCTGGGAGGTGGCGTCGCCGAAGGCGAAGACCCCCCCGTCAGAACCGATCAGCCAGTAGCCCCCGCCGTCGGGGGTGGGCACGATCGACACGATGTCCGACACCGTGACCCCGAGTCCGGGCAGCGACCCGTGGGAGGTGGCGTCACCGAAGGCGTAGACGGCCCCGTTGGCCCCGACGACGTAGTAGCCCTGGCCGTCGGGGGTCGAGGCGATCCCGGTGATGTCGTTGACGGCGACCCCGATCCCGGGCAGTGAGCCGAGGAACGGCGCATTGCCGAAGGTGAAGACCCCGCCGTCCTTTCCGACCAGGAAGTAGCCCCCGCCCCCGGGGCTGGCCACGATCCCCACGATGTCGCTCACGTGGACGTTCATCGAGGGCAACGAGCCGTAGAAGCCGGCGGACTGGCCGACCGGGAAGACGAAGACCCCGCCGTCCGAACCCACCAGGTCATAGCCCTGGTAGTTGTTGGTGGGCACGATGCCCACGATGTTGTTGACGCTCACCTTGAGGCCGGGCAGGGACCCGAAGAACCCGGCCGACTGGCCGACCGGGAAGACGAAGACCCCGCCGTCGGAACCCACCAGGTTGTAGCCGGTGAAGTTGTTGGTGGGCACGATGCCCACGATGTTGTTCACCTTGACCCCGAGGCCGGGCAGTGAGCCGAAGAAGCCCGAGGCCTGGCCGACAGGGAAGACGAAGACCCCGCCGTCGGAGCCGGCCAGGTCGTAGCCGGCGGTGGACACCGCCTGGGTGACCGTGGCCGAGGGGCCCCCGTTGTTCGACACCGTCCGGCCGCTGAAGGTCTGGGCCGTCGAGGTCCCCTGGGTGTTGGTCACGGTCAGGGTCACCTGGTAGGTGCCCGAGGCGGCGTAGGTGTGGGTGGTGGTGGCCGAGGTGGTGGTCGCCGTGCTCCCGTCACCGAAGTTCCAGCCGTAGGAGGCGACCGAGCCCACCGGCGAGCTCGAGGCCGAGGCGTTGAAGGTGGTGGGGTTGCCCGGGGTCCCCGCGGTGGCCGTGAAGGCAGCCGTCGGGGCCTGGTCGGGCGTGACGGTGATGTCAGAGGGTTCAGATCCGACGGAGATCGGCGTCCCCGCGGTGTTGGTGGCCAGATCGACCGGGGTCACGGATGCGGCACTCTCGTTCGCGACGTACAGCGTCTTCCCGTCCGGGGTGATGGCGAGGCCGTATGGGGCACTTCCGACCGTGATCGGGGTTCCGGCCGTGTTGGTGGCCGTGGCAACAGGGGTCACAGAGGTGCCGGTGCCGTTGTCCCAGCTGCCGACGTAAACGGTCTGTCCATTCGGGGTCATGGCGATGCCGTAGGGGCCGCTGCCGACCGTGATCGGGGTCCCGGGGGTGTTGGTGGCCGTGGCGATCGGAGTAACCGTGTCGCCGGTTCCGAGGGTCCCATAGTTGGTGACATACGCGGTCTGTCCATTGGGCGTGATCGCCAGGAGATAGGGGTAGGCCCCGACTGTGATTGGCATCCCGGGGGTGTTTGTTGCCACGTCGATGGGAGTCACCGTGCCGCTGATGGAATTCGCGACGTACGCGGTCTGTCCATTCGGGGTGATGGCGATGCCGGCGGGACCCGTTCCCACGTTGATCGGGGTCCCCGGAGTGTTGGTGGCCGTGGCGATAGGGGTCACGGTGCCATCCCCGTAATTCACGACGTAGGCGGTCTGTCCATTCGGGGTGATGGCGATGCCGTAGGGCTCATGGCCAACGCTGATCGGGGCACCGGGGGTGTTGGTTGCCGTGGCGATCGGGGTCACGGAAGCGCCATTGAAGTTCGTCACGTAAACGGTCTGTCCGTTGGGCGTGATAGCGCCCGCGGCCGGCTGTAGACCTACGCTGATCGGAGTCCCAGGTGTGTTCGTGGCGGTGGCGATCGGAGTCACGCTGGCGATGCCTTGGTCGATCACATACGCGGTTGGCGGGATCACATTCGCCTCGGCAGGAGTGCTGTCGAAGAGAAGGACTGAAGAGGCAATCGGGAACGTCACGGCGGCAACCGTCAGAAGAGCAGCCGTGGTACGGGGCATCTTCTCATTCAGAAACATCGGTGGACCTCCCTCAGGGGCCCGGGACCAAGGGTCGGTGACCGATGACAACCTACCTGATTCTGGGCGTTCGCGTTTGTACGACGGCCTATGTGTCAGGTGCCCGGCCGTCGGGATGCTGAGGGGCGGCTCCCCCCGCCCCCCCTCGCCAGTGAGCTGCGAGGTCCTGGCAACACTTCTGACGTTATGTCTGCCAAGCGGCCGTGATCGCTCTTCGGTTGCCACCAACGCCGGCATGGGCGAGAGTCGCCTCCAGGTTCCAAACCCGTCGACTGTTTCCGGCTCGGTCAGGGCGATAGCGGTTCAGGCGTCGGGGTCCTGGACGCCTTCAGGCGGTCCGTCTTGATGACCGAGGACAGGTTCAAACGAAGCGACATATCGATCAAAGCGCTTCTTCCAGGATTCCTTCTCTGCGCCGAGCTGGAGCCGGTCGAGGCAGCTGTCCCACCCAGCGGCGTTGCGAGCCGCATGGTTTGCGCTCAGCTCCTCGGTCAGGACGAAAGTCGTGCCGCCGTCGGATGCTTCGGTGAGACCAAAGCTGATCGTGTCGGGACCCCAGGTGAAACTCAGTCTCCGAGGAGGGTCCCACTCGAGCACCGTGCCCGGCAGCGCGTCGATGTCGTGCTCGTCGAAGTGGTGGGTAAGCGTGGCTCCGACCGCCCACTCGTCGATCTCGATCCGGGTGGGGAACCAGGCTCGCATCTCCTCTGGATCGGTCACGGCCTGCCAGACGGCCTCGACCGATCCGGGCAGGTGGCGCTCGAACCGCAGCACCGCCCGGCTCCCCACGCTGACCAGCGTGGTTTCGCTCATCACTTCCTCCTCGTCGGTTGTGATTCAGCAATGTGCGCCTCGAGCCTGTCGAGGCTGTTGCGCCACATCTGGCGATAGGGCTCGAGCCAGGTGTCGAGCTCGACGAGCGCCTCGGGGCAGACGCTGTACAGGCGTCGCTGGCCGTCGGGCCGCGCTCTGACCAGGCCCGCTTCGCGAAGGACGCGTAGGTGCTTAGAGACGGCAGGCTGGCTTATGGCCAAGCGCTCGACAAGGGCATGCACGGGCTGCTCCCCATTGCAGAGCTCGTCGAGGATGTGGCGACGGCTCGGCTCGGCGATCACCTCGATCGTTGCGCCCAGGCTCATGACCTAAGCATGCTCTGATAGACATATAACTGTCAAGGCATTGATCTACCCTTCAACGTGACGGGGGCAGAGGGGCCAATGCCACCAACTGGGGGTCGCTAACTGCTCGGCCGAAGACCGGGCTGCCGGCCGGAATCAGGACAGTATTGCCGGCAACGGCGATCGGAGAGTTCGTCGAGGTGGGCAACGTGTGTCGATACACGAGCTTCCCTGTCATGCGGTTCAGGGCGATGAGCTCACCCGGGAACAACGTGGTGAACACAAGGTCATTCGACACGGTGGCCGCACCGAGCGGCAAATGGGCCACCTTTGTGTCCCATTCGACTTTGCCGGTGGCGAGATTGAGAGCTTCAACCTCACCGGTACCGGAGCTCGCGTCTGACGCGACGTTCACCCCGACGATCTGATTCAGGCTCTTGACGGTGAAGAGAAGGTTGCAGACGACTACGTACAGGCTGTTGCCGGCAACGGCCATGTTGGTCAGAACACCGCCGAGCCCTCCGGGAAGAATCGAATAGGGCGCCGATAGATGCTCCAGGTGCTGCATGGCCAGGGAAGAATCATTGTCGTGGGCATTGTGCTGGCCGACGCGGGTCTTCCAGACGAGAGTCCCAGTCTGGGCACCGATGGCGTAGACGTAGCCCATCTTGCCGGCACCGATCACCACCGGCGTCCCGTTGATGCTCGCCGAGATCGGCGAAGCCTGCAGGTCGTAATCCTTAAAGTCGTCGGGGAGGGCCTGGTAGTACCAGCGCAAGTGTCCGGTTGCTGCGTCGAGGTCCACCTCGCTGTCGGTGTAGAGGAGGCCCGAGGGATGCACAATCGCCGATGCCGTCGACTGGTAGGGATTTCCAACCCCGTATGTGACGGTTCCGTCCCCGCTCACGAGCGGCGTCTCCCATGCCCCTCCGGCAGCTGCGACCCAGCTGTCCCAACCCGGCACGGTGGTGAATTTCCAGAGAAGGGCTCCAGTCGTCGCGTTCAGGGCGAGGAGAATCCCGCCGCCGGGGAGGCTCCCCGCCGTGGTTGCCAAGTACAACCGCCCGTTGGCCACTTGCGGCTGGATGTCGAACGACCCGTGACCGTGACTGAGCAGATACTTGACCCAGATTCTTCTGCCGGTCGCCGCGTTCAGGGAAAAGGCTGAATTCGGGGACTCCCCGTAAACCCTTCCGTCGGCGACTGCCACACCGTTCGGTCCGTCCGAGGCAGCGTTTACGTGGTATTCCCATTTCAGGGCCCCGGTCCGCAGGACGAGCGCGTACACGTTCGAATGCAGATCCTGGAAATAGACGATGCCGTTCTCCACAATCGGCGTCGTCGCCAGCGAGCCGGAAGAGTCCCGCTTCGCACCTGATCCGGTCAATTTGAACGTCCAGACCTGTCTCAGGGTCGAGACATTGGCCGTCGAGATGCCCGCGTTCGGCGCGTCCCGGGTGTTGGCGAGGTCGGCGTTCGAGTAGGGCCAGGATCCCGAAGGCGCCCGCCCGCCCGGAGCGGCTGCACCGGCGTTGGACCACCCGCCGACCATGAGGAACGTCGCAACGAACATGATCCCGATTCGAAGGCTCCCCCCCCGGTCCATGGTCACCCCGACGGTCTCCCGACCAATTCGCCGGACCCAGGGACTGGGTCTCCGGCCCGAACCCGCTCTTGTTCGTTGGTCGGTGCCGGGCGCCTTCGCGGCGGAGCGCCATCGTCCTTGAACGGATGGCCAGCCCGTCGTGTCGACCGCTGCACGTGGATCAACCCGAATGTTCGGGGTGGCCGCTTGACGGGCAGTTCAGCCATCTCTCCGGTCCGGGCGCGGGGTCCGATCGCATGACCATGGGAAGACGATACGAGCGTTCTGGCCTGGTCGCCTCCATTGATATCCACCCCTCGGTCGAGAGCGCCTCAGCGACCCGCGATCGATGGAGAGAAACCTTCCACGGCCGCGGGGGGGAGGGGAATGTCCCCACGACCGTGGAAGGGATCACTGGGAGGGCTGAGTCAGCCTGCCCCTCGCGAGCGAGACGGACGCAAACGGGGCTCCTGGCTGATTCCGATGAGTAGCTTGCCATCGGCCCTCATGATCCCCGGTTTGGCGGCGTCTGCTCCCGATGAGCGTTCCCGTTCCGCTGATCGAGGGCGGCGCCGCGAGGCTGGGTCGCTGCCAGGCCAGGTACAGAACCTGCCGTTGTCCACGATGCCGTTGGTCCGCACCTTCACTTCCTTGCCACCCGGTTGTCGGTAATGGTTCCACGCAAGTGGAAGGGTAAAAGCGGGCGGTAACGGTCCGGTTGTGATTCGGTAATGATCCAGGTCGATTGGGGGATGAAGGCTATAAGCGGGTCGCCCCGACCCAGTGGTCCTGCGCCCGCCGTGAGGGCTGCCGGCCGACCGCCGGTGAACGCCGAGAAGCGCCGTGATATCGGAGGTTAAGCGTCTGTCGCAAGGAGCCTTGCCTCTGATCCGTACAACTGGGCTTCGCTCAGGTCGCTCTGGAGGGATTGCCACCACGGTCTCGGCGGCCGTCCGGCGGCTCGATCGGCGAGTAACCAGTCGGTGCGGGCCCGAAGCTCCCACGGGCGCGAGCCGATCCCCTGGGCAAGGGCGATGGCCGAGGCAAATCGTTCGTCGGCGCACAGGTGGTCCCCGCGTCTCGACGCCAACATTCCAAGGCAGCGGTCGGTGGGGCCGAACTCGCTGGTCAAGGGGCCAACGATCGCGAACTGCCCGGCATACGGTGACAGGAGCCGTTCCAGTTCGCTGACCCGACTCCCGTCGATTCCGATCCACCCGGCGATATCGGCGGCCATACAGGCGGCCGGTAGCCAGATGCCGTCCTGCGGGCCATCGGCCAACTCCGGAAGCGCATGCTCCAGGCAGGCCCGAGCTGCCTCAAAGTCCTCATCGGCGGCAGCGGCCAGGCCGGCACCGACCGTCCAAGCGAGGGTCAAGGTGTGCTCAGCCGCGAACTGCTCGATGACCGGTCGAACCGTTCCCAGGCCACCCCGATGGTATGCCCGGACAAAGAGGCTGGCTCCGTGAGCAGCATCAGCGTCGACGATGCCATGCCGGGTCCCGAGTTGGCGAGCGGCGGCATCATGTTCATCAGCCGCCTCGAATCGCCCTTGGAGACGAGCAAACGTGGCCGTCGCCATCTCGCATGTCCAGAGGGCGAACGGGTCTCGGAACTCCGCGCAGACCTGTCGGAGAGATTCAAGTTGTTGGAACGCTAAGTCCCCCTCACCGGCAGCGACAGCATCGAGGAGACATGCCAGCCGAGCGTGGAAGAGCCAGGACGGGTCACCCACGTCCTCGGCCACGCCAAGGAACTCGGCGCAGTATTTCCGCCGACCCGCGACGCTTGAACTTCGAGCTACGACGTGACGGGCGTGATAAGCGGCAACGAGCACCCGTGGATCATCGAGCTCGCGGGCAGCTCTCACGACGTCTGCCTCGAAGTCCCCGCTTGCCGCGCGCCGAGCGGTCGTGGATGCCTCGTTCAACCAGGCACATGCCACAAGGATCCGTTGGCGGGTCCACTCCGGACCGGTACGGTCGAGTGCTTCGTTGAGAAGTGACCAGCGGAGATCGGATGGGGTGGTCATCCGGGCATGCTGCATAGTCCCCAGCGCAACTTGGCCGAATCGCTCCCAGTCACCGGCCTCTCGCGCGAGATCAGCGGCTCGTCGCCACGTATCGTCGGCCTCGGTCCGCCTGCCGGCCAGGGATTGCGCACGCCCCAGGCGAACCAGGAGATCCGAGGAAGATCCAGGCGTGAGTTCTGTGGCGTGGTCGGCAATGGTGTCCGTGCAGAGGCCTAGGGCAAGCTCGAAATCCAGTGAATGGAGGGCATGATCGATGCCGGTCAGGACGATGCCGACGGCATCCTCCGTTTCGAGGCTGGGCCACCCCTCAAGGGCGTGACGGGCAGCCTCCAGATCGGCCCCTCCCAGCTGGAGCACCATTGCTACTTTCCCGTGGAGTCGCATCCGGGTGCTCTCCGGCACGCCGCTCTCCAACACCTCGCGGATCAATCCGTGGTCAAAGGCATACCGGCCGTATCGATCCGATTCGGTGATGATCCCGGCCCGGAGCGGGCCATCGAGCACCTCGTTCACCTCCGTCAACCGGCAATCACTGGCGGCGGCCAACACCTCGGCATCGAACTGCATGCCGATCACGCTCGCAACCTCGAGAAGCTTCTGCGCCCGAACCTCCAGCCGCGAGAGCCTCCGTCCGATCACGCTCTCGACCAGTGGGCTCACCCTGCCGGTCGTGGCGGGCTCCGGCCGCGATCCACGGTTCCGAGGTGTGGGACGGGCCAGAACCTCGCGTACGAGCAGGGGGATGCCGCCGGTCTCGTCCGCCAACCACTGCATGCCGTTTCCCGGCTCAAGTCCGGAATCTTGGGATCCGAGTCGCGTGGTCAGGGTGTGGAGATCAGTGCTGGAGAGGCGGCCCAGTTCGATGGCGACGCTGCCCTGATGGCTGAGCAGTTCGATCGAGGCGTCGCCTTGTGGAATACCGCGGTTCTCCTCGTCACTCCGACAGGCCACGACGACAGCGATGTGTCTCAGCCACGGTCGGCTGAGAATGGCCCGCAGGAGGGACATCGCCCCCTCACCGAGCCGGTGGGCGTCATCGATCAAGATCAACAAGGGTTGGGAAGTGCCGACACCGGCCAGGAGCTGGAGCACCGCCTCGATGAGTCGGGCCCGGGCCAGGCTGAGCTCCGCCAGCTCTACGATCGGTGGGGGGCCGAGCTCAGGCACCAACCAGACCAGGTCGTCGCGGAGGTGTCCCTCGCCGAGGGCCTGATCGCCGACCTGCGCCAGGAGATCACGCACCACGTCGGCGAACGGCCCGTAGGGCAGGGACGTGTCGTGCTCGGCCGATCCCCCTGCAACGAGGACCCCGTGCTCTCGGGCGGCGCGGCTCAGCTCGGTCAGCAGTCGGGTCTTCCCGTGTCCGGCCCTTCCGATGACGAGGGCCAGGTCGGGCCGAGTGGCGCCGTCTGTGCGACGGGCCAGTTCGCTCAGCCAGCTGAGCTCTACGTCACGGCCGACGAACGGGAGGGGGTCGTCTTGTGGGTTGGGCAACCTGGCAACCCAGCCACCGGGGGAAGAAGTCTCCGGTTCGACGCGGTCGGCTGCCGACGGCGGTCCGCTCGTCGACACCCCTCCGGGGTCCTTCTCCGCCTCCGGGCTCGCTCCGCCGACCGGGCCGGCGTCCCAGTCCAGCTCGGGCGAGTGACCGAGGACCAAACGCTCAATGCGCCGCAGCTCGGGACCGGGATCGACGCCGAGCTCGTCGGCCAGCCGGCGACGCACCAGTTGGTACGACCGCAGGGCGTCGGCCTGGCGGCCTGACCGGTAGAGCGCCACCATCAGCTGACCCCACCGGCGTTCGCGCAGCGGCTCCGAGGTCACCAACGCCTCGAGGTCGGCCAGGGCCTCTTGGTGTTCACCCATCATGAGCCTCAGGTCGACGAGGTCCTCCTGGGCACTCAGTCGGAGCTCTTCCAGACGGGCGATCTGGGCCAACCCCGCGTGTTTATCTGCGAGCTCAGGCATTGGCGGCCCGCGCCACAGCCCGAGCGCCGATTCGATTCCATCCCGGCGCTGCCGGATGGACCCCCGACTGTCAGGCCGGGCTGCCCGGGACAGCAGCTGTTCGAAGCGGTGCAGGTCGACCGCATCGGGGTCCACGGCGAGGGAGTAGCCGCCCGAGGCTGTCGCGATGGAGCCGTCGGGGAGTGCGCTCCGGAGGGCCGAGACCCGTCCCTGGAGGCCCTTACGGGCCGACGCCGGAGGATCCTCGCCCCAGAGGCCCTCCACCAGACTTGTGGCTGTGACGGTGCGGCCGGCGTGGATCGCCAGGAGGCACAGGAGAGCCCGGTCCAGGGGTGGGCCGATCTCGATCGGGCCGTCCTCGCCCTCCACCACGAGCGGGCCGAGCACGCTCACGTACACTTCGTAATGTTAACCCCGGTTGCGGGGGTTGGCCTGGGGATTGGGACCCTGGGTCAGCCCGAGCCAGGGGGGAGGGAGGACGAGATGGAACCGAGCTCGTTGCTTTCGGAAAGCGCAGGCCCGGGGGCCGCGGACCGGCCGGTCGGTGCGATGTCGGCCAGCAGCGGGTCTGGGGTGCCCGATCCCGGCCTGACGTCCGATGAAGAGGACTTCGTCTCGATGCTTCGCCCCGGCGATGTCCTCCTCTTCGACTCCGCTCGACCTCTCAGCGGGCTCATCAAATTTGGGGAGAACCGTCCGGTCAACCACTCGGGGATCTACCTTGGCAACGGCCATTTCGCCGAAGCCACCAGTCATGCCGAAAACGGGGCTGTCCGGCAATCGGACCTGGGAGACCATCTGCGGTCACGCCGGCAACGGACCGTCACCGCGTTTCGCCACCGTGATGCCGGTGGTCGCTCAATGGATCCGATCCTCGAGCGTGCGCAGTTCTACCTTGAGTCCGACACTTCCTACGCCTACCGGAGCCTCTACCGGCTCATACTCCCCTCTCTCTACCGGAGCTACCGACCGAGAGGGAACGGGGAGGAGAGCGGCGACTTTGAACAACGGAAGAGCCAACACTGGCTGGCGATCCTGAACTCACTCTCTCAATCCTCCCTTTCGATCTGGGAGGGCGAGGACCCCGAGACCGGGAAGCCGGGGTCCGACGAGTCGAGCGGTCTCACCTGTTCGGAGTTCGTGTTCCGATGCTATTCGGAGGCTGAGACAGACGATCCCGCCAAGCCGCTCTGCATCGACGTCGTCGAACCTCTCACCCGGATCCGACAGCCACCGGATCGTCCCACGGTGCGGGGCGCCGACGTTGGGGACCACATCGGCCTGATGCTCCACGATTCCATCGTTTTGGAATCTGATCCGCGATATCCGATAACCCGGGGTCGAGGCGAACCGGGTGCCGGCGACGTCTGGGGTGAGATGGCCAGAATCGCGGGCCGGGCGCTGGAGACAACCGTCAAGAGGAAACTGCTGAGCCTTCTCGGCCGTACGCCGCCGGGACCAGGGGGCTCTTGGGTCGTGCCGGATACGGTGACACCGCGGGATCTGTGGTCGTCGCCCTCGCTTCAAGCGTTCGCAGTGTTCCACCGACCGCCGGGTCCCGCGGACAATGCCCTCGAAGATGAGCTTTAGCGGTCGGCCGGCTTCACCAACGGCTGAGCAGTCTGCCAGATCCCAGGGGGTACGAGCGTGACGAGCCAACTCGAAATTGAGATGGCGTCTACCGGTCAGCCCGGTCAGTACAACGTTCGGGTGCTGTACTCCGACGTCGGTGAGACGATGGCGATTGCCCTTGACCTGGATGCCGAGCGGCTGAACGAGCGCCGGGGAGAGTTGGAGAACTCGGTGCTCGCCTCCTCGGTGTCCTCTCGCGGCTCGGTGACGGAGGCCGAACGGCCGGTTCGAGAGGTTGGGAAAGCCCTGTTCGACTGCCTGTTCACCGGACCGGTGGGCAATCGTTACCAGGCGAGCCTGGCGACGGCGCATTCAAGAGGTGATGCGCTCCGGATCGTGTTGAATCTCAGCGCCCCCGAGTTGGCAGCGCTCCCCTGGGAAACGATGTTTGACGCCGAGCGGCACGAGTACGTCTGCCGACTTGAGCCGCTCGTCCGCCATCTCCCGGTTCCTTCTCCTGTCGATCCTCTGCGTGTTACCGGACCTTTGCGGATCCTCGGGATCATCGCCAGTCCCCACGATCTCGCCGAATTGGACGTCGAAGAGGAAAGACGGCGGCTCGCTGACGCGTTGTCGAAGCCGCTGGCGGACGGAAGGGTCGAGCTGCAGTGGGCACCAGGAGGGACCTGGGACGACGTCCAGGATGCGCTCCAAAACGGGACCTGGCACGTGATCCACTTTATTGGTCACGGGGGATTCGACGCGGCGGGGGACGAGGGGGTCCTCTACATGGTTCGCACTGACGGTCGCCGGGACCTCGTGCGGGCTAGCAAGTTCGCCGTCCTCCTCAGCGAGGCGAGTCCACGTCCCCGCTTGGTGGTCCTCAATTCGTGCTCGTCGGGAGAGACCGGGGGACATGATGTCTTTGCCAGTACTGCTGCGACGCTCGTTCGTCACGGGGTCAGCGCGGTCGCCGCGATGCAGTTCGCAATCACCGACCCCGCCGCTCTGGCGTTTTCCCGCGGCTTCTACAGAGCCGTCGCCGCCGGAAGAGGAGTCGACGAAGCTGTCCGCAGTGGACGGACAGCCATTCTCGGTACGGGCGAGCATACGCTCGAGTGGGTTACGCCGGTCCTGTATCTGCGTGGCGGTGACGCCCATCTCTTTGCAGTAGACCCTCCTGATCCCGTCCCAATATCCTGGAGGGGGGCCAAACCGTCGAGTGAGGACACCACCACCGACCATAAGACCCGGCAGTTGATAATGAAACCTCAGCCCGAGTTGGGTGACTCCGAGCCAGCTCTCGAGGACCGGGGCCTTGCGGCGATGCGAGTCCCCCCTCGTCCACCTCTGACTGAAACGGGTCGACCTCCGAGGGCCCCGAGCACCGGTTCTCAGGGAGTCGGAGCCTCCTCGGCAAGTCGAACGCGAGAGTCACGGAAACAGCGTAACGGCTCTTCTCCAGCGAAAACTGGCCCAGCTCCCACTCGAAAGAAGACGTTCAGTGCTTTGGCCGCCGCCGTGGGAATCCTGGCCCTCCTGGCAGTGTTGCTCGTGCTGATTCTTCCCGGTGGCTCGGGGCCAACACCGGCGCCGTCGACGCTTTCACCGGGAGCATCTCTTCAGCCGGGCCAATCACTCTCTTCGCCGAATGGGATCTTCGTCCTTGCCATGCGCCCAGACGGGAATCTCGTCGACTATTCGAGACACGGAGGGGAGACGCTCTGGGAAACCGGGACGGGGGGACATTTCGGCGCCTATGCCCGACTTCAGTTTGATGGGAACCTCGTCGTCTATCCCAAGGGCAAGAGCGCGCCACCGCCGGGCCAGCCGACATCCGCGTTGTGGTCCTCGGGAACAGGCGGGTTACCCCATTCCTATCTCGAGTTGAATAACAACGGCAACACGTTGCTGCTTGGGCCCGGCCACGCAACGGTCTTCTGGCAGTGCGGCTTTCTCGGCGAGGGGCCATCCGAGTTGCGGGCCGGTGGGGTCCTGAGACCAAATCAGTCACTCTGGTCGCCGAATGGCCAAGTCATCCTCACGATGCAGCAGGATGGCAACCTCGTGGAGTATCAGAATCTGACACCAGCCGCGCCGCGCTCCTTCTGCCAGCCCTTCGATTACTCGAATGCAAATGTGATTCAGCTGTTTCAATCGAAGACATCCGGCCACATCGGTGCCCATGCGATCATGCAATCGAACGGCAATTTCGTGGTGTACCCCCAAGGGCTGGGTGCTCCGAAAAAGGGCGAGCCAACTCCGGCACTTTGGTATTCAGCCACTAGCGGTGGCGGAGGATACGTGCAGCTGTCGAACGACGGATCCCTCGCCGTGCGGGTGGACGGCCAGAGCAAAGCTCTCTGGCCCGCAACCTGACGGAACACCATCTCTCCGGACATCCGAGAGACAACTTTGGGTTAGCAGGATCGAGTTTGTCGAAGGAGAGTTCATAGCATCGCGACTTGTAAAAGTTCGGGTGAAGTTTCTCCTATGGGTAGCCGGGAGAGGTTGGATGCCACACTGATGAAGTTCCCCGAGGGTTTAAGCGGGACGTGGTGCCGTTTGCGGAGCGCAGTTCTTTCGGAACTGAATTCAGTTGATCTCGTTCAAGGCTTGTCGGGCCGTGTTCAAGGCGGCCAGGCTCCGGGGAGCGGTGGGAAGGTGGCCTGCGACAACGGGGCAATGGAGTCCTTCAACTCGCTGCTGCAGAGAAGTCCAAATCCTGGACGAGCGCCGGCTCGTGGTGGAGGTTCGCAGCGAGCTCGCCATCATTCGGTAGGCAGCCCCGCGGGGGCCGGTAACCGGTGGCGGACGAAGCGCCCGCCGAGCTTGCTGAGGTCATAGCTGTCAATCATCCCCCCACCAGCCATTTACCGAACCCTGACCAATTCGTTACCGGTCGCCCTGAAGGTGCGGGGGGTCGGCAACCCGTGCCGGCCTGATGATTGACGACAGGAGGGAAGTGTCATGGGAGATCGGGGATACCGGTTGGGCAGAAAAACCAACCTGAGGATCCAGAAGCGGCTGGCGGTGGTGGCAGCGGCTGCGCTGCCGTTGGCCGGCCTCGCAGCTCTCGGCGGAGCATCGCCTGCCAGTGCCGCGGCGCCACCAACGCTGAAGTGCCCAGTGGTCGAGCCAGATCCAGCAAATTACGGTTCAGGAACGAGCGGTACCGGTGGTGTGACTTTCGACACATCGTCGTCTGGTGCCAACCCGGGCTCGGGCTATCTGGCGATCTATGCCGGAGCCGGCGGGACGGCTGAGCTCACGAGTAGCGCCGGCAGTGGAGCCTCCGAGATTGCAGTGAGCCAATTGCTCATCGTCGGACAGACCCTTACGATCGCCGGAGTCTCGGGGGTCTTCACCGACACGGGCAACGCCTTCAACGCATTGGACGGTCCCGTCGGAACGGGGAATCCCGATACGGCCAGTTTCACACCTCCGCTTCCGGTCCCGGTCAGAGCGAAGACTGTGGTCACAGTGAATCCGACAACCACGGAGGGGAACGAATCGTCCGCGGTCACGTTCACCTCGGGCTCGACCACAATCGCTTCCGACGGCGGGATTTTCGCGTCATCGATGGTCGGCAAGCCCGTCGTTGGGTCTTACGACGACAATGGCGCTTGGAACGATGCGCTCCAAGGGAATCCGAACGCTCCGGTTGGACCGGGCAATCCCCCAATCTCGGTGACGGCCGTGCTGAGCAGCACCGAAATCGAGGTGTCGGCGCCCGCCGTCGTTAGCAGCGCAGGTGTTCTCACCATCGGTGGCCAGGACGTCGCACCGGTCGAGACCTACGCCGACTACGACTTCCAGCTCAATGATTGCACGGCATCGCTGGCCGAGCCGGGCCTGCTCAGCCCGGTCGTTGGCATGCTCACGGGCACCAGCGAGGGCCCGGTGGGTTCGAACCTGCCAAAGGGGGCGGGCGTCGTAGCGTCGAACGACGCGGCGGCTCTCGAAGACCCGCCCGTCAATTGGGTGGGATTCTGGAAGCCGCCGCCGGTCCCCACCGGTTGTCCGCAATGCAGCTGGGGCGACGATGGCGGCTGGAACACAGCCCTCAACGGGGGAGATGGTGCGGCCAACCCGGTGGCGCCCTCGAACATCTCCTTCACGACGACCAAGGACAATACGTTGCTCCTCGATCAAAACGCCTACGAATTCGGAGATGGCGCAGTCACGGGAGACTTCGCGACGACCAAGGCCTCTCTTGGGTTGGCGGGCGACGGGGCTGTGACCTGCACGGTTGGTCAGTTGCAGGCGATCACCGAGGGCACCGGCATCGACTCGAGCTCGATTGCTACCGGATCCTCGCCGCTGCAAGTCTGCGACGGTGGCACCGACAGCTCCGTGACTCCTGCAGCTGCTCTGAGCAACCTGATCAACCTTGAACTCAACCCGTCGGCCACGGTGTACGGCTCCGACGGTACGGTGATCGCCGGCGTCTGGGAGATTGCCGCCGACGCGAATGGATCGGCAGTCATCTAGAAAGCATTGTCATTGGATAAGCGAAGGAAGGGCGGGATCACCCCGCCCTTCCTTCGCGTCGTTGGACATCGCCAGCTCACCCCGCGTTTCAGTTGACCATCATGTGTTGGTCAACGCCCCGAGCGCGGCAACGTGGGCCGCCACATCGGCTGATCCGGTCAGCGCTCGCTGGGCAACGAAGCCGAGGGTGATCGACGTCAGCAGCTCCGCCACGCCGTTCGGGTCAGCGGCCGCGTCGAACGTCCCGGCTGCCTGCCCCCGTCGCACGGCATCGGCGAACAGCGTTCGCAGACCCGAGTAGGAGGCACGTGTGGCCTTCTTGAGCTCGGGGTCGCTCTGGGAGTGGCTCCATCCGTGGAGCGACACCAAGAGCCGATCGATACCGCCCTTCTTGTGCCGACCGAAGTTCACCGCGGTCTGCAGCACCTGTCCGACGAGCTCGGGCAGCGGCGGCGCATTCGGGCTGGTGAGGACTGGGGCCAGGTCCTCGGCCATTGCGGCGGTCCCCTCGGTGACGACGGCGTTGATGATCTGGTCCTTGCCCTTGAAGTAGCCGTAGACGGCGCCGGTCGAGAGTCCGGAGCGGGCGATGATCATTTCCATCGAGACGGCCTCGAGGCCGTGCTCTTGGAGGCAGGCGCGAGCTGCTTCGAGCACCTGTTCGCGGCGGGCCTCGCGTCGCTCATCCGTGATCCGAGGCACGCCTCGATCGTACCACAAAGAAAACGAACCTTCACTCTTGACAGCGGGCGCCTCGATCCTTTATAAACAGAAGATTCCTTCGTTATCGTCGATGGACGACCGGCGGCCCGTGACGCTCGAGACCACCCCCGCTGCATCACCGGGGAGCGCGCCTGATGCTGGATGGCAAGGAGACTCACCCGATGAGACCACAAGACACCGGCACCTCCGTGCCAGCGCCCGAACCAGGTCGGCCAGACTTCAACCCCCTGCCGGCCCTCGACGACCTGCTGGCAGAAGTCGGGGTGTCGAGAGCGAGTGCGGTGGCCTCCGTATCCTTCACCGGGCAGGACCCGATCGTCCCGGCAGCGCACCGACTCGGCGCGTGCATCGGCATACCCGTCATGGCGGCTGCGGTCGCCGCCGCCGCCGTTCACCGGCAGCGAGGGGGTCCCGCCCAAGAACTCGCGCTGGACCTCCGCCAGGCGGTCCATGGCATCAACCCTGACGCCTTCTGGCATCCGACAATCAACGGCGAACCTGCGCCCTATCCCCTGGTGTTGGACAACCCCTTCACCCTGGTCCCCTACCAAAGCCGAGACGGGCGATGGGTCATGGCCTCAGCCGTTTACCCCCACCAAGTCGCCCAGTGGTGTCGCTTCTTGGACGTGCCACCGGACCCTGCCCGGGTCGCTGAGGTCGTCGCCACCAGGGATGGGTTCGAACTCGAAGAGGCCGCGAGCGCGGTGGGGCTCCCCATCAGCGTGATCCGTACCGGATCCGAGTGGCTCGCTCACGAACAGGGGGCCCTTCTGGCGAGCCAACCGGTCATCGGGATCGAGCAAATCGGCGACGCCCCGGTCAGGACTTTCGAAGCGGCGGCCCGGCCCTTCGAGGGCATTCGGGTGCTCTCGTTCACCCATGCCGTTGCCGGCCCGATCGTTGGCCGGACGCTTGCCGAGCAGGGGGCCGACGTGCTCGGGGCCACTCGTCCCAATGACTACGAGCACGACTTCATCTACGACCAGGCCAACGTCGGGTCACGAAGCGCGTACCTCGACCTCGACAAGCCCTCGGGGAAGGAGCAAGTCGGACGGCTCCTCGCCGATACCCACGTAGTGGTGGACAACTACCGCAAGGGAACTCTCGAAAAGCACGGCCTCAATCCGCGAGACCTCGCCGACCGCTTTCCCGGGATCGTGTTCGTCTCGCTCAACTGCTACGGCCCGCAGGGACCGTGGGCGGAGCGAGGTGGATTCGACATGAACGGGTCGGCCGCATCGGGGATTATGACAATCGAAGGATCAGGTATGGAACCTCGACTTCCCGTCACCGGCCTCATCAACGATTACATCACCGGCTACATGGGTGCCATCGGCGCCAGCGCGGCCCTGGTCAAACGCGCGACCGAGGGCGGCTCGTGGCGCATCACAGTCAGTCTAACGAGGACCGCCATGTGGTACGGCTCGCTCGGGCTCGTCGACCCGGCCCTCGCCGGCTGTGACGACGACCACAACCTGCGCGAGCCGCTCGCCTACGACGCGCCGAGTCCGCTGGGCGACGTCCACATGCTCGCCCCGCCGGTGCGATTCTCCCACTCCCCAGCGAGATGGCCGGACCCGATCCTCGTCCCACGCGGTTCGAGCCAGCCCCAATGGCTCACCTGACGCGGGCACGAACCGCGATCGGTCGAACTGGCAACTCTGAGTGGCCCGCTCAGGGTGGACCACTCGGGATCTGCCACCCAGGTCGACGAAAGGAGCACGGAGTGCAGAATGCAGAGAAGACGCTCCTGACGAGCCGCCGCACGCTGGCACAGTTGATGGCCCTCGCCACCTTGGTCGTGGGCTTGATGACCCTGCTCTATTTCGGCTCGATCGTCGACCCGAGCTCACACCTCAGCGGCCTTCCCGTCGCCCTCGTCAATCAGGACGCCGGAGCCACCACCCCGACGGGAAGCGTCGATGTCGGTCATCAGGTTGTGGAGGGCCTGACCGGAAACTCGCAGATCACTTCCCGATTAGCCATCACCGCCGAATCCCTCACTAGTGCCCACGACCAGATGGACAAGGGTGCCGCCTACGCCACCGTCGTCATTCCAGCGAGCTTCACGTCATCGATCCTCGACCTCACCAAAGGTCATGATTCGTCGCCTCTCCCCTCAATAGAATTGCTGACGAACATCCGCGCCGGTTCGATCGGGGTGAGCTTGGCAGAGGGAGTCCTCGAGCCGGCCATCGCCTCGGTTTCCCAGAACATCGGGCACCATCTCGAAGCAGAGGCGCCGTCTTCAACGACGCCACGAGCCCTCCTCGCAGACCCTGTCAGCACCACGATACAGACGTATCGACCGATTCCGTCTCACGCTGGCCTGGGCTTGAGCGCCTTCTACTTTGGTCTGCTCACCATGATGTGCGGATTTCTGGGCGCTGTCCTGATCAATTCGTTCATCGACTTCGATCTCGGCTTCGCGATCAAAGAGATTGGTCCGCGGTGGGAGCAGAAGTCGCTGCAGCGGGTTGGCCGGTGGCAGACCCTGCTTACCAAATGGCTCATAGCGATTCCACTCACCCTCCTCACCACCGGAGCACTCGTGCTCGTTGCCGCCGGAATCCTGCGCATGGACGCCCCGCATTGGTTCGAGCTGTGGATGTACGCCTGGTTCGCCGCCGTCACTATCGCTGCCGGCACTCTTGTGTTCTTCGCCGCCTTGGGATCGCTCGGGCAACTCCTCGCGCTCCTCGCCTTCGTCTACCTCGGGTTGGCCTCGTCTGGTGGGACCATCCCCGTCCAGGCCCTCGGTGGATTCTTTCGGTTCGTGGCCAACTTCGAGCCGCTGCGCCAAATTGTCGCCGCTGTCCGGGCCATCTTGTACTTCAACGCTGCCGGAGACGCCGGGCTTGACCGAGCTCTCGCTCTGACAGCAATCGGACTCGTCGTCTGGGTGATAGCGGGGAGGGTGATCACCCTCTGGTACGACGAGAGAGGCTTCGACCGCATGCCCACCACCATGCCGGCACTTGTCCCGCGTAGTTCGGCTGATAGGACATAGGTCGGCTTTCCGCCGACATCGAACGTCCGCCGCCAATTAGACCGTGGTTTCGCAACGGTCCCTGCTTGCAGCCGTCCAGCGCGAACCTTCGGGTCCCCAACCCGATGAAGGTCGTCTCTGCGGTGTGTCGATGTAATCGCCCGTCACCCCAAGTCCCAGGTCACGCTGTTGCATCTCGACTTGGGCCGATTACAAGAACCCCTTCGACTCCATGGGATGGCCCATGGGATGTTGTGTCGAGAGGCTGTCTAATAGGGATGCATCCGGACACTGAGCTGGTGGTCGAGTGAAAGCCGGTCTGGGGAAGGAGCTGCAGACCTTCGGGTTGCGCACCCGACGATCGTCGACACCTCTCGCAGTTGGAGGCGAGGGTGTTCTTTGTCGAGGATGCCTTCGAGGCCGAGCTAGTCATCGACACTGGACGATCTCGAGCCCGGCTCCGCCGCCCGTGGGAGAAGTGCTGGGAACGAAGACGGCGGACGAGTCGGGATAGATCGCGCTGTCGGTGAAGGCGGAAACGATCTAGCCTCAGGCATCACGGAGAAGACGGGTACGTCAAGTATTTAACGATTTCGCTGGGTCGGTCTCTCTAAGTAACTCCTGAAGCTCGTAGGATCGATCAGTTTTAGGACCGAACTGGGGAGCTAGCTCCACCATTAGACGCCGCCTCGTGTTTAAGTCAAGACTCATTGGATCGATCTGAACTTGCCGTCTCAGTGTTCGTAGTCCCCAATATTGTCCAAATGGCTTGTCTTCCTCCAGAACAGCAGCTGCAATCTCCTGCGTTCGCCTTGGGTCGGGATTCGCATAGAGAAACGCGTAACCAGCAAGGCGTAATCCCCGGTTGTCCGCGCTTAGATAATCAGAGGTGTGAAACCTCCTAGCTCCAACGAAACTGAGCAGCGCAATCATTTGGTAGACAATCTCTGTCATCTTTGCTGTACGCTCAGGTCCGGCCCGCGTCGACTGGCGAACCGCGTTGTATTCTTCGGCCAACATTCGCACTTCTTCTATTCGATGCTGATCCTCTTCATCCGTAGACTCTGCGGGAGAAGGCTTAAGCGACAAGGATTGGGCTAAGCGGGCCGTCTCTTCAGCGCTAGACGCGGCCATTTTGGCCTGTCTCCCGGTCTCTTCAGCCAGTTCAGCAGCCATCTTGGCCGCACGGGAGGCTTCGGAGGCGCTCTCGGCGACCTCCTTAGCCCCCTGAACATCCCGCTTGAGTGAAATTCCGAAGCCCGATACCTCCGTAAAGAATGCTCCGAGGGCTATCAGAAGAATGAGGCCCCCGAGCGTGATCGGCGGATCGGTCACCTCAAGGTGACGACATACCTCGACAGTCTTCCCCGCCCCGGTAATTTGTTGATTGCATACTGTGACGGTAAAGAACGCGATCAGCATCGCGGCAAGAATCACAGTGACAAGGATGATGGCCAGCCATTTCAGGGGACCGATGTCGAGCATGGATTCCCCACTGTGGATAGATTCATCTTTACCCATGGCATTCAACATTCGCTCTCCGGATTGAACGCCGGAAGTAAGAGTGGTTCAAAGAAAGGAGGATTATCGAAGGTCCGCTCGCCATCGAAGAAGCGTATCTGCCAAACTATCCTCGTGCCCGGAATTGGTTTGCTCCTACCCCTCGGTACATAGCTCGATGAGAGCGTCAGCATTTTCGGGAGCATTCAAACTCTGTCCTTCAAGACTAGGCGAGTTTCGCTAGATCGCGGCTTGAAGCTATATGGAGTGGCTCCCGAAGCGATACAGGTTGGCTCGCACCTTCGGGTTCAACCCGCGAAGTGCTACCGGGTGGAGGCGGCGTTCGGTTGAGAACCCCGAAGCTCTGCGGAGCCGGTGTTTGGGTTCCGGCGTGGGGGCGGTGACCGGGTCCCCGTGAGCTGATCAGCTGGCTCAACTATCGGGGCCCGGTCAGCGGACACCTGTACAGCAGATCTCGCGTTGAGGTCCATCGCTCGGGCGAATACACTAGGACAGTGCCTAAGGCGTCGAAATCCTCTGGAACATCGATCGCAGGGGTGGGAGGCCCGTTCGACCCCGATGTGGAAGCTCTATTTGAGTTCGGGCGAAGTCTGCTGCAAGAGATCCGTCGCCTTTCTGAGATCGTCGCCAAGCAGGTGGCGGAGGTAGATGGTTACCTCAGAGATCTGGACGCGTATCGACCGTCGGTGGGGGAATCCCTTGCTTCACTGGTTGAGCGGATCAGGGCCAATTGGAGCGATGAATTTCTTACAGTGCTGAAAGTGCTCCTCGCTGATAACAGAGCCCTTGATAGACAGATGCGTGAGGCGTTTGGCGACCGGTTGCCCTCACAAGCTGTGAAGAGTTCTAGCCATCTTTTGGGGCCGGAGTCGGAATCGGGGCGCCCGGACGCCAACGATGACCAGGTGAGATCAGAAATGCGAGCCCACATCTTGGGTCTGATCCCGGATGAAGTCTGGAGCGAGGCGAGTTCTGGGTTTGGGGACCCCGATCTTGCAAACGTGTGACAGCGGTCCTAGATGATCAGTGCCTTAGCCTGGTATTACGCGGCAGGGACATTGATGAGTTCAACGACACCGACTTGTATACCACTGGACTTTGGTACTTTCGCCTGTGTCAGGCATATTTCCGATCGGTGACGTCTGGCGTGTTGTCTCGCCCGTTCGAGGGGCTCTCGGGGCGTGAACGATTAGCCGCAGAGCAACGCCTCCTGGAGCTTCCCAGTTCGATCTCATTGCTGAGCTTGCGGGATCTTGTGCCGATTATGGGCCAACAAATCGAGTTTCATCCAACACTCAACCTGCTGGCCCGCGAGGCCCTTGCTGCGGCAACGTTTCTCGGAGCTGACGTGTATCTGACAACGTCGTCTCCCCAGCTTGAAACAGCGCTGGCCCATGAAGGCCTCACCGTTGTCATCGTCGAAATGGACACTCCTACTGCCTGAGCCTTGCGCAGAATTTCAGATCGAACAACCCACCAAACCAGACTTCACTTTCTAATACGTCGATTACTGTTTTGTATTCGCAACCAAAAGACGCGTGGCCGGGGTGGCTACACGTCCTTCGGGCTGATAACCCAAAGAATCCACATCTGGGTCGAGGAATTGAGGACCACCGCTTCGGCTCCATGCCCGAAACATCTCCTACATGAGCCTTGCGCCGTTCGATTCGGTCGCTGGCACTACCAAAACAGGTCCCTATCCAGGTAGTGTGCCCTAAGCCACTTGTGCCCGCATAAGGGAGGGACATACATGGGTTGGTTCGGGGAAATGGTTGCAACCTGTCGTCGGATTACGCAGGAGTATCCACCAGGTGACGGGAACCGGGCACCGAACTGCCGGTTTGAGCTGATTGGCCAAGTAGATACCCATGCGGGGGGGGTGTACGGACCGGTCGGCTGGACTATGGCTGGAACGTTGACCTATACGGCCCGACAGCCGTATGAAGTGCCGATCGGCCCTCCCCTTCCCGATGGACAGCGGCCTAGCGTGACTCGCTATACGCCAGAAGTGTTTAGCGGTCCGTGTTCCGCGTGGAGTAGCAACGGAGTGTGGGACCTGCTCTCGGCGGAGGCTGATCCATCGCCGGCATTTTCTACCGGATGGAGTCCGTTGGAAGGGGAGGATGTCGAGTATCCGCTTCAATTGACGATAACCGTTGAACCAGAGCCTTTGATGTTCGACGCTGAACCTGCTGCGGATTCTCTCACCCTTACTACGATGAGTATCAATTACTCGGGTGGGCGTGAGATTGGGCAGTCGCCGAACGCAGGAGCTGTGACCATCATTGACCCGGGTGAGAACAGCAATCTACCGGTCGGTTTCTGGAATGCGTACAGCGTGACCCTCGTAATGTACTTCGGCCCAGCGGGATGATTACTGTAGCCTTAGGGCAAGGTCTAATGATCCAGAGAGTGGGGCTCTGATTCGCTTGTCGGCATTGGGGTGAGCGCCGGTCGTGGGTGTCCATTTCCTCCATCCTCGGCCTGCGCTCGCCTCAAGAGCAGGGGTTCGAGGTTGGAGTCGTTAGCGTGTCAACGGATAACGAGTTGAATAATGAGCCTTCAATAGCCGGAGCTCTTCTGGCTTCTCCGACAGCCGCTCAAACGACTCTTCTTAACTTGGTCGCACGAGTCCAGCTCTCAGAAAGCCCCTCGGAGGGTCGGTCAGAGACCGCGGCCCCGAGCTACTACTACATTGAGGAAGGAGTGAGCAGAGTTGGGCATGATGCTGCGGAAGTCCTCGCGTCATTTCCAAGCTTCCCAGTTGGGACCGGCCTAGGCCGCCCCGATACGGCGCCGTGTGGTTCAGTAATCAAATGCCACCACCTATGGACTCCGAGGTTCGCCTCACGGTCCTGGGTCTGTACCTGTCAGAGAATGTCGAGCGTGCCAAGTTCATTGTTGGCTTGATTCAACGCCTCGCAGAAGTGCGAGCCATGACGGGAGTAGGCCCTTTCGATAAGCAGGACCCACAAGCGACTCGGTTGGAGATTCTCGGTCACATGCCGGATCTACGCAGGATCCGCGAAGACATCGTGCCGATGCTGCGTATGGAACCGCCGACTGCCAGTGTGACTCTATTTGGTCTCTCCCAGGACGAGTGGGCGCTCTCCCTTCCCAGATCGCTTCGAGGTTTTGATCAAGTCTCTGCCGTACCCCCGTATGTGGAAGCCCTCGCGACAACGCTCATCCAGCCGCTTCAACTACCCGAACGACTGTTTTCGTCTCCGTTCACCCTGCCCGCAGCCATCGACTACCTCAACGTTGAAGCGAACGTGCAGGACAGCGTACGGAATCTTGAGGCCACGATTCTCTCCTCTATTCCAAGCGCCGACGCCGAGGGGGCGTACACGAAGCGGCAACCCCTTCGATCCGGTGCTTTTGGTAGCAGTGAGAGCCTACGAGAGCGCATCGCCTCGTGCACGGTTGCGTGCTCTCCGGGACCAGGAGACGTCCGGTCGATTACGACACCAGCCCGGAGTCCCTGATCAGAATCCCAGCAGAAACAGGCGTTCCACGTTGAGATACCAAGGGGCCCCAGGCCACGAGGTCCCGATAGAAGTATAAGCCGGGCGGTAGAACCGGCTCCAATCCGGCGACCGGGGGCAGGCGTCGCCATCCGACCTTCTATCAGGTGATGCGAGCCTGGCTCCTGCAATAGCTTCCTGCTGGCCACGGATTTCCCAATCCTTCTTCGAATGGTCCGAAGTCCCTGTTCGTGCGGGTCTCACCTCGTCACACTCGATTAAGAAGAGGCCGACAAGAGCAGGAGGAACTGATATGACGCAGACCCAACCCGACCAAGATGGCACGACTCGAGTCATCGAGACGATCGAGAACGCCGAGAAGGTCTCCCTTGAAGCAGTGCGTAAGTTTCTTGACACTGTCAATGGTGCTTTTCCCGAAGTTGGTGAGGACGGACCCCGCCGCAAGATCATCGATTCGGCCTTCGAGATGACCGAGAAGCTCGTCAATAATTGGACCGGGGTGGCAAAGAACATCCTCGCCGCCACGGAGAAGGAGCTAAAGGAATCGGATCGGAAGTCCGCGTCAACGAAGTAGATCCCCCGATCCGGCTTTCGGGGCTTGGGTGCTTGCGCCCCCATCCCGGTGAATAAGGGGGAGGAGCTGGTGGCCCTTCCACGTCCAGCGCACCCCCCAAGCTGCAAAAGAGCAATTCGGCCCTATGCGATTGGTCGATAAAGGGCTATGCCGACACAAAGAGGGGGAGTCAAGTACGGAGGTCCGGGATGGTTGGAGACTTCAGTGTTAGCGGGTCGGCACCATCTGACGATGCCATCGATGGCGGGCGGGAGGCCACCTTTGGATTTGATGTGCTCGGGGGGCTATCAAGGGGAGCGATGCCAGCACGATGCCCCAATTGCCTCAGCACAAAGCTTCTGGTGGTTATCGACCATCAGCAGCAGTGCAACTATTTCTGCAGGGACTGCACGATGTGCTGGCATTCTGAGTTTGGGGAGTTGCGCAGAGTTGACCGTGAAGCGTGTCCGGGATGCGATCTGGCTACGACCGCCTGCTTCGAGCGGTTTGAACAGCCGGCAGTTCTAACCGCTCGGCAGTAAAGGAGGGCGAAACCTGATGGTTGAGGATACCTATGGGACGTTGATCCGACGGGCGTATGAGGACTTCGAGTCCGGTGACTTGGATCTGCTCGGGGTGGTCATGGCGCACGACGTGGTCTGGCACGAGCCTGGGCGCAGCAGCTTCGGGGGGGACTACAAAGGGCCCGAGGCGGTGCTTGGCTTCTTGGCGCAGCTGAAAGCACGCAGCGGCGGCACTTTCAAGATTGAGATCTTGGACGTGCTCAGTGAACCGGAGCGGGCAGTCGTCTTTCAGCGTGAGACGGCGACTAGAAGTGGTAAGACATTGAACGTGATCGTGGCAGTTGAATTCGAGATTCACCACGGGAAGATCACCGAGGTCACCGTGTACCAGACCGACACGTATCAGTTCGACGAGTTCTGGGGTGACGTTTAGCGGCCGGAGTCCGCCGGACCAGGAGCGCTCGTCGACCTAAGAGATGCTGCCCCGTCCCAACGTTTGAGGACAACCCGAAAACCAATAGCGAGGGGCCGAGTGACCTTCGGGTTTGGACCCCGAATCGCGCGACTCGTCACCAAACCAGCTTTCGGGTTGCGCACCCGGATGCGCTGGCCCCACGACGACAGCGCCCTTCGTCTCAGGTCGCATTACCGGCAAACTTTCGAGATTGAAGGGCACCGCCGAAGTGGGGCCGAAATGGTAGCCGCCATGCGCCGTGCTCTCCGGTCGACGGCATCGAGCAAACCGCGTCCAGCATCGACCGACAGAGCCATCGTTCTCGGCCCTTGAAAACACCGTTGTTGTGGGGCACCCCTAGCCGATCGGCACGGCTCCCACGATGTCGTTCACCCCGACGCCGATGCCCGGCAGCGAACCGAGCGCGCTGGCGTCACCGAAGGCGAAGGTCCCCCCATCAGAGCCGATGAGCCAGTAACCGCCGCCGTCGGGGGTGGGAACGATGCCCACAATGTTGTTGACCGAGTCCCCGATCCCGGGCAACGAACCAAGGTACTGGGCATCTCCGAAAGCGTAGACTGAGCCGTCCTGGCCTACCAGCCAATAGCCTCGAGAATCAGAGGTGGCGGCGATACCGACGATCGGGACAGTGCTCTTGCCCCCCAGCGACCCGTAGAACGGGGCATCTCCGAATGCGTAGACCGAGCCGTCGGATCCAACCAGCCAGTAGCCTCCATCGTCGGCCGTCGGCACAATGCCCACGATGTCATTGGTTGTGACGCCGATGCCCGGCAGCGAGTTCTCGAAGGGCGCGTCGCCGAAGGCGAAGACGCCACCGTCCCTGCCCACCAAGAAATACCCCTGGTCGTCGGCGGTGGGTACGATGCCGGCCACGTTCGAGACCTTGACCCCCAGGCCGGGAAGGGACCCGAAAAAGCCACTCGACTGGCCGACGGGGAACACGAACACCCCGCCGTCCGAACCCACCAGGTCGTAGCCGCTGAAGTTGTTGGTGGGCACGATGCCGGTGATATTGGTCACGTGGATGCCTAATCCCGGCAGGGAACCGAAGAATCCGCCGGCCTGGCCGGTCGGAAAGACGAAGACCCCGCCGTCCTTGCCTACTAAGACGTAGCCGGGAACCGAGACCTTGTGGGTCACCGTCGCCGAGGGTCCGCCGTTGTTGGAGACCGTCTGGCCGGTGAACGTCTGGGTGGTCGAGGTTCCCTGGGTGTTGGTGACGGTCAGTTTGACCGAGTAGGTGCCGGCCGAGACATAGGCGTGAGAGGTCAGCGGGCTGGTGGTGGTCTGGCTGGTCCCGTCGCCGAAGTTCCAGGTGTACGAGGCGATGGAGCCGACTGGCGACGAGGAAGCGGAGGCATCGAAGAAGACGGGAAGGTTCGGCGCAGGAGGCAGGCTCAACTTCCACGAGGCGGTCGGAGCCTGGTCGGGGGTGATGGCGATGCCAAATGGTTCAATGTCAGAGGGATCTGAAGATCCGGGTATGAGGGGGATAGCTGGCCCGAGGGTGCCGGTGGCGGTGTCGAGCGGGCGTACATCGCCTGAAAATTCCTCGGTGACATACTCGGTCTTGGAATCGGGAGAGACGGCGATCCCAAAAGCCCCGCCAGGCGTGGCGATGTACGGCGCAGCGGTGCTAATCGCCACGTCAATGGGGATGATGCCCAAAAAAGGTCCTGCGGCGTAGGCGGCCTTTCCATCGGGCGAGATGGCGATGGAGACACCCAGCTCGAAAGAAGGGGAAAACGAGATCGGAGTTCCAACCGTATTGGTCGTCGTGTTGATCGTGGAGACCTCGGGAGAGCTGGCGATGATATAGAGGCTCTTGCCGTCTGGGGTGATGGCGATGCCTCCCTGTCCACCCAGGGCGTCGATCGGAATCGGCGTCCCGGTTGTATCGGTGGTCAGGTTGACCGGGGTCACGTTGTAGCCGTAGGTCGGGTTGGTGACGACGTAGGCGGTACGGCCGTCAGGGGTGATCGCGATGCCAGTGGGGGCTGGCCCGACGACGATCGACGGCTCGGCCGCATTCGTGGCCAGGTTGATGGGGGTCAGGGTATTGCTGCCGGAGTCGGTGACGTAAGCGGTCTCGCCGTCGGGAGCGATGGCGATACCTTGGGGATCGGAACCCACGCCGATCGGCGACTCGTGGATGTTGGTGTCCACGTTGATGGGGGTCACGGTATTGCTGCCGGAATTGACGACGTACGCCGTCTGGCCGTCAGGCGTGACAGCGACGGCGGTTGGACGAGTCCCAACGGTGACCGGCGCACCCACCGTGTTGGTGGAGAGGTCGATCGGGGTCACGGAGTTATCCCCGTAGTTGCTCACATAGGCCGTAGGAGTATTTATCCAAGCTGCAGCGGGCGGCGTGTTGACGACGGCGACCGCGACAAACGTCGGGACGGCCAGGGTGGCGACGAGGATGACAGGACTGGCGAGACGCATCATCCGACGACGGCGGTAGGCCATCAGTAACCTCCGATCGTCGAGCAAACGGCCAGGTCAAGCGCTTCCGTACGATTGCACGGAAACGTGGGCGCCGCAACAGGCATTGCCTGCGTTGTGCAGTGAAATCGGTGCGTCGAAGGTGAGGTCAGAGCAATAGCCAACTTGAACCCGGTACTGGGCATCTGGGACAGGAGACCCGGGCTCATTGGAACCTTGTCCGATCCGGACGCTCGACCCCATAGTCCCCGCAGGCGTCCACCCCGCGGTCTGTTCCCCCGGGGATCGGAACCGTCCACGCCGCACGATCTGCCCCTCGAAGTGGCCGGGTTGCCCCGGCTCAGGAACTCGGGATCGGTAGCCCCCATGCCGAGAGACGGTGGGGTGGGCACATGAATCCTGCCCCGCTGAGCGTGAGACGAACTCCGAACTACGGAGCGGAGGACTGCACGGCTCCGGCGTCCCACGGCCTGCCTGCCGCGCTGTGTACCCCCCGCTGGTCAGTGTTTGGGCAGAGCATCCGCGACCGGGTACTGGGCGTCACGGTGGTCTTGGAGGGGATTCCGCCGACCGCCGGGTTGCTGGCGAGCGGCAGCATCGTCTCGGTCGGCCCACCGTTGTGGGCTGGCGCCACGATGTCCCTGGGGCTCTTCCTGGTCGCCGACCCCCCGAGAACCGGGGCTTCGGTAGAGTCAGAGTCTTCGGGTTCCACACCCGGAGCTCAGATGGGCCTTCTGGTTGACGTCCCAACCGCAACGCTCGGGTTCAGCACCCGAAGGTGGCCTTGCATGGGCCTTCCTATTAATCGGCGCACTAGTGATCCGATCCACCAGTCACCGAGGGTTGCTGCGGGCAGGACCCGCGGAGCAGAGAGGGGTTCGCCGTATGGCCCATCCCGTTTGGACACACCCTTACCCCGTAGGCACGGCTCCCACGACGTTGTTGACCGAGACCCCGAGACCCGGGAGCGACCCCTGGCTGGTGGCGTCGCCGAAGGCGAAGACCCCGCCGTCGGAACCGATCAACCAGTAGCCCCCCCCGTCTGGGGTGGGGACGATGCTCACAATGTTGGTCACGCTGATGCCCAGGCCCGGGAGGGATCCGAAGCTGTGAGCGTCCCCAAAGGCGTAGACCGCGCCGTTGGCCCCGACCACGTAGTAGCCCTGGCCGTCGGCAGTCGAGGCGATCCCGGTGATGTTGGTGACCAAGACTCCGATGCCCGGGAGCGAGCCCAGGAACGGGGCAGTCCCGAAGGTGAAGACCCCCCCGTCCTTGCCGACCAAGAAGTACCCCCCGCCCCCGGGGGTGGCCACGATGCCCACGATGTCGCTCACGTTGACGTTCATCGAGGGCAGCGAGCCGTAGAAGCCCGAGGACTGGCCGACCGGGAACACGAAGACCCCGCCGTCGGATCCCACCAGGTCGTAGCCGGTGTAGTTGTTGGTGGGCACGATGCCCACGATGTTGTTGACCTTGACCCCGAGACCCGGGAGGGACCCGAAGAAGCCGCTCGACTGGCCGACCGGGAAGACGAAGACCCCGCCGTCCGAACCCACCAGGTTGTAGCCGCTGAAGTTGTTGGTGGGCACGATGCCCACGATGTTGTTGACCTTGACCCCGAGACCCGGGAGGGACCCGAAGAAACCGGAGGCCTGGCCGACCGGGAAAACGAAGACCCCGCCGTCGGACCCGGCCAGGTCGTAACCGGTCTGGAGCGGAGTCGCACTGACCACCGTCGAGGCGACGGACTGGCCTATAGCGCTGACAGCCGTCACCACGCAGTAGTACCGGGTGCCGCTCATCAGACCGCTGACGTTGCCCGATATCGCACTCGCGCCGCTGACGGTCACACTCGGCGGCCCTAGTGTCGAGGGGGGGTTCGCCGTCGAGCAGTAGATGTCGTATCCAGTGATCGGGAGATCGCCACTCGATGCCGGTGCGGCCCAGGTGATCCCAACGGTCGTGGAGCCGGGCGTGGCGGACGGGTCGAGGGGAGCAGAAGGCGGCTGAGCTTCATAGGCACCGATGTCGCATGGGGCGACTCTCGGCTCGCCACGTTGGTCGGTCGCCGGACACAGTGGGCCGGCTGGGACGACGTTGAGCATCGGATCGCCGCTCGGAGCATTCAACAACGCCTTCGTCTGAGTCGGTCCACCGTTGTCGCGGAGCGGTCCCAGATTGCGACCAACCAAGCTCGAATTGTTGGTGCTGCCCGTGCTGGTGAAGTCACAGAAGTCATCATCGGAGATGTTGTAGCCGCTGTCGGTGATCGAACCGGATAGGATCGAACAGTTGCCGTCGTTATTGGACAGGATCGTCGAGCCGATGCTCGTCGCACCGATCGAATTCGCAATCCCCCCACCAGCTCCGCCGGTATCCGTATTGTCGGCGAGTGTGCTTGCGCCCACCGCCAGGGTGCCGCCGTCGTTGTCGATGGCCGCGCCGACCATGGCGGTGTTACTGACGATCGTGCTGTTGATCACCGAGCCGATAGCGGCGTTGATGATGCCACCTCCGTTACCGGCCGCAACAGTGTTACCGGTGATTGTGCTGTGGCTGACAGTCAGTTGGGTTCCGCCGGTGCTGATCAGGCCACCGCCGCCGTTGGCGGCCTGGTTCCCAGAGACAGTGCTGTCGGTGACACTCATCGAGGTGCCGTCGTCGCTCTCGATCCCACCCCCGAAGGACGCCTCGGTGTTGTCGGAAATCACGCTGTCGGTGACGGTCAGGGTGCCGTCGTTGAAGATGCCGGCACCGAAGCCGGCGTCCGAATTGCCGGTGTTGTTCGAAATCGTGGTCTCGCTGACGGTGAGCGTGCCGTCGTTGTCGATCCCGCCCCCGTTGTCACTGTTCCCGTCTTCGATCGTGAGTCCGGAGATCGTGACGACGAATCCGTCGCTGACGGCAAAGACGGAGTTGGCGTTGTTGCCGCTCACCGCCAACGTGGAAGCTCCGGGCCCATCAATCGTCAGATTGTTCGACACGACGATCGGACCGGTGGTCTCCTTTATGAGATTGCAGTCCAGTGACGTCGCGAAGGTGATGGTCGACCCCGTCGAGGAGCCTACGACCGCCGCTCGAAGGGATCCCGCACCCGAGTCATTGCAATTGGTAACGGCGATGCCCGAGGCGCCGACCGTGCCTTGAGGGAATAGGGCGGCACCCACTCCGAGGGGGATCCCGGTCGAGCAGATCAGGACGATGGAGAGAATGGCACTCCGTGGCCAGGGTGAATGTCGAATGACCCTTCCCATGATCAACGCCTCCATCCACCGCGCTTCACTCACCAGTCGGGTCGGCTCTGCCTCAACGCTGACCGCGAACGCAGCGTAGCGGGCCGGTGTCCTCGTGTCTTGATCGGTCCGAACCGCCAAGGGGGATAGCCAGGGCCTTGACGGGTCGGAGGTGCCTCGCCGGTCTTCGGGTTCGGCACCGAGGGATGTGTGGTGCGTCCTGGCCTTCCCAGCGGGCAAACCTCATTGGCCCGTCCGGACCAAGGCGAAGGCGTCCGGATAGTTGTCGGTTTAGGCCTGGTTGTCGTCGGGGCATCTCACGTCGGCATGACTCCGGTCCCCGACTCTGGTGCTGCCACGCTTGATACTGCTCGTCATCGGGGTCACTCCAAGCGGCCGGGCCTGCGGCGTGACACAATGCCGCGGCCATTGGCGGGATTCGTCGGAACACGACCTTGAGGAGATCGAACATGCAACGGGGTTCTGGGCGTCATCACCGGAGCCCCGTCGGCGGCTTTGGCTGGGCTGTGGCCGTCTGCGTACTCGCGTTGTCAGGTGTGACACCCGCTCTGGCGTCTGCGTCCCCCACCACCACCACCACCACTACCCGAGTGATCCAGGCGGAGCCCGACGTACATGCCGGTGAGCTGCAGCCGACAACAGGCCCAATCGGAAAGGATCCCACGGTCATGGATGGCCAGCACCTGACACTTATTGGGGGAATCCTCGGGGCCAAGACGTTCTACAACGGGGACTTTGCCGATCCCTTCGTGGTCGCCACCCCTGGGAGCTTGTACGTCTACGCAACCAGCTTCAAGGGTCAGGATGGCCAAGCCAACGTGCCGGTCCTCGGGATCGGGCTCACCAAAGGCACCTACACCGGCCGGTATCTCGGCGACGCCATGCCCACCGTCCCCAAATGGACCACGCCCGGCTACCAATGGGCCCCGGCTGTGTGGAGCCGGCCGGACGGGACCTATGTGCTGTACTACAGCACCCCGGCCACCATCTCCCTCGGGTGCCTCGGGGCACAGAAGCCCTACGGCTGCGTCCACACCGTGAACGGCAACTGGACGGCGGCTGCGTGCATCTCGCGGGCGACCTCGACCAGCCCGACCGGGCCCTTCGTGGACAACTCGAGCGCCCCGTTCGTCTGTCCGGTCAGCCAGGGCGGTGCCATCGACCCCAGCATCTACGTGGAGAACGGCACGCCCTGGCTGCTGTGGAAGGCCGATGGGGACTGCTGTGGGCAGCCGACCGTCATCTATTCGCAGCGCCTCAGCCCCGACGGCCTCAGCACGGCCGGCCCGGCGGTCCCCATCCTCTCGGCTACTCAGCCCTGGGAGGGCGGCCTCGTCGAGGGTCCCTCCATGGTTGAGGCCGGGGGAACCCATTGGCTCTTCTACTCGGCCAACGACTGGGGGACCCCGGACTACAGCATCGGGGCGGCGAAGTGTGCGTCGGTCACCGGGCCATGTACCAAACCGCTGGACCACGCCTGGCTCGACTCGGCCGACACGAAGGAGGAGCGTGACGTCGCCCCCGGTGGAGCCGAGTTCTTCAGCTACGGGGGCCTGGTCTGGATCGTGCACCACGCGTTGGTGGCCGGACAGACGGGCAACGCCTCGGAGCGGCGCCTGTTCATCACCCTTATGCGGTTCCCCAACGGAGCGGTGCCCAGCATCGCGCCCCGGTCGCTCGCGGCGGCCCTGGCGTTGGCGCTGGTGCACTCCCGGGACGCGACCGTCCCCCACAACTCGAAGCTGGCCTATTTGTATCTTCTTCATCGCCACAGTTCGAAGATCCCGACGACCGTGGTCAGTCCCCTCCTGACCGCCGGAAGGATGGCCTGCGCCGATTTCGCCCACCACGTTCCCGTCTCCACCTGGGTCAGCCAGCAATTCGAGCTGGCCGAGCAGGCGAGCCCTCAGTGGAACGGGGGCAAGCCGGAGACCTCCAAGCTCGCGCACTACGAGGCCTACCTGGTGCTGGTCCTGGCCGGCGAGTACCTCTGCCCACAGCGCGGGTCGTCGGTGCTGGACGATCTGCGCCAGCTCCTCGAGGGGTCCCCGGCGCCGAGTACGGCACCGGGGGAGTAACCCCTCGATCAACCGAGAACAACCGCGCCCGAGCCCTGACCGCGTCGGGCGGGGCAGAGATCTAGCCGAGGGGACGCCCTACCGCTGTGCGGACCTATGGCCCCAGAGCATTGTCCCTCGGGATCACCCAGGTCGAGCGTACCTCGCGGGCGCTATGGGATATCCCCTCAGAATCCGGGATAGACCACCCGGCGGCAACCCCTCCAACCGTATCGCTCGCCCAAGCGCGAAGTTGGACTGGACGAGAACACGAACACCCGGGCAACGGACTTGAGGCGATGACCGAGCGTCGTATCCCTCCGACGGCCCTGAGGACACGGCGCCGACGCCTTTTTCAGAACTGGCCCGATCTTCGGTAGGCATGGGCGTCCGCTAGGGTGGTTCATCGGCCCATTTCGAACTCGGCAACGAGGGCTTCGGGCGCTGAGCTTCTCGGAAAATCCTGACGGGCGCGGCGGTTCGGTCCTCCACATGCCATCATCACGCCTGGTTTTCGCCCATGCGGTGCCTGTGCTCCTGGAGAGTGTGGTCGCACCCGTCGTTGCCTATTACCTGATCCTGTTGGTGGCCGGTTTCCGAGGGGCACTCATCGGTGCTCTGATCTGGTCCCTGATGATCATCGCCCGTCGACTCGTTCGCCGCGAGCGTGTCTCAACTCTGCTCCTCATTGGGACGCTGCTGCTCACGGTCCGAACGGTCGTTGGTTTCATCACCGGAAGCGTCTTCCTGTACTTCATTCAACCCACGGCGAGCACGTTTCTCGTCTCCCTGGCACTGGTGTGCTCGGCTCTCTTGGGCCGTCCATTCACCCAGCGATTTACGCATGACTTCTGTCCGCTGGCCCCAGAACTGCTTGCCCGATCAGTTGTGCGCCGCTTCTTTGTGCGGGTCTCGTTCCTCTGGGCGATTGCCATGTTCTTGAACGGCGCTGTTGTCTTGTTGTTGCTTCTCACGGCCTCAGCTCGGTCGTTCCCGATCGAACGAACGGGCGTTTCCCTCTCCCTGACGGCGCTGGCTATCGGGATCTCGATTTGGTGGTTTGTGCGCAGCATGCGCAGAGACGGGATCACCGTGAGGTTCGGGGCAGATGCCCGGCTGGCCAGCCTTCCGTTGTCCTGAACGCAACATTGCGTTTGGACCATGCCATTGCTTATGGCTCGGACTTTCCGATGACCTGAGCGCTCATCCTCTACCGACCGGTCACCGAGACTCGCAGGTGGCCCAGATTGATGCCAGTTCCGGTCTGACGAGCTCTCATCTGCCCCGTTTGGGATACCTCAAAATCCATTCCGAGAAGGGCCGAGTCATCTTCGGGTAGAGCACCCGAACCTTCGCGATTGACCGCCACTACGGCCCGAAAACATCGCCGACCCTGGATCCGGGCGAAGACCTACGGCCAGAGACCAAGACGACCAATGGTGTACGTGAAAACGCCCGTCCCACAAATCGACGGGGATCGGGCGTTTTCCTCACTTGGACTCCGAGAATGGACACCGCACGAAAATGGCACCCTTTGGGAGTCTTCCTACTCCGGTGATTCCAAGGCTCTAACTTCGAGTTGCTTGGCTTTTTGCTCTACCTGGGGCCTTCCGGAAATCCGTACAATCCGGCGCCATCCATCCTCAAGATGAGTCACCCTGCATACATCGCATAAGCGCCTCCTTCCGGACCCTCACGGATCCTTCTCCTTTCAACTCTACCGAAGTGGGGGTCTCCTTCCCAGAGGCCAAAGGACCCAAGAGAACGGCTCCGCCCACCCGAGATGGGGTGTCGGCGGTGCGCCGTCGGATCAATGCTGACGAGGATCAGAGGGAAAGAGTACGGTCGGAACCATGACCGTCATCGTGAGTGAGTCCGAAGGTCAGATCGATGCCCTCGATGGCCAGCGGGTTGCCGTCATCGGATACGGGAACCAGGGGCGGTCATGGGCCCTCAATCTGCGCGACTCGGGCATCGACATTGTCGTCTGCGTCCGGGAGGACTCGAGCAGGGCAACGGCCGAGGCTGACGGGTTCGCCGTCAATGAGCTTGTCGCGGGAAATGACGCCGACGTGATTTGTGTGCTTGTCCCCGACGACGTCATCCCGACGCTGCCTCTCCTCCCTCGTCCTGACGCGGTGGTCATCGTGGCGAGCGGTTACACCCTCGCTTTTGGGCGGCTGGATCCTCAATGCGATGTGGGCATGGTGGCACCCCGGATGCTCGGCCCCGAAGTTCGCCAGTGTTACCTCGAAGGGACCGGGTTCATCACGGCCGTCGGAGTCCACCGCGACGTAACGGGCACAGCCCGATCTCGCATTCTCGCCATTGCCAAAGCCATCGGTGGTCTCCGCCAGGGCGCTATCGAGCTCTCTGCGGAACAAGAAGCGGTCCTTGACCTGGCGGTCGAGCAGGCGCTGGCCCCGGTCCTTCGGCGCGTCAGCGAATCGTTTGTGCAGGTCATGCTCGAGTGCGGGGTCCCACTCGAGGCAATCATTACCGAACTGGTTCTCTCTGGAGAGGTGGAGCGGACCTACCGGCGGGTGCGACTTGAGGGAGGGGCGGCGCAGATGGTGTACCACTCGCCGACGAGTCAGTATGGCCAGCTGTCGCGCGGCGACCGTTACAGCCATCTCGACATCACAGCCACGATGCGAGAAGTGGTGGCTGATATCGCCTCAGGGCGCTTCGCCGATGAATGGGACGCTGAGCGAGACGCCGGTTACCCCCGACTTGAGTCCCTGCGAGCAAAGGCGATGGCACCGGAGATTCTCGCCTTCGAGGCTGAACTTCGCTCCAAGCTTGGCGAGCGAGCCTCCGTCAGCGGACCGGGATGACGTCAGGCGATGTCAGGACGCCGTGTAGCCGACGGCGCGCCCGACCCGTCGGCGTTCTTCCCGCCTTGGGCGGGGCGCCTTCGTTGCACCCCCATTATGAACTCCTATCCGATGACACATGTGTTGTCCCTATTGCATGATTGACGGGTCATGGATAACTGCAACAGCTCGGATACTGGATGGGGATCCGCCCGGGACCCGGCATTCTTGCGTTCCGCTCGACCGATCCTCGAACTCTATGCGTCATACTTCCGGCCAGAGGTAAGGGGCTTCGACCGCCTACCCGAACGGGGTCCGTTCCTCGTTGTGGGTAACCACTCTGGTGGGCAGACCCCACCCGACCTTCCGGTTCTGTTGACCTCGTGGTGGCGGGAGCGGGGTGAAGAGGAACCCGTCTACGCACTGTTCCACTCCTTCTTTCTTGGGCTTCCGGGCGTCGGACCCCTAATGGCGCGGGCAGGTGCCGTCGAGGCTGGGCGGGAGGGTGCAGAGTCGATCCTGCGCGACGGAGGGATCCTCATCGACTACCCCGGTGGGGATTACGAGGTCTTCCGCCCTTGGTGGGAGCGCAATCGCATCGAATTCGGTGGACGGCTTGGCTTCGTTCGTCTCGCCCTCCGGACGCAGGTCCCCCTCGTACCAGCGGTCTCCGTCGGCGCCCACGAGACATTGATCGTTCTCGCGCGAGGGGAGCGGATCGCAAAGCTTCTCGGATTTGACCGGCTGTTCCGAATCAAGGTGTGGCCTCTCGTGCTCGGGCCGCCGGTGGGGATCGTCCCGGGAGGAATACCGACGTGGCCTCTTCCGGCGAAGATCACCGTGGAGCTTTGTGAACCGATCGACTGGTCGTCCCGGTACGGTCCAGAGGCGGCCGAGGACGAAGCAATTGTCCGTCGGTGCTACCAGGAACTCACGGATGTGATGCAAGCGGTGTTGGATCGACTCGCCGGGGAGCGCCGCTTTCCAGTTCTTGGGTAGTTGGGAGCGCGTCATCGCCAAGGGCCTCGGATGGGAGCCTGACCTTCAGTTGAGCGCGAAGTATAAGCACGACCGGATCGTTCGCACGCGACCAAGGCATGCCGGCTTCACAGTTCGACGAGCTCCTCAGTCCCCATCACCCCTCGGAGTTCATCAAGTGAGCGGTGCAACGCGTCGGTGATCTCCCAGGGATCGGGCACGCTGGCTGGACAACCGAGTACCGACACACCGAGTTTCTCTTCGTAGCTCCAGGCAGTGATGTTGAGGCCGATCCCCTCGAGGATTGGTCCGACCGAGTACAGGGCCTCCAGTTCGATCGGACCGAAGTAGATCCGCTCTCGGGGACCGGCGACATTGGACAGCACGACATTGAGAGGAGGTTGCACTCGGCTCGCAGCATGTGAGCGGGTCCAGAGTCGAACAATCGAACTGTAGATCTGGGGAGGGATGATGTCGGCCCGTTGCTCGAGCAGCTCATGGCCGAGCAGACCGCGTACCTCTTTGGCGGCCGTTGTGACGTCGTAGATGTGCTTGAGCCGTTGGCGAGGATCGACGAGGTCGGTACCGATGCTCACGTAGAGGTTGTCCACCCGGTTACCCGACATGCGGGCCACACTCGGGTCGGTCGATACGGGAACACTGGCAACCAGTGAACGCACTGGGAGCTCACCTCGGTTGGAGAGATAGCGGCGCAGAGCCCCGGCGCATACTGCCAGGTAGACATCGTTTAGCGTGGTGCCGGCGGCACGCCGGATGGACTTTAAGTCCGCCAACGGCAGACTGGTCATGGCGAAGGTTCGTTCGGGAGTGAGCGAGACGTTGAACGACGTCTTGGGGATGTGATGGAGCGGAAGGGGTGGCCGTACTTCGAAACTCCGCCGGCGGACCTCGGACGCGCGAGCCCCCCGTGTCGACCGCACCGCGAGCAGCGGCAGCCCCTTCCAGCGGGCCACATGACCGTGCGCCGCCATCTTCAGCAACTGGCGGCGGTTCGGGACCGATTCGGGACGCCACCGGTCGACGCCGGTGGCAGGCCCCTGGGTTGCCTCGAAGGGGTTGCCCTGCACCACGCTCTGGAGGAGGGCAACGGCAGCGGAACCGTCGGCCACCGCGTGGTGCAGCTTCGCCACGGCGGCCATCCGACCACCGGCCAACCCCTCGACCACCATGAGCTCCCACAAGGGCCGATCGCGCGCCAGCGCGACCCCCGCGAATTCGCCGATCACCGCGGCCAGTTGGCGATCGCTCCCCGGTTCCTCCAGCACTCGTCGACTGACGTGGCGGCGGAGGTCGAACTCGGGGTCTTCGATCCACACCGGGTGCCCGAGCCCGAGTGGGACCGGTACCGCCCGGCGGCGGAACGGCGGGAGCCTGTCGAGCTGGTGTTCGAGAACGGTGAGCAGTGACTCGTAGGAGAACCGATCTCCGATGGCGGAGACGTCGGAAACCGCCACCTTGACCGTGTGCATGTGGGCCGTAGGGGTCTCGGAGTACAAGAACTTGGCGTCCAACCCCGTCATCGTCTCCAATGGTCACCCTCCGTCGACAACTGCACCCTCAGGATTCGAGATCTGTCCAAGTGACGTCACGAGAAAGTCGGACACTTGCTTTGACCACAAGTAGCCGACATGGTTCCCCGAATACCAGGAGATCCTGGGTTGGTCCCAGTGTTCCCATAACCGCTGCGCCTGACCGGGCGTCGCCAATCGGTCGCCGTAACCGGCAAAGATGAACCGATGCTCCTTGGGCACCTTGGGTTCGAAGGCGAGGGGCGATACGACGCGGTAGACGTTCTCTGCGGCGCTGCCGATGATCCGGTGTTCGATCGCCTGGGCGCGAATGTGCCGTGGGCTGTGCCCGTGGAACAACCCGGGGAAGTCCGAAACAGGAATTCCAGCCACCACGGTGTCGAGGCCTGCTTCGATTCCGACCAGGAGGGAGACCACGTAAGCGCCAAGTGAAACGCCATAGAGGCTGATCGAGGTGGCTCCTTGCTCACGTATCCAGGCGATCAGGCGCCGGATGTCCCAAACGGCCTGGGACAGGCCGTAGACCGCGTTCATCATCTCGAATGACAAGAACGGCTCTCCACTGACAAGGGTGACCCGGCGGGATCCGTGGAGCGGGAGGGTCGGGAGCGCCAGGTTGACGCCGAGCTCGTGGTGGAGCCGCGCCGCGTTCAGGCCCTGGAAGTCCATGAAAGGGAAACCCATGCAGAAACCGTGGACGGCGATGACCCAGGGACGAGGGTCCGTGGCGTGGCGTACAACGACCGCCGATGCAGTCCGGTTCGGCTCGAATGCCATCCAACGATCGCCACCGGGCTCATTCGGATGGGGCGCAAATCCGCTGTCCCAGTTCAACCGGTCATAACTGAGGCCCATTGCCCAACCCCGGCTGGTGGTCATGTCATCGCCAGAGAGTGGTGGTGGGCTGCGATGGTAGGAGCCGGGGTCGGCGATCCACCCGTGGTGGGCGTAATGCGACTCGGCGTCGGCGAGCTCGGCGGCGACTCTCGCGTAATCCTCGCTGCGCGGGAACCGTCTAGGCGTCATAGCCATGGCGAGGAGCGCCTCGTCCATGGCCACCTGAGCCGCAAGACCGAGAGACATGCGTGGGGCCGGCAGAGCGTCGGCCACTTGCTGACGAATCAGAGCTGAACCCACGAAGTGCAAGGTCCGAGGCACGGCTCGCGTTGCCCGAACCAAGGCTCGACGGTTCACGAATCCGGCGACTGCATGGTAAGGCCACGTGAGTCGGTCGACGGTCGAAGGGGCAGAAACGGTCACGTCGCCCTGGATCCCAGGTGGTGAGAGGTCCTGTGGCAGGAAGCCATCGCGTCGCGTTCGGCCATCCGCACAAGCTCCTTGCCCTCACCTCGCCGCCGATCCGGCGACCTCTCCACCTGGAATACTACTTGCAGCGAACCGGTGAGGTACTGCCGTAGGACAATGGAGGAGCCAGGAGACAAGTGGAGTTCAACCTAGCCGATCTCTTCGAGAGCGTGGTCGACCGCGTGGGACCACAGACGGCAATGGTCGCGGGGTTCCGAAGGCTCAGCTACACCGAATTGGACCAACGTGCCAATCGGCTCGCCCATTTCCTCGAGGCCGCTGGCATCGGTTCCGGAGATCGTGTTGGTCTTCAGCTCGCTAACGGCACCGAGTACATCGAGGGCATGCTCGCATGCTTCAAGATCAGGGCTGTTCCCATCAATATCAACTACCGCTACGCGGGCGCTGAGTTGCGGTACCTCTACCAAGACGCGGGGCTGGTCTGCCTCATCTTTCATAGCCGGTTTGCCTCTGCAGTGCATGGAGCTCTCGACGCCATGTCTGAGACCCGGGGGTTGTTGGAGGTTCAGGATTCCTCGCCTTTCCTCAGTGTCGGGGACGACTACGAGGCCGCCATCGCGTCAACGTCCCCCGACCGCGCATTCCGACCACGAGCAGCCGACGATCTCTATTGCGTTTACACCGGGGGCACCACTGGTATGCCGAAAGGGGTCATTTGGCGCCACGAGAACATCTTCTTCGCCGCCATGGGCGGTGGTGATCCATTGTCTCTTGGGAGGTGGATCAGTTCGCCCCAGGATCTGGCTGACCGAGTGCTGAGTCCTGGCATCAAGGCCCTGGCTATTCCACCTTTCATGCACGCGGCAGGACACTGGCTGGCCTTTTCCAACATGTTCGGTGGCGGAGAGATCGTCACGACCGCAGAAGGAGCCTTCGATCCATCGGAGGTATGGCGGCTCGTGCAGGATGAAGCCATCAACGCCGTGGTGGTCGTTGGTGATGCAATGGCGCGTCCGATGCTCGACGTACTGTCGGCTGAGCCGACCCGCTATGACCTCTCGTCCCTGATAGCTGTGGGTTCAGGCGGGGCAGTACTCTCTCCGTCGACGAAGGAGCAACTGGCAGAGCTCCTTCCCGGACGCATCGTCGCCGACCTGTTCGGGTCTTCAGAGACCGGCCAGATCGGTGGCGAACCCCCGCCTGACGATCCCTATGGACCACCGCGTCTGCGCGTGGATGAGCACACCGACGTGTTCGATGACGACCTCCAGCCGGTGCTGCCCGGCTCCGGTGTTGTCGGACATCTCGCTCGGGGAGGCCATGTGCCGATTGGGTACCTTGGTGATCCGGCCAAATCCGCGACGACGTTCGTCGAGCGTCGCGGTCAGCGTTGGGCTCTCCCGGGAGATCTTGCGACGGTTGAGGGTGATGGGACCATTATCGTGCTCGGCCGCGGCTCGCTGTGCATCAACACCGGCGGAGAGAAGGTCTTCCCCGACGAAGTGGAGGCCGCGCTGAAGGACCACCCGGACGTTGCCGATGCCGTCGTGGTCGGCGTCCCCGATGTTCGCTTTGGCGAACGCGTCGTTGCTCTGGTTCAGCTCCGGCCCGGTCGTAGGGTTTCGTCAGAGACGCTTCGGCGACACGGACGTGACCGCCTGACAGGGTACAAGTTACCACGAGAGGTGTTATTCACCGAGGGGATCGTGCGCTCGCCAAGTGGTAAGCCGGACTACGTCTGGGCGCGGTCAAAAGCCGCCGCCAACCAGAAGGGTGATGGTGCCATGTTGTCAGCCTCGGAGCAGTGACCTGACCGTTATCAACGGAGGCCCGGGATACCAGGCTTCTAAGCGGGTATTCGTATCCATCACCCCAGGATCTCGGTCTTCGGGTCGCGCACCCAAACACTCTGGAGGACTCCGAGCCGTGCATTCGGGTTCGTCGCCCGCTGAATCGCTCGGGACTGATTGCTTGGAATTCTCACTAGATGTCAGAACCGCCTGTTCCTCCACTCTTCCGCTCGAGGCACGGTTCGGCGCCTTCGGCTGATAACCCGAAGATCGGATGTTCAAATCCACTCCCCGACGCCAAGGAACGTGCAGCTCAGGGCCGGTCTTGATGGCCGGCCCTTCTGCTGCCCCGAGCAGCACGATTCCGAGCAATTCCCACGGCGAGATCGATTCGGCCGCGTTTGCCGGGAGACCGGGCTTCTGGATGGCACCCGTCGAGCACCCGGCGGATAACGTCATGAGGGCGCCAAGGCCGACCTGAAACGGAGGGCTGAGATGACAGCGACTTCTTCACGCGCTGTGCGCTTCGACCGCTATGGGGATCGGTCAGTTCTCTACGTCGCCGACGTGCCCATTCGAGCTCCCGAAGCGGGTGAGGTCGTGGTCGAGGTCAAGGCGGCAGCCATCAACCCAGGCGAATCTGCCATCCGATCGGGGGCGGTGCATGACCGATTTCCGGCGGAATTTCCCTCGGGCGAAGGCAGCGACCTCGCTGGGATCGTGTCCGCTGTCGGAAGCGGCGTGGATGAATTCGTTGTTGGTGATCCCGTCTTGGGGTTCTCCTTTCGCCGCTCCAGCCATGCCACGTACGTCGCCGTCCCGACAACCCAACTGATCCACAAACCGCCGGAGCTCAGCTGGGAGGTTGCAGGGTCGCTCTATGTCGTCGGGTGCACTGCCTATGCGGCCGTACGTGCCGTCGATGCCAAGGAGGGCGATGCGATTGCTGTCTCGGCGGCTGCGGGCGGCGTGGGGACGGTGGTGGTTCAGCTGTTGGCGCTCCGCGGCTCGCGCGTCCTGGGCATCGCCTCCGAGGCGAATGCCGACTGGCTCCGTGCTCACGCCGCCATCCCCGTACCGTACGGCGACGGGCTGGCGGAGCGTCTACGCGACGCGGCCAGCGGTAAAATCAACGGATTCATCGATCTCTTCGGGCCCGAGTATCTCGACCTCGCAGTCAGTCTCGGCGTTCCACGCGACCGGATCGAGACAATCGCCTCGTTCCAGCGGGCCCAGGAGCTCGGCGTCAAGGCGGAGGGGAGCGGTACCGCCTCCACCCCTGACGTCCTTGCCGAGATGGCTCATCTCGTGGCTTCGGGTGCGATCGAGATTCCGATCGCGGCCACATATCCCCTGGATCGGGTGGCCGATGCCTATGCAGAATTGGAGCAGCGCCACACCCGAGGGAAGATCGTTCTCATCCCTTGATAGGGCGAAGAAAGGCTGCTGTGCTGATCTACGTCTCGTAGCCCTCATGGGGGACCCGAGAGGAGGAAGCGATGTCTCAGGGAAAGGACCCCGTGGCGTTTCTCGGCATCGGCACCATGGGACATGCCATGGCAACCCGGACCCTCGGTGCCGGTATCCCGACGATCGTCTGGAACCGTAATCCGGATGCCACGCGAAGCCTGGCGGACCTCGGCGCCGAGGTGGCCGAGTCGGCTGCTGATGCCGCTCGCCAGGCCGCCATCGTCGTCACGATGGTCACGGATGCAGAGGTCGTCCTAGCGATCGCCAAGGATCAGGGCATGTTGGCCGCCCTCGCCCCAGGCGCGATTTGGACGCAGATGAGTACGATCGGCGACGGAGGAATGAAGCGCGTCGAATCCCTTGTGAGAGCGGAGCGCCCAGATGTGGTCCTGATCGATGCGCCGGTCTCGGGAAGCAAAGAGCCGGCGGAGCAAGGTCAGTTGACCATATTTGCTTCGGGACCAGAAGCCGTTCGTCCGCGGCTCGCACCTCTCTTTGATGCGCTCGGTCGGCGAACCATTTGGGTGGGAGCTGTGGGCACCGGGTCGAAACTCAAACTCGTTGCCAACACGTGGCTAGCGCTCGCAGCGGAAGCAGTCAACGTGTCAGTAGCCTTTGCCCATCAGCTTGGCCTCGAGACTCAAAGCGTGATGAATGCTCTCGGCGATGGCCCGCTCGTGTCTCCCTGGCAAGCAGCCAAGCTGGAACGCATCGCCCGAGGGGACTTTTCAGTCCAGTTCGCGTTGTCACTCGCGCTCAAAGACGTGCACCTCGCCCTGGCGGACGCCGGCAGCGACCGCTTCGAGACGCTTGCCGCCTTGGCCGACGAATGGGAAGAAGTGGTCGGTCTGGGTCTCGGCGAAAGCGATCTGACCGTCGTTGCCCAGGCACTCGAGCAACAGGGGGGCCACGAGTGACCGTCCACGCCCCCGCCGACGATCGCTACGAGTCCATGACGTATCGCCGTTGTGGGCGCAGCGGTCTGCTTCTACCTGCGATATCGCTCGGCCTCTGGCAGAACTTCGGCGACGACCGACCACTCGAAACTCAGCGCTCGGTCGTGCGGCGAGCGTTCGACCTGGGCATCACCCATTTCGATCTAGCCAATAACTATGGGCCTCCGTACGGCAGTGCCGAGACCAATTTCGGGCGTATCTTCCGCGAAGACTTCCGGGACTACCGCGACGAACTCGTCATCTCCACCAAGGCGGGCTGGGACATGTGGCCGGGCCCCTATGGCGACCTCGGGTCTCGGAAGTATCTCCTCGCAAGCCTCGATCAGAGCTTGCGGCGCCTTGGCATCGACTATGTCGACATCTTCTATCATCATCACTTTGATCCACAGACACCCTTGGAGGAGTCCCTCGGTGCTCTGCATACGGCCGTCACCTCCGGAAAGGCGCTCTACGTCGGTATCTCCTCTTACTCGGACAAGCGCACCGCCGAGGCAGTCGCCATCCTGCGTCAGTTGGGCACTCCAGTGCTCATCCATCAACCGTCGTATTCGCTGCTCAATCGCTGGATCGAGGACCGCCTCCTCGACGTCCTAGGGGCTGACGGAGTGGGTTGCATTGCCTTCTCGGTTTTGGCGCAGGGCCTGCTCACCGACCGCTACCTGAACGGGATCCCTCCGGGCTCTCGGGCAGATCGTGGAGGCTCTCTGACTCGTGACATGCTCAACAATGAGAACCTCGCCCGTATCCGAGGACTTAACGACATTGCCTCGGAGCGAGATCAATCTCTCGCACAGATGGCTATTGCCTGGGCACTACGTGACACCCGAGTCACCTCTGCGCTCATCGGAGCCAGCAGCGTGACCCAGCTCGAGCAAAACGTGGATGCGTTGGAGAACCTCGAATTCACCCCCCAAGAAGTTACCGACATCGACCAGTACGCCGTTGATGGCAACATCGACCTGTGGCGTCTGCCAGCCACATCCTGAAGTGCGTCCTGTGGGAAGTGCGGCACCGATAGTTGAGCGCCCGATTGCACGGGCGAACTGGGCGGATCGTGTCCCCAACCGTTGCTGGTGTCCGACGACCTTCGGGCCCATGGCCGAGAGGCTGTGATCTTCGGGTTCAACCTCCAAAGCGCTGGACTTCGAGTGACAACCTTCGGGGTGTCAGCCGGAAAACGGTCCGCCTGGGGGCGACCCCCTGATCTCTAAGCCCCGCACCCGCCAAGGGAGATAGTCCGACTATGAGAGGCTTCAAAGGATCCCGAGAGGGCATGGATCGGCCCAGAGTGGTGCCCTTGGGATCCCAGCTCGAGTGTCCCAGAATTTGGCGGATCGAGATACTTCTCATCCCGTGGGCACCGCCCCGACCACGTTGGTGACCTGGACGCCCACGCCGGGCAGCGACCCCTGGGAGGTGGCGTCGCCGAAGGCGAAGACCCCCCCGTCAGAGCCGATCAGCCAGTAGCCCCCGCCGTCGGGGGTGGGCACGATCGACACGATGTCCGACACCGTGACCCCGAGACCGGGGAGCGAGCCGTGGGAGGTGGCGTCGCCGAAGGCGTAGACCGCGCCGTTGGCCCCCACCACGTAGTAGCCCTGGCCGTCGGGGGTGGCCGCGATGCCGGTGATGTTGTTGACGGTGACCCCGATGCCCGGGAGGGACCCCAGGAACGGGGCGTTGCCGAAGGTGAAGACCCCGCCGTCCTTTCCGACCAGGAAGTAGCCCCCACCGCCCGGGGTGGCCACGATGCCCACGATATTTGAGACGTGGACGTTCATCGAGGGCAGCGAGCCATAGAAGCCAGCCGACTGGCCGACCGGGAAGACGAAGACCCCGCCGTCGGATCCCACCAGGTCATAGCCCTGGTAGTTGTTGGTGGGCACGATGCCCACGATATTGTTGACGCTCACCTTGAGGCCGGGCAGGGATCCGAAGAAGCCCGAGGACTGGCCGACCGGGAATACGAAGACCCCACCGTCGGAACCCACCAGGTTGTAGCCGGTGAAGTTGTTGGTGGGCACGATGCCCACGATGTTGGACACCTTGACCCCGAGTCCCGGCAGTGAGCCGAAGAAGCCACTGGCCTGGCCAACCGGGAAGACGAAGACCCCACCGTCGGAACCGGCCAGGTCGTAACCGGCGGTCGAGACCGCCTGGGTGGTCGTGGCCGAGGGGCCGCCGTTATTGGAGACCGTCTGGCCGGTGAAGACCTGGGCCGTCGAGGTCCCCTGGGTGTTGGTCACGGTCAGGGTCACGTTGTAGGTGCCCGAGGCGGCGTAGGTGTGGGTGGTGGTGGCCGAGGTGGTCGTCGCCGTCGTCCCGTCACCGAAGTTCCAGGCGTAGCTGGCGATCGAACCCACCGGGGAGGACGAGGCCGAGGCGTTGAAGGTGGTGGGGTTGCCCGGGGTGCCCGTGGTGGCCGTGAAGGCGGCCGTCGGGGCCTGGTCGGGGGTGATGGCAACGCCGATGGGTCCGGGCCCGACGGTGGTGGGCGGCCCCGCGGTGTTGGTGGCGGTGGAGATAGGTGTCACCGAAGAGCTGGCCTGGTTGGCAACGTAAGCGGTTTTGCCATCAGGGGTTATGGCGATGCCGTAGGGCTCGGAGCCGACGGTGATCGGCGTGCCGGCGGTGTTGGTGGCGATGTTGACCGGGGTCACCGAGTTGCCGGTGTGGTTGGTTACGTAGGCGGTCTGCCCGTTGGGGGTGATGGCGATGTCCAGGGGTTGGCTCCCTACCGGGATCGCCGGCCCCGTGGTGTTGGTGGCGGTGGTGATGGGGGTCACCGAATTGCCGATCTGATTGGTCACGTAGGCGGTCTTGCCGTCAGGGGTGATGGCGATGCCCCAGGGGTCATCGAGACTGCCACCGGTGATCGGCGTGCCGGCCGTATTGGTCGTCAAGCTGAGAATGGTCACGACATTGGCCCCTGTGTTGGTCACGTAGGCGGTCTGTCCGTTAGGGGTAATGGCGATGAAGGCGGGTGTGTCGAGACCTCCACCGGTGATCGGCGTGCCCGGGATACCGGTGGTCAGATTGATGGGCGTCACCGAGTTCGAGATGCTGTTGACGACGTAGGCGGTCTGTCCGTTGGGGGTGATGGCGATCCCCGCTGGGCCGGTCCCGACGGTGATCGCCGTCCCAGAGTTGTTGGTGGCGGTAACGATCGGGGTTACAGAGGTACCGACACCCGAGCTGTAGTTGGTCACGTAGGTGGCTTGGCCATTCGGAGTAATGGCGGCACCGAACGGAAAGCTAATGCCACCGCCGGTGATCGGCGTGCCGGCGGCATTGGTCATCGGGTTGATAGGGGTCACCGAGTTAGCCCCATTGTTGACCACGTACACGGTGGGCTCGATCGCCGAGGCCCCCGCCGGCGAGGAGACCGGAAAGGTAACGAAATACGCCAGTATGATGGCGAGAGGGAGGCAAGCCGCGGATACGCGGCGGAACCGGTTGTTCGGGTTCATGGCAGGCCTTTCGTTACCGGGTCCGTCGGCTACGTCCACAACGGTTGACACGCTAGCGGAGAGGCCGGCTCCCCGCTGGTTCGCCAACCGCCCTCTTGGACCAGAGAAGCCGTCGTGCATCATCACCTACCCGGCAGGTGGGAGGAGGTCAGCAGTGATCTTCTTGTTAGTCCTCGTGGCTAATGTCGTGTTGCATAAAGGGCCGTGCTCTTTGCGCAGATCAAGTAAGAGTCCGAGCCAGTCTCGTTTGACTCGGGCGCGTGGTCGAAGCGGACGTAGAGATTGGAGCTCTTGGTTCCTTGGTCAGGCGGCCGTGGCGGCGGGCTCTGCCACCCTTCTGGGGCATTCGCAGACCACCAAAATATGAGCCAGCTATTGGGCCGTCGTTCTGGGCCTCTGCAATGCACGTCTGGTATCGCTCGGTATCGAGGAGCGGTCCGGTTAGGGCGGATTCCTGTCCTCTTCTTCCTGCCTCATCAACTCCTCGAGCTCTGGGTCGAGTGAGGCACCCTTCACCTCTGACTTCGGTGCGCCTTCTTGACCATCCTCGCCGTAAGCCTGAGCCAGCAGTTCCTGCTTGCGTGCCTCAGCCCGCTGGCTCAAGTTGGTCTGCAGGAGGTCGCGCTTGGAGGGGATCTCGTTCCATTCGATCTGCAATCGGCTCGGGTCGGCACGGTCGATCGTCACCGGAATAGTGTCTCCCTGCGCGGGCCAGCGCTCGAGAACCGGGCTGGTGTTGTTCACGATCTCGGAGTGTTGGACGGTCACCTTCGACAGGCCCTGAGCCTGGACAACGAGCGTGGCTTGAAGAGAATACGGGGTGCGGGTTTGGGTCATCCAATCGGATATGTCCACCACGAGCCCTTGACCGAGGACCGGGTCCTTCATCTGGTGGTTATGGATCGTATCCCTAATGAATCCCATCGCGTGAAGTATAGGAGGGCCGCGATCGGAGGAAGAATGCATGGACCATCCGTGTGGATAGGCAAAGAGCTTGGGGTCTTCATTAAGCTGGGTTCGGCGCGGTCGCACACGCCGTGACGCTTGGAGATGAGGATGAATGATCCCGTCGGGTCGTTGCAGAGCGAATTCGTCGATTTAATCGGTGGCCGACCGGGATGGCGCCTTGAGCCACGGTCGATGCCCGGCGCCTCCCCGCTGTGGTGTTTCGTCTGTGACGGAAAGATCGAGTTCTCAGTGACGGCGGACGACGGTCTGATCCACCTCTACGTCATGGAGACTGACCGGGAGATCATCTTCAAAAGCTCTGACGAGCTCGTGACGTGGCTGAGGACCCATCGAGCGGAAGCGCTGCAGGAGCCTGCTTCCAAGCCTGCCGGGAAGTCTAGAATCCGTAAGCTCTTCGAGTGGAACTGATGATCTTCGCTTCGAACGCGGAGCCCTCTCCTTTGCCCTACTCAGCAACCTACCGGCGACGGGAGCCTTACCCTCGCTCCCGACGGGTGTCCCAGAGCCATGATCGGACGCGGCGACCGTGCAAGGCATTCATTGACGTCTATTGCTGAGATCGACAGTGTGTGGGCGGCACCCCCGAACCCAGAGGACTCGGTATTCCGATCCATGATCACCGGTTGACCCCAGACGTAGTGGCGACGCCTCAGCCACAAGGCTGATTGCGATGTTGCCGAGTTTCGGACCTTCATACCGCCTTGACCTGGCCATCATCATCGGGGGGTGGCGGGACCGGACGAACCCGACACCTACTGGCCCGATGGCTCTTTGCCGACAACGGCGAATGATCCTTCGATTGCTGCTTGACAGACTCGCCCTTCGACTGGTACGCAACACTTGTTGACATCGTGACCGAACGGGGAGCGAGATAGTGCGACGACCGGGAACCGGCTCGAAGGGGATTCCCGCCAGTCGTCCGGGTAACGCACTATCTGGCGCCCAATCGCCGACACGAAGTCTGCGCTTACGGATGACTTCTGCCATCTTCGTTTGGCCCAGCGGCCGGACAAGATCTACTCCTCCCGAAGCTTCTACCTCCACCGAAGCATTGCAACCCGGCGCTCCTTTTGGGCGCTATCAGAGGGTCACCACCCGTGCCTTCGTACGCGCGATCGCTGCAGCGCTCCTCACGTTGAGCGCGACTGTTGCGATTGCCACCTTCGGGATCTTACCGGCAGATGCCCAACTGGTGACGACGTGGACACCCCAGAATGCCCCCTCAGGGACATCCGTCCTGTATCGCGTGGCTTGCCCGACGACGAATGACTGCTTCGCCGCGGGATGGAGTGGTCCAAATACCAACCGGTCGGGAGCGATTGCCTCAACCACGGATGGGGGCTCGACGTGGACCGATGACTCGCTGCCGACGGGGGCCGGGTACTTCAACGACATTGCCTGCCCTTCGACCAACGACTGCTTCGCGGTCGGAGTCAACAACGTGGACGGTGGAAGCGGCGACAGTCCGTTGAGCGCCGGCGTGATTTTCGGAACTGCCAACGGGGGGTCGACGTGGACCAATCTCGCAATTCCGGTTGTTCGGAGCCTTGCCGGAATAGCGTGCACATCGACGCTTGACTGTTACGCAGTCGGCTTAACCGGATCTGTTGCCACTGTTCTTGCCACCGCCGATGGTGGGTCGACATGGTCCAATCAGGGAGTTCCCTCCAGTCTTCCCGCGGGTGCTGAGCTTACGGACGTGGCGTGCCCATCAAACGTGGACTGCTATGCCGTCGGTGGTTACAACGACGGGACGACCATTGGCCCTGTCATCATCGCCACGACGGATCAAGGTTTGGTATGGACAAGCCAAATCGCCCCAGCCGGACTGACGTGGCTCGACGGCGTTGCCTGCCCGTGGACGAGCGTCTGTTATGGCGTCGGCTTCGACAATACCGGGAGCAATGCCAGCGGATCCATCATAGGGACAACCGACCAGGGTTCGACATGGACCTCCCAATACAATGCGGGAAGTCCGGGCAATTTGTTCTCCAGTGTTGCCTGCCCCTCCCGGAGCGACTGTTACGCAGCCGGGGGGAACAACTCAACGGGCATCCTTTTCGCCACGGACAATCAGGGGTACAGCTGGTCACCCCAAACCATTCCGGCCGGTGCGGTCGGTCTGGGTGGCGTCGCGTGTCCTTCCGCGAACGATTGTTACGCCGTGGGGGGCGGGACGGCCAACGGCGTCATCCTCAACGGAGTGGCGAATGTGGCGGGCCAGCCCAATTGTTCCGCAACAGCCGTTGGCTCGCCCGCTGCACCGGCTGGTTACTGGTTGGCCGGAGCCGACGGCTCAGTGTATTCATGTGGGAACGCCCCGTTCTGGGGCTCGCTGGTGACGTTGGGATCGCCGCCTGCCCAACCGATCGTCGGAATCGCGGGTTGTCCTGGTGTCGGGTACTGGCTTGCCGCGTCCGATGGGGGGGTCTTCGCATTTGGACCGGCTGGTTTCAGCGGGTTCTACGGTTCAATGGGCGGTCAACACCTCAACAAGCCCATCGTGGGCATCGCACTAACCCCTGATTGTCGGGGGTATTGGCTCGTCGCCTCAGACGGTGGGATCTTCAGTTTTGGGGACGCCCAGTTCTTCGGATCCATGGGAGGCCAGCCTCTCAATGCCCCGATCGTCGGGATCGCATCTGACCCGTTGACCGGAGGCTATTACGAGGTCGCCTCTGACGGAGGTATCTTCTCATTCCCGAGCGGGGCGAGCGGGCCGCCGTTCTACGGTTCAATGGGTGGACAACCCCTGAACAAGCCGATCATCGGAATGGCGATCGACCCGGTATTCGGTGGCTATTGGCTCGGCGCGTCTGACGGAGGGGTATTCGCATTTCCACAAGTGAACCCATTTACCGAGCCGTTTTACGGCTCGGTGCCCGGAGCCGGTGTGACCACCAACAACGTTGTCGCCATTGTTGCCACGGACACCTTCAGCAATGGGGACACCGGATACTGGTTGTCCGACTCCCTCGGTGGTATCTACGCTTTCGCTGATGCGAATTACGTTGGTTCGCTCCCAGGCTCGAATATTGATGTCGACGACATTGTCGGCATGGCGAACGCCGATTAGCTACCCAGCCGGCTTTCTGAACATGGCCCGCAACGCCGGAGCCGGATAGGGCGGGGGACTTCTTTGCACTCGGCAGAGGGGTCTTTCGTTTTCAGACGCCGATGGAGCGGAGACCGCTGAGAGCAGATCAGGGCGATTCCGAGGGTTTCGGGCTTCGGGCTCGGCACCCGAAGGAGCTGGCTCAGATCGCATGGGCGCGGATAGCTCTGTCGGAGCAGACGGCCCAACATCGCTCCCACTCACTCCGGGGTGGCTCGCAGGGAGTTATTCAACCAATAGGTTGCAGATCTCCTCCCGGCCGGGCTAGTATGCAACCTAATGGTTGAACAACAGCGGGGCTTGGGGGTCGGGGTCGACGATCCCAGACTGAATGCCGTGTTCTCCGCCCTGGCCGACCCGACTCGACGGGCCATCGTGCGCCGGTTGGTGTCCGGGGAGGCCACGGTAAGCGAACTCTCCGAGCCGTTCGAGATGAGCTTTCAGGCGGTCTCCAAGCACGTGCGGGTCTTGGAACATGCCGGGTTGGTCACCAGGACCCACAGGGCACAGGAACGACCGTGCCGCCTGCATCCCGAGGCGATGGCCCAGGCCAGCGCTTGGCTGGGCGACTACCGCGAGCTCTGGGAGACCTCCTTCGACCGTCTCGACCAGCACCTCATGAATCAGAAAGGACCACGATCATGACCCACGAGACTCCCTACGTGTCCATCATATGTACGTTCGCCGCATCGCCGGAAGACGTCTTCGAGGCGTGGACAAGCCCGGCGCAATTCGGGCGCTGGTTCGGAACGGAGTCCACCACCGTGGAGGACGTCCGGATGGATGTGCGCGTCGGTGGGGAATGGAGCGCGCGGATGATCCTCGTGGACGGAGTCAAGATCGATTGGCATGGCTCCTATCTGGAGGTAGAGGCTCCGAATCGACTGGTCCTCAGCCTCAGTGACCGACCCGGTGACCAGTTCGAGCGCGTGGCCGTTGCCCTCACGAAAGTCGAGGGCGGGACCGAAATGACGTTCACCCAGTCGGGCAGCCATGTGCCGCCGGAGAACTACGCCCGGCTAGAAGAGGGATGGCGGTCATTCTTCGACGACTTGTCGAAGGGGCTGGCCGGCTAGGGCCGGCCCGCTCCGGCATGACGGGGGCACCCCTGTCCCCTCAGCCGGTGGGCACCGCCCCGACCACGTTGGTGACGTGGACCCCAACGCCCGGCAGTGAGCCCTGGGAGGTGGCGTCGCCGAAGGCGAAGACCCCGCCGTCAGAACCGATCAGCCAGTAACCACCGCCGTCGGGGGTGGGGACGATGGCCACGATGTTGGACACGCTCACCCCGAGACCGGGCAGCGAGCCGTGGGAGGTGGCGTCGCCGAAGGCGTAGACCGCCCCGTTGGCCCCGACCACGTAGTAGCCCTGGCCGTCGGGGGTGGCCGCGATCCCGGTGATGTCGTTGACGGTGACCCCGATCCCGGGCAACGAGCCCAGGAACGGGGCGTTGCCGAAGGTGAAGACCCCGCCGTCCTTTCCGACCAGGAAGTAGCCCCCACCCCCCGGGGTGGCCACGATGCCCACGATATTTGAGACGTGGACGTTCTGGGCCGGCAGGGAGCCGTAGAAACCCGCACTCTGGCCGACCGGGAAGACGAATACCCCGCCGTCGGAACCCACCAGGTCATAGCCGGTGTAGTTGTTGGTGGGCACGATGCCCACGACGTCAGAGACGCTGACCCCGAGCCCGGGCAGGGACCCGAAGAAGCCCTGCGACTGGCCGACGGGGAACACGAAGACCCCGCCGTCAGAACCCACCAGGTTGTAGCCGGTGAAGTTGTTGGTGGGCACGATGCCCACGATGTCGGTGACCTTGACCCCGAGGGCGGGTAGCGAGCCGAAGAAGCCCGACGCCTGGCCCACCGGGAAGACGAAGACCCCGCCGTCGGAACCGGCCAGGTCATAGCCGGCCGGGCGGACGGTGACGCTCTGGGTGGTCGTCGCAGACGGGCCCCCGTTGTTGGAGACCGTCTGGCCGGTGAAGGTCTGGGTGGTCGACGTCCCCTGGGTGTTGGTCACGGTCAGGGTCACCTGGTAGGGGCCGGGGTTGGCGTAGGTGTGGGTGGTGGTGGCCGAGGTGGTGGTTGCCGTGGTCCCGTCCCCGAAGCTCCAGGCGTAGCTGGCGATCGAACCGACCGGTGAGGACGACGCCGAGGCGTTCAAGGCGGTGGTGCCACCGGCGGGCCCCGGGGTCACGCTGAAGGACGCCGTGGGCCCCTGGTCGGGGGTGATGGCGATCGCCGTTGGGCCATCCAGCCCTCCTCCGGAGATCGGTGTCCCCGCGGTTCCGCTGGCGGTGTTGATCGGTGTCACATTCGACGTGCCCAGACTGACCACGTAAACCGTCGCACCGCTGGGTGTGACCGCGACGCCTTGGGGGGTGCCCCCGACCGCGATGGCGGTCCCAGCGGTGTCGGTGGCTAGATTGATCGGGCTTACTGAGTTGGACACCATCGAGTTGGCGACGTACGCGGTCTTGCCGTCGGGGGTGATGGCGATGCCGGCGGGACCGGTCCCGACGGTGATCGGCGCCCCAGGGGTCTGGGTGGCAGTGTCGATGGGCGTTACGGTGGAGCCCCCCTCGTTGGCGGCATAGACCGTGGTCCCGTCGGGGGTGACGGCAAGGGCGAGCGGGTCGGGCCCGGCAGTGATGGTTGCTCCCACGGTCTGCGTCGCCGTATCAAGAGGATAGACCGCCGTATTGAAGTCGTTCCCCACGTACGCGGTCTTGCCGTCCGGGGTGATGGCGATGCCGGCGGGGTCGGTCCCGACGGTGATCGGCGTCCCAGCGGTGTCGGTGGTGAGGTTGACGGGGGTGACCGTGCCGTCGACGTTGTTCGTCACATACGCGGTCTTGCCGTCCGGGGTGATAGCGATTCCGTCGGGCTGGTTGCCCACTGGGATCGGCGTCCCGACGGTGTTCGTGGCGGTGTCGATCGGGATCACGTTGCCGGCGCCCCGGTCGGCCAGCCAGGCGGTCTTGCCGTCCGGGGTAATGGCGATGGCCACCGGGTAGCTGTGGTTCGGCAGCGTGATGGGCGTTCCGGCTGTGTTGGTGGCGGTGTCGATCGGCGTCACGGTGTCGCTGAGCGTGCTGACCACGTAGGCCGTCGGGCCCACGCTCGCCGCCCCGGCGGGGGCGCTCGTGCCCGACTGAAGGCCGACCCCCACCCCGGCGCTGAGGGCGGCCGTCAGCAGCGATGCCGCCCAGATCCTGGTCCCCCACATCGCGCGCATGGCACCCCCCGGGGTCGTCGGTTGGCCCGCAGGCTATCAATCGACGTCGACGGTTTCAGGTGAACCCTTACATGCTGTCTCCAGGGCGCCACGACACCGTGAGCTGAAGACGAATGAGCGCGGATAGTGAATGTGGACAACTTCGCTCGAGCTGCAGCGAACCGGCCGTTCGCCAGCATCCAACATCAAGAAGCTCCCATCCACGTCGCCCGAATCGGCCGAGGTCCACTCACCTCACCTAGGTAGTCTTCAAGTCATCATCATTCGAACTGGGAGGGACATGGACAGCAATGCGGTGGAGCCGACCAGAGTGGGCCTCCAGGGGCTCATCCAGTACAGCCTGGCGCTCGCCGCGCCGAGCCAGTGGGTCCAGAAGACTGACCAATTCACGGACATTCCCAGCGCCGCCAACGCTGCAGCGATCGAATCCAGCCTCAGGACCAACTTTGAGGCGGACGGATTCCCCCTCCTCCCGATCACAGATCTGACAACGGAGGGCGGCCCTGATCACTCGTGGCTCGGACCTCTCTCCCGCCACATTCCGCTGGAGATTGGAAATGACTTCACTCGCGCAGATGGAGACGAATTCCCGTGCCTATTGGAATGGGCTCGGCACAACCCCGCCGACAGCTCTCCGAACCGCTATCTCCGAGCCGAGCGAGTGGTTGACTCAAATGAACGGCTCGCCAACGACTACATACTCGGTGGACTGGAAACGGGAAACAGCCTGAGCCAGCTTCGCTGGTTCCTCGTACGCCTCTACGCGCAGCGCCGTAACATGATCTTCGCCTCGCAATTGGCCGAACGCCTGTATCACATCTGGCTACCTCCAGCCGTTCTGGCCCCGACAGCCGGAGAGGACGCAGAGCGGCAGCTCGCCCTGTTCCCGGTCGTCAGTCTCACTCGTCGCCCATACGCTGAAACTTGGCGCCATACATCAGCAATCAGCCTCATTCTTGCCCCTATCTCTGGCGTTGTGGGAGAAGTGCCGGAGCAACCACAGCTGAGCCTTGAGCCGGCACCCGCTATAGCGGGATCTTCCCGACCAACGACGAGTGGTGAAGTGGGGTCCTTGCTCGATTCGTTGCGAGGGAGCAGTTTCGACGCACCTGGGTCAAGTTCAGCACGCTACGAGTCCATCGCCGGTGATCTTTGGGCGTACCTCTCAGCGGTGGGCGTCAACTGCGAGACCACCGGTGCGATTCTGAAGAGTGCATCCAGGGCAATGAGTTCTGGCGGCAAGGGGGGCAATGCGAATCCCACGGCCACATTGCGCGAATGGTGCGAACTCATCACGACGGCAGCCACTGAGCGGCTCTGGGGCTGGAGCGGGATGCCGCTTGTTGACGAGGTGCTCCGGTCGATGCGTGTGAATAGCATTTGGTCCGTGGTGGTAGCGGTCGACCACGCCGGGGCCAGATTCCCTTCCCGTGACGGTCAGCATTCCGGCTGGGTGGTCAGAGACGACATATGTGAACCCGACGTAATGCCTCCAGAGATCGATGATCTCTTGGCGATGCTCCGCGGCAGCGATGACCATTACCTTCCACGGCCCACGTGGTCCCGCATCGATGACCTGACGAGCATGGAAGGTACCTACATGACTTGGAATGTTCCAGGTCGAAGAGGAATCGTCACCGTGTACGACTTGACGCGCGAGTGTTTCCCCGGGGAATCGTCACTGAATCTCTTCGGGTTTCTGGGGCATGCCCTCCTGGGAGCCGTTCACTCAGCGGCTACCGTCGACGCGCTCAACAGAGTGCCCGTGCAACCCGACAAGATCGTGCCCTTTGCAAACAAGGCCCATCTCCTAGCTGGTGAGCTCGATGAGATGTTCGACCTCGATATCGTTTCGGCCCAGTTCCAGGTCATATGGCGACGCCTCAGACGAGCACTCGGGACAGACGATCAATATCACATGGCCCGAGATCGCCTGGAGCTTCTGACTCGTTACTCAGAAGTGATCGACAGGAACAGGCGCGAGGAGCGAGCGCAGAATCTGGAGCGGTTCACTGCCTATGGGGGAGCCGTTGCAGCCATTGTGGGGATCGGCATCCTGGTGTTTTCCATTGGTTTGCTCATCAAGGACGCCTGGACGAGTGCCACCTTCGCCATCACCTACTGGTGCATCGGGATATTCGCCGCATCAGTGGTCCTTGTTGCGATCGGGGCCGTGGGGGCGAGACGCTGGGGTTGGTTTCGCAGCGGATCCGCTGCATAGTCAGGACTTTCCCCCGGAGTGTGTGGAGCACGCCGCCTCGGCCCGACACAGCACCGAAGTGGGGTGCGCCCGTTCCGTCTCGAGTTGAGCAATGCACTTCGGTATCGGGGGTCTGGCGCCACCGTCCGCTGGTGGCCGGCCAACGAGAAGTCCGAGGTCAGCGGCGGACCGGTCTCCGGCACCGGGTGGACGTGTCAGGCCGTCGGCACCGCCCCGACCACGTTGGTGACCTGGACGCCCACCCCGGGCAGCGAGCCCTGGGAGGTGGCGTCGCCGAAGGCGAAGACCCCGCCGTCAGAACCAATGAGCCAGTAGCCCCCGCCGTCGGGGGTGGGGACGATCGAGACGATGTTCGACACCGTGACCCCGAGACCGGGCAGCGAGCCGTGGGAGGTGGCGTCGCCGAAGGCGTAGACCGCCCCGTTGGCCCCGACCACGTAGTAGCCCTGGCCGTCGGGGGTGGCGGCGATCCCGGTGATGTCGTTGACGCTGACCCCGATGCCGGGGAGGGAACCCAGGAACGGGGCGTTGCCGAAGGTGAAGACCCCGCCGTCCTTTCCGACCAGGAAGTAGCCCCCACCTCCCGGGGTGGCCACGATGCCCACGATATTTGAGACGTGGACGTTCATCGAGGGCAGCGAGCCGAAGAAGCCCGTGGCCTTCCCCACCGGGAAGACGAAGACCCCACCGTCGGAACCGGCCAGGTCATAACCGGCGGTCGAGACCGCCTGGCTGGTTGTGGCCGACGGCCCCCCGTTGTTGGACACCGTCTGGCCGGTGAAGACCTGGGCCGTCGAGGTCCCCTGGGTGTTGGTGACCGTCAGGGTCACGTTGTAGGTGCCCGAGGCGGCATAGGTGTGGGTGGTGGTGGCCGAAGTGGTGGTGGCCGTGGTCCCGTCACCGAAGTTCCAGGCGTAGGAGGCGATGGTCCCGATCGGAGAGCTCGAGGCCGAGGCGTTGAAGGTGGTCGGGTTGCCCGGGGTCCCCGCCGTGAAGCTGAAGGCGGCCGTCGGGGCCTGGTCGGGGGTGAGGGAGACGTCGGTCGGGTTGGCCCCGACGGGAATCGGCGACCCGGCCGTGTTGGTGGCCGTGGCGATCGGGATCACGGAATTGTCGAAGTAGTTGGCGACATACGCGGTCTGGCCGTTGGGGGTGACCGCAATGCCCCACGGATTGGCCCCGACGGTGATCGGTGTCCCGGGTGTGTTGGTGGCCGTGGTGATCGGGGTCACCGTCGCGGAACCCTGATCGGTGACATAGGCGGTCTGGCCGTTCGGGGTGATGGCGACGTCGGTCGGCAGGTTGCCCACCGGGATCGCTGTCCCGGGTGTGTTGGTGGCCGTGGCGATCGGTGTCACACTGTTGGAGGAGAAGTTGGCGACATACGCGGTCTGGCCGTTCGGGGTGATGGCGATGCGAGAAGGGTGGGTCCCTACCGGGATCGGCGTCCCGGCGGTGTTGGTGGCGATGGTGATCGGCGTCACGTTGTCGGAGGAGAAGTTGGCGACATAGGCGGTCTGGCCAGTCGGGGTGATGGCGATGCCGGTGGGTTCGCCCCCAACCACGATAGGGGTCCCCGGCGTGCTGGTGGCCGTGGCGATCGGGGTCACTGTGTTTCCGGACTGGTTGACGACATAGGCGGTCTCGCCGTTCGGGGTGATGGCGATGCCGGTGGGTTCGCCCCCAACCACGATAGGGGTCCCCGGCGTGCTGGTGGCCGTGGCGATCGGGGTCACTGTGTTTCCGGACTGGTTGACGACATAGGCGGTCTCGCCGTTCGGGGTGATGGCGATGGCGACGGGGTGCGGCCCCACCGGGACTGCCGTGCCGGGGGTGTTGGTGGCCGTGTCGATCGGGGTCACGTTGTTGTCGGGGGCGTTGGCGACATAGGCGGTCTGGCCGTCGGGGGTGACGGCGATCCCGTTGGGACCGGATCCCACGGTGATCGGCGTCCCAGGGGTTTGGGTGCCGGTGTCGACCGGGGTCACGGTGTCGGTGCCGAAATTGGCCACGTAGGCGGTCGGAGTCACGGTGGAGGCCCCCGCTGGTACGTGGTCGAGGACGTCGGCAACGGAGGCCAACGGGAAGGCGATGGCGGCGGCGGCCAGGACGGCCCCCCCGCTGCGGAGGAGTCCCCGGTTCGTCATCATGTTGGATCTCCCTTGGGGGTCATCGTGCCCAGGGGCCCGTGAACGGGGCCAAAGCCATCTGAGCGGCCCGTCGATTGCCGGGTTCGCGGCCCATCGCGAGGTGCCGTCGCATCGATTCAGTGAGAGGTCACTGGCGGTGACCCCCGCCACCCCGGGCAAGGCCCCGGCGGCGAGGGCGCCCTGGCTGGCGGCCGGGACCGCCCGGGCCCTGATCCCCGCCTACGATCACTCCGAGAGCTCCTCGAGGCAGGTGGTCATGACCGAGAGATACACCGGAGGACAGCCCGCCGAAGGGTCAAGCGGTCCGGAGGGCACTGTCACCGCCCCCGTCCTCGACTCGTCCGCACTGGCGCAGCTGGCCACGTTCGGAGAGGAGCGGGCCACCGCGAGCGGCGACCTTCTCTTCCAGGCTGGTGACCAGGACTACGACTTCATCGTGGTGCTGAGCGGTGCAGTCGAGATCGTGCGCCCGGCGAACGACAGCGAGACGGTCATCGGGACCTTCGGTGCCGGCCAATTCCTGGGGGAGCTGAACCTGCTCACCGGTCAGCGCGCTGGGCTGACGGCTCGAGTGACCCAGCCGGGCAGGGTGATCCGGATCAGGAACTCCGAATTCCGGCGACTGATGAACTCGAGGCCGGACCTGTCGGATCAGATCTTCCCCGCCTTGGCCAACCGACGGGAGTCGCTGCGTGCCGGTGACGGCGCCCAGGCCATCCGGATCGTCGGCTCGCGCTATTCGCCTGAAGCGATGGCCCTGCGGTCGTTTGCCGCCCGTTCCCACTTGGCCTACGTCTGGATCGACCTGGACGAATCTTCGGACCCGGACGTCCTGCTCGCCAACCTGGGCCTCCATCCCCGCGACCCCCCGGCGGTCCTCACGTCCACCGCCGTGCTGCGCCATACGACGCCCGGTGAGCTGGCGCAGAACCTGGGGCTCACCTTTCGGCCGGTGCCCGGTTCGGTGTTCGACCTGGTCGTGGTGGGGACCGGTCCGGCTGGGCTGGCCGCCGCCGTGTACGGAGCGTCAGAGGGTCTGGACACCGTGAGCATCGATGCGCTCTCCGCCGGGGGACAGGCCGGATCGAGCTCCCGCATCGAGAACTACGTCGGGTTCCCCGACGGGGTCTCGGGGGAGGAGCTGGCGGCCCGCGCCGCCATCCAGGCCCAGCGGCTGGGGGCGCGGTTGAATTCGCCGTGCGAAGCCGTCGGTCTGAGGACCGAACAGGGCTACCACGTCGTGGCCCTGGCCGACGGCAGCGAGATCGCCACTCACGCCGTGATCATCGCCAGCGGGGCTCGGTATCGACGGCTTGCGGTGGAGGACGTCCGGAAGTTCGAGGGTGCCGGCGTTTACTACGCGGCGACTGACCTCGAGGCCCGGATCTGTGCTGGCGACGACGTTCTGGTCGTCGGCGGTGCGAACTCGGCCGGACAGGCGGCGATCTACCTCGCGCAGCAGGGCTCAAAAGTCTCCATCGCCGTCCGGAGAGCCGATCTCTCCCATTCGATGTCCCGGTACCTGGTCGAGCGCATCGAAGCGAACCCCAGGATCGCCGTTCTCGCCAGCACCGAGGTGCGGGCGCTCGCCGGCGAGACTCATCTCGAGAGCGCCACGGTCGAGCACACGCCGACCGGCGAGAGGAGGGAGCTGCGCTGTGCGGGCCTGTTCTGCTTCATCGGGGCCGACCCGGCGACCGATTGGCTCAACGGGAACGTGACCCTAGATGCCGACGGCTTTGTCCTGACCGCCGGGAGTTTCGGTGATCCTGGGAGCGCGCCACCTCAGGGCCGGGACCCCCTGCCGTTCGAGACCTCCACGAGCGGGGTGTTCGCCGTGGGTGACGTCCGCCACGGGTCACTCAAGCGGGTTGCCGCGGCGGTCGGCGAGGGCTCCAGCGCGGTGCGGTCGGTCCATGACTACCTGGCAGCCGAAGGGAGCGGGACGGCTCGTTGAGTGCCGGCGACGCGGTTCACTCTCCGTCGTCTTCACTGAAGGACATTCGGAGGATGCGGACGCCGTGCCGGACGGGGTCGAAACTCGCCGCGCTGATCTCAAACCTCAGAACGGTCCCGCTGGGAGCCGACGACCGCGTGCGGATCTCCTTGGCCGGCGTCCAGGAGAAGCTGCCGCTGACCCGGCTGGCCATGTATGTCGACGACGTCTGGCGCACCGATCGAGTGACCACCGACCGGATCCTGAAGGAGGCCAGCTCGTGGGGGATGGACCGAAGGACGGCATCTGACATCGTCCGCGATCTTCTCGGCAAGGTCCCCGGAGCCACTCGAGAGGCCTTGGCCGAGGCGCCGGGGTGCCGGACGATATCCAGCGGATCATCACCTCGCAGCTCGGTCGGCTCCCAGGAACCTCATGAGGCCGACGGCTCCGATGACGCACCCGCAACCGGATCACGGTGCGAGAAAGGGTCCCGACAAGGGGGCGCTTGGGCGCGAGAATGACACTCGAGAGCACCGATGGCGGCGAGTTGTCCCCTTCGGGTTTAACACTCGAAGGGAGGGGGATCTCCGATTTGGAACGTCACACAGCACTGGGACGCTTGAAACCGGATATGAGAGTGACGTTAGGCTGAGCGAGTGAATACCGTGCCTTGCGGCGTCTGGGGGCAGTTCGGGTGCATACCGCCGCCACCCACACATACAAAGAGCAGGAAACTGAGCGGACAGCTCACTGATCCGAAGTCCGCAACGTACACGTGTTCGACTCGCAGTCACCGCGTTCACGGTCGGATGATGACCCCTCCACCTCTCGGAGGCGCCCGGTCGTCCGGAGGTACGCGGTCGTTCGGAGGTGCCCGTCGCGGTGACAGATCTGGCTGCGCCAGAGCTCGAACTCGACTCCCGCTTCGGTGCGCCTCTTCCGCACGACGGGACCAAGGTCCTGCTCATTACCGAGGGCGGCTACCCGTACCGCTTCGGGGGCGTCAGCACGTGGTGCCGGTTACTCGTTGGTGGCCTTCACGACATCGATTACAGCGTTCTCGCCATCACCGGTGACCCTGATAGCGAACCGATCTTCGAACTACCCCCGAACGTGCGTTCTCTCATAAAGGTTCCTCTCTGGGGCACCAGGGAAACCCATGAGGCGAAACCTGGCGGCCTCGTGGAGGCGATCGCCGGCCCGGCGAACAAGGGTCACACCCAGCGGACCTGGCGTCTCGCACTGACTACCATGGTTCTTTGACCGGAAGAGCCCGCGGGATGGGAGCAATGCAACGAACGATGACGATCCGTGCGGAGATGGTTGGCCTCCTGCTAGTGGTCGCGGGACCACTGATCGTCAGCTTGCCAGCAGTGGCTGGCGCCGCCAGTCCAACCCCGGTGGCGCAAACGACAATGACCTTTGTCGATAGCTCCCGCGCCACACCTGCGTGGGGCGGCACGCCAGCCAAGGCGTCCCGGACCCTGGTGACGACCATCTGGTACCCGGCTCAGAAGTCCGGATCGGCCGCGGCGTCGGGTCACAGCTCGTACCCGCTGATTGTCTTCGCCCACGGCCTGGGAGGCTCCCCCCAGCAATACCAACAGCTGCTCACGGCGTGGGCGGCTGCGGGGTATGTCGTGGCTGCTCCCCTGTTCCCTCTTTCGAACGACGGGACACCGGGTGGCCCCGATGGCGGGGACATCGGGAACCAGCCGGGTGACATGAGCTTCGTCATCGACCAGGTGCTCAAGGCGTCGGCTGCGCCGAGCGGGCCGCTGTCGGGCCTGGTCGACCCGAGCGAGATCGGGGCCGCAGGCCACTCCAACGGTGGCATCACAACTCTGGGTCTGGTCGCCAACAGCTGTTGCCGCGACACCCGGGTGAAGGCGGCGGTCGTCATGGCGGGTACGACCGAGGGTCTGGGTCGTGGTGCCTACGACCTTGCCCAGGCGCCACCGCTCCTCGTGGTCCAGGACATCCACGACGGACTCGTCCCCTATGCCGACGCCGTCGCTGTCTTCAACGGGGCGCGGGGACCCAAGGCGCTGCTCGCACTCGACTGGGACAGTCCATCTGACACCACGGGGTCGACAGCGCATATGGCCGCCTCGGGGGTGGTCGGACCGACGTCGGCTGCGGTTATCACGTCGACGACCGCCTTTTTTAACGCCTTCCTCAAGCACGAGCATGGGGCGCTCCAGGCCGTGGCGGCCGACGGTCGCTCCTCGCTCTCGGCGGTGCACACCGCGTGGACTCGGGGGTCCCGGGCCATCCTCCCTGTTCCGAAGCTGGCGACGAGCGACCTGCATGCGACGGTCACCCCCAACCAGGGCCTGCGAGACGGTCAAGCTGTCACCGTTCGGTGGAGCGGCTACACCGCCGGCAAGGTTGTCAACATCCTCGAGTGCTCCCATGTCGACATCGCGAGCGCCAGCTCGGCGGGCTGCAGTTTCGCCCACGCAGCGATCCTGCATCCGGACCCCACCGGTTCGGGATCGGTGGTCCTCCACGTTGGGACCGGCACCATCGGCAACGGAGTCTGTAACGCGGGGAACAGCTGTTATGTCATCGTAAACAACGCCAGCTCAACCGACCCAGCCGAAACCAAGGAACTTCCCATTCACTTCGCCTCTTAGTCCCGGCGAGGGCTCAGCACGTCCAGTGGGCTCGCCCCCGCGTCGCCGGCATTCGACGTACTCGAGCTGTGAATTGGTCCGATCGTGTGAGACGGACAGGGGCCTTCGTGCCCAGGTGCGAGCACTGCGGGCACGAGATGCCCGACGAGACCCTCTGCACCTCGTTTTGGGCGCAGCAGGTCAGCAGAGACCGCCGGCGCCGTACTACTTCGCTGCTTTGTGGTCGGCTCTTGGTGTACCTCCGCTTCATGGTGCACGACTCCCTCTCGACGAGGCCGAGAGCCTCGGGCGGCCGATGGCCTGCCCGTCGTAGCGGCGTGCCAGCGGAGGTCCGACCATCCCGCCCCGTCGGGTCGGCGTCGTCAACACGGGCCGGCGGTGACCGAGACCGAGACCGCGGTGGGGACCTTGGGGCCCTCGAGGTCGATGTGGGCGGCTCCCGGGCGCGACACGATCCGGGCCCCCGAGACCCGGGCGCAGTAGCCGTGGGGATAGTGCGTGGTCACCGGCACGGCGATCACGGTGGGGGCGGTGATCTTGGGGTCGGAGCGGTACCGCAACTCGAAGGCTCCGGTCACCGGGTCAAAGGAAGTGGAGGTGGGTGTCCCGGCCATCGCGGAGGGATAGGTCTCGGACAGCACGTTCAGCTGGGATGCGGTGGCCGCCCGGGGGGGCCACAGGGCCGAGGAGTGTGACCCGGTGGGGTCGTCGTAGTCGATCCACTGCCAGTAGATCCAGCCCACGAGGTTGGCGGCGGCGTCGGAGGTGATCCGGGCGAGGTCGGCCGTGTCGGTGGTGGCACCGAACTCGGTGAGCAGCCAACTGGGCCCGTTCGGCTGTTGGGTTGTGGCGTCGTTGGCCCGCTCTTGGGCGTGCTGGGTGAAGACGTGGCTCTCGAGGGGGCCGCAGATCGAGCCGAAGTTGGCCGGCTCCGGGCCGTTGGGGACGTGCAGGAAGCAGTAGTCGTGGAAATTGAGGACCAGCCGGGGGTAGGCCATCGCCCCGATGTGGTTCGGGACCCCCGAGTCGGTGCTGTAGTTTCCCTCGTAGGCGACCAGATGGGTGGGGTCCGCCGCCTCGATGCGAGGGATCAGCCCCTCTTCTGGGTCGTCGGTCGGACAGGTGACCGGTTGGCCGGATTGATCCAGGCCCGGATGGGCCCGGCCGGTGTAGAGGCATTCGAGCTCGGCGTCGAAGGTCGGGCTGTTGGGTTGTGTGCTGAGTCCGGGCCCATAGGGCTCGTTGAAGGGGTCGTAGCCGACGATCCACGGGTTGCCACGTAAACGCGCGGCGATCCTGGACCACAGTGTGTCGAAGGCCCCCTGGAGGTTCCCGACCACGTCGTTGGTCCAGAAGTGGCCGTAGGCCTCGGCCACCCCGGGGCCGGTGTAGTTGCGGCTCCAGTCGGCGATGTTCAGCTGCGGCTTCGGGGTGATGCCGTCGGTGCAGACGGTCCAGTTGGGGGCCCCCTCCCCTCCGAATACCTCGTTGTAGACGTCCTGGTGCATGTCGATGAGGGAAAAGATCCCGTTGCGGGCCAGCAGCGAGATGGTGGCCTCGAGTCGCTGCATGTAGGCGTCGAAGACCTTGGCGTCGAATTCGCTCGCCCCGGACCCCTTGGGTGGCCCGGGGGCGCAGGCGGCGCTGTTGATCGGGCCGCGGCCCGGCTCGAGACCCTTCCAGATGACCCCGAGGCGCACGACGTTGAAGCCGAGTTCTGCCATGCGGTGGGCCTCTGCGGGGGTCAGCACGTTGCGGCCGGTGCCGTCGACCACGACCTCGTAGGGCGGGATCTTGTAGACGAGGTCGACCCCGTGCAGCAGGACGACCCTCCCGTCGTGGTCTACCAGGTCAGGGCCACCGGGGGCCCGGAGGGGCCCCACCGGGCCGGTTGCCGGGTCGGCGGCCGGGACGGCAGACGCCGAAGCCGCTCCGCCGTACGAGAACAGCGTGACGCCCAGGAAGACCAGCGCGAGCCACCAGGTCCGGCGCCGGCGGTGGGCCCGCCTCGATCCTCGGTACGTCGTGCCCACGGGCGACAGTCTGTCGCGTCCGGGGCGTTCGGACTGTCTGCCCGACGCCGGGACTCATCGGCTCAGAAGACGAAGGGAACCAACATCTTGGTCGAGTGCTTGTACGCCGGGTAGGTCGCTGGGAACTGCTCGGTCATATAGCGCTCCTCGACGGTCGCGCTGTAGATGAAGTAGACCCCGGCCAGGACCACGGCGGTCAGCCACAGCCAGCTCAGCCCCACCGCGGTACCGATGCCGGCGACCAGGATGCCCGAGTAGATGGGGTGGCGGACCAGGCGGTAGGGACCACTGGTCACCAGCTCCGGCTCATTCTTCCGCGTCATCGGGGTGCCCCAGTTGCGCCCGATGTGCAGGCGGGCCCAGATGGCGAACACCAGACCGAGAGCGAACAGGGCGACCCCGAAGCCGGCGCGCCACGGATCGGTGGTGAGGCCGTGGTGCCGGAAGACCCCCGCCCGGATCAGGAGGATCACGATGACGACGATCACCGCCCTGATGCCGAGCTCGCGGGACCACGGGACGCGGCCCCGCTTCATGGAGAAGGCCGCCACGAGCCAGTACAGCCAGAACGCCCCCCATCCGACGGCGAAAATGAGCTCGACGGCCTGCATTCGTCTCAGACTTCCACACTCACGGAAAGGACCGTCGCGGTGGATGCCGACCCGCCCGTCGAGCGGGTCGGTGCGAGCGGACCCTCTGGGGGGAGGCAACGGGTGGCCGTCGGATCGGCCGCGCATTGGCGGAAGCAGCGCTGTCGAGTGAACGACGTCGACCCTCGAGCGGCGTGAAGGATGAGCGACGGATCTGCGTCGACCGGTCGGGCACCGATCCGGCGCCAACCTCCGCCGATGTGGCGCCCCGGCCTAGCCGGTCGGCACCGCCCCGACCACGTTGGTGACGTGGACGCCCACCCCGGGCAATGAGCCCTGGGAGGTGGCGTCGCCGAAGGCGAAGACCCCGCCGTCAGAACCGATGAGCCAGTAGCCCCCGCCGTCGGGGGTGGGCACGATCGAGACGATGTTCGAGACCGTGACCCCGAGACCGGGCAGCGAGCCGTGGGAGGTGGCGTCGCCGAAGGCGTAGACCGCGCCGTTGGCCCCCACCACGTAGTAGCCCTGGCCGTCGGGGGTGGCCGCGATGCCGGTGATGTTGTTCACGCTCACTCCGATCCCCGGGAGGGACCCCAGGAACGGGGCGTTGCCGAAGGTGAAGACCCCGCCGTCCTTGCCGACCAGGAAGTAGCCCCCACCCCCCGGGGTGGCCACGATGCCCACGATATTTGAGACGTGGACGTTCATCGAGGGCAGCGAGCCATAGAAGCCAGCCGACTGGCCGACCGGGAAGACGAAGACCCCGCCGTCGGATCCCACCAGGTCATAGCCCTGGTAGTTGTTGGTGGGCACGATGCCCACGATGTCAGAGACCTTGACCCCGAGGCCGGGCAGGGACCCGAAGAAGCCCTGCGACTGGCCGACGGGGAAGACGAAGACCCCACCGTCGGAACCCACCAGGTTGTAGCCGGTGAAGTTGTTGGTGGGCACGATGCCCACGATGTTGGACACCTTCACGCCCAGACCTGGGAGTGAGCCGAAGAAGCCACTGGCCTGGCCCACCGGGAAGACGAAGACCCCGCCGTCCGATCCGGCCAGGTCGTAACCGGCGGTCGAGACCGCCTGGGTGGTGGTGGCCGAGGGGCCGCCGTTATTGGAGACCGTCTGGCCGGTGAAGACCTGGGCCGTCGAGGTCCCCTGGGTGTTGGTCACGGTCAGGGTCACCTGGTAGGTGCCCGAGGCGGCGTAGGTGTGGGTGGTGGTGGCCGAGGTGGTGGTGGCCGTCGTCCCGTCACCGAAGTTCCAGGCGTAGGAGGCGATGGTCCCGATCGGCGAGGACGAGGCCGAGGCGTTGAAGGTGGTGGGGTTGCCCGGGGTCCCCGCGGTGGCGCTGAAGGCGGCCGTCGGGGCCTGGTCGGGGGTGATGGCGATGTCCTCGGGCTCGTCGATCCCGCCGCCGGTGATCGGAGTACCGGTGGTGTCGTTGGCCACGTCGAGCGGGATGACCGAGTTGCTTCCGTAATTGGTGACGTAGGCGGTCTTGCCGTCGGGGGTGAAGGCGACCGCCGTAGGCTGGCTGCCTACCGGGATGGCGGTACCGGCGGCGTTGGTGGCCACGTCGATCGGGGTGACCGAGTTGCTCGAAGTGCTGTAGTTGGCGACGTAGGCGGTCTGGCCGTTCGGGCTGATGGCGACGTCGTCGGGGTTGAAACCCACCGTGATCGGCGATCCGACTGTGTTGGTGGCCAGGTTGATCGGGGTCACCGTGTCGCCCAGGTAGTTGGTGACGTAGGCCGTCTGGCCGTTGGGAGTGACGGCGATGAAACTGGGACCGTTCAGGCCTCCGCCACTTATCGGGGTGCCGGCCGTGCCGGTGGCCAGATCGATCGGGGTCACCGTGTCGCCCAGGTAGTTGGCGACGTAGGCGGTCTGGCCGTTGGGGGTGACTGCGATTCCTTCGGGCCCAGTGAAGCTGGGGCTCTGGATGGGGGTGCCGGGAACGTTGTCGGAGGTGTCGATCGGTACCACGTCGTTGTCGGTGAAGCTGGCGGCGTAGGCGGTCTGACCGTTGGGGGTGATGGCGAGGCCCGTCGGGTCGGGGCCGACCGTGATCGGCGAACCTGCGGTGTTGGTGGCCGTCGAGATCGGCGTGACCGTGTCGCTGTTGTTGTTGGTGCTGTAGACGGTCTGGCCGTTGGGGGTGATGGCGTTGAAGAGCGGGAAGTCCGAGCCCCCACCGCTGATCGGCGACCCGACTGCGTTGGTGGGCAACGAGATGGGGGTCGTGGTGTTGTTGCCGCTGTTGGCCACGTAGGCCGTCGGCGCCACGGTGGCGGCCCCGGCCGTCGAGCCGCCGAAGAAGGCCGCGCCTGAGGCGAACGGACAGGCCAGGGCGACGCCGACGGCCAGCGCCGCCGCATGGAGGGTCCGGCGGGGTCGGTCGAGGGCCATCAGGTGTCTCCAGTCGCTTGCGCTGATCCGTTTCGGGCTGCTGCCTTGCGTGTAGCCAATCTGAGGCCGCAGTGTACCCAGAATCCGATTCGGCGGGGGTTTGATGCCCGGCCGAGCATGTCTACGCACCGGCGAGCGCCAACCACTTCGGCTGTGATCAATTGTGGGATACGCCGCCCCCCGATCAGATCTCAGTCCGACTCTGCGCCGCCACAGGGAGACCACGTAGCCCTGATATCGATTGGCAACAGCCAGGGGTTCCGGTTGAACGGCACCGCCGGGCTGCTGCTCGGAGGTGTAGGCGGTCTCAACCTCGGGTGAGAACGTGCACCAGGAGAACCACCGGCAGCACGAGCAATAGGTCGACCAGAAGGCTGAAGCCGACCGTGATGGCAACCACGGTGATGGCCATGGCGAGCCCCAAGGGAACGAACACCACACCGAGAATCCACAGGGCGGCCACCACGCAACCGGATCGGCTCTCCATCGACCGAGTCGCCGAATCCGGAGATGCTCCCAATGCGACCAGCTGTCGAACCCGTTGCTCCATCGGGGGCTGGAACGACGAGAGGACGTCGTCCTCCGAGTTTGCCTTGCCGCCGACAATGAAGAGGTGCTGCCAAGGGCCGACCGGGAGCGCCCCGGCGTTGGCCTGGAGGTATTCGAGCGCCTGCAGCATGGCGTCAGGGTCACGAAGCAGGGCGACCGCGGTCGCGTCGGCCAGGAGGCGCCGCCGACGCCACAGGTGTCCCATGATCGGACGGACGAGCAGCGAGCCCACCACCGAATTCACGGCCCCGAATGCGATCCCGGCCACCCGGATCGGAAAACCGATCACCCGAACAAGGCCAGCCCAGTGGGATGTGGGGGGTCTGTCGGCGGGCGCAGTGTGCGAGGCGGCGATCAGATCTCCGATGACGGTCTGTGCTTCGTTCGGGTCGGCCGAACGGCCAAGGACGAGCCTCAGGAGGCGGCGAGCCACCTGGCGCGATGGCCGGTCGAACGGAGCGCTGAGCATGACCTGGATCACGCCGACGGTCTCGAACAGTGAAGCCAGGTCCATTGAGATTCGTAGATCGCCGTTGACGATGGACGCCACCAGATGCCCGACAACCGCCTCGGTGGGTTCCCGACCGAGGTCGGTGAGCACCCGCCGTGGGATGACGACGACAGCATCGTCCTTGGTTCGGCCAACCGCAGCGGCGTTCACAACATCGGAGTCCAGGACCCGGACGTTCGGCGCCGGTACACTCGCGGCGATCGCAACCGCCCCGACAATGTTGACCAGCTGGGCCTCTTCCAGGTCATCGGGGTTGGGGGGCCGGGCTCCCAGACTGAGCACGATCGCGCCGGCCCCGTCCTTCCGGAAGAGTCTTCGGACCCCCGCACCCACGATCACCATGACCACGACGCCGGGTGCAGACAACACCACCAGCACCAGAACCTTCGCCTGCCAGGAAAGAGGCATGGCGGTTCCGTTGCGGTGCAGGCGGTCGTTAAGGTCGGTCAGGTAATCGGGAGTTCGCACCGCCAAGCTGAGCAGGTCATTGCAGATCGCGAACAACGCGAGTAGGAGCGGAGAGATGACAACGCTCAGTGGCAGTCCCATGACTGCGACAGTGAGGGCACCTAATCCGGATAGGCGCCAGGTGGCGCGACGGTGACGCCTCTGGGCGTGGTAGAAGTCCTCCTGCACGAAGTTCTGGATGGTTGAGACCTCCCGTCGGGCCAGACCGGCTGCATCGCCTGGCGGGCGCGACGTCCATGATGCCCAATGAGATCCCAGAGTCAAAGGGCATTGACCAAGAGCCGACGCGGCCCAGCCCAGGGGCATTTCCCCCTCTTATCGCTGCTCCTTCCGGGCACGTCCTGAGCCGTCGAACTTGGCGTGGTCGGGTCGCTGTCACGACCATGCCTGAGGTCCAGACCTCGGGCCCCGAGCAGTGCCCCGCGTCGCAACCCGTGACGACAAAGTGCCCGACGGAGACCGAACGGGTTGCGGCGTTGAACGCGGTGGCCCGGCAGGCCGCGGCCGGGTCCCTCGGACGGGTGACGGTGATCGATCTGAGCCGACGGCTCTCGCCGGGGGGCACCTTCGCCGGGGCCGGCGACGGGGTGGAGGTCCGGGCGGTCGATGGCGTGCACATGAGCGAGCCGGGTGAGGAATGGCTGACCCTTGGCTCGTTCCGCTCCTGGTGGTCGCGCCCGCTGATGTTCACGGTGATCGCCGCTGGCCTCTGACGCGGGGGCGCATCCAGTCCAGTCGGGCTGGGCCGGCCGATGTCGGTCCAGGTAGGATCGGGGCGGCAGGGGATGATCGCCTTCGATCTCGGGAACAAGGACGGACACGGGCATGGACAAGAGCGGGCCGCAGCACACCGAATCTCCCTCCAAGCTGATTGACGTCCGGATCAAAGAGTTGGGCGACTGGCGGGGTGAGATGCTCAGCCTGCTGCGCGCCCTGGTCAAGGAGGCCGATCCCGACGTCATCGAGGAGTGGAAGTGGAGAGGGGTCCCGGTCTGGTCGCATGACGGGATGATCTGCACCGGCGAGACGTACAAGAGCGTCGTGAAGATGACCTTCGCCAAAGGGGCAGCGCTGAGCGACCCTTCGGGCCTGTTCAATTCCAGTCTTGAGGGGAGCACGAGGCGGGCCATCGATTTCCACGAGGGCGAAAAGGTGAACGCGAAAGCCTTGAAGGCCCTCGTCCGCGCCGCCGTGACCTTGAACAAGGCCAAGCCCTCCAGGGCCAAGTCCAGGACCTGAGCGGGCCGAGGGGAGGGACCGGCACCTCACCCAGCCTCCGGAGACCGCTCCCCCCGCCGTTCTCGAGAACGGCCCTCACCTCGATCGCCGGTGCCGCTCGGTGTGGCGCTCGGGTCGACGAACCGCGCGCACGTGCTGGCACCACCGGTCTGCGCGTCACCGGGTAAGGTGCCGCCGCCCCGGAGTCCGTCCGGCTTCAGGGCTTCCCTTCGCTCATCCTCGCAGGACGTCGTGGAGGGCCTCGCGGAGCATCCCACCCAGTTCCTGGTTGGAGCAGCCGGCGAAGGCCTCGCCGGCGAGGAACAGACCGGAGAACACGACGCCGAAGGAGGCGGCCATCCTCACCCGGTCCCGCATGGACACTCGGGGGTCGGCCAGCACCCGGCGGAACCGGTTCTGGATGTCCTCGTGCTCGGCATCGTGGTCCTTGCGGTGCAGCTTCTCGAGCGCCGCTTGGTTCCGCTCGTGCATGAGAAAGATCTTGCGTTGGGCCAGCATCTGTTCGACGACCTGATCGAGCAACTCGCCCCACAGTTCGAGGGTGACCGGCTCGTCCCCCATCTGGTTGAGGGCGTTCCGGCCGAACTCGTGCAGGCGCAGGTGAAGAGCCATGAGGATGTCGTCTTTGGAGGCGAAGTGGTAGTAGAGGGCCGCCTTGGTGACGCCCAGCTTCTCGGCGATCTCCCGCAGGCTGGTGCCGTCGAAGCCCTGCGCGATGAACAGGTCGAGCGCCACATCGAGGATGCGCTGGCGGGTGTCGGGTTCGGTCGGCTCGACCGGGTCGGCCGCCGATTCGGCCCCGGCCGACACGTCGGCCCCGGGCCCGGAGGCGTCGGCGCCGGGCTCGGCCCGGGCGGGAGGGGCCCCCTCGGGGGACGCGATCTGGGTCATTGCCGCAACTCTACTTGACGACCGGTAAGTAACCCTTTACGATGCCTCATGTGGGTGAGTTTACTGGCCAACAGGTAAGGGCGTCATGGGTTCTGAGCTGATGATCGAGGCCGAAGGGCTGACCAAGCGCTACGGGGAGACCCAGGCCCTGGCCGGCGTCGATATCTCCGTGCCGGCCGGGACGATCCTCGGGCTGCTCGGCCCCAACGGGGCCGGCAAGACGACGGCGGTGCGGATCCTGACGACCCTGGCCCTCCCCGACTCGGGCCGGGCCAGCGTGGGGGGGATCGACGTGCTCAAGCACCCGGGCGAGGTCCGCCGCCACATCGGGGTGGCCGCCCAGGACGCCACGCTCGACCCCCTGTTGACCGGACGCCAGAACCTCGTGCTCGTGGGCGAGCTGTCCGACATGGGCCGGGCCGCCTCCCGGGCCCGGGCGGCCGAGCTGCTCGGGCAGTTCGAGCTGACCGACGCCGCCGACCGAGTCCTGAAGGGCTATTCGGGTGGCATGCGTCGGCGCCTCGATCTGGCCGCGTCGCTGATGACGAGGCCCCCGGTGCTGTTCCTCGACGAGCCGACGACCGGCCTGGACCCGACGAGCCGCCAGCGGGTGTGGGACGCCATCCGGGTGCTGCTGGGCGAAGGCGTCACGGTGCTGTTGACGACGCAATATCTCGAGGAGGCCGACGCGTTGGCTGATCGGATCGTCGTGGTCGACCGCGGGCTGGTCATCGCCAGCGGCACGCCCCAGGAGCTGAAGGAGGCGAGCCGAAGCGCCCGGTTGGAGGTGACCCTCTCGGCGCCACACCCGGCGGCGGCCGGGGCGATGGCGCCGCTCGTGGCGGGCCGGGTGCACGTGAGCGACGATGGCCGGCACCTGAGTGCCGGCGTTGACGCCGCGCCGGGCCTGGCGACGTCGGTCGTCCGGGCGCTGGACGGAGCCGGAGTGCTGGTCGACAACATTGAGGTGCGCCAGCCGTCTCTGGACGACGTTTTCTTCTCCCTGACCGGTGGGCACATCGAGGGGGACGACGTCGAAGACGAGCTGCCCGATGGTGACCCCCGGACCGACGGTTCCGGCCGTCACGAGTTGGAGGGATCACGCACATGACGACGACGGCGCTTCCGGCACGACCGAGCAGTTTCGAGCGTCCCCGCTCGTCGGGGTCGGTGCTCGGCCCGGTGGCCGATATCTGGGCGATGACCCGACGCAACCTGGTGCACATCTCACGCGAGCCCATGCAGCTCTCGGACGTGACGATCCAGCCGGTGCTGTTCACGGTGTTGTTCGTCTACATCTTCGGGGGTGCCATCGCGCTCCCGGGCGGCGGGAGTTACGTGTACTACCTGCTGGCCGGGATCCTGGCGCTGAACCTGATCACCTCGACCATGGGCACCGCGGTGGGGTTGAGCACCGACCTGCACGAGGGCATGATCGATCGCTTCCGCACCTTGCCCATGTGGCGCTCAGCCGTGCTGGTCGGGCGTTCCGTGGCCGATCTGATGACCTCGTGCCTGTGCGCCCTCATCGTAGGCCTCACCGGGCTCTGCGTGGGCTGGCGGCCCGGGTCCAGCTACATCTCGATCCTGGGTGGCTTCGCGCTGGTGCTGTTCTTCACCTATGCGCTGACGTGGGTGGCCGCCTGCGTCGGGTTGAATGCCAAGAGCCCCGAGTCAGCCGCCTCGTTCGGTTTCATCGTGCTCTTCCCGCTGGCCTTCGTCTCCAACGCCATGGTGCCCACCCAGCACATGCCCGGGTGGCTCCAGGCGGTCGCTGAATGGAACCCGGTGAGCGCAGTGTGTGCCGGAACCCGCATCCTGTGGGGCAACCCGAACCCGGCGGGGGCGATCCACGCCTGGCCGATGCAGCATCCGATCGAGGCCGCGTTGCTCTGGTCACTGCTCATCCTGGCCGTCGCCGCACCGTTGGCCGCGCACTTCTTCAGACAGCGCACCACCGAGTAGGCGAGCCCCGCGCGGACCCCGGCTGCCGCTCAAGTCGCCGCGCCGGCAGCTCGGTAACCCCCGGGGACGCAGGCTGTCGGGTGGAGCAGCAGTCGGGCCCGGTGGCTCTGACCCCAGAGGTTCGGCCCGTCCGGCACCGTCCCGAGGGGGCGCATCCCGGCGGGTTGGCCTGACGGGTACCAGCCCGCCGGGCTGTGCGAGAGCCGGGCCTGGCCGATCCCCCGGTAGCCGACCGACCGGCACGTCGAGTGGCTAGCGTTAGCCAGAGCTCGATGCGGGAGAGGCCGATGGGACAACACGACGAGGAGTCCGAGCGGATCGTCCGTGAGATGTGCGACGCCCTGTGCGGGGTGTTCGGACGGTCGACTGCTGACGAGCTCCGCCGGTTCTTCACCGATGATGTCGTCTACCACAACATACCCCTGGATCCGGCGGTGGGCATTGACGCCACGATCGCATTTCTCGATGGGTTTCTCGCCATGTTCAACAGCTTCGCCATCGAGACCCGCCACCTGGCGGTGCGGGACAATGTGGTGCTCACCGAACGTGTCGACACGTTGACCATCGGAGACGTCGTCGTGGCGCTACCGGTCATGGGGACGTTCGAAATTCGCGATGGGAAGATCTGTGCCTGGCGGGACTATTTCGACATGGCTCAGATCACCGGAGCACTCTCGGGCGGTCAAGGGGGCTGAGGAGGGCCCGAGTGGCGCCCCAATCCGTCAATCCCTCGCCCTCTCGCTCAGATGTGTCGTGTGCCCGACGGTGCGGTCCGTGGCCCAAGAGCCCCCTTCGTTGCTCACGTGGGTGCGATGGTGACCGTCGACTGGCAGTGGCGGTTCGTGGCCACACCGGGGTCCGGCCGCTGAGGCGGCGCAAGGGCCGTAGCGCGGTCGGGCCCGGCAGTGGGCCAAAGAGTCCCTGGTCAGACGGCAATTCGCCGCTGAAGGGGGAGGCCCGGTAGATCCGGATCCGTTCTGTCTGTAACCTTTGCCTCGGCGGAGTTTCATGGTGCTCGGCGGTGCTCGCTGACCTTTGGCGGCGGCACCGGCGTGGGTGGGGGGGAAGCCGTGTCGGCGGAGCGGGGAATTACGACTGAGACGACGGCTCCTTCGTCTTCGTCGGCGCCCTGGACCATTGCGCCAAATGCCTGGAAATGGTTCCTCGGTCTCGAGGTCGTCTTTGCCCTGATCTATTTCCCGTTCGGGATCCCGACCGGCAGACCGCTCATCCTGGGCTTCATTCCCTGGATGGAATGGCCGGGTCAGGTCTTCGCATGGGCGTTGCTCGGGCTCTCGGCGGTCGTCGCCATCGCCTACGGCGTCCGGCACTACCGACCGAATGCCCAGATCGCTTGGTGGTTCATCGGTGCCGGCGTGCTGCTGTTCATCACGGGCGACACGATCTACAAGTTCTGGCACCAGATCATGGGCCAGCAGAACATCCCCTTTCCGTCCTTCATCGACGCCATCTACGTCACGATGTATCCCGTCCTGGCGATCGGACTGCTGCTCCTCGCCCGGGCCCGAGTTCCCGGGGGTGACCGGGCGAGCCTCATCGACGCACTCACCATCACGCTCGGTGTCGGCCTGCTCTCCTGGATCTTCCTCATCGGTCCGAATGTCCGGGCGCCGGGCGGCCTGCTCGTGCGATTCACCGCTGCCGCTTACCCGCTCGGTGACGTCCTCGTCCTGGCCATGCTGGCCGCACTCTGGAGCTTTGGTGGATTCCGCAACACGGCCGGCAGGCTGCTCGCCGTCGGGACCCTCGGGACCCTCTTCTCGGATTCCCTCTACGGGTTGACCAACCTGCATCCGAGCTGGAACTGGCACGACGGGAATCCGATCGATCTGGGCTGGATCCTGTTCTACGCCTGCTGGGGCGCCGCAGCGCTGCACCCGTCGATGCGCCAGCTCTCAGAACCGAGGCCCGCCGTTCCGGCGCAAACGCGCCACTCGAGGCTGATCCTGCTGGCCGTGATCTCGTTGATCGCCCCCGCGGTTCTCTTGGTCGAGGTCGCCGTCGGCGACCCCATCGACGCACCGGTCATCGCCGTGGTCGCCGCGGTCATGTTCCTTCTCGTCCTGTTGCGGATGGCCGGCCTCGTCCGGGGGCACGAGCAAGCTCAAGTGCGAGAGCAGGCCCTCCGGGAGTCGGCGGCCGACCTGGTGGCCGCTTCCAACCGACAGGGCATCTATGCGGCAGCGATCGCCGGGACCAGCGCGCTGGTGGCGGGGAACAACAACATCGTGAGGTCGACGCTGGCGGTGGAGGGCTCGAACGGCAAGTTGGCGATCGTGGGTCGCTCCGGTCGAGTCTCAGCCGGGGAATATCAGAACATGAAGGCCCTCTGGGACGACCTGACCAGCTGCCCGAGCACCGGCTCGATGACGAGCCGGATCGTCAGCATGGCGCCAACGCCACCGGAATCGGCCGATCCCAGACATCCCCAGGAGCAGCTGGTCTGCCCGATCGTGGCGATGCACGAACTCCAGGGCCTGATCGCCGTGACGAGCGCCGGCACCCTGCCCCTCGAGCTCAAGGGCTCGATCGAGATCCTGGCGGCCCAGGTGGGAATGGCCATCGACCGGGAGACGATGACAGAGGCCATCCACGCCCGACAAAGTGAAGCCCGCTTCCAGACACTCGTGCAGAACGCCTCGGACGTCATCCTGATTGCCAGCGCCGACACGACGATCACGTATCAGACACCGTCGGCGAAGCGAATCCTGGGGTACCCGTCGGGATCGCTCGAGGGCCGCAAGTTCTCGAGTCTCGTCCACCCCGAGGACACCGAGCAGGCCCTGGCCGGGTACACCGACGCCCTGCGTGCCCAGAGCTCGGTCACCGTCGACCTGCGTGTCCAGCACAAGGACGGATCCTGGCGCAACACCGAAATGACGACGACCAACCTCCTGAGCGATCCGACCGTCGAGGGGATCGTCCTCACCCTGCGCGACGTCAGCGAGCGCAAGGGCCTCGAGGAGGAGCTCAAGCGCCAGGTGTTCCACGATGCGCTGAGCGGACTGGCCAACCGTGCCCTGTTCCGGGATCGTCTCGAACACGCCCTGACCCGAGCAGCGAGGTCCAAGGCCTGCCTGGCCGTCATCTTCCTCGACCTGGACGATTTCAAGCTCGTCAACGACAGTCTCGGTCACGCCGCCGGCGACAACCTGCTGGTGGCGGTGGCCGACCGACTGAAGGAGTGCATTCGCGACGGGGACACCGCGGCCCGGTTCGGCGGGGACGAGTTCGCCGTGCTCCTGGAGGAGACGGCCGGCACGGAGGAGGCATGTCAGGTCGCCGAGCGGATCATCGCGGCCCTCGGCAGACCCCTCACCATCGAGGATCGCGAGATCCAGGCACGAGCCAGCATCGGGATCGCGCTCAGCGTCGACGGAGTCGAGGACCCCGCCGAGCTCCTCCAGGCGGCAGACGTCGCCATGTACGCCGCCAAGGCACGCGGCAAGGGCTGCTACGAGGTGTACCGACCTGAGCTGCAGGTCGACGTGGTGGAGCGGCTCGGACGGACGGCCGATCTCCAACGGGCCGTCGACACCGGGGAATTCGTCATCCACTACCAGCCGATCCTCACGCTCGACGGCGGCGACGCCACCGGCCTCGAGGCGCTCGTCCGGTGGGATCACCCCGAGCGGGGACTCCTGGCACCCAAAGAGTTCATCCCGCTCGCCGAGGAGACCGGTCTCATCGTCCCACTCGGGCGATTCGTACTGCAGGAGGCGTGCCGGATGACCCGCCGGTGGCAGCTCGACTATCCGATTGCCCGGCACATCCAGATCAGCGTCAACATCTCGGCCAGACACTTCCAACACGACCGTCTGGTGGAGGACGTGTCGACTGCCCTACGAGAGGCGGACCTCGACCCGCGGTGCCTGGTGCTGGAGATCACCGAGAGCGTCTTCGTCCAGGATGCCGATTCGGTCGTCTCGCGGATGCTGGAGCTCAAGGCCATCGGCGTCAACTTTGCCATCGACGATTTCGGCACCGGGTACTCCTCGCTCAGCTACCTGAGGCGGTTCCCGATCGACATACTGAAGCTGGACAAGTCGTTCGTCGACGACGTCGGCGATTCGATCGAGAACGGTGCCCTCGCCGAGACCATCGTGAAGCTCGGCAAGACGCTCCGCCTGCGGACGGTCGCCGAGGGCATCGAGAAGGCGCGCCAGGTCGAGGCGCTCCGGGCGTTCGGCTGCGAACTGGGTCAGGGGTTCTACCTGGCCAAACCACTCAAGAAGGAGAACGTGGCCCACTTCCTCAGCTGGATCTCACAGCCGGACGCCCCCTCGGACGTCCTGAGCGTCTCGGTGACACAGGAGACCGTCGGGTGATCGAGTCCTCAAGCGCTGTAGGCAGCACGATCGCGACGAACGGTCACGACGTCGCCGCGCCCATGCGGGCGCTGCGAGAGGAGCAGCGGTGGGCTGACCTCGACCGCCTTCGTGCGACGCATCCGATGATGGATGCCGTGATCGACGAAGTGAAGGGTCGCCGGATCCGCGTCGGCGATCACTGGCTCTGCGATTTCGCCTCTTGCAACTATCTCGGCTTCGACCTGCACCCGTCGATCATCGATTCTGTGGCTGAGGAGCTCAGGCGCTGGGGGACCCACCCCAGCTGGTCACGGCTGCTTGGGAACCCCCGGCTGTACGTCGACATCGAAGAGCAGCTGACGTCCCTGCTGAGGGCCCCCGACACCCTGGTGCTGCCGACGATCACGATCATCCACACCTCGATGATCCCGGTGCTGGCCGGCCAGGGGGCCGTGCTGATCGACTCCCAGGCCCACAAGACGATGTACCAGGGCGGCACCATCGCCCGGGGGGCCGGCGCGACGCTCTACCACGTCCGGCCGAATGACCCTGAGCACCTCGAGCAGATCCTGCGGTCGCTCCCCCCGAGCATGCCGAGGATGTTCTGCATCGACGGGGTGAACAGCATGACAGGGAACATGCCACCACTCCCCGTGTACATCCGGATCTGCCGAGAGTACGAGACGCTCTTGTACATCGACGACGCCCACGGGTTCGGGGTGATCGGCGAGGACCCCACCGACTCGATGCCGTACGGGAGAAAAGGGAACAGCATCGTCCGCTACTTCGGGGAGTCCTACGACGACCTGGTCCTGGTGTCGGGCTTCTCCAAGTCGTACTCGTCGCTCCTGGCGTTCCTCGCCCTCCCGACCGCGTTGAAGGACCACCTGAAAGTGGCCGCCGCGCCGTACCTGTATTCGGGCCCGTCGCCGACGGCCTCGCTAGCCACGGTGTTGGCCGGGTTCCGGGTCAATGCAACCGAAGGAGACCAGCTCCGCCAGGTCCTGTTCCAGCGGACGGCGCGGGTGCTGGACCGGGTCGAGGAGCTGGGCCTGCGGACGCTGAACACCTCGGGGTTCCCGATCATCGAGCTTCCCCTGGGCAACCGCGACGACATCGACGCCGTCGGGCGCTTCCTCTTCGAGCGGGGCATCTACGTGACCCTCGCTCCCTACCCGCTGGTGCCCAAGTCGCAGGTGGGCTTCCGCATCCAGGTGACCGCGGCGAACGGGGACGACGAGATCGATCAGCTCAACGCCGTCCTGGGGGAGCTTTCTGGGCGCTTTGACATGCAGCGCCAGCCGACCCCCAGCTGAGCCGGGGCGTCGGCCGTGCCGCTGACCACCCCGCTCCGTCGGCGCAATTTCAGGCTGCTGTGGACCGGCATGTCGGTTTCGCTGGTCGGCGACGGGATCTTCATCGTCGCCGTGGCCTGGGTGGCCTACAGCCTCTCCGATCGGCCGTCCTCGCTCGCCTACGTCGGTCTCGCCCTGTCACTGCCCCAGGTGGCGATGCTGCTGGTCGGAGGGGCGGTGTCGGACCGGATGCGTCGGCAGCCGATCCTGTTCTGGTCGGACTTCACCCGGGCCCTGGCCGTCGGGGCGTTGGCCGCGCTCACCATGGGCGGCTCGCTCCATCTCTGGGAGCTCTACGTCGTCTGCGCGGTCATCGGCGTGGCCACCGCGTTCTCGGCCCCGGCCTTCGACGCGCTGGTACCCCAACTGGTGCCCGAGGACGAGCTCGTCCCGGCCAACGGCATCGACCAGTTCGCGCGGCCCTTCGCCATCCAGCTCGCCGGCCCGGCCATCGGCGGGCTCCTCGTGGCCGCCGTCGGCCCGGCCGGTGCGTTCATCGCCGACGCGTTGACCTTCGTGTTCTCGGCGATCTGCATCCTCGGTATGACCCGGGCGCGGTTCGCGCCGACCGGCGGCCAGGGGGGTGAGAGCTTCGGGGGTGACGTCCTCGAGGGCCTGCGGTACGTCCGCCGGCACGTCTGGCTGTGGGGGACGTTCCTCTCGGCCACCTTCACCTACCTCCTCTTCATCGGTCCCACCCAGGTGCTCCTTCCCTACATCGTGAAGAATTCGCTCCACCAGGGCCCGACCACCTACGGGCTCGTCCTGGCGGTGGGCGGGATCGGGGCGCTCATCGGCGCGGTCCTGATGGGCCGGTCGAGGGCCCCCCGTCGGCCCGTGACGTGGATCTACCTCTGGTGGACCCTGGCGACCCTCGCCGTGGCCGGCTACGGGCTGGCCACGAGGGCCTGGGGCCTGGCCCTGGCCGCGTTCGTCGTCTACGGAGCCGAGGCGGTGGGCGCGGTGGTCTGGGCCACCTTGAAGCAGGTCCGGGTGCCGAATTCGATGCTGGGCCGGGTCTCGAGCATCGACTGGTGCGTGTCGACCGCCCTTCTGCCCCTCAGTTACGCGCTCACGGTGCCGGTGACCCACTTTCTCGGCGCGCGGACCACCCTGGTTCTCGCCGGGACGCTCGGGGCCGCGGTGACCCTGAGCTTTCTCTTCCTGCCGGGCATGCGGACGGGGGAGGTGACGGCCCTGCGTTCAGCGCGCCGTCACGCTCGAACCCCCGAGCCCCGTGAGGCGCCGACCTACGTCGCCGCGGTGCCCAGCCGGCTCCCCCCCTTGTAGAAGGGGCCCGGGCCCCGCCGGGCCCACCGGCCGGGGTCGTCAACTGGTGGGAGACCTGGCCAACGGCGCGGCCCCCCGGGGTCGTACCGTCTGGTTGACCTCCGCGGGCGCCGCCGACGAGGCACCTCAGTGCACCCACGAGCGTGACGACTCGGTTGGCCGTCACGCCCTACGATTCACGTTCCATGGATCTCGGGCGCCGGGGCCTCTCCAAGGTCCCCCAGAGGATCACGGCACTGTTCTGGGTCACGAAGCTGGTCACCACCGCCATGGGCGAGGCGACGTCGGACGCCCTGGTGAAGCAGTTCCACCCGGTCCCGGCCGTACTTCTCGGATTCGTGGTCTTTGCCGGCGTTCTCGCTCTGCAGTTCTGGGTCCGGCGGTTCGTGACGTGGATCTACTGGTTGGCCGTCGTCATGGTGGCAGTGTTCGGGACGATGGCGGCCGACGTCCTGCACCTCCAGTTCGGTGTTCCGTACGCCGCCTCGACCACCCTCTTCGCCATCGTCCTGGCCGCCGTCTTCGCCACCTGGAACGCCGTCGAGAAGACGCTCTCCATCCACAGCATCACCACCCCACGTCGCGAGCTGTTCTACTGGGCCACGGTGAGCGCCACTTTCGCCCTCGGGACGGCGGCCGGCGACCTTCTGGCGACGCCGTTGCACCTCGGGTACTTCAGCGCCGGCCTCGTGTTCATCGGCCTGATCGCCATCCCGGCGATCGGGTACCGGTTCTTCGGCATGAACGCCGTCGTCGCCTTCTGGTTCGCCTACGTCGTGACCCGACCGATCGGCGCCTCCTACGCCGACTGGATGAGCAAGGGGAAGCACATCAGTGGCCTGGGCTGGGGAGACACACCCGTCGCGCTGGGATTGACGGCGGTGGTGGTGATCCTGGTCATCGTGATGTCGATCCTGCGGCCGGATCTGCCGAGAGACGGCGAGCCGTCGGCCGCGCCCTAGTCGGCCACGTTCGATGTCGACCCCGAGGGGTGACTCAGGCCAGGATCCGGCCCCAGTCGGCGCCGGTCGGGGCGACGAAGACCGTCGTGAGGGTCATCCGCTCGTGCAGCCACGTTCGGGTCCCCGATCTCACATACTCGTCGTCCTCGTGGCCGCAGACCCACGTCGCCTCGCCGGTGGAGGTCACACACGGGCTCAGCAGCTGCCAGCGGGCCCTTGCCCGGTCCCCGTCCACCGTGATGGACGGCTGCATGAACCAGTGCCGGGCGAAGGCGACGGTTGGCGACGCCAGCCGGGCGGCGATCTCGGCGCGCCCCCTCGAGACGCCGAGAGCCGGACCGCCGTCCCAGACGCCGTCCTCGGTGAACATATCGGCGACCTCGGCGCCGATGACGGCGAGGTGGGCCCCGTCGACGGGCTGGCCCCTGACGAATCGGCTGTCGACCAGTTCGCCGTAACGGGCCTTGAGGGCCTGGATGGCCAGGACCGACTCGGCCGCCTCGACGCGACGCCGGAGCCCGTCAACTTCCGTGCGCAGATCCGGGGTCGTGTTCACCTCCCGACGGTACCTCGTTCGGGTCCGGCGGCTCTCGGGGTGGTGCGGGGGGACCCCGGTAGCATCGGGGTGGGAATCGAGAGGGGGTCCGATGAGCGAAGCGGGAGGACGGCCCCCGGCGGATCGGCTCGCGACCTGCTCCACACCGCTCGGGTCTCCGAGGGGGCTGTGACGCCGAGCCCGCAGCTCTCGATCATGCTCAAGAACTTCTCGGCGGAGGATCCCGGCTCGTGGGAACCCCTGCTCGCTACGGCCGCCGCCGCTGACCGGGCCGGGGTGGACCGGCTCGTCGTGGTCGACCACGTCCTTTTCGGCCAGGTCCTCGACGACTACGGCCGGCCCGAGAAGGGCGGGATGCTCGGCGGCCGCCAGCCCACCGGCCCTGACGGCCATTGGCTCGAGCCTCTCACCCTCCTCTCCGTGGTGGCCGGTCGGACGGGGCGAATCCGCCTCGCCACGGGCGTCCTCGTGGCCGCGTTGCGGCGACCGGTTGTGCTGGCCAAGGCCGTCGCCACTCTCGACGTGCTCAGCGGGGGCCGGGTCGATCTCGGGGTCGGGGTCGGATGGCAGGAAGCGGAGTACGTCGCCGCGGGACTCTCCTTCGGCGACCGGGGACGACTCCTCGACGAGTCACTCGAGATGTGCCAGCGTCTGTGGCGGTCACCGGTGGCCGAGCTCGCATCGGGTCCCGTCCACCAGATGCCCAAACCCCTGCAGCCCGGCGGCGTGCCCCTGTGGATCAGCGGCCGGTCGACCAACCGGCGGGTGGTCGACCGGGTGGTCCGCTTCGGTGCCGGGTGGATCCCCTGGGGGGACGACGCCGCCGATCCGAGACCCGGGATGGCCCTGATCCGAGAGTCCCTCGAACGAGCGGGCCGCGAGCCCGGCTCCCTCCAGGTGACCGCAGCGCTGCCCGACGACCCCGGCGAGGGCCGACGCCTGCTCGAGGCCGGGGTGACCGACTTGCGAGCTCCGAGGACTCCAAGCAGCGCGGCGGAACTCGACGAGCTCGTGGCCCGCTTCCGATCGCTCAGTGCATGAGCGGCCCGCCGGCGGCGCCGGGCCGGATGGACCGTGCGCTCAGGCCGTCTTGACGATCAGCACTGCGCACGGGGCGTTGTGGGCCACCGAGTTCGGAACCGATCCCAGGATACGGCGAGCCCCCTTCATCCCCTTGCTGCCGACAACGATGAGATCGGCATCGAGCGACGCCGCCAGTTCCACCACGACGTCGGCCGGGCTTCCCGAAGAGACATGGGTGGAGACGCTGACCCCTTCGATGCCCGCAGCGACACCGGCCAGCATCTTCTCGCCCGCCTTCTTCGAGAGCGTCGTGCTCAGTCCGGCGTCGCTGGCGTGGGCTCCGGTCATCGGAACGGCGATCGAGCCCGACGGGCTCTTGCAGGCGGTCACCAGGTGGAGCTCGGCGTGACACAGCCTGGCGAGGTCGGCGGCATCTGAGACGGCGGAGCTGGCGGTCTCGGACCCATCCGTCCCGACCACGATGGTGCGGTACATGGCTGCTCCTCCTCTCGCGGCACCTCGGTGCCGGTGCCGTGGCGGCGTAAGTAGATGCTAGGTGATGCGGTTGGATCCCGCCCCGGTGACCACCCCGGTCGGTGGGTCCTGGGCGGGGGGGCTTCAGCGACCACTCACCGGGCCCGGGGACCGGAGCCCGGGTCGCCGCTCCACCGTCGACCGGGACGACCGACCTGTTGATCATGGCCCCGGGCACCCCTATCCTGACGGCGTGGGGGGATCCACTCTGGGCCCGACCGGGGCCCGTTCGGTCCCGGTCGCGCTCGCAGTTGGCGTACTGGCGATCGTGGTCGGGCTGCCGGCACCGCGCAGTGGCGCGTCGACTGGCGCGACGGCGAGAACCCGGACCAATACCGCCTCGACGGTCCTACCCGGCACGGATTGTCCGGTGTTCCCGGCCGATAACGTCTGGAACACCCCGGTCACCGGGCTCCCGGTGAATCCGAACAGCGCGACGTGGCTGGCCAGCATGGACAGCGCCACGACCAACCTGCACCCCGATTTCGGGCCTTCGGGAGACCCCTCGGTTCCCTACGGCATCCCCTTCTCGGTGGTCCCCCCGTCGACCCCTCTGGTCAGCATCGCCTTCGAGTACGCCGACCAGAGCGATCCCGGTCCGTATCCCTTCGGCGCCGACACGCCGATCGAAGGCGGGTCGGACTCGACCGGCGACCGCCACGCCATCATGGTCGATCCGTCCACCTGCAACCTCTACGAGCTGTGGGACGCCTACTACAGCGCATCCGGCTCGACGGCCGGCTCAGGTGCGATCTGGAACCTCAACTCCGATGCGCTGCGGCCCGCCGGTTGGACCTCGGCCGATGCGGCCGGCCTCCCGATCCTCCCCGGCCTGGTGAACTACGACGAGGCGAGTTCGGGAGTCATGGACCACGCCATCCGGTTCACCGCCGAGTGCACACAACAGTCCTACATCTGGCCGGCCCGCCACGAAGCCGGCCAGGCCGACCCGGATTGCCCACCGATGGGGGCCCGCTTCCGCCTCGATCCCGCCTTCACCCTTCCGGCTTCGAGCTGCGATGCCGTCTGCCAGACGGTCCTCACGACGATGAAGACCTACGGACTCATCCTCGCCGACAACGGGAGCAACTGGTACTTCCAGGGGGTCGAGGACACGAGATGGACGGACACCGACGTCGACGACCTCAAGCAGATACCGGCCAGCGACTTCGAAGCCGTCGACGAATCGTGCCTCGAGGTGAACCCTGATTCGGGCCAGGCGCTCCAACCGGGGACCTCGGCCTACGACAAGTCGTGCGCCGGGGCGACCGCCCCGATCCTCGGCTCGCTCGCCCCGACCTCGGGCCCGTCCGCCGGTGGCACCAGTGTCACCATCGCCGGGACGAACCTCGCCACCGTGACCTCGGTCACCTTCGGGGGGGTGCCGGCCACCGTGCTCGCCGACAGCGCCACCTCAGTCACCGTCACCACCCCACCGGGAACGCCCGGTCCGGTCGACGTGGTCGTCACGACCGCCGGTGGCAGCGCCACCGACAGCGGCGGGTACGACTACACCGCCACCCCCGGCGGGGGATCGGGGTACGACCTGGTCGGTCACGACGGCGGCGTCTTCGTCTTCCCCACGGGTCAGGCGGGCGGCTTCTACGGATCGCTCCCGAGCCTCGGCGTCCACGTCGACGACATCGTGGGCATGGTCCCGACGTCGGACGACCGGGGCTACTTCCTGGTGGGCCGCGACGGCGGGGTCTTCGCCTTCGGGGACGCACCGTTCGAGAATTCGCTTCCGGGCCTCGGCATCAAGGTCAGCGACATCGTGGGCATCGTGCCGACCTCCGATGACCTTGGGTACTTCCTGGTCGGGTCGGACGGCGGGGTGTTCAGCTTCGGCGACGCCCGCTTCTCGGGCTCCCTTCCGGGATCGGGCATCCGTGCCGGCCCCGTGGTGGGGATCGCCGCCAACGCGTCGGACACCGGCTACTGGCTGGTGGCGGCGAACGGTGCCGTCTACGCCTTCGGGGCGGCGGCCGACTTGGGATCGGCCACCGGGTCCACCTCCGCGGCCAGCGCCATCGAGTCCACCCCCGACGGCGGGGGTTACTGGGTCGTGCTGGCCGACGGCGCCGTGGACGCCTTCGGCGACGCCGACTACCTGGGTTCCCTTCCGGGCCTCGGCGTCACCCCGGCGAATCCGGTCATCGGAATCGTGCCGACCGGAGGCTCCGGCGGGTACTGGCTCATCGGATCGGACGGGGGGGTGTTCGCCTTCGGCGACGCGCCCTTCATCGGCTCCCTGCCCGGCCTCGGCGACCCGGTGACCGACATCGTGGGGGCGGTGCCGACGGGGTCCTGATCCCCGGGCCGACGGCGCCCTCGGCCCACCAGGTACGGTGCAGCCGTGATTCCCGACCACTACGACCTGGCCGGCGCCGACGTCCGCGTCCCGCCGCTCGGCGTCGGGACCTGGGCGTGGGGCGACCGGTCCACGTGGGGCATGGGGGGCTACGACGCGGAGCTCACCACCGACTCGATCCAAGACGCATGGGACGCCTCGATCGACGCCGGCGTGACGTTCTTCGACACCGCCGAGGTGTACGGCCGGGGCGAGAGCGAGCGGATCATCGGGGGGATGCTGGCCCGTGACCCACAACGGGCCGCCCGGGTCGTCGTCGCCACCAAATTCATGCCGTCCCCGTGGAAGCTCGACGTCCGCGGCGCACTGCTGAAAGCCCTCCGGGCGTCGCTGGACCGCCTGGGGCGGCCGGCGGTCGACCTCTACCAGATCCACGGCCCGATCAGCCTCCGCTCCCATTCGGCCCTCGCCGACGCCCTGGCTGCGGCGCACCAAGAGGGACTGGTCAAGACGGTGGGGGTGTCGAACTACTCCGTGTCCGAAACCCGGTCGATGGCCGCCGCGCTGAGCGGCCGGGGGATGAAGCTGGCCACCAATCAGATCGAATTCTCCCTGCTGCGGCGCTCCCCGGAGACGAGCGGCCTTCTCGCGACCTGTGCCGAACTGGGAGTACTGCCCCTGGCGTACTCACCGATCGGTCAGGGGCGCCTGACCGGCAAGTACTCGGTCTCGCACCCGCCCCCGGGCAAGCGGAACTTCTCCAAGCACCCGATGGCGACCGTCGAAGCCGTCGTCGCCGAGTTGCGGCGCATCGGCGACAAGCACGGGGGCAAGGCACCCAGCCAAGTGGCCCTCAACTGGGTGATGGCCAAGGGGACCGTCCCCATCCCGGGCGCCAAGAACCGCCACCAGGCGGAGGAGAACGCCGGCGCCCTCGGATGGTGCGTCGACGACGACGACCTGGCCCGGCTCGATCAGGTCGCCCTTCCGGGCATCAGGAGCCTCCAGAGCCGATTCTGGCAGCACGGCTGACCCGCAGGGTCCCGGCGGTCTCCGGGACCTGAGCCTGGGCGAGCATCCCCGATCTTGGGATGCCCAAGCCCTACCCTCGGGGCCATGAGCGCCAGTCCTCGGTGTCCGAGCGGACACCCAGACACCCACTACGACCCCGATACGCTCGGGCTCGACTTCGACATCCCGATCACCCGGTACGACGACGTCTGGTGGTGCGAGACCTGCAAGGGCGTGGACCGGGACCCGTGCACCTTCAGCATCGACGCCGACGGTCGGGCCGTCCCCACCCTGGCCGTCCAGCAGCACGAGATCGTCTACTCCTAGCGCCGGCCCGGCGCTCCGGGGAGGCCCGCCGCCGGCCGCGACCCGGTCTCGGCCCGCCGTGCGGCGACCTCCGGCCGTCCGGGCCGGGGTCAGGTCGCCGGGGCGGTCGTCCCCGGCTCGGCGCCCCCGCGGTGCCCGACGGTCGCTCCGACGTCGGCCGCCGCCTCTTGCGCGTCGGAGCGGGCCTGGGCCATGTCGCCGACCGCGCTTCGGGTTGCCGTCGTGGCCGCCGACAGGAGGTCGTGGTTCGCGTTCCACTCGGCCGGGGTGTCGGCCTCCAGGGCCGCCGCCTGGCCTCCGACCGCGGCCGTGGCCGCCGAGACCTTCGTGGCCAGGTCACTCAGCAGCGGCTGCACCTGGGCCTGGTCGGTCGGTGTCTCCTCGGCCGCGATCCTCGACGCGTCGGCCGTCAGCTTGGGGGCCGTCGTGTTGGTGACGTGGTCGTCGGCGGACACCAGCGCGGTGGCCGGCAGCACCAGGGCGTAGACGCGAAAGCCCGAGAAGATCTGCTGGAAGTCGCTCTTGGCGCTGGCGACAGAGGTGTCGGTGCTGATCGTCTGGCCCAGCTGCGGCAGGCCGCTCAGGTCCCCTTGGAGCGTGCCGAGCAGTGCTCCTTGGTCCGCGCCCAGGTCGGTGGCGGCCCGGACCCTGTCGACGGCCGCGTTGAGCGAGGCCACCCGGTTGGCGATGTCGGTCTGCGCCGCCGCCTGGATCTCTTGGAGGGACGGGTCCGGGCCCAGCGCGGCGTCCTCGGGCACCGGGCCTCCGCCGGCGGGGGCGGCCGCTGCGGGCAAAGCCACCAAGGCCAGCACCGAGAGGGCCGCACCGGTGGCCACGGCGGCGTCGCGGAGTGGAGAGTGGCGCATGACGACTCCTTGTCCTGTCGGTGGAGGCTGCAGGGCCCAGTCTCCACCGACCTTGTGATGCTGACGTTGCCGAGATCTGAGGATTCTGTGAGGACGACGGTCGCCGAGGCACCGCCTCGGAGGCACGGCCTCGGAGGCACCGGGGCGGCTGTCCCACCCGATGGTGCGTCGCGGAGACGGACGCCCCTGTGCCCAACGGCCGGCCAGTCCGCGGTCGGCCGGCCCGCACCTTGTTGCATCGGCCTGCACCCAGCGCGAGGCTCGGGTGGCCAGCTGCTCGCCGAGGGGGGGTCACGGGGTGACGCTGGGTTACCGGGGGAGGTCGGGTGGCGCGAGGTGGACGGCGCGGCTGGTGGTTGGTGCCGCCGCCGGGCTGTTCTTGACGGTCATCGGGCCGGCCGGTGCCGGTTCGGGATCGGCCCGGGCCCCGTCGGCCGTCGCCGGACCGACCCTGTCGGTTGACGCCGCTGCCGGCCAGCACCCCATCAGCCCACTGATCTACGGCATGAACGCCTACGACCAGGACCCGACCCTCGGCCCGGAGCTCGACACCCCGATCATCAGGCTCGGCGGTGACGCCACCAGCCGGTACAACTGGGAACAGGACTCCTCCAACTCGGGTGCCGACTGGTACTTCATGGGCGGCAGCGGCGCGACCACGCCGGTGCCGAGCGCCGGCCCGGACGCCCTGGTGGCCCAGGACAAGGCGTTCGGGGCCCAGACCATGCTCACGGTCCCGATCATTCCGTACATCAACAAGACGTCGGCGACCAACTGCTCGTTCCCGAGCACCCTCTATCCGTCTCAGCAGAGCTGGAACCCCGACGTGACGCTTCCCGGCGGGGCCGAGTGCGGCAACGGCCTCAGCACGGGGGGCACGCCCATCGCCGACACCGACGTCGCCCTCAACAACACCCCCAACAGCCCCGCCTACGAGGCCCAGTGGATCCAGCACCTGGTGGCCACGTTCGGCACGGCGGCCGCCGGGGGTGTGGGCATCTACGAGATGGACAACGAACCCTCGGGCTGGGACGGCACCCACCGGGACATCCACCCGGCTCAGACCGGCTGGGACGAACTGGTCGGTCTCACCGAGGAGTACGCCGCCGCCGTGAAGTCCGTCGACCCCACCGCTGCGGTCGACGGTCCTGGTGACTTCGGATGGGCCGCCTACGTCGACGACGGTCCTCCCGGGGACGACCAGGCCAGCCACGGGGGGTCCATCTGGGAGGCCCAGTACTACCTCCAGCAGCTGGCCGCCTACCAGGCCCAGCACGGGGTCCGGCTCCTCGACTACTTCGACGAGCACTACTACCCGACCACCCCTGACGGCCTGTCCGGTTGCATCGCCCTGTGCGAGGAAGGGGACGCAACCACCCAGGCCGCACGCCTCGAGTCCACCCGCTCCCTGTGGGACCCGACCTACGTGGAGAACGACTGGATCGGGGAGTGGTACGGGGCGATCGACCTGATCCCGCGCATGAAGAGCTGGGTGAACCAGTACTACCCGGGGACCAAGACTGCCATCAGCGAGTACAACTTCGGGGCGCTCGACTCGCTCAACGGCGCCCTGACCGAGGCCGACGTCCTGGGCATCTTCGGTTACCAGGGTCTCGACATGGCCACCCTGTGGGGGCCGCCGAGTTCAAGCCAGCCCGGCGCCTTCGCCTTCCGCATGTACCGCAACTACGACGGCGACGGGTCGAAGTTCGGCGACACCTCGGTGTCCTCGACCAGCTCGGACCAGGGCCAGCTCTCGGTCTACGGGGCCCTGCGCAGCACCGACGGCGCCATGACGGTGATGGTCATCAACAAGACGGCCAACGACCTCACCAGCCCACTCGACCTGAGCGGCTTCAACCCCGGTCCCCAGGCGCAGGTCTACACCTACGACGACGCCAACCTCGACGCCGTGGTGCCCGGTCCGGACCAGCCGGTGTCCCCCACGGGGCTCACCATGACCTACCCGGCCGACTCGATCACCCTGCTGGTCATCCCACCGGCGACCACGGCGCCGTCGACCGCCCCACCGGCCCGGCCCGGCGGCTACCGGGAGGTGGCCGCCGACGGAGGGGTCTTCAGCTTCGGGGGTGCCGGCTTCTACGGCTCGATGGGCGGCAAGCCCCTCAACCAGCCCATCGTCGGGATCGCCTCTACCCCCGACGACCGTGGCTACTGGGAGGTGGCCGCCGACGGGGGGATCTTCAGCTTCGGCGACGCCGACTTCTTCGGCTCGATGGGCGGCCGGCCGTTGGCGAAACCCATCGTCGGGATCGCCGCCACCCCCGACGGCGGGGGCTACTGGGAGGTGGCCGCCGACGGCGGGGTCTTCAGCTTCGGCGACGCCGCCTTCTTCGGCTCGATGGGCGCGAGATCCCTGGCCGCCCCCATCGTGGGGCTCGCCGCCACCCCCGACGGCGGGGGTTACTGGGAGGTGGCCTCCGACGGCGGGGTCTTCGGTTTCGGCGACGCCGACTTCTTCGGCTCGGTGGGTGGCCGGCCGTTGGTGAAGCCCATCGTGGCGATCGCCGCCACCCACGACGGCGGGGGCTACTGGGAGGTGGCCTCCGACGGGGGGGTCTTCAGCTTCGGCGACGCCGACTTCTTCGGCTCGATGGGTGGCCGGCCGTTGGTGAAACCCATCGTGGCCGCCGCCGCCACCCCCGACGGCGGGGGCTACTGGGAGGTGGCCTCCGACGGCGGGGTCTTCAGCTTCGGCGACGCACCCTTCTTCGGCTCGATGGGCGGCAAGCCCCTGGACGAACCGATCGTGGCCGCCGGCACCTGAGAGCGACGGCCACCGCCCGCCGGCCGGGCCGGTCAGCGGACCGGGGTGACCGAGTTGAGCCGGATCGCCATCTGTTCGCTGTAGCGGACCGATCCGAGCGGTCCGGCCTTCTGGACGAGGTCCACCGTCTCGCGCTGTTCGAGGATCAGGCCGTCCTGGGGCGACACCCAGTAGTCGTTGGGGTTCAGTCCCCGCTCCGAACCCGAAAAGGAGAGATCGAGCCGGGTGTGGAGCGCCGGGACCTTCTGTCCGCCCACGTCCACCTCGGGCCTCCCGACCACTTGGCCGGTGAACACGACCCGCTCGCCCGTCGAGTGACACGTCGTCTGCCACCGCATCCCGACACGGGGGTCGGGTGGCACGAGGTAGGTGCCGGCCGGACACCGGATCACGCCCGTGTTCTGGGTGCCGGCGATCTGCTCGTAGGACAGCGCTGCCCGTATGGTCAGAGCCCCGTCGGGCTGCGGACACTCCACCAGCCCCTCCATGTGCTGCTCGAGCGGCTCCCATTCGAGCGTGGCGCACCGCGACTCGGTCACGATCATGTCGGTCGTGGCCGGGAAGGAGCGGCTGATGCCGGCGAAGCTGAGGCGCTCACCTCCCGAGGTCCGGTAGCCGTAGACGCCGGCCGGGGGGAGGTCGGCGCCGCCGCCGTGGCCGCCCCTCTGGTCCTGGCGGTAGAGCTTCAGGGCCTGACGGAGATCCACCGGGGCGGCGGGGCTGCGCAGGACGAAGAACCAGACGCCGACCGCCACCCCGACGAGGAGGACAGTCAGTCCGACGCCGAAGGCCAAGAGCCGGTGATGGGCGAACCAGGTGAGTGCCGACACGTCTCCTCCAGTCCGTCGAGACCCGAGCGTGAAGCTGCCCCAATACTGTCAGCATCGGGGACCGCTCCCAAGCACTGCCGTCGGACTGCACGTCTTGCGCTCGCCGAGGTGGTCGGCAACCCCGGTCGCGGGGATCTGACCGCCGCCGACCGGCGACGGCCTCCCCGCCGGTGGCCTCCCCGCCGGTGGCCTCCCCGCCGGTGGTCAGCCCTCGATTTCGGCTGCGAGCCGTGAGGCGAGCTGACGGGAGATGCCGAGCGACCGACCCATCTCGGATCTGCTCGTTCCCTGTTCCAGCGCCAGGGCGAACATCGCCACCCGGACCTTGTGCCGAGCCGTGTCGAACTGCTCGGTGGCGTCGTTCACGTCCCGGCGCTGAAGGGACCCTCTGACCCTCTCGAGCCCCCCGGACATCGATTCGCCATCCCCGACGAGCTGGGCCAGCCGGGTGCAGGTCTCCTCGAATTGAATGAGCACCGACCGCAATTGCTGGTTCCGTCGGTTGAGTTCGGCCATCTCGGCCTGGAGCTGCTGCGCGTTGTTCGACACGACCGTTCCCCTCTCTGTACATCACCAAGTCTGCCGCGATCCGGTCGACCCCGGGGGGCGGCTGTGTGCATCGCCCGGCCGCCGCTGAAAAAGAGGGCTCCGAGGGTGCCGGTCGCTCTCGGTGGCGGCCATCGGAGCACCGTCCCGAGCGATCAGGCGCTTCGCCCTTCAGCCGACGCGACGGAGGGTGTTGTGATCGGTGTGCGCGAACGGCTCGTCGAACTCGGACATCTTGAGCATGGTCGTCTCATCGTACGACCAGGAGCCCCCGTCGACGGTGACCGTCACCGAGTAGCTGAGCGTCGACGCATGTTCGGCCAGGTAGCTGTTCTCGCCGATGGCGTAGCGGGGGTCTCCAGCCTCAGCGGTCAGGGTGAACCGGGTGGCGTCGGCCGCCGCCGTCCCACCGGCGAGCACGGTGATGCCCCGAGGCACCACGAAGCCGCGCAGGACCTCTCCGGTTGCGGCGTCCCACAGCCAGTAGCCGACTTCGGTGTGGAAGGGGTTCTCCTCGTCGCCCCGCCACATCGCCGTCTTGTAGTCGAGTCCGTAGAGGGACTGGCTCCCGTTGTCCACCGGTCCGAAGGGCTTGAACGTCAACTTCTCCTTGAACGGAGTGCCGAGCACCTTGTGTTGCGAATGGGAGTACGCGGTGTCGAGCCCGCCGTCACCCTCCCACTCGCCAGCCAGCGCACCCAAGGGACCCCAAACATCTGTCATGGGCGGATCATAAGGTGAGGTCCGGACGAAGGTGACATCGAGGTGCTCGGCGAGTGACCGGGTGGGCTGCTCCGATCGGCCCGGTCCCGGGACCAGCCCTTGATGAAGGGGGCACGGGGCCGAGACCCTCGCCGGCTGGGAGCCGAGGGTCTCGGTTCGATGTGCCGGCCGCCGCGTTGGTGGGCCGGATGACCGGGCGCCATAATTGGTGGATGGAGTCCGTGGTGCGGGGGCGACCCCCGCTCGCCGGCAGGTTGCCGGGCGGGGGCGCGGAACACGGGGCCCCGTGAGCCCCCCCGACGACCACCTGCGCCGTGCCGTGGACGAGGCCCTCGAGCCCGCCTGGCCCCGGGTGCGGCGGAGGGTGGTGGGCCGCTCGGCGGCCGTGGAGCTGTGCCGGGTCGGCGGCTTCGTGCTGGCCATCGGGGCCATCGTCCTGGTCGTGCGCGTGGGGATCGGAGCAGCCATCCCCTGGTCGTTCCTTGCCTTCATCGGGTTCCTGGCCGCCTTCATGGTGCTGCACGCAGTCCGGGGCGGCTCCCACCTCCGACGAGGGTGAGCGGACGCCCTGGCACCTCGGACCTGACGGTGGGTGGGGGGATCCTCCTCGACATCGACGGGGTGCTCACCGTCTCGTGGGAGCCCCTGCCCGGGGCCGTCGACGCCGTGGCATGGCTCCGAGAGCACGGCGTCGACTTCCGCCTCGTCACCAACACCTCGTCGAGGTCACGGCGCCAGATCGCCTCACTGCTGGTCCGGGCAGGCTTCCCGATCGAGGCCGGCTGGATCCACACCGCGGTCACCGGGGCCGACCACTACCTGGCCGAGAATTACCCTGAGGTTGATTGTCTGGTCGTGAACCACGGCGACCTGGCCGAGGACCTCCCCGGCGTGCGGTTGGCCACGGATCGTCCGCCCGGTGTGATCCTGCTCGGCGGCGCCGGTCCGAGCGTCGGCTACGCCGAGCTGGACACCGTGTTCAAACTGGCGACCCGGGGCGTCCCGATCGTGGCGCTGCACCGCAACAGCCACTTTCAAACCGCCGAGGGTCCGGCGCTCGACATGGGTGCGTTCATCGTCGGGATCGAAGCCGCGGCCGACGTCGAGGTCCACGTGGTGGGCAAGCCAGCGCCGGAGTTCTTTCAGGCCGTCCTCTCGGAGATGGGCATCGGCGCGGAGCATGCGGTGATGGTCGGCGACGACATCACCTCCGACGTCCTCGGAGCACAGGCGCTGGGGATCACAGGCGTCCTGGTGAGGACCGGCAAGTTCCGTCCGTCGGATCTCATCGGTGCGGCCTCGGCTCCCGATCACCTGATCGACGACATCGCCGGGTTGTCCGAGCTAGTCCAGAGGCTCTCACCATGAACTCGTCTCGTCGGGTCCGACGGGGGCCGGGGCGGACGCGGTGGCGCCCGGGCGAAGGCCGGTCGTCCAGCGCCCGGGGTGCTAGAAACCAACGCGCGACCGGACCGGCGCTGGCAGCGGTCGCTGCCGTGCCGGTCGCGCCGGTCGGAGAAAGGGCTCGATCATGGTGCTCGGCTCGGACCGCCTGACCTACGACCCGTTGGACCGGGCCACCCAGCAGGACCCCTACCCGGTCTACCGGCGGCTCCGCGACGAGGACCCCGTGCACCGGACGGCGCGCGGCTTCTGGGTACTGTCGCGTTTCGAGGACGTCTTCGGGGCCACTGTCGACACGGAGACCTTCTCGTCCGCCCAGGGCCTGACCTTCGAGGAGGACGAGATCGTCGCCCTGGGCCTCAAGCCGACGCTGGTGATGATGGACCGCCCCGTGCACACGACGTTCCGGCGGCTCATCAGCCGCGGGTTCACCCCCCGCAAGGTGGCCGCGCTGGAGCCGTCGGTCCGGGCCTTCGTCCGCGCCCGGGTGGATCTGTTGGCCGAGGTCCGAGAGCCCGACTTCGTCCAGCTCCTGGCCGGCCCGCTCCCGACCCTGGTGGTGGCCACCTACCTCGGCGTCCCCGAGAGCGACCGGGTGCAGTTCGACGCCTGGAGCCAGGCCATCGTGTCGGCCAACGCCTCGGGTGGGGTGGTCAGCGGCGCCGCGGATGCGGTCGCCGGCCTCTACGGCTACTTCACCGATCTCATCGAGTGGCGCCGGTCACACCCCGGCGACGACATGCTGTCGGACCTGACGGCGGCACGGGTCGACGGCGAGCCTCTGGCCCTCGACGAGATTCTCGGCTACTGCTTCGTCATGATCGCCGGGGGCAACGACACGGCCTCGGGCCTGCTCGGGGGCTCGGCGGTGGCCCTCACCGAGCACCCCGACCAGCGCCCGGTGCTCGAGGACCCGGGTCGCCTGCCCGGGGCGGTCGAGGAGCTTCTGCGGGTCACCTGTCCGGTCCAGGGCCTGTCGCGCACGACGACCCGGGAGGTGGCGATCCGGGGCGTGGCCATCCCCGAGGCCAGCAAGGTGCACCTGCTCTACGGGTCGGCCAATCGCGACCCCCGGGAATTCGGGCCGACGGCCGACGAGCTCGACCTCACCCGGGCGATCCGCCGCATGCTGACCTTCGGCAACGGTCCGCACCACTGCATCGGCGCCGCCGCCGCACGGCTCCAGGGCCGGGTGGCCCTGGAGGAACTCCTGGCCGCGCTGCCCGGATTCTCCGTGGACGTCGCCGGCGCCCGCCTGGCCCCCGGACCGTTCGTGCGGCGCTACGAGTCGCTGCCCTTCGACCCGGGGCGGCGCCGGCCGCGGACCGGGCGGGCTCCCGGTGATAGTCCATACCCTTGACTGTCTAAGAGTCGTCCCATATCCTCGCAGCATGGCGACGGACCCGAGGTTCGCCCCCGAAGTGGTGCTCCCGGTCCTGCTGCGGCCGGGCCGGGGGGTCTACGGCCTGTTCATCCGCGAGGCGCTGGGTGAGGCCGGGTTCAACGACATGCCGGCGAACGGCGGGTACGTGCTCGGCATCATCGACCCCGAGGGCTCCCCGCTCGGTGACGTCATCTCGGACCTCGGGGTCTCCAAACAGACCGCCAGCCAACTGGTGGACACCCTGGTCATCCGGGGCTACCTGGAGCGCACGACCGACCCCGAGGACCGGCGGCGCATGCGGGTCGCCCTGACCGAGCGGGGCGAGGCCGCCTCGGCCGTGGTGCTCGCCACCGCCGAGAAGGTCGACGCCCGACTGGTCGAGCTGGTCGGGCCCGAGCGCATGGCGCACACCAAAGAGACCCTCGCCGCCCTGCTCAGCCTCCGGCCTTCCCCAGGGCACGCCCGCTAACCCCTCGGCGGCCTCTCGATGTGGCGCGTACCGCTGAGCCGTCCGGTGTCACCGCCGGCTTGGGGCGGCGCCTGGCTGCCCGGGCTCTTGGCCGCCGCGCTCTTGACCGCCACGCTCTCGGCCGGATCCGCAGGGGCCGCCGGAGCTGACCCGGCGACCACGCCGCCGGGTCCGGCGGGGGGCGTGGCCTCCACCCCGGTACGCACCGTCGAGACCGCGTCGGGGCCCGTCGGCTACCGGATCGTCGGCTCCGGACCACCGCTCGTGCTCGTCACCGGGTTCAGCGCCAGCATGGACGACTGGTCGCCGGCCTTCGTGGACGCGCTGGCCGCCCACCACCGGGTGGTGGTGTTCGACAATGCCGGGGTGGGGGCGACGGGCATGGTGGATCCGCTCACCGTCACGACCATGGCCGACCAGACGAGCGCCCTGATCGCCGCCCTCGGGTTGGGCCGCACGGCGGTGCTCGGGTGGTCGATGGGCGGCATGATCGCCCAGGCGCTCGCCGTGCTGCATCCGGCCCAGGTGAGCCGTCTGGTGCTGGCGGCGACCCAAGCGGGCACCGGCGACGCGCTCGCGGTGCCGCCGGCGGCCGCCGCCGAGGCGGCCAGCACGGACCCGGCGACGGTGCTCGGTGTCCTCTTTCCCACCGGGCAGGGTGCCGCGGTGCAGCGCTACGTCCGGGGCATCCTCGAGTACCCCGACTACTACTCGGCCCCCGCGTCGACCAAGGCGGCCCAGACGGCAGCCATCGCGCAGTGGTTGGCCGGGGGGGACCCCGCCGGCCACCGGATGGAGGACATCGCCGTGCCCACGCTGGTGGCGCACGGCACGGTCGACGCCTTGGACCCCGTCGCCAACGACCGCCTCCTGGCCAAGGACATCCGGGGCGCCGTGCTGGCGCTCTACCCCGGAGCGGGACACGGCTTCTTGTTCCAGGACACGGCGTCGGTGGTGTCGCGCATCGACGACTTCCTCCGTTGATCCCCACCGGATCGGGGCGGGACGACGGCCGCCGCCACGACCCCCCTCGGGCGCCGGGGGCCCCGGACGTCGTGGCTCGCGGTGCGCACCGGGTCCCGACCGACGACGGCCATAGGCCCGATGCCGGCCGCAGCCCCAATGCCGGCCGGATTGAGCGCCCGCACCCGGGTCACGCACCCAGGGCCGTCCCGGTCACGGCGGACCGGTCGGGACGGTCACCACGACTCCCCCAGGAGGTTCCGGGTGCAGTCGCCGAGCCGCCGGCCGACCTCGTGAGCCGCCAGGTCGTCGAGGGCGTCGGAGAACACCTCGACCCCCCAGGGCGCCTGCGCCCCGATCCGCCGGAGCCCGGCCACCAGCCCGCGGAGGTCGAGCTCGCCCTCGCCGGGCCCCAGTCGCTGGTGGAGGGTGGCGGTCAGCAGGTCCCGCCTCGGGTCGGGACGGCCCATCGCCGAGCTGGATACAGAGGACCTTGTCCCCCGGGATGGCCTCGAGGACGACGGGGTCGGGCCGTCCCCGGAAGTAGTGCCAGGCGTCGACGGCGAGACCCCCGTTGGCCCGGTCGGCCGCGTCGACCACCTGCCAAGCGGTGGCCAGGTCCGCGATGCGCGACCACGGGAGGAACTCGAGATGGACCAACAGGCCGTGCTCCGCCGCCCGGTCGCAGAGGTCGGCGAAGGCCGCCGCCGCCTCGTCGAGGGACCACGAGCCCCCAAAGACGTCCACCGCGTTCAGCCAGCGGGCACCCGAGCGCGTCGGCGATGCCGAACAGCTCGGTCTCGCCGAAGCTGAAGACCTGTTCGGTGTCGAAGCGGGGAGGGATGGCCACGTCGGTCGCCCCGGGGGTCCACCACCACGCCGGGTCGAGCTCGGCCACCGACAGGCCGCTGTCATCGAGCATGGAACGCAGGTCTGCGTCGCTCCAACCCTGCGAACGGGCGAGCTCGTAGTCGCGGCCCCACAGCGAGATGCCGGCGAAGCCACCGGCCCTGGCCGCCGACAGCCGGTCCGCGAACGTCACCTGACGAGAGAGGCTGCCCGAACAGAGCACGAGGTCGTCGGGTCCGAGCGACGCCATCATCGGCGGATGCTACCGTTCACCGAGTGGCTGACTCTCTTGGCCGGATGACGCGACGGTGCGGCCGGCGTGCCCGGGCCCCGAGAGCGGCAGCCTGAGAAGGACCGACGTTGGAGGTGCTCACGCAGTTGCGGGCGACCGGGGTCGGCACGTCGCCGTGAGCAAGGCCCGTTGCCTGCCGCTGGCGATCCTCGTGCTGGCGCTGGTCGCCGCCGGTTGCGGCGCTCCGTCGGCGTCGTCGTCGAAGCCGGTCTTCATAGAGTCCGGTCAGCTGCCGCGGGCAGAACTCCCCGCCGGGGGCGCGAAAGGTAGGGGCGGGTTGGCCCTGAGCGGTACGACGGTCCCGTTGGCCAAGCAGAACCCGACCACGGCGCTGTTCACGGCGATCGGGGTGTTCCAGTCCTGTCTGGCCGGGATGGGCGTGACCTTCGTCGGCGTGCCGAACGCCAGCGACCCGAACTCGCCGGCGAACAACCCCGCCTACCTCAAGAGCCTGAGCACCTGTGCGGCCCAGAGCGACATCGTCCAGGCACTGAAGTCAGCGCAGAGCGCGCAGGACAACCTCACCCTGGCCCAGATAAAGAGCGAGAACAAGGACTACCTGAGGTGGCGGACCTGCATGATCGCCCGCGGTTGGGGGATACCGCCGCCGACTCCGAACTCCAAGGGCCTCCTCTTCTCGTTCGGTGGGACGAGCACGCCTGACTTCAAGCCTCCGCCGGGGCAGAGCCTGCTCTCGAGCCCGGATCTGCAAGAATGCGCAGCGAAGGCCGAGCAAGGCGGGTCCTAACGCAGTGTCGGGGGGTTGAGGGTGTCGCGCAACCAGAAGATCATCGCCGCCGCCGTCGCGGCCGTGGTCGTGGTGGCCGGGGTGGTCGTGTGGGCGACCACCGGTAGCGGGGGCTCGAACAAGAGCAACTCGGTGGTCATCTTCTCGCGGGTGCAGCGGCGCGTGCTCGAGGACACGGTGGCCCTGACCGGAACCCTGGCCCGCAAGGAGATCCGCAACATCACCGCCTCCAACGAGGGCCTCGTCAACAAGGTCAACTCGACGAACGGGTCGTTCGCCCGCGCCGGAGACTCGATGTTCCAGATCAACGGTCGCCGCGCCATCGCCGAGAACGGTTCTGTGGCCTTCTTCCGCTCACTCGCACCGGGGGACCAGGGGGACGACGTGCTGCAGCTCAAGCAGATCCTGGCCGCCGCCGGCGACTATCCCGGCCCGATGAACAACCAGTTCACCCAGCAGACGCAATTCGCCCTGGCCCAGTGGCAGGCCCAGAACCACTATCCCAACTCGACCCCGGCCAACCCCGAGTCGGTCACCGTCGCCCTCGAACAGGGTGCCGGCTACAAGGTGGGCAGCCAGGACAGCGCCGGTCTCATCATCGGCCCTCCGCCGGCGCAGACCACGGCCGACGACCGCCACGCCGGCGCCCGGGCCGTCCTGGCCGACATGGCGTCGGGCGACCCGACGCCGGTCCTCACCATCCAGTCGGTGGACACGGTGGTCCCCCAGGGGACCCCGGCCACCTTCGTGGTCCAGGCCTCGGCGGCCAGCGCGACCGACCTCACGGTGAACCTCACATCCGGCGGCACCGCCGGTCCGGGCGATGTCATCTCGCCACCCACCTCGGTGGTCCTCCCGGCCGGTTCCACCTCGACCTCGGTGCCGGTCCAGACGCGGGCCAACAACACCGTCGAAGCGGAGCCGACCCTGGTCCTCTCCCTGGCTCCCGGCTCGGGGTACTCGGTCGGCTCTCCCGGCTCGGCCCAGACCACGATCACGAACAACAACGTGCCGTCGCTGCAGATCACCGGCGGGAGCACGATCTCGGCCGGTGCCACGACAACCCTCACGGTGACGGCCAACCAGGCGCCGCTCCAAAACATCCAGGTCGACCTGGAGCTCGGCGGGAGCGCCGCCCAGGGGACCGACTACGACCCGGTCAACCCGGTCCTGACGTTGAACGCCGGGTCCACGTCGACGAGCGTCACCATCAACACCCTGAAGACGACCACCATCGAGCCCACCAAGTACATCGTGGTGTCCCTGTCGCCGTCCCCTTCGTCCTACAGCATCGGGGCCACCGGTTCGGCGGTCGTCACCATCAGCGGGAGTGGTGGGACACCCACGGCCACCTTGACCTCGGCCACCGCCTACCTCCAGAAGGGCGAGCCCTACCAGGTGACGGTCAGCCTGAGCCAGGCGACCAGCTCGCCGATGACCGTCCACCTCTCCTACGGCGGCACGGCGGTGCAGGGGACCGACTTCACCATCCCCGGAGGGGCGCTGACCGTGCCCGCCGGGCAGACCGCTCTGGTGGTCTCGATACCGACGGTGACCGACAACGTGGTCGAGTCGGACCGGGTGCTCACGGTCTCGCTGGCGCCCGGCAGCGGCTACCAGATCGGGTCGCCCGCCACGACGTCGGTCACGATCACCTCGTCGGTGGTGCCCACCCTCACGATCACCTCGAACACGGGCACGGTGACCCAGGGCGGAGCGGCCTCGTTCACCATCACCGCCGACCAGGCGCCGGTAAAGGACACCTCGGTCGGCTTCTCCGTCCAGGGCACGGCGCAGCCCGGCCAGAACTACGTGCCGCTCACCGGCACCGCGCTCTTGAAAGCCGGTCAGACCCAGGTCAGCGTGGTGCTGCAGTCCATCCAGAACAACGTGGTTTTCGAGCCGACGGACATGATCGTCGGCCAGTGGCCGACAAGGGTCGGCCAGGTCTTCGTGAAGGCCGGCGCCCCGGTGACCCCCGGCGAACCGATCCTGTCGCTCACCGAAACAGACCTGAGCGTCACCCTCCAGGCCACGGCGGCGGACCGCTCCAAGCTGCGCGTCGGTCAGCATGCCACGGTGCAGATCGACGGGGAGAACAACGTGTCGTCCGGGACGATCACCGAACTGGACTCCAGCCCGACCGAGGTCAGCTCGGGCACCGGACAGTCCCAACAGGTCTACGAGGGGCGGATCGAGGTCCCGAACATCTCGGGAGCCGACGGCAGCCAGGTGTCGATCACGGTCATCGACCAGCAGATCACCGACGCCGTGACCGTGCCGATCGCCGCCGTCAAGCAGAACGGGTCGGGCGTGTCGGTCGTGCGGGTGATCAACCTGGCCACGGGGAGGATCACCGAGGTGCCGGTCACGACCGGCCTGACCGAGGGCTCCTACATCCAGATCACCCACGGCCTGCGGCTGGGCCAGATCGTGCTCGTCCAAGTGGACCAGTCGAGTTGACCGGCCGGCTCTTCGACACCCCCCCCTACGGGGTACCGGTGACCCCGCCGCCGGGGGTCCCGCCGAACGAGGGCGCCGGCCCGGGTGGCGGTGCCGGGGCCCTCTTGGAGCTCGAGAGCGTGTCGCGGGTCTACGGGGAGGAGGTCGAGGTCTACGCGCTGCGTGAGGTGTCGCTGCGGATCTTCCCGGGCGAGTTCATGTCGATCGTGGGACCGTCGGGTTCGGGGAAGTCCACCATGCTGGGCCTGCTGGGCGTCTTGGACCTGCCGACCTCGGGGACGATCCGCGTCGCCGGACAAGACGTGAGCACCCTGGACGATCCCACCCGCTCGAAGCTCCGGGGCGATTCCATCGGTTTCGTCTTCCAGCAGTTCCACCTCATCCCCCACCTGAGCGCCCTCGGCAACGTCGAGACCGCCCTGCTCTACCGGGACATCCGGCCCAAGGACCGCCGCGAACGCGCCTTCGACGCGCTGAGCCAGCTCGGCCTCGGGGCCCGGGCCGACCACCGGCCGGTCCAGATGTCCGGAGGCGAGCAGCAACGGGTGGCCCTGGCCCGGGCGATCGTGACCAACCCGCTGATGGTGCTCGCCGACGAGCCGACCGGTGCCCTCGACTCGACCAACGCCGCCCACGTGCTCGACATCTTCCGCAGCCTCGAGTCACCCCAGCGGGCGGTCGTGATGGTCACCCACGACCTGGCCGTAGCGGCAACGGCGCGTCGGAAGATCTCCATGCGCGACGGGCGCATCGTGGGCGACGAGACCCGCCAGGCCGTGCCGTGAGCCGGCTCTCCGACCTCCTCGGCGTGGCGTGGTCGGGACTGAAGGCGCGCAAGGTCCGCACCCTCATGATCATGCTCGGCCCGATCATCGGAGTGGCGGCCATGGTCAGCGCCGTTGGACTCACCGAGAGCGCCAAGGGCGCCCTGCAGGCCCAGCTGGCCCAACTCGGGACCAACCTGGTGATCGTCCAGGCCGGGGGCACCTTCGGTTCGCAGAACCCGACCCTTCCGGCCGACTCCGTCCAGCGGGTCGAGAACATGTCGACGGTGACATCCGCCGCGGCGACCTCGAACCTCTCGGGCGTCATCGCCGTCCCGGCCCAGGGGGCCAGCACCTACTACCAGGCCTTCCCGGTGCCGGTGCGGGCCGCCGACGACAACCTCCCGTCGGTCCTCCAGGTCCCGGTGATCGACGGGCGCTGGCTGGACCCGGCCGATACCAGCCTCCACCTGCGCTCGGTGGTCCTCGGGGAGGGGATCGCCAAGCAGTACGGCTACCTGCCGGGCGAGACACGGACGATCCGGTTGAACAACACGAACTTCGGGGTGGTCGGGGTGCTCGGTCCCGTCGCCCTCGACCCGACGCTCGACAACGCGGCCTTCGTCACCCAATGGGCGGCCAAGCACGTCCTCGGCACCAGCGGCAAGCCGAACCAGCTCTACGTGCGGGCGGTCCCGGGCACCACCCAGCAGACGGCCAACGCCCTCCCGACGGCGATCGCCCTGGGGAGCTCCACCCAGGTCTCCACCCAGATCCCGACCGACGTGCTCCAGGCGGCCGCCCAGGCCAATAAGACCTTGCAGCAGGTGGCCCTGCTGGCCGGCCTCCTGGCGCTGACTGTGGGCGGGATCGGCATCGCCAACGTGATGTCGATCTCGGTCATCCAACGCTCCTCTGAGATCGGGATCCGCCGTGCCGTGGGCCACAGCCGGTCCACGATCGGGGCCCAGTTCCTCTTGGAGGCCCTCTTCGTCGGGCTGCTGGGGGGGCTCATCGGCGCCGTCCTCGGGGTGGCGGTCGTCTACGGCGTGTCCGCCCTAGCCGGGTGGACCGTCGAGATCGCCTACCGCCAGATCCCCATCTGGATGGGGCTGGCCCTCCTGGTGGCGGTCGTGGCCGGGCTCTACCCCTCGATCAAAGCGGCGCGCCTTGAGCCCCTCGAGACCTTGCGCCTCGGCTGACCCCGCCGCCGTTCCCGGTGACGGGAGGCCCACCGGCCGCGGTGGGCGTGCACGTTCCCCGCACGGCACCGGCCGATGAGCACCCGCCTGCTCGTGCCGAGCGAGCGGCCCGACCGGGAGCTCTCGGATCGGCGCCGCCCGCCGGGTGGGCGGCGCCCCTCGCCGGTCCCGTGGCTGATGGTGGGCGCCGCCGTGGTCTTCAACTACTGGTCCCTCCGCGCCGAGGCGGCCCCGGTCGCCTACCTGAACGACAGCTCGGTCCATGAGCAGATGGTGCGTTTCGCCACGGACCGGATCCGGGCCGGGCACCTCCCCCAGACCGGCTGGTTCCCCTATCTCGGCCTCGGCTCGCCGCAGTTCCTCCACTACCAGAGCCTTGGCGCCACCGTCACCGGTCTCGCCGGGGTGCTGCTCGGCCCCGACCGGGCCTTCACCTGGAGCCTGTTCCTCTGTCTGTCGCTGTGGCCGGTGAGCGTCTACGTGGGGGCCCGGGCGTTCAGGTTGGGCCGGTGGACCGCGGCGACGGCCGCGCTGGTCTCGCCGCTGCTCATGAGCCACACCGGCATCGGTTTTGAGACCACGGCGTACATCTGGACCGGTTACGGCGTCTGGGCGCAGCTCTGGGCGATGCTGACCCTGCCCCTGGCCTGGGGCTTCGGCTGGCAGGCCATCGCCGAGGGACGCCGGTACTCCCTGGCCATCCTCTTCGTCTCGCTCACGGTGATGTTCCATTTCGAGACCGGGTACCTGGCGCTGGCCCCGCTCGCCATCTTCCCGTTCCTCGAGTGGTCCCGTCTGCGGTCCAGGATCGGGCGGGCGGCGATCGTGGCCGGCGGCGCGCTCGTGGCCACCGCCTGGGTGACGGTGCCCCTCGTGGTCGACGCCCGGTGGGCCTCGGTGAACGAGATCCTCCGCGGCACGCCGCTCGAGAACGGCTACGGGGCCAAACAGGTCATCGAATGGCTGGTCACCGGCCAGCTGCTCGATGCCGGACGCCTGCCGGTCCTGACCCTGCTGGCCGGCGTCGGGCTCGTCGTCTGCTGCGTCCGGTCCCCGAGGGACGAGCGCAGCCGCGCCGTCCTGGCGCTGCTGGCGATGAGCCTGATCCTGTCGTTCGGGCGCACGACCTTGGGGCCGTTGGTCGACGTCATCCCGGGGAGCACCGACATCTTCATGCGGCGCTTCATGATGGGCATCCAGCTCTCGGCCCTGCTGGCGGTCGGCATCGGGGCGACGGCCATCTGTGCCCTGGTCGTGAGGGAGGTGCGGAGGCACCGTCGCGAACCGACCTCGGTGGCTTCTGGGCCCTGGGTACGGCGCTCGGCTGTGGGGGCGGCGGTCCTCATCGTGGTGGTGGTGGCGCTGTCGCCCGCCTGGAGCCAGGTGGCCTCGCGGGACGCGGACAACGCCCGGGCGGTCGCCGCCCAACGTGCCGCCGATCTCGAAGAGGGTGCCCGGATCGCTCCGCTCGTGGAACGGATCCGCCGGTCCGGCGGCGGTCGCGTCTACGCCGGGCTCCCCAACAACTGGGGCTCGACGTTCACGGTCGGCGCGGTGCCGGTGTTCAAGTACCTCGAGAGCCAGGACGTCGACGAGGTCGGCTACACCCTGCGCACGGCGTCGCTCATGACGGATCCGGAGTACTTCTTCGACGAGGCGAATGCCGGGGACTACACGCTCTTCGGGGTGCGCTACCTCATCGTGCCGGCCGGTCGCCGTCCGCCGGTGCCGGCCCGGCTGGTCATGGTGCGCAGGCCCTACGCACTGTGGGAGCTGCCGGGGGTCGGCTACTTCCACCTCGCCCAGGCGGTGGGCACCGTGACGGCGGACCGGGCGGACGTGGGTGTCAGATCCGTCCCCTACCTCCGATCGTCCCTCCCGGGCCGGGGCGAGGCCCTCGTCGTCGACTTCGCTGGTTCCCGCCCGGCGGTCCGCCTTCCCACGTCGGCGTCCCGTCCCGGCCCGGGGGGCTCGGTGCTCGGCGAGGACGTGGCGCTCGCCCAGGGGAGCGCCACGGCGGTGGTGCGGGCGGACCGTCGGTCGCTGGTCGTGCTGTCGGCGTCGTTCGATCCCGGCTGGCGGGCGGAGGTCGACGGGAGGCCGGCGCCGACGGTGATGGTCGCCCCGGCGCTCGTGGCCGTCCAGGTCGGCCCGGGCACGCACCGGGTCGACTTTTCCTACGTCGGGTTCGGGTCCTACACCCCGCTGTTCATCGTGTGCGCAGCGGTGCTGGTGGGCGGCTTCGTGCTCGAGCGGTGGCTGAGGACCAGACGGCGCTCCCGGCCGTCCTCCTAGGTGCCTCCGGTCGCCGTCCCGGCGCCGCCGGCGCCGCCCGCCCCCGCACCCGCACCCGCGCCGGCGCCGGCGCCCGTCGAACCAACGCCCGCACCCGCACCCCCAGCCGCTCCCGCGCCGGCGCCCGCCCCCGCACCCGCGCCCGCCGACGCCCCCGCGCCCGCCGACGCCCCCGCGCCGGCGCCTGCCCCCGAGGACCCGGCGGCGCCGCCGGCGCCGCCACCGACACCGGCGGACCCGCCGGCCCCGGCCGACGCCCTCGCCGCGGCCCCGGTGTTGCCACTCGTGCCGACGCCCGTACTCCCGGCGCCCGCCCCGGCGCCACCCGCCGCGCCTTCGCCGCTCGAACCCGTCCCGCTGTTCCCGCCACCGCTCGAACCCGCCCCGCCGCTCCCAGCACCGCTCGAACCAGTGGACCCCGAAGAGGAAGTTCCCGAGCCCGAGGTCACCCCCACCCCCGCCGGGTTCGAGCCGGTGCCTCCGGTGTAGGTGCTGTTGCCGGACGAGGAGAGCAGCGCCACCGAGATGCCGAGGGCCACGAGGAGCACGATCCCGATGATCGGCAGCGCGCTCGGATTGTCCGACCACCAGCTCGTGCTCTTCGTGGAGTCAAGCCCACCGGGGGAGGGGGGCGTGGGTTCGGTCATGGATGTCACTCGCTTCAAGATCTCGGTTGAAGAACGCGGCGGTGACCCGGGTCGACGGCGCGGTCCGCCATGTTACCGGCGTCGGCCCCCAGACCGCCGGTGGCCAACGCTCCCGACCGCTCACGAAGCCGGCCTGTGGATCCTCTGCTACAACCTCTGGGTGGAGACCTTCGCTCTGATCGCCGCTGAACGGCGACGGCTGGCCGAGCGCCTGGGCGACCTCGAACCGGCCGACTGGGACAAGCCGTCGCTCTGTGCGGGGTGGTCCGTCCACGTCGTGGCCGCCCACCTGAACGCACCCTGGTCGGTGTCAGTGCCCGAGGTCCTCTTCCAGGTGCTGCGCTCGGGCGGCCTCGGGAAGGGCTTCGACCGGGTGGCCAGGGAACTGGCCGTCAAACTCGACCCGGCCGCCTGCGTCGCCGGACTCCGTTCGCATGCCGACAGCCGGTTCACCCCGCCGGGGGCCGGCCCCGAGGCGCCCCTCAGCGACGTCATCGTCCACGGTGCCGACATGCTCCAGCCCCTGGGGAAGGCGGTGACGGTGGATCCGAGCGCCCTGGCCACGTCGCTCCAGTGGCTGGCCCGTGGGCGGGCGAAGGGCTTCGTCCCGAGGGGCCGGGTGGTCGGGCTGGCGTTCGAGGCCACCGACATCGACCTGCGTTGCGGCGCCGGTCCCGCTGTCGTGCGGGGGCCGGCAGTGGCGATCTGCTCGGTCCTGACCGGACGCCCGGCGATGCTGGGCCACCTCAGTGGGCAAGGGGCCGACTTGCTGGCTTCACGCCTGTGACGTCCGCGACCGGACGGCGCACCAGCCGGCGATGCCGGCCCGCTCGATGGGGTCATCGGGTAGCGCAGCACAGGAGAGAGACCGCCCTTTCGACAGCGCGCCATCCCCTGGCGTCGGTGACTGACCGGGCCGCGCACCCGCGTGGTCGCCGACGGCTCGTCGTCTGAGCGAACCGAGGTCCGCCCTGACGCCGTCCGGTGAACGCTGGCTACGCTTTGGACGGTGACCTCTCGGACCGTCGGCTCCCTGGACGCGGTTCGCTCGCTCCTCTCTGACCCGCGGTCGCGTTCTGAGCTCGAGAGCCACTCGTTCGTGTTCCCCGAGCACCGGCTCGTCTACCTCGAGACCCCCAAGGTCGCCTGCACGTCGATGAAGGTGGCCCTGTGCCTCGAGCTGTGCGGGGCGAGTCTCGAGGACCTGACGCGTGGCCGGTGGCCCCGCCCGTTCCCCGAGGCCGTCGTGCACGACCGGGGCGCCTACCCGGCCAGGTCCCTGGCCGACCTCGACCCGGCCGAGCTGGCCGACGCGGTGACCGGAGCGGGGTGGGTGAGGTTCTGCGTGGTCCGGGACCCGTTCTCCCGGGTGTTCTCGGCCTGGGAGAGCAAGGTGTTCGTCGGCGACGCCGGGATGTTCGAGCAGTTCAGGGCCCTGGGTTCGGGGGACCGCTTCAGTGACGGCGATCTCGACGTCCGGGCCAGCTTCTGCGAGTTCGTCGAGGACCTGGCCGCCCGGCGGGACCTCTACTTCGAGGACATGCACTTCCGCCCCCAGCACCGGGTGGTGCACGAGGGCGCGGTGCCCTTCACCGACGTCGTCCGGCTCGAGGGGTTGGACGGGTTCGTCAACCGGCTCGGTTCGCACCTCGGGCGCTCCCTGGTGGTGCCCCGGGTCAACGGGGGCCTCGGGATGCCGTGGAGGGACAATTACGACGAGCACGCCGTCTCGGTGGTCGCCGACCTCTACGCCGAGGATATCGCCCGGTTCGGCTTCGAGCGACCCTCGGTCACCGGCGGAGGCGGGACACGGCTCGGCCCCGTCGCGGTGAGCCTGCTCGCGCAGCTGCGCCAGCGGATCCGCCAGGTGGCGGCCATCCACGAGGCGTCCGTCGGGCCCTGACGGCCCGGCCGGGACCGGCCGGCATGCGGGTTTCCGAGGTGGTTGGGCCCCGAGCCCAGGTCCTACGATGACCCCGTGGGCGTCCCGATCTCGAGGTTCCGGCCTGGTGTCGAGAGTTGACCGGCCTTTGTCGGCTGACCGGCTGAGCCGGGCCGGCACCCTCACGTCGCTCTTCGCCCGCTCGGTGGCGCGCGCACCCAAGGCCGTGGCCGTCACGTCGGGTCAGCGGTCGCTCACCTACGGCGAGCTCGACGCGGCCAGCGACCGGTTGGCCCGGGTCATCGTCGGCATGGATGTCGTGGCCGGGGAGAGGGTCGCCGTGGCCGCCCGCCGGTCGATCGAGGGCCTGGTCGGCTTTGTTGGTGTGCTGAAGGCCGGCGCGGCCTACGTCCCGGTCGACCCTTCGGACCCGCCGGCCCACACAGGGTTCATCCTCGAGGACACCGCGGCCCGTTGCGTGCTCGTCGGCCCCGAGGGCCTCGGCCGCCTCGACGCCCACGGCCTCCCGGCGGTCCCGCTGGGCGCCGGGCTCGGCGGCCCTCGGGCAACCGGTCACGACGGTCCGCACCCCGGGCCCGGCCCGGGGCCCGGCGACCTGGCCTACGTGGTGTACACGTCGGGGTCGTCGGGCCGGCCGAAGGGGGTCATGATCGAGCACCGCCAGGTGCTGGCGCGCGTCGAGGGCGCCGCCGACCTGATGCCCGGGCCCGGCGAGGGCATGCTGCAGGTCAGTCGGCTCGACTTCGACGCCCAGACCTGGGAGATCTGGGGCGCGTTGGCCTCGGGGGCCCGGCTGGTGGTGGTGCCCCCCGGGGACCCCGACCCCGACCAGGTGGCCGCCCTCATTGTCGACGAGCGGGTCGGCGTCGCCCTGCTCTCGCCCGGGCTCTTCCGCCAGATGGCCGAGACCCACCTCGACGAGCTCGGGCGCCTGCGTCTCCTCCTGGTCGGCGGCGACGTCCTCTCCCCGTCCCACGCCCAGCGTTTCGTCGAGGCCCATCCCGGCCGCCGCCTGGTCAACCTGTTCGGCCCGACCGAGGTCACGGTGTGCGGTTCGTCCTACCAGGTGCCCCGGTTGCCCGATCACGAGCCGGTCCCGGTGGGCCGGGCCCTCGGGAACACCAGTCTGTACATCCTCGACGACCGGGGGGACCCGGTGAGCCCCGGGGAGCCCGGGGAGCTCTACATCGGCGGCGGCGGCGTCGGTCGCGGCTACCTCAACCGGGCGTCGGACACCGCCGAGCGGTTCTTGGATGACCCCTTCGGCCCGTCCCCCGGTGGGCGGATGTACCGGACGGGGGACCGGGTGCGGCTGCGCCCCGACGGCGAGATGGCCTTCTTGGGCCGCGACGACGCGCAGGCCAAGATCCGTGGCTTTCGGGTCGAGCCGGCGGAGGTGGAGGCCTGCATCCGGTCGGCCGGCGGGGTCAAAGAAGCGGTGGTCACCGCCCGCGAGGACCTGGTGGGCCACCGCCGGCTGGTGGCCTATGTCGTGCTCGACGAGGGTCAACGGGGCGGCACCGAGGCCCTGCGGGAGTTCGTGGCCGACCGGCTGCCGGCCCAGATGGTGCCGTCGGCCTTCGTGGCCCTGACCGAGCTCCCCCGCACCGACCGGGGCAAGATCGACCGCGCCGCGCTGCCCCGGCCCGCCGACGTGGAGGGGAACGGACCCCGACGGGCCCCGGACCCGGGGATCGAGGCCGAGGTCGCCGGAGTCTGGGCCGAGGTGCTCGGGCTCGACCGGGTCGGGGCCGACGAGGGCTTTCTCGAGCTCGGCGGGGACTCGCTCCTGGCCGTCCGGGTGGTCGTCGCCCTGCGCGAGCGGCTCGGGGTGGACCTTGCGCTGCGGGCCGTCTTCGACGAGTCGACGGTGGCCGGCCTGTGTCGCCGGATCGAGCGCTCGGGGGGCGCGGCGGGCTCCGACGCCCCCGAACTCCCGCCGGTGCCGGTTTCCCCGCGGCCCGCCGCAGGCGACGTGCCGGTGACGATGACCCAGGCCCAGGCGATCCTCATCTCCGAGATGGCCGAGGAGTCGGTCCCCTACCAGTTCGGGGCGCTCGTCCACTTCCACGGTCGCCTCGACGTGGCGACCCTCGAGGACGCGCTCGGCCGCATCCTCGAACGCCACGAGCTCCTCCACACCCGTTTCGTCCGCCACTCGGGGAACTGGCACCAGGTGGTGGTGCCCGCGGTGCGGGCGTCGTTGCCGGTGGTCGACCTCTCCCGGGCCGAGGACCCCGACGAAGCGTTCGGCCAGCTGGCCGACGCGCTCTTCGCCGAGCGCATCGCCGTCGACTCGGTACCGCTGATCCGCTGGAGACTGGTCAGGCTGGCCGACGACCACCACGTCCTGGTGCACTCCGAGCACCATGTCGTCCACGACGGCTGGTCCTGGAGCGTGTTCTTGGGCGAGCTGGCGGCGAACTACCGCCAGGCGTCCGGCGGGGTGGCCGGGTCCGGTGGGCCCCTGGCGGTGCAGTTCGCCGACTTCGCCCGCTGGCAGGCCGAGATCCCCGACAGCCCGCTCGGGCGGCGCCAGCTCGCCTACTGGACCGAGCGCCTGGCCGACCCGCCCCCGCCGCTCGCCCTCCCCTCTGACCGGCCCCGCCCGTTGCGCCAGAGCTACCGCGGGGACCAGATCCTCGTCGACGTCGGCGAACCGCTGGCCCGCCGCCTGCGGTCCCTCAGCGACGAGCACGGGGTGACCGTGTTCATGACGATGCTGAGCGGGTTCGTGGCGCTGCTGGCCCGCCTGTCGGGGCACGACGAGTTCATCGTCGGCACCGGGGTGGCCAACCGGCGCTTCCGCCCCTTCGAGGGTCTGATCGGCATGCTCTTGAACACCGTGGCCCTGCGGGTGGACCTCGGGGCCGACCCGACGGTCGCCGAGCTCCTCGAACAGGTCCGGACCACCGTCCTCGACGCCCTGGCGAACCAGGACCTGCCCTTCGAAGAGGTGCTCCGGGCCGTCGGTCCCCGTCGTCAACCGGGCGTGGCCCCGCTGTACCAGGTGCTGTTCTCCTTCCAGGACCCGCTCCCAGTCGACCTCGAGATCGACGGCCTGTCGATCGTCCCCGACGACACCGCCGGGAACGGTTCGGCCAAGGCGGACCTCAACGCCGTGGTGATCAACCGGCGCTCGGGGAACGACTCGTTGAGCGTGCTCTGGGAGTACAGCACCGACCTGTTCGACGAGTCGACCGCCCGGGCCATGCTCGACGCCTACCTCGAGGTGCTGGGCGCCATGGTGGCCGACCCCGCGACCCCGGTCTCGGCCCTGCCGGTGGTCCCGGCCGCCGGCCGGGCGGCGCTGGCCGAGCTGGCCGGGTCCGAGGTCCCCTACGAGCGCGACTCGTCGGTGGCCGAGGTGTTCGAGGCCCGGGTGGACGAGGCGCCCGACGACCCGGCGCTGGTCTGGACCGGCGGCCAGCTGACCTACGGCGAGCTCGACCGCCGGGCCAACCGGCTGGCCCACCGCCTGGGCCGCCTCGGGGCCGGGCCGGGCACCCGGGTGGCCCTCGTCGTCGACCGCTCGGCCGAGGCGGTGGTCGCCCTGCTCGGGGTGCTCAAGGCGGGAGGTGCCTACGTCGCCCTCGACCCCGCCCTCCCGGCCCTCGGGCTCGAACAGCGCCTCGTCGACGCCCAGCCGGCCGCCGTCTGCACCCTCTCGCCCCTCGGAGAGGTCCCCGGGACCGCCGCCCTCCCGGTGGTCCGCCTCGACGACCCGTCGCTCGACGACGAGCCCGATTGGCGACCGCGCGCCGGGACCGGGGCCGACGCGGCGGCCTACCTGGCGTACACGTCGGGGACCAGCGGGACCCCCAAGGCGGTGACCGTGGCCCAGCGGGGGCTGGTGCGGCTCGCCCGCAGCGCCGACTACGTCACCGTGGAGCGCGCCGACACGCTCCTCCAGCTGGCACCGCTCTCCTTCGACGCCTCCACCTTCGAGATCTGGGGGGCGCTGTTGAACGGGGCCCGGCTGGCGGTGGCCCCGCCCGGCGCGCTCGGTCCCCACGAGATCGAAGCGCTCTTCGAGCGCTTCGGGGTGACGACGGCCTGGATGACGGCCGGCCTGTTCCACCGGGTCGTTGACACCGCCCCGGGGGCGGTGGGCCGCCTCCGCCAGCTGCTGGCCGGCGGCGACGTGCTCTCGCCCGACCACGTGGCGCGCGCCCTGCGACTCCTGCCCGCAGGCGGGGTGCTCGTCAACGGCTACGGGCCGACCGAGGGGACCACCTTCACCTGCTGTCACGCGATGGTCGCGGGCAGCCCGGTCGACGGTGCGGTCCCCATCGGCCGCCCGGTGCCCAACACCTATGTCTACGTGGTCGACGGCCACGGCGCGCTGGTCCCGCCCGGGTTCGCCGGCGAGCTGGTGATCGGGGGCGACGGGGTGGCGCTCGGCTACCACGCCCGACCCGAGCTCACCGCCGAGCGCTTCGTCCCCGACCGGTTCGGACCCGATCCCACCCGGACCCTGTACCGCTCCGGTGACCGGGTCCGCTGGCGCCCCGACGGGACCCTCGAGTGGCTGGGCCGTCTCGACCGCCAGGTCAAGATCCGGGGCTTCCGGGTCGAGCCCGAGGCGGTCGAACGCGCCCTCCTCGGCCACCGCTCGGTCGGCCAGGCGGTCGTGGTGGTCCGCGCCGACCGGGAGGGGGACCGGCGGCTGGTCGCCTATGTCACCCCGGCCGACGGCCGCGTCCACCCCGGCGAGCTCCGGTCGTACCTCGAGGAGCGCCTGGCCCCCTACGAGGTCCCCTCGGCGCTGGTCGAGCTGGCCAGCCTCCCCCTCACGGCCAACGGGAAGGTCGACCTCGACGCCCTCGACGCCCCCGACGCAGAAACCGCGCCGCCCCGATCCCGGGCCCGGGCCGCCCCGACGGCGGGCGATCCGCTCGAGCGCCAGGTGCTCGGGATCTGGGAGCGCTGCCTCGGGGTCGCTCCCATCTCGGTCGATGACGACTTCTTCGACCTCGGCGGCCACTCGCTCCTGGCCATCGAGCTGTTCACCCTGATCGAGGACGAGACCGGGGTCCGGCTCCCCCTGGCCACCATCTTCGAGGCCCCCACCGTCCGCCAGATGACCGCGATGGTGCGCTCCGACGACCGGTCGAGCTCGTGGCGTTCGGTGGCCCCGGTGACGGCGGCGGGGTCCCGGCCGCCGCTGTTCTTCGTCACCGCCGGCGACGGCAACAGCGTCGGCTTCGGGCCGCTCTCCCGCCGGCTCGGACCCGACCAGCCCTTCTACGCCCTCCAGCCGCCGGGCCTCGACGGCCGGCGGGTACTCAAGGTGGGCGTCGAGGCGATGGCTCGCGACTACCTCGACGAGGTCCGCTCCATCCAGCGGCACGGGCCCTACATCGTGGGGGGCCGCTGCGTCGGCACCCTGGTGGCCTACGAGATGACCCGGCTCCTCGAGGCCGCCGGCGAACCGGTGGCCCTCCTCATCGCCCTCGACTCGGTGGGGCCCCTCTGGAGGACCCGGGCGATGGCCGACGGGGTGCCGTTCGACCAGGTGATGAACCTCGCCCGCTGCTACGAGCCCGGTGCGGGGGCGGCCCGAGGGGAGATCTTCACCAGCACCGAGGCGGCGGCCCGCTTCGAAGCGTGGCTCCGCCAGCCGGTCGACGTCGACGGGGACCAGGTGGTGACCCGCTACGTCCACACCGCCTACCGGGCCCGACCGGACCTGCGGGCCGCCTACCCGCTGTCGGCGGGCGGCCACGCCGGCCTGCTGCACTGGGCGTGGGTGGGCGGGCGCACCGAGATGGACATGAACCCCCGGTTCCTTCCCGAGCCGACCGAGGCGGCCCGCCGTGCCCGCCCGAGCGCGGACCCCCGCCGGCGGTCCCTCGGCTACCGGGCCCGGTCGCGCGCGACCGACTGGGCGGACGTCGCCACCCGCGGCCGGGCGCCGACCCTGGCCGCCCGCCGCCCCGACCGGCTGCTCGAGCTGGCCGCCCGCATGGTGCTCGAGTACCGCACCGGGCCGATCTCGGCGCCCGTCGTGCTGGCGCGCTCCGAGGAGTACCGCGACGACGCCCAGCTCCTGCGGTGGCACGGGATCCAGACCGGAGGCATCGAGGAGCACTACGTCGACGGGTCGCACGAGTCGATGATCCGCGAGCCCGACGTGGCGTCGTTGGCCCGGTGCATCGAGGCCTGCGTGGACCGTTGCGGGGCCGATGGGCACGCCGGCGGGTCCTGAGTGGCCGTCGCACCCTCTCGGGCCGGGGCTCCCGGCCCGAGAGGTCCATCTGTGGCTGGCCGGGGTGGAGGCTGGCACCGAGCACGCTGACCTGCTGGCCGCCGACGAGCAGGCCCGGGCGGCGCGGTTCCGCGACGAGGGCGACCGGCGCCGCTGGGAGGCGTCCCGGGTGCTGCTGCGGGCGGTCCTCGGGCGCTACCTCGGCACCGGACCGGGTGCCGTCGTGTTCGACGAGGAGGACCAGGGACGCCCGGTCGTCCGCCGACCAGAGGGCAGCGGGTGGCTGGGCTTCAGCCTCTCGCACGCCGGGGCCCTGGCGGTGGTGGCCGTCGCCCGGGGGCGCGAGGTCGGGGTGGACATCGAAGAGGTCCGTCCCGGGCTCGACGTCGTGGCGATCGCCCGCCGGGCCCTCGGCGAGGCGGCGGCGGCCGATCTGGCGCTGAGGTCCCCGGCCGAGCGGTTGGACGCCTTCTACCGCGCCTGGGTGCGCGCCGAGGCCCGGGGGAAGTGCCGGGGGACCGGGCTGGTCGAGCCGGGACCGGCCGAGCCGAGCGACCAGCCCGGGGTCGCCGACCTCGAGCTGTGCGACGGCTACGCCGGGGCGGTGGCCCGCCCGGGCGCCCCCCCCGTGGTTCGCCGATGCCGGTTGGTCGTGTGAGACTGCCGTCGTGACCGCCCGTGGCTTCGGGTACCTCGAGTTCTGGGTGGCCGACGCCGGCCGGGCGGCGACCCGCTTCTGCGAGGGCTTCGGCTTCACACTGACCGCCCGGGCCGGCCCCGACACCGGCTTCGCCGCCGGGGGGACCTCCTATGTCGTCGAGCAGGGTGACGTGGTCATCGTCTTCACCGACGCCGGTGACCCGGCGTCGGCGGTCGCCCGCTTCGTCGTCGACCACGGCGACGGGGTCCGCGACATCGCCCTGACCGTCGACGACGTGGACGCCTCGTACGACCGGGCCGTGGCCGCCGGGGCCGGGCCCGCCCGGGCGCCCGCGGGGGGGCCGGGGGCCCGGCGGGCGACGGTGGGCGCCTTCGGGGACGTCGTCCACTCCCTGGTCGGGGCCGGCCACGTGCTGGCGTCGCTCCCCACGGGCTACGAGCCGGTCGGCGAGCAGGGCGACGGCCTCCCCCCGGTGGGCATCGTCGGCCTCGACCACTGCGCGCTGAGCGTGGAGCCCGGTCGTCGTCCCTACTGGGTCGACCGCTACCAAGAGGCGCTCGGCTTCGAGCGGGTCCCCGGTGACCAGCGCATCGACGTCGACGGCTCGGCCTTCGTCATGAGCACGGTCCGGGTGGTGGGCGGCGAGGCCGCCCTCGTCCTGGCCGAGCCGGCCGACGAGTCGGGGAACAGCCAGATCGGCGACTTCTTGACGCACTTCGGCGGCCCGGGTGTCCACCACGTGGCCCTGGCCACCGCGGACATCGCCGGCACCGTCCGGCGCCTTTGCGACCGCGGCGTCGAGATGCTGGCCGTCCCGGCGTCGTACGCGGCGAGCGCCGACGCCCGGGTCGGCCGGCTCGACCTCGGCCTGGACTGGCGCGAGCTGGCCGAGCTGGGGGTGGTCGTCGACTCCGACGACGACGGCCACCTCCTCCAGGCCTTCACCCCGCCCCTCGGGGACCGGCCGACGACCTCGCTCGAGATCATCCAGCGCGAGGGGATGCGGGGCTTCGGTGCCCGCAACGTCCGCGACCTCTACGCCGAGGTCGTGCGCGAGCAGGGACGGCGGGCCGGCCGGGACTAGCCGGGACCGCTCAGATGCCGCCGACGAAGGTGCCCGGCGCCAGGCGCCCGGCGGGGTCGAGCCGCTCCTTCAGGCGCTTCATGACGGCCAGGCCGCCGGGCGCCGCCCCCCAGCGGTCGACGCCGGCCCCGAGGTCGCCCCGCCGGCGGGTGACCACATGACCGCCGTGAACGGCCACCGCCCGGCGCAGGGCGGCGACCACCTCGGCCGGCCGGCCCCCCCGCAGACGGGCCGTGTGCAGGCCGAGCGGGGCGTGGCTGACGAAGGCCAGCTCGGTCCCGCTCCGGGCGCACGCGTCGGCGGCGGCCCGGGCCGCCCCGGCCAGCCCGCGCGGCCGGGTCCCGATCCGCACGACGGTGTCGCCGGGCGAGCCGGCCAGGACGGCGTCGACCGAGCGCCAGGCCCCGAGCTCTGCGGTCGCCTCGAGGAGCTCGGCCCCGAGCCCCTCGGCCCGGGCCGCCCGCCGGGCGGCGTCCGCCTGGGCGAGCGCGGCGCGCTCGGTCCGCTGCTCGACGCGGACCAGCACCGCCGGGGCGACCGGCCCGGTCCAGTCGAGCGCGGTGGCCTCGACGCCGGCGGCCCGCAGGCTCCCGACGAGGGGTGCGACCGCGCCGGGCGGGCACGGCACCCGCAACGACCGGCTGTGGGGCCGGACCGGGTGGACCCTGAGGGCGAGCTCGGCCACCAGACCCAGGGTGCCGAACGAGCCGCAGTAGAGGCGGGCCAGGTCGTAGCCGGCCACGTTCTTGATGACCCGGCCGCCGGTGCGGGCCACCACGCCGTCGCCGGTGACGACGGTGGCCCCGACGACCTGGTCGCGCAGCGTGCCGTAGGCGAGGCGCCGGGGCCCGGCGTCGTTGCTGGCGAAGACCCCGCCGACCGTCGCCCCCCGGTCGACCAGGGGCGGGTCGAGGGCCAGCCACTGGCCGGCGGGGGCCAGGGCGGCCTGGAGTTCCTCGAGGGGCGTGCCGGCCCGGGCGACCACGATGCCGCCCGACGCGTCGTGGCGCACCACCCCGCGCAGCCCGGCGGTCGAGACGACGAGCCCGGGCCGCTCGGCCCACCAGTCGGCCTTGGTGCCCCCGCCCTCGAAGGCGACGGCCGAGGTGGCCCGGCGCAGGATCGCCGCCGCCTCCGTCGGGTCCCCGGGGCGTAGGGCCGGGCCGGCCCTCACCACCGGCGGGCCAGGCCCGCGGCCTCGATGTCGTGGCGGCGGTAGCGCCCGGGCGGCTCGCCGCACAGCCGGGGCGTCGGCAGGACCTTGTCTGGGTTGCACAGCCCCGTCGGGTCGAACGCCCGGCGGACCCGGTCCATCACCTCGAGGTCGTCGTCGGAGAACATCAGGGGCATGAGGCAGGCCTTGTCGCTGCCCACCCCGTGCTCGCCGGTGATCGAGCCGCCGTAGGAGACGCAGAGCTCGGAGATGGCGACCGCCAGGTCGGCGGCGGCGGCCGACTCCCCGGCGGCCTCGTCGAACAGGACCAGCGGGTGGAGGTTGCCGTCGCCGGCGTGGAAGACGTTGGCGACCTTCAGCCCGGCCTCGGCGGCCAGCTCGGCGATCCGGCCCAGGGCGTCGGCCAGGTCGGCCCGGGGCACCACGCCGTCGAGCACGATGCAGTCCGGGGCCAAGAGGGGCACGGCGTCGAAGACCGCCGTCCGCAGCTCCCAGATGGCCTGGCGCTCGGACTCGTCGGCCGCCACCTGGACCCCGAGGGCCCCGGTCGACCGGCAGATGGCGAGGATCTCGGCCATGTCGTCCTGGACCGCTTCGGGCGGCCCGTCGCACTCGACGATGACGGCGGCCGCCGGGTCGGCCGGCCCGGTGGTCCCGGTGGCCGCCCGGCACGCCTCGAGGATGAGCCGGTCCATCACCTCGAGGCACGCCGGCACGATGCCGGCCGCCATCACCTCGGTGACGGCGGCCCCGGCCGCCTCCAGCGAGGGGAAGTCGACGATCGCCGTGCGCACGGCGGCGGGGCGGGGCAGCACCCGGAGCCAGACGGTGGTGGCGACCCCGAGCGTCCCCTCGGACCCGACGAAGACGCCGCGCAGGTCGTAGCCGGGGGCGTCGAGGACGTCACCGCCCAGGACCTCGACCCGGCCGGTGGGGTCGACGATCTCGATCCCCACGACGTGGTGGGTGGTGAAGCCGTACTTCAAGCAGTGGGCCCCACCGGCGTTCTCGGCCACGTTCCCCCCGATGGTGCAGACCCGTCCGCTCGAGGGGTCCGGGGCGTAGTAGAGGCCGTCGTCGGCCACGGCCTCGGTCACCGCGGCGGTGGTCACCCCCGGCTCGACGGCGACCAATTGGTCGTCGGGTGCCCGCTCGCCGACGGCCGTCATGTCGGCCAGGGAGATCACGACGCCGTGCTCGGGGGGCCTCGCCCCGCCCGACACGCCCGTGCCCGCCCCCCGGGCCACGTAGGGCACCCCGGCGTCCCGGCAGGCCCCGACGGCGGCCGCCACCTCGTCGCGGCCGTCGGCCACGACGACCAGGCCCGGCGGCGGCGAGTGCCCCGAGAAGCCGTCGCGGCCGTAGGGCTCGGTGGCCGGGGAACCCTCGAGCAGCCGGGCCGGGTCGACCACGGCCCGCAGACGGCGACCGACGGCGCCGGCGCCCTGGGGGCGAGGGGACCCTTCGCCAGGTCGCATGGACCCGACCCTACGCGCGGCGGGCCCGCCCGGCACAGCCTGGGCGGGCGGGCGAGGGCCACCCGGGACCCGGCATCCCCCCGTCCGGGGCGGCGGGACCGGCGTCGGGCACGACCGTGTGCCGACCGGGACGCAGGACCCCCGAGCGGGGGGTCACAGGTAGGGTTCGACGATGCCCGACGAGTCGCGTCGCCGCACGGGTCGACCCCCGGACAGCGGGATTCGGGCGGCCTGAGCGCCGTGACGGCGAGGGACATCCCGCGGACCGCGATGCCGGATCCGGCGCGATTCGTCCAGACCCACGTCTTCGGGCGACAACCCGTGGTCATCACGGACCTGTTCGCCGGACAGGAGCTGGCGACGATCGACACCATCGAGGGGGCCGTGGCCGCCTGGGGCACCACCACCTTGGACCTCCAAGAGGAGTACGCCAGCGCCGAGGGCCGGGACCGGCCGGCCGATGCGGTCTCGATGTCACTGGGTGAGTACGCGGACTTCTCGCGGTCGAACCGCTCGACGAGGCTCTGCTGCACCGAGTACGAGACCCCGGCCCGCGTGCTGGCGACCTACCGGCTCCCGCCCATCTGCACGTCGACGGTCGGCCCGGGACCCGAGATCTTCGACCTCCCGAGGAAGTACGGCGACTTCGACCTGGCGACGAACATCTTCGTGGCCAACGAAGGCAACGTGGCCCACCTGCACTACGACGGCGACCAGCGCCAGGTCCTCCTCCACCAGGTCTACGGTTCCAAGCGCGTCATCCTGTTCCAACCGGCCGCCGCCGTGCACCTGCGCACCCTCGACGGGCCTTTCACCAGACCGTCGTTGGCCGGTGTCAACCTCGAGGACATGAGCCTCGACGAGAAGCTGGCCCTGGTCGATGCCGCCGACGGCTACCACACCGTCCTCGAACCCGGTGAGACCCTCTACATCCCGATGCTGATGTGGCACCACCTCGAGTACCTCGACGATGCGATGTCGCTCGGCCTGCGCTTCGGTCGCACCCGGTACGGGCGGTTCCTGTCGCTCGACAACTTCCACCGGGATCCCTACATCCAGAACGTGGCCTCCAAGCTGGTCGGGCCCGACGAGGCCCTGGCCGCCCTCGAGCCGGTCGTCGAGCAGGTCAAGACGGCCTACGTCAAGCCCGTCCCCGACGTGTCCGAGAAGGTCAGAGAGGTGCGGGCCCTGTTCAGGGACCTGTGCGCAACGCTGTGTCCCGAGGCCTGCGCCGAGAGCCTGTGCCCACCCGATCGCGAGGAGGAGCAGGTGGCCAGGATCGTGGCCAGCAACGATATGAGGGGCGGGCTCAAGTACGCCGATCCGGCGCTGATCCAAAAGAGCCGCCCGGTCGGGGCGATCACCCCCCGCCAGCGCGACATCATCGGCGCCGGCATCGACAGAGCCGGCTACTCGATCGAGACCGAGCGGGCCGTGGTCTTCAACCGGTCGGGCAAGGGTGACGTCGGCGAGCTGACGAAGGGCGAAGCGGCCCAGTTGATCGCCTACCTCGGCACACCGGGTGCGCGCTGGTGACGGCCCGGTCCATGACGACCGCCGACCTGGTGAGCCAGCTCGTCGACTACGGCCGGGAGAACTCGGTCGAGCGCATCACGCTGGCCGCCCCCTATCTCGAGGCGCTCGCCGCCACGTTCGGGGACCGTGAGGCACGAGCGGTCACGGCCAGAGAACTGCACGCGTTCCACCAGCAGGCCTTGGCCACAACGGCCGCCGGCCCGCTGCTGGCCCTCCTCGAGGAGAAGGCCACCAAGTGGGAGGCCGCCTACGTCCCGCGTCGCCGGGGGCTCGTGGGGATGCTCGAGTGGGAGAGCGGTCGTCCGGTGCGGGCCCTGGTGGACCTCTTCGACCAGCCGGGGTTCGCACCCCGACGGGTGCTCGAGTTGGGCTGCGGGGACGGGGTGAACGCGGTGTTCATGGCCACGAGGGGCTGCCAGGTGACCGCGGTGGACGTCTCGCCCACCGCCTTGGCCATGGCCCGGGAGAAGGCACAGGCCGCCGGCGTGCACATCGCCTTCGTCGAGGGGGACATCTTCGCGGTCGACGTGGGCGACGAGCTGTTCGACTTCGTGTTCGACCGGGGCATGTTCCATCACCTCCAGGTCTTCCAACTCGAGGACTACAAGACCCTGGTGGCCGAACGGTTGGTGCCCGACGGGTGGTTCCACCTCATCTGCCACCACGTGTCGGCCCGCCCGACCGTGCTCGTCGACTGCGCGTTCGGCTTCGTGGGGATGCTCCTCGGCTTCGTCTCGGGGACCCTGGTCCAGATGGGGGCGGGCTTCACCACCGGCGAGCTCCGGGAGGTCTTCTCGGACCGGTTCCGGTTCCAGTCGACCGACCTCGTCGGCGACGACAACAACCGGCCGTTCCGTTTCATCTCGTCGGTACTGCACAAGACCGTCTAGCGCCGGTCTGACCCCGGACGGACCGGGCCCGGTCAGGGGTCGGGGAACGACGGCCGTTCGAGCGCGCCGCGGTCCCAGCTCGCCGCGACCGCCGCCGCCTCGTACGTGCGCTGCAAGAAGCCCAAGAGGACCCGGTCCGGGTCGGCGGACGAGCGGACGACCCGGTAGGGCAGCACGAATTCCCCGAGGTCGCCGCTGTAGGAGGCCTCCGGAGGCTCCACCGGCGCGTCACGGAAGCCGGCCGGTTCGGGATAGGCGTAGGAGTAGAAGACCCCCTCGTCGTCACCGCCGGGCCAGTAGCCGCAGCTGCTGACCTCGTGCGAGTACGCCTCGAGCATGACCTGTGGCCCACAGTTCGGGGGCGTGCCGGGGTAGGGGGGCGCGGGCCGCCCCGAGAAGCGGGTGGTCGCCAGGTCGAGCGCCCCCCAGAAGAGGTGCACCGGGCTGGTCTTGCCGACGAAGCGGGAGCGGAACCGCTGGAAGACCCGCTCGATCTGCACCAGGGCCAACCAGAAGTCCCGGGCCTGGCCGGGGTCGTAGGCGCAGTGGAGACGGTCCTCGGGAAACGGGATCGCCCCTTCGATCTCGACCGGCATCGGCCAGATCCCCGTGGAGAGCCCCAGGTCGTCCAGCAGCCCCATGACGTCGTTGTAGAACCCGGCGACCGGGCCGGCCCCGAGCGGGAGGGAGCGTCGGACCCCCGTGCTGGTGACGACGTGCAACTGGCTGGCCCGCAGGTCGAAGTCGATCTGGAAGCCCACCCCGCTCGGGTGGGGGATGAGCGAGGTGGTCAGGCCGCTGGCGGTGACGTAGAGCGGCACATTCCACCAGTGGCTCAACGGCGCCTCGTTGACCATCCGTACCTTGCCGACGATCTGGGTCCACAACTGCAGGGTGTCCCGGGTCTCCCGCCACTCGGCGACCGGCAAGGGGGGCCAGAGGGAATCACTCGTCATGCCGGCTCCTCGGTCGTCGGACCACACCACACCGCACGCGCAGCTTGATCTCCCCGGGTCGTGATTTCAAGCCCGCCGCCCCCGGGGGTGGCCCCGGTGGGCCCGGCCGCCCCTCACCGTGCGACGGCCCGGCGGACGACCTCGGGGTCGACATCGGCCACGACGTCGCCGGCGGCGTCGGTGTCGAAGAACTCGGTGCCGCCGGCGACGTGGGGGGCGTCCGCTCCGAGGGCCACGGCGATCTTGTTGGCCGCGTTGCGCACCACGTCCAGAACGATCTCGGTCGACTCGCCCACGGTCAGCTCCTCGTCCACCTGCGACACCAGGCGCTCGTCGATGAGCGACGGTTGGGTGAGCACGGCGTCGGTGAGGCGGAGCGCCACCTTGTGCCGGCGTCCGAGCGAGCTCCGCTCGTAGTCCCCGACGACGTCGAACAACTCGGGACCACGCGCCGCGTCGACGGCCCTCACACTCAGCCGGGACCGGCACAGGCGGCAGTCGTGGACGGTGGCCCCCCGGAGCCGGACCAGCTCGGTGGTCACCGGGTCGAGGCCGTCCAGACGGGCCACGGTGCGCATGAACCCCTCGAGGGCCGCCCACAGGTCAGCGAGACGTGGCGGGGGCGACGGCCCGAAGCCGAGGTGGTGGAGCCGGCTCAACGCGAGCCGCGCCCGCCCGAAGACGTCGACCACGAAGAGCGTCTGGACGAACGTGAAGACCCCGGGGCCGAGGGCCTCGGCCAGGGCGGCACGGTCCTGGTCGCGGATGCCGCCGACGTCGACGACGAACTGCTCGGCGAAGTGCACACAGACCCCGATGCGGGCGTCGGGCGGGGCCGGGGTGATCTCGGCCGGGCTCGGGTCGGGCCCGGCCGGGTCGCCCAGGATGGCGGCGACCGATCTGCGGACCGGGTCGAGCAGCGCCGGTTCCACGGCCACCGCCGCGGCCGCCTCCACCGCGTCGAACGCGTCGAACGCCGCCGGGGCCGCCTGACGCCACGGTGCCGGGCCGATCACGACGTGATGCTAGCGGTGCCCCGGCCCACCGGTCCCGGCCGGCCCGCCGCACCGTGCCCGACAGCGGAGGGGCCCGGTGTCGCGTCGCGCCCGGCGTGTCGGGTCGCGCACCCCGAGGCGGCGGGGCGGGCGGTAGCGTGCCAGCACCGGTCCGGGTGAAAGGAGCGCCATGATCACCGCGGCACGTCCCGAGCAGGCGAGGGCCATCGCAAGGGCCGCCTTCACCGTCGCTACGACCGACGGGAAGAACCCGCTGTCGGCCGCCGACCGCCGGGGGGTCACCGGCGCCCTCCGCACCGTGTTCGGCCAGGGGATCTCGACCACCGACGGGCTCGAGCCGATCACCTCGGGCGAGCTCGTGCCCCTGGTCGACCGACCGGACCTGGCCCTCGACCTGGTCCGGGTGCTGACCGTCCTGGCCCTCCTCGACGGCGTGGTGGAGAAGGACAAGCTGGCCCTGGTCACCGACGTGGCCAGTGCGCTCCATGTCCACGCCGAGTTCGTCGACGCCGTGCACCAGCTCTGCGCCGACCACCTCCGGTGGATCGGCTTCGACATGATCCGGGCCAACGTGGCGACCATCCCCGGCGTGCCCTGGGTGCCCGACGACCCCTACAGCGCCTTCATGCCCTACCACGGCGACGCCGTCGACCCGTCGCTGGCGGCCCGCTACCGCCGCCTGGCCGATCTCGACGAGCAGTCGTTCGGACACGCCTTCTGGCGCCACTACCTGACCAACGGCTACGCGTTCGCGGGGAGCGTCGAAGGGCTCATCGAGGCCTGGGCCACCCCTCACGACTGCCTGCACGTCCTCTCGGGCTACTCGACGTCGGCCCAGGGCGAGCTGCTGGTGGCCGCCTTCACCGGCGCGATGTTCAAGGCCCCGGTCGACTTCATGGAGAGCCACATCGTGCCGACGATCCTCATCTACCACCTGGGCGTCGACCTGAACAAGGGCCTCAACGCCGGCGACAAGGCGCGCATCGAGGCCGACCCGACCTGGGCCGACAACTACGACGGCAACGTCCACCTGGGTCTCGACGCCGAGAAGCTCTGGGTGGCCTGGGACCGCGGGCGCTCGATGACCGAGGACCTCTACTCGGGCCACTGGGACTTCTGGGCCCACGTCGCCACGCCCCTCGACGAGCTCCGCCAGCGCTACGGGATCCCCGACCTCGATCCGGCCATGGCCGCCCTCGGCGACGACGAGATCCGCCGCGAGGACTTCGAGCGCCCGGGGATGCCGCTCCCCCCGGTCGTCTCGCGGGTCCCCATCGCCGACCGTCCGCCGGCCCCGGCGCCGGGCCCCTGAGCACCGGTCGCGCCCCGTGCCCGACCCCGGTGACGACCGGCCCGCCGACCCCGGCGACGCCGGGTCGGTCGCCGCGCTCCAAGACGAGGTGAGACGGCTGCGGGCCGAGAACACACGGCTCAAAGAAGAGCTCGGCCGGGTGCGGCGCGAGCAGCACGAGTCCCCACCCCACTACCGCTAGCCCCCGCCGGGCGCGCCGGTCAGGCCCCCCGCCGGATACGCCCCCGCAGGGCGAGCAGGGCCAGGGTGATGCTGACCAGGCCCAGGCCGGCCAGCGCGCCCAGACCCTGGAGGAGGGGCCCGACCTGCCAGCCGCCCAGGATCACCGAGCGCTGGGCGCCGAGCAGATAGGTGACCGGGTTGTAGGTGGCCACCGTCGAGAACCAGGTGGTGAGGTCCTGCTTGGGGATGATGGCGTCGGTCAGGAAGGCGAAGGGGAAGAAGATCACGAAGGTGGCGTTCACCGCGGCGGGGCTCCCGGTTTTGAGGGCGACCGCGTAGGGGAAGCCGGTGAAGACCAGCCCCCACAGGGCGGCCAGGACGACGAAGACCGCCACGCCGGCGAAACCGGTGGCGAAACGGACGCCGACGGCGAAACCCATGGCCAGGACGGGGACGGTGAGGGCGATGATCACCACGACGTCGGCGGCCATCAGGCCGAGCAGCAGGGCCAGGCGGCGGACCGGGGTGAGGCACAGCCGGTCGAAGTAGCCGCTCTGGATGTCGGTGACCAAGGTGGGCGCCCGGGACACCCCGGTCACGGCGAAGGCGATGGCCATGGGCAAGAGGAACGCCTTGTAGTCGAGGCCGCCCTGGGCGGCCACGTGGCCGAGGGCCCCCAGGTTCACCACGTAGAAGAAGGCCGGGATGAACACGGCCGGGAGGAAGGCGATCGGCTCCCGGGACATCTGGCGCAGCGCCCGGCCGGCGATGGCCACGAGGTCCCGCCAGAACCCCGCCGCCCGGCCCCGGACGGCCGGCTCGACCGGCGCCGGGACGCTCACCCCGCCGCCTCGATGCGGTCGCCGGTGAGCTCCAAGAACACGTCGTCGAGGGTCGGGGTCCGCAGCGTGATGCTCAGGACCTCGAGCGCGGTGCCGGCCAGGCCCAGGGCCACCGGGCTGAGCAGGGCCGGGCCGTCGGACACCCGGAGGGTGATCTCGTCGCCCTCCTTGGTCACCGAGCGCACCCCGGTCAGCCGGCCCAGGTCGGCCAGCACGCCGGTGTCGTCGCCGGCCACCTCGGCCACGATCACGTCATCGGCGATGGAGCGCTTGAGGCTCTGGGGCGTCCCCTCGGCGACCAGGCGGCCCCGGTTGATGATCCCGACCCGGTGGGCCAGGACGTCGGCCTCTTCGAGGTACTGGGTGGTCAAGAAGATGGTCATGCCGAGCTCGCGGTTGAGACGGGAGACCTCCTCCCACACCGTCGTGCGGCTGGCCGGGTCGAGACCCGTCGTCGGCTCGTCGAGGAAGAGGATCTCGGGGTTGTGGATCAGCGCCATGGCCAGGTCCAAGCGGCGCTTCATCCCGCCCGAGTAGCCGCCAACCCGGCGATCGATGGCGCCGCCGATGTCCACCAGCGAGAGGACTTCGTCGACCCGGCGGTCGATCTGGGCCGAGGTGAGGCCGAACAGCCTCCCTTGGAGCCGGAGCAGCTCGCGGCCGGTCTGCAGGTCGTCGAGGGCGGCCTCTTGGAGGGCGACGCCGATGCGCACCCGGACCGCCTGGGGCTCGCCCACCACGTCGTGGCCGGCGACCGCCGCCCGACCCGACGTCGGGCGGAGCAGGGTGCAGAGCATGCGGACCACGGTCGACTTCCCGGCGCCGTTGGGCCCCAAGAACCCGTAGATCTCGTTGCGGGCGACGGAGAGGTCGACGCCGTCGACCGCCCACACCGACCCGAAGGAGCGGCGCAGGTCCCGGGCGACCACGGCCGGCACCTTGTCGGCCGCCGCCGGGCCGTTGTCCGCTGCGCTCATTCCAGTTAGTATTCAAGATACTTGTGGGTATGACAACTCCCTCCCCCGGCCCCGCCTCCCTCGAGCCCCTGACCCCCGAGCGCCGCCGCCTCCAGACCCGCCGGCACCTGCTCGCCGCGGCGGCCCAGGTCTTCGGCGAGCGGGGCTTCCACGGGGCCACCCTCGAGCAGGTGGCCGCCGCCGCCGGGTTCACCAAGGGCGCGGTGTACTCGAACTTCGAGAGCAAAGAGGACCTCTTCTTGGCCCTGGCCGAAGAGCACGTCAACGAGGTCCTCGAGCGCGTCCGGGCCATGGTGGGCGCGTCGGAGGTGTCGCCCAGCGACCGGCTCGAGGACTTCACCGAGCTGGCCATCGAGAGCTTCGCCGGGGAGCAGGACTCGACCGCCCTGTACCTCGAGTTCTGGCTCTACGCGCTCCGCCACCCCGAGGCCCGCCAGCGCCTGGGGGCCATCGAGCGGGCCCAGGCCTCGGCGATCGAGGCCATCGTCAACGACCAGCGCGATCGTCACAGCTCGACCGGCGGGGAGGACAGCGCCACCGTGGCCCGGCTGATCCTCGCCCTGTTCCACGGGATCGGCGTCGTCGGCCTGTTCGATCCCGAGGCCGTCGACGCCGACTTCATCGGGGCGGCGGTGCGCCTGGTCGACCGGGGGCTCTCGGGACTCCACCCCTGAGCCCGCTTGCCGGCCTGCGGTCGGCGGGGGACCATGGGGAGGTGGCGGGCACGGCCCTGTTGGTCATGGACGTCCAGAACGGCATCGTCGGCCGGTTCGCCGAGCGCTCGGGGCCGCTGCTCGACGTGCTCGGCCGGGCGGTGGCGGCCGCCCGGGACGCCGGTGTGCCGGTGCTCTTCGTCCGGGTCGCCTTCCGCCCCGGCTCGTCGGACCTGAGCCCCCGGAACCGGATCTTCGCCGCCCGGGGGGCCATGGGAGGCATGGGGATGGACGACCCGGCCACCCAGATCCACCCGGCGGTCGCCCCGGCGCCGGGCGAGGTCGTGGTGGTCAAGAAGCGGGTGAGCGCCTTCGCCGGCAGCGACCTCGAGGTCGTCCTGCGCTCGATGGAGGTGGACTCCCTCGTCCTCACCGGCATCGCCACGAGCGGGGTGGTGCTCACGACGGTGCGCCAGGCCGCCGACTTGGACTACGACCTCACGGTGCTGCGCGACGGGTGTGCCGACGCTGACGACGAGGTCCATCGCGTCCTGATGGACAAGGTTTTTCCCCGCCAGGCCGCCGTGCTCGACACCGACGAGTGGATCGGGGCCATCGGGGACCCGACCAGCTGAGGCCCGGGGACGACCGACCCGGCACCGGCGCCCGGTCCCCGACGCCCACGGCGCACCAAGCTAGCGTCCGACGGGTGCCGACCAACCCGGCTGACCACCGACGCCGCGCCCGCCGCGGGCCCAGGCGATGGGCCCGGCTCGTCGGGACCGGGGCCCTCGCGTCGGCCGCCCTGGTGGCCGGCGGATGCTCGAACAACTCGGGTGGTTCGACGGGCTCCACCACGACGGCCTCGACGAGCAGCGCCGGGTCGTCGGCCGCCTCGGTGCGGGCCCTCCAGGCGGCGCTGACCAAGGTCGGTTGCTACTCGGGGTCGATCGACGGGATCGCCGGTCCGGCGACCACCCGGGCCGTGCGTTCGTTCCAGGCCGCGGCGGGTCTCGCCGTCGACGGGATCGCCGGCCCCAACACCGAGGGCCAGCTGCGGGCCGCGGCCAAGGACGGGACCACGGTGTGCTCCAAGGGCTCGTCGACCACGACGACGGTGCCGTCCACGACGACTACGGCCGCCGTCACCACGGCCGCACCGTGCACGGCGACCGCGGTGGGCGCCGCCCTGCCGGCCGGTGAGACCCTGGTCAGCTTCCGTTGCCTTTCGGGCTGGGCGGCCGGGGCGATGCAGAACCCCCAATACGAGTCGGCGTTCCTGCTTCGGTCGACCAACGGGGCCTGGGCCCAGCCGCCGGCCAACGCCTGCGCCGACGCCACCGCACTCGGCATACCTGGCGTGATCCTCGACGTCTCGCCCTGCCGGGTCTCCTAGCCCGGCCGCCTCGGGGCGGCCCGGCCGCAAGGGGGCGACCCGGCCCGGGGACCGCCGCTGGCTACGCTCGGCGGACCGGTCGGGGCGGCGGGAGGTGGGCGCGACGTGGGGACATCGGACGGCGCCCGTCGGCGCGGCCAAGCTGGGGGCGCCCCTCGCCTGGGGCGGCGCGACCTCCTCACCCGGGTGGTCCCCCTCGGGGCCCTGACCCTGGCCGCCGCGGCCTGCGGCGAGCGGCCGGCGCCGTCACGTCCGACGGCGGCGGGGCGCGCCGGGCGGCCCCTGGCCCTGGTCTACCGGGGCGGCGCCGGCTGCCCGGGATGCTCCGAACCGGTGGCCACACTGCTTGAGAGCGCGCCCAGGCCGTTCCGCACCGTCTACTGCGGCCCCGGTGAGGAGGTGCCGATCACACCCGAGACCCTGTCGGCGGCCGCGCTCTACGCCCAGCCCGGCGGGGGCAACGACCTGGAGGCGGCCTGGTCGGCCATGCGCCCCTACGCCGGAGCCATCCGCGATTTCGTCGGGGCCGGCGGCCACTACCTCGGGATCTGCATGGGCGGTTACCTGGCCGGCTTCGACCCCGGGTTCAACCTGCTGCCCGGGGACAGCGGGGAGTGGATCACCTCGGCGGGGGCCACGGTCCACTCCAACGACGACGCCATGGTGACGGTGAGCTGGCGGGGCCGGCCGCGCAGCATCTACTTCCAAGACGGCCCCTACTTCACCGTGCGCCCGGACTCGGGTGCGACCGTGCTCGCCACCTACTCGAACGGCCTGGCCGCCGCGGTCGTCGCCCGTTACAAGAAGGGCAGCGTCGGGGTGTCGGGCCCCCACCCCGAGGCCCCGGCTTCGTGGTACCGCGAGTCGGGCCTGGTCGATCCCGACGGCGTGCACCTCGACCTGGGCTACGACCTGGTCGACACGACCATGCGGGCCTGATCGTCCCGCACGTCCGGCCCGGCGTGACAGCCGGCGGCGCGCCGGGCCGGGGGACCGGCGCAAGGGTTTGTCCATGGGCCCTTTGGCCCTACTCGGTCGCCGGGGGGTCGCCGAGGATGACCACATGAGAATGCGACGGTGGGTGGGGCTGTCCGTGGTCATCGCGCTGAGCACGGTGGTGGCGACCGTGGTCACCCCGGCCTCGGGGACGGCGGGGGCGGCGGGCGGCCCGCCGGTGACCCTCACGGTCGAGTACTGGAGCGGCTTCAACCCCGGCGGCATCGACATCGTGCCGGCGTGGATCAACGCCGCCGCCGCCGTGCTCCGCCGGAGTCATCCCAATGTCAAGGTGGTGACCGACGAGATCACCACCGGCTCGGAGGCCGAGTACTACACGAAGGTCGACCTGGGGGAGCGGAGTGCCGCCACGAGCGCCGACGTCGTCTTGGAGGACTCGTTCCTCATCGGCTCCGACGCCACCGCCGGGTACCTGCGTCCCCTGCCCGCGTTGAAGAGCTGGCCGGGCTGGAGCGACTACTACCCGGCCATGCAGTCCCTGGCGTCGTACCAGGGGAAGGTCTACGGGGCCATGAACAGCACCGACGTGCAGCTCATCTACTTCAACAAGAAGATCCTGAAGAAAGCGGGGCTACCGTCGACCTGGCAGCCGCACAACTGGGCCGACGTGCTGAGCGCGGCCAAGGCCATCAAGGCCCACGTGCCGGGGATCATCCCGCTGTGGGTCTACACCGGCCAGGCCATGGGGGAGGCCTCGTCGTTCCGCGGCTTCGAGATCTTCCTGGCCGGGACGAACGACCGCCTCTACGACTACACGACCGGCAAATGGGAGATCGGCGGTCCGGGGTTCGCCGCGACCTGGAACCTGCTGGCGGCCATGCGCCCCTACGAGGAGAACGAGTCCTACTGGTCCAGCCCCAACGCCGACGCCACGGTCGACCTGACCCTCATCCCGAACCAACAGGTCGGATTGGTCTTCGACGGCAGTTGGGTGGCCACGGCCTTCGTGCCGGGCGGGCTCAAGCCCTGGCCCGCCTTCTTCTCCACCTACGGGACGGCGGCCATCCCCACCGCCGCCGGGCAGGCGCCGGGCTACACCAACCAGTCGGGCGGCTGGGCCCTCTCGGTCCCGAGGTACGCACCCCACCCGTCGCTGTCGACCGAGCTGATCGAGGACGCGTCGTCGGCGCCGCTGCTGGCCAGCTTCGACCCGGCCAGCGGCAACCTGCCCCCCCGCAAGGCCGTGCTGACCCAGCCGGCATGGCTCGCGTCCTCCAAGGTGAACCCGGTGCAGGCCTTCGCGGCGGCCCAGCTCCCGACGACGACCTACCGCCCCGGGCTCCCGGCCTACGTCCAGGTCTCCAACGTCATCGCCCAGCTCACCGGTGAGATCTCCAGCGGCTCGCTCACCCCCAGGCAGGCGGCGGCGGCCTACGCCTCCCAGGTCACCCAGATCGTCGGGGCCAAAAACGTCGAGCGTGTGACCCGGTAGCGGGCCGATGGCCGAGACCCTCACCGAGGTGCCCCGGCGACGCCGGGTCAGCCGCAAGAGCGAGACGGTCGAGACGCCGGCCCGGCGGCGCATCACCGGGCTCTCGATGGTCGTCCCCATGGTCGTGGTGGTGCTGGTCTTCTTGGGCTGGCCCACCGTGTGGACCTTCGTCCTGTCCTTCACCAACATGACGGTGACCGGGCCGACGGCGACCCACTACCAGTTCATCGGGTTCGCCAACTACAAGGAGCTGTTCTCCTCGGGCAGCGGCCTGGTCTCGTCGGTCGGACACAGCCTCTACTACCTCGTGGTGTCGGCCTACTTCGGCCAGGCGGTCCTCGGCTTCGTGATGGCCTATGTCATGGCCCGCTGCAGCTACGCCGTGCGGGCCGTCGTGGGCGGCATCGTGATCGCCGCGTGGCTGATCCCCGAGATCGTGACCGCCTGGATGTGGTTCGTGCTCCTCAGCAACGGCGGCACCCTCTCCCAGGGTTTCCATGCCGTGGGCCTGAACTACACGTCCTGGCTGACCAGCCATCCCATGCTCTCGGTCAGCCTGGCCAACTCCTGGCGCGGGGTGGCCTTCTCGTACCTGATCTTCGCCGCCGCCCTCGACGGGATCTCCACGGACCTGATCGACGCCTCCAAGGTCGATGGCGCAGGGGAGTGGCGGCGCCTCTCGCGCATCGTGGTCCCCCTGTTGACCACCACGATCCTGGTGGACCTGGTCGTCATCACCCTGGGGACGCTGAACGACTTCTCCCTCATCTACGCCATGACCGGGGGAGGCCCCGGGACGGCCTCCAACGTGCTGTCGGTCTACATGTACCGCGAGGCCTTCGAGACCTACCAGCTGGCCTTCGGCACGGCCATCTCGGTGGTCCTGCTCCTGATCGGGGCCGTCTTCGCCGTCATCTACATCCGCGTGCTCCGCCGGCAGGGCACCTTGAACGTGGCCCGCTGAGCCGATGGCCACCCGCACCGACGACCGACCCCGCACCTGGCTCCCGTCGGCCGCCATGTGCCTGGTCGGCCTGGTCTTTCTGGTCCCGTTCGTCTGGTTGATCCTGACCGCCTTCGAGACCCACCCGACCCTCCAGCTCGGCGGGGGCGGCCCGCTCACCCTGCACAACTTCAGCAGCGTCGTGCACGGGAGTTTCCTCGGGGCGCTCGGCAATTCGCTCTACCTCGGGATCGGCACCATGGTGCTCACCGCCGTGCTCGGCGTGATGGCCGGCTACCCGCTCTCGCGCTACCAGTCTCGGGCCCAGTCGTGGTTCGTCATCGTCCTCGTGTTCCTGACCGCCCTCCCGATCATCGCCCTCATGATCCCGGTCTACGACTTCTACGTGACGGCCAACCTCATCAATTCCAAGTTCTGGACCGTGTGGTTCCTCACCGCCACGTCGCTGCCCTTCGCCACCTGGGTCTCACGCTCGTTCATCGACGCCGTGCCCAAGGAGCTCGAGGAGGCGGCCTGGATCGACGGGAACTCGCGCTGGGGGTCGCTGCGACGGGTCGTCGTCCCCCTCATCCTGCCCGGGCTCTCGGTCATCGCCGTCTACACGTTCGTTAACGCCTGGAGCAATTTCTTCATCCCGTTCATCCTGCTCCAGGGTTCGAACCAGCCGGCGGCCGTGACCATCTACGGGTACTTCAGCCAGTACGGGGTCAACTACGGCGAGGTGGCGGCCTTCGCCATCCTCTACTCGCTGCCGCCGGTGCTCCTCTACCTGGTGGTCATCCGCTGGGTCGGCGGCGGCTTCGCCCTGGGCGGGGCCATCAAGGGGTGAGGGGCCCCGCCGGCCGGCCGGCCCCCCGCTCAGGCGGCGCCGACCGGGAGGCGCACCCCGGTCCCCGGGTCGAAGAGGTGCACGGCGCCGGTCGGGACCAGGCGCACTGGGTCCCCGGTCTCGAAGCCGGACCCCGAGCGCCCGACGTCGACGATGACCAGCTCGCCGTCGGGGAATCGGCAGGTGATGTGCTGGTCGCGCCCCACCGACTCGACCAGGCTCACCGTGGCCCGGAGGCACCCCTCGGGATCGGGACGGAGCTCTTCGGGACGGATCCCGATCACCAGGGTCTCGAGGTCCTGGCGGCGCACGGTGGCCGTGTCCTCGGGGGCCAGGGGCACCGAGCCGCCCGAGACCTCGACGGCCAGGCCGCCGGCGGCCGGACGCACCGGTCCCCGCAGGATGTTCATCGGGGGGCTGCCGATGAACCCGGCCACGAAGGCGTTCGCCGGCGCGTCGTGGACGACCGCCGGCTCGTCGAGCTGCTGGAGGGCGCCGTCCTTCAAGATGGCGATGCGCTTGCCCATGGTCATGGCCTCGACCTGGTCGTGGGTGACGTAGAGGATGGTCACCCCGAGGCGCGAGTGCAGCTCGACCAGCTCGGCGCGCATCTCGACCCGCAGCTGGGCGTCGAGGTTGGAGAGCGGCTCGTCCATCAAGAAGACCTTGGGTCGCCGGACCAGTGCCCGGGCCAGGGCCACCCGCTGGCGCTGTCCCCCCGACAGCTCGGCCGGCTTGCGGCCGAGCAGCCCGCTCAACTGGAGGCTCTCGGCCACCCCGTCGACCAGCCCGGCCATCTCGTGGGCCGCCACGTGGCGGGAGCGCAGCGGGAACTCGATGTTCTTGCGCACGCTCAGGTGGGGATACAGGGCGTAGCTCTGGAAGACCATGGCCACGTCGCGGTCCTTGGTGACCACCTTGTTGACCACCCGGTCGCCGATGCGGATCGTGCCCGCGCTCGGCGTCTCGAGCCCGGCCACCATGCGGAGCACAGTCGACTTCCCGCACCCCGAGGGCCCGAGGAGGACCAGGAACTCGCCGGCCCGCGCGTCGAGGGTGATGTCGTGGACAGCTTCGACGTCACCGAAGTACTTGGTGACCCCGACGAGCTCCACCGAGGAGGGCTCCAGGCCCTCGATCGGGGCGCTCCGGGGGTCGCGCCCCGACGCGGTGCCGGCGCCGTCCCCAGCGGACCGGTCGGCGTCGGGCACGGCGCCGACTGTAGGGGGCCGATCCTCGGGCTGTACAGGCCGGGGGCGGTGCCGGACCCGCCGGCGACGCCCGTAATAGGGTCCGGCGCGTGCCCGTGTCCGCCCTGACCCCGGCTGCCGGCGGCCCGGGGTGACGGGCCCGGCGGGTGCCGTGTCCGATGCGGGCGCCGGCGAGCGCGACCGCCGCCGGGCCCTGGGCGTCCCCGACGACGCCGCCCGGGTCCTGGTCTTCACCGAGTCGAGCCACTGGGACCCTAACTGGCTGTTGACCTCCGAGGGCTACTTCGGCCTGCGGGTCCGCCGCACCCTGCGCCAGGCCGTCGTCCAGCTGCTCGACGACCCCCGGCGGGTCTACAGCGTCGAGTGTGTCTTCTTCCTGCGCATGTTCTGGGAGCGGGTCCCCGAGCTGCGCCCGGTGCTCCGCCAGCTGGTCAACGAGGGACGCCTGCGGATGATGGGCTCGGGGGTGACCACGCCCGACACCATCGTGCCGTCGACCGAGCTGCTCATCCGGGACTACCTGCTCGGCCAGGAGTGGCTCCGGGACAACGCCATGACCGTCGAACCCGACGTGGCCTACTTCCCCGACACGTTCGGTTTCTCGCCCGGGCTCCCCGAGGTCCTCAACGCTGTCGGGGTGCGGGCCGCCGCGGTGTGCCGCATCGACGGCATGTACTTCTTCGGCAACGAGACCGAGCCGGCCGGCCGCTTCCCCCGGCCCGGCTCGAGCGCCGACCGGTTGACCAACGAGGAGCGCACCACCGACTTCGTCTGGCGAGGCCCCGACGGCGCCGAGATCCTGTGCCACTGGCTGGCCTTCACCTACGGCCAGGGGGACATGCTGGCTCACGCCGGCGTGACCCGAGAGGTCGGTGTCCCGCTGGCCGTCCCGTGGCGGACCGACCACCACGTGGCCCGCATGGTCGACGGGTACACGGCGAAGCTCGGCCCGCTGGCCCGCACCCCCTACCAGCTGTGCCCGATCGGGTTCGACTTCTCGGCCCCGATCCCGCGCCTGGGCGAACTGCTCGAGCGCTACAACCAGCGGCACTACCCGACGACCGGCACCTGGGTGCTCAACGCCGGCCTCGACGACTACCTCTCGCTGGTCGACTGGCACCGGGGGGAACTGCCGGTCCTCGACCTGGACCCGAGCCAGTACTACACCGGCTTCTTCACGTCGCGCCCGACCCTCAAGCGGCGCTACTTCCAGCTCTGCGACACCCTCTTGGTGGCCGAGCGCCTGGCCCTCGCCCCCGGGGCCCCGGCCGGGGCGGCCCAGGCGGCGCGCACGAAGCTGACCGGGGCCTGGTGGACGGCGGCCACGGCCAACCACCACGACTACGTGACCGGCACCGCGCCGGACCGGGTGGTGCGCCGCGAGCAGCTGCCCTGGCTGGACGACGCGCTGGGGACGGCCCGCCGGGTGCTGGCCGAGGTCGCCGGCCCGAGCGCCCCCGGCCCCGAGCCGGCCCGGCCGGCGCCGGTGGCTCCGGGCGCCCGGGGCGGCCCCACCCGCTGGCGCCGGTTGGGCCCGCTGGTCGAGGTGGTGACCGCGTCGCTCACCGTGGTCTTCGACGCCGCCGCCGGCGGGGCCGTGGCGTCGGTCAGCACCCCGGGGGGCGCCACCGTGCTCGGCCCCTCCCTCGACCTCGTCGCCTACGAGGACTCGGGTGGGCTGTGGCGGATGGGCCACGAGTTCGCCGGGGGCCGCTTCAGGCCCCTCGACCGGGCCGGCCTGCACCCGGTCGACCTCGACGTGGCCGAGCTGGACGACGGTGGGATCGAGGTCGTCGCCGACGGGCGCCTCGACGGGCGCCCGTTCCGGCGCCGGGTCATCGTCGACCCCGCCGAGGCGGTGCTGCGGGTGGATCTCGAGACCACCCTGTCGGACCGCCGGACGGTGACCACCACCGTCACCCTCCCCACCCCGGCCGGCCGGCTCGTCACCGACGTGCCCGGCGGCGTGGTCACCCGCCCCGCCCGGCGCCGTTTCGACCCCACCTTCTGGGCCGTCCAGACCTTCGCCCACGTCCCGGGCCCCGGCCCCGGCGGGCCCGGGGAGGGGGCGGGGGGCACGGCCATCTTTCTCGGGATGCCCGGCGCGTTGGCCCTGCGGCCGGCCGGCGGCCCCGGCGGCCGTGGGCTGGTGGAGGTGGTGGCCGCCCGCAACGCCTGGGGGGAGACCGCCTACGGGTTCCTCCCGCTGCCGGCCCAGCCGGCCCGGGGCCACGACCCGGGGCCCCACCCCTTCGCCATGGCCGTGGCCCCCACCGGCGGTGAGGACTGGCGGGCCGCCGACCTGGTGACCCGGGGCGTCGAGGAGGCCCGGCGGGGCCGGCTCACCGGGCCCGAGCGGCGGCTGGCCCGGGCGGCCGACGCGGTGGTGACCACCGACCACGACCAGGTGCGGGTGCTGGCGGCCACCGGGGCGCGCCGCGGCCCGGGCATGGTGGCCCGGCTGTCCTCGGTGGCGCCGTCGGCGGTCACCGTGCGCGTGGCCTGGCCGGGGGTCCCACTGGCCGCCGCCGCCCGCTGCGATGGGCGCGAGCGCGACCTTCGGGCCGTGGCGGTCGACGGCGAGGCGGCGACGCTCACCGTGGACCCCGGGCTCACCTCGGTGCGCCTGGTGGCGGCGGGCTGACCGGCCGACGGCCGGCTCAGGGCCGGCCCGCCGCCGGGAAGAACGTGTCCTCGAGCACCCGGCACAGGGCGTGGTAGACGGCGCTGTGGTAGCCCTGGACGGCCGCCGTCTGGGTCGCCGGGACCCGCACCACCACGTCGGCCGCGTCGACCAGGGGGGTGCCGGTCACCTCGCCGGTGAGGACGAGGACGGGCATGGCGAGGGCCCGGGCGACGATGGCCGCGTTGGTCACGTTGACCGAGCGCCCGCTGGTGCTGAGGACGACCAGCGCGTCCTTGGGCCGACCGAGGGCGGCGAGCTCCTGGGCGAAGCCGAGGTGGCGCTCCTCGAGGTCGTTGTCGATCGCCGTGGCCAGCACCGGGTCGGCCCCGAGGACCACGACCCGCAGACCGCCCTGGAGGGCCCCGGCCAGCCGATCGCCGCCGGGCTGGGCGCCCAGCGCGGAGCGCAGGGCCCCGGGCAGGGGACGGGGGCGCTCGAAGGACTTCTTGAGCTCTCCGGCGATGTGGAGGGCGTCGGCCATCGATCCCCCATTGCCGGCGAGGAACAGGGTCCCCCCGCTCCCGAGGGCGTCGACGGCGAGGCGCGCCCCGGCTTCGAGGGCCCCGAGAACGGACGCCAGTTCGGGCCGGGTCTCACCCAGGGCCCGGAGGGCCGAGGTGTCGACTCGTCCCGGGCCCGCCATGCCCTGGACGCTAACAAGCGCCGGGCGCCCGGCCGTCGGCCGCGTGACGCCCCGCGGGGGACCCCGGTGCCCTCCGACCGTTCTCCCCGTGGACCGGGAACCGCCGACGAGCCGCTGCGGGCCGGGGTCGGAGCCCGCCCGGGCCGCCGGGGCCGCCCGGGCCGAGCTCCTCGACCGCCTGACCGCCGGCGTCGGCCGGCTCACCACGTCGGAGCGCTGGCGGGAGTGGCTCGTCGTGCAGAGCCGGTTCCACCACTACAGCTTCGCCAACACCGTGCTGATCCTTGCCCAGCGCCCCGACGCCACCCGGGTCGCCGGTTACGGGGGCTGGCGCCGCCTCGAGCGCTTCGTCCGCCGCGGCGAGCGGGGGATCAGGATCCTGGCCCCTGTGGTCTCGAGAGTTCTCGCCACCGCGCCGGACGACCCCGAGCCTGTCGGCACCGACCCCGGCGGCACCGAACCCGCCGTGGCGGGGCGCGGCCCGCTGCGGGTGCTCCGGGGGTTCCGGCCGGTCACCGTGTTCGACGTGGCCCAGACCGACGGCCGGCCCCTCCCCGAGGTGTGCCGTCGCCTGGTGGGCGAGGGCGGAGCGGGCGACTTCGAACGCCTCGTCGAGGTGGGCCGGACCCTCGGCTTCTCGGTCTCGGTCGGCACCGACCTGCCCGAGGGGGTCAACGGCGACTGCAGCCATCGGCACCGCCGCATCCGGCTCCTCGCCACCAACACCGGGGCCCAGCGGGTCAAGACCCTGGCCCACGAGCTCGGCCACGCCGTGTTGCACGCCGAGGCGCCCGACCGGGCCCTGGCCGAGCTCGAGGCCGAGAGCGTGGCCTTCGTCGTCTGCGCCGCCGCCGGGCTCCCGACCGGCCGCTACTCCTTCGGCTACGTGGCCACCTGGGCCGGGGGCGGTGACGAGGCGGTGGCGGCCATCAGGGCCTCGGGCGCCCGGATCCAGCAGGCGGCGGACCGCATCCTGGCCGGCCTCGAACCCGAGGAACTCCACGGAGTCGGGCACTGATGCCCCCGGGTAGCGGTCAGTGCCGGGGGGTGAGCGAGGTGAGGTCGAAGGCCCCGTGGGCGTCGAGGGTCGAGGTGCCGACCGGCGACGGCGTGGCGACCACGGTGCGCCAGGTGCCCTGCAGGGGCAGGCCGGTGGCCACCGAGAACCAGGTGTCGGCGTCGTTGGAGCCTTGCTGGCCCCCGCTGAAGCTGACCCGTTCTCGGACCCGCACCGCCGGGACGTGCTCGGACCCGACGAGCACCTCGGCCGTCCCGAGCACCGTCGAGGTCCCCGACATGAGCACCAGGCCGGTCGAGAGGTGGTCGTTGCGCCCCGTGCACGAGAGCGGCTCCCGGGCGCCCGGGACCAGCCGGGCCGGCACGGTCACCGCCGCCGGGGCACAGGTGTAGGTGGAGGTGTCGGCGATGGTGAAGGCGACGAAGTCCCACCGGTACCAGCCGGCCCTCGACGTCGTGACCAGGGCCCCGTGGCGGAGGCAGTAGACCCAGTTCTGCCAGTGGGCGTCGGAGTAGTCCAGGCGGAACTCGAAGCACCCGCCGGGCCGGTCGATCACCGTGCCGGGGATGCCCGGCCCCTCGGTCTGGGACTTGGGCGGCACGGAGACCTTCTCGGTGCCCGACCCCCGGTAGAGGTAGACGCCCTCGGCCGGCCCCGACCCCCTCGAGGGGTCGGCGCCCACCCCCTGGCGGAACCGCTGCACGGCCACGCCCGCGGAGAGGGGCCGGGCGCCGCTGTGGTCCCACTGGTAGGCGAACCACCCGACCCCGCCGACGACCACCAGCGCCAGGGCACCGAGGGCCCACCACCGGCGGTGGTGCCGACGGCCCGGCCCCGGGGCACCGACGCCCCCCGCCGGCGCCGTCGTCGGGTCGGCGGTCGGCGCGTCCGCCCCGGTCCTGGTCATCTCAGTGGGGGATGGCGCGCGAGACCAACGAGGTGAACCCCCGCCACACCGGGTGGGCCCTTTCGACCCGGAGGCGGTCGAGCGCCCCTTGCATGGCGGCCGTGACCTCGGCGGCGCAGGCCCCCACCACCTCGGGGTCGTCGGCGTCGGCCGGCCCCAGCCCGTCGAAGGTCATCGGGGGCAGGAACTCGACCGTGATCGACGAGGGGAGCGGCAGCGGCGGGTTGAGCATCGTGGCCAGCCCGAACGGGGGGCCGACCATGATCGGGAAGACCTTCACCCGCAGGCCCCCGAGACCGAGGGCCCGAGCGATGTCCTCGCCCCGGGAGGCGACGACGATCGAATCGTGGCTCCCGTGGGCCACCACCGGGACGATCGGGACCCCGGTGCGCAGGGCCACCCGGGCGAAGCCGGTCCGGCCCCCGAAGTCGATCATGTTGCGGTCGAGCCACGGCCGGCAGGCCTCCCAGTCGCCGCCCGGGTAGTCGAGGACCGCCGCCCCCCGGGCCAGGGCCGCCTCGGCCTCCCCGCGGGCGGCCGGGACGGCGCCGAAGCGGCGCAGGGCGTCGCCGACCACCGGGATCGCCAGCAACAGGTCGTAGGCCATGGCATAGGTCGGTTGCTCGAACCCCCGGCGCCCGACGATGGCCAGGGCGGTGACCCACATGTCGGGCATGTAGAAGACGGCGTTGTGGTTGCCCACGATCAGGACCGGCCCTTCGGCCGGCAGGTTCTCGACGCCCCGGACCTCGGGCGAGAAGTAGCTGGTCAGAGCCCTGACCCAGGGCACGGACCGCTCGATGAAAGCCGGGTCCCGGTCGACCGGCGGGCTCGTTCGCCCGGGGTTGACCCGGCGGGCCAGAGGGGCCAGGACGCCCGGGAGGTCCCCGTGGTGCCCGTTGCCCTTCACCGTGAGATCCCGAGCTCTGCCTGCCATGGCCTGGCGCCTCCCATCCCCGCGCCTCTTGTTCTCGCGCCGAACGGGCGGGCGGGCCAGGGCCCATCGGCACCAATAGCGCCGGGGCCGGGCTCGAGAGGTTGGGACCTTCGCCCCTCGCATGCCGGGCCCCGGGCCGGAAGACTGTCGGGAGCAGAGGACCGACGAGACGGAGGAAGCACCATGGCTGAGTCAAACGACCTACGGCGCCACATCGATCACATGGTCGAGCGGGCCGAGCGCGAACTGCTCGACGCCAGCCGTCAGCTCGCCCAGGGCATCACCAAGGGCTCCCAGCGGGTCGTCCCGCCGGTGTCCCAGGACCTCGAGCGGGTCGTCGACGACGCCTTCGACTTCGCCGAGCGGGTCCTGAAGGGCCAGCGCAAGATGGTGAACGACATGGTCAAGGCGATCAACGACGAGCGGCGCCGGGCTGCCGAGGCCGGTCGCAAGGCGACCGCCCGGGCGGCCAAGCGGTTCCCGGCCAAGAAGCGGGCCGGCGCCAAGAAGGCGGCCAAGAAGGCCCCGGCCAAGAAGAAGGCCGCCGCCAAGAAGGCCCCGGCCAAGAAGAAGGCCGTCGCCAAGAAGGCCCCGGCCAAGAAGGCCCCGGCCAGGCGCTGAGCCCGGCGGGGGCCGGTCAGCCCGGCGCGCCGTTGGCCTCGAGCAGGCGTCGGGTTGCCCCGGCGGCCGCCGGCTTGGCCGCCACCCGATCGGCCGCCAGGCCGGCGGCCAGCCGGGTGTCGCCGGACCGGGCCGCAGCGGCGATCACGGTGAGGTTGAGCACGTCGCGCTGGGCGTGGCTGCCCCCCACCACCTGGGCGGCGGGGGCCAGGCCGACCAGGAGCTCGATGGCCCGGTCGAAGCGTCCGGTGGCGAAGGCGCCGAACCCCTCGAGGAGGGCGAAGCCGGCCTGTTCTCCGGCGGCCCGGTTGGTCCCGACCGACCGCTCCCGGTTGGCGGCCAGGATCTCCCGGTTCCGCTGGTGGTGCCCGGCCAGCCCGAGGGCCATCACGGCGTGCCAGTCGTTGAACACAGCGACGGGCTCGCTCACCAGGGGGTCGACGGCCGAGGCCAGGGCGTGGGCCCGCTCCCCCAGCCCGATGCCGTAGAGCGACAGCCGCCACAGCACCGAGGCGGCGTCGTCCAGGTCCAGCCACAGGTTCGACCCGGCGCCGCGGATCGGCCCGTCGTAGAGGGCCAGCACCTCGCCGATCTGGCCGAGTTCGAGGTGGCACAGGGCCCGGTGCCACCAGTTGTGGACGGCGAAGAAACTGGACCGCCAGTCCGGCGCCGACGAGCGGAGGAAGTCGACGCCCGCTTGCGCCCGGCCCTCCATCTCGAAGACATGGGCCAGGGCGTGGGCGGCCCAGACGTCGCGCCGGTCGTGGGCCAGTGCCGCCCGGGCCCGCTCCTCGGCCTCGCGGTACTGCCCGTTCTCTTCGAGCCCGAAGGCGTACATCCCCTGCACGTAGCCCCAGCCGGGATGGCCTACCGGCCAGGCCGCCAGCACCCGCCCGGCGACGTCGCGCAACGCCGGGCTCTGGCCGGTGGCGAAGTACAGGTCCTGGGCGATCTTGAGGGCGAGGAGGTCGCGGGGGTGGCGGACCAGGGCCTGCTCGAGGGCGCCGAGGGCCCGTCCGAGCTCGCCGTCGGCCCAGGCCCGGGCCGCCTGGAGGTGGCACGCCTCGCGCCGGGGCAGCGAGCCGCCGAGGCGCCCGAGGAGCGCTCGGGCCGTCGCCACCCCCTCGGGGGAGGCGCCGTAGAGGGCGAGGTAGGCCCCCACGATCACGGCCAGCGCCAGGTCGCCGTCGGCGTCGGCCGCGGCCGCCGAGTGGGCGGCCGGGGTGCCGGCCAGGGCGACGAGGGCCTCGACCGCGTCGTCGAGCAGGGCCACCCCCCGGTCCCCGCCGGCGTGGACCGGGACGCCCCAGCGGTCCGTGGCCGCGCCGCCCATCGCCGACTCCTCCCGATCGATCGCCTGGGAGGATCGTAGGACCCGGGCCCGGCGGGCCCACCCCCGGGCGGTCAGGGAGCGGCCGACAGGACCATCGGGAAGTGCTCGATCGAGCGGATGCCGGGCGTGTAGACGAGGGTGTGGCCCTCGGCCACCGAGTACTCGGGGATCCGCCGGTGCCACTCGCGCAGGGCGACCCGCAGCTCGAGTCGAGCCAGGTTCGAGCCCAGGCAGCGGTGCACCCCGCCGCCGAAGGCGAGGTGACGGTTGACCTCGCGGTCGAAGTGGACGACGTCGGCGTCGTCGAACTCGGCTTCGTCGGTGTTGGCCGATCCGAGCAGCATCGAGACGGTCTGACCCTTGGCCACGGGGCAGCCGGCCACCTCGGTGTCCTCGGTCGTCACCCGCACGACGCCCATGACCGGCGTCTCCCAGCGCAACAGCTCCTCGACCGCCCCGGGGATCAGGCCCGGGTCGGCCACCAGGTCCCGGCGGTGCTGGGGGTGGCTGGCCAAGAAGGCGAACATGCAGTCCAAGGTGGCGGTCACCGTGTCCAACCCGGCGATGAGGAACAGGAAGCAGATGTCGAGGATCTCCTCGCGGCTGAGCTTGGCTCCTTCGACCTCGGCGTCGAGGAGGCGGCTCAGCAGGTCGTCGTGGCGTCGCTCCTGGCGCCGATCGAGGATCTGGTCGAAATAGGTGTAGACGCTGGCGGCGACGCCCCGCTGGTACTCGCGCATCGCCTCGGAACCGTACGGCTCACCGGTCACGGCGTCGGGTCGGATGATGCCGTCTTTCATGGTGAGGAACGTCGGCAGCTCGTCAAGCGGCAGCCCCAGCAGGGTGAGGAACACCTGGGAGGGGAACGGGACCGAGAACGACGTGGCGAAGTCGACGGCGTCGTGCTCGACGATCCGGTCGATCAGGTCGTTGACCAACTGGGTGATCGACCCCTCCAAGAGGGCCACCTGCCGGGGGGCGAAGATGGGGTCGAGGAGCTTGCGGTACTTCTTCTGGTCGGGTGGATCGATCTGGAGGGGGATCAGGGGCCTGATGTTGCCGAGGTCGACCGCGTCGATGTTGGACGAGAAGATCCCAGGCTGGCGGAGGGCGGCGTCGATGTCGGCCTTGCGGCTGAGGGCGACCCCGACCCCCTCGATGGGGACGACCGGCATCGTCTCACGCAGCATCCGGAAGACGGGCTGCGGGTTGGCCGCCATCTCGGGGTCCATCGCCGCGAAGGGGTTGTCGGACGCGGGCTCGGCGGGCTCGGGCCCAACACCGTTCGGTTCGGCACCCGTTGCCTCGACTCGATCCATGTGCTCCCCACCCCCGATGTCGTGGACGCTGCAGAGACGTCGCTGTCATCCTGACGCCTCGGGCATCGCCGGGCAACGGCGGCCCGGCCCGGCGCCGGCCGGACGGGCACGCCCGGGGGGTCGGGGGTCGGGGCGCCCGGTGGGCCCGGCGGGGCCGCCACGGCGAGGCCGCGGGCCTGGTGCCCGCACCCGGGGTCGCCACATGGCCGGCGGGGGAACGGTCGCTAGGCTCTCGGAGCGGTGCCCATCGACCCCTCGGCCGTGCTGCTCACCGGCCGGACCGCGGTGGTGACCGGCGGCGGGGCCGGGATCGGACGCGGCGTGGTGCTCGGCCTGTCGGCCTTCGGCGCCTCCGTGGCCATCTGGGAGCAGCACGAGGAGACGGCCCGATCGGCGGCCGACGAGGCCGGTGCCCTCGCCATCACCACCGACGTGCGCGACTCGGCCCAGGTCGACGCCGCACTGGCCCGGACGGTGGCCGAACTCGGACCGGTGAGCATCCTGGTCAACAACGCCGGCGGGGTGTTCTCGTCGCCCCTCTTGGAGACCTCGGAGAACGGATGGGACGCCCTCTACCGGTCGAACCTGCGCCACGTCATGTTGTGCACCCAGCGGGTGGCCCGGCTGATGGTGCACCACGGGTCCCCGGGCAGCATCATCAACGTGACGTCCATCGAGGGGGTGCGGGCCGCCCCGGGCTACGCGGCCTACGCCGCCGCCAAGGCCGGCGTGATCAATTTCACCAAGACGGCCGCCTTGGAGCTGGCCCCCTACGGGATCCGGGTCAACGCCCTGGCCCCGGACATCACCTTGACCGAGGGGCTGGCCGCGGTGGCACCCGAGGGGGCCGCCGAACGGTTCGGCTTCACGGTGCCGATGGGGCGGGCCGGCCACGTCGACGAGATGGCGGGGGCGGCCGTGTTCCTGGCCGGCGACCTCGCCAGCTACATCACCGGGCAGACCCTCCACGTCGACGGTGGGACCCAGGCGTCGAGTGGCTGGTACCACCGCCCCGCGGACGGCTCCTACGTCCTCGGGCCCTCCTGAGGCCCGGCGGCCGTCCCGCCCGCCCGTGACGCTCGGCGGACACCAGCTGTGGGAGCGCCACGGGCCGTGGTGGCAGGAGCACTACACCGAGGGGGCCGACCCCGAGTACCGCGACCAGATCCTGCCCCTGGCCCAAGAGCGCCTCGGGCGGGCCCGACGGGTCCTCGACGTCGGCTGTGGCGAGGGGCAGGTCGCCCGGTCGCTGGCCCGGCCCGGGACCGAGGTGGTCGGGGTCGACCCCACCGCCTCCCAGATCGCCGCCGCCGTCGACCGGGGAGGTGCGGCCCGCTACGTGCGCTCGCGCGCCGAGCAGCTCCCGTTCGTCGGGGCGTCCTTCGACGCCGTCGTGCTCTGTCTGGCCATCGAGCACGTGGGCCCCTTCGAGCAGGCCTTCGAGGAGATCGCCCGGGTGCTCGCCCCGGGGGGGCGCCTGTTGTTCTTCCTCACCCACCCGCTGCTGCAGACGCCGGGGAGCGGTTGGGTCGTCGATCAGGCCGGGTCCGAGCACTATTGGCGCGTCGGCCCCTACCTCGATGACGACGTGGCCGTCGACACCGTCGCCCCCGGGGTGCAGTTCGCCTTCGCCCACCGGCCGCTCAGCCGTTACGTCCGCGCCATGGGGCGCGCTGGTCTCCTCATCGACGACATGGAAGAGCCGCCGCCGCCGCCGGTGGTCGTCGACGAGACGTGTGGCTTCCCCGACGGCGACCGGATCCCGAGGCTTTTGGTGCTCTCCGCCCGGCTGGTCCCCTGAGGGGCCGGTCGGGCCCCGGTCGCCCGACGGGGCCTTGTGCTCAGCCGGCCGCCTTCTCCAAGATGTGGACCCCGCAGGCCGAGCCGAGGCCGATCACGTGGGCCAGGCCGACCCGGGCGCCTTCGATCTGGCGGGGGCCGGCCTCGCCCCGGACGTGGGTGGCCACCTCCCAGATGTTGGCGATGCCAGTGGCGGCGATCGGGTGGCCCTTGGACTCGAGGCCACCGGACACGTTCACCGGCATCGAGCCGTCGCGCCAGGTGGCGCCGGACTCGAAGAAGTCCACCGCGCCACCCTCGGGGCAGAGCATGAGGTTGTCGTAGTGCACGAGCTCGGCGGTGGCGAAGCAGTCGTGCAGCTCGACCAGGTCGAGGTCCTCGGGGCCCACCCCGGACTGCTCGTAGGCGGTGCGCGCCGCGTCGCGGGTCAGGGTGTTCACGTCGGGCAGCACCTGGCAGGACTCCTCCCAGGGGTCGCTGGTGAGCACCGAGGCCGAGATCTTGACCGCCCGACGCCGCTGGTCGGGGCCCAGGGTCTTGAGCCTGGCGTCGCTGACCACGACCGCCGCCGCCGCCCCGTCGCAGTTGGCCGAGCACATGGGCCGGGTGTTGGGGTAGGCGATCATGACGTCACCCATGATCTGCTCGAGGCTCATCCGCTTGGTGTAGGAGGCCAGCGGGTTGAGCGTCGAGTGGGCGTGGTTCTTCTCCGAGATGCGGGCGAAGAGCTCGAAGCTGGTCCCGCCGCCGTGGTGGTAGCCGTACTCCTGGCCGATCTGGGCGAACACGCCGGGCATGGTCTCGGTGCCGATCCGCCCGTCGATCGGGGCCACCGCCCCGTAGCGGCCGTGGGGGACCCAGGTGTCGCCGTCGTCGGCCCGCCCGCCGCCAGCCAGCAGCCCGGCGCCCGACAGCTTCTCGACCCCGACCGCCAGTCCCAGGTCGCACTCGCCCGCCTTGACCGCCATGATGGCGGTCCGCAGGGCCGTCGCCCCGGTGGCGCAGGCGTTGGCCACGTTGTAGACGGGGATCCCGGTCTGGCCGACCTGCTTTTGGATCATCTGGCCGATCCCGGCGTTGGCGTGCATGAGGCACCCGGCCGCCATGACGCCCATGTCCTTCATGGTGACCCCTCCGTCGGCCAGGGCCCCGAGGACCGCCTCGGACCCGAGGTCGACGATGTCCTCGTCGGGATGCTTGCCGAACTTGGTCATCGAGATCCCGAGGATCCAGATGTCGTCACCGGCCATTGCCGTCCACCTCCAGTGGCTCGAAGCCGAAGCCGACGGCCTCGGTCCCCTCGGCGTCCGTCCCCACCGTGAAGGTGGCCAGGCGGACCTTCATCCCGACCTTCACGTGCTCGGGGTCGGGCTCGACGTTGATCAGGTTGGCCCGCACGCTGGTGCCGCCGCAGTCGACGACCGAGGCGACGAAGGGCACCGGGATGCCGGGTGCGGCGAAGGCGACGATGGTGAAGGTCCGCACGACGCCGTGGGTGTCGACCCGGGTGCCGGCGAACTCTGTCCCCCCGCACGAGGCGCAGGCGTTCCGGCGGTCGAAGTACCGGGCCCCGCACGACGAACACTGCTGGGCGACCAGGTGGGGGTCGTCACCGATCCTGAGGTAGTCGACCAACGGAATCTGCTTCGCCACCCGGGGCTCTCCTCGCTCGTGCGGTGTCTCGGGCCCGATGATGGCAGTTCCGCTCCGGGTGGGGCCAACCGCGCCCGGGGCCCGGTCCTGGTCGCCGGGGTCCGGCCCAGCGGTCCGGGGGCGGTGAACGCAGGGCGCCCGGGCGCCGTACGCTGGGGGGGATGCTGTACTACGGGCACGGGTCGTGGGTGGTGCTGGTGTTCTTCGGGGCCATGTTCGCCGCCCGGGCCATCGGCTCGCGCCGCCCGGGCCGGCGGACCCACCAGGCCCCCGGGCGCTCGTTCGTCGGCGGACCCCCCCCGGCCAACGACCCCCCGGCATCGGGTCCGGCCGACCCGCCCACCGCCGGCCGGGGGGGCATGGGGGTGACCACCTTCACCGGGATCGCGCCGGGCTGGCTGGCCGACCCCTCGGGTCGCCACCAGCAGCGCTACTGGTCGGGGAGCGAGTGGACCGACCACGTGACCGACGACGGGGTCCCCGCCACCGACCCGCCGCCGCCCGGCCTTCGACCCTGACGCCGCCGTCAGGGCGCCGTTAGCATCGGGCCATGGCGTTGCCCAAGATCATCAGCGTCGACGATCACGTGGTCGAGCCGCCCCACGTCTGGCAGACGTGGCTCCCCGAGAAGTACCGCCAGAGGGGTCCCCGGGTCGAGCGCAAGCGCTGGGGCGACTTCGTCCACACCGCAGGGGCGAAGTACGAGATGCGCGAGGACCCCGAAGGCCCGTGGGGGGACGCCTGGTACTACGAGGACCGCCTCATCTACGTCCACAAGCGCTTCGTGGCCATCCCCTCCGACGCCGTCTCGGGTGAGGGGGACTCGATGGCCCTCGACCGCGCCAAGATGCCGATGACGGCCATCACCTACGACGAGATGCGCCCGGGCTGCTGGGACCGCGACGAGCGGATCAACGACATGGCGCTCAACGGGATGGACGGCTCCCTGCCCTTCCCGACCTTCCCCCGCTTCTGCGGCCAGACGTTCTCGGAGGGCGAGGACAAAGAGCTCGGCCTGGCCTGCGTGCGCGCCTACAACGACTGGATGGTCGAGGAGTGGTGCGGGCCCTCGGGGGGCATGAACATCCCGCTGTGCCTGATCCCTTTGTGGGACCCCGGGCTGGCCGTGGCCGAGGTGGCCCGCAACGCCGAGCGCGGGGTGCGGGCCATCTGCTTCAGCGAGCTGCCGACCCGCCTCGGGCTGCCCAGCATCCACACCGGGCACTGGGACCCGCTGCTGTCGGTCTGCAACGACGCCGGGGTCACCTTGTGCATGCACATCGGTTCCTCGTCGTCGAACCCGGTGGCCTCGCCCGACGCCCCCGACGGCGTGGGCAACACGCTGGCCTTCAACAACTCGATGGCCTCGTTGGCCGACTGGCTCTACTCGGGCAAGATGATCCAGTTCCCCAAGCTCAAGCTGGCCTACTCGGAAGGCCAGATCGGATGGATCCCCTACGTGCTCGAGCGGGCCGACACCGTCTGGGACCTCCACGAGGGGTGGATGCACTCCAAGGAGCTCGTCCCCGAGCCCCCCTCCACCTACTACTACGGGCGGGTCTTCGGCTGCTTCACCGCCGACCGCCACGGCCTGTCGTCGCTGGCCGAGGTCGGCCCGGAGAACATCTGTTTCGAGGTCGACTACCCCCACACCGACACCACCTGGCCCAACTCGGTGGCCTACGTCGACAAGCTGCTCGCCGGCTTCGACGACGACGTCGTCTACAAGGTCCTCCGGGGCAACGCCATCTCGATGTTGGGGCTCGACCGCACCTGAACGCCCCGCCGCCGCCGGCCACCTCGTGGCGGGCGAGGGGGTAGACCGGGGAGGTGGGCCCCGACAAGCTCGACACCTACCGTGCGAAGCGCCGGGCGGCCCGGACCCCCGAGCCGGTCCCCCCCGAAACCCAGGCCCCCAGGGGCAGACGGCGCCCGGCGGCGAAGCCCGAGGCGGCGGCGAAGCGCCCGGGCGCACCCATCTTCGTCATCCAAGAGCACCACGCCCGGGCCCTGCACTGGGACTTCCGCCTGGAGCATGACGGGGTGCTCGTGAGCTGGGCCGTGCCCAAGGGCCTCCCGCTCGACCCCGGGCAGAACCACCTGGCCGTCCACACCGAGGACCACCCGATGGAGTACTCGGACTTCGAAGGGGAGATCCCCTCGGGCGAGTACGGGGGCGGCAGGGTCATCCTGTGGGACCGCGGCCACTACGAGTGCGAGAAGTGGAGCGAGCGCGAGGTCAAGGTGGTGCTCCACGGCCGGCGGATCCAGGGCCGCTACGTGCTCTTCTCCACGGCGCCCAAGCCCGGCGCCGCCAAGGGTGCGACCGCCAAGGGCGGGGGGGCCACGGCGGGGCGGCCGGGCCGGGACAACTGGATGGTCCACCGCATGGACCCGGCCCCGGCCGACTGGGAGCCGCTGCCCGAGCTGGTCCGACCCATGCTTTGCCAGACCGGCGACCTCCCGGCCGACGACGGGGGGTGGGCCTACGAGTTCAAGTGGGACGGCGTGCGGGCCATGGTCTACGTCGAAGGCGGCCGGGTGCGCATCGTGTCGCGCAACGACCGCGAGGTCACCGTCGCCTACCCCGAGCTGCGGGCCCTGGGCGAGGCCCTCGGCTCGCGTCCCGCGGTCCTCGACGGTGAGATCGTCGCCCTCGACGACGGGGGACGGCCCAGCTTCGGGGTGCTCCAGCAGCGCATCCACATCAGCGAGGCGGCCCGGGCCCGCCGCCTGGCCGAGCGGGTGCCGGCCACGTTCATGGCCTTCGACGTGGTGCACCTCGACGGGCACCCCACCGTCGACCTCCCCTACGACGAGCGGCGGAGGCTGTTGGCGTCGCTCGACCTCGACGGGCCGTCCTGGCACACCCCCCCGGGCTTCACCGACGCCGCCGGCGCCGACGTCATGGCCGCCGCCACCGACCGGGGGCTCGAAGGCGTGGTGGCCAAGCGGCGGGACTCGGTCTACGTGCCCGGCCGGCGCAGCGAGTCGTGGGTCAAGGTGAAGCGCTTGTGCACCCAAGACGTGGTCGTCGGGGGCTGGACCCCGGGCCGGGGCCGGCGGGCCGGGGCCCTCGGGGCCCTCCTGTTGGGCCTCCCGGGCGACGACGGGCTCGTCTACGTGGGCAAGGTCGGCACCGGGTTCACCGACCGCGCCCTCGAGGACCTTGGGGCACGGCTGGCCAAGCTCGAGCGGGCCACCTCACCGTTCGCCGGGACCCTGCCCAGAGCCCAGGCGGCCGAGGCCCGCTGGGTGCGCCCCGCCCTGGTGGGCGAGGTCCGCTTCACCGAGTGGACGGGCGACGGCCGGCTGCGCCACCCCACCTGGCGGGGGCTGCGCCCGGAGACAAAGCCCGCCGACGTCGTCCGGGAGTCCTGAGCCGGCCGGTTCTCAGGGGATGCGACCCTCGCCCTTGCTCGTCACCCCGCGCTCGGTCATGTCGCGGTAGTGCTCGGCCACCTCCTCTTGGTCGCCGGCGAGGTCCGGGTCGGCGAGCGCCCGCTCGGCCGCCGACTCCTCGTCGGTGGTGGCCGGCCGGTCCGCCTGGTGGGCGGCACGGGATTCGCGCTGTTCGGCGGCCTCGGTTGGCTCGTCGGGTTCGGTCGGGGTCATGGTCTCTCCTTTGCTCGGTGGATCGGTGGTGCTCGGTGGATCGGTGGTGCTCGGTGGATCGGTGGTGCTCGGCGGATCGGTGGTGCTCGGCGGATCGGTGGTGCTCGGCTGATCGGTCGGTGGTCGGGTCGCACGGTGTCGTCGGGGGGGTCCCGGTGGGCCGTGTGCGGGTCAGTGGTCCTCGGCGAAGGCCGCCCGGAGCTCGTAGAGGCTCGAGGCCAAAAGACGCGAGACGTGCATCTGGCTGACCCCGATCCGCGCGGCGATCTCGGACTGGGTCAGTCCATCGACGAAACGGAGCCGCAGGATGGCCTGCTGGCGTTCGGGCAGCTTGGCCAGAGCCGGGGCCAGGACCGAACGATCGTCGACCCCGACGAAGGTGGCGTCCTCGCCCCCGAGCCGGTTGGCCAGGGTCTCGTTCTGGCGGTCGGGGACGTCGATCGACGACGTGCGGTAGCCCTGCCCGGCCTCGAGGGCCTCCAGCACGGCCTCCTCGGAGGCTCCCGTGGACCCGGCCAGCTCGGCCACGGTCGGTGAGCGCCCGAGCTCCTGGGAGAGGGTGCTGATGGTGTGGCCGAGCTCGAGGTAGAGCTCTTGGATCCGGCGGGGGGCCCGGACGGCCCAGCCCCGGTCCCGGAAGTGGCGCTTCAGCTCGCCGATCACGGTCCGGGTGGCGAACGTGGAGAACTCCACCCCCCGATCGGGGTCGAACCGGTCGACCGACTTGATCAGGGCCAGCGAGGCCACCTGGACGAGATCGTCATAGGACTCCCCACGGTTGGTGAACCGGCGGGCCAGCTGGTGGGCGAGCCCGAGGTGGGCCGTCACCAGCTCGTCGCGGAGTCCGGGGTCCCGGGTGCCTGCGAACGCGACGAACTGCTCGCGTGTCCGGCGTGCCGTGTCTGGGTCCCGGACGCTGTGGGCCATCAGCTGGGGACGCGGGCCCGTCGTTTGTGCAGCCAGGCGCAGGGCTGCCCGTCGCGGGTGTCCCGACCGTGGTCGTCGACCAGGGCATCGAGGATCCGGAGGGACAGTTCGCCGTTACTCTCACCGACACCGTTGGGTCGGTGGTCCTCCTCGCGCTCGAAGGCACAGGTGATATGGACGGCGTCCTCGTCGCGCGCGTAGGTCAGGTGGAGGCGCCCACCGTCGTCCCCGTCGACCACCGAGAGGCAGAGCTCCTCCACGGCGAGGCGCAGGTCTTCGATCTCGTCGACCCCGAAGCCGGCCCGGGAGGCCACGGTGGCCGCGGTGAGACGGGCCAGGACGACCAGGTCGGCCCGGACCGGGATGGAGAGCTCGACCAGCTCGCTCGTCGGATTGTTCGTACTCATGCCCGCGACGCCTGACGTGCCCCGTCCAGCGTGGTGTGGATCGGGAACACCTCGGTCAGCCCCGTGATCTCGAAGACCTTCAGGATCCGAGGCTCGGCGATGAGCAGATGGAGCTCGCCGCCCGACTCACGGCACCGCTTGAGCCCGCCCACGAGGACGCCGAGCGCGGTCGAGTCCAAGAAGGTGACCCTCAGGAGGTCGACGACGATCGTCGAGTGGTTCTGGGCCACGCATGCCTGCAGCTGGTCCCGGAGCTGGGGGGCGGTGGCCACGTCGATCTCGCCGCTCACCCCGAGGACCGGCATGCCCTCGAAATCGCTCCGGGTGATCTCGAATGTCTCGTCCATGCGTTGGCTCCTTCCGGTCGGCGGGAACGTTGATGGATCGTGCGACGAGAACGTCGCTCCACCCACTATCGCGCCCTTCGCGCTGGGTTTGCCCGCCACGGAGCGGGGGTAGAGACGGACGTAGAGGTGTCGCTGCGTCCGGACGGGGAGGGATGAAATGCCGAGTCGGAACCATGGGCCGAGCGTCAAGGACGACGCCGAGTACGAGGCGCTTCGACGGGCCGGGTACTCCGAGGAGAAGTCGGCCCGCATCGCCAACGCCAGCGCGGCCCAGGGCCGGAGCCGGGTCGGGGCCCGGGGGGGCCGGGCCGGCTCCTACGACGAGATGACCCGCCGCCAACTCGACGACCGGGCCCGGAGGCTCGGGATCCCGGGGCGCTCGCGGATGTCCAAGGTCCAGCTGATCGACGCCCTGCGCAACCACTGAGCCAGCGCCCGTTGGAGGGCGCCGCGCCCGGCCGCGCCCGGCCCTCACACCGTCACCATCGGTCACACCGTCACCATCGGTGGCCTGCCGCGCCAGAGGCCGCCCGGTGGGCCCGGGTGCGACGGACCCGACGCGCCGCCGGTCCGCCGCCCGGGTCCGAGGGCGGGGGCCTCGGGCACGGCGAGTTCGAACCAGACCGTCTTGCGGTGCCCGTCGAGGTGGGCGCCCCAGGCCGAGGCCAGGGAGGCGACGATCGCCATGCCCCGGCCGTGCTCGCGGTCGGCGTCCACGTCGAGGACGTCGGGGGGCCGGGGCTCGTCGTCGGCCACCGAGACCCGGAGGAGGTCCGCCGCCACCTCCACCGACATGGTGAAGCGTCCGCCGCCGTGCACGACGGCGTTGGTCACGACCTCGCTCGTCAAGAGGACCGCGGTGTCGCGCACGTCGGTCGGCACCCCCCCGACGCTCCGGGCCACCAGGGCCCGGGCCAGCCGGATGGCACCCGCGTCGCCGGTCAGGCTGGCCGAGGTCCGCCGCATGCACCCGGGCCCGGGTCGGGGCCCCGTGGGCACGACCGAGACCCGGCGGGGTGCGTGGCCCCGGCCCGCCGACCCGGTGGCCGGGGATCGAACGACATCATCACGTCCTCGATGCCCGCCGGGGGGCGGCGGGAAACCTGGGTCGGGTCGTCGCCGTCCGCGCTAGAGCCGTAGCGGGCGGATGGGGGCGGCGATCAGCGCGGGATCGCTCCGCCAGTCCACCCCCGGGACGTCCACGTACAGCTCGAGCTCGTTGCCGTCGGGGTCGAGCAGGTACACGCTGTGGGTCACCTGGTGGTCCGAGGCGCCGACCACCGTCGCTCCGGCCGCCTCCACCCGCTCGAGGGCACGACGGAGCTCGTCGTCGCTGTCGCCCACCTTGAGCCCGAAGTGGTAGAGGCCAACGCGGCGGCCGGCCGGGATGGCCTGGGCGTCGGGACCGACCTCGATCAGCAGCAGCTCGTGATGGGTCCGCCCCCCCGAGAAGGCGGCGAAGCCCCTCGCCGGAGTGCCCGGCTCGGGGAGGACCTGGGGCCACCCGAGGACGTCGCGGTAGAAGGCGGCCGACCGTTCGACGTCGCGCACGTAGAGGACGAGGTGCCCGAGTTCCTGCACTGCCATGACTGCCTCCGATCCCCGGGCCGCCCGGTCGCCCGTCGCTGCGCTCCCCGGGTGCAACACCGCCCGGGTCCCGGGCATGCCCCGAGAGGCTCACCCCGTCGTGGCCCTCGTGGTCCCGGCACCCCCTTGGCCCGACCACTCCCCGCCCTCGGGCATCCCCGGACCGAGGTGCAGGGCCAGGTCGAAGGGCTCGGGCTCGATCCCGGCGGCGGCCAGGAGCTCGTCGAGGGCCGCCGGGACGGCCGCCGCGATGTCCCAGAGCCGGGGGACGGCCCGGGCGCACGAGACGAGACCCCAGTAGAGGACGCCCCGGTAGCTCATGATCGTGATGTTGAGGCCCATGCCGTCCATCACCGGCCCGAGGGGGAAGGCGGCCAGCATCTCGGCCCCGCCGAGGTAGAGCGGGAAGTCGGGCCCGGGCACGTTGGAGATGACCAGGTTGGCGATCGGGCGGTGCCGGTCGGCCAGCCGCATGGCGGTGTAGAGCCGGCTGGCCAACGCGAACGTGTTGGGGGTGGCGTGCTCGGCCCAGTTCTGGAGGGTGTCGGCCCCGAGGGCCTTGTGCTCGTCCTTGGCCCCCCGGGTGCCCTCGTGGATCAGCCGCAGGCGCTCGAGCGGGTCGGGCTCGTGCGTCGGCAGCTGCACGAACATGGCCGAGACCTTGTTGGAGCCCTTCAGGGCGGCCAGGTCGGTGGACACCGACACCGGCACGACCGAGACCAGGGGGGTGTCGGGCAGCTCGTCGCCGGCCAGCAGGTAATTGCGCAGGGCTCCGGTGCACATGGCCAGCACCACGTCGTTCACCGTGGTGCCCTGCTCGTTCTTCAGCCGCTTGACGTCGGCCAGGCTGGCGGCGGCGAAGGCCACCCGTCGCCGGCCGGTGATGGCCACGTTGACCGAGGTGCGCGGGGCGGTGAGCGGCAGGCCCCCCTTGCCGGTGGCGACCTGGCGGACCCGGCGCACGCCGAGGATCGACTGGCCGGTGCGCCAGAGGGTGCGGGTGATCTCGAAGGGCTTGAGCAACCGGGCGATCATGGCCGCCGAGACGAGCTCGAAGTCCGACGGGATGCGCCCGACGTCGTGGAGCTGGGGGATCTCGGGCTGGACCGCCGAGTCGGGCTCGAGGTCGAACAAGATGCCCAGCAGCTCGGCCCCCGAGACACCGTCGACCGTGCTGTGGTGCATCTTGGCGACCAGGGCGATCTTGCCGCCCTCCAGTCCCTCAACCAACCACATCTCCCACAGCGGCCGGTCCCGGTGGAGCTGGCGGCTGTCCACGTCGGCCGCGAATTCGGCCAGCTCGCGCATCCCGCCGGGCGAGGGCAGGGCGGCCCGCCGCAGGTGGTTGTCGATGTCGAAGTGCGGGTCGTCGACCCAGATCGGGTGACCGAGCCGGAAGGGCACTTCGACCAGGCGCCGAGTGAACACCGGGGCCAGGGGCAGCCGGTTGCTGATCAGCTGGCGCAGCCGGCGGAACGAGTAGCCGCCGGGGACCGTCGAAGGGTCGAAGACGACCGTCATGGCGACGTGCATGTGCAGCGTGGGCGTCTCCATGTACAAGAAGCTGGCGTCGAGGCCGCTCAGTCGCTCGGTGGTCATGTGGTCTCCTTGGCCTGCGCAGTGGCCCGACCCGGCCCGCGGGCACCGGCCGACCCCGACGGTGGGCCGGCCCCGGGGTCCGATGCCCTGCTCAGCACCTACGGTCCCACCCGGGGGCGCCGGGGGCAACTGGCCCCTCCCGCCCCCGGTGCGGGCCAGGTCCCCGCCGGGGCCCCGAGTGGGCACGGTGGGCCCGGCGGGCGATGATGGGGGCGTGCCGTACGTCTTTGTCGGGGTCAGCGTCCTCGGGGCCCTGCTCGTGGTGAACGCCTACCGGCCGGTGCGCCGCGAGCCCCTCAGCGTCGTCAGCTTCTTCTGCGGCTGGGTCATCGGGGAGCTCCCCATCCAGGCCATCGTGGTCGAGGTGGCCGGCACCGTGGTCTTCGGGATCTACGGCGCCTTCGCCAACTGGGCCGGCTGGGTGGGTCTGGTGCTGGCCGGGGCCGGCTGGGTGGGCCTGGTCGGCCTGGCGGTGACCGGGCACCGGGCCGGGCGGGTGGTGGCCGAGGCCCTGGCCGGGGCCAGCGGCCCACCCCTGCCCACGGTGGAGGCGCCCAAGCCCGAGTGGGGCCGTTGGTGGCGCCTGACCCAGGCCGTCCCGATCCGGGCCCGCTCGACCGTTGTGACCAAGGACGTCGACTACTGGGGCGACGGCATCCGCCGCCACCGCCTGGACATCATCGCCCGCAAGGACCTGGACCGGGGGCTCCGAGCGGCCCCGGTCATGATCTACATCCACGGCGGGGCCTGGGTCATCGGCGACAAGCGCGAGCAGGGCAAGCCCATGCTCTACGAGCTGGTCGCCCGGGGATGGGTCTGCGTGGCCATCAACTACCGGCTCAGCCCCAAGGCCACCTGGCCCGAGCACATCGTCGACTGCAAACGGGCCATCGCCTGGGTGCGCGAGCACATCGCCGAGTACGGCGGCGACCCGTCGTTCATCGCCCTCTCGGGCGGGTCGGCCGGGGGCCACCTCTCGGCCCTGGCCGCCCTCAGCGCGGGCGATGCCACCTGGCAGCCGGGCTTCGAGTCGGCCGACACCTCGGTCGACGCCTGCGTCCCGTTCTACGGGGTGATGGACATGACCGGCGACGAGTCGGGCGCCGGCAAGTACGGCCCGGGCCTGCGCGAGCTGCTCGAGCGCCGGGTCATGAAGGTCCCGATCTCAGAGGACCGGGCCCTGTTCGAGCAGGCCTCGCCCACCCGGCGGGTCCACGCCGGCGCCCCGCCGTTCTTCGTGCTGCACGGCCGCAACGACACCCTGGTCCCCGTCGAGGTGGCCCGCCTGTTCGTCGAGGCCCTGCGGGGGGTCTCGGAGGCGCCGGTCGTCCTGGCCGAGCTCCCCCTGGCCCAGCACGCCTTCGACGTGCTGGCCTCGCTGCGCTGCCAGGCCACCACCGCCGGCGTGGTGAGCTTCCTCGACGCCGTGCGGTCGTCCCGCCGGGCCCCGCCCGCCCCCGACGGGCCCCCGGTGCGCCGGGCGCCCGAGGACGCCAGGCCCTGATCACCGGGCGGGCCCGCGACCACCGGTTCCGCCGAGGCCCCGGGCCGGGAAATGTGACGTAGAGTCAGCTGGTTGCGAACGCGTTACGAATCCGGGGTCCTTGCGCACCGGACGGGGGGAGTGCGGCGGGAGGTGCCGCAGTCCGAACGATCCACGAATGGAGCCTCCGGCCCGCGCGCCGGGGACGAAGGGAGCACAGTGCGAGTCGACGGTGACGGCCAGGTGGTCCAGGGGGTCGGACGGCGAGCCAGGGGGCGACGGGCGGTGGCCGCCGTCGCCGTCATGGCGGTGGCCGTCGCCCCGATCGCAGGCGTGGTGGCGCTGGGCGGGACGGCGGGGGCCGCCCCGGCCCCCAGTGCCGGTGCTCCGTGTCAGGACTCGAGCCCGGTGACCACGGCCGCCGCCGCGTCGACGACCGGCCTCACGGCGAACTCGGTGAGGGTCGGCAACGTCTCGATCATCAGCGGGCCGGTGCCGGGGCTCTTCAAGGGCGCACCGACCGGGGTCCAGGCCTACTTCGCCTACATCAACTCGAAGGGCGGGGTGAACGGCCGCAAGCTCTACGTCGACTCCTACGACGACGGCTTCAACGGGCAGACCAACGCCACCGACACCCAGACCGCAGTGGCCAAGGACTTCGCCCTGGTCGGGAACTTCTCGCTCTTCGACAGCTCGGGCTGCAAGATCCTGGCCGAGAACTCGGCCGTGCCCGACGTCTCGGTCACCCTCGACCCGGGCACCAACAGCCTGCCCAACGTCTACAGCGCCCAGCCGCTGGCCACCGGGTGGTCCCTCGGGCCGCTCCAGTACTACAAGCAGCACTTCCCGGGCGCCACCAAGGTCGGCTCGCTGGTCTCGAACACCTCGACGGCCATCGCCCAGTGGAACGGCGAGGCGGCGGCCCTGCGCCACGAGGGCTACTCGATCACCTACGTGCGCGACGTCAGCCCGCTCGAGTCGGACTTCACCACCGACATCGTGTCGATGCGGGCCAAGGGGGTCAACGCCCTGGACCTCACCGCCCTCGACTGGCAGGTGGCGGCGATCATCATCCAAGACGCCACCCAGCAGGGCTGGCACCCCAAGCTCATCTTCTCGGGCGGCCCGGTCTACGCCGACCAGTTCATCAAGACGGCCGGCGGCGCGGCGGCGACCAACGGGATCATGATCGGCCAGGTCCAGGCCCTCTACCTCGGCCAGGACGCCAAGTCGGTGCCGGCGGTCAAGACCTTCTTGTCCTGGGTCAAGAAGGTCAACCCGAGCTGGACCCCCGACCTGTTCACCCTCTACGGCTGGGCCTCGGCCCAGTTGTTCGTCCAGGCGCTCCAGGCCGCCGGCAAGAACCCCACCAGGGGGTCGGTGCTGGCCCAGCTGGCCAAGGTGACCAGCTTCACCGCCAACGGCCTGCTGGCCGCCACCAACCCGGCCAAGAAGCTGCCCTCGAACTGTGACCTCATCGCCACCATCAAGAACGGCAAGTACGTCCGGGTCCAGCCCACCGGCTCGGGCTTCGACTGCAGTTCGAAGTTCTACTTCGCCCCAGCGGGTGGCTGACCGTTTACGGTAGGAATGGAGCCTGGGGGGTGCCAGTCGGTCAACCGGGGAGGGGCGAGATGCTGGGACGGGGCATGACGCCGTGAGCGTCTTTCTCAGCTACACCGTCATCGGCGTCACCACCGGGGCGATCTACGCCATCACGGCCAGCGGTCTGGTCATCACCTACACGACGACCGGGATCTTCAACTTCGCCCAGGGCGCGGTGGGCATGATCGCCGCTTTCAGCTTCTGGCAGCTCTGGCAAGGGTGGGGTTGGAACCCGGTCCTCTCCTTGGCCCTGGTGCTCTTGATCCTGGCCCCGCTGCTGGCCATCGTCGTCGAGGTCGTCTTCATGCGGCGCCTGCACGGCGCGTCGACGGTCCGCTCGCTGATGGTCACCCTGGGCCTCCTGGTCATCTTGGTGGGCGTGGCCACGGCCATCTGGAACCCCCAGGTGCAGCGGATCGTCCCCCAGTTCTGGCCAGACAAGGACGTGACCATCCTCGGGGTGGTGGTCAACTACCAGCAGATCCTGACCGTCATCGTGGCCGTGGCCGTGGCCGTGGCCACGCGGTACTTCTTCCGGTGGTTCCGGGTCGGCGTGGCCATGCGGGCCGTCGTCGACGACCCGGACCTGGTGGCCCTGGCCGGGGCCAAGCCCCACCGGGTCGCCCAGATGGGGTGGATGTTCGGCTTCTTCTTCGCCGCCCTGGCCGGCTGCCTCATCGCCCCGACCGTCGCCTCGACCGGGCTCAACATCGACACGCTGACCATCCTGGTCGTCAACGGCTACGCGGCGGCGGTGGTCGGTCGCCTGCGCAGCCTCCCGTGGACCTTCGCCGGGGCCATCGCCCTCGGCCTGGCCGGCGAGTACGCCGTGGGCTACCTGTCCCAGCACCTGCCCTCCAGCCTGGGCGGCCAGCTGCCCGAGCTGATCCCGGTGGTCTTCCTCTTCGTCGCCCTGCTGGTGGTCCCGGCCGCCCGCCTGGCCGCCGCCGGCCGGCTCCCGGTCCACGCCCCGCCCAAGGTGGCCAACCTTCGCCAGTCGCTGCTGGGGGGCCTGGTGCTGGTGGTCGTGGTCGCCGTGTGCTCGCCGCTGTTCGGCGCCTCCCTCCTGGCCTCGGTGGCCACCGGGCTCACCTTGGGCATCGTCGGCCTCTCGCTGGTCCTGCTCACCGGTTACGCCGGGCAGGTCTCTTTGTGCCAGCTCACCTTCCTCGGCGTGGGGGCCTACGTCATGGGCAAGGTGGCCGGCGGCGGCGGGAACTGGCTCGGGCTGGTGGCGGCCGTGGCGGTGACCGCCGCCCTCGGCACCCTGATCGCCCTGCCGGCCATCCGGCTGCGGGGCCTCTACCTGGCCCTGGCCACGCTGGCCTTCGGCGAGGCCGCCTACTTCGCCTTCTTCACCAACCCGAGCTTCTTCCCCGGCTTCGGCGGCTCGGTCTCGGTCGGTCGGCTGACCCTGCCCGGCGTGCACACGGTCGGCGACAAGACCGAGCTGGTCGTGATCGCCGTCTTCTTCGCCCTCTGCGCCGTCGCCGTCCTGGCTGTTCGGCGGTCGAACTTCGGGCGCCGCCTGGTGGCGATGAACGACTCGCCGGCCGCCTTCGCCACCCTGGGGCTGAACGCCACCATGACCAAGGTGGCGGTGTTCGCGCTGGCCGCCGGGATGGCCGGGCTGGGTGGCGTCCTCTACGGCGGGGAGACCGGGGCTATCGCCGGCAACGACACCCAGCTCCAGTTTCTCTCCAGCCTGATCCTCCTGCTCTTCGTGGCCATCTGGGGCATCCGCACGGCGACCGGCGCCCTGCTGGGCGGCTTGTCGGCCACCCTGCTGCCCTTCGCCGAGACCCACCTGCCGGCGGCCTACGCCGGCCTGACCGGGCTGGTGGCCGGGGTGGGGATCGTGCTCCTCGGCCGGAGCGCCGACGGGGTGCTCGGCCTGCCCCAGCTGCGCAACCGGGTCCGGCTCCCCTTCGCCGACCCGGTGGGGCGGACGGTCGACGACGGGCCCGGGCCCGCGGCGTCCGACGACGAGGTCCAAGGGGCGGTCGGTGTCGCCTGAGGCGGCGACGGTCAGCGCGACGGCCGAGCCGCCGGCCGGCCGGCCGGTCCTCGAGGCCCGGGGGATCAGCGTGCGCTTCGGCGGCGTGGCCGCCCTCACCGACGTCACCCTCTCGGTGGCCGCCGGCCGGGTCACCGGGCTCATCGGCCCCAACGGGGCCGGCAAGACGACGCTGTTCAACGTGATCACCGGCCTCCAGCGGCCGGACCGGGGCGACGTCCACATCGACGGCACCGACGTGACCGGGTTCGGGCCCCACCGGCGGGCACGCCTCGGGGTGGCCCGCACCTTCCAGCGCCTCGAGCTGTTCGGCACCCTGACCGCGGCGGACAATGTGCGGGTCGGCCTGCAGGCGGCCCGTCCGGGCAACCACAGCATCGCCCCGGTCACCGGGAGGCGCTCGGGGGACCCCGCACTCGCCCTGCTGGCCCGGGTGGGGGTGCGCGACGTGGCCGACGTCCAGGTGGGGGCGTTGCCGACCGGGACGGCCCGGCTGGTGGAGCTGGCCCGGGCGCTCTCGATCGGGCCCCGGGTCATCTTGCTCGACGAGCCGTGCTCGGGCCTCGACGACAACGAGACCGAGAGCCTGGGCACCTTGCTCACCGACCTGGCCGCCGAGGGCCGGGCCGTCTTGCTGGTCGAGCATGACATGGACCTGGTCCTCAAGATCTGCGACGTGGTCCACGTGCTCGACTTCGGCGAGGTCATCGCCTCGGGGATCCCCCTCGAGATCCGGGCCGACCCGATCGTCCAGGCCGCCTACCTCGGGCGGATGGACGTGCCGGCCGACGTCGAGGAGCCAGACGGCGCGGCGCCGGTGGCCCCCGGCCTTCCGTCGGACGGGCCGGGGGCGACGACCGCGGGGAACGGCGGCGAGCCGTGACCGCCGTCGCCGCCCCGCCGGCCCTCGTCATGAGCGGCGTCCGGGCCGCCTACGGGCGCATCGAGGTGCTCCACGGGGTCGACCTGCACATCCCGGCCGGGAGCGTGTTCGCCCTGCTGGGTCCGAACGGGGCCGGCAAGACCACCACCTTGAAGGTGGCCAACGGGGTCCTGCGGCCGACGGCGGGGACGGTGCACATCGAGGGCGTCGACGTGGCCAAACCCACCCCCGAGGCCCTGGCCCGGGCGGGGGTGTGCGCCATCCCCGAAGGGCGCGGGGTGTTCCCCAACCTCTCGGTCACCGACAACATCCGCATGTGGACGTACCAGGGGGCCGTGACCCGGGCCGAGGCCGAGGAGCGGTCCTTCGAGCACTTCCCGCGCCTCAAAGAGCGGCGCAAGCAGCTGGCCGGGACGCTGTCGGGGGGCGAGCAGCAGATGCTGGCCATCTCGCGGGCCCTGGTCGGCCGGCCCCGGCTCCTGCTGCTCGACGAGATCTCGATGGGCCTGGCCCCCCTGGTGGTGGCCGAGCTCTACGAGCTGGTGGGCCAGATCGCGGCCGACGGGGTCACCGTCGTGGTGGTCGAACAGTTCGTGAGCACCGCCCTCGGCGTGGCCACCCGGGCGGCGATCATGCTGCACGGCCGGGTGCACAAGGAGGGGACGCCCGACGAGATGGCCGCCGCCGCGCTGGGGGCCTACCTGTCGAGCGGGACCTGAGCGGCCGGGGCTTGCGCGGCCGGGCTCAGAAGTGGCCCAGGACCGGGTGGGGGACGTAGGGCTCCTCGAGAGCGGCCATCTCGGCCGGCTCGAGGGTGAGCTGCTCGGCCGCCAGGGCGTCGGCCAGGTGGCCCACCTTGGTCGATCCGACGATCGGGGCGCTGACGCCGGGTCTGGCCAGCAGCCAGGCCAGGGCGACCTGGGCCGGCGGCACCCCGCGGGCGCCGGCCACCTCGGCCACCCGGTCGACCACGTCGAAGTCGGTGGGCTGGCTGTAGAGGTAGTCGGTGAAGTCGTCGCTGCCGGCCCTCGTCGTCCGCCGCTCGCCCCCGCGGGTGCGGTTCCCGGTCAGCACGCCCCGGGCCAGCGGGCTCCACGGGATCACCCCCACCCCCTGGTCGAGACACAGCGGGATCATCTCGCGCTCCTCCTCGCGGTAGATGAGGTTGTAGTGGTTCTGCATCGACACGAACCGGGACCAGCCGTGCCGCTCGGCCGTGTGCTGGGCCTTGGCGAACTGCCAGGCGTACATCGACGATGCCCCGATGTAGCGGGCCTTGCCCGCCGTGACCACCTCGTCGAGGGCCCCCATCGTCTCGTCGATCGGCGTCTGGGGGTCCCAACGGTGAATCTGGTAGAGGTCGACGTAGTCCATGCCGAGCCGCCGGAGTGACGCGTCGATGGCCGAGAGGATGTGTTTTCTCGACAGGCCCTTGCCGTTCTCACCGGGGGTCATGGGCATGAAGACCTTGGTGGCGACGACCATCTCGTCGCGGCTGAGGAATTTCGGCAGCAGTCGGCCGGTGGCCACCTCGCTGGCCCCGCCCGAGTAGGTGTCGGCGGTGTCGAAGAAGGTGACCCCGCCCTCGACCGCCGTCTTGACGATCGGTTCGGCCTCCTCCTCGCCAACCACCCACTTGCGCTCGCTGCCCTCGCCGAAGCCCATCATGCCCATGCACAGGCGCGAAACCCGCAGGCCGGTCGAGCCGAGGTTCACGTAGCGCATCGCCACCTCCAACGAGACGTCGCGGTCGCCCGGAGGACGCGGGCCGGCTTCAACCTACCCGCCGCCACCGCCCACCGTCCCGACCACGGTGGCCCGACCACGGGGGCCCGACCACGGGGACCCGACCACGGGGGCCCGACCACGGGGGCGTCGGCCCACCCCGCGCCGCCGGGTCAGGCCCGGCGGGGTCTCACCAGCGGCCGGCGTCCGCCGCGTGGCCGTGGGTGTGGTGGCGGTGGGAGCGCCCGCGGGCCCAGAGCAAGAGGGCGACGACCCCGATCAGGAACCACGGCACGTGGGGCACGGCCCAGGTGGACCAGGCGATCGCCATGACGAGGGCGACGGCGACGATGGCGAACAGGCCGAGGCGGTGCGGCGGCCCGGGCGCGGCGGCCTGGACGGCGGTGTTGGGCAGGTCGGTCAGCAGCCCCGAGAGGTCCGAACGGGTCTTGGCGCCCATCGCCTTGTCCAGGCGCTCTTTGAACTCGGTGTCGTCGAGGCGCCCGTCGGCGTAGTGCTTCGACAGGCTCTCGGCGACCTCGTTGCGCTCGTCGTTGGAGACCCGCATCTCGGGGCCGGGCGTGGCCCGCCCCGCGTACCAGGGTCGGTCGAATCGGTAGCTCACTGGTCCTCCTCGTCGGATGGTGGCGGTGGGTTCGGACAACGTCGTGCGTGTCGGCTCAAGAGAGGTGGGCGTGGTCGAGCAGGTCGTCGGCGATGGCGTGGTCCTGGCCCTCTTCGGGCACAAGGAGCCAGGCCGCCAGGTACAGCGGGATCCCGGCGCCGCCGACGAACACCAGCGCGACGAGCAGGATCCGCACGATCGTCACGTCGGCCCCCAGGTACTCGGCCGCCCCGGCGGCGACGCCGGCCAGCATCCGGCCCTCGACGAGTCGCCGCAGCGGTGGCCGCTCGGTGGTGGGTGTGGTGGCGGGGTCGGTGTTCTCCATGGGTCCATCTTGGGGGTCGCCACCGGTCGGCGGTATCGGGAATGACCCTGAACGGCCCCCCGGTCCGGGCCCGCACCCTCGGGGATGTACCCGATGTCCCCCCGAGCGCCGGGGTGCGATCATTGGAGGATCACCCGCCTCAACGACGCACCGACACCGCCGGGGGAGGCCGAGCCCGGGCCCGGGCCGGCCCCCTGGCCGGCCACGCCGTGGTGGAACGCCCAGGACCCGCGCCAGTGGAGCCACTACGGACGGCGCTGGCGCCACCATCGGGGGGGCCCGCCCCGGCGCAGCCAGGACGACCGCCTGATCGCCGGGGTGGCCGGCGGCCTGTCGCGGCGCTTGGGGATCGACGTCACGGTCGTGCGGATCGGCCTGGTGCTGCTGGCCCTGCTGAGCGGGTTCGGGGCCGTCGGCTACGTGGCCCTGTGGCTGTTCGTCCCGGTCGAGGGCGAGACCGAGACCATCGCCGGGCGGGCGGCCAAGGACCGCCGGGGGCTGGCCCTGGCCGTCGGCTGCGTGCCGCTGCTGGTGGTCATCGGGATCTTGGACTCGGCCCTGGGCATCGGGTTCGTGACCTCGTTGACCTGGGGCCTGGTGCTGGCCGCGGCCGGGTTGATCCTGGTCTACCGCAACGAGGACGCGGCCGAGCGGGCCCGGCTCCAACGGGGCCTGGCCACCCTCACCGACATCGGCGCCGCCGCGCACCGCTCCCGGCGCTCGTTCCTGGCCCGGGTCCTGGTCGGCTTGGCGCTGGCCGCGGCCGGCCTCGCCCTCCTGGCCGTCGGGCACGGCTACCGGGGCGGGCTGGGCCTGGCGGTGGGGGCGGTGCTGGTGATCGGGGCCTTCGTGGTGCTCTTCGGGCCGTGGTGGCTCCGCCTGGCCCGTGACCTCGTGACCGAGCGCAACGCCCGCATCCGGGCCGAGGAGCGCGCCGACATGGCCGCCCAGGTGCACGACTCGGTCCTCCAGACCCTGGCGCTGATCCAGCGCAACGCCGAGGAGCCCCAGAAGGTGGCCCAGCTGGCCCGGGCCCAAGAGCGCGAGCTGCGGTCGTGGCTCTTCGACGGCGTGGCCCCGGGATCCCTCGGCGTCGAAGAGCCGGGCACCCTGGCGGCGGGGGTGGCCCTGATCGAGCGGGACGTCGAGGCCACCCACGGCGTCGCCGTGGACGCGGTGACCGTCGGGGACTGTGCGCTCGACGACGACCTGCGCGCCCTGCTGGCCGCCACCCGGGAGGCGACGGTCAACGCCGCCAAGTGGTCGGGGGCGGCCACGGTCTCGCTGTACGTGGAGGTGGAACCGGCCTCGGTCTCGGTGTTCGTGCGCGACCGCGGGGTGGGCTTCGACCCCGGGGCCGTCCACGCCGACCGCCGGGGGATCGCCGAGTCGATCTGCGGCCGCATGGCCCGCCACGGCGGCACCGCCGCCGTCCACTCCCGGCCGGGCACGGGGACCGAGGTCGAGCTGCGGGTTCCGCGCCACCGCGCCCGCACGTGACGAGCGCCCCCCTCCAGGTGGTGCTGGTCGACGACCACCACCTCTTCCGGGCCGGGGTGCGCAGCGAGCTCGGCGAGGCGGTCGAGGTGCTGGGCGAGGCCGCCGACGTTCCCGAGGCGGTGGACCTGATCGACCGGGCGCGCCCCGACGTGGTCCTGCTCGACGTCCACCTGCCCGGCGGCGGCGGCCGGGCGGTGATCGAGGCGGTCAAGCCCGCCCACCCCGACGTGCGCTTCCTGGCCCTGTCGGTCTCCGACGCCCCCGAGGACGTCATCTCGGTCATCCGGGCCGGGGCCCGGGGGTACGTGACCAAGACCATCTCGGGGCCCGAGCTGATCGACGCCGTGCGCCGGGTGGCGGCCGGCGACGCCGTCTTCTGCCCCCGGCTGGCCGGGTTCGTCCTCGACGCCTTCGCCACCATGCCCGGGGCCGACGGGCCGCCGGCCTCCTTCGACCCCGAGCTCGACCAGCTGAGCCCGCGCGAGCGCGAGGTCCTCCGCCACATCGCCCGGGGCTACACCTACAAGGAGATCGCCAGGGACCTGTCCATCTCGGTCAAGACCGTCGAGAGCCACGTCTCGGCCGTGCTCCGCAAGCTCCAGCTGTCGACCCGCCACCAGCTGACCCGCTGGGCGACCGAGCGCCGGCTCATCTGAACGGCGCCCGCCGTTCGCCGTCACCGGACCGGGGGTGCGCTCAGGGCTCTTCGGGGGCCAGCTCGACGGTGACCGAGGGCTCGGGGCCGGCCACGAGGGTCCAGTCGACGATGCCGCCGGCCTCCATCAGGTCCGAGCCCCCGGCCAGGAGGTGGCCCAGCCGCTCGTCGGTGTCGACCACCCGGAGGCCCGAGACCACGGCCCGCATCGAGCGCTTCTGGGCCGTCTTCTCGCGGCGGACGGCGCCGAGCACCTCGGCCGTGGCGTCGAGGACCGGGGAGCGGCCGAGCTCGACGCCCTCGGGCAGGGCGGGGAGGATCTCGGCGGGGACCGAGGGCCACCGGCCCGCCTCGTGGACCGAGCCCTCCTGCCACCAGCTCCAGACCTCCTCGGTGACGAAGGGCACGAAGGGGGCGAAGAGCCGGAGCTGGACGCGCAGGGCGAGCGCCAGGGCGGCTTGGGCCGAGGCGGTGCCCGGCAGGCCGGCCGTGCTGTAGGCGCGGCCCTTGACCAGCTCGAGGTAGTCGTCGCAGAAGGACCAGAAGAAGCCCTCGGCCGCCTCGAGGGCCCGGGTGTAGTCGTAGTCGTCGAAGGCCGCCGTGGCCTGATCGACGACGGCGCCCAGGCGCGACAGCATGTCGACGTCGAGCGGTTCGCTGACCGCCCCGGGCCCGGGGACCGCCCCGGTGCCCAGGCGGCCGATGACGAACTTCGACGCGTTCAGGATCTTGATGGCCAGGCGGCGGCCGACCTTCATCTGGCCCTCGTCGACGGCGGTGTCGGTGCCGGGCCGGCCGTTGGCCGCCCAGTAGCGCACGGCGTCGGAGCCGTGTTGGCCGAGGAGGGGGAGCGGGGTGACGACGTTGCCCTTGGACTTGGACATCTTCTTGCGCTCGGGGTCGAGGACCCAGCCCGAGATGGCGGCGTCGGTCCAGGGCAGCGAGTTGAACTCGAGCTCGGCCCGCACCACCGTCGAGAACAGCCAGGTGCGGATGATCTCGTGGGCCTGGGGCCGCAGGTCCATCGGGAAGACCCGGCCGAACAGGTCGGGGTCGTCCTCCCAGCGCCCGGCGATCTGGGGGGTGAGCGAGCTGGTGGCCCAGGTGTCCATGATGTCGGGGTCGCCGACGAAGCCCCCGGGCCGGCCCCGCTGGTCCTCGCCGTAGCCGTCGGGGACGTCGGTCGACGGGTCGACCGGGAGGCGGGCCTCGGGGGCGGTGAGCCGCCTGTCGTAGTCGACCACCCCGTCGTCGCTCACCGGGTACCAGACCGGGAAGGGCACCCCGAAGAAGCGTTGGCGGCTGATGTTCCAGTCGGTGTTGAGGCCCTCGACCCAGCTGCGGTAGCGGTGGGCCATGTAGGGCGGGTGCCAGCGGAGCTCCTCGCCCCGGGCCAGCAGCTGCTCGCGGATGTCGAGGGTCCGCACGAACCACTGGCGGGACGAGACGATCTCGAGCGGCCGCTCGCCCCGCTCGTAGAACTTGACCGGGTGGGTGATGGGTGTGGGCTGGCCGACCAGGGCGCCCGACTCGGCCAAGAGCTCGACGATCCGGGCCTGGGCCGCCTTGGCCGTCTTGCCGGCCAGCTCGCCGTAGTGGCGGGCCGCCGCCCCGGGGTCCTCCGACTCCCAGCCCGGCTCGCCCCAGGGCACCGGCTCGAGGCGGCCGTTGCGCCCGAGGAGGGTCCGGGTGGGCAAGGACAGGTCGCGCCACCACACCACGTCGGTGGTGTCGCCGAAGGTGCAGACCATGGCGATGCCCGAGCCCTTGTCGGGGTCGGCCAGCTCGTGGCCGACCACCGGGACCCGCACCCCGAACAATGGGGTGACCACGTCGGTGCCGAACAACGGGGCGTAGCGTGCGTCGTCGGGGTGGGCCACCAGGGCCACGCAGGCCGGGACCAGCTCGGGCCGGGTGGTCTCGATCTCGACGTCGCCGCCGCCGTCGACCCGGGCGAAGCGCAGCCGGTGGTAGGCGCCGGGTCGCTCGCGGTCTTCGAGCTCGGCCTGGGAGACCGCGGTCTGAAAGTCGACGTCCCACAGCGTCGGCGCCTCGGACTGGTAGGCGTGGCCCGCTTCGAGCAGCCGCAGGAAACCGCGCTGGGAGGTGCGCCGGGAGCCCTCGTCGACCGTGGTGTAGGCCAGGTCCCAGTCGACCGAGAGCCCGAGGGCCCGGAACATCGCCTCGAAGGCCTGCTCGTCCTCAGCGGTCAGGCGTTGGCAGAGCTCGACGAAGTTCGGCCGGGAGACGGCCAGCGGTTCTTTGGGCGGGGTGGCCGGGGGCTCGAAGCCCGGGTCGTAGGCCACCGAGGGGTCGCAGCGCACCCCGTAGTAGTTCTGCACCCGCCGCTCGGTGGGCAGCCCGTTGTCGTCCCAGCCCATCGGGTAGAAGACGGCCTTGCCCCGCATCCGCTGGTAGCGGGCCACCAGGTCGGTGTGGGTGAAGCTGAAGACGTGGCCGATGTGCAGCGACCCCGACACGGTCGGCGGGGGGGTGTCGATGGCGTAGACCCGGTCCCGGGGGGCCGTCCGGTCGAAGCGGTAGGTCCCCCGCTCGGCCCAGGCCGCCGACCACCGGGCTTCGAGGCCCTCGAGCGACGGGCGATCGGGGACGGCCACCTCGGGCGCCGGGGCCGGGTCGCGCTCTGGGGCCGGTTCGCTCATAGTCGGGTTACCGTATCCCGGGTGCTGCGCCTCCACGACACCGCGACGGGCACCGTCCGCCCCCTCGAGCTGCGCGACCCGGGCCACGTGTCGATGTACGTCTGCGGCCCGACCGTCTACGACCTGCCCCACCTCGGGCACGGCCGCTACGCCCTGGTCTTCGACGTCCTCCGGCGTCACCTGCTCTTCAGCGGCCTCGACGTCCGGTACGTCTCGAACATCACCGACGTCGACGACAACATCATCAAGCGGGCGGCCGAGCAGGGCCGGTCCGAGTCCGAGGTCGCCGTCGAGTACGAGGCCGAGTGGTGGGCGGCCATGGACGCTCTGGGCAACCTGCGGCCGACCGACACCCCTCACGCCACGGCGTACGTGGCCGACATGGTGACCCTGGTGGCCGCCCTGGTCGAGCGCCAGGTGGCCTACGAGACCTCCGACGGGGTCTACCTCAGCGTCGACCGGGTGCCCGGCTACGGGCTGCTGGCCCTCCAGCCCCTCGACTCACTGCGGGCCGGGGCGCGGGTCGAGGCCGTCGAGGAGAAGCGCTCGCCCCTCGACTTCGCCCTGTGGAAGAAGGCCAAGGCGGGCGAGCCCTCCTGGCCCTCGCCCTGGGGCCCGGGCCGACCCGGGTGGCACACCGAGTGCGTGGTCATGTCCTTGGACCTGTTGGGTGACGGGTTCGACCTCCACGGCGGCGGGCGCGACCTGGCCTTCCCCCACCACGAGAACGAGCGGGCCCAGGCGGTGGCCCTCGGGCGCCCCTTCGCCCGCCACTGGGCCCACAACGGCTGGGTGGAGGTGGGGGGGAGAAGATGTCCAAGTCGCTCGGGAACTTCACCTCGCTCACCGACCTGCTCGAGCGCAGCGACGCCCGGGCCTACCGCCTGCTGGTCCTGCGCTCCCACTACCGCTCGCCCATCGAGGTCACCGCCGCGACGGTCGCCGACGCCGAGAAGGGCCTCGAGCGCCTCGACGCCCTGGCCCGGCGATTCTCGCTCCCCGACGTCCTGGCCGAGGCGGGCGGGGCGGTGGTGGCCGGCGTCGGCCCGGCAGCCGAGGCCGACCCGACGGCGGTGGGCGAACTGCTCGAGCGCATGGACGACGACCTCGACACCCCCGGCGCCCTGGCCGGCGTCTTCGAGCTGGTCAGCCGGGCCAACGCGGCGGCCGACGCCGGCGACGCCGCCGGCGCCGCCCGGACGGCCCGCACGGTGGCCGTGGCCTGCGCCGCCCTCGGGCTCGCCCTGCGGGGCGGGGCGGCGGCGGTCGACGCCGGCTCGGCCCGCCTGGCCGCCGAGCGCGACGCGGCGAGGGCCGGGCGCGACTGGGCCCGGGCCGACGCCCTGCGCGACGAGCTGGTCGCCCGGGGCTGGACGGTCGAGGACGGCCCCGAAGGCACCGTGCTCCGGCACTGAGGCGTGGCGCCAGAGCCCGGTGGCCCCGGGCATCGTTGCGCCCGCCCGAGACCCCGGTCCGCCGGGACCCGTATGGCCGTATCGGCCCTGCGTGGCATTGGTGTGACAAGCCGGACACCCCGTTTCGGGTGCTGCTAGTTTCCGAGGCGAAATATCGGCCGTGCCCAGGCCGGGGCCGCGTAGCGCTGGTGTCCGTGGGGACCCGGCGGGTCCCGGTCGGAGCCGGACAGCAACAAGAAGGGGGATCGCCACCGTGGCATCCGGAACGGTCAAGTGGTTCAACTCCGAGAAGGGCTACGGCTTCATCTCGCAGCCTGGGGGCGGCGCCGACGTGTTCGTGCACCACACCGCCATCCAGATGAACGGCTACCGCGTGTTGGAAGAGGGCCAGGCGGTCGAATTCGAGGTCGAAGAGGGCCCCAAGGGCCTCATGGCCAAAGACGTCCGCCCCGTCGGGGCCTGAACCACCCGCCCGGCGCCGGGCGCCGCCCCCGAGTCCCGGGCCCCGGGCCTTTGAAACCCCAGTTGAGAGCCTTCGAATCGAGGGTGCTGGCCCCCGCGATCCCGGCAAGGTTACTATTGGGTAACTAAGGATCCCCGGGACGGGGCGATCCGGTCGCCCGACTCGACGGCGGGCCGGCGGCCGGGCCACGACCGAGACCGCCGGACGACCGGCGGGCAGCCAAGGAGGCCACGATGTCCGACTTCTCCCTCGAGCTCAACGAGGACCAGCTCCAGATCCAAAAATGGGTCCACGACTTCGCCGAGAACGTCGTCCGGCCGGCCGGCCCCGAGTGGGACGAGCGTGAGGAGACGCCCTGGCCCATCATCGAGGAGGCGGCCAAGAACGGCATGTACTCCTTGGACTTCGTCGCCCAGTGCTTCGCCGACCCGACCGGCCTGCAGCTGTGTCTCGTCATGGAGGAGATGAGCTGGGGCGATGCCGGCATCGCCCTCGCCATCTTCGGCTCGACGCTGGCCGTGGCCGGGCTCATGGCCAACGGCACGCCCGAGCAGCAGGGCGAGTTCATCCCCCAGTGCTTCGGGACCCCCGACGACATCAAGCTCGCCGCCTTCGGGGTGTCCGAGCCCGACGCCGGCTCTGACGTCTCGTCGCTCAAGTCCCGCGCCGTCTACGACGAGGCCAAAGACGAGTGGGTCCTCAACGGGACCAAGACCTGGATCACCAACGGCGGCATCGCCAACACCCACGTGCTGGTGCTGTCGGTCGACCCCGAGCTGGGCAGCCGGGGCCAGGCCAGCTTCGTGGTCCCCGAGGGGACGCCCGGGATCAGCCAGGGCCAGAAGTTCAAGAAGATGGGCATCCGGGCGTCGCACACGGCCGAGGTCGTCCTCGACGACTGCCGGGTGCCGGGTCGGTGCCTCCTCGGGGGCAAGGAGAAGCTGGACGAGCGCCTGGCCCGGGCCCGGGAGGGCAAGAAGAACGCCGTGCAGGCGGCCATGGCCACCTTCGAGGCCTCCCGCCCGCTGGTCGGCGCCCAGGCCGTCGGGATCTCGCGGCGCCGCCTACGAGTACGCGCTGGATTACGCCAAGGAGCGCAAGCAGTTCGGCCGGGCGATCATCGAGAACCAGGCCATCGCCTTCAAGTTGGCCGACATGAAGATGCGGACCGACGCCTCGCGGCTGCTCGTCCACCGTGCCGCGTGGATGGCCAGGACCGGCAAGCGCTTCGAGGCGGGCGAGGGCTCGATGTCCAAGCTCTTCGCCGGCGAGACGGCGGTGTGGGTGACCGAGCAGGCCATCCAGATACTCGGCGGCTACGGCTACGTCCGTGAGTACCCGGTCGAGCAGTGGCACCGGGACTCGAAGATCTACACCATCTTCGAGGGGACCTCCGAGATCCAGCGGTTGGTCATCAGCCGTGCGATCTCGGGCGTCCACATCAAGTAAGTCGCCAGGAATTCGCGCCGTTTGGCCGGGGCCCGAGAGCGCCGTCGAGGCGTCCAGTTGGCCGGTTCTTGAAGGCCTCCACCGCTTTGCCCAGTTCCTCGGCCATGCCCGACAGACGGTCCGCGTCCGCCCGGTGCCCGTAGTGTCGGCGGTGCCATGAGCACGCTCGGACAGCGAGAGGGGACCCCGGTGCCCCGGCCTCCGTCGGGCCCGCCCCGGGCGTCCGGAGCCGGCGGGGACGGGGCAGGAACCGCCGCCGACGCGCCCCGGGGGCGCTCCCGGCCGTGGCGCTCCATCGTGTTCGCCCCGGTCGGCGACGGCCAGACCCGGCGCCGGGGCTCCGACGGCCTGCGGGTGGTGGCCATGGTGGTGGCCGTCGTGTGCTGCTGGCTGGTCACCCTGGGCGCGGCCAGCGCCCAGACCGAGATCACCAAGTTCTTGACCTCGGCCCCCGACGGGGTGAAGTGGCTGGTCAACGCCCTATGGTGGCTGGGGTCGATCGGCACCATCGTGGTGCTGGCCGCCCTGGCCCTCGTGTCCAAACGCCGCAACGTGGCCCGCGACATCGCCCTGGCCGGGGGGTCCGCCTACATCGTCTGCCTGGTCGTCGCCCTGGTCGTCGGGCCCAACGGCGCCCACGGACCGGACCCGGCCCTGGCCGGGGTCAACCTCGGGTTCCCGCTGGCCCGGGTCGCGGCGACCGTCGCCGTCGGCACGGCGGCTCTGCCCTACCTGAGCCGGACCTTCCAGCGCCTGGTGGAGCTGGTCATCGCCGTCGCCGCCGTGGCCACCGTGGTCCATGGGTCCGGGCTGCCGGTGTCGGTGATCGCCAGCCTGGCCATCGGCTGGGGGATGACCGCCATCGTCCACCTCATCTTCGGCTCACCGCTCGGACTGCCCTCGGGCGACGAGGTGGCCGTGCTGGTGCGTGAGCTGGGGGTCACCGCCGAGTTGGTGGTGCCCTCGGCGCCGCCAGATCTGGGGGGTGGCCCGCTTCAAGGGTCGCGACGAGTCGGGCCCCATCGACGTCTCGGTCTACGGGCGTGACGCCCACGACGCCCAGCTGCTGGCGAAGATCTTCCGCTACGTCTGCTACCGCGACTCGGGACCGACCCTGACCCTCACCCGGATCCAGCAGGTCGAACACGAGGCGTTCTTGACCCTGCTGGCCGGCGGCTCGGGGGCCCGCGTCCCAGAGGTGGCGGCCGCAGGGCGGGCCGGCCCGGCCCACGACGCGCTGCTGGTCACCCGGCCCCCCGCCGGCACCCGGCTCTGCGACCTCCCCGCACCGGAGCGGCCCGCCGCCCCCGGTCCGGGTGCCGCGGCCCCGGCCGGCACCGGGGGGGACCCGACCCTGGGGGCGACCGGGGGGACCGTCCTTGCCTCGGGTGCGCGCCACGAGGCGGTCACGGCGGCGCCCGGCGACGGCGCCCCGGGGCCCGGGTCCGCCGAGGGGTCCGGCCGACGGGGCGCCCCGAGAGCAAAGCGAGACGGACGGCGGGCGGCCCGCCGGGCCCGACGGGCCGCCGAGGACGCCGAGTCGGCCCAGCGGTCGGCCGAGGCCGCGGCGGCGGCGGTGGCCCCCCGGATCAGCGCCGAGGCCTTCAGCGACGAAGCGGCCGACGACCTCTTGCGCCAGATCGTCATGCTGCGCGGGGCCTCGATCGCCCACGGCGCCATCAGCGCCGAGACGGTCGTGGCCGGACCGGGGTCAGAGGTCGGCCTGGTGGACTTCAGAGACGCCACGGTGTCGGGGCGCGACGAACGGCTCGAACGCGACCTGGCCGCGGCCCTGGTGACCGTGGGGCAGGCCACCGGCCCCGAGCGGGCCATCGCCGCCGCCGCCCGGGTGCTCCCACCCGACGCCCTCGCCGCCGCGTTGCCCTTCATCCAGCGAGCCGCCCTCGACCCGGTGGCCTCCAAGGAGCTCCACGGTCGCAAGCCCCTCCTGGCGGCCCTGCGCGAGCAGGGGGCGGCCGCGGCGGGGGTCGAGGTCCCCAAGCTCGCCGAGCCCCGCCGGATCAGCTGGGTGACCCTGGCCATGGTCATCGGCTCGCTCATCGGCGGCTGGGCATTGCTGCTGGTGCTGATCAACGTCGGCAAGTCGTGGGACACGATCACCGGCGCCGACTGGGGTTGGGTGGCGGGCTGCTTCCTCCTGGCCCAGGCGGTCTATCCCGCCATCGCCGTGACCACGGTCGGTTCCATCGTGGACCCCTTGCCCTTTGGGCGGGTGCTGGCCCTCGAGGTCGCCAACACCTTCGTCGCCCTGGCCGGGGGGAGCATGGCCGTCCTGGCCACCCGGGTCCGCTTCTTCCAGCAGGACGGCTACGACGCCACGCTCGCCATCAGCTCGGGGGCGGTGTGCAGCACGGCCAGCTGGATCGTCAAGGGCGGCCTCTTCCTCATCGCCCTGCCGTTCGCCATCTCGCACCTCCACTTCCAGAGCCAGTCCGGCTCGTCGGGCGGGAGCGACAACGGGCTCATCTGGCTCATCTTGGTGGCAGTCGTCGCGGTGGTGGTCCTGGCCGGACTCGTCCTGTTGGTCCCCCGGCTGCGCCGGCTGACCCGGGACAAGCTGCGGCCCAAGCTCTCCGAGGTCTGGGCCCATCTCAAGGTCCTCGCCGTCCACCCGCGCAACCTGGTGGAGATCTTCGGGGGCGCCGTGGTGGCCCAGATCCTGGTGGCCATGGCCCTCGGCGCGGCCCTGCACGCCTTCGGCGACCACCTGAGCCTGGCCATCTTGGTGGTGGTCCTCACCCTGGGCTCGATGCTCGGCGGCATCTCGCCGGTCCCCGGCGGCATGGGGGTGGTCGAGGCCGGGATGATCCTCGGCCTGACGGCGGCGGGCATCTCGGAGAGCGACGCCGTGGCCGCCGTCTTCGTCCAGCGGCTCTTCACCGCCTACCTGCCCCCGATCTGGGGCTGGTTCGTGCTTGTCTGGCTGCGCAAGAAGGAGTACCTGTGACCCCGGGCGGCGTCCCCGGCGGCCCGCCGCCGGGGGTCCGCCTGCTCGTGGTGTGCACCGGGAACGCGGCGCGCTCGGTCATGGCCGGCTTCATGCTCCAGTACCTGTCCGAGGTCGGGGGGCTGGGTGTCGAGGTGGCCACCGCGGGGACCCACGCCGTCGACGGCCAGCCGGTGAGCCTGCGCACCCGGGCCGCGCTGGTGGCCGTCGACCAGCTCGCCGACGCCCCGGTCGGCCGGCACCGCAGCCACCAGCTGACCGACGCCGACCTCGACCGGGCCGACCTGGTGGTGGCCATGGAGGCCGACCACGTCCGCTACGTGCGCCGCCACCACGCCCGAGCCGCCGGGCGCACGGCCACCATCCGCCGGCTGTGCGCCGAGCTGGACCCCGGAACCGCCCCGCTGTCCGTGCGCCTCGACGCCCTCGACCTGGCCTCGGTCGAACTGCACGCCGACGAGGACGTCGCCGACCCGGCCGGGCGCGACGAGGAGGTCTACGTGGGCTGCGCCCTCGAGCTGTGGGGGCTGTGCCGTGAGCTCGCCGCGCGACTCTGATGCCCCTCGGGTCGGAGCGGAGGCGGGCGGTACGCTGAGACGATGACCGACCCCGCCGAGCGCTACCGGAGCGTCGCCCGCGGCTTCGCCACCGTCCTGGCCGCCGTCCCCGCCGATCGCTGGGGTGCGCCGTCGCCGTGCCCGGACTGGACGGCCCGGGACGTCGCCGCCCATGTGGTGCTGACCCACCGCCGGGTGCTGGCCATGGCCGGCGGCCCCGAGCCCCACGAGGTGGGGGCCGACGCCGACCTGGCCGGTGCCTGGGACGAGGCGTCGGCGGCGATGCTGGCGGCCGTCAGCGACCCCGAGGTCCGGGACCGGGCGGTCACCGCACGCTTTGGCGAGATGCCCTTCGGCGACGTGGTCGGCCGCATGGTGTGCGCCGACACCCTCGTGCACACCTGGGACCTGGCCCGGGCCGCCGGGGTCGACGAGCGGCTCGACCCCGCCTCGGTGCGCCACGTCGAGACCTTCCTGGCCGGCGCCGGCGACGCCATCCGCTCCCCGGGCGGGTTCGGCCCGGCCCTCGAGCCCCCGGCCGGGGCCGACGACCAGACCCGGCTGCTCTGCCTGGCCGGCCGGGCGCCTTGACCGGCGCCCCGGGGCCCAGTGGGCGCCGGGGTCAGTCGGCGTGGACCGAGCGCAGGCCGGCCCAGGCCAGGTCGGCCACCCGGGTGGCCAGCCGGGCCGCCTCGGCCTCGGCCCCCGGACCCCCGCCGTTGCGCGACCCCCGTGGGGTGGCCAGCCACTGGCGGCTCGCCCCCTCGGCCATCCCGACCACCGCGTAGGCCAGGAACCGCCGGTGGTCCGCCTCGAGGCCGGCGTCGATGAGTGGGTCGATGGCCTCGGCGATGGCGTCTTCCACCCGGCGCAGCGCGTCGCCCAGCTCCTGGTCGTCGGCGTCGTCGCGCCCGTAGAGGAGCCGGAACGCCGCCTGGTGGGTCACCACCATCGTGAAGTAGGCGGCGAAGCCGAGCTCGACCTGCTGGCGGGGGCCCTCGGCCCGGGCCGCCGCCTCGGAGATGGCGGCCAACAGTTCGGCCGACACCGAGTCGACCAGTTCGAGGTACAGGGCGCGCTTGGACGAGAAGTGCTGGTAGACGAGGGGCTTGGTCACCCCGGCGGCCTCGGCGATGTCGTCCATGGTGGTGGCCCGGTAGCCGCGCTCGGCGAACAGCTCGAGGGCCACCGCGAAGAGCTGCTGGCGGCGCTCGCCGGCCGACAGCCGCCGCACCGGCGGGTCGTCGGGCGACCCACCCTGGCGGGTGGTCCCGGGTCGAACGGCCGCGCTCATGGCCCGCGAGGCTACCCGTCGGCCCGCAGGGCCCCTGAGCCCCCCGGGCCGCTCCACCCCCGGACATGAAGGCCGTCGAGGACGGCGGCCAGGCGGCCCGGCAGGTCGGCCACGTTGAACCAACGGCGGGCCACCGCCTGGTTGGTGTCGAGCAGGGCGGGGTCGGGGTCGTCGAGCCAGGCGGCGAGGGGCCCGAGCTCTGAGAGGCCGAACCACTCGAAGCCGAAGGCGGCCAGCTCGGCCGCCACCGGGTAGGGCCCGACGACGAGCGGGCGCCGGTGCACCGCGGACTCGACCGTCGGGTTGCCGAAGCCCTCCCAGGTCGACGGCAGGGCCACCACGTCGCAGGCCGCGTAGGCGTCGAGCACGTCGGCGCCGGCACCGCCGGGCCCGGGGCCGTGGAGGACCGGCACCCGGGCCGAGGCCAGGATCCGTCGGAGCTCGGGGCCGAAGCCGTCCTCGGCCGGGCCGAGCAGCCAGTAGGTGGCCCCCAGGGCCTCGGCCACCGCCAGCCCACCGGCCACGTTCTTGCGGGGGAGGGCCCGGGTCGGCTGGAGCACCAGCCGGCGGCCCTCGGGCACGCCCAGGGCCCGGCGGGTGCCGTCGCGGTCCCCGCCGCCGACGTCGGGGTCGAACGTGTTGTACACGGTGCGTGCCGCGATCTGGCGCCGGGCGAGCTGGCGCCGGCTCAGGTCGTTGATCGTCACGTGACGCCAGGCCGGGTCGTCGGGCGGGGCCGGGTGGTGAGCCAGGTGCGGACGCTGCCACGCCAGGTCGTGGTGGTGGAGCACCGTCGGTCGTCCCCGGCGGCAGCGGGCGACGACCGCGGCGGCGGCCGGGTTGAGGGGCAGCGAGCACAGGTTCTCGACGACGACCAGCGCCGCTCCCGCCAGGGCGGCGCGGACCTCGTCGTCGCCGGGCGGCCGCCGGGCGCCGATGGCCAGACCGGGGACCAGGTGGTCGGCCGCGCCCTCGCCGGCCACCGTGGTCACGTCGAAGCCGAGCGCCGCGAGGGCGCGCGCCCATTTGGCCGACTCCACCGAGACCCCGTCGGTGCCCCCCAGGCGGAACGACACGATCGCCGCCGTCACCATGCGGGGCACCCTACGGCGCGGTCACGCCGTCGCACCCCCCGCCCCGTCGGCCCGGCCCCGAGCCGGTCGCCGCCGGGGCCGGCCGTGGCGGCCCGAGGTGGGTGGTGAGGTACCGTGGGAGGCGCCGCCGGGCCCCGTCGGGCGCCGGGCCCGGCCCACCCCGAGCCCCACAGCAACGACAACGCAGGGAGATCGACGCGATGGCGAAGCGAGCGCTCATCACCGGGGTGACCGGCCAGGACGGCTCGTATCTGTCCGAGTTCCTCTTGGAGCAGGGCTATGAGGTCATCGGCATGGTGCGCCGGTCGAGCACCGTCAACTTCGAGCGGATCTCGCACATCCAGGACCGCCTCAATCTCGTCGCCGGCGACCTGCTCGACGAGGTCTCGCTCATCAGCGTGCTGCGGGACCACCGGCCCGAGGAGGTCTACAACCTCGCCGCCCAGTCCTTCGTCCAGACCAGCTGGAGCCAGCCGGTGCTCACCGGCGAGACCACGGCCCTCGGGGTGACCAGGCTGCTCGACGCCATCCGCACCGTCGACCCCGAGATCCGCTTCTACCAGGCCAGCTCCTCGGAGATGTTCGGCAAGGTCCAAGAGGTCCCCCAGTCCGAGACCACGCCCTTCTACCCCCGCAGCCCCTACGGGGTGGCCAAGGTCTACGGCCACTGGATCACCGTCAATTACCGCGAGAGCTACGGTCTCCACGCGTCGTCGGGGATGCTCTTCAACCACGAGTCGCCGCGCCGCGGTCTCGAGTTCGTGACCCGCAAAGTGACCCACGGCGTGGCCCGCATCGCGGCCGGCCTGGACGAGAAGCTCCCCCTCGGCAACCTCGAGTCCCAGCGCGACTGGGGGTATGCCGCCGACTACGTACGGGCCATGTGGCTCATGCTCCAACAGGACAAGCCGGACGACTTCGTGGTGGCCACCGGTGAGACCCATTCGGTGCGCGAGCTGTGCGAGCTGGCCTTCGCGGCGGCCGGCCTGGACTGGGAGCAGCACGTCGTCGTGGACGAGCGGTTCTTGCGACCGGCCGAGGTCGACCTGCTGGTGGGTGACCCGGCCAAGGCCCGCGCCACGCTGGGCTGGGAGCGCGACGTGGACTTCCCCGGGCTGGTCACGATGATGGTCGAGGCCGACATGGCCCTGCTCGCCAGCCAGCTCCGCTGAGCGCCACCCGGGGCGGCAGTGCTCGCTGCGTCCCCTAGGCCCGGGCCCCCGCAGTGACGGCCGCCATCACCGCCAACTTCTTCGGGGTGCTCGCCGCCTTCGGCGCCGGCATCCTCTCGTTCCTCTCGCCGTGCGTCCTCCCCCTCGTGCCGGGGTACGTGTCGATGGTGAGCGGGCTCTCGGCGGCCGAACTCGAGGCCCGCCCGGCCCGCCAGCCCCAGGCGGTCGCCGCCGGCGTCCCCGGGGGCCCGGGCACCGCCGTCGGTGCCGGCGCCCTCGACACCGTCGAGGGCACCACAGCGCCGGCGGGCGCCGCCGGGGACGTTGGGGACGGGGCCCCGGCCCCCGGGCCGCCGCTCGGGCCGCTCCTCGGGGGCATCGGGCTGTTCATCGCCGGGTTCACCGTCGTCTTCGTGGCCCTCGGGGCGGCCGCCTCGGGGCTGGGGCACCTGCTCGGCACCCACAAGCAGGCCCTCACCACGGTGGCCGGCGCGGTGGTGGTGGCCCTCGGCCTGGTGCTGCTGGTGGGAGGCCTGCCGGCCTCGTTCTGGGGCCGCCTCGGGGCCGGCCGGGCCGGGGCGCTCGGGCGGGTGCTGGGCGAACGCCGCTTCGAGGTCCGCCCCTCGGCCCTCGGGGCCTGGGCCGCCCCGGTCATGGGCATGGCCTTCGCCTTCGCCTGGACCCCGTGCATCGGGCCGGTCCTCGCCGCGGTACTCGGCCTGGCCGCCACCCGCTCGAGCCTGGGGGGCGGTGTGCTCCTCTTGTTCGCCTACTCGCTCGGCCTCGGAGTCCCCTTCTTGGTCACCGGCCTGGCCTTCGGCCGGCTGACCGCCCTCTACGCCCGGGCCCGCCACCGCCTATGGGTCGTCCACCTGGTGGCCGGGGGGATCCTGGTGGCCTTCGGGGCCCTGTTGGTGGCCGGCCAGCTGGGCTGGCTGTCGGCCCAGTTCTCCGACCTGTTGAACCACCTGGGCCTGCACCGCCTCACCAGCAGCTGAGGAGCGGCGACCCGCTTGGATTCGGGCCGCCGTGCCCCCGTAGCATGGCCCCGAAGGCCATGGCCCCAGCCCCCGCAGTCCACTTCCACGCCGCCGTCGCGCTCGCCGGTCGGTTCCCCGCCCTCTCCGGCGTCGACCTCACCGTCGCACCGGGCGAGGTGGTGGTCGTCGTGGGCCCGAACGGGGCCGGCAAGACCAGCCTGCTGCGGGCCTGCGCCGGCCTCCTGGCGGTCACCTCGGGCGAGGCGGAGGTGCTCGGCCACGACCTGCGTCACGAGCGGGCCGACGTCCGGCGGCGGGTCGGCCTGCTGGGCCACGCCGCCCCGCTCTACGACGAGCTGACGGCGACCGAGAACGTGCGCTTCGCCGTGCGGGCGGCCGGGCTCCCCGCGGCGGCCGCCGCGCCGGCTCTGGTCCGGCTCGGTCTGGTGGGACGCCTCGGGCGCACCACCGTCGGGCGGCTGTCGGCCGGCCAGGTCCGCCGGGTCGCGCTGGCCGCCCTCGTGGCCCGGGCCCCCGAGCTGTGGCTGCTCGACGAGCCGCACGCCGGGCTCGACGCGGGGGCCCGGCGCCTGCTGGGCGAACTGGTGGCCGAGGCGGCGGCCGGCGGCGCCGCCGTGCTCCTGTCGTCCCACGAGCCGGACCTGGCGGTGCCGCTGGCCGACCGGGTCGTGACGATGTCGGGGGGCCAGGTGACCGGGGGCCGGCCCGGTGGCCGTCGGCCGGTGCTGAGCGCGCTCGGCACGGAGGGCGTAAATGTTGCGTGACGCGTTGCTGGTGGCCGGCAAGGACCTGCGCATCGAGGCCCGCTCGTGGGTCGCCCTGTGGCAGGTGCTGCCCTTCGCGCTCCTCTGTCTCGTCCTGTTCGCCTTCGCCCTCGGGCCCGGCCCGGGTGTCCTGCGCGCCGCGGCGCCCGGGCTGTTCTGGCTGGCCGTGCTGTTCTCGACCGTGCTCGCCACCCAACGGAGCTTCGCCATCGAGTCGGGGGAGGGCACCCGCGACGGCCTGCGCCTCTCGGGGATCGACCCGGCCGGCATCTTCTTGGGCAAGGCGGCCGCCCTGGGCATCCAGCTGGCCGTCCTGCAGCTGGTGCTCTTCGCCGGCCTCACGGTGTTCTTCGGCGTGCGCCTGCACACGGTCTGGCTGGCCGTGGTCGCCTCGGTCCTGGCCACCATCGGCCTGTCGTGCGCCGGGGTCATCTACGGGTCGCTGTCGGCCGGGCTGCGGGTGCGCGAGACACTGCTCCCCCTGCTCATCCTGCCGATCGTGGCCCCGGTGCTGCTGGCCGGGTCGCGGGCCTGGTCGGCGGCGCTCAGCGGTCCGGTGTCCTCGGGCACGCAGTGGCTCAAGATCCTGGGCGTCTTCGCCGCCGTCTACCTGGTGGTGGGTATCGCCCTCTACGGGCCGCTCCAGGAGGCGTCGTGACGACCACCTGGGTGCGGGTCGTGGGCGTCGGCGCCGTCGTGGCCACGGCGGCCACCGTCTGGCTCGGCCTGTGGGTGACCCCGCCGGATCGGGTCCAGGGCAACCTGGTCCGCCTGCTCTACATCCACCCGCCGGTGGCCTTCGTCGCCCTCTACTGCGCCGGGGGGCTGGCCGCGCTGTCGAGCCTGCTCTACCTGTGGCGCCGGACCCGTTCGCTGTTCTGGGACCGCCTGACCGCCGCCGCGGTGGAGGTCGGGGTGGTTTTCTGCGCCCTCACCTTGGCCACCGGGTCGATCTGGGGCCGGCCCAGTTGGGGCGTGTGGTGGACCTGGGACGCCCGGCTGACCAGCACCGCCCTGCTCTTGATCCTGCTCCTCGGCTACCTGGCCCTGCGGCGGGTCCCCGCCGACCCCGAGGTCCGGGCGAAGCGCTGCTCGGTGGCGGCGTTGATCGCGCTCATCGACGTGCCCATCGTGCACTTCTCGGTCGACTGGTGGCAGACCCTCCACCAGTCCGGGACCGTGCTCAACCCCGAGCTCAAGCTCTACGTGCACGGGTCGATCGCCTGGACGTTCCTGCTCGGGTTCATCGCCATGGCCCTGGTGTTCACCTGGATGGTTGCCGTGCGCTACCGCATCGAGGTCCTGCGCGACAAGGTCGGCGACGAGGAGCTGGAGATCTCACTGGCCGAGCGCCGGGCCGAGGGTTCCGCCCCGGCGGAGCCGACCGGCCTGGCGGTGCCCGAGCCGACCGGGGGGACCCGGTGAGCTACGTCGACGCCGGCTACGTGGTCACCTTCGTGGTCCTGTTCTGCTACACGCTCAGCCTGGTCCTGCGCCGCCGCCGGCTCGAGCGGGCGGTGGCCGCTGGGGCCGGCGACCCGCCCGGCGCCGGCGGTCCCGAGGCGCCCGAGAGGAACCCGCGGTGACCGTGTTGGCCGAGAGCACCACCGGGGCCGGGGAGCGTCCCCGACGGCCGGGGCCGCGTCACCGGCTGCGGCTCGCCCTCGTGTTCGCCGTCCTCGGGGCGGCGCTGGTCTTCTTGCTGGTCGAGGGCCTCGGCAGCTCGCTCAACTACTTCGACACGGTCGACCAGGCGGTGGCCCACAGGTCGAGTCTCGGCACCACCACCTTCCGCCTCGAAGGGGTGGTCGTCCCCGGCACCATCTCGCGCACCGCCCAGGGGGCCGATTTCGTCGTCTCGGAGGGTCCCCGAGCGCGTGGCCGTGCAGAACTCGGGCTCGCCGCCCCAGCTGTTCCAGCCCGACATCCCCGTCGTCGTGGTGGGCCACTTCGCGTCGGTCGGCTCCGACGTCTTCGTCTCGAACCAGATCATGGTGAAGCACTCGGCGCAGTACATCGCGGCCAACCCCGGCCGGGTGCGGGCGCCGAACGGTTCGGTCCGCTGAGGGTGGGTCGGGCGGTGGCAGAAGTCGTCGGGACCGCCGCCGGCGGCTCGCGCCCGGGCGCGCCGTGCTGAACGCGGTCCTCGGCCAGCTCGGGGTGTGGCTGGCCTTCGCCGCCGCGCTGGTGGGGGTGGCGGTGGTCGCCGTCGGCCTGCGCCGCCAGGCGACCGGGGCGGCGCCCGACCGGCGACTGGACGGCCGGCTCTTCGCCCCGGTGGTGCTGGCGGGCGCCGTCGTTGCCGTCGCCGCCATGGAGCACGCGCTGATCACCCACGACTTCTCGCTGGTCTACGTGGCCGACAACAACGCCCGGGCCACGCCGCTGCTCTACTCGATCACCGGGCTGTGGTCGGCCCTGGCCGGCTCGATCCTGCTGTGGGGTCTGGCCCTGGCCCTTTTCGCCACCGTGCTGGTCTGGCGCTACCGCCGCCAGGCCGCCGACCCGGTCGTCGGCTGGGCCACCCTCACCATGTACGCCGTCTCGGCCTTCTTCTTCGGCCTGATGGTCGGCCCGGCCAACCCCTTCACCACCGTGCCGGGGAGCGCCCCGCTGCAGGGCGCGGGCCCCAACGCCCTGTTGCAGGACAACCCGCTCGTGGCCATCCACCCTCCCCTCTTGTACCTCGGCTTCGTCGGCTTCACCGTGCCCTTCGCCTTCGCCATCGGCATGCTGGCCACCGGCCGGGTGGGGGACCGGTGGCTGGTCGAGACCCGGCGCTGGACCCTCCTGTCGTGGACCTTCCTGTCGGTCGGCCTGGTCCTCGGCGCCTGGTGGTCCTACCAGGTGCTCGGGTGGGGCGGGTTCTGGGGCTGGGACCCCGTCGAGAACGCGGCGCTGATGCCGTGGCTCTGCGGCACGGCCTACCTGCACTCGGTGCTGGTGCAAGAGCGCCGGGGACTGCTGCGGGTGTGGAACCTCTCTTTGTGCGTGGCCACGTTCTCACTCACCATCCTGGGCACCTTCCTCACCCGCTCGGGGGTCATCGAATCGGTGCACGCGTTCTCGACCTCGAGCCTTGGGCCCTTGCTGATCGGCTTCTTCCTGGTGGTCATCGCCGTGGGCTTCGGCCTCATCGCCTGGCGCGGTGACCGGCTGCGCTCGCCGGGGGGCATCGACGCCCCGCTCGGGCGCGAAGGGGCCTTTTTGGTCAACAACGTGCTGTTCGTCGGCTTCGCCGCCGTCGTGCTCCTGGGCACCTTGTTCCCGCTCCTCTACGAGGCGGTCAAGAACCAAGAGGTGACCGTCGGTGCCCCCTACTTCAACACCGTCGCCGTCCCGGTCGGCCTGGCCCTGCTGCTGCTGATGGCCATCGCCCCGGCCCTCAGCTGGCGCAAGATCGACGGGACGGTGCTGTGGGGCCGGGTGGCCGTCCCGGCCTGGATCGGGGTGCTGACCGTGGTGGCCTGCGTGCTCGGCGGGGTGCGCGGGGTGGTGCCCCTGGTCGGCTTCGGGTTGGGCGCCTTCGCCGCCGCCTCGGCCGGCCGGGCCCTGGTGCTGTCGGTCCGGGCCGCCGTGCGCCACGGGTCGGGGGCCTGGCGGGGGCTGGTCGGTCGGACCAACGGCGGGATGGTGGTCCACCTCGGGGTGGTGGTCCTGGCCGTCGGGCTGGTGGCCGCCACCTCGTTCGCCCAGCGCACAGACCTCGCCCTGCGCCGGGGTCAAGTCGTCGACTTCGACGGCCACAGCTTCGTCTACGAGGGGATGCGCACCGTCGACACGGCCCAGCGGCGGGCCACCGAGGCCGTGATCCGGGTGGACGGGGGCGGCCCCTTCCTCCCCGCGGTGAGCCAGTACGCCGGCACGGCGTCGGAGACCGTCGGGACCCCGGCCATCGACTCGAGCGTCTTTGGCGACGTGTATCTCACCCTCGACGCCATCGGCGGGCAGGGCCCCGAGTCGGCCGCCCAGGCGTTCCCCAACCTGCCGGCCGGCGCCATCGACGCCGGCGTGGTGGTCGAACCCCTCCTGGCCTGGCTGTGGGCCGGCGGCCTGCTCATCGGGCTGGGCGGCCTGCTGGCCCTGGTGCCCGGGACCCGGCGCCGCCCGACCGACCCAGCGTCGGGCCCGGCCCCGGTGGTCCAGGTGGCCGGCGCCGGCGGCGGGCCGGGCGCCGACCCGGCGCGACCCGTCCCCGTCGACGCCCGGGGCGCGGGCGACGCCGGCGCCGATGAGGTGGGTGCGCCCGAGGGGGCCCCGAGGGTGCCCGAGGTCGAGCCGGTGGGTTCCGAGGCCCCGTGAGCACCGTCGTCCGGGCCCCCGCCCCCACCCACCCCCGCCCGCCGGCCCGCCGGCACACCGCCCGCTGGATCGCGGCGATCGTATTGTTGGTGCTGGTGGTGGTGGCCGTGGTGGCCGCCACCCGGCCCAGCTACCAGGCCACCCAGGTGGCCAGCCCCCTCGAGGGCCACCAGGCGCCGGCCATCTCGGGTGTCACCCTGACCGGCCAGCACGTCTCGTTGGCCGACTACCGGGGCCGCTACGTGTACGTGAACTTCTTCGCCAGCTGGTGCCCGCCCTGCCAGGCCGAGGAACCGAACCTGGTGGCCTTCAACTTCCTCCAGAGCCGCTCGCCGGACGGCGCGGCACTGCTGAGCGTCGTGTTCAACGACACCGACGCCGGGGCCCGGCGCTTCGTGGCCACGATGGGGGCGGACTGGCCGGCGCTGAGCGACCACGACGGCACCATCGCCAACGCCTACGGGGTGGGCTCGCCGCCCCAGACCTTCCTGATCGACCCCCACGGCACCGTGGTCGGCCTCCTCGACGGGCCGGCCACCACCAACCAGCTCACCGCCACCTTGGCCCGGGCCCGCCAGGCCGATGGCTGACCGGGCCCGCCGGCGCCGGCCCCTGCTCGGCCTCGGGGCCCTCCTCGTCGTCTTGGGCGTCGCCTTGTTCGTCGGCAGCGGGGCCACTTCGGGCGGCACCCAGACGGTGGCCCAGCGCTCGGCCGGCCTGGCCACCCAGATCCGCTGCCCGAGCTGCGAGGACCTCTCGGTCGCCCAGTCCTCGGCCTCGTCGGCGGTGGCCGTGCGCCACGAGATCACCGCCCGGGTGGCCGCCGGGCAGAGCGACGCCCAGATCGAGGCGGCCCTGGTGGCCCAGTACGGGCCGACCATCCTGCTGCGTCCCCCGGTGCGCGGGCTGACCGCGCTCGTGTGGCTGCTCCCGGCGGCCGCCGCCGTGGTCGCCGTGGTCGCCCTCGGGACCCTGTTCTGGCGGCGCACCCGGGAGCTCGACGAGTTGCGGGTCCGGTCGTGAGCCCGACGACCCATCCGCTCGGGGGTCCGGCCGACGCCACCTCGTCGCATCCCGACCGCTGGCGTCTCGACGACGAGCGCGACTTCCTGCGCCGCTCGCTCGAGGACGCGGCGGCCGAGCACGCCGCCGGCGACCTCTCCGACGACGACTACCGCGTGCTGCGAGCCCGAGACGAGGGCCGCCTGGCCGAGGTCGAGGGCGCCCTCGGGGCCCTCGACACTACCACGGCCGCCCCACCGGGCCCCGGGGGCGGGACCGACCGCCCGCCGGGGGCGCGCCGGGGGGGCCGGTCGCAGCCGGGGGCCCCGAGGAGGGCGCGGCATCGGGGCGGGGCCGGCGGCGGCGCTGGTACGCGGTGGTCGGCGTGGCGGCGCTGGTGGCCGCCGTGGCCCTCGTGGTCGTCCAGCTGAGCGCGCCGCGGCTGCCCGGCCAGACCCTGACCGGGGGCATCAAGCTGACCGGGACCCAACTCGAGAACCAGCAGCTGGCCGAGGCGGCGGCCGACGAGCAGGGGGGCGATCTGTCGGGTGCGATCACCCTTTACGGCCGGGTGCTCGCCGAGGACCCCGACCAGCCCGACGCCCTGGCCGAGTTCGGCTGGATCGAGTGGGAGACCGGCGCCAACCCGGCGGTCCGCCGGGGTGGTGAGACCCTGGTGCAGCGGGCGGTGGCCCTGGCCCCGGGGTACTACCCGGGCCACCTCTACCTGGGCACGATCGAGACCCTCTCGGGGTCCGACCCCGCGGCGGTGCGCCAGTTCGAGGCCTTCTTGGCCGCCGACCCGCCGGCGGCCAAGGTGGCGGCGGCCGCCGGCTACATCCGCCGGGCCTTCGGCGCCGCCCACCGCCCGGTCCCCGCGGGCCTCCCGGCGACCGGCGCCGCCCCGGCCACCTCGACGCCCTAGCTCGTCCCGGCCCGGCGGCTACCTTCGCGGCTCGTAGCGCATCGCCACTGCGCCCGAGCCGAACTCCAGCCGGTCGACCAATTTCAAGTCGAGGTGCTTGGTGAGCCCCGCGAACAACGTCGGCCCGTGGCCAGCGAGCCTCGGATGCACCACGAACTCGTACTCATCGATCAACCCCAGCTCCGCCAACGCCAGTGGGAGCTCCACACCTCCGGCGAACAGTCCCTTGCCCGGCTCCCCCTTGAGTTGCCGGACGGCGTCGCCCAGATCCCCGCGCACGAGCTCCGCGTTCCAATCGACCTGTTCGAGGGTGCTCGACACGACGTACTTCTTCGCCGCGTCGATCGTCTGGGCGAAGAGCTCGATCGATGCAGGCCTCGCTCCGGTGGGCGCCGGCGACCGCCACGCTGACTCCATCAGTTCGTACGTCACCCGGCCGAAGAGAAGGGCATCGGCCCGGGTGAGGTTCTCGACGGCGTGACGATGCAACTCTTCGTCGGCGGGGATTGCACGATGATCGCAGCACCCGTCCACGGTGACGTTGATGGAGTACCGGAGGGGCCGCATTTCCCGAGAGTACAGCGGTGGGTACACCGGCGATGTCTCGCGCGAAGCATGATCCGTCGTCGCGGGGGTGCGCTGATGGCTGTGGCTGTGGCTGTGGCTGTGGCTGTGGCGTGGCGCGCGGTTGGGGCTGCGGCCGCGGCTGGGGCTGCGGCGAGCGAACGGGCCGACGAGATCCTCGGCAACGGCCCGCGGAGGAGCCACCCTTGAGCGGATCACCAAAGCCGCGACGCACCGCTCGGCACGTCGGGCGTCAGGCCCGCAGGGCCCGCAGGTCCCCCACCACGCCGGCGAAGGCGCCGGCGAAGGCCGCCACGTCGTCACCGGTGGAGCTCCAGCCGACCGACAGGCGCAGGGAGCGGCTGGGGTCGACCCCCATCGCCTCGAGCACCGGGGAGGGCTCGAGTGACTCAGACGAGCAGGCCGAACCCGAGTGGGCGGCGATGCCGGCCCGGTCCAGGCCGAGGAGGACCGGCTCGGCCTCGACGCCGGCCACCCCGAGGCAGACGAGATGGGGGAGCCGGTGGTCCGGGTCGGGGTCCCCGACCACCGACACCCCGTCGACCTCGACGGCGGCCGCCGTCAACCGGGCCACCAGGGCCCGGGCCCGGGCCGCCTCGGCCGACCGCAGGGCCCCGCCGCCGGCGGCCAGCGATTCGGCGGCGGCACCGAAGCCCACGATGCCGACGACGTTCTCCATCCCGGCCCGCCGGGCCCGCTCCTGTTGGCCCCCGACCACGAACGGCTCGAACCGGGTGCCGCGCCGGACGATCAGCGCCCCCACCCCCGGTGGGCCGCCCAGCTTGTGGGCGCTGACCGAGACCAGGTCCCAATCGAGGTCGCCGAGTCCGAGGTCGACCTGACCGAAGGCCGCGCAGGCGTCGACGTGGACCGGGACGCCGGCCGCCCGGCACACCCCGGCCACGTCGGCCACCGGCTGGTCGGTGCCCACCTCGTGGTTGGCCCACTGGCAGTTGACCAGGGCCGGCGGCGGACCGGGCCCGGCCAGGGCGTCGGCCAGCGCACCCACCTCGAGGCGTCCGTGGCCGTCGACGGGGAGGGCGAGCACCGGGGCGAGGCGTCGGGCCGCGTCGCGCACGGCGGAGTGCTCGACCGCCGAGGAGAGCACCGGGGAACCGGGCCGGGCCCGGGTCGCCCCCCACTGGGCGGCGTTGGCCGCCTCGGTCCCCCCCGAGGTGAAGACGATCTGGCGGGGCCGCACCCCGGCCAGCGCCGCGACCTGCTCGCGGGCCGCCTCGACGCCGGCCCGGACCACCCGGCCCTCGTGGTGCACCCGACCGGGGTCGCCGGCCGGACCGTCGAGCCACCCGACGATGGCCGCCGCCGCCTCGGGCCGCAGCGGCGAGGTGGAGGCGTGGTCCAGGTAGTGGCGGGCCACGGCCCCGGTGTCAGGCCTGGGCGGCGCAGGTGTCGTCGCCCCGCGCCCTCGAGGTGAGGACGACCGGCATCGACCCCTCGGGGGCCTCGCCGCACAGCCCCGACAAGAGGCCGTTGACCATGCCGCGGTCGACGGCGCACAGCACCGGGTGGGTGGTCGCCGCGTCCCCGAACGGGCACTGCTCGGCCACCACCGCCGTGGTGGTGCCTTGGTCCTCGGCGTGGGCGGCGAACCCGTGGGCGGTGAGGGTCTCGGCGATCGTGTGCATGGCGGCGCGTACCGAGCGCTGCCCTTCGGTCGGGGACATGCGGGCGGCCAGGGAGCGCCCGTACTCCTCGCCCACCTGGGCCGCCATCTCCTCGGCCCGTTCGGGCCCGAGGAGCTCCATCGCCTGGCGGAGCAGGAGCACCAGCAGGTCGTCGCGCCGGTTGAGCAGGCCGATGTTGAGGTCGCCCTCCACCGGGAAGAACCGCTTGGACGGCCGGCCGGCCCCCCGGGCCCGGCCCACCTCCACCCGGAGGTAGCCACCCGAGGCCAGCCGGTCCAGGTGGTGGCGGGCCACGTTGGGGTGCAACGAGAAGGTCCTGGCCACCTCGGTCGCGCTCACCCCGGGGGTGCCCCGGACGTACAAGAAGATGTCGCGGCGGGTCGGGTCACCGAAGGCGGCGGCCACCGCGGTGACCGTCGCCGCGAACCGGCCCTCGTCCTCGGCCCCCACCTCGGTCGCCGCACCGACGCCCACCGGCGCCCGGGTGCCCGAAAGTCCAGCGTTCGGGGCCGCCTGCACGCTCGGTAGTCTACCGAGGGCACCCCGAGCGAGCGGTCGGGGCCCGGCCCGCCGCCGGGCCAGCCGCTCTCCCGGCCACCCGGTGGGCGAGGACCCACCAGCCGACCGACGAAAGGCCCGATGGCACCCGAGGACGCACAGCTCGAGCAGGCGGTCGCCGCCGTGGTGGACCCCGAGGTCGACCTGGCCCTCGGCACCACGGCCATGGTCCGCTCGGTGCGGGCCCGGCGCCACCGGGCGGCGGTCGTCCTCGCCCTGCCGGTGGCCGCCTGGCCCAGCCGCGACCAGCTCGAGGCCCTGGTGCGCGAGGCCGCCCTCGGCACCGCGGGGATCGAGGAGGTGTCGGTCGAGTTCGAGGTCATGGACGAGGGCGAGCGGGTGGCCCTGCGCACCCGGCTGCGCCAGGGCATGGCCGGCCCCGACGACGCCGGCCACGACCACGACCACGGGGGCCACGGCCACGGTGCCGAGGCCGGCACCCCGGCCTTCCTCCGGGCCGGGTCGGGGACCCGGGTCATCGGGATCGGCTCGGGCAAGGGCGGGGTGGGCAAGTCGTCGGTCACCGTCAACCTGGCCGTCGCCCTGGCCAGGGCCGGCCACCACGTGGGCATCCTCGACGCCGACGTCTACGGCTTCTCGGTGCCCAAGATGCTGGGCGCCCTCCACGACCCGGTCGTCCTGGGCGACATCGTGGTCCCGACGGCCGCCCACGGGGTGCGGGTTCTCTCGATGGGCTTCTTCGTCCCCGACGACCAGCCGGTCATCTGGCGCGGGCCCATGCTCCACAAGGCGATCGAACAGTTCATCGCCGACGCCTACTGGGGCGAGCCGGACTTCCTCCTCGTCGACATGCCGCCGGGCACCGGTGACGTCACCTTGTCCCTGGCCCAGGTCATGCCCCGGGCCGAGATCGTGGTGGTGACCACCCCCCAGGCCGCCGCCCAGCGGGTGGCCCAGCGCTCGGCCTTCGCCGCCCGCAAGCTCAAGTTGTCGGTGCGCGGGGTGGTCGAGAACATGAGCTGGTTCACCGGCGACGACGGCACCCGCTACGAGCTGTTCGGCCGGGGCGGGGGCCAGGGCCTGGCCCACGACCTGGGGGTGCCCCTGCTCGGCCAGGTCCCCTTGGTCCCCGCGCTGCGTGAGGGGGGCGACGTCGGGATCCCCGTGGCGCTGGGCGACCCCGACAGCGAGGTGGCCCTGGCCTTCGACGCCCTGGCCGGGCGCCTGGCCGCCCTGGGCCCGGCCCGCGTCTACCGGCGCGAGCTCACCATCCGCTAGCCCACCGCCCGCTAGCCAGCGCCCGGGAGGGGGCGGTCCGGTCGTTAGGGACCGGTTAGGGCTGTCACGGCATCTACCCGGCGACCGCCCCGGCGTGGTACAAACAGAGGTTGGGGGGATCCATAGCGTTTGGCGCAGAGGTCGTGCAGATGCCCCAGCTGTCACACGATGGTCATTGGTTCTGGGATGGACACGAGTGGCAGCCGGCCCGCCTCTCGGCCGACGGCAAGTGGCACTGGGACGGCGGCCGGTGGCTCCCCGTCCCCCCGCTCCGACAGGCCCCGTCGCCCGCACCCCCTGCAAGGGCCGTTGGGGCCACGGGATCGGCCGAGGGGCCCGACCCCGAGACCGTCGAGCTCGACGACCGGCGGTTCGCCGAGGGCAAGGCGCCCGACGCGGTGGGCCAGCTCCCGAGCGAGGCGATCGTCCGGCTGGCCTACGTGGCCATCGGCTGGGGCTGGGTGGCCCGCCGGGTGGTCCGCTGGCACGTCTGCCGCTTCGAGCACGTCCAGTCGGTGGCCCTGGTGGCGCCGAACGAGCCCGGTGACCCGGGGGGCACCCACCCCATGGCGGGTTCGCTCCCTCAGCTGGTGCTGCGCGACTTCTTCGGTCGGGTGCTGCGCATCGAGGTCCTCCAGATGTCCCCGTTGGCCCGGAAGGAATTGTTCTCCCAGGTGCCGATGTCGGCGGTGGTGACCCCGGCGGCCGACCTCTTCTGGAGCACGGCGAGCTCCCGGGGGAGTGGAACCGGATGCTCGAGAAGCTCGGCCCCCGCTGATCGGGGCCCCGGCACCCGTTCAGCCGTCGACGCTCTTGGGCAGCTTGGCGGGGTCCCAGCCGAGCTCGGCCACCGCATGGCGGAAGGCGAAGCGGTCGGTCATCCCCGCCACGTAGGCCACCGCGGCGGTGACCGCCTCGGTGGTGCCGGCCGGCAGGCCGCCCGCCTCGCGCACGGCCGGGATGGCGTTGGGCCGGTCGGCGTAGTGCTCGACCAGGGCCCGGAGCACGGCGACCACCGCCGAACCCTGGGCCAGCGACGCCTCGCGCAGGTAGATGTGCTCGTAGTTGCAGGCCCGGAAGACGCTCAGGGCCTCGGCCGTCTCCTCGTCCATGGCGATCCGCCCGGTCGTCGACACCGTGGTGACCAGCGCGTCGATGAACGCGCCGAGCTGGGCACCGCGCCGCTCGCCGCAGCGCTGGCGCACGATGTCGGGGAGGAGCGAGGGGGTCACGATCCCGGTGGCCACGGCGTCCTCCCAGTCGTGGCAGACGTAGGCGATCCGGTCGGCCCAGCTGACCACCTCGCCCTCGGGGGTGGAGGGAGCCGGCCGGGACCAGCTGTGGTTGCGGACCCCGTCGAGGGTCTCGGCGCACAGGTTGAGCGGGGCCAGTGACACGTCGGCCCCCCACGGCGCGTGGTCGAAGCCGCCCGGGACGTAGGGGTCGAGGGCGTCCTCGCTGGCGTGGCCGCCCGGGCCGTGGCCGCAGTCGTGCCCGAGGGCGATGGCCTCGGTGAGGGCCACGTTGAGCCGGCAGGCCCGGGCCACCCCGGCGGCCACCTGGGCCACCTCGAGGGCGTGGGTCAGCCGGCTGCGCTGGTGGTCCTCGGGATAGACGAACACCTGGGTCTTGCCGGCCAGGCGGCGGAACGACGTGGCGTGCAAGATGCGGTCGCGGTCCCGCTCGAAACAGGTGCGCCAGGGGTCGGCCTCCTCGGGGCGCGTACGCCGTCCGGCGTCGCTGGCCCGGGTGGCCCCGTCAGCCAAGAGGCCGTCCTCGAGCTCCTCGCGCCCGGTCCGCCGGAGCCCGCCGGGGCCGCGCCCGACCCCCCCGGGGCCCGAGGTCCGCTCACCGGGCGGGCCGACGACCGAGTGCGAGTCGGCGTGGGCCGTCCGGAGGCGAGCGCCGGGGCCGCCGAAGCCCCCCATGGTGGCCGCCCACCGGCGGTTGCGCTCGGTGGGGCCCGAGCCGTCGCCCTCGCCCATGGCTCCCAGTGTGCCCGAGGCCTGTAACGTGCGGGGGCCGCCCCGTCGAGCCAGTGCGGGGCGCCGAGCGATCGGTCCGCCCCCGGGCCGGCCGGCGCCGGCCGGTGGGCCGACGGAGAGGAGCGTCACCAGGTGGACGTGCGAATCGGGATCGTCCAGACCCCCAAGGAGCTCGAGGTCGAGCTGGCCGACGACGCGGACCGCGACAAGGTGCTGGCCGACATCGAGTCCGCCCTGACCGGGAGCGACGAGGGGGTCCTGTGGCTCACCGACCGCCGCGGCCGCCGGGTGGCGGTGCCGGTGGCCAAGGTCGCCTACGTCGAGGTGGGCGCTCCGTCACCCGACCGCAGGGTCGGCTTCGGCGCCCCCTGACCCGACGACCGCCGTGCCCGAGCGAGCGGCCGAGACTGAACCGGCGGGCCCGCCGGCGCCCGGCGTCCCGGACCTGCTCGACCTCCGACTCCTGTTCGTCACCGGCAAGGGGGGCACCGGCAAGACGACGGTGACCGCCGCGCTGGCCCAGCTGGCGGCCCAGCGGGGCCGGCGGGTGCTGGCCTGCGAGGTCGATGCCAAGGGCGACCTGGCCTCGCTCTTCGAGGCGGCACCGACCGACTTCACCGCCCGCGAGGTGGTCCCGGGCGTCTTCGCCATGTCCATGGACACCGAGGCGTCGCTGCGCGAGTACCTCAAGCTCAACCTGAAGATCCCCGTGGTCGGGCGGATCGGGCCCTTGGCCAAGGCCTTCGACTTCGTGGCGACCGCCGCCCCGGGGGTCCGCGAGATCCTGACCGTGGGCAAGCTCTGCTGGGAGGTCCGGGAGCGCCGCTACGACCTGGTGGTGGTCGACGCCCCGGCCACCGGGCACATCATCGGCCAGCTCGCCGCCCCCCAGGCCATCAACGACCTGGTGAAGGTGGGGTTGATCCGCTCGCAGACCGACTGGATGCTCGAGATCCTCTCGGACCCGACCCGCACCGGCCTGGTGGCGGTGACTACGCCCGAGGAGATGCCGGTCTCAGAGACCCTGGAGCTGGCCGACCGGGTGGCCACCGAGACCACGGTGCGCCTGTCGGCCGTGGTGGTCAACCGGGTGCTGCCCGAGCTGTTCGGGCGCAACGAGGAGGAGACCTTCGAGGAGCTGCGCCGGCCCGAAGCGGTCATCACCTTGTCGGAACGGGCCGGTGGCGACGTCGAGCCGGTGCTCGAGGGGGCCCGGCTGGCCGTCACCATGCGGCGCACGCGGGCCGGCCACCTCGAGCGCCTGCGCACGGGCCTCGGGCCCTCGGTGCCCGTGCTCTACCTGCCCTACCTGTTCAGCCGCTTCCACGGGGTGCGGACCACCCGCCAGGTGGCCGCCTCGCTCGGCGAGGAGCTCGGTTTCTGATGGCCCCGCGGGACAGCGGGGACCGCGCCGCCCGCCGCCGCCCGCCCACCCGGCCCCCCGGCCCGGCCGGCACCCCGCGCCAGGGCTCGATCGACGGACTGTTCGCGGCCAAAGAGATCGTGGTCGCCTGCGGGCCCGGCGGGGTGGGCAAGACCACCACGGCCGCCGCGCTGGCGGCCATGGCCGCCTGCCACCACGGCGGCCGGGTGCTCGTGCTCACCGTGGACCCGGCCAAGCGCCTGGCCGACGCCCTCGGCCTGGCCGACATCGGCAACACCGAGCGCCGCATCCCCGACGAGGTGTTCCGCGAGGCCGGCGTGGTCCCGAGGGGTGAGCTCTGGGCGGCCATGCTCGACACCAAGAAGAGCTGGGACGCCCTGGTCCGCCGGCACGCCCCCGACGCCGACACCCGCGAGCAGATCCTGGCCAACCCGCTGTACCGGAACATCTCGGGTCGCTTCGTCCAAAGCCACGACTACATCGCCATGGAGCGCCTCTACGAGATCCACGCCGAGGGCAAGTACGACCTGATCGTGGTCGACACGCCGCCCACCCGCAACGCCCTGGACTTCTTGGACGCGCCCCAGCGCATGGCCGACTTCTTCAGCTCGCGCCTTTTGCGGTGGTTGATCGTCCCCTACCGCTCCAAGCTGGTGAACTTCGCCTCGCGGCCCTTCTACCAGATCGCCGACCGGATCCTGGGCACCCAGTTCCTGGCCGACATCTCCGAGTTCTTCATCTTGTTCCAGTCGATGTACGCCGGGTTCGTCGAGCGGGCCGAGTCGGTCACCCGCCTGCTCGGGGACCGGCGCACGACGTTCATGGTGGTCTCCACCCTCGAGGCCACGCCGCTGCGCGAGGCGGAGTTCTTCGCCCGCGAGCTGGTGCACCGCAACCTGCACCTCGGGGCCATCATCTTGAACAAGGTCCTGCCCGAGTACTTCCGGGACCCGGCCTCCGCCCGGGTGGCCCAGACCCTGTGCGACCGGCCCAAGGAGCTGGCCGAGGGGCTCCACACCGACCCGGTGGTGACCGCCCGGGTGCTGGGCGAGGTGGCCGAGAGCTTCCTCAACTTCAGCGTGGTGGCCCGGCGCGAGGCCGAGCAGCAGGCCGAGCTGGCCTCCAGCCCCGAGGTGCTGGCCTCGGTCCCGTTCTTCGACGCCGACATCTACGACATGGCTGGCCTCTTGCAGCTGGGCGACAAGATCTGGGCCTGAGCCGGCCCGCCCGGCCCGGGGCCCCGCCAAACCCGGCGCACGTTGGGCTTAGCATGCAGTGTCATGACGCCACTGATCGACCCCGCAGCGGACGCCTACGCCGACTCCCACACCACCGCCCTGCCCGACTACCTGGTGGCCGTGGACGAGGCCACCCGGCGGGACTTTCACGCCTGGCCAATGATGGTCGGGCGCCAGGAGGGCCGCTTCCTCGAGCTGATGGTCTTCGCCTCGTCGGCCGCCCGGGTGCTCGAGATCGGCACGTTCACCGGGTTCTCCTCGATCGCCATGGCCGCCGGGCTCGTGCCGGGGGGCACCATCACCACCTTGGAGGTGGACCCCCACCACGCGGCGACCGCCCGGGCCAACATCGCCAAGAGCCCCCACGCGGCGTCGATCGAGATCATCGAGGGCCCGGCCCTCGAGTCCCTGTCCCGGCTGGAGGGGTCCTTCGACCTGGTCTTCATCGACGCCGACAAGACCGGCTACGACGCCTACTTCGAGGCGGTCCTCCCCAAATTGTCGCGGCGCGGGGTGATCCTGGCCGACAACACCTTCTACCACGGCGGGGTGCTCGACGAGGCCAACGACGAGGCCAACGCGGCGGCCCTGCGGGCGTTCAACGACAAGCTGGCCGCCGATCGGCGCGTGGTCTGCGCGCTGACCACCATCCGCGACGGGGTCACCATCATCCGCCGGGCCGGCGACTGAGCGGCGGGCGACGGGCGGCGACCGGCGGATGCTCGACTACCACCTCCACCTCTGGCCCCACGCCGACACGGCCACCCCGCTCGGCCTCGACCAGCTCGCCGCCTACTGCGAGCGGGCCGAGCGGGCCGGGGTGGTCGAGATCGCCCTCACCGAGCACCTGTTCCGCTTCACCCAGGCCACCGACGCGCTGGGCCGGTGGTGGCAGGCCGACGAGCCCTCCGAGGCCCTGGCGGCCTCGATGGCCCGCTACTGGGAGCACCACGCCCGGGCCGACCTCGACGCCTACGCCGAGACGGTCACCGAGGCCAAGAGGGCCGGCCTCCCCGTGGTCATGGGCCTCGAGGTGGACTACTACCGGGGCCGCATGGACGCGGTGGCCGACCTGCTGGCCGGCTACCCCTTCGACGTGCTGTTGGGCTCGGTGCACTGGCTCGGGGCCTGGCGTTTCGACGACCTCGGCGACCCGGTGTCGATGGCCGAGTGGTCCACCCGGTCGGTGGACGCCGCCTTCGACCAGTACGCCGAGGCCCTGGGCGAGCTGGCGGCCAGCGGCACCTGCGACGTGCTGGCCCACCCCGACCTGATCAAGGTCACCGGGCGGCGGCGCTCGAGCCCCGAGGAGTGGTGGGACCGGATGGCCGAGCTGGCGGCGGGCGCCGGGGTGGCCGTCGAGCTGTCCTCGGCCGGGTGGCGCAAGCCGGTGGGCGAGCAGTACCCGGCCCACCCGCTGCTCGTGCGCTACGCGGCGCGCGGGGTGCCGATCACCACCGCCTCGGACGCCCACCACCTCGAGCACGTGGCCGACCAGGCCGACGACCTGCGGGCCGTGCTGGCCTCGGTCGGCGTCGACCACCTCCAGGGCTTCCGCCGCCGCCAGGCCCACCGTCTCGCCGTGAGCCCCGCCCCCGTCGGCATCCGTGTCCCCGGCGCCCCCTCGGCCAACGGGGACCACTGAGGTGGCCACCCCGGCGGAGCTGGCCCTCCAGCACACCGACCTCGGGCCCGAAGAGCTCGAGCACCTCCAGCGCCTCCTCGGCAGCTGGTCGGTGCTGGCCGACCTCTCGTTCTCCGACCTGATCTTGATGGTGCCCGTTTCGGGGTCGCACCCCGACCTGATCGACGACGAGCCCCAGCTGGTCGTCCTCGGCCAGATCCGGCCGAACAACCGCCCGACCCTGGTCGAACAGGACCTGGTCGGCCAGACCGTGGCCGAGTCGGCCTGGACCCTCAGCGCCACCACGCTGCACACCGGCGAGACCGTCCGCGGCAAGGTGCACCACCCGGTGCTGGGCGAGACGGTACCGGTCGAGAACATCCCGGTGTGCTTGGGCGGCAAGGTCATCGCCGTGCTGCTGCGGGTCTCCTTGGCGCCGCTGCGCGGTCCGACCAGCCTGTACGAGAAGACCTACCTGGACGTCTTCGAACGCCTGGCGGCCATGGTGACCGAGTCGGCCTTCCCCTTCCCCGACGAGGACGTCGGCACCGAAGAGGCCCCCCGGGTCGGCGACGGGGTCGTGATCGTCGACGCCGAGGGCAGGGTGGAGTTCGCCTCGCCCAACGCCATCAACGCCTTCCACCGCATGGGCGTCTACTCCCCGCCCGAGGGCCGCCGGCTCACCGAGCTCGGGGTGGAGGAGTCGGCCGTCGAGTGGGCGCTGGCCACCGGCCGGCCGGTGGTCGAAGAGGTGGAGCGCCGGCCCGACGTGATCGTGCTCGTCCACTGCATACCCCTCCTCAGCCACTCGTCGGTGACCGGGGCCATGATCTTGCTGCGTGACGTGACCGACGTCCGGCGGCTCGACCGGCTCTTGCTGTCGAAGGACGCGGCCATCCGCGAGGTGCACCACCGGGTCAAGAACAACCTGCAGACCATCTCGTCGCTGCTCAGCCTCCAGGCCCGCCGGGTCGAGGTGGGGGCCGGCCGCGAGGCGCTGCGCGAGGCCGAGCGGCGGGTCCGTTCGATCGCGCTGGTCCACGAGATCCTCTCGCGCGACCCGGGCGACGAGGTGCCCTTCGACGACATCGTGTCGTCGCTCGTCCAGATGGCCCACGACTCGGTGGTCTCCTCGCGCCCCGTCGAGATCGGCGTGTCCGGCGACCTCGGGGACGTCTCGGCCGACGTGGCCACCCCGCTGGCCGTCACCCTGGCCGAGATCCTCCAGAACGCGGTCGAGCACGCCTTCGGGCCCGCCCCGTCGGCCGACGGGGCCGAGGACACCGACGGTGCGGCCGACGGCGACGCCGGGCCGGTGGGCCACGTGGACGTGTCCCTGGTCTGTAACAACGGCGAGCTGTCGGTGGAGGTGCGCGACGACGGCTGCGGGCTGCCCGAGGGCTTCGACATCGAGCGGACCACCAGCCTCGGGCTCTCGATCGTCCGCGACCTGGTGGTGAGTCAGCTCGGGGGGTCGATCACCATGGCGCCGGTGGACAGCGGCGGGACGACGGTCCGGATCGTGGTGCCGCCCAAGGCGACGGCCGGGGGGTGAGCGGCCGGCCGGTGGGTGGGCGCCCGGCGGGCGCCCCGTGTGGGGGTCAGCTGGCCCGGCGCCGGGCGGCCAGCCAGGCCTTGCGGAGCTTGCGGCGCTCCTCTTCTGAGGTCCCGCCCCAGACCCCGGACTCCTGGTTGGTGGCCAGGGCGAAGTCCAAGCACGGCTCCTGGGCCTCGCAGGTCCGGCAGACCCGCTTGGCCGCCTCGATCTGGTCGACGGCGGGCCCGGTCGTCCCCACCGGGAAGAACAGGTCGGGTTCGGTGTTGCGGCACGCCGCCACCTGGCGCCAGTCGTCGGCGTCCCAGTCCACTGTCCGGTTCCACATCAGCGCCATCGCCGCGCCTCCAAATATGCGAGGTTGTGAACCTTTTCACATGATTCGCCCCGGTGAGGTGGCAGTCAGGGAAAAGGGGATTGACGTGGTCAGTATAGGGGACCGTCTTCGATTTGCAAGGAGCACCGGGGGGCCCCCGCCGGCCCCCGGCGGCGGCCCGGGCCGGCCCTCGGGAAAGGACAGTTTCTCATTTTGGGCGGCCCCGCCGGCGGCCCCGGCGGGGGTTCGCGGGTCCCGGGGGTGACCCTCGTCCTGGCCCACCGCGGCTACACCGGTTCGGCCACCGAGAACACCCTCGAGGCCTTCGCCGACGCCCGCCGGCTGGGTGCCGACGGGGTCGAGCTCGACGTCCGACGCAGCGCCGACGGCGCCCTCGTGGTGCACCACGACCCGGTGATCCCCGGCGCCGGGCCGGTGTCCGAGCTCGGGGTCCACGACCTGCCGGCCGAGGTGCCGCTCCTCACCGACGCGCTGGCGGTCTGCGAGGGGATGGTGGTCAACGTCGAGATCAAGAACTCGCCCGGCGAGCCGGGCTTCGACCCCGACGAGGCGGTCTCGGTCGCCACTGCCGCCGCCATCGTCGAGTGCGGCTGGGCCGAGAGGGTCATCGTGTCCTCGTTCCACCGGCCCAGCATCGACGCCGTGCGCAACGCCGAGCCCCGCCTGGCCGTGGGCTGGCTCCTCGGGCCGGCCGCCGACCCCTCCGGTGCCCTCGAGCCGGCGGCGGGGGCCGGCTACCGAGCGCTGCACCCCTTCGTCACGGCGGTGACCGCCCCGTTGGTCGAGCGGGCCCACGCCGCGGGGCTGGCCATCAACGTCTGGACGGTCAACCCCGAGGCGACCCTGCGCGAGATGGTGGACCTCGGGGTCGACGCCGTCATCACCGACCGGCTCCCCGAGGCCCTGGCGGTGGTCCGGTCCGCCTGACCTGGGCACTCCGGGGCGGCCGGGGACCCGGGTTGGCGGCCGGGGGCCCGGGTAGTCAACAATGCATGGCCATGAACGTCGTCGTCTGTGTCAAGCAGATCCCCGATCCGGCCGCCCCGGGCTCTTTGGATCCCACCACCCACACCCTCGTGCGCAGCGGGAAGCTCATCCTCGATGACTCCGACGCCTACGGCGTCGAGATGGCCCTCCAGCTGGCCCCGACCGACGCCGGCAACGAGGTGACCCTGGTCTCGATGGCCCCCAACGACGAGACCTCCGGCCTGCGCACGGCCCTGGCCATGGGGGCCACCAAGGCCATCTTGGTCAGCGACCCGGCCCTGGCCGGCTCCGACGCCCTGGGCACGGCCAAGGTCCTGGCGGCGGCGATCGCCCGGGCCCAGCCCGACCTGGTCCTGGCGGCCACCGAGTCGACCGACGGGTACACCGGCACCCTGCCGGTGCAGGTGGCCGAGCTCTTGGGCCTGCCCTCGGTGACCTTCGCTAAGTCGGTGGCCGTCGACGGCCAGAGCGTCAAGGTCGAGCGCCAGACCGAGGCCGGCTACGACGACGTCGAGAGCCCGCTGCCGGCCGTGGTCACCGTCACCGCCGGTGTGGTCGAGCCCCGGTACCCGTCGTTCAAGGGGATCATGGCGGCTAAGTCCAAGCCGGTGGACACCCTCACCCTGGCCGACCTCGGGATCGACGCCTCCCAGGTCGGCGCGGCCGGTGCCCGCCAGGAGATCACCGACGTGTCGGAGGCCGAGGCGCGCGGCGGCGGGGAGATCGTGGTGGACGAGGGCGACGGCGCGCAGCGCATCGTGGCCTTCCTCGAGCAGGTCAAGGTGATTTGAGATGGCGATCGACAAGATCTGGGTGCTGGCCGAGGCCGGCGACGGTGGACCGACGCCGGTCACCACCGAGCTCCTGAGCGAGGCCCGCAGCGTGGCCTCGACGGTCGAGGCGGTGGCCTGGGGCCCCGACACCGCCTCATTGGCCGCCGGCCTGGGCGAGTTCGGCGCCACCACGGTCTACGACGTGGGCGACCTGGGCGGCTCGCTGCCCGGCGCCCCGGTGGCGGCGGCCATCGCCGCGCTGATCGAGGGGGGCAACGCCCCCGACGCCCTGTTGATCCCGGCCACCTACGACGGGCGCGACGTGGCCGGGCGCCTCTCGGTCCGCCTGGACCGCCCGGTGCTCACCAACGTCACCGGCCTCGGGACCGACGGCGGACTGACCACCCAGCACCCGGTGTTCGGGGGCAGCCACATCGTGACCGCCCGCTTCACCGGTCCCGGCCCTGGGATCTACGTGATCCGGGCCAAGTCTTTCGCGGCCGAGCCGTCCGGCGGGGCCCCGGCCCAGGTGGTGGCGGCGCCGGCCCCCGACACCGGGGCCACCGGGGCGGCCAAGGTGGTCGAGCGCCACGAGGAGGAGCGGACCGGCCCGAAGCTCGACGAGGCCGCCGTGGTGGTCTCGGGGGGCCGCGGTCTCGGGTCGGCGGAGAACTACGCGCTGATCGAGGAGCTGGCCAAGTTGCTCAACGGGGCGGCCGGGGCCAGTCGGGCCATCGTCGACGCCGGGTGGGTGCCCTACTCGCACCAGGTGGGCCAGACCGGCAAGACGGTGAAACCCACCGTCTACCTGGCCTGCGGCATCTCCGGGGCGACCCAGCACCTGGTGGGCATGAAGGGCTCGAAGAACATCGTGGCGGTGAACAAGGACCAGGACGCCCCGATCTTCTCGGTGGCCGATCTCGGCATCGTGGGCGACGCCTTGAAGGTCCTCCCGGCCCTCATCGACGCCCTCAAGTCCCGGGGCTGACCGACCGGCGGCCCACCGGCCGCCACGACGCCCCGGCCCCGGCGCTCCCCGGCCGGCCGCGGCCACCGCCGCCACAACCACCACCGCCGCCGCCCTCGACCACGGACCCGGCGCGGCCCGGGGCCCCGAGGGCGGGGCCGGGTACAGTCGGCCGACCCCCTGGCCCGACACCGCCCATGCTCTTTCCCACCATCGATTTCGCCATCTTCTTCGTCGTCGCCTTCACGGTGAACTGGCTGCTCAACCCGTACCCGGGTCCGTGGAAGCTGGCCATGCTCGCCCTGAGCTACTTCTTCTACAGCTGGTGGGACTGGCGGTTCGTCCTCCTGCTGGCCGCGTCCACGCTCGTCGCCCAGGGCGGGGCGGTGGCCATCACCCGGCTCGAGGGCCACCGGGCCAAACGGGCGGCCCTGGTCGTCTCGTGCGCCGCCCTCCTCGGCCTGCTCGGCTACTTCAAGTACTACGGCTTCGTCTCGGCCAACGTCGACAACGCCCTGCACCAGGTCGGCCTGGGCCGGCTGATCCCCATCATCCAGCCGACGCTGCCCGTCGCCATCTCGTTCTTCACCTTCATGGCGCTCAGCTACGTCATCGACGTCTACCGGGGCGAGCTCGAGGTGGCCCGCCCCATGGACATGGCCGTGTACCTGTCGTTCTTCCCCCACCTGATCGCCGGGCCGATCGTCCGCGGCACCGAGCTGCTCCCCCAGATCCGGCGCAAGCGCGACCCGGCCAACATCGACTACTCGCGGGCGATCTGGATGATCATGGCCGGCCTCTTCAAGAAGGTCGTGGTGTCCTCGTACGTGTCGACGGCCATCGTCCAGCCGGTCTTCACCGCCCCGAGCAAGCACACCGCGCTCGAGGCGATCTTCGCCGCCTGGGGCTACGCCGTGCAGATCTACTGTGACTTCAGCGGCTACACCGACATCGCCATCGGACTGGCCCTGCTCTTGGGCTTCCGCTTCCCGGTCAACTTCGACGGGCCCTACACCGCCCGCGATCTGCAGGACTTCTGGCGGCGCTGGCACATCACCCTCTCGCGCTGGCTGCGCGACTACCTCTACATCCCCCTCGGGGGGAACCGGGGCTCGCAGTGGCAGACCGCCCGCAACATCATGATCACGATGCTGCTCGGCGGGCTGTGGCACGGCGCAGCGTGGACCTTCATCATCTGGGGCGGCCTGCACGGCGTCGGCCAGGTGGTGGGGCACCACCGGCGCCTCAGGCGCGAGGCCAGGGGCCTTCCGGCCCTGGCCGGCGGCCCGGTCCGGGTCTGGTGGGAGCGCTTCTGGACCTTCCAGTTCGTCTGCCTGGGGTGGGTCTTTTTCAACGCCAGCTCGTTCTCCAACGCCATGGCGGTGCTCGGCCGGCTCTTGCACTGGGGCCCCGCCCCGCTGGTCACCCCGCTGCTGGTGCTCACGATCGCGTTCATCCTGGCCGCCCAGTACGTGCCCCGGCCCTCGGTCGAGTGGGTCCAGGTGCGGTTCTCCCGGGCCAACATGGCGGTCCAGGTCGGTGTGCTCGGCGTCGGGCTCCTGGTCATCACCACGCTGGGGCCGACCGGGGTGGCGCCGTTCATCTACTACCGGTTCTGACCCCGGACCGGGTTCTGACCCCAGGCCCCATGACCGCCCGGGGGTCGCGGTCGGCCGGGCGCCCGGCTCCCCCTACGATCGGGGTACCGCCGCGCTGGTCCCGGCCGACCGGTACGGGTCGGCGGCGGGAGCCACCGTGGACACGACCGAGCACGACCCCAGCCAAACCCCGGGACGGTCCGGCCGGGTGGAGCCCGTCGACGCCCCGGCGGAGCCGACCGCCGACGCCGGCGCCCCCGATCAAAGAACTGGTCCCCGGCGGGTGCGGTGGACCTACGCCCTGTGCGTCTCGGTGCTGGCCTTCTGCGTCTGGTTGGTGCTCGACGCCCCGACGCTCCAGCACAACGCCCAGGTCTCCCCGGTCGGGGTCCGGCGCACGGTCGCCCTCGACATCCTCGGCCCGATCGCCGCGGTGAGCCGGGGCCTCCAGCTCTCCCACGTGGTGTCGGTGGGCAACGGGGTCCTCGGCCGGCAGGGGAACCGCCCGGGCAACGGGTCGACGCTGCTGTCGGCGGGCCCGAGACGCCTCCCGCCCACCACCGCGACGACCGCCCCTCTGACCGGGCCCGGGGTGACGACCACGGCCGCGCCGACCACCACGACCCTGCCGGCCACGGTCAAGCCGACGCCGGCCAACCCGTTGCGGGTCCTCGTCATCGGCGACTCGCTCGGCATCGACCTCGGCGACACCTTGGTGAACGACCTGGCCAGCACCGGGGCGGTGCAGGCCACCTTGGACGGCCAGGTGGGCACCGGCCTGACCCGGCCCGACTACTACAACTGGCCGGCCGAGCTCCAAAGCGACCTGCCCAGGTACCACCCCCAGGTGGTGGTGATCATGGTCGGGGCGAACGACCCCCAGGACTTCCCGGGCCCCCCCGACGTCCCCTACGGGTCGACCCAGTGGAACACCATGTACTCCGAGCGGGTGTCGTCGTTCCTCCAGACGGCGGCGAGCCAGGGGGCCAAGGTGGTCTGGGTCGGCATGCCCCCCATGCAGAACGCGGCCCTGTCGGCCAAGATGCAGACCCTCGACGCCATCTACCAGGCCGAGGCCATGGCGACCGGCGCCACCTATGTGAGTAGCTGGACCCTCCTGGGCACCCCCCAGGGCCAGTTCACGCCCTACCTCGTCTCCAACGGCCAGGAGGTGAACGTGCGCGAGCCTGACGGCACCCACATCGCGCCGGGCGGGGCCGAGATCCTGTCCCAGGCGGTCATCTCGGCCATGCGCGTCCAGCTGCACATCCCGGTTCCCTGAGCACCTCGGTCCCCTGAGCACCGGGTCCCTGGGCGACCCGGTCCCCTGGGCGACCGGGGGCGCTCAGACCAGGGGCCAGGGGTAGGGGGGCCAGTCCCGGTCGCCGTCGGGCTCGGGCAGGGCGCCCTCGTCGGCGAGCCGGGCCGCCCGCCCCACCATGGCCGCCACCTCGTCGTCGTCGAGCAGCCCGGCCAGGTCGGCCGGCACGCCGGCCACCAGGCGCTCGAGGTCGCCCAGCAGCCCGGCGTCCAGCAACTCGCCGGCGAAGTCCCAGATGACGGTGCGCAGCTTGGGTTGGGTGTGGAAGGTCAGGCCGTGGTCGATGCCCCAGAGCCGGCCCTCGGCCGCCAGCACGTGACCGCTCTTGCGGTCGGCGTTGTTGGCCACCACGTCGAAGGCGGCGAAGCGCACCAGGTCGGGGTGCCACGCCGGGTCCTCCACCAGTGTGAAGTAGTGCGAGGTCCCGTCCTCTGGGACGAAGCGCTGCACCGACCCGGGCCCGAAGGGGGCGTCGTGGCGGGCGACGGTCTCGGGCACCAGCCCCCAGCCGAGCGCCTCGGAGACCACGTAGGCGGCGACCTCGCGCCGGTGCAGCCCGGTGGGGAAGTCCCACAGGGGCCGTTCCCCCCGGGCGGGCTTGTAGACGGCCAGCAGCTCGACGCCCCCGCCGGTACAGGTCACGAGCAAGGTGGCGTTCGAGCTGCCGGCGATCCGGCCGTGCACCTCCATCTCGCCCTCGGCCAGGACCTCGGCCACCGTCGGGGTGTCCCCGGGCCCCTCGGCGCCCCCGAGCGTCCCGGGCGCCCGCGCCGGGGTGGCGGGCGGGGGCTCGTCGGCCGGTTCGGGCGTCACGTGACCGGGGGGCGGTGCCCGTTCGTCCGTGGGCAGTCGTGACCCGAGGGGTCAAGCGGCAGGCCGCACAGGGGGCACGGCGGCCGGCCGGCCTCCACCAGGGCGGTGGCCCGGATGGCGAAGGCCGCCGCCTGCTCGCGGGTGAGGGCGATGCGGACGACCTCTCCCTCCTCGTCGTCTTCGACCATCTCTTCGACCACGACGACTAGGCGGTCGGTCTCCTCGTCGTAGGAGACGCCGATGGTGCCCACGACCCAGTCCGGCTCCACCCCGACGTCGAAGTCGAGGTCCTCGGGCAGCTCGCCGGGGCGGCCGAGCTCGCGCACGATCCGGGCGAGGTAGGAGGCCAGGACGGCCACCTGGCTCTTCTCGACCTTGAGGGTGAGCGAGGTCGGCCCCTCCTCGCAGTGCAAGAGGAACACCCGCTCACCGACCGGCCCCTCGGTGCCGACGCTGAAGCGGTCGGGTGCGCTCAGGTCGTGCTCGTCGCTCATGGCCGGCCTGGGGTCGCCGGGCCGGTCACGACAGGGCCAGGTCGGCGAGCGACGCCGTCGAGTTGGTGCACAGCACGTGGGGGCCACCGTGGGCGTAGAGGAGGGCCGAGACCGAGCAGGGCGAGACCACGATGCGCTGGAAGAGGTCGAGGGGGACGCCGGCCGCCGCGGCGACCACCGCCTTGATGGGGTCGGCGTGGGAGACGGCCACGACGGTCTGACCTGGGTGCCGGCGGACCAGGCCGAGCACCGCCCCGGTGGCCCGGGTGGACAGGTCGGCGAACGATTCGCCGCCGGGGAACCGGAACCCGCCCGGCCAGCCCTGGACCTCGCGCCATTCGGGCGTCTTGGCCAGGGCCTTGAGCGCGACCCCGGTCCAGGTGCCCACGTCGCACTCGATGAGGCCCCGGTCGGTGCGCACCCGCAGGCCGAGCGCCCGGGCAATCGGGGCCGCCGTCTCCTTGGTCCGTTCGAGGGGGGAGGCGTAGACGGCCACCGGCTTGGTGGCCAGCGACGAGATCCGGGCGGCCACCTGCTCGGCCTGGGCCCGGCCCTCGTCGGCCAGGTGGAGGCCCCGGGCCCGGCCGGGGAGGACCTGGCCGGTGGTCGGGGTCTTGCCGTGCCTGACCAAGAGGACGACGGTGGGGGCGGGGGCCTTCTTGGAGGAGGGCACGGGGTGCCATCGTAGGCTTTGGCGTGGCCGGTCCCGACGCCCCGCGCACCGTCCCGGAGAACGGGCCCACGATGACGGCCGGCGCCCTCGGCGCCCTCGGCGCCCTCGGCGCCGAGATCGAGGCGTGCGGGGCCTGCCCGCGCCTGGTGGCCTGGCGCGAGTCGGTCGCCGCGTCACCCCGGGCCTCGTTCGCCGGCCAGCGGTACTGGGGCCGACCGGTCGCCGGCTTCGGTGATCCCGGCGCCCGCCTGGTCGTGGTCGGCCTCGCCCCGGCCGCCCACGGGGCGAACCGGACCGGTCGGGTCTTCACCGGCGACCGCTCCGGTGACTGGCTCTTCGCCGCCCTCTGGCGGTCCGGCTACGCCAACCGCCCCGAGAGCACCGCCCGCGACGACGGGTTGGTGCTGGACGGCGCATGGGTCACCGCCGCCGTGCGTTGCGCCCCACCGGCTAACAAGCCCACCCCGGCCGAGCGGGACACCTGCCGTCCGTACCTGGCCCGCGAGCTCGGGCTGCTGGCCGAGGTGACCGTGGTGGTCGCCCTCGGCCAGTTCGCCTGCCAGGCCGTGGCCGTGCTCTACGGGCTGCGGCCGAGGCCCCGCTTCGGGCACCTGGCCGAATACCCGCTGCCCGGCGGGAGGACGCTGTTGTGCTCCTACCACCCGAGCCAGCAGAACACCTTCACCGGCACCCTCACCGAGGCCATGTTCGACGCCGTCTTCGCCCGGGCCCGGGCCCTCGGCGCCTAGCCGGCCCCCGCCCGGGTGCCCGTGGCGAGCGGTCCGCACCGACGGTGACTGGAACCACCGGCGCTCGGCCGGGTCGGTGCTCGCGCCCGACGAGGTCGCCGTTCGGCGGGCCCCGGACCGAGAAGCCCGGGGTCCGCTAGGTCGTGGCGGCCGGAAGGCGCCCGGGCATCGGCACCGCGGTGGCCGGCCACCGACGCCGGCTGACCCGGCTCAGCCTGCGCAGGAGGGCGACCGCCCCGGGGTCGTCGTCGACCGGCCGGACCTCGACGGCGTCGGCCGCCACCATCGAGTGGAAGAGCTCGCGTCCCCGCTCGGTGCGGATGATGGTGAGGGTCCAGTCGTTGAAGGCCCCGATTCCCCCGGTCGAGATGTCGGCGTGCTCGGCCGCGAAGTCCGGGCAGGCGGTGCACCCCTCGCGGGTCCAGGCGTGGGCCTCTTTCAGCGGGACCTCGTGGTACGAGCCGTCGCGCATCCAGACCTGGAAGACGCCCTTGATGTTCATCTTGACCATGTCCTGGCGTTGGAGGCCGTAGCGGGCCTCGAACAGCTCGGCGAAGATGGCGTCGTCGAAGGTCTTCGAGCAGAGCAGGCCGATGGAAAGGGCGAAACGCCGGGCCACCTTGCCCGCCTTGCGGGCGGCCATCACCGGCGGGGCCGAGGCCTGGCAGCCCATGCCGACCAGGGCGATGCGTTCGGCCCCGCCCTCGATGGCCTCCTTGTAGGCCATCGGGTTGGCCGAGTAGGTGTAGCGGGATCCGGCGGTGGCCAGCACCCCGGCCCGGTCCCGGACCACGGCGGGCACCGCCTTCCACGTGGACCCGTCACCCTCGAGGGCCGACACCAGTGCGGCGTCGACGACGTCGTGCTCGAGGGCCCAGATCAAAAGGGCCGACACGAAGCCGCCGTCTTGACCGGCGACGTGGACCTCGGGGTCGGTGGCCCGGGCCAGGACCATGTCGACGGCGATTCCCGACACCTCGTCGTCGGTGCGCTCGCGCCCGAAGAGGTGGTTCTCGATCTCGGGTTCCCAGGTGCGAAAGCGCGGGCAGGCCCGGGTGCACAGGGTGCAGCCTTTCACCCCGTGGGTGCAGCTGTCGGGGCCACCCTCGGCGGGAACGTGGAACGGCTTATAGCGGCCGTTGGTGTCGTCGTAGTCCAAGACGTCGTAGGGGCAGGCGATCACGCAGGCCGAGCAGCCGGTGCACAGGCCCGACGTCACGACCTCGGTGAACAACTCGGCCCAGTGGGGTTTCTCGGGAGGCACGACCGACACCATACCGACCCGGCCCGCTCCGGCCGGTACCGTGCCCGGGTGCCCGAGATGATCGAGGTCGAGTACTACCGGCGGCTGGCCGAAGAGGCACTGGACCGCCGGATCGCCACCGTCGCCGTCCCCGACCCGCACTGCCTGGGCGACCACCTGACACCGGCCGGCCTTCGCCGCGCCCTGGCCGGCCGGCGCTTCACCGCCACCCGCCGGCGGGGCAAGCTCCTCTTGCTCGACACCGACGGGCCCACGGTGGGGATCCGCTTCGGGATGACCGGCGGCCTGGTGGTCGACGACCGGCTGGCCGTCGACCGGCTCTTGTACGGCCCCGAGAGGTTCGGCCGCCAGTGGGTCCGGCTGCGCCTGGGCTTCGAAGACGGCGGCAGCCTGGCCCTGCACGACCCCCGGCGCTTCGGGCGGGTCGTGGTCGACCCCGACGAGGGGGCCCTCGGCCCTGACGCCCTCGACGTCAGCGTGGCGCGACTCGACGGCGCCCTGGCCGGCCGGGGGCCGGGCGGCGGGCCCCCGATCAAGGCCCGGCTGCTGGACCAGTCCCGCCTGGCCGGCGTCGGGAACCTGCTGGCCGACGAGATCCTCTGGCGGGCCTCGCTCTCGCCCTGGCGGCCCTCGGGCTCACTGGACCGGACCGAGCTGCGCCGGCTGCACCGGACCCTGGGCTCGACGCTCCGCGCGCTGACCGGCCGGGGCGGCTCGCACACCGGCGACCTGATGGCCGAGCGCCGGGCCGGCGGCCACTCCCCGCGCGACGGCTCACCGCTCGTGCGCGACACGGTGGGCGGCCGCACGACGTGGTGGTGCCCGGCCCACCAGCGCTGAGCGACCCCGCGGGGCCGCCCGCCCGGGGTGGACCCCGAGCTCAGCCCCCGAGGGCCTTGAGCTCCTCGAGCACCTTGTCGGCGTGCCCGTCGGCCCGGACGTTGTACCAGGCCCGGGCCACGGTGCCCTTGGCGTCGACGAGGAAGGTCGACCTGATGGTCCCCACCGTCTTGCGGCCGTACATGGTCTTTTCGCCCCAGGCCCCGTAGGCCTCCATGACCGAGTGCGCGGCATCGCTCAGGAGGGGGAACTTGAGCTTGTACTTGGCCCGGAACTTGGTGTGCTTGGCCGCACCGTCCGGAGAGATCCCGACCACCTTGGCCCCGGTCCGGCTGAAGGCCCGCAGGTTGTCGTTGAACTGGCAGGCCTCCTTGGTGCACCCCGGGGTGTCATCGGCCGGGTAGAAGTACACCACCACCGGCGAGCCGGCGAAGTCCTTCAGCGAGACCTTTTTCTCGTCCTGGTCAAGAAGGGTGAACGTGGGCGCCTTGGCACCCGCCTCCAGTCTGGCCATCGTCTCCTCCTGTGCGCCGCCGGCCCGGGGCGTGACCCCGGGGGCCCGCCCGTACCTTGGCACAGGGCGCGGGGGGTGCGCCCTTTGGCGGGTATCGGCTGGTAGCCTGTGGATCGACCACAGAGCACAGTCGTGGTCGGGGCCCACACTCCTTCTCCTTGGCGGCGCCGGGCCCTCGCCGTTGCACGAGAGAGCAGGACATGACCGTCGAAAGTCTCCTTCCCGGCCCATCGGCCGGCTCCCCGGGCCCGAGCGCGGGCGCACCGGGCACCGACTCCTACGAGACGGCCCGGACCTTCGAGTCCCTCGGGGTGGCCGAGGTGCTGGCCGACGCCCTGGCCGACCAGGGGATCACCGAGGCCTTTCCCATCCAGGCCCTGACCATCGAAGATGCCCTGGCCGGGCGCGACGTGTGCGGCAAGGCCAAGACCGGCTCGGGCAAGACCCTGGCCTTCGGGCTTCCCCTCCTGCAGCGGATCGCGGCCACGGTCAGCGCCGCCGGCGGCACCGGCACGCGGCCCGGTCATCCGGCCCGGCCCCTGGCCCTGGTGCTGTTACCGACCCGCGAGCTGGCCGTCCAGGTGCACGAGGTCATGGCCCCGCTGGCCGAGATCGTGGGGCTGCGGATCGCCTCGGTCTACGGGGGGGCCGACATCGACCGCCAGGTGGCCAAGCTGCGGCGGGGGGTCGAGGTCATCATCGCCACCCCGGGCCGCCTTATCGACCTGGGCGACCGGGGCGAGCTGTCGGTGGCCGACCTCGAGGTCCTGGTCCTCGACGAGGCGGACCGCATGGCCGACATGGGATTCATGCCCCAGGTCGAGTGGGTGCTCCGGCGGCTGGAGAAGGACCACCAGACCCTGTTGTTCTCGGCCACCCTCGACGGCGCGGTGGACCGCCTGGTGACGCGCTACCTGACCGACCCGGTCTTCCACGAGGTGGCCTCGAGCACCCAGACGGTGGCCGCCATGGAGCACCGCTTCATCCAGGTTCACCAGATGGACAAGGTCAAGGTGGCGGCGGCAATCATCAAAGGGGTCGGTAAGTCGCTCGTGTTCGTACGGACCAAGCGCGGGGCCGACCGCCTGGTGGAGCAGTTGGGCAAGGAGCGGATCCGGGCGGCGGCCATCCACGGCGACCTGCGCCAGTCCAACCGCGAGCGGGCCCTGGCCGACTTCTCGTCGGGCAAGCTGCCGGTCCTGGTGGCCACCGACGTCGCCGCCCGAGGGCTGCACATCGACGCCGTCGACATCGTCGTCCACTACGACCCGCCCGAGGACGAGAAGGCCTACCTGCACCGCTCGGGCCGCACGGCCCGGGCCGGCGAGACCGGGATCGTGGCCACCTTGGTGCTGTGGAACCAGGTTGTCGAGGCCGAGGTGATCCAGCGCCGCCTGGGCCTGCGGATCCCGATCGTCGAGATGTTCTCCAACGACCCCCGGCTGGCCGACCTCACCGCGTGGACGCCGTCGGCCGACGAGGGCGTCCTCTGACCGGGTCCCTCCGGACCCCGTTCCCCCCACGATGACCGACCCCGCTGGCGCCCCGGTGCCCCGCTGGGCCCCCGGGGACGGGGTCGAGCGGGTCCTGTTCGTCACCGCCCACCCCGACGACGTCGACTTCGGCTCGGCCGGGACGGTGGCCACGTTCACCGACGCCGGCGTGCAGGTGGCCTATTGCATCGTCACCGACGGCGACGCCGGGGGCCAGGACCGCACGATCACCCGGGCCGAGATGGCCGAGATACGCCGGCGCGAGCAGCGGGCCGCGGCGGCGGTGGTCGGTGTGCACGACGTGCGGTTCCTCGGCTATCCCGACGGTCGGGTGACCGCCAGCTTCGACCTGCGACGCGACATCAGCCGGGTCATCCGCCAGTTCCGGCCCCAGCGGGTGGTCACCCAGTCCCCCGAGCGCAACTGGGACCGCATCTACGCCAGCCACCCGGACCACCTGGCCGCCGGCGAGGCCGCCGCGGCCGCCGTCTACCCCGACGCCCGGAACCCCTTCGCCCACCCCGAGCTGCTCGAGGACGAGGGCCTCGAGCCCCACACCGTCGACGAGCTCTGGCTGATGGCCTTCGACCACCCCACCATGGCGGTGGACACGACGGCCGCCTTCGACCGCAAGGTGGCGGCGTTGCGGAGCCACGAGAGCCAGGTGGCCGAACGCGAGGGCCTCGACGCGATGCTGCGTGAGTGGGGCTCGGGCGTCGCCCGGGCGGTCGGGCTGCCCGACGGGTCGGTGGCCGAGGCCTACCGGGTCGTCCAGACCCGCTGAGCGGTGCGGGCGGGAGGGGAGCGGCCCCGGTGACCGACCGGCCGTGGGTGATCGTCCAGCACGTGGCCCACGAGGGACCGGGGCTGGTGGCCGACGCCCTCGGCCGGGCCGGCGCCCGCTGGACCCTGGTGCGGGCCGATCTGGGCGAGCCGATCCCCGACCCCGCCGGGGTGGCGGCCCTCGGCGGCGTGGTGGTTCTCGGCGGCCCGATGGGGGTGCACGACGACGCCGACCACCCGTGGCTGCGCGCCGAGCGCCAGCTCTTGGCCCGTTCGGTCGAGGCCGACCTGGCCGTGCTCGGGATCTGCCTGGGCGCCCAGCAGCTGGCCCTGGCCCTCGGGGCCGAGGTGACCGCCGGCGACGGCGAGGAGCTCGGGACGGGCGAGGTCGAGCTGACCGGGGCCGGACGGGCCGATCCGGTGCTCGGGCCGGCCGGCAGCCCGCTCGAGTGCGTGCACTGGCACGGCGACACCTTCGGTGTGCCCGACGGGGCCGTCCTGTTGGCCTCGAGCTGGCGCTACGCGCACCAGGGGTTCCGGGCGGCCCGGCGCGCCTACGGCCTGCAGTTCCACGTCGAGGTGGACGCCGCGCTGGGCGCCGCCTGGGCGTCGCGGCTCGACGCGGGGGTCATGGAACCCGGTGCGCTGGCCCGGGTCGAGGCGGTGGGCGCCCCGGTCCTGGAGCGCTTCGTCGCCCTGGCCGGCGAGGACCCTCAGCCGGCCAGCTGGCGCAAGACGTAGCGCAGGATGCCGCCGTGCCGGTAGTACTCGGCCTCCATCGGCGTGTCGATCCGCACCCGGGCGCTCAGCTCGACCACCGAGCCGTCGGGGCCGGTGGCCCGCACCGGCACCTCCTTGGGCAAGGTGCCTTCGTTGAGGGCCAGCAGGCCGCCGATCGAGAACACCTCGTGGCCGGTGAGCCCGAGCGAGGCGGCCGACTCGCCCGGTGCGTACTGGAGGGGCAGCACGCCCATCCCGACGAGGTTCGAGCGGTGGATGCGCTCGTAGCTCTCGGCCAGCACGGCCCGCACCCCGAGCAGCGTCGTCCCCTTGGCCGCCCAGTCCCGGCTCGAACCCGACCCGTACTCCTTGCCAGCCAGGACGACCAGCGGCACCCCCTCTGACTGGTAGCGCACGGCTGCGTCGAAGATCGTGGTCTGCTCGCCGTCGGGCAGGTGGACCGTGAACCCGCCCTCGGTCCCCGGCGCCAGCTGGTTGCGCAGGCGGACGTTGGCGAACGTCCCGCGCATCATGACCTCGTGGTTGCCCCGGCGCGCCCCGTAGGAGTTGAACTCGGACTCGGGCACACCGTGCTCGGTCAGGTACCGGCCGGCCGGCGAGCTGGCCCGGATCGATCCGGCCGGTGAGATGTGGTCCGTGGTGACGCTGTCGCCGAGTACGGCCAGCGCCCGGGCCCCGTCGATGTCGGTCACCGGCTGTGGCCGGGCCGCCATGTCGGCGAAGAACGGGGGGCGCAGCACGTAGGTGGAGTCGGCCTCCCAGGCGAAGGTCTCCCCGGCGGACACCGGCACCGAGCGCCACCGCTCGTCGCCGTCGAAGACCGAGGCGTAGCGGGCCCGGAACTCCTCTGAGCTGAGGGAGGCCCGGATGGTCTCGGCCACCTCGGTCCCGGTGGGCCACAACTCGGACAACAGCACCGGGCGGCCCTGGTCGTCGGTCCCGATCGGGTCGGTCGACAGGTCGGTGTCCATCGTGCCGGCCAGGGCGTAGGCCACCACCAGCGGCGGGGAGGCGAGGTAGTTCATGCGCACGTCGGGGTGGATCCGGCCCTCGAAGTTCCGGTTGCCCGAGAGCACCGAGGCCACCGACAGGTCGTGGGCCTGCACCGTCTCGGAGACCCCCCCGAGCAGCGGCCCCGAGTTGCCGATGCAGGTGGTGCAGCCGTAGCCGACCAGGTAGAAGCCGAGCTGCTCGAGCGGCCCGACCAGCCCGGCCCGCTCCAGGTAGTCCATGACCACCCGCGAGCCCGGCGCCAGGGTGGTCTTGACCCAGGGCTTGGTGACGAGGCCCCGCTCGACGGCGCGGCGGGCCAGCAGGCCGGCGGCCACCATGACCTGGGGGTTGGAGGTGTTGGTGCAGCTGGTGATGGCCGCGATCACCACGTCGCCGTCGCGCAGCTCGTGGGCGCCGCCCGCGGGGGGCCCAGCGCGCACCGGCTCCCGACCGAGGGCGGCCCGGAAGGCCGTTTTGGACCCGGCCAGCGGCACCCGGTCCTGGGGCCGGGCCGGCCCGGCCAGGCTGGGCACCACGGTGGAGAGGTCGAGCTCGACGGTCTCGGAGTAGACCGGCTCGTCGCCCCCCGGCACGTGCCAGAGCCCCTGGGCTTTGGCGTAGGCCTCCACCAGGGCCAGGTGGTCCTCGTCGCGCCCGGTGAAGCGCAGGTAGTCGACGGTGGCGCCGTCGATGGGGAAGATGGTGCAGGTGGCCCCGTACTCGGGGGACATGTTGCCGATGGTGGCCCGGGTCTCGAGGGGGACGGCGGCCACCCCGGGCCCGAAGGCCTCGACGAACTTGCCCACCACGCCGTGGTGGCGCAGCAGCTCGGTGATGGTGAGCACGAGGTCGGTGGCCGTCGTCCCCTCGGCCATCTCGCCGAAGAGCCGCAGCCCGACCACCGGTGGCAGCAGCATCGAGAGGGGTTGGCCGAGCATGGCCGCCTCGGCCTCGATGCCCCCCACCCCCCAGCCGAGGACGCCCAGGCCGTTGACCATGGTGGTGTGCGAGTCGGTGCCGACGAGTGTGTCGCAGTAGGCACGACCGTCGGGGGTGGCGAACACGACCCGCGACAGGTGCTCGAGGTTGACCTGGTGGCAGATCCCGGTACCCGGCGGCACCACCCCGAACCGGTCGAACGAGCCCTGGGCCCAGCGGAGCAGCTGGTAGCGCTCGATGTTGCGTTCGTACTCGATGCCCACGTTCTCGGCGAAGGCGGCCGGCTCCCCGGAGCGCTCGGCGATCACCGAGTGGTCGATCACGAGCTCCACCGGGACCAACGGGTTGATCTGGGAGGGTGAGCCGCCGAGGCCCACCAGCGCGTCGCGCATGGCGGCTAGGTCGACCACCCCGGGCACCCCGGTGAAGTCCTGCATCAGCACCCGCTCGGGGGTGAAGGCGATCTCCCGGGCGTCGTCACCGGCGTTGGCCCCGTGGGCATCGGGGTGCCGTCCCCATGCCGCCACCGCCGCCACGTCCGACGCCGTCACCCGCAACCCGTCCTCGTGGCGCAGCAGGTTCTCGAGGAGCACCTTGACGCCGTATGGCAGGCGGGCGACGTCGCCGGCGGCGGCCAGCGGCCCGGCGGTGAGGCTGAAGATCTCGAACCGCCGGTCGCCCACCGCGAGCTCGGTCCGGGCGTTGAAGCTGTCGGGATGCGGTGCGGGATCGGTCATGGTCACATTCTGCCCGTCCCGGGCCCGCCGTCACCCACCGACGGCCGCCGGGCTCCCCGTCCCTGCGTGGACGGTCGATGGCCCACGGGGCCCGACGGGTCTGGCAGAATCTTTTGGACATGCTCCGCAAGTTCTTCACGGGCGCCCTGCGCGCCGGTGCGGTGCTCGGGGCGACGGTCGTAGTGTCGGCGCAGCTCCTGGCCTGCCCCGCACCGGCCGGCGCCACCGGGCCTGCGGTCCCCGCGGGCACCTCGCGGGCCGCGCTGGCCCGACCCAGCGTCTACCCCGGAGGGGGCGTGTACCCCTTCGGCGACGCCGAGGTGGGCGCCCCGAAGGTCGCCTCGGTCAACGGCGCCGGGCCCACCTTCAACTCGCTCGTCGTCGACATGGTGGCCACCAACGACGGGACGGGGTACTGGTTGGCCAGTGCCGACGGCGGCGTCTACAACTACGGGACGGCGCAGTACTACGGGTCCCTCGGCAACCTCACCCTGCAGGGGCCCATCGTGGGCATGGCGGCCACCCCCGACGACCGGGGCTACTGGCTGATCGGGTTCGACGGGGGGATCTTCGCCTTCGGGGACGCCCGGTTCTACGGCTCGATGGGCGGATCGCACCTCAACCTGCCCATCGTGGGCATGGCGGCGACACCCGACGGCGGCGGGTACTGGATGGTGGCCGACGACGGCGGCATCTTCGCCTTCGGCGACGCCCGGTTCTACGGCTCGACCGGGAGCATGACCCTGGCCGCCAACATCGTGGCCATGGCGCCGACCCCCGACGGCGGGGGCTACTGGCTGGTCGGTGCCGACGGCGGCATCTTCGCCTTCGGCGACGCCGGGTACTTCGGCTCGATGGGCGGCAAGCCGCTTAACGACGGCATCTTGTCCATGGCGCCCACCCCCGACGGGCAGGGCTACTGGCTGGTCGCCTGGGACGGCGGGGTCTTCACCTTCGGGGACGCCACCTACGCCGGCTCGCTCGGCGGTGGCGGCCCCGCGGCGCCGGTCACCAAGCTGGTGCCCACCCCCGACGGCGACGGCTACTGGCTGCTCGGCCCGGACGCCTTCAACTACAGCTTCGACAACCCGCCCCCGAACGGCACCTTCCCGGGCTCGGCGGCCATCGTGGCCGCCGCCGAGTCCCAGGTGCAGCCCGACCCGAGCGGCGGGGGGTTCTGCAACCCCTACGGGCCCTGCGAGGAGTGGTGTGCCCTGTTCGCCACCTGGGCCATGGAACAGGGGGGCGTGGGCATCCCGTCGTACGCGTTCACCGGGGACATCTACGACTGGGGGGCCGCCAACGGCACGGTGCTGCCTCCCTCCGCCGTCCCGGTCCCCGGCGACGACCTGCTCTACGGGTCCGGGCCGGCCAGCACCGCCACGTCGCTGCACACCGGGATCGTGGCCCAGGTCTGGCCGGACGGGGCCATCATCACCATCGAGGGGGACGCCGGGCCGGGGATCGGCGAGAACCTCGCCGTGATCATCAACGGGCCCTTCCGGCCGGTCGACTCGGACTGGTACAACGGCTTCGGCATCTACGCCTACGTCCAGCCCTGAGGGCCGCCGCGCCGGCCCGGTGGGTGCCGGTCATCTTCCTGGGCACCGAGTCCGTCTCCGGCGTCACCACCGTCGACGTCGGCACGACGGCGGGCACCGACGTCACCGGGGACCTCTCGACCTCGCTGACCGCGACGCCCCGCCGGGTCCGCGACGCTGTCTGTTACGGCCACCACCATTGGGGGCACTTCGACGGCGCACGCCAGCTGCACCTACAACACGCCGATCAATCAGCGCGCGGACGCCGAGTTCGAGGGGCCAGTTCCCGCCATTGCGGGGGAGCCACCCGGTTCAGCCGGCCCCGCAGGTCCCAGCTGCGTCCACAAGGCAGTATCGACCCACGGGCCCGGAGGCGGAGCAACCGTGGCGCCAGCCAGGGTTGTCTCAGGACGGGTGAGGACCCACCACTCGGAGTCCGTGGCCCATGGGTGTCACGGTTGGTTGCGCCCCCGATCCTCGCCCTCCCGATTCCGCAGCATTCGAAGGGGCCGGGTGAGCCGCCAGCTCGTCGACGACCGCATGGCGTCGATCCTCCGTTGTGCGACGGCCTGCGCGTCTCCGTGAGAATCGAGCACACCGACGGACCACGGGGACGGATCGGGCAGGAGTCCCACCTCAAGGGGCCGGTGGGATCCCTCGAGGCTCTGGAGGATTTCCAGGAGTCTGTGGTGCTCGTCGAGCAGCAGGCTCTCGTCATCCTCTCCCTTCTGATGCCACAGATCATGGGAGAGCCCGGAGACGGCTGACTCCACGTCCCACGTCCCGTGCCACGGGCCGAACTGCGGAAGGGTGTCCAGCCACCCAGCCAGACCGGCGCACACCGCTCTCCGATCAGACAAGAGCGCCTCATAGTGGGTCACGAAGACGTCAGTATTCTGAAGGCCGCGTAGGGCGGCCAGGTTGTAGTGTTCCCAGAGGGCGATGCCGTGCACCAGGCTGAAGCCGTTGCGCTTCTTCAGTGACCGGGCGACGGCCATTGGCGATCGCCAGATCAGCAACGAAGCGACCGGCTGGGGCAAGAGCTGGCGCCAGAAGGGAAGGAGGAGGCACGCCCGAGGGTCCTTCCACGCGACGGGGCCCGGGTCAGGAAAGGCGTGCCTCGCGGCGCGCACGGCCGCGTCCCGGTGCCGATCCACGTCCCGGTCGGCCCATTCGGTCGGGACTTCGGGAGGTGCGTCCCAGCTCCCTCCGAACGACCTGAGCAGATGCTCGTCGAGAGTGAGGAGCGCCAAGCTCTCGAAATGGTCCGGATTGTTGGCGTGGGGCGCCAAGCGGTCCGCCAGCTGGGGCAGCTGGAGCCCCAACGCTCCGAGGGCCCCGGTGAAGGCCGACGTGCCGCTCCGGTGCATTCCGACGACGAGGACCCAGGGGCCCTTCGGGGTCCCGAGCCTCTCGGGGGGGGCCATCGCCGGTTTCCTAGGTCATCGGTGATCGTGGCCGGCAGAAATCGGCAGGCCAGTTGGGACCTCGGGGGCCACCACCCAGGAGGAGGCGGCCGGCTCAATCACCGGCCTGAGAGACTTTCGCCGGCGAGAGCAGCTTCGTATAGAACTCGTCATCCCGTTCAATGGCCGCGTACCACGACTCGGAGAGCTGACCGCTTGTGCGGTGCAGCTCGTCGGTCCACCGCTGGCGCCGATCGGCGTTGAACCGGATGATCTGGGGTCCGACGAAGGGCAGACGCTCCCCCTTCATGCGCCACGGGCGGGTCTCGTTGTCGACCCTCGACTCCGGGCTGCGGAACCCGGCTCCTTGGTGGTACACAATGTCCGCGTAGACGCCGAAGAAGAGCGGATGATCGTTCCGAGCGTTGGAGCGCAGGAGAGGGGTCCACCGGCTGTTCGTCCTCTCCAATGTTCGAAGCAAATTGCCTCCGACATCGGTGACGAACCGGCCCGTAGTGTCCTGCCACATGTAGCCGGGGGACCAGTCGCCGTTCAAGCGCAGCCAGTCCCGCACCCTCACCGCGCAGAAGCACGGATGGGGTTGTGGGTCTCCGTTCTCATCCCGCCGCACCGCGACCATCGAAGTGTTCTCCAGTCCTTCGTAGATGGCGGGCATCGGGTCGCGGATCGGGAACGCATCCCCGTCAAGGAAAAGAAGCACGTCATCGGGGGCCGCCTGCGAACAGATCTCGCCAGCCAGCAGGTTCAATTTGCCCTCGTGGGCGCCCCCAGCCGCTACGACCCGGTAGAACTCCGAGTGGTACTCCTGGGAGATCCCATTCAAGATCGCGAAGACGCGGAATTCCTCATGGATGTTCTTCTTCATGTACCGCTGTTGGATGGCGATCCACTTTGGTGTCGCGAAATGGATCGTCGCCACGTAAAGCATGGCGTCACGCTACCAAACCACCCAGCCCAAATCGAGACTGAATCCAACGAGGGATTCGTCCGGTCCCTTTCGTTGGCCAACGCTCCCCATGGGCGGTGGGTAGCTTCCAAGACCCGGGGCAGTCGCGGGCTCGCCGCCCAGAGGATTCCGATTGTCCAGCACTCGTCGTCGGGTCGAAGGGCACGAGGTACGGGCAGGTTGGGCCTTTGGGACACGCTGACGGCCCGGGATCAACGACCCGCATTCTGCCGGGAGCTTCGCGACTCTGGTAGCAGTGCGTTGAGCGAAGCACGATCACGACGGTCGCACCCGTCGGGGTCAGAAGCTCCAACACCGCTGCACTCGGGGCTCGATAACCTCGGTCCACTGGCGTGACTGTGGTGAGAACCCTGCTCTCAAATGCAGTCTCAACAAAGATCGAATCCTTCTCGAAGGCACTAGCCCGCAGCACGATATTCCGTCGATGCCTGTGGAGCCCGGTCTCCGGTGGCGAGGACCGGCCGCTGGCAGATGTCAGGTCGCCATTGGTGGCGAGGCTGCCCGGCCAGTACAGCCACACTGACCCCGGATCACTTCTCGTCACCTCTCGAGGCGGCGGGTGGCCCCGATAGGATCCCCGAACGGAGGTGAGGGCATGCCGTTCTACGAGTACCGCTGTCGGACCTGTGCCGTGAGCTTCGACAGCCGACGATCCATGGCCGACGCCGACCTGCCGGCGACCTGCCCCGCGGGGCACACCGGGGCGGTCCGCCTCCTCCCGGTCTTCGCCACCACCGGGGCGGCCGGCGCACCAGGCCCGGAGACGGGGTGCGGGGCGCCGGTGCCCGGGGGGTGCGGTGGCGGCTGTGCCTGCCACGCCGGCTGAGCGACGCCCACGACGAGCAGAGGAGGCACCCGCATGACCCTGTCGTCGTGGGACGACTACCCGGTCCACCAGGCCCCCGAGTTCATCGCCCACCCGGCGACGAGCGACCGCAACTTCTACGACCGCTACTACTTCAACATGCACTCGGCGTCAGCCGAGTGGTTCGCCATCTTCGGGCTCGGCCAATACCCGAACCTGGGCGTCCTCGACGCCTTCATCGACGTGCGCAAGGGCTCACACCAGTACATCGTCCGGGCCTCGGCCCCCCTCACCGACCGTCGGGACACCTCGGTCGGCCCCTTCCGGGTGGAGGTCATCGAACCGCTCAAGCGCCTGCGGTTCGTCGTCGAGCCGACCGAGCACCCCGTCGCCATGGACGTCACCTTCGAGGGCCAGATCCCCGCGGTGGCCGAGCCGGCCCAGTTCCTGCGGTCCAAGGGCAAGGTGCTCTTCGACACCCAGCGCCTGGCCCAGACCGGCCGGTGGTCCGGGACCCTCGAGGTCGGGGGGGCCGAGATCACCCTCGAGGCGGCCGACTGCGGCGGCAACCGCGACCGCAGCTGGGGGGTGCGGCCGGTCGGTGAGCCCGAGAACGACGGGATCCGCCAGGGCGAGCTGGTCCTGGCCGGCATGTGGAACTACTTCCCCATGCAGTTCGACGACCACGCCATCTTGTACATCTGTCACGAGCGCGACGACGGGGTGCGCCCCCTCGTCCAGGCCGAGCGGATCTGGGCCGATCCCTCCCGGGGCGTCGACGAGCTCGGTCGCAGCGAGCACGAGCACGTCGTCGAGCCCGGCACCCGGGTCATCACCAGCTCGGTGCTGCGCTTCCCCGACTCGGGCATCGAGATCGAGTGCACCTCATTGTTGGCGAACTTCGTCTCGGTGGGCACCGGTTACGGGATCGACGCCGACTGGCGCCACGGCATGTACCACGGCCCCGACCCGGTGGTGCAGGGACTGGTCCTCGACGTCGAGGCGACCAAGGGACTGGGCCAGTACGGGATCATCGACCACCTGGCCTCGTTCAGCTACGACGGCCACCAGGGGATGGGGCTGCTCGAGCAGGGCTTCTTCGGCCCCTTCCGCCGCTACGGGATGACCGACGGCATCATGGGGGCGCCCACCCCCTGACCGCGGCCCGACCCCGCGTCGAGCGCCGCTCGTCGGTGCCGCGGCCGGGTGCGAGAATGGGGGATGCCCGACCCCAAGGCCCTTCTCTCCGAGCGTCTCCAGGTCGGCTTCGACCGCGTCGAGCCGGGCGCCGACCCGGTGCTCCGCACCTCCGAGCGGGCCGACTTCCAGGCCAACGGCGCGCTGGCCCTGGCCAAACGGGTGGGCCGCAACCCCCGTGAGGTGGCCGAGGCGGTGGTGGCCGCCGCCGCCCTCGACGACCTGTGCGACGCGGTGGAGGTGAGCGGGCCCGGCTTCATCAACCTGACCCTCTCGGGGGGCTTCGTGGCCGAGGCGGCCCGGGCCATGGCCGCCGACCCCCGGCTCGGGGCCCCAGCACCGGTCGAGCCCGAGACCGTGGTCATCGACTACTCGGCCCCCAACGTGGCCAAGGAGATGCACGTCGGTCACCTGCGCAGCACGGTCATCGGTGATTCCCTGTTCCGGGTGCTCGACTTCGCCGGCCACAGAGTGGTGGCCGAGAACCACATCGGCGACTGGGGGACGCCGTTCGGCATGCTGATCGAGCACCTGGTCGACCTGGGCGAGTCCGGGGCGGTGGACGGGCTGTCGGTGGGCGACCTGGACGTGTTCTACCGCCAGGCCCGTGAATCCTTCGACGCCGACCCCGGGTTCCAGGCGCGCAGTCGCCGCCGGGTCGTCCTGCTCCAGTCCGGCGACGAGGAGACGCTGCGCCTGTGGCGGCTGCTGGTCACAGAGAGCGTCCGCCACTACGACGAGGTCTACGCCCGTCTGGGCGTCCTCCTCACCGACGACGACATCGTCGGCGAGAGCTTCTACAACCCGATGCTGCCCTCGGTGGTCGACGACCTGCGCCGACTCGGCCTCCTGGTGGAGAACGACGGGGCCCTGTGCGTCTTCCCCGAGGGCTTCACCAACCGCCACGGCGAGCCGCTGCCCCTGATCGTCGAAAAGTCCGACGGCGGCTACGGCTACGCCGCCACCGACCTGGCCGCGCTGCGGGACCGGGTGGGGCGTCTCGGGGCGACGCGCATCCTCTACGTCGTCGGCGCGCCCCAGGCCCAGCACTTCCAGATGGTCTTCGCGGTGGCCCGGGCCGCCGGCTGGCTGCCCGCCGGGGTGCGGGCCGAGCACGTGGCCTTCGGGAGCATCCTCGGGGCCGACCACAAGATGCTGCGGAGCCGGGCCGGGGAGTCGGTGAAGCTGGCCGCCCTGCTGGACGAGGCGGTGGAGCGGGCCGGCGCCGCCATGGGCGAGCACGCGGCCGGGCTCGAGCCGGCCGAGCGCGAGCGATTGGCCGCCGCACTCGGCATCGGGGCGGTCAAGTACGCCGACCTGTCGACCGACCGTTCCCGGGACTACGTCTTCGACTGGGACCGGATGCTGGCCTTCGAGGGGGACACCGGCCCCTACCTGCAGTACGCGCACGCCCGGATCCGCTCGATCTTCCGCCGGGCCGAGGTGGCCCCCCCCGACCCCGACCGGGCACCGACGATCACCGACCCCCGCGAGCGGGCCCTGGTCCTGGGCCTGCTGGGCCTGAGCGAGGCGCTGGCCGAGACCATCGAGACCTCGAGCCCCTCCAAGCTCACCGGGTACCTCTTCGCTCTGGCCTCGACCTTCACCACCTTCTACGAGCACTGCCCGGTCCTGCGGGCCCCCGACGAGGAGACCCGGCGGAGCCGGCTCCTGCTGGCCGACCTGACGGCCCGTGTCCTGGCCCTCGGGCTCGGCCTCCTCGGGATGGAGGCCCCCGACCGCATGTGAGCGGGGCCGGCGCTCAGCGCCGGGTGTCCATGTAGGCGATCTCCTGGCGGGCCACGTCGGCCACCAGGTTCCCGAGGGCCAGGTTGACGTCGTCGAGGTGGTAGCCCCAGTCGGGACCGAGGGCCTCGGTTACCGTCGGGCGCCGGTCGCCGGGGACCGAGGTGGTGCCCACCTGGAGCCAGGTGGCGCCGCCCGAGGTCGCACAGCGCGCCGTGTAGAGGTCCGGGTAGGTGGTCCACGGCGCGGCGGCGCCGGCGGCGAGGGCGGTGCCCGAGACGAAGTAGGGGACGAGGGCCCCCGCGCCGCCCCCCAGGGCGGCCGGGTTCGTGCACAGGACCCGGTCGCCGGTCCTCGCCGTCTGCCCCGACTGCAGGCTGACCCCCTGGCCGGCCCGCCCGACGTCGGACGCGGCCGGCGGCCGGGACGGGAACGACGAGTAGGCGATCACACACCCGGTCTCGCCGGGCGCCGAGCACCCCGGGACGTTGCGGAAGGAGCCGCCGACCAGCCGGCCCGCGGGGACCTGGACGTTGCCGCCGACGATGAGGGCCGAGACCATGCGGGCCCGCAGGCCCGGGCTCGGGTCGATCACGTTGCGGACCAGGCGGATCAGCATCGCCGCCCCCTGGGAGTGCCCGAGGAGGATGAACGGACGACCGTCGTTGTCGTTGGCCAGGTAGTCGCGCCATGCCGAGAGGACGCTGGCGTAGGCGACGGTGTCGGCCCGCGGGTCCGACCCGAGCCCGGCGGCCTCGGAGGCCGCGGTCCGTTGGCGGTACACCGGGGCCCAGACCGAGCAGACCTGGGAGAACCGCGCCGCCTGGGCGACCGCCGCGCCGACCTCGGCGGGTTGGATCCTGAGGTCGGCGTTGGCGGTGCGCTGTGTGCTCACGGTCGGGTACACGTAGAAGCAGTCGAACGCCGGTGCCGCCGCCGGCGAGGCCGGCCGAAGGGTCGAGGGCCCCGAGGCCGGGACGACCCGGGCGCTGAGGTTCACCGTGCAGGGGTCCGGCGCCTGGCCGGGTCGGCACAGCCAAACCGTGCCCGCGGGATCGGGGGCCGGTTGGGCGACCGGCCGCGCCGTCGCCGAGCCCGCGGTCGCGGCGGCCGCCACCGACAGCGTGGCCAGCGCTCCACCCAAGAGGGCCAGCCCGGCCACGGTGAGCCCGGCCCGCCGGATCCGTTCCACGCCAGGGGAACCTACGCCGCGCCGGGCGCGGTCCGCGTCGCCGGGCGGTTCTCTTCGATGCAGATGCCGACCGGCGCGCGGTGGGCGTCGGCGTCCCACACCCCGGCCGATCCCAGGCGGCGCCTCTTCGTCTCGGGAAGGTCCCGAACCGGGATCGACGGCCGAGTGGCGTCGGTCGCCGGATTGGACGATCATCGTGGCGATGGACGAGGAGCGGCTGAAACTGTTGAGCGCGTGCATCGTCGCCGGCACGGCGATCGTCACGATCCACGGGACGACGTCGAAGAACTGGCATCGAGCCCACACGGTGTTCTCGGTGCTCGGCATCGTCGCTTGGACCCTGAGCCGGACCACCTGGCTCCTCGGGCCCTCCGAGCAGCCGGCGGACCTGTAGGCCCCGGCGGGGTGGGGCGTCCCGGGACGGGCTGGGCATGACGAGGCGACAGCCCGGCTCCAGCCTCCGGACCACCTGGGACCGAGTGACCGCTGAGGCGGACGACCTCGACCGGGCCGTCTACGCCGCGGTGGCGGCGACCGACACCCCGAGCCTGGACGCCCCCATCGCCCGACTGTCCGAGCTCGCCAACTACTCGCGGCTTTGGATCGCCGCCGCCGCCGCTCTGGCCGTTCTCGGCGGGCGCCGGGGGCGCCGGGCGGCGGTGCGGGGGCTCCTGGCCGTCGGCATCACCTCGGCGCTCGCCAACCTGGGGGTGAAGACGGCCTTTCGGCGGGGCCGGCCCCACCGGGGCGTCCACCCCGAGGCGAGGGGAGTGAGGATGCCGACGTCGACCTCTTTTCCTTCGGGTCACACCGCGTCGGCCTTCGCCTTCGCCCTGGCCGTATCGAGAACGTTCCCGGGGCTGGCCCTCCCGCTGGTGCCGCTGGCCGCCGCCGTCGGCTACTCACGGGTCCACACCGGGGTGCACTACCCCGGCGATGTCCTGGCCGGGGCGATCCTCGGGTCGGTCGTGGGCGCCGCGCTGCCCGCGGGCGTCGACGCTCACCTGCCCCTCGGGACCTGGTTGTAGCGACCCGTCTCGGGTCGTCGTGACGGCCGTGGTGGCCGGCTCACGGGACGAGCTGCACGTCCGACCCGAGGCCCGCTGTGGGACCGGCCGTGAGGCCGGCTGGGTCCGCTACTGGTACTCGGCGTCCGCCGGCCGGGCGAGGATGTAGATCAACGCCCCCAGGATGGGAATGAAGATGATCAGGATGGTCCATCCGGCCTTGGCCCCGCCGTGGTGGTCCTTGCGACGGAAGTTGTCGACGAAGCACCAGATGATGAGCCAGATCATCAGGAAGATGCCGGCAAAGATCAGCATGGCCCAGAAGAGGCTCAGGAGCGGGAAACTGTAGGCAAGCATGGTGTTCCTTTCGCTGTCGGTGGCACGAAATCAACTGACGGATGCGTCCGGCGCCACGACCTCAGCGTGGGCCCCGGCCACGTCCCAGCCCGAACACTACTGACCGAGGCCTCCCGTCGCTCCCGGTCGAGCCCGACAGACGATCAGGTTCCGATGCCGCCCCGGTTGGTGACGTCCCGCCGCACAGGGGTCCTCGAGGGCCGGTCAGCTCAGGCGGCCGAGTCGACCGACCGCCCGGGGTCCGCGGTCGGGTCGACGCCCCGGACGACCGAGAACAGGTCCCCGAGGGTCACCTGGCGTGCGCGTCGCCGGTCGGCCACGGCGAGATTTCCCACCGGGACGAGCAGCCGAAGGCCGCCGGGGTGGATCGTGAAGTCCATCGGCGTCTCCATCTCGAGCGCCTCACCGTCGACTCCGGCGAAGGCCTTCCCCGACCGTGAACGCACCTCGAACGACGACGCCGTGAACTCATGCCAGTTCTTGGACCGTCGTCGCTGGCCGACAGCGGTGAGGGTCACGAGCTCGGCGGCCTCGAACCCGGTGGCGCCCGTCACGGCGAAGATCCCGAGTAGCCCGGTGTCCATGCGGCGCCGCTGTGAGACGTCCAACGTCGCGCCGAGCGTGTAGGGGTTGTTCGACACCTGTATCAGGTAGGGACCGTCTACCTCGGAGCCGTCATGGTCGGTGAACTGCAGGTCGAATCGCCTCTCTTGGCGTCCGAGCAGCTCCGGGAGCTGCGCTTTGGAGGTGTCGACCTTGGCTTCGCGGTAGCCCTCTTGTTGGACGATCGTGGCGTAGATCCCGAGCGAGACGTTGTTGACGAAGAACCGGCCGTTGACCGTGGCGTAGTCGATCCGGCGTTCGACGGCGTCGCCGAAGGCGTAGAGACTCCCCCGGGGGTCCTCCCGGTCGAGACCGAGGTCCTGGGCGAAGTGGTTGCGGGTCCCCGCCGTCACGCAGACGAAGGGAAGGTCGTGCTCCACGGCGATCGACGCCACCAGGGCCTGCGACCCGTCCCCGCCGGCCATTCCCAGGCAGTCGGCACCGCGGGCGATCGCATCGCGGGCCAGCTGCTCGAGGTCGAGCCCGTGGTCCAACATGACGGTCTCGATTCCCAGCTCCTCGGCCAGTGCGAGCAAGCCGAACCTCTCCACTTTTCCTCCCCCGGACCAGGGGTTGCAGATGAGCACGGGATGGCCCGGAGGCCTGCGGCGAGCGTGGCGGCGCTCGAGGTCCGTCGTCGTGTGCACGAGGGTGCTCCGGGCACAGCCGAAGGTCGAGACGAGCAGGACGACCACCAGACCCACCTTGAGGACCGGGTACGAGGACTGAGAACCCGCTTCGACGACCACCCAGATGATGACGCCGATTCCAAGGGCGACGCCGACGACGCCCGTCGCCCGCTTGAGCCTGCGGCCGGCGATGACCCACCACCCTCCGCCGACGGCGACGGCCAGCCCCACGAAGCCGACCAGGATGTGGCGACCGTGATCCAGGGCGAAGGCGATCGCCACCGCGATCAGGAGAACCGCGGAGAGCAGCGAGAGGATCGCCAGGGAGCGCTGGCGCCTCGATGCTCGGCGGCTGGGGGTTGCGCGCTCCTCGCCGGCCCTGTCTCGGGGACCCATGCCGAACGATACTCCAGCGTGCTGGGGACTCGGGGTCCCCGACGTCGCGAAATGGCCTCGGCGCGCGGTGTTCGCATGGAGAGGACGTCGGGGCCAGCAACCGCACTGTGCTGGGCCCCCGGCAAGTGCGCCCCAGGCAGGACTTGAACCTGCGCACCCGGCTCCGGAGGCCGGTGCTCTATCCGCTGAGCTACTGGGGCCCGAGCAGGGGTCAACTGTACCCGCAGGGGGACCGGCGTCCCGCCGGCCCTCGGGTGAGCGTGCCGTATCCTGCACGTCTGTGGCCCGACCCACTCGACGCGCCGAGACCGACGGCGACGCGCCCGACGTGGCCTCGTCGCCCCCCGAGCGCCACCTGCTGCCCCTCACCGCCGAGACCGGACCCGACGGCCACCTGAAGGTGGGCGGGATCGACCTGGTGGACCTGGCCGGCGAGTACGGGACCCCGTTGTTCGTCTACGACGAGGCCCACCTGCGGGCGCGCTGTAGGGAGGCGGTCGCCGCCTGGGGCGACGGTGTGGCCTACGCCACGAAGGCCTTCTTGTGCCGGGCCATGGCCGCCTTGGCCCACGAGGAGGGGATGTGCCTCGACGTGGCCACCGGGGGCGAGCTGGCGGTGGCCCTGTCGGCGGGGGTCCCGGCGGACCGCCTGGTCATGCACGGCAACAACAAGTCCGTCGCCGAGTTGACCGCAGCCCTGTCGGCCGGGGTCGGCCGGATCGTGGTCGACTCGTTCGACGAGGTGGCCCGCTTGGGCCGACTGACCGATTCGCCGACGGCCAGAGCGCGCCCCAAGGTCCTCGTGCGCGTCACGCCCGGCGTGGAGGTCCACACGCACGAGTTCGTGCGCACCGGCCAGGAGGACACCAAGTTCGGCTTCTCGGTGGCCTCGGGCGCGGCGGCCGAGGCGGTGGCCGCCCTCGAGCTCCTGGCCGGCGTCGAGCTGGTGGGCGTACACGCCCACATCGGGAGCCAGGTCTTCGACGTCGGGCACTTCGAGGAGGCGGCCGAGACGGTGGCCGCCTTCTTCGCCCCCCTGGGCCTCGGTGAACTGGTGGTCGGCGGCGGCCTCGGGGTGGCCTACGTCAACGGGGAGGAGTCCTTCGACGAGGCGGCGTGGGCTGCGGCCAGCCGGGAGGCCTGCGCCAAGATGGGGGTGCCTGGGAGCACCCGGATCACGGCCGAGCCGGGTCGGGCCATCGTGGCCACGGCCGGGATCACCCTCTACACGGTGGGCACCGTCAAGGAGCTGCCCGGCATCCGGACCTACGTGGCCGTCGACGGGGGGATGAGCGACAATCCCCGCCCGGTCCTCTACGGCAGCGGTTACGAGGCGTTCTTGGCCCGGGCGGTGAGCGCACCGCGGCCCCGGGCGGTCCGGGTGGTGGGCAAGCACTGCGAGTCGGGCGACGTGGTGGTGGCCGACGGCCGGTTGCCGGCCGACCTCGAGGTGGGCGACGTCCTGGCCACCCCGGTCACCGGGGCCTACGGCTACTCGATGGCCTCCAACTACAACAAGGTGCCCCGGCCCCCGGTCCTGTTCGTGGCCGACGGCCGGGCCCGGGTGGTGGTCCGGGGCGAGACGGTCGAGGACCTGCTCCGTCTGGACGCCTGACGGGCCCGGCGGCCGCGCGCTCGTGCGGTGCTCGGCCCGGCGGCGCGTGGGCCTCGGAGGACCCCGGCGGGAAAGGTAGCGTGGCCGGGTGACCCGCACCCCGGACCCGAACGCCCCCGTGCGGGTGGCCCTGCTCGGCTGCGGCAACGTCGGCGGGGCTCTGGCCGAGCTGCTCACCACCAGGGGGGACGAGATCGCCGGGCGCACCGGGATCCGCCTCGAGCTGGCCGGGGTGGCGGTCGCCGACCGGTCCCGGGCCCGGGCGTTCAACCCGCCCGACGACCTGTTGACCGAAGACGCCAAGGCCTTGGTCGAGCGGGCCGACGTCGACGTGGTGGTCGAACTGATCGGCGGGCTGGACCCGGCCCGTCCGCTGGTCGAGGCGGCCCTTCGGGCCGGCCGGCCGGTCGTGACCGGGAACAAGGCGCTGATGGCCGAGTACGGGGCCGAGCTGGCCGACCTGGCGGCGGCCAACGGGGTGGACCTCCTCTACGAGGCCGCGGTGGCCGGCGCCGTCCCGGTCATCCGCCCCCTGCGCGAGTCCCTCGCCGGCGAGCGGGTCGCCCGGGTGATGGGCATCGTCAACGGCACCACCAACTTCATCCTGACCCGGATGGGTGACGAGGGGATGGACTACGCCGAGGCGCTGGCCGAGGCCCAGCGGCTGGGCCTGGCCGAGCGGGACCCCTCGGCCGACGTCGAGGGGGACGACGCCGCGGCGAAGGCGGCCATCCTGGCCGGGCTCGCCTTTGGCGGCGACGTGGTGGCGGCCGACGTCCAGCGGGAGGGGATCACCGCCGTCCAGGCCGTCGACGTGGCCTTCGCGGGGCGGCTCGGTTACGTGGTCAAGCTGTTGGCGGTGGCCGAGCTCGTCGACGGCGGCCCCGACATCTCGGTGCGGGTGCACCCGGCCATGGTGCCCCGCTCGCATCCGCTGGCCTCGGTGCGCGGCGCCTTCAACGCGGTGTTCGTCGAGGGCGAGGCCTGCGGTGAGCTCATGTTGTACGGGCGGGGGGCCGGCGGCGCGCCGTCGGCCAGCGCCGTGCTGGGCGACCTGATCGACGCCGCCCGCAACCTGCGGGCCGGAGCCCCCGCGCCGGCGCCCCGCCGCAATGCGGTGCGGATCCGGCCGGTGAGCGAGCTGCACTCGGCCTTCTACCTCAGCCTCGAGGTGTTCGACCGTCCCGGGGTGCTCGCCGCGGTGGCCACCGTGTTCGGCAACCACGACGTGTCGATTAAGGCCATGGAACAGGTGGGGCTGGGCGACGAGGCCCGCCTGATCTTCCTCACCCACACCGCCCGCGAGGGCGACGTGCAGGCCACCCTCGACGATCTCGGTCGGCTGCAGTCGGTGGACCGGATCGGTGGTGTGTTGCGGGTCATCGGGGCCGACGACGACGCCGGACCCGTCGCGGCCGGGGGCTGAACGTGGGCGCGGGTTGGCGTGGCGTCGTCGAGGAGTACCGGGAGTTCCTCCCGGTGGACGCGGCGACGCCGGTGGTCACCCTGCTCGAGGGCGGTACGCCCCTGGTGCCGGCCCCCCGGCTCTCCGAGCGGGTGGGTTCGCAGGTCTGGCTCAAGGTGGAGGGGGCCAACCCGACCGGGTCGTTCAAGGACCGGGGGATGACCATGGCCATCTCCAAGGCCACCGAGGAGGGGGCCAAGGCCGTCGTGTGCGCCTCCACCGGCAACACCTCGGCGTCGGCCGCCGCCTACGCGGCACGGGCCGGCCTCACCTGCGCCGTGCTGATCCCCGAAGGGCACATCGCCCTGGGCAAGCTGGCCCAGGCCCTGATCCACGGGGCCCGGGTCCTCCAGGTCCGGGGCAACTTCGACGAGGCCCTGGCGATCGTGCGGGACCTCCCGAAGCACGCGCCGGTCACGGTGGTGAACTCGGTGAACCCGCACCGGATCGAGGGCCAGAAGACCGGCGCCTTCGAGGTGGTCGACGTGCTCGGCGACGCCCCCGACATCCACTGCATCCCGGTCGGCAACGCCGGCAATATCACCGCCTACTGGCGCGGCTATCTCGAGTACAAGGCGGCCGGTCGCTCGACCCGGCTCCCGCGGATGCTCGGCTTCCAGGCGGCCGGCGCGGCCCCGATCGTGCTCGGTCACCCCGTCGACGAACCGCACACGGTGGCCACCGCCATCCGCATCGGCAACCCGGCCAGCTGGTATTCGGCCACGGCGGCGGCGTCGGAGTCGGGGGGGGCCATCGACTCGGTGACCGACGACGAGATCCTGGCCGCCTACCGGTTCTTGGCCGAGGAGGAGTCGGTGTTCTGCGAGGCGGCCTCGGCGGCCTCGGTGGCCGGCCTGCTCAAGGCCGGGGCCCCGGCCGGGTCCACCGTGGTGTGCGTCCTGACCGGTCACGGCCTGAAGGACCCCGACCTGGCCATCAGCCAGATCTCGGTGCCCGAGGTGGTCGACGCCGACCTCGGGGCCATCCTGCGCGAGCTCGGGACCTAGACCCGGGCCGGCGCCGGCGGCCGGCCGGGAGTGTTGCCGCGATCGCACAGACCCGCTAGGATGTGTCCATCCCACCTGCGCCTCGGAGCGTCCGTCGCGGATCGTAAGACGATCCCGCCGGTGCCGAAGCCGGTGGCGATTGGGGGCGGGACCGCTCAGCGCCTTCCTTCTCCCAGACTCCCTGTGTTTCCGTACCGGCGTGACACCGTCACATCCGCTACGGCCCCTGATGAGATAGGAGACCGATGACTGCCGGACAGCAGCTCGAACGGTCGGTGCTCGAAAGCAAAGAGCGCGAGGAGCTCCACGCCATCGCCCAGGCGATGTCCCTCAAGACGACGTCACGCACCAAGAAGGCGGACATCATCGACCAGATCCTGGAGGCCACCGGGGTGACCGGGTCCGAGGGGGGCGCTTCGGGCAACGGCGACGGGTCCAACGGGACCGGGTCCAACGGGGCCCGGTCGACCGCCCGCCGGGCCGCGTCGGTCGGAGAGGCCGGCGGGGCCGGTGACGAGGGTCCCGAGGGCCCGGGCGCCGTGGCCACGGCGACCAAGACCGATGACACCGCCTCGGGTGGCGACGGGGTCACCACCGCCGACGACTCCGGCGGGTCCCCCGCGGCGGCCGACGGGGGCGAGGCCGTCCCGGCCGGCGGGCCCGACCACGGCCAGGGCCCGGGCCAGGCCCGGGGCAACGACCGGGCGGGGCAGGGCAACCAGCGGTCCGGGGGTCAGCAGAACCGCCAGCAGCACTCCAACCAACCGGGCAACGTCGAGGCGGGCAACCGCCGCGGCCGCCGCCGCCGGGGTCGCGAGCGCGGTGCGGGGGGCGAACTGCAGGGGGGGTCCAACCAGGAGGCGGCCTACCAGGGTGAGCTGGTGGAAGTCCGGGGCCTGCTCGACCTGCGCGACGAGGGCTACGGGTTCCTCCGCTGCGACGGCTACCTGCCGTCGAACAAGGACGTCTACGTCTCGATCTCACAGGCTCGGCGCTTCGCGCTGCGCCGGGGCGACTACATCGAGGGCGCCTGCCGGCCGGCGTCGAACAACGAGAAGTACCCGGCGCTGCTCCGCATCGACACCGTGTCGAGCCTGGACCCCGAAGAGGCCCGCAACCGGCCCCGCTTCGAGGACCTGACCCCTCTGTTCCCCGACAGCCGCCTGGTCCTCGAGCGTCCGGGGGACAAGGACAACGTGGCGGTGCGGATCGTCGACCTGCTCTCGCCGATCGGGAAGGGCCAGCGGGGGATGATCGTCTCACCCCCCAAGGCCGGCAAGACCACCGTGGTCAAGCAGATCGCCCACTCCATCGAGGCCAACAACCCCGAGGTGCACCTCATGGTGCTGCTGGTGGACGAGCGCCCCGAGGAGGTCACCGACATGCGTCGGTCGGTACGCGGCGAGGTGGTGGCCTCCACCTTCGACCGCCCCTCCGACGAGCACACCTCGGTGGCCGAGCTGGCCATCGAGCGGGCCAAGCGGCTGGTGGAGCGGGGCCAGGACGTGGTGATCATCCTCGACGGCATTACCCGGCTGGCCCGCGCCTACAACCTGGCTGCCCCGGCGACCGGCCGGATCATGTCCGGCGGCGTCGACTCGGGAGCCCTCTACCCGCCCAAGAAGTTCTTCGGGGCGGCCCGCAACATCGAAGAGGGGGGTTCGCTCACCATCCTGGCCACCGCCCTGGTCGAGACCGGCTCGAAGATGGACGAGGTGATCTTCGAGGAGTTCAAGGGCACCGGGAACATGGAGCTGCGGCTGGACCGGCGGCTGGCCGAGCGCCGGCTCTACCCGTCGATCGACGTCAACGCCAGCTCGACCCGCCACGAGGAACTCCTCTTCGACCGGGGCCAGCTCCAGCAGGTCTGGAAGCTCCGGCGGGTGCTCAACGCCCTGGCCAACGAGGGGAACGCGGCGGCGGGCCTCGAGCTGCTCATGGACAAGATCCGGACCACGGCCAGCAACGACGAGTTCCTGGCCGAGATCGCCAAGGGTCCCACCCCCAACAACTGACCGGGCCCCGCCGGCACGGGAATACGGGCGGGCGCCGGCGCCTTAGACTGTCCGCCACCCAGCGATTCGGAGCGATGTGATGAAGGCTGACACCCACCCCACCTATGTCGAGGCGACCGTCAGGTGCTCGTGCGGCAACACGTTCACGACCCGCTCGACCAAGCCCGACCTCCACGTCGAGCTCTGCAACGAGTGCCACCCCTTCTTCACCGGCAAGCAGAAGCTGGTCGACTCGGGCGGCCGGGTGGAGCGCTTCCAGCGCCGCTACGGGGCCCGGACCAAGAAGCCGGCCAAATCGACCTGAGCGGCGCCGGCCCGACCGGGCCGTGCCCAGGCCCCCGGCCGGCTCAGCGCCCCGCGTAACCTGAGCCCGTGCTCGACGACCGGCTGGCGGCGCTCGAAGAGGAGTTCGCCGCGGTGGAGGCCGAGCTGGCCGAACCGACGACCGCGTCCGACCCGTCCCGCCTGCGGGACCTCTCGCGCCGGCACAAGGAGCTGAGCGAGGTGGTCGCCACCTGGCGCGAGCTCGGTCAGGCCCGGGCCGACCTGGGGACGGCGCGGACCATGCTCACCGATCTCTCGGGCGACGACCGCGACGTCGTCCAGGCCGAGGTGGCCTCGGCCGAGCTGGCGATCGCCGAGCTGGGCGAGCGCCTCAACACCCTCTTGCTGCCCAAGGACCCCAACGACGGGCGCAACGTGATTCTCGAGATCCGCGGGGCCGAGGGCGGCGAGGAGGCCAACCTCTTCGCCCGGGACCTGTTCACCATGTACCAGCGCTACGCGGCCCAGAGGGGTTGGAAGACCGAGGTGCTGTCGCTGAACCCCTCCGAGCGCGATGGGCTCAACGAGGTCGTCTTCGTCGTGAAGGGCCGTGATGCGTGGAGCCGGCTCGAACAGGAGGGCGGTCCGCACCGGGTCCAACGGGTGCCGGTGACCGAGTCCAAGGGCCGGGTGCACACGTCGGCGGCGACGGTGACGGTGCTGCCCGAGGCCGACGAGGTCGATGTGACCATCGACCCGGCGGACCTCAAGATCGACGTCTACCGCTCGACCGGCCCGGGGGGCCAGTCGGTCAACACGACCGACTCGGCGGTGCGCATCACCCACCTGCCGACCGGGATCGTGGTCGCCATGCAGGACGAGAAGAGCCAGATCCAGAACCGGGCCAAGGCCATGACCGTGCTGCGGAGTCGCCTGTTGAAGGCCGAGCAGGACCGGCGGGCCTCCGAGCTGGCGGCGCAGCGCAAGAGCCAGGTCGGAGGCGGCGGGCGCTCGGAGAAGATCCGGACCTACAACTACAAGGAGAACCGGGTCACCGACCACCGGGTGAACCTGACGCTGCACAAGCTTGACCAGGTGCTGGCCGGAGACCTCGACGAGCTGACCGACGCCTTGATGGCCGACAAGCGCGGCCGCCAGCTGGCCGGAGAGGACGGGGCCGGACCGTGACCGGCCGGGCGCCGCGGTGACCCGGGACGAGTTCCTGGCCGAGGTGACGGCTCGGCTCGGCTCGAACCAAGAGGCCCGCTGGCTGCTCGACGACGTGCTCGGTCCCGCCCACTCGCGCGGCGGGGCGACCGAGCCGGTCCCCGACCGGCTGGTGGCCCGGGCCGGCGAGCTGGCCGCCCGGCGCTCGGCCGGCGAGCCGCTCCAGTACGTGCTCGGGTCGTGGGCCTTCCGCTCCTTGGAGCTGCAGGTCGACCGGCGGGTCCTCATCCCGCGTCCCGAGACCGAGCAGGTGGTGGAGACCGCCCTCGAGGTCCTGGCCCAGGTCGTGGGCGACCGGGCCGACGCCGTAGTGGTCGACCTCGGGACCGGTTCGGGGGCGATCGCCCTGTCGATCGCCGTCGAGGCCGGCGGGCGTCCCGGCGGGCTGCGGGTCTTCGCCACCGACGCCGACCCCGACGCCCTCGAGGTGGCCGGGGCCAACCGTGAGCACGTGGGCGCCACCCATCCGGGGGCGGCGGAGCGGGTGACCCTTCGCCAGGGCGACTGGTTCTGCGCCCTCCCCGACGCGCTGCGGGGCCGGGTCGACCTGGTGGTCTCGAACCCGCCCTATGTGGCCGAGGCCGAGTGGGGCGGGCTCGACGCCGGTGTCCGCCTCGAGCCCCGCCGGGCCCTGGTGGCCGGGGCCGGGTCCGAGGGGACCCCCGGTCTGGCCGCCGTCGAGGCGGTCCTCGCCGGGGCGCCCGCCTGGCTGGGCCGTCCCGGGGCGGTTGTGGTCGAGCTGGCCCCCGACCAGGCTGCCCCCGCCGCCGCCCTGGCCCACCGGCTCGGCTTCAGCGAGGTGCGGGTCACCACCGACCTGGCCGGGCTCGACCGGGCCCTCGTGGGCTGGGTGCGTTGAGGTGGCCGTCCCGGTCCTGGGCGAGGCGGCGACGGCCGAGGTGCTCGAGGCGCTGGCCGCCGGCTCGGTGGTGGCCATCCCGACCGACACCGTCTACGGCCTGGCCGCCCGTCTCGACCGTCCCGACGCCCTGGCCGCCATCTTCGAGCTGAAGGGCCGACCGGCCGACCTGGCCCTGCCGGTCCTGATCGGCCGCTGGGGCCAGCTCGACGAGGTGGCCGAGACCTGGCCCCGGGACGCCTCGATGCTGGCGGCGCGCTTTTGGCCCGGCCCGCTCACCGTGGTGGTGCCGGCCCGCCCGGCGGTCGGCCCGCTGGTGGGCTCAAGTCGGGCCACGGTGGGGATCCGCCGCCCCAAGCACCGCCTGGTCCGGTCCCTGTGCCGGCGGGCCGGTCCGCTCGCCGTGACCAGCGCCAACCGGCACGGCGAGCCGCCGTGCCGGTTGGCCGACGAGGTGGTGCGCGCCTTCGACCCGGCGGCGGCAGACCCGGCGGCGGCAGACCAGGCGGCGGGCGACCAGGCGGCGGGCCCCGTCGCCGTCCCGGCCCTGGCCCTGGTGGTCGACGGGGGGCGCTGCGACGGTGCGCCCTCGACGGTGGCCGACTGCACCGTGTCGCCCCCGGTCTGCCTGCGCGAGGGGGCGGTGCCCTGGGAGTGGGTGGAGGCGGCCCTGCGCTGAGCGGGCGTGCGGGCGGCCCGGGTTCAGTCGAGGGCCACCAGCCCGTCGGCCCGGAGGGTGCCGGTGCGGCCGATCCCCTCGGCGCTGACCAGGGCCGCCAGCTCGTCGGGGTCGTCCACCCGGCCCCAGCTGCGCCCCCCCGACGGCGTCCGGCAGGCCACGACCCCGCGTTCGAGGCCGCCGTCGCGGTCGTAGCCGACCGTGTAGGTCTCGACGGTCACCGCCCCGGTCGCCCCCTCTTCGACCGCCACCGTGGGCCCGGCGTCGACCTCGGCCTGCACGTCGCGCCAGGCGAAGCCGCCCCGACCCTCGTCGGCCGGGGGCCGGGACCCGTAGACCCCCACCGTGTGCTTGGTGGCGTACCACCCGAGCCCGGTGACCAGCCCGACGGCGCCCGGCTCGGCCCGCAGGCGCCGAGCCACCGCGCCGATGGCGTGCGACACGTAGTTGTTCCCGGGCCCGCCGGCGAAGGTCAGCCCGCCGGTGACGGTGAGGGGCCGGTCGGGGTTGTCGGCGGGCAGGCCGAGGGCGGCCGCCCCCATGCGGACCGCGCACGGGAAGCACGAGTAGAGGTCGACCGGCCCGAGATCGTCGAGGCCGACCCCGGCCGCCTCCAGCGCGGCCCGCCCCGCGGCGGCGATCGCCGGCGAGCTGTGCAGGTCGGCCCGTTCGGAGACGAACCAGTGGTCGTGGGCGTCGGCCCCCGACAGCGGGAACACCCAGCGATCTTGTGGGACCCCGGCCGCCCGGGCCGCCTCCACCGAGCACACCAGGTACGCCGCGCCCTGGTCGACCCGGATGTTGGCCGTGCACAGCTTGGGGTAGGGGAAGCTGATCATCCGGTTGGTTGCCGTGGGCTCGGTGATCTCCGCCGGCGTCATCGCCTCGGCCAACCAGGCCAGGGGGTTGGCCGCCGCCACGGCCGAGAACCCGGACCACAGCGCCCCGATGCGGGCCCGGTGCTCGGCCAGGTCCCACCCGTGGGCCGCCCGCAGGGCGTTCTCGAAGAGCGGGTAGACGGTCACCGGCAGGACGACCCCACGGCCGGCCTCGAAGGCGCTGACCCCGTCGCGGTCGTCGCCGAAGGGGGCGGGAGGCGGCGTGGTGTCGGGGTCCTGGGTGACCCAGTGCAAGGAGGCGGTGCCGCCGGGGGACCTGCGGGCCGCCGCCCGGGTGAAGACCGCCTCGGCGCCGCAGACGGCCACCACGTCGAGCTCGCCCCGGGCGATGGCCGAGGCGCTCTGGTTGAGCAGGGTCTGGGGCATGTTGCCCCCGATCCCGGTCAGGCCGATCTCGGCCGGCCCGATGCCCAGGCGTTCGGCCACGGCCAGTCCCGGGTTGACGAGCCGGGACCCGAGCATGGCCACCACCCGCAGGCTGTCGGTCCGCTCGAGCAGGGCCCGGCCGGCCGGCGCCGCCGCCCCGGGTGCGGCCCCGGCGGCGTCCTCGGCCGCGCCGAGGAGGGCCCGGGCCATCAGCTCAACCGGCTCGGGCCGGTCGGCCAGCTCGAGGCGGGGGTCCGGGCGGCTCGTGACCTGGCCCGACCCGACCAGCACCGGCGTTCGGGGGTCCAGAGCCATGCCGGCGCTGAGCGTACCGGTCCGGGGGGTGCGACCCAGGCTCGGTACCATGGCGCCATGCGGGTGGCCATCGGCTCGGACCACGGGGGGTACGACCTCAAGGTGGTCCTGGCCGCTTCGTTGGCGGCGGCCGGCCACCAGGTCGAGGACCTGGGCACCGACAACGGCGAGGTGGCGGTCGACTACCCCGACTACGGGGCGGCGGTCGGCCGGGCGGTCGCCGCCGGCGAGGTCGACCTCGGGGTCTGCGCGTGCGGGACCGGCATCGGCATCTCGATCGCCGCCAACAAGGTCCCCGGGGTCCGGGCCGCCGTCGTCCACGACGTCACCACGGCCCGGCTGGCCCGCCAGCACAACCACGCCAACGTCATCTGCTTCGGCGGCCGCACCGTCGGAGCCTCCACCGCCCTCGACTCGCTGGAGGCCTTCCTCGCCGCCTCCCCCCAACCGGGCCGCCACGACCGTCGGGTGGCCGAGATCGCCGCCCTCGAGCGGGCCGACGGGGTGGGAGCCGCCGCCCGGCCCGCCAGCAACGGAGGAAACCCATGACCGCGTTCGACGAGCCCACCCCCTTCGACGGCTGGCTGGCGGCCGACCCCGAGGTCGCCTCGCTGATCGGTGCCGAGACCGACCGCCAGTCGTCCACCCTCCAGCTGATCGCCTCGGAGAACTTCACCTCGCCCGCCGTCCTGGCCGCCTCGGGGTCGGTGCTGACCAACAAGTACGCCGAGGGCTACCCGGGGCGCCGCTACTACGGGGGGAACCGGGTCATCGACGAGGTGGAGGAGCTGGCCCGCGCCCGGGCCACGGCCCTGTTCGGGGCCGAGCACGCCAACGTCCAACCCCACGCCGGGGCCAACGCCAACCTGGCCGCCTACATGGCCCTGCTCGACCGCGGCGACACCGTGCTGGCCATGCGGCTCGACCACGGCGGCCACCTCACCCACGGCTCCCCGGCCTCGATCACCTCGAAGATCTGGCGCTTCGTGGCCTACGGGGTCACCCCGGCGACCGGGGACCCGGCGCACCCCGGCGAGGTGATCGACTTCGACCAGGTGGCCGACCTGGCCCGGGCCGAGCGCCCCAAGCTGATCGTGGCCGGCTCGACCGCGTACTCCCGGGTCATCGACCCGGTCCCGTTCAAAGAGATCGCCGACTCGGTGGGAGCGCGGTTCATGTTCGACGCGGCCCACCCGGCCGGCCTGATCGCCGGCGGGGCCCACCCCAGCCCGGTCGGGATCGCCGACGTGGTGACCTTCACCACCCACAAGACCCTGCGCGGCCCGCGTGGCGGCGCCATCCTGTGTGGCGCCGAGCTGGCCAAGAAGGTCGACAGCGCGGTCTTCCCGGGCCTCCAGGGGGGCCCGCTCGAACACGTGGTGGCGGCCAAGGCGGTCGCCTTCGCCGAGGCCGCCCGGCCCGAGTTCTCCGCCTACGCCCACGCCGTGGTGGCCAACGCCCGGGCCCTGGCCGACGCCCTGGCGGCCGAGGGGTTCCGGTTGGTCTCGGGGGGGACCGACAACCACCTGCTGCTGGTCGACCTGCGGCCCTTCGACGCCGAGCTGACCGGCAAGGAGGCCCAGGAGGTGCTCGACCGCTCGGGCATCACCTGCAACCGCAACACCATCCCCGACGACCCGCGCTCGGCCTTCGTGACCTCGGGGCTGCGCCTCGGGACCGCGGCGGAGACCACGGCGGGGATGGGGACGGCCGAGATGGCCCGGGTGGCCGAGCTCATCGGCCGGACCCTGCGCCACCGCGGTGACCAGGACGTGCTGGCCGGCGTCCGGGCCGAGGTGGCCGAGCTGTGCGGCGCCTTCTCGCCGTACCCCTCGCTCACCGGGGCCGCCGGCCCGCTCCCGGCGCGCGCCGGGACGAGCTGAGCGCACGGCGGACGGGAGCCGGGCTCCGCCATGCCCCCGGTGGGCTGGTACGCAGTGGTGCTGGTGGTGGCGGCCGCCGTCACCGCCGCCCTGACCCCGCTGGCCCGGTGGTTCTCGGTGAAGACGGGCTACGTCTCGCTGCCCGACCCCCGCATGGTCCACGACCGCCCCACCCCGTCGGGGGGCGGGTCGGCCATGTTCCTCGGCTTCTTGGTGGCCATGATCGTGGCCGCCGCCGTGCCCGCCCTCCATCCGGTGTTCGCCGGGTCCTCCGAACCGCTCGGGGTGGTCCTGGCCGCCGCGGCCATCTTCGCCGTGGGACTGATCGACGACATCCGCGACATGTCGGCGCCGGCCAAGGTGGCCGGCGAGGTCCTGGCCGCCAGCATCTTGTACTTCATGGGCGTCACCATGTACCAGTTCAAGATCCCGCTGGCCGGCTTCATCGTGCTCGGCCCGAGCGTGGTGCCCCTGATCACCGCCCTGTGGGTGATCGCCCTCACCAACGCGGTGAACGTGATCGACGGCCTGGACGGTCTGGCCGCGGGCATCGTGGCCATCGGCTCGGGGGCGCTCGCCGTCTACGGGCTGCGCCTGATGGACCTCAACATCCTGCCGGCCGACAACATCGGCCCGCTGGTGGCCGTCATCGCCTGTGGGATCTGCCTGGGCTTCCTGCCGTTCAACTTCCACCCGGCCAAGATCTTCATGGGTGACGCCGGCTCCTTGTTCCTGGGGCTGTTGATGTCGGCGTCCACCATGGTCATCGGGGGACGGCTGCCCCCGCGCACCAGCGGCACCACCTACTTCTTCTACGCCCCCCTCCTGATCCCCATCTTCATCCTGGGCGTCCCCCTGATCGACATGGCCTTCGCCTTCATCCGCCGGACCGCCCACGGCACGACCTTCCACACGCCGGACCGGAACCACATCCACCACCGCCTGCTCCGGCTCGGCCACGGGCACCGCCGCAGCGTGGTCATCTTGTGGGCCTGGACGGCGCTGTTGTCCGGCTTCATCCTGTTCCCGCTCTTCGTGCACCAGGTCAACGCCGTCATCCCCTTCGGCGTGGCCGCCCTGGCCATCGGGCTCTACACGTTCTTCCACCCCGGGCTCCGCCAGGCGGGCGAACAGGACCTCGACCCCGCACCCGGGCCCGGGGGCCCCACCCCCGGTGAGGCGGCGACCGGCCCACAACCGCCGGCCCCGGGCCCGCTGGCCCCGGTCGGCAACGGGGCGGTCGGCACGGCGCCGCCCCACCCCGGCGAGGCCCTGTCGGGGACCGGCCCGGGCGGACCGAACCCCTGATCAGCGGCCCGGCGGACGGCGCCGGGGGGCCCCGGGGCCGGTTTTGCCGTGTCGGAGGGCCAGATGCGATGATGAACCACGTGTTAACTCCTCTCCTCGCCTCGCGTCGGGTCCGTGTGCCCGGCGCCCAGGGCGTTGGCACGACGCTCACCGCGTGAGTCTGGGAACCCGGGTTGAAGCAGCTCTCTCCCACCTCGACTGACGCGGCACGGGCCCGGCATGGCGGACGACCCGACGACGCCGCCCCCCGATGCGAAGGGCCCGGGCAAGCGGGCCCCGAGACTCGGGGACCTGTTCTGGCTGGGCACGGCCTGCGCCGTGAGCGTGGTCGGTGCCGGGGCCATCGGGTACGCCCTGGACACCTGGCTGGGGCTCACCCCCTGGCTGACCTTCGCCGGGCTGGCTTTCGGGATCCTGTGCGCCGTGCTCCTGACGGTCGTCGAGCTCCGAAAGTTCCTGTGACCGCCGGCCGGCATCGGGCCTGAGGCAAAGACCGTGTTCGACAAGTTCTCGCTCCCCGACGTGGCCGCCGTCTCGCGCCGCACCGTCATCGCCGCCCTGGTCGTCGGCATCGTCGGCCTCCTGGCCTGCCTGCTGCTGAGCGCGGCGCTGGTCGGTCTCGGCCTGTGCATCGGCCTGGCGCTCGGCATCGTCAACTTCCGGATGATCCAGACGTCGGTGGCCAAGGTGGGCGAGCGCGAGGAGGAGAACAAGCGCCGCCCGCTCGCCCTCAACACCGTCGGCCGGCTGGCCGTCATCACCGTGATCGCCCTGGGCCTCCTGTTCGTGAGCTTCGACCTCGGCCTCGGGGTGATGGCCGGCCTGGCCATCTTCCAGGGGCTCCTGCTCTTGAACGTCGGCCGCTCGATGCTCAAGGCCGGCCCCCTCGGGAGCGGCGGCGCCGGCGGCCTGCTGGGCGTCGACCCGCTCGACGACGGGCCCGGCGGCCCCGGCCCCGCCCGGCGCCCCGTCGAGGTGCCCGACGACCGGGAAGGGGCCTAGGCGGTGGGCCTGTCCCTCCCGCTGGTGCCCCTCCTCGGGGACATCTCGGTCGGCGAGCACGTCGAGAAGACCGCCTTCGGGCTGACGTTCAACATCGACGTCATCTGGTCGACCATCGTGGCCGTCCTGATCACGTGTCTGATCGGCATGCTGCTGCGCCGCCAGATGACCAGCGGCCCGCCCGGTCGCCTGCAGGCGGCCTGGGAGATGGGGGTCGAGGCGGTCACCAAGCAGGTCGAGGGTTCGATCGGCCCCGCCGGCATGAAGGTGATCCCCCTGGCGGTCACCCTGTTCGTCTTCATCTTCATCTGCAACCTCTTCGAGGTGCTGGGCATCGGGGCCAAGTACGAGTGGCTGATCGCCCCCACCGGCGACATCAACCTCCCCCTGGCCATGGCCCTCTACGTGATCGTCCGGGTGCACGCCGCCTCGGTCAAGGCCCGGGGCGTCGGCGGCTACTTCAGGCACTACCTGATGCAGCCCTTCCCGGTGTACCTGTTCTTGGTGAACCTGTTCATCAACCTGGTCGAGGAGATCGCCAAGCCGGTCACCCTGGCCCTGCGGCTCTTCGGCAACCTGCTGTCGGGCGCCCTGATGCTCTCGCTGATCGCCGCCCTCGGCGCGTGGAAGCTGAGCGCCATCCCCCTGGGCAACATCCTGGTCATCTTGCTCGAGACGGTCTGGAAGCTGTTCTCCCTGGCCATCGGGGGCATCCAGGCCTTCATCTTCGCCCTGCTCACGATCCTGTACTTCGACGTGGCCATGAGCAACGACCACGGCGAGGACGTGGACCACCTGGTGCGGGTCGAGCCCACCGACGAGCAGGTCGAGGCCGACCTGGCCCGGGCGGCCTGAGGACGTCCGGTCACCGGGCACCACCAGCAGCGACAAGATCTTCAGCGACACCGACACAAAAGGAGAATCACGACAATGGCAGACACGACGGCACAAGCGATCCAGCTGGCCGGCGCGATGGTCGGCGGTGGACTGGCGCTCGGCGGCGGTGCCGTCGGGGCGGCCATCGGCGACGGCCTGGCCGGCAGCCAGACGATCGCCGGCGTGGCTCGGCAGCCCGAGGCACAGGGCCGCCTGTTCACGATCATGTTCCTCACGGTGGGCCTGGTGGAGGCCATGTACTTCATCAACCTGGCCTTCACCGCGCTCTTCGTCTTCTCGCTCTACAAGAAGTAGGACGCCACCGGCAGGCCGGAGCCCCCGCGCCCCGCACGAGCGGGCTGCGGTGCCAGGACCCGGCCGAACGATCGAACGAGGCCGACAGGACATGCCCCTAGCAACCAGCAACTTCCTCATCCCGAACGCGACGTTCTTCGTCGAGCTCGCCGCCTTCATCATCGTCCTCGGCGTGGTGGGCCGCTACGTGCTCCCGCCGCTGAACGTCGCCCTCAAGGCGCGGGCCGACAAGATCCAAGGGGAGCTGGAGGCGGCCGACGCCGCCAAGACCGACGCCGCGGCGGCCGACGAGGAGCGCCGTCAGGCCCTCGAACACGCCCGCCAGCAGGCCCGGGAGATCGTGGCGACCGCCAACCGCACCGCCGAACAGCTGGTGGCCGAGGCCCACGGCCGCGGCCAGTCCGAGTACGAGCGGCTGCTCACGAGCGCCGAGTCCGAGGTGAACCTGGCCCGCCAGCGGGCCCTCGAGGAGGCCTCGGCCCAGCTGGGCGAGCTGGTCGTCGACGTGGTCGAACGGATCATCGGACGAGAGGTCAACGCCGAGGCCCACCGCGACCTGATCCAAGAGGCCATCAGCGCCCTGGCCACGTCGACCGACTCGGCCGGGGCCACCGCCGGACGGCCCGGCGAGGCCGGCCCCCGCTGATGAACCCGGCCCTGCAGGGGTACGCGGCGGCGGTGCTCGAGGACGCGGCGGCCCAGGGCGACCTGGGGCGCCTGGCCTCCGAGCTGGCCGCGGTCGACCACCTGATCGGGACCAACGTGGTCCTGCGCTCGGCGTTGACCGACACCGCGGTGGACGCGGCGGCCCGGCGGGCCGTGCTCTCGGACCTCTTGGAGGCCAAGGTCTCGGCCGGCACCCGCCGGTCGGTCGGGTTCGCCGCGGCGAGCGTGAGCGCCCCCGAGGTGCCCGGCGCCGTCACCTGGCTGGCCCACCGGGCCCACCAGGCGAACGAGGGCATCGCCTACCCCGAGCCCCTGCTCGGCCACCTCGACTCGCGCAACCGGGTCGGGGGCTACGCGGCGGCCCTGTTCGAGGACCTGGCGACGACGGCGCTCGAGGAGGTCGAAGACGAGCTCTTCCGCTTCGGCCGCATCGTCGAGACCACCCCCAGCCTGCGCACCGTGCTGGCCGACCGTGACGAGCCGCTGGTCGTGCGCCAGGGCATCGTGGACGACCTGGTGGCGGCCAAGGTTTCCACGGCGACGCTGCGCCTCCTCCACGCGGTGGTGGCCGCCGGGCGCACCCGGGACGTGGTCGGGACCATCTTCTACCTGGTCGACAAGACGGCCGAGGCCCGGGGCTGGAGGGTGGCCCGGGTGCGCGCCGCCCTCGACATCGACGAGTCCGAGCGCCGGAACCTGGCCGAGTCGCTGTCCCGCCTGGCCGGGACCCCCGTCGAGCTGCAGGTGACCCACGAGCCCTCGCTCCTGGCCGGCGTGGTGGTGCGGGTCGGCGACCTGCAGGTCGACGCCAGCGCCCGCGGGCGCATCGAGGAGCTGCGCGAGCACATGTCGCCGGGGATGTGGCACGAGTCGGGCTACACCCACCCAGAGCGCGGAACAACCCCAGAGGGAGCTGAGTGATGGCAGAGCTGACAATCGACGCCGCTGAGATCACCGAGGCGCTGAAGCGTCACGTGGCCGAGTACACGCCCGACGTCGGCGCCGAGCAGATCGGGCGCATCGTCGAGGTGGGTGACGGCATCGCCCGGGTCTCGGGCCTGCCCGGCGCGGCGGTGAACGAGCTGCTCGAGTTCGAGGACGGGACCCTGGGGCTCGCCCTCAACCTGGACGAAGACACCATCGGGGCGGTCGTGCTGGGCGAGGTCGACGCGCTTGAGGAGGAGCAGGTGGTCAAGGCCACCGGACGGATCCTCTCGGTGCCCGTCGGCGACGCCCTGCTGGGCCGGGTGGTCAACGCCCTGGGCGAGCCGATCGACGGCAAGGGGCCGATCAGCACCGACCAGACCCGGCGGATGGAGGTCCAGGCCCCGGGCATCGTCGGCCGCCAGCCGGTCGAAGAGCCCCTGCAGACCGGGATCAAGGCCATCGACGCCATGACCCCGATCGGCCGTGGCCAGCGCGAGCTGATCATCGGCGACCGCAAGACCGGCAAGACCACCGTGGCCATCGACACCATCCTCAACCAGCGCGGCCAGGGCGTGAAGTGCATCTACGTGGCCATCGGCCAGAAGAACTCGTCGGTGGCCCAGACAGTCAGCACCCTGGCCGCCCACAGCGCGCTGGACTACACGGTGGTCGTCGTGGCCTCGGCCGGCGACCCGGCCCCCTACAAGTATCTGGCCCCCTACTCGGGGTGCGCCATGGGCCAGCACTGGATGGACAGCGGTGAGGCCGCCCTGATCGTCTACGACGACCTCTCCAAGCAGGCCGAGGCCTACCGCCAGATCTCGCTCTTGCTCCGTCGGCCGCCGGGCCGCGAGGCGTACCCGGGCGACGTCTTCTACCTGCACAGCCGGCTGCTTGAGCGGGCGGCCAAGCTCTCCGACGAGCTCGGCGGCGGGTCGCTGACCGCCCTGCCGATCATCGAGACCAAGGCCGGGGACATCTCGGCCTACATCCCCACCAACGTGATCTCGATCACCGACGGGCAGGTCTTTTTGGAGGCCGACCTGTTCTATTCGGGCGTCCGGCCGGCCATCAACGTCGGCAACTCGGTGAGCCGGGTGGGCGGGGCGGCCCAGATCAAGGCCATGAAGTCGGTGGCCGGGACGCTCAAGCTCGACCTGGCCCAGTTCCGCGAGCTCGAGGCCTTCGCCACGTTCGGCTCCGAGCTGGACAAGGTCTCCCAGGCCCAGCTCGACCGCGGCTACCGGCTGACCGAGCTGCTTAAGCAGCCCCAGAACGAGCCGGTGCCGGTCGAAGAGCAGGTGGTCGTGGTCTACGCCGGCACCAACGGCTGGGCCGACTCGGTCCCGGTCCCCGAGGTCCGGCGCTTCGAGACCGAGCTGCGCGAGTACTTCAAGGGCAACCATCCCGAGCTGCTGGCCGAGATCCGCGACACCAAGAAGCTCCCCGACACCGCTGTGTTGGACAAGGCCATCACGACCTTCCTGGAGGGCTTCGACACGGGGAAGGTCGACTGACCGATGGCCGGTGGCCAAGAGCGCGTGCTGCGGAGGCGGATCCGCACCGTGCAATCGACGAAGAAGATCACCAAGGCGATGGAGCTGATCGCCGCGTCCCAGATCGTCCGGGCCCAGAACCGCATGACCGACAACCGCCCCTACCGGGCGGGGATGGCCCGGATCGTCGCCGACGCCGCCCGTGAGGACCCGACGGCGGCCGAGAAGCTCCTCGGGACGCCCGAGGAGCGGGCCAAGGTGGTGGTGCTGGCCATCGTGGCCGACCGGGGTCTGTCGGGCCCCTACAACTCGTCGGTGCTCCGGGCGACCGAGCGCCTGGTGGCCGAGCTCGGCCGGGACGGGATCGAGGTCCGCCTGTTCAGCGTGGGCAAGAAGGCCGCCTCCTACTTCCGCTTCCGGGGCCAGCCGGTCGAGCGGGCCTTCATCGGGATGAGCGACCGACCCACCTTCGCCGACGCCCGGGAGGTGGCCAGCGTGGTCGCTTCGCCGTTCGTGGCCGGCGAGGTCGACCAGGTGCTCCTCGTCTCCACCCGCTACCGCTCGGCCGGCAGCCAGGTGGTCGAGGCCCGCCAGCTGCTGCCCCTGCCCGACCCGGCGGCCGACGCCGGGGACCGGGCGGCGGGGAGCGGGTACACCGAGTTCGAGCCGGACGTCGAGTCCCTCCTGGCCGAGCTGGCACCCAAGGCGGTCGAGTCCGAGATCTTCACCGCCCTCTTGGAGGGTGCGGCCTCGTTCTTCACCGCCCAGCAGCGGGCCATGGCGGCGGCCACCGACAACGCCGACGACCTCATCACCACGCTGAGCCGGATCATGAACCGCGCCCGACAGGACGCCATCACCACCGAGATCATGGAAATCGTTGGCGGAGCCGAGGCGCTCCGCAACTCGAAGGGAGCCTGAAGCTCATGACCACCACCGCACCCGACGCCACCGGCACGGCGAGCCAGCACCCGGGGGACGGCCGCGTCGTGGCCATCGCCGGCCCGGTCATCGACGTCGAATTCCCGCCCCACGCCCTGCCCGAGATCAACTACGCGGTGCAGGTCGACCTGGAGCTCGACGGCAAGAAGGTCACGGTCTCGGCCGAGGTGGCCCAGCAGATCGGCGAGGGGCGGGTGCGCTGCATCTGCATGCAGCCGACCGACGGCCTGGTCCGGGGGGCCCCGGTCCGCAACACCGGCAAGGGGATCGAGGTGCCGGTCGGCAACGCCGTGCTCGGGCACGTCTTCAACGTGCTGGGCCAGCCGCTCGACACCGACGACATCGGCAAGGTCGACGACCACTGGGAGATCCACCGTCCGGCCCCCGACTTCGACCAGCTCGAGCCCCGGGCGCAGATGTTCGAGACCGGCATCAAGGTCATCGACCTCCTCGAGCCCTACGTGCAGGGCGGCAAGATCGGGCTGTTCGGCGGGGCCGGGGTGGGCAAGACCGTCCTCATCCTCGAGATGATCAACCGGGTGGCCACCAACCACGGCGGTGTCTCGGTGTTCGCCGGGGTTGGTGAGCGGACCCGTGAGGGGACCGACCTGTGGCTGGAGATGAAAGAGTCCGGGGTCATGGAGAAGGCGGCCCTGGTCTACGGCCAGATGGACGAGCCGCCCGGGGTCCGCCTGCGGGTGGCCCTGGCCGCCCTGACCATGGCCGAGTACTTCCGGGACGTCCAGAACCAGGACGTGCTGCTCTTCGTGGACAACATCTTCCGCTTCGTCCAGGCCGGCTCCGAGGTCTCGACCCTGCTGGGCCGGATGCCCTCGGCCGTCGGCTACCAGCCCACCCTGGCCGACGAGATGGGCGAGCTCCAAGAGCGCATCACCTCCACCCGGGGCCGGTCGATCACCTCGGTCCAGGCGGTCTACGTGCCGGCCGACGACTACACCGACCCGGCCCCCTTCACCACCTTCACCCACCTCGACGCCACCACCGAGCTGAGCCGGCAGATCGCCGCACTGGGCATCTACCCGGCCGTGGACCCGCTGGCCTCGACCTCGAACATCTTGGCCCCCGAAGTGGTGGGCGAGCGGCACTACGCGGTGGCCCGGCAGGTCCAGGGCGTCCTGCAGCGCTACCGCGAGCTGCAAGACATCATCGCCATCCTGGGCCTCGACGAGCTGTCCGAGGAGGACCGGGTCACGGTGACCCGGGCCCGCAAGATCCAGCGCTTCTTGTCCCAGCCCTTCAACGTCGGCGAGGCCTTCACCGGCCTCAAGGGTGTGACCGTGCCCGTCGACGAGACGGTGGAGTCGTTCGAGGCCATCATCAAGGGCGACCTGGACGAGGTGCCCGAGCAGGCGTTCTTCAACGTCGGCGGGGTCGAGTCGGTGCTGGAGAAGGCCAAGACGCTGGAGGGCGAGGAGGCCTGATGGCCGACGGCCGCTTCCAGCTGCAGGTCGTCTCGCCCGAGGCCAACCTGCTCGAGACCCCGGCCACGGCCGTGGTGCTGCGCAGTTCTGACGGCGACCTCACCGTCCTCGACGGCCACACCGACCTGATCACCGACGTCGTCTCCACCGAGGTCCGGGTCGACCAGAGCGAGGGCGAGCCGATCCGCCTGGCCGTCCACGGCGGCTTCTTGCAGGTCGAGACGGGTCTGCTCGACGCCGACGGCGAGCACAGCGAGGCGGCCTCGAAGGAGCGGTCGACCCGGGCGACGTTGCTGGCCGGCATCGCCGAGCGGGCCGAGGACATCGACGTGCCCCGGGCCGAGCAGGCCAAGGAGTCGGCCCAGGCCCGCATCGACCAGTTGCGGGCGTCGGGCAGGATCCGGGCCGACGACGCATCCGAGGGCACCCCCCTCACCCCCGAGGACATCGAGCTGGCCTCGGCCGAGGCGGCCCTGGCCCGGGCCGAGCTGCGCATCGCGGTGGGTTCGGGACCGGCGTCGACCTGAGCCGACCGACCTCGGTGCGCGCTCCGAGCGGTCGCTCACGGCGGGGTCCCCCGGGCACCGGCGCCGCGACGAGCCACGTTCGGTGTGCGTCGCCGCCGCGGTCGAGCACCTCGGTGACCCCGACGTAGGCCGCCGCCCATCCCACGAAGCGTCGCCGATCCCCGTGCACCGCGGAGGTGAGACCGCCCAGCTGGGCGGCCCACACCGCCCACACCGTCCTGACCGGGTCGGCGCCGGCGAGGAGCCCCCCAGCGCGCCGGGCACGGCGACGCCCGGCGACTGCGGCCCGGCCAGCACGTCGGCCAGCTGGCCCCGGCGGACCCGTGCCCCCGGCGGGTCGGTACAGTTGGCGCGTGAGGGGGCTCCGGGCTGTGATCGGTCTGCTGGCGACCGCCGCCCTGCCCGGCCTCCTCGCCGCCGTGGCCCCGGCCGTCCCGGTTGGGGCCTCCGGCGCCCCGGGCGCCGCCGCCCTCACTCAGGGCCTGCGCCGGCTGGTCGCCCTCCCCGGCGGGCCTCCCGGCGCCATCGCCCTCGTCCGGTCGGCCGGCCGGCTCGAGATCACGACGGCCGGGTTCGCCGACGTGACGACGAGACAGCCCATCGGGGCGAACGAGACCGTGCGGATCGCCAGCGTCTCGAAGGCCTTCAACGCGGCGGTGGCCCTCGCCCTGGTCACCAGGGGGGAGCTCTCGCTCGACGACACCGTCGGGAAGCTGGTCCCCGGCCTGCCGGCCCGCTGGTCGGCGATCACCGTCGACCAGCTGCTCCAGCACACGAGCGGGGTGCCCGACTACATCAAGAGCCCCGGGTTCATAAAGGTGTTCACCGCGGATCCCCAGGCCCAGCTGACCCCCCGACAGCTCCTCGGCTTCGTCTCCGACGAGCCGTTGGCCTTCCAGCCGGGCTCGCGCTACGGCTACTCGGACTCGGACAACATCATCGTCGGCCTCATGGTCGAGGCGGTGACGAAAGGGTCCTACGAGGCGGCGCTGGCCCGCTACGTGACCACGCCGCTCGGGCTCAGCGCGACGTCGCTCCCGGCGGACGCGGCGCTGAGCGAACCCTACGTGCACGGCTACGACGTCGAGACGGGGCCAGGGGGTGTCAGGGAGCCCGAGGACGTAAGTGCGGTCCTCAACCCCGCTCTGGCCTGGGCGTCGGGGGGGATGCTGTCGACGCCGGCCGAGCTGGACACCTTCATCCAGGCCTACGTGGGCGGCAGGCTCTTCGACGCGGCGACCCGGACCGAGCAGCTCCGCTTCGTGCCCGGCAACTCCGGGCCCCCCGGCCCCGGCCCCAACGCCGCCGGTCTCGGGATCTTCCGTTATGAGACCGGCTGCGGCAAAGTCTACGGCCACACCGGGAACCTCCCCGGGTACACCCTGTTCGCGGCGGCCAACCTCGAAGGGACGCGCTCGGCGGTGGTGGTCGTCAACGAGCAGCTGAACGCCAACCCGGCGACCCCGGCGTTCACCCAGCTCCGCCGGGTGGAGGGTCTCGCCGTCTGCGCGTCCTTGGGCCGCTAGCTCCCCGGGGGGCCCGGACCTTCGCCGTCAGATGGTGGCGATGCTCACCATCGGCGAGTTGAGGACGATGTTGCCGGTGGACCCGTCGAAGATGGCGTCGCCGAAGCTGAAGATCCCGCCGTCGGAGGCCACCAGCCAGTAGCCCTGGCCGTCGGCGGTGGCCCCGATGCCGACGATCGGCTGGTTGAGGGGCTTGCCCCCCATGGACCCGAAGAAGCCGGCGTCGCCGAAGTTGTAGACGTTGCCGTCCGCGGTGGCCAGCCAGTAGCCCTGGCCGGTGGTGGTCGGGGCCAGCCCGACCACCGGTGCGGTGGCCGCCAAGCCCCCGGCCCCGAGGAAGGTGGCGTCGCCGAAGGCGAAGACCCCGCCGTCGGCGGCCACCAGCCAGTAGCCGTGGCCGTCGGCGGTGGCCACCATGCCGACGATCGGCTGGTTGAGGGGCTTGCCCCCCATGGACCCGTAGAAGCCGGCATCGCCGAAGGCGAAGATCCCGCCGTCGGAGGCCACCAGCCAGTAGCCGCCGTCGTCGGGCGTGGCCTCCATGCCCACGATCGGCTTGTTGAGGGTGATGGACCCGGTCGAGCCGTAGAACGGGGCGTCGCCGAAGCTGAAGATCCCGCCGTCGGAGGCCACCAGCCAGTAGCCGGACCCGCTGGCCGTCGGGCTGATCCCCACCACCGGCTTGTTGAGCGGCTTGCCCCCCATCGACCCGTAGAACTGGGCGTCACCGAAGGCGAAGACGCCGCCATCCTGGGCCACCATCCAGTAGCCGTGGCGGATCTGCTGGACCAGTTGGCCGACCGCCACCGGGTTGTTGACGTCCCCCGAGTACGAGGCGGTGATCGCCTGGCTCACGGCGACGGGCGCCGTCTCGGTGCAGGTGGCCATGCCCGAGGCCAACACGACCGCCGCGCAGAGGACGGTCGACCCGCTGGTGAAGGTCACGGTGCCGGTCGGTGTCCCGCCGCCGGGCGACGCCACGCCCACCGTGGCCGTGAAGGTCACCTGGTGGCCCGGGTTGGCCGGCTGGGCCGAGGTGGCCACCGTCACCGAGGTGGTGGTCTGGTTGACCACGAGGTTCTGGGGGGCCGAGGCCGAGGGGACGAAGTCGACGTCGCCCCCGTACTGGGCGACCACCAGATAGGGGGTGATCGCCGCGTCGAGGGCCAGGCCGGTGGTCCGGCAGGTCCCTGACGCCGCCACCAGGGTGACGGTGCACAGGGTGACGGAGCCCGACTTCACCGAGACCGTCCCGCTCGGGACCCCGGCCGCCTCGGGGGTCACGGTGACGCCGAAGAGAACGGCCTCCTCGTCCCCGTAGACGACGGTCGAGGGGACGACCGACAAGGTGGTGGTCGTGGTGGCCCGGGTGATCGTCAGATCCTCGGCGGCCGAGACCGAGGGGGTGAAGTTCCCGTCGCCTCCGTAGGAGGCCGTCACCGCGTAGGGGGAGGCCGCCGCCGGGAGGGCCTGGGCGGTGGTGTGGCAGGTCCCGGCCCCGGCCACCAGGCTCACCGTGCACAGGGTCGTCGAGCCGGTGGCCACGGTGACCGTCCCCGACGGCACCCCGGTGTACTGGGGCGAGACGGTGACGTCGAAGGCGACCGAGTCCTCGCTCCCGTAGTTGATGGTCGAGGGCGTGATGCTGAGGGCGCTGGACGAGGAGGCCTGGGTCACGGTCAGGGTCTCAGTCGACGACGTCGAGCCGGTGAAGTTGGTGTCCCCCTGGTAGGAGGCGGTGAAGGCGTACGGGGTGGCCGACGCCGGCAGCTGGGTGTCGGCCAGGAAGCAGGTCCCCGTCCCGTTGTCCAACTCGGTGAGCACGATCGTGCAGCCCGGTAGCGAGCTGTTGACGGTGACCGTCCCGGTCGGCACCCCCGAGGTGGCCGGCGTGACCGTCGCCGTGATCGCCACCGCGTGCTCGTCCCCGTAGGTGATCGACGACGGGGTGATCACAAGGCCGGTCGTGGTCGCCGCCTGGGTGACCTGCCAGCCGACCGTGCCGTTCGACCCGGTGAAGTTGGTGTCACCGCCGTAGGTCGCACTCACCGTGTACAGCGAACCCGAGGCTCCGAGCGCAGTGGCCGGCGCCGAGCACGTCCCGGTCCCGCCGACCAGGTTCACGGTGCACAGCGTCGTGACGCCCGAGGTGACGGGCACCGATCCGGTCGGGACCCCCGAGCCGCTCGTCGGGTTGACGGTCACGGTGAAGGTCGCCAGGTTCTCCGCCCCGTAGACGACCGAGACCGGGTTGACCGACACCGAGGTGGTGGTCCCGGTGGCCAGCACCGTGAGGTCCTCTGGCCCCGAGACCGAGGTGGGGAAGTTGACGTCACCGTTGTAGGTGGCGATCACCGGATACGGGGTCCCCGAGGCGGTCAGCGCCGTCGGAGCGGCCGAGCACGACCCGGCTCCGGCGCTCAGGGTGACCGTGCACAGCGTGGTCAGGCCGGTGGTGATGGTGACCGTGCCCGACGGTGTCCCGGCCGCTCCGGCGGGCGGGGAGACCGTCACCGACAGGACGGCGGAGTTCTCGGACCCGTAGGAGACCGTCGAGGGGGCGATCGACAGGGTGGTGGTGGTGTTGAGGGCCATGGTGACGGCGAAGGCCTGGGGGGTCGAGGCCGACGTGGTGAAGTTCGGGTCCCCCGAGTAGGTGCCGGTCGCCGGGTATGGCCCCGGCGGGAGCTGGGTGGCCCCCGGGCTGCAGGTGCCCGTCCCGCCGGACAGGGTTATCACGCAGATGGTGGTGGTCCCCGAGGTGACGGTGACCGTCCCGGTGGGGGTCCCGCTGCTGGGGGCATCGGCCAGGACGGTGGCGCTGAAGACGGCCTGATCCTCTGAGCCGAAGCCGACCGACGCCGGCGCCACCACCAACGAGGTGGTGGTGGCGCTCTGGGCCACCGTCAGGGGCTGGACCGCGGAGACCGAGGGGGCGAAGTTGGAATCCCCCCCGTAGTTGGCCACCAGGGCGTAGGAGCCCGCCGCCAGGGCGTTGTCGGCCAGGGCGGGGCAGGTGCCGGAGCCGGCGCTGAGGGTCAGGGTGCACACGACGGTGCCGCCCGAGGTCACCGTGACCGTCCCGGTCGGGGTCCCGGCCCCGCTCGAGGCCACGGTGGCCGAGATGGTGAGGCTGTGCTCGTTGCCGTAGACGACCGAGGCGGGGCTGACGCTGAGGGTGGTGGTCGAGGCCGACGCCACGATGCGGACGGTGGTCGCCGCCGTGGTGGCCGAGAAGTTGGCATCACCGGGGTAGGGGGCGGTGACGGTGTACGGGCTCCCGGCGACCGCCAGCGCGGTGTCGGCCGGGGTACAGGTCCCGGTCCCGCCCGAGAGCGTGACCGTGCACAAGGTGGTGGCCCCGCTCATGACCGGCACGCTGCCGGTGGGGGTGCCGCCGCCCGGAGACGTCACGGTCACCGTGAAGACCCCGGCCGACTCCTGGCCGAAGGTGAGCGTCGAGGGGGCGGCGGTCAGGGTCTCGGTCGGGGCGGCCTGGGTCACGGTCAGCCCGGTGCTGGTGGAGGTCGACCCGGTGAAGTTGGCGTCCCCGTTGTAGGTGGCGGTCACCGGATACGCGGTGCCCGAGGCGGCCAGCGCCGCCGCCGGGGCGTTGCAGACCCCGGTGCCCGCGCTGAGGGTGACGGTGCACAGGGTGACAGCGCCGGTCTTGACCGTGGCCGTCCCGGTCGGGGTCCCCGAGTTGGTGGGGCTCACCGTGACGGTGAACGGGACCGTGTTCTCCGAGCCGTAGGCGACAGTGGTCGGGCTGAAGCTGAGAGCGGTGGTGGTCCCGTTCTGGGTCACCGTCAGGGGCTGGAGCCCCGAGACCGAGGGGGCGAAGTTCGAATCCCCCCCGTAGTTGGCCACCAGGGCGTAGGAGCCCGCCGCCAGGGCGTTGTCGGCCAGGGCGGGGCAGGTGCCGGAGCCCGAGACCAAGGTGATCGTGCACAGCGGCGTCCCATTGGCGGTGACCGTCACCATCCCGGACGGGGTCCCGGACCCGCTCGAAGCCACGGCGGCCGAGATGGTGACGGTGTGCTCGTTACCGTAGGCCACCGACGATGGGTTGACGCTGAGCGTGGTCACCGGAGCGGAACCCACGATGCGGACGCTGGTCGAGGCGGTGGCCGAGGAGAAGTTGGTGTCACCGGGGTAGGGGGCGGTGATGGTGTACGGGCTCCCGGCGACCGGCAGGGCGGTGTCGGCCGGGCTGCAGGTCCCGGTCCCGCCCGAGAGGGTGACCGTGCACAAGGTGGTGGCCCCGCTCTTGACCGGCACGCTGCCGGTGGGGGTGCCGCCGCCCGGAGAGGTGACGGTCACGGTGAACACCCCGGCCGACTCCTGGCCGAAGACAAGGGTCGACGGGGTCACCGTCAGGGTCTCGGTCGGGGTGGCCTTGTTCACGGTCAGCCCGGTGCTGGTCGAGGTCGACCCGGTGAAGTTGGTGTCCCCGTTGTAGGTGGCGGTCACCGGATAGGCGGTGCCCGAGGCGGCCAGCGCCGCCGCCGGGGCGTTGCAGACCCCGGTGCCCGCGCTGAGGGTGACGGTGCACAAGGTGGTCGACCCGGCCTTGACCGTGGCCGTCCCGGTCGGGGTCCCCGAGTTGGTGGGGCTCACCGTGACGGTGAACGGGACCGTGTTCTCCGAGCCGTAGGCCACGGTGGTCGGGGTGAAGGTGAGGGCGGTGGTGGTCCCGTTCTGGGTCACCGTCAGGGGCTGGACCGCGGAGACCGAGGGGGCGAAGTTCGAATCCCCCCCGTAGTTGGCCACCAGGGCGTAGGAGCCCGCCGCCAGGGCGGTGTCGGCCAGGGCGGGGCAGGTCCCCGAGCCGGCACTGAGGGTCAGGGTGCACACGACGTTGCCGCCCGAGGTGACCGTCACCGTCCCGGACGGGGTCCCGGACCCGCTCGAAGCCACGGCGGCCGAGATGGTGACGGTGTGCTCGTTACCGTAGGCCACCGACGATGGGTTGACGCTGAGCGTGGTCACCGGAGCGGAACCCACGATGCGGACGCTGGTCGAGGCGGTGGCCGAGGAGAAGTTGGTGTCACCGGGGTAGGGGGCGGTGATGGTGTACGGGCTCCCGGCGACCGGCAGGGCGGTGTCGGCCGGGCTGCAGGTCCCGGCCCCGTTGACCAGGGTCACCGTGCACAAGGTGGTGGCCCCGCTCTTGACCGGCACGCTACCGGTGGGGGTGCCGCCGCCCGGAGAGGTGACGGTCACGGTGAACACCCCGGCCGACTCCTGGCCGAAGACCAGGGTCGACGGGGTCACCGTCAGGGTCTCGGTCGGGGTGGCCTTGTTCACGGTCAGCCCGGTGCTGGTGGAGGTCGACCCGGTGAAGTTGGCGTCCCCGTTGTAGGTGGCGGTCACCGGATACGCGGTGCCCGAGGCGGCCAGCGCCGCCGCCGGGGCGTTGCAGACCCCGGTGCCCGCGCTGAGGGTGACGGTGCACAGGGTGACAGCGCCGGTCTTGACCGTGGCCGTCCCGGTCGGGGTCCCCGAGTTGGTGGGGCTCACCGTGACGGTGAACGGGACCGTGTTCTCCGAGCCGTAGGCCACGGTGGTCGGGGTGAAGGTGAGGGCGGTGGTGGTCCCGTTCTGGGTCACCGTCAGGGGCTTGGCCGTCGAGGTGGACACGCCGAAGTTGGCGTCCCCGTTGTAGGTGGCGACCAGCGAGTAGGAGCCTGCACCCAGGACGGTGTTGGCCAGGGCGGCGCAGGTCCCCGAGCCCGAGGCCAGGGTGATCGTGCACAGTGACGTCCCGTTGGCGGTCACCGTCACCGTCCCGGTCGGGATCCCGGCCCCGGTCGAGGCCACGGTGGCCGAGATGGTGACGGTGTGCTCGTTGCCGTAGGCCACCGAGGCGGGGCTGACGGTGAGGGTGGTGGTCGCCGACGAGCCGACCACCCGGAGGCTGGTCGAGGCGGTGGCCGAGGAGAAGTTGGTGTCACCGGGGTAGGGGGCGGTGATGGTGAACGGGCTCCCGGTGACCGGCAGGGCGGTGTCGGCCGGGCTGCAGGTCCCGGTCCCGTTCACCAGGGTCACCGTGCACAAGGTGGTGGCCCCGCTCTTGACCGGCACGCTGCCCGTAGGGGTGCCGCCGCCCGGAGACGTGACGGTCACCGTGAACACCCCGGCCGACTCCTGGCCGTAGGTCAGCGTCGAAGGGACGACGGTCAGGGTCTCGGTCGGGGTGGCCTGGGTCACGGTCAGGTTCACACCGGCCGAGGTCGACCCGGTGAAGTTGGTGTCCCCGTTGTAGGTGGCGGTCACCGGGTACGCGGTGCCCGAGGCGGCCAGTGCCGCCGCTGCCGCGTTGCAGACCCCCGTGCCCGCACTCAGGGTGACGGTGCACAAGGTGGTCGACCCGGTCTTGACCGTGGCCGTCCCGGTTGGGGTCCCGCCCCCGACCGGGTTAGGGCTCACCGTGACGGTGAACGGGATCGTGTTCTCCGAGCCGTAGGCGACGGTCTTGGGGTTGAAGGTAAGGACGGTGCTCGAGCCGGTCTGGGTCACCGAGCCGGTCGTGGTGGCCGAGGACGGCAGGAAGTTCGGATCGCCGAGGTAGGTGGCCATGTAGGTCACGTTGCCTCCGGGCGGAATGGTGGCGTTGCCGGAACCGCAGGTCCCGGTCCCGCCCACGCCGAGGGTGATGGTGCAAAGGGCCCCGGTGATACCGGGCGCGGTGAGCACCACCGTCCCGGTCGGGGTGACGCCGGGGATCTGGGGGGCCACGGTGACCGAGAAGGTGACCGGCTGGCCGTAGGCGGCGCTGGTGGCCGTGACCGAGGTGGTGGTCGTCGCCTGCTGGACGTTGGCCTGGACCGTCCCGGTGGACATGGTGAAGTTCCCGTCGCCGCTGTAGGTGGCGGTGAAGGTCACGTTGTTCTGGGCGGCCAGCAGCAGCGTGTCGGTGCAGCTGTTGGGGGTCGTCCCCACCGTGTAGGTGCACAGGACCTGACCGGGACCGGCGGCGTCGTTGGAGGTCACGGTGACCGTGCCGGTGGGGACGGTGCCGGCCACCGGCGGCGTCACGGTGATGCCGAAGGTGGGGTACTGCCCGTAGACGGGGTTCTGGGGGTTGATGGTGAGGGCGACCGTCGGGGTCGCCCTTCTGACGTAGGAGTTCGTCTGGCCGACCTCCCCGCCGGCGAAGTCGGCATCACCGCCGTAGGTGGCCTTGAACTGGACCGCGCCGGCCGGCACGTAGTTGGGTGCCGTCGGGCTCGAGGTGAACGTGCACGACCCGGTGTTGTTGGAGGTCGAGGTGAGGGTCACGGTACACAGGGTGCCCAGACCGGCGGTGGACGAGGTGATGGTCACCGGACCGGTCGCCACCGAGCCGGGGATCTGGGGGGTAACGGCGACGGTGAAGGTGAGGGGCTGTCCGTAGCTCGACGGGGAGGGGCTGACCGAGATCGAGCTCACGGTGAGCTGCTGGGGGTTGATGGTGAGTGTGGTCTGGCCCGCCGAGCCGGAGAAACTGCTGTCGCCAGCGTAGGTGGCACTGAAGGGCACGTTGGTCCCCCAGGGGACCGGGACGCCGGTGTCGTTACAGGTCCCGGCCCCGGCCGACAGGGTCACGGTGCACAGGACCCCGGCGACCCCGGGCGTGGTGATGGCGACCTGACCGGTTGGGGTCCCCGCGTACGATCCGTTCGGGGCGACGGTCACGTCGAAGCGCAGCGTCTGGCCCGACACCGGGGTGACGCTCGGCGAGGAGGCGGCGCGGGCGACGACCGCGGTCACCGTGGGTGCCCGGGTGACGGTCACCGCCAGGGACCCGGTCGAGGCGGCGTAGATCCCGTTGCCCGGGTAGGCCGCCTGGACCGAGTCCACCCCTCCGGCCAGGCCGGCGTCCACGGTGCAGGTGGCCGTGGGCGGGTTGTTGGTGTTGAGAGTCGGGTCGCTCACCCCGGTGTCACAGGTCACGGGGTTCCCGTTGACCACAAAGACGATCGTGCCGGTGGGAAGGACGGAGTAGCCGTCGCGGGGGTTCACGGTGGCCGTGAAGGTCACCGGCTGCCCCGAGACCGGCGAGGCCGGGTTGACGCTCACCGTGGTGTCGGTCGAGTAGTAGACGATGGTGTAGTTCACCGGGCTCGACACTGGAGACGTGGCATAGCCGGTGTCCCCCGAGGTGTCCGAGTAGTAGGCGGTGTAGGCGAGGTTGCCCTGGGGCATGGTCGTCGAACAGCTGGCCGTGCCGGTCAACAGGCCGGTTTGGGTGACCGGGAGGTCGGTGCACCCGGGCACGGCCTCCTTGTTGACCAGGAAGGTCACGAAGCCGTCGCCGTTGTCGGTGAGGTTGCCGTTGTTGTCGGGGAACGGGGGATTCAGGTCCACCGAGACCTGGTCCGCCGTCACCGTCGCCGTGAGGGTCAACGGGGTCTGTACCGGGTAGATCGTCCCGGTCGGCGGGGCGTTGGCGGTGATCGCGGTGGAGGTGTCGGCCTGGACGACGTTCTGGGTAAGCGACGCCGCCGCCGACACGAAGTTGGCGTCACCGCCGAAGGTGGCGGTGATCAGGTGCTGCCCGGCGGTCATGGAGCCGCCCGGCTCGGTGCAGGCGTAGGTCGAGACCCCCCCGGTCGTGGAACTCGGCGAGGACAGCGAGCAGACGGTAGTCACCCCGTCGGTGAAGGTGACCGGGCCGGTCGGGGCCACCAGCCCCCCGTTGGGGTCGGCGAAGGTGGCGGTGTAGGTGACCGCGGCCCCGGCCGCCGAGGACTGGCGCGACGTCGAGATGGCGGCCACCGGGGTGGCCTGGCTGAACGCCGGGGTCGGGGTGGACCCGACCGAAGCGGAGAAGTTGGCGTCGGCGTTGTAGGTGGCGACGATCGTCCCCGCCGGCGACACCGTGAAGTAGGGGCTGGACGGGTTGGGGGTGCAGCTGGCGGTGGCCGTCCCCCCGGACCCGCTGAGGGTGGCCGTGCACAGCGTGTAGGAGTTCGAGCCCGAGTGGTTCACGAACGTCACCGTGCCGGTGGGGGTGAGCTGGTTGCCGCCGGGGTTGGCGCTGACCGTGGCACTCACCGTGAGCGGCTGGCCCGCCGGGTACGGCGGGGAGCCCGGGCCGCTCACCGAGGGCGTGGTGGTCGTGGTGTTGGGGTTGACGACCTGGTTGAGCTGCGAGGCGAGGTCGTCCGAGCCGAGGTAGTTGTTGTCCCCGGCGTAGATGGCCGTGATGGGGTGGGTGCCGGTGACCATGAGCTGGGACGGCTCGGTGCAGGTGGCGACGGCGGTCGATCCGGCCCCGGGGGTGAGCGGGCTGGCAGCGCAGGCGGCGATGGGCACCCCGTTGTCGAAGAAGGCGATCGTTCCGCTCGGGGTGATGTCGGCCCCCTGGTTGGGCGTCAGGGTGGCGGTGTAGGTCACCGGGTTCCCGGCCAACGAAGGGTTCGTGGCGCTCGTGATCACCAGGTCGACCGAGGCGACGCTGACGTTCTGGGTCAGGTTCGCCGAGGAGCCTCCGTAGCTGATGTCCCCCAGGAAGTCGGCGGTGATCTCCTGGCTGCCGTCGGGCATGGTGGTGCCGCTCACCGTGCAGGTGTAGGTGGCGGTGTTGTCATTCACGGCCGACGGCGACACCGAGGCGCACAGGGTCCCTTGGGTGTCCGAGGTGAAGGTCACCGGACCGCTCGGAGGGATCACGGTGTCACCGGTGACCACCGCGGTGTAGGTGACCGGGGCGCCCGGGTATGACGGGGAGTCCGACGTGGTGATCGCCGTGCTCGACCCGCTGGGGTGCATGGAGACGACCTGGCTGAAGCCCTGGGTGGCCGACTCGAAGTACTGGTCGCCGCCGTAGGAGATCGAGATGGCGTGGGTCCCACCGGTCATGTAGGAGGCGGGCTCGGTGCAGCTGGCCGTGGCCTGCCCCGGGGTCGGGTTCGCCAGGGACTGGGCCGGGGTGCAGGTCCATCCGGCCGTCGTGTCGGTGAAGGTCACGTTGGGGGTGGGCGAGGACGGGGCGATGGTCGAGCCGTTGGTGGTCGTCACCGTGGCCGTGTAGGTCACCGCCACGCCGAGGTCCGACGGGGAGGCCGGGTTGGCGGCCTCGGTGATCGAGATGGTGCCGGGCGCCACCACCTGGGGGAACGGGCTCGAGGTGTTGTCGGACCCGGTGAAGTTGGTGTCCCCGGAATAGACGGCGGTGATCTGGTGGGTCCCGCTGGTCATCGACGTGGCCGGCTCGGTGCACTGGTAGGCCGAGGACCCGGCGCCGCTCGTGGTGGGGCTGGTCACGGTGCAGATGGTCGACGTGGCGTCCTTGAAGGTGACGGTGCCGGTCGGTGAGATACCCGAGGGGGCGGTCGAGCTCACGGTCGCCGTATAGGTGACCGCCAGGCCCCCCGAGGACGGTCCGGGCGAGGTGACGACGGTCGTCGTGGCGCCCTTGTTGACGGTCTGGGTCAGGTTGCCCGACGAGGCGCTGAAGTTGGCGTCCCCCCCGTAGCCGGCGGCGATGGCGTGGGACCCGGCGGTCATCGAGGTGGCGGGCTCGGTGCACTCGTACGTCGACTGGCCCCCGCCGGTGGTGGTCGGGGAGTTCACGGTGCAGATCGTGGCCCCGTCGGTGAAGGTCACCGTCCCCGTCGGCGAGATCGCCGTCACCCCGCCACCGGCGCTCACCGTGGCCGTGTAGGTCACCGCGGTGCCGACCGCCGAAGGGTTCTGCGACGAGGTGACGCCGGTCGTCGAGGTTGTCCCGTTGACCGTCTGGGTGATGGTCTTGTTCGAGCCGGTGAAGTTGGTGTCACCGCCGTAGGTGGCGGTGATGGTGTGGGGGCCCGCCGTCATCGAGCTGGCCGGTTCGACGCACAGCCAGGTCGACACCCCGTTGGCCGAGGTGCTCGGGGAGTTCACGGTGCAGATCGTGGCCCCGTCGGTGAAGGTGACCATCCCGGTCGGGGAGAAGGCGGTCACCCCGCTTCCGGCGGTGACGGTCGCCGTGTACGTCACCGCCGTACCCACCGGTGACGGGCTGGGCGGCGACGACGACAGTGTCGTCGTCGTGGTGTTCTGACCAACGGTCTGGACGAAGGGCGTCGCCGAGTTGTCCGACCCGCCGAAGTTGGAGTCCCCGGCGTAGGTGGCCACGATGGAGTGCGACCCCAGGGTCATCGAGGCTCCCGGCTCGAGGCAGGTCCACGTCGAGGCTCCACCGCTGGCGGTGGCCGGGCTCGTCGCCGTGCAGATAGTGGTCCCGTTGTCCGCGAAGGTGACGGTCCCGCCGGGGGAGATCGCCGACTCCCCGGCCCCAGCGGTCACCGTTGCCGTGTAGGTGACGGGGACCCCGACCACCGAGCCGGTGGGGAGCGACGAGGTCACCGCGGTGGCGGTGGTGTCCGTGTTGACGGTCTGGGTGATCGAGTCCGACGAGGTGTTGTAGGTGCCGTCCCCGTTGTAGGAGGCAGTGATGGAGTGGCCGCCGGCGGTCATCGATGGGCCGGTCTCGGTGCACATGGCGTCGGCCGACGTCCCGTTGACCGTGGTCAGGCCGACCGGGCCCGAGCACAGGGTGGTCACACCGTCAGTGAAGGTCACCGTTCCGGTCGGGGTGCCCGAGGACCCAGAGACGGTGGCGGTGTAGGTGACGGCGGTGCCGAGGGGCGAAGGGTTCTGCGAGGAGACGAGCGCCGTCGACGACGGTTGGCTGCCGGCCGCCGACACGGCGAGCGGCGCCAGCGTGCCCGACAGGACGAGCGCGGTGCCGGCGGCCGCGATGACGACCCGGCGCAGGGAGCCACTCATCGACGACCACGCATGTCGCACCGCGGGTCCCTCCCTTTAGGCTCCGCCGCCTAAAAAAGATCTTACTCGCTGGATGTAGGGAGTTAGCAAGGGGTGTCGCCCCGATCGGGGGGCGGCGCCGGGTGTCACGAGCCGGGTGTCACGAGGTGGTCGCGCCGGGCACCGTGGCAGACGACGGCGCCGGTTCGGGAACGCCGGTGCACTCCGTTTCAGTCCCGGGGCACCGGCCCGGAGGCGTCGGCCCCGAGCCGCTGCAACCGCCGTCGCAGCCGTCGGTGTGATCAGGTGAACTGGATGGCGCTGTACTCGGCCAGCTTGGCCAGAGGGTGGCTGGCGTCGATCTTGCGCAGGGTGCCCGACTTCGAGCGCATCACCAGCGACTGGGTGGTCGCCCCGAAGTCGTGGTAGCGGACACCTTGGAGGAGCTCGCCGTCGGTGATGCCGGTGGCGGCGAAGAAGCAGTTGTCCCCGCGCACCAGGTCGTTGGTGGTCAGCACCGCCTCGAGGTCGTAGCCGGCCTCGACCGCCGCCCGCCGTTCCTCGGCGTTGCGGGGCCACAGGCGCCCCTGCATCTCGCCCCCCATCGATTTGAGGGCCGCCGCGGCCAGCACGCCCTCGGGGGTGCCGCCGATGCCGAACAGGATGTCGACCCCGGTGCCCGGCCATCCGGTGGCGATGGCGCCGGCCACGTCGCCGTCGGTGATGAGGCGGATCCGGGCCCCCGACGCCCGCACCTCGGCGATGAGATCGGCATGGCGCTCGCGGTCCAAGATGACGGCGGTGAGGTCGCGCACCGGGAGGCCGACCGCCTTGGCCAGCGCATGCAGGTTCTCGGTGGGGGACTGGTTGATATCGACCGCCCCCCGGCCCCTCGGGCCGACGGCGATCTTCTCCATGTAGACGCAGGGCCCGGGGTCGAACATGGTGCCCTGCTCGGACACGGCGATCACGGCCAGCGCGCCGCCCCGGCCGAGGGCGGTCGGGGTCGTCCCGTCGATGGGGTCCACGGCGATGTCGACCTGGGGCGGTGACCCGTCGCCGATGCGCTCCCCGTTGAAGAGCATCGGGGCGTTGTCCTTCTCGCCTTCCCCGATCACCACCGTCCCGTCCATGGCCACGGTCTGGAGCACGACCCGCATGGCGTTCACCGCCGCGCCGTCAGCCCCTTCTTTGTCCCCCCGGCCCATCCACCGGCTGGCGGCCATGGCCGCCGCCTCGGTGACCCTGACCAGCTCCATCGCCAGGTTGCGGTCCGGGGCCTGCTCGTGGCGCTCCACGGGCCAGACCCTAGTTGTCTGCCGCGCCTCGGGGGCCGGATCGGGCCCGTCGGGCGGGGTCGTCTGTCCCGCGGGCGACGGCCGGCCGGGCCCGGCCCCCGGTCGTGCCGGCTCCCCCGGGCGACGGTCGCCCGGGGGTCGGGTCCCGGGCGGCGATACTTGGGCGGTGGACCGATTCGTCATCGAGCCCAACGGTCCCCTGAGCGGCACCGTCCGATCGGGGGGTGCCAAGAATTCGGTGCTCAAGCTCATGGCCGCCTGTCTGCTGGCCGAGGGACGTCACGAGCTGTCCAACGTGCCGCGGATCATCGACGTCGAGATGATGGCCGAGGTGCTCGAGGCGGTCGGGGCCCGCGTCGAGCGGGGAGCCGGTGGGGAACTGGTGGTCGAGGTGCCGGCGACCGGTGCGATCAGCCCCGAGGTGCCCTACGAGTTGATGGAGCGGATGCGGGCCTCCATCGTGGTGCTGGGCCCCCTCCTGGCCCGTTGCGGCCACGCCCGGGTGTCGATGCCCGGCGGGGACGACTTCGGCAATCGCCCGATCGACATCCATCTGAACGGCCTCGGGTCGATGGGGGCGCAGTTCCAGACCTCCCACGGCTACGTCGAGGGCCGGGTCGGCGGCCCCGAGGGCCCGGGCCGGCTTGTCGGCAGCCGGCTCGTCCTCGAGTACCCCAGCCACACCGCCACCGACAACCTGCTGATGGCGGCCGTGCTGGCCAAGGGCACCACGGTGATCGAGAACGCGGCCCGCGAGCCCGAGGTGTGCGACCTGGCCCGGATGCTCACCGCCATGGGGGCCACCGTCCGGGGGGCGGGCACCTCACGGATCGAGGTGGAGGGGGTGGGCGAGCTGCACCCGACCCACCACTCGGTGGTCCCCGACCGGGTGGTGGCGGCCACCTACCTGGCCGCCGTCGGCCTGGCCGGCGGCGAGATCGTGGTCGAAGACGCCCGCCACGACCACATGGAGATGCTCCTGCGCAAGCTCGAGAGTCTCGGCCTGCGGACCGAGCAGGCCCCCGAGGGCCTCCGGGCCGCCATGAGCGGCCGTCTGCACTCGGCCGACGTGGCCACCCTGCCCTACCCCGGGGTGGCCACCGATTACAAGCCCCTGCTGGTCACCATGCTCTCGGTGGCCGATGGCGTCGGCATCGTCACCGAGAACCTCTTCTCGGGCCGCTTCCGCTACATCGACGAGCTGCGCCGGATGGGGGCCGACATCCGGACCGAGGGCCACCACGCGGTGGTGCGCGGGGTGCCCCGCCTGTCGGGGGCGCCGGTCCGGGCCCCCGACATCCGGGCCGGGGCCGCTCTGGTGCTGGCCGGCCTGGTCGCCGAGGGGCGGACCGAGGTCTCCGACGCCCACCACGTCGACCGCGGTTATGAGGACCTGGCCGGGGCCCTGCGCTCCCTGGGTGCCCGGGTGACCCGGCGTTGAGCGAGCGCCGCGACCCCGGGGCCCTGCTGGCCGAGGCGACCGGCGGCGACCGTGTCGCCCTGGCCCGGCTCCTCTCGATCGTCGAGCGGGGCGGGGCGGCGAGCCGTGAGGTCGCCCACCTGGCCTACCGCCACCCTCCTCCCTACGCGGTGGGGCTGACCGGGGCGCCCGGGGCCGGCAAGTCGACCCTGACCGACCTGCTCATCACCGCGGCCCGGGCCGGCTGGCCGGCCGTGGAGGGCCACCCCGGCGGGCCCGAGGCCGACCCGCATGCGCCACCGGCCCGGGCCGGGGCGCCGTCCGAGCCGGTGGGCCAGGTGGCCGTCCTGGCCGTCGACCCCTCCTCGCCGTTCACCGGGGGCGCCATCTTGGGCGACCGGGTCCGCATGCAAGACCACGCCACCGATCCGACGGTCTTCATCCGGTCCATGGCCACCCGGGGCCATCTGGGCGGCCTGACGCTGGCCGTCCCCGAGGCCGTCCGGGTGCTGGGCGCCGTCGGGCTGCCCCTGGTGCTCCTCGAGACGGTCGGGGTCGGCCAGATGGAGGTGGACGTGGCCTCGGCCGCCGACACCACGGTGGTGGTCGTCACCCCGGGGTGGGGGGACTCGATGCAGGCCAACAAGGCCGGGCTGCTCGAGGTGGCCGACCTGCTGGTCGTGAACAAGGCGGACCGCCCCGGTGCCCGCGAGGCCCGCCGGGACCTCGAGCAGATGCTCGACCTGTCGGCCCCCGCCGACTGGCGCCCCCCGGTGGTCGAGACGAGCGCCGCCGACCGGAGCGGGATCGACGAGTTGTGGGGGGCGGTGGCCGCGCACAGGGCCCACCTACTGGCCGACGGCCGGCTGGCCCGGCGGCGGGCCGACCGCCTCGAGCGCGAGCTGCGGCGGGTCCTGTCCGCCCGTCTGGCCCAGCGGATCGAGCGGAGCGGCTCGGGCGAGGGCTTCGCCGAGGCCGTGCGGGCGTTGGTGGAGGGCCGGCTCGACCCCTACGAGGCGGCGGACCGGCTGCTCGGCGAAACCGGACCCGGGCCGGGCCCGCGCTGAGGCCAACGGGTACGGTTCGCAGGTGGCCGACGACGTCTTCGTGACCGTGGAGCGCCGGGGGGACAAGGTGGCCCTGGTGCGCCTCGACCGGCCCAAGGCCAACGCCCTGTCGGCCTCGGTGCTGGCCCAGCTGGCCGAGGTGGCCGGGGACCTCACGGCGGACCCACCGGGGGCGGTGGTGCTCTGGGGCGGCGAGCGGATCTTCGCCGCCGGCGCTGACATCTCCGAGCTCGACGGCCCCGCCACCGTCGCCGCCAACTTCCACGCCGCCCTCGGGGCCCTGGCCGCGGTGCCCCGGGCCACCGTCGCCGCCGTCAACGGCTACGCCCTCGGCGGCGGCCTGGAGCTCGCCTTGGCCTGCGACCTGCGGGTGTGCGCCGAGAACGCCCGGTTCGGTCTGCCCGAGGTGCTCCTCGGGGTGATCCCCGGCGGGGGCGGGACCCAGCGCCTCCCCCGCCTGATCGGCCCGGGCCGGGCCAAGGAGCTGGTCCTGACCGGCCGTCAGGTCCGGGCCGACGAGGCCCTGGCCATCGGGCTGGTCAACCGGGTCGTGCCCCCCGCCGAGGTGCTCCCGACCGCCCTCGAGCTGGCCGCCACCCTCGCCGCCGGGGCGGTCGTGGCCCAGGCCCTGGGCAAGGCGGCGGTCGACCGGGGCCTCGAGACCACCCTGGAGGAGGGCCTGGCCATCGAGCGGGAGCAGTTCCTGGCGGCCACACGGACCGAGGACGCCGCGTTGGGCGTGGCCTCGTTCCTCGAGCACGGCCCCGGCAAGGCCACCTTCGTCGGGCGGTGAGCGGCCCGCCGGTGCCGGTGGGCCCCCAGCGGGCGGTCGGCTTCGACCCGTCCACCCGCTGGTTCCAGCACGCCGTCTTCTACGAGGTCCTGATCCGCGGCTTCTACGACGCCAACAACGACGGGACCGGCGACCTGCGGGGGCTGCGCGAGAAGCTCGACTACCTCCAGTGGCTCGGGATCGACTGCCTGTGGCTGCTCCCCTTCTACCCGTCGCCGTTCCGCGACGGCGGCTACGACATCAGCGACTTCTTCAACGTGCACCCCGACTACGGGACCCTCGGCGACCTGGTCGGCCTGCTCGAGGACGCGCACCGGCGGGGCATCCGGGTGATCGGCGACCTGGTGATGAACCACACCAGCGACCAGCACCCGTGGTTCGTCGAGTCCCGGTCCTCTCGCACCAACCCCAAGGCCGACTGGTACACCTGGAACGACGACGACCAGCGCTGGCCCGAGGCCCGGGTGGTGTTCACCGACGTCGAGCGCTCCAACTGGACCTGGGACGACTCCCGCCAGCAGTACTACTGGCACCGCTTCTACTCCCACCAGCCCGACCTCAACTACGACAACCCCGAGGTCGCCGACACCATGGTCGACCTGGTCCGCTTCTGGCTCGACCTGGGCTTCGACGGCTTCCGCCTCGACGCCGTCCCCTACCTCTACCAGCGGGACGGGACGGCGGGCGAGCACCTGCCCGAGACCCACTCGTACATCCGGCGAGTGCGCAAGCAGCTCGACGCCGACTATCCCGGCGCCATCTTGCTGGCCGAGGCCAACGGCTGGCCGGCCGACGTGGCCGACTACTTCGGCGACGGCGACGAGTGCCACCTGTGCTTCCACTTCCCGCTCATGCCGCGCCTGTTCATGGCGGTGCGGCGTGAGCAGCGCTACCCGATCACCGAGATCCTGAGCCAGACGCCCGAGATCCCGGCCGGCTCTCAGTGGGCCATCTTCTTGCGCAACCACGACGAGCTCACCCTCGAGCAGGTGAGCGACGAGGAGCGTGACTACCTGTTCAGTCGAGTACGCCAAGGACCCGCGCATGAAGCGCCACATGGGCATCGGACGGCGCCTGGCCCCCCTGCTCGACGGCGACCGGCGCCTGGCCGAGCTGCTTTACGCGCTCTTGCTCTCGTTGCCCGGCAGCCCGGTCATCTACTACGGCGACGAGCTGTTGATGGGCGACAACATCTACCTGGGTGACCGGGACTCGGTGCGCACCCCCATGCAGTGGTCGCCCGACCGCAACGGGGGGTTCTCCCGGGCCGACTTCGCCCAGCTCTACCTGCCCCCGCTCATGGACCCCGTGTACGGCTTCGAGGCGGTCAACGTCGAGGCCCAGCAGCGCAATCCCGGATCGTTCCTGCACTGGCTGCGGGGGATGCTGGTCGAGCGCCGGTCCCTGCCGGTCCTCGGGGTGGGCGAGCTCGAGGTGCTCTCGTGCCCCAACCCCTCGGTGCTGGCCTTCGTGCGCTCGGGGGACGTGGTCGACGTACCGGTCCCGGCCACCGGGCTCGGGCCGGGGCCCCCGACGGGGTCCGGGGCGCCGCTGATCGGCGCCTCGTCGCCCCTGGCCGCCCGGCGACCACCGGGCCAGGTGGCCGGGGCCCCGTGGGTGGAGGGGGCGTTGACCGTGCCGGCCGACGAGGCGGCCGACGCCGAGGTCCGCCGGCCCCAGGCCGTCCTGTGCGTGCACAACCTCAGCCGCTTCGCCCAACCGGCCGAGCTGCTGCTCGCCCGGTGGGCCGGATGCATCCCCTTGGAGGTGCTGGGCCGGGTCCCGTTCCCCACCGTGGGCGAGGAGCCCTACACCATCACCCTCGGTCCCTACGGGTACTTGTGGTTCGACCTGGTCGAGCACCCCGCCGGCCAGTCCAAGGCGGTCCCGTGAGCCCGACCATGCTCGAGTTGACCGACGAGCGCCGCCGGGCGCTGACCCAGCTGGTGACGGCCTGGGCCGCCCGCCGGGCCGGGGAGGAGACGACCGACGCCCCGCTCCGGCGCTGGGTGGAGGTGCGCGAGGTGGAGGTGCTCTCGGCCGGCCGGCCGGCCCTGCTCGACGTCATCGCCGAGGTGGAGGGTCGGCTGGGCCACGCCGTGCTCGGGGTGCGCCGCCCGGGCGAAGAGGCCCACTTCCTGCGGGCCAACGACGAGCCGGTGCTCGGCCTCTTCGAGGACGACGTGGGGCTCGGCGTGGTCCTCGACGCCCTCTTCGACGCCGAGCTGGCGCCCGAGCTGCTGAGCGCGGTGACCGGGGAGCGGGCCGAGGTGACCGGGGTGGCGCCGGTGGCCGAGACCGACGAGGGGACCGTGCTCGCCTTCAGCGACCGCTGCTCGCTCACCGTCTTCCCCTGGGTCACCGAGGGGCCCAACCCCGGGGTCGAGCTGCTGGTGGCCCTCGACGAGGCCGGCTTCAACCACCTGGCCGCCCCGCTGGCCCGCTGGCAGCGGGGCGGGCGCGACCTCGGGCTGGTCCAAGAGCTGCTGGCCGGGAGCGCGGGCGGTTGGGCCCTGGCCCTCACCTCGTTGCGCGACCTCTACGCCTCGGGGGGCGCGCCCGAGGAGGCGGGCGGGGACTTCGGTCCAGAAGCCCGCGCCCTTGGGACCATGACGGCCCGCATGCACCTGGCCCTGGACCAGGCATTCGGCCGGCGCAGTGCCGAGGTGGCCGACCTGGTCGACGGGATCGAGGCGGCGGTGGCGGCGGCCGACCAGAGCGAGCTCGCCGGGCCCGAGGTGGCCGAGGCGCTCGCCTCGCTGCGCTCGGGGGGCCTGCGCTGCCCGACGGTCGTGACCCACGGCGACTTCCACCTGGGGCGGACGGCCCGCACCGACCAGGGCTGGGTGGTGGCCGACACCATGCCCGGGGGGGTCCCGGCGGGGGCCACCGCCCGCGTGGCGCGCTCGCCGCTGGCCGACGTGGCCGACCTGTTGTGGTCGCTGCACCACGTGGCGTCGGTGGCCGCCTCCGAGCGCGACCCGACCGGGCGCTCGGGCCTGGCCGCCCTGGCCCGGGCCTGGGAGGCCCGCAACCGCCGCGCCTTTTTGAGCGGGTACCTCTCGACCCCCGGGATCGGGGGCCTCGTCCCGGGCGACCGCGACATGGTGCGCAACCTGGCCGCCGCCTTCGAGCTCGAGCGGGCGGCCCGGCGGGCCACCGGGCCGTCCCCCTGAGCGTCGGGTCACCCCCGCCGTCGCCGTGGCGGTGTGGGAGAGTGACCCGGTGCGCATCGGGGTCCTGACCGGCGGTGGGGACTGCCCGGGACTGAACGCGGTGATCAGGGCGGTGGTCCTGAGCGGGGTGGCGGTCCACGGCGACGAGGTGCTCGGCTTCCTCGACGGCTGGCGCGGTGTGCTCGACGACCGCACCATGGCCCTCGGTCCCGACGAGTGCCGGGACCTCCTGGCACGCGGCGGCACCATCCTCGGGACCTCTCGGACCAACCCGTTCGCCTCCGACGGCGGGCCCGACCGGGCGGTGGCCGTGCTCAAGGGCCACGGCATCGACGCCGTCGTCGCCATCGGGGGGGATGACACCCTCGGGGTGGCCTCGCGTCTGGGTCCCCTGGGCGTCGCCGCGGTGGGGGTGCCCAAGACCATCGACAACGACCTGTCGGGGACCGAGGTGACGTTCGGCTTCGACACCGCGGTCCAGATCGCCACCGAGGCCATCGACCGGCTCCGGACCACGGCCGAGTCCCACCACCGGGTCATCGTGTGCGAGGTGATGGGGCGCCACGTCGGCTGGATCGCCACCTATGCGGGCATCGCCGGCGGCGCGGCGGAGATCCTGGTGCCCGAGGTCCCCTTCGACCTCGACGCGGTGTGCGCCCGGCTGACCCGGCGCCACGGACGGGGCCAGTACTCGTCCATCGTGGTGGTCTCGGAGGGCGCGGTGCCGGCGGAGGGCCCCGATGCCGACTCGGCCCGGCTGGCCACCTCGCCCAAGTCCGTCGACGCCTTCGGCCACGCCCGCCTGGGGGGGATCGGGGCCTGGCTGGCCGAGGAGATCGAAGGCCGGACCGGTTACGAGTCCCGGGTCACCACCCTCGGGCACATCCAGCGGGGCGGGACGCCGACCGCCTATGACCGGGTGCTGGCCACCCGCTTCGGGGTGGCGGCGGTCGCCGCGGCCCACGAGGGCGACTTCGCCACCATGGTGGCGCTCCAGGCCGGGCGGATCGTCCGGGTGCCCCTGGCCACCGCCGTCGGCCGGCCCAAGACCCTCGACCTGGACCTGCTCACCGACGTGGCCGGTCCCTGCTTGGACTGAGGCGGGTCGGGCCCGGCCCGGCGGTCAGCCGACCGACGCGGCCACCCGGAGCTGTTCGGCCGCCTGCTCGGGGTTGACGATGTTGATCGCCACCCCGGTGCCCATCTCGAACCCGGCCAGGGTGGTGGCCTTGGGCAGCACGTGGACGTGCCAGTGGAAGGGCTCGTTCACCCGGTAGGGGGCGGAGTGGAAGACCAGGTTGTAGGCGACCTCGCCGACGGTGTCGCGCAGCTGGCCCAGGCAGTGCTTGAGGGCCAGGCCCACCGAGACCAGGTCGTCGGTGGGCGAGCGGTAGAGGTGGGGGGAGTGGGCCCGGGGGACCACCAGCATCTCGTAGGGCACCGCGCTCCAGAACGGGCACACCACGACGACCCGCTCGTCGGCGTAGATGACCCGGAAGCCCTCGGCCTCCTCGGCCTCGACGGTGGTGCAGAGCAGGCAGCTGCCGGCGAAGCGGGCGAAGCGGGCCTGCTCCTCGGCCAGCTCGCGGGGCACGAACGACATCCCCAACAGCTGGCCGTGCGGGTGCTCGAGCGAGGCGCCGGCCTCGCGGCCCGAATTCACGATGGCCTGGCTGTAGCGGAGGTTGGGGCGCTGGGAGTGCTCCTCGATGCGGTCGCGCAACGCCGCCATCACCAGGCCGGTCTGCTCGTCGCTCAGCATGGACCACGAGGCATCGTGCTCGGGCGAGAGGATCAGCACCTCGTGGATCCCCCCCGCGCTGGCCTGGGTGAACACCGGGCCGCGGTTGGTGACCACGAAGGGCTCGTCCCCCTCGAAGGCCGGGTAGAGGTTGGGGACCACCCGGACCAGCCACGCGCCGGTGGGCCCGTAGGTCTCGAGGGCGGGGGGGTTCGCCTCCTCGTTGCCCGGGCAGAACGGGCAGGGCCGGCTGGTGTCCTCTTGGACCTCGGTGTTGCGGAGCACGAAGGCGGCGGGGCGCTCGGAGCGTCCGGTGCTCACGACCACCCAGCGGCCGGACAAGGGATCGAGGCGGAGCTGGTTCATCTGCGTGTCGCCGTCTCGTCCTGGCCGTCCATGGCCGTCCCAGTCTGTCGTGCCCTGTTGACGTCGTGCCCTGCTGACGCCGTGTCGTGCCCTCTGTGCCGCCCGGCCGAACCGCCCGACGACCGCCGATACACCTACGGTACTCGCGCGTTTCGCTCCGGCCACGAGCACCCGGCGCGCCGCCGGCCCGGTGGGCGTCCCCCTCCCCGGCCGGCGACGGCGGCCGGGGAGGGGCCGAGGGGTGAGAATGGGCGCCGTGCCCGCCCCACCGACCCCGCTCGCCGGCAGCGTGGCCACGCCCACCGGCCCCGGTTACGACGTGGTCCTCCTCGGCCACGTCGGCTGTGCGGTCATCGGGTTGCTCACCGTGGTGGTGAGCGGGATCCAGGCCGCCCGGCTGCTCGGGGCGGCCCGCCGGGGCCGTCCGGTCGAGGCGAGCCTGTCGAGGTACTTTGCCCCCGGGGTCAACTGGGCCGGGCGGGCGCTCTACGGGGTGCCGTTGCTCGGCTTCGCCCTGATCGCCATGTCCAACGGCTCGATCTCGACCGGCGACCCCTGGGTGCTCACCGGCCTGGTGCTGTGGGCCGCCGCCGCCGCGCTGGCCGAGGGGGTGTTGTGGCCGGCCGAACGGCGGATCCAGGCCCATCTGGCCGCGCCGCCCGTCGGTGCGGTGCCCGAGGGCCCCGGTGCCCCGCCGCCGGGGGGGGCCGGGCCCGGCGCCGTCCGGGCGGCGCGCACGGTGTGCGCATCGGCGGTCGCGGTGGCCGCCGTGGTGCTGGTCGCCATGGTGGTGATGGTCGCCCAGCCCTGATCGACCGCCGCGCCGGGACCCGACCGATCGGGGCCCCGGCTTCTCCCTACGATCGGGGGGTGGGCGGCGACGCGGCGCGGCGAGGGATCGGTGTCGGCGGTGGGGCCCGACGGATCCTCGGCCGGCTCGCCCCGTTGGTCGCCCTCGCCCTCACGGCGGTGGCGTGCGTGCCGGCCGCTGCCGCCGGGGCGGCGGCGGCCGGGGCTCCGCCGTCCGAGCTGGGTCAGACCCGCACGGTGGCGGTCGGGCGGGATCGGGTGCTCGTGACGCTGCGCGCGCTGCGCGACCCCGCACCCGCGCTGCGCGGACCGGGTGCCCCCAACCTGCTCTCGGGTTCGGGCCCGCTGGTCGCTCTCGACGTCTCGTTGCACAACACCGCCAGGACGCCCGTCGCCCTGTCGGGCTTCACTGTCACCCTGAGCTACGCCGAGACCGGGTCGGCCGAGGTCGGCACCGACCGGGGGACCTCCCTGCGGCCGTGGCTGGACCTCTCGCGACCTCTCCTGGCCGGGGCGGTCCGCAGCGGCTGGACGACCCTCCAGGGCGACCCCGGCCAGCCCCGGTCGGTGCGGATCACCCTCGACGGGTCGGCCGGCGCCACCTGGTCGCTCGGCTGAGCGGGGCGCCACCCACCGGTCGCCGGGCCACCGGTCGTCGGGCCACCGGTCGTCGGGCCCGGTCGGCCCCCGGCTCAGGTCCGCCCGGAAGCCTCGGGAGGGGGACCGGCGGGTGGCGTCGCGCCGGTCGACGCGGCCAACAGGGCCCGGGCCTGGTCGAGCCTGCCCTGGGCGACCAGTTCGGGCAGGGGACCGTCGAGGACCTCCAGCCAGTCGACCGACTCGCTGGAGCGGCCCGCTGAGCGCACCGCCGTCCGGGCCTCGTCGAGCAACGAGGCCAGGGTCCCGAGACCCGGCCCCAGGGCGACCCCGGCCCGCCGGCGCAACCAGCCGGCCAGGGCCGGGCTCGCCCCCCCGGTCGACACGGCCACGCTGACCGGGCCGTCGCGGTGGACCGAGGGGAGGATGAAGGTGCAGTGCTCGACGTCGTCGGCACTGTTGACCCAGACCCCGCCCGCCTCGGCGTCGCCGGCCACCGCGCCGTCCACCTCGGCCCGGCCGGTGGCGGTGACCACCAGGCGGTAGCGGGCGGCCTCGCCCGGCTCGTAGGCCCGGCGGGCCAGGACAACCCCCCCGGACCGCTCGGCGCGCCCGCGCCCGAGGGCCTCGGCCTCGGCGCAGAAGGTTGGGGCGACCATCGTGACCCGGGCCCCGCTGGCCCACAGCCCGTCGGCCTTGCGGGCGGCCACCGGCCCGCCGCCCACCACCAGGCAGGGGCGGCCCCGCAGGTCCAGAGTCACCGGGTAGTACGGGGGGCGGGGGGCCACGGCCGCCCTCAGTCCTCCGGGGTGGCCAGGTCGGGTCGGCCTACCATGCCGGCGGCCACCGTGGCGTTGGTCCCCTCGTCGATCAGCACGAAGCTGCCGGTGATCCGGTCGCGTCGGTAGGGGTCGAAGGCGAGCGCGGTGGCCGTCGTCAGCCGCACCACCCCGATGTCGTTGTCCTCGAGCTGGCCCACCGGCTCGAGGGCCAGGGCGTTCACGTCGAGGCGGTCGGTGACCGCGTCGAGGCGGGCCGGGGTCACCCGGGTGGTGTGCTTCACCCGGAACCGGTCCCCGGCCCGCAGGGGGCGTTCGCCGAACCAGCACACCGTCGCCTCGATCTCGGTCGCCACTTCGGGCGGCTCGTCGGCCGCCGCCAGGAGGTCGCCGCGCGACACGTCGAGGTCGTCGGCCAGGCCCACCGAGACCGACAGGCCGACCGGTGCCTCGCCCAGGGGGCCGTCGGCCGTCGACACCGACGTCACCGTGGTGGTCACCCCGGCCGGGAGCACGAGCACCCGGTCGCCGGGCCGCAGGGTGCCCCCGTTGACCATGCCGGCGTAGCTACGACCGCCGCCGGGATGGCGCAGCACCCACTGCACCGGCAGGCGGGCACCGGTGCCCCGGTGGGCCCCGTGCACCGCGGCCCAGCGGCCGGCCGGCGCCGACTCGAGCGCCTCGAGCACCGTCGGGCCCCGGTACCAGGGCGCGGCGTCGGAGGGCTCGACCACGTTGTCGCCGTGCAGGGCGGAGACCGGGATGACGCTGACCGAGGTCACCCCGAGGCGCCGGGCCATGTCGCCCACCTGGCGGACCACCCGCTCGTAGGCGCCCTCGTCCCAGTCGACCAGGTCCATCTTGTTGGCGCAGACGATGAACTGGTCCACGCCCAACAGCGCGGCGATACAGCTGTGGCGCCTGGTCTGCTCGCGCAGGCCGGCGGTGGCGTCGACCACCACCAGCGCCACGTCGGCGGTGGAGGCGCCGGTGGCCATGTTGCGGGTGTACTGGACGTGGCCCGGGCAGTCGGCGATGACGAACTTGCGTCGGGGCGTCGCCGCGTAGCGGTAGGCGACGTCGATGGTGATCCCCTGCTCGCGCTCGGCCCGCAGGCCGTCGGTCACGAAGGACAGGTCGACCTCGCCGACCCCCCGGCGGGCCGAGGCCGCCGCCACCGCCTCGATCTGGTCGTCGAAGAGCTGGCGGGTGTCGAAGAGGAGCCGCCCGATAAGGGTGGACTTGCCGTCGTCGACCGAGCCCACGGCGGCGAAGCGGAGCAGATCCATGCCGACGCGGGCCCAGGCCCCGTCGGTCGAGGCCGGGGAGCCGGCGACCGAACCCACCGCCTAGAAGTACCCCTCGCGCTTGCGGTCCTCCATCGAGGTCTCCGAGAAGCGGTCGTCGGCCCGGGTGGCCCCGCGCTCGGAGACCCGCGAGGCGGCCACCTCGGCGATGATCTCGTCCACCGTGGCGGCGCTGGACCGGACCGCCCCAGTGCAGGTGGCGTCGCCGACGGTCCGGTAGCGCACGGTCTCTTCGGCCGCCGACTCGCCGGGGCCCGGGGTGATCCACTCGCTCACGGCCAGCAGCATCCCGTCGCGCTCGACCACCGGCCGGCGGTGGGCGAAGTAGATGGAGGGGAGCTCGATCCCCTCGCGGCCGATGTACTGCCAGATGTCGAGCTCGGTCCAGTCCGACAGCGGGAAGGCCCGCAGGTGCTCACCGGGCTGGACCCGCCCCTGGTAGAGCTGCCACAGCTCGGGACGCTGGCGCTTGGGGTCCCACTGGCCGAAGGCGTCGCGGAAAGAGAGCACCCGTTCTTTCGCCCGGGCCTTGTCCTCGTCGCGCCGGGCCCCGCCGATGCAGGCGTCGAAGCGGTGCTCGGTGATGGCGTCGAGCAGGGTGGTCGTCTGCAGGCGGTTCCGGGAGGCGACAGGCCCCGGGTCGGCCACCCGGCCCTTGTCGATCGACGCCTGGACGCTGGCCACCAGCAGCCGCTCGCCCAGGTTCGCCACCTGCGTGTCGCGGTACTCGAGCACCTCGTCGAAGTTGTGCCCCGTGTCGATGTGCAGGACCGGGAAGGGGAACCCGCCGGGCCGGAAGGCCTTGGCGGCGAGGTGCAAGAGGACGGCCGAGTCCTTGCCCCCGCTGAACAAGAGGACCGGGCGCTCGGACTCGGCCGCCACCTCGCGCAGGATGAAGACGGCGTGGGACTCGAGGAGGTCCAGGTGGTCCGGGGCGGCCAGCGGGACCCGGGTGATCGGCGTCGGGTCGCCGGCGGGGCGGGCCGGGCTGGCCGTCGCCGGGCGCCCGGTGGCCCCGGCCGGTCCGTCGGTGTCGCTGCTGAAGATCTCTGCCGTGCTCATCGAGGGTCCGTCCGGTTCGCTCGGGTCCGCCCCCGAGCGCCCGGGAGAGGCGTTCGAGGGCCCTAATACTTGACCAGATTGGTCATGTATACTCTGGGGCCAGCGCCCCCGACAAGTCAAGGGCGCCCCCCGGCGGAGCCGACCGTGGGCGGGCCAACAGCGAGACGAGAGGACGGCCGGTGACCGAGGACACGATGGTGGGGCCGAGTCCGGAGCTGGCGGCGGCGATCGAGGAGGCGGCCGCCCGGCTGGAGACCGCGCCGGCCGGCCAGGCCGTGGCCTGGGCCCTCGAGCAATTCGGTCGCGACCTGGTGCTGGCGGCGTCGTTCCAGGACGTCGCACTGGTCGACCTGGCCACCGAGCTCGATCCGGGGATCGAGGTGGTCTTCTTGGACACCGGCGCCCACTTCGACGAGACACTCGGCTTCGTCGAGGAGATCCGCCGCCGCTACGACCTCAATCTCACCGTCACCAGGCCCGGTCCCGAGGCCGACGACTGGCCGTGCGGGTCGGCCCGCTGCTGCGAGTTGCGCAAGGTGGCGCCCCTGCGGGGCGCTCTGGCCGGCAGGCGGGCCTGGATCACTGCCCTCAAACGGGTGGACGCCCCCACCAGGGCGGCCACCCCGGTGGTCCAGTGGGACGACGCCTTCGGCCTGGTTAAGGTCAATCCCATGGCCACCTGGAGCGACGACGACGTCGACGCCTACCTGGCCGAGCACCACCTGCCGGTCCACCCGCTGGTGCCCCGGGGCTACCTCTCGATCGGCTGCGCCCCGACCACCCGTCCGGTGCTCGAGGGGGAGGATCCGCGGTCCGGCCGGTGGTCGGGGACGACCAAGACCGAGTGCGGGCTCCACGCCTGACATGGCGCGTCGGGACCTGGACAACCCCTATGGGATGGAGTTCAGAGGGCGCGAGCGTGCCATGCGCTTCGTCAACCCGTACCGTCACCTGGGTGAGCTCAACCCGACCGAGCAGCTGAAGCTCAAGCGCCACCCCTTCGAGGTGGCCGACGCGGTGATCGAGCGCTACTCCAAAGAGGGCGTCGGGGCCATCGCCACGGTGCCCGGCGAGGTCGAGCGGCTGAAGTGGGTCGGCCTCTACCCCCAGCGGCAGGGCGGCGACGCCTTCATGCTGCGCATCAAGGTGCCCGGCGGGGTGCTCACGGCGCCCCAGGTCAGGGAGATCGGGGTGGCCGCCGAGGCCTTCGCCGAGGGCCCCGACGACAGCCCGGTCTTCGGCAACCGCTACGCCGACCTCACCACCCGCCAGGACATCCAGCTGCACTGGCTTCGCATCGAGGACATCCCGCGGGTCTGGCAGCGGTTCTTCGAGGTCGGCCTGACCACCCTGCAGGCGTGCGGCGACTCGTCGCGCAACGTGTGCTCGTGCCCGGTCTCGGGCATCGACGCCGACGAGGTGGTCGAGGCCCTGCCGGTGGCCCAGGCCGTCTCCGCCTTCTTCACCGGCAACCGGGAGTACGCCAACCTCCCTCGCAAGTTCAAGATCGCGGTGTCGGGGTGCCTCGAGGACTGCGCCCGGGTGGAGATCAACGACATCGGCCTCTGGCCGGCCCGCCGGGCCGACGGCGAGGTCGGCTTCAACGTGCTGGCCGGGGGCGGCCTGTCCGACGGCGAGCGGATGGCCTCGGACCTCGACGTCTTCGTGCGCCCCGACCAGGCGGTCGAGCTCTGCCGGGCCATCGCCCAGGTCTTCGGCGAGCTGGGCAACCGCGAGAACCGCGGGATTGCCCGGATGCGCTACCTGGTCCAAGAGCTCGGTCCCGAGGGCTTCCGCTCGGCGGTGGCCGAACGGGTCCGCTTCGACCTCGAGCCGGCGCAAGAAGAGCTCACCCGGCGCTTCCGGGGCGACCACGTGGGGGTGCACCCCCAGCGCCAGCCCGGGCTGGTCTACGTGGGCTGCTCGGTGCCGGTGGGGCGCATGCGGGGCATCGAGCTGGTGGAGCTGGCCCGCCTGGCCGAGACCTACGGCGACGGGACGGTCCGCATCGGGATCGACCAGAACTTCGTCCTCGCCGGGGTGCCCGAGGACCGGCTCGACGACCTGCTGGCCGAGGGGCTCGTCCAGCGGTACTCGCCGTTCCCCGGACCGTTCACGAGGGGCGTGGTGGCCTGCACCGGCAGCGAGTTCTGCCGCTTCGCGGTCGTCGAGACCAAAGAGCGCGCCGTCAAGTGGGCCCGTTGGATGGACGAGCGCCTGGCCCTCCCAGACGGCGGGGCGGGGGACGGCGGCGCGAATGACGGCGGCGGCCCGGTGCCGGTCGCCCTCTCGGGCCGGCGCGGGCCGGACGGCCGTTCGGTGCGCGGTGAGGACGCCGGGGTGATCAGGATGCACTTCTCGGGTTGCTCGGCCTCGTGCGCCCAACCCCAGGTGGCCGACATCGGCTTCCGGGGCGATATCGCCCACGTCGACGAGCACATCGACGAGGCGGTCGACATCGGGCTCGGGGGCTCGCTCGGTCCCGACGCCGCCTTCATCGACTGGGTGGTCGGCGCGATGCCGGTCGACGCCGTCCCAGAGGCCCTCTTGCGGGTGGTGACCCGCTACCAGGACGAGCGACGCCAGGGCGAGCCCTTCCACAACTGGGCCCGCCGCACCCCCGGCGAGGAACTTCGGCGTACGCTGCAGAGCGCCTCGTGAAGCGCTACCGCCTCCGCGAGGAGATGAACGGGATCCCCGAGCCACCGGGCAAGGTGTGGTTCTGGGAGCTCGAGGCGGCGGTCATCGACGCCGAGCGCTGCGTCCAGTGCGGGGCGTGCGTGGCCGTGTGCCCGTCCAACTCGATCGGGGTCGACGAGGACACCGACCTGCCCGAGCTGGTCAAGATGTGCACCGGCTGCTCGCTCTGCTGGGACTTCTGCCCTCGGGGCGGCCTGCGTTACGAGGCGCTGTGGCCCCCGTCGACCCCCGGGGAGGCCGACGAGGCCGCGCTGGCCCCGCTCGAGGTGCGCTCGGACTCCTCGGACACCTACTGGAAGATCACCGGCGGGCCACCGGCCGATGGGCTCGGGGCGGTGCTCGAGCGCTACGCCGTTCGCTCCGCCGTGCGTAACGAGGACGCCCAGGACGGCGGGGCGGTGACGGCGCTGCTGGGCGCGCTCCTGGCCGCCGGCGAGATCGACGGGGCGGTGGTGTCCAAGCCGAGCGACGACCCCGACGAGCCGTGGAAGGGGGTGGCCACCGTCGCCACCACCCCGGCCGAGCTGGCCGCCGCCTCCGGCAGCTTCTACAACCAGACCATGGCCCTGGCCGCCCTCGACCTGGCCCCCTACGACCTTGGTCCGAGGCCCCGGCTGGCCGTGGTGGGGACACCGTGTGAGATCCAGGGGCTCCGGGCCATGCAGGCCCGCCGCTGGCCGACCGGGGCCCACCGGGTGGACGCCGTCGTGCTCACCATCGCCCTTCTGTGCACGAAGAGCTTCGACTACGAGGGCCTCATGCTGCGCGAACTGCGAGACCGGCGCGGCGTCGACCTGGACCGGGTCTCCAAGGTGGACGTGATCCGGGGCCGCATGATCGTCGAGTACCGCGACGGGGAGCTGGCGGTGGACGAGCCGGTGAAGGACTTCCACGGCTCGGCTCTCAAGGGCTGCGACGAGTGCGCCGACTTCCTCGGCCGCTCCGCCGACCTCTCGGTCGGCAGCGTCGGGTCGATGGACGGCTGGACGAGCGTGCTGGTCCGCACCGAGCGGGGACGGCTGGCCTTCCAGCAGGCCCGGGCCAAGCTGGACGTGCGCGGCCTGGACGACCCCGATGCCCTGATCCGCCTGGACAACCTGGACAAGCGGATCGCCCTGCGGTCCCTCCAGCGCAAGTTCGACCCCGACGCCCCGCTGTTCATCGACTACGAGGAGCACGTCCGCAACTACGACGGCACCGACCGCCAGCCGGTCGTCATCCGCCGGTGAGCGCGCCCCCGGTGGCGGCCCCCCTGGCGCTGCACGTGCCGGACGAGCCGATCGTGAAGAAGCTGGCCTGGCGGGACCGGGTGCTGAGCGGCCAGGACCTGGGCGGGGTGGTCACCGGGCCGGGCGGCCCGGGGGAGTGGCTGTGGGGCCGCTGGCGGGTGCTGGCCACGGCCGGCATGGGCCGGGCCGAGCTCGAGGCGGTGGTCGACGGCTACCGGCGCGAGCTGTGGCTGTGGATGGCCGGCGAGCGGACGTGGCAGCAGTGCTGCTCGGGACTGATCGGGCGGATCTCCCGGCGGCTGGCGGCCCCGTCCTGAGCGGTTCGGACCGGGGCGCCACCGGGGGTCCGGCGCTCCGGTTGGCCGGGGTCTCGGTGGTCCGGGACCGCACGGCGCTCCTCGACGCCGTCGACTGGGCGGTGGGCCGGGACGAGCGCTGGGTGGTGCTCGGCCCCAACGGATCGGGCAAGACGACGCTCTTGGCGGTGGCCGGGGCCCGGCTGTGGCCGACCCGCGGCCTGGTCGAGGTCCTGGGCCAGCGCCTCGGCCGGGTCGACGTGCGGACCCTGCGGGCCCGGGTGGCGCTCGTGAGCGGTTCGGTCGTCCGCCAGCTGCGACCGGCGCTGAGCGCCCGGGAGGTGGTGGTCACCGGCCGCTACGGGGAGCTCGAGCCGTGGTGGCGGGCCTACGGTCCCGACGAGTGGGCCGAGGCCGACGACCTCCTCGCCGCGGCGGGGCTCGGCGGACCCGATGGGGTGGCCGGGCGGGCCTTCGGGGTCATCTCGGAGGGCGAGCGCCAGCAGGTTCTGGTGGCCCGGGCGCTCATGGGCCGACCCGAGCTCCTTCTCCTCGACGAGCCGGCGGCCGGCCTGGACCTCGGGGCCCGAGAGCGCCTGCTCGCCCGGCTCGGTTCCCTCGCCGCCGACGCCGCGGTTCCACCCCTCGTCCTGGTCACCCACCACCTCGAGGAGATCCCCCCGGGCATCACCCACGGCGCGCTGGTCGCCCAGGGCCGGCTGCTCGCCAGCGGCCCGGTGGACGAGGTGCTGACCGCCCCGGGGGTGTCGGCGTGCTTCGGGGTCCGCGTCGAGGTGGGGCGGGAGCGGGGCCGGTGGTGGAGCCGGGCCGCCGGCTGAGGGGGCCGGACCCGGCCGTTGGCCGGCGCCGGCGTTCCGCTGACCTGGGTCTTGGAAAATCGCTTGCAGCGGCCGCTCACGGCGGGTACAAGTGACACGACACAGGGGGAAGCGCTGACGGTGTCGGCGTAGAGCAACTCCCGACCATCCACCACTTGGAAATGGCCCCTCGTTAGGGTCTTTCGATCAAGGAAGGTAGGTCGTGGGGGTGTGACCATTTTGGTTCTGCTGATCCTCGTGGTGTTGTGGATCGTGGTCCTCACCCCCGGCATGATCGGCAAGCTCCGCGAGAAGCGGTCCACCGGGTCGATCGACTCCTTCCACCACAGCCTCCACCTCCTGGAGCGGACCGGCCCCAAGATCGTGGCTCCGGCCTACCGCCTCCAGACCGCGCAGTCCTCGACCGGGGCGGCCCCCGGAGCCTCGGGCCTGCCCTCGGTCTCGAGCATGCCCGGGCGGGCGAACCTGGTCCTCCTGCGGCCGGTCGACGGGGACGACGCCCCCCTCGAGGACGCAGAGGGCGTCGATGAGCGCTCGGGCGCCCACTACCAGCGGGTACCGATCGGCAGCCCCGACGTGGCGATCGGCTCGGGGCCGGCCGGCCCCGAGCTGCGCCAGCGCGAGGCCCGCCGGCGGCGCCGCGACATCCTGACCGGCCTGCTGGCCACCATCGCCTGCACCGGGCTGCTCGGGCTCATCCACTCGCTCCGGGCCCTGTGGATCGTGACCCTCGTCGCCACGGTGGCCCTGGCCGCTTTCGTGGCCCTGGCCGCCTACGCCACCGCGTTGGCCAGCCAGCACCAACAGGACCTCCGGGCTCGACGGACCCTCGAGGCCCGGGCCGACCCGAGGGCGCGGGCGGTGGCCGGCTACCCCGGTGCCTGGGACGACGAAGGGGCCGGGACCGGGTTCGACGCCGCCGACGACGGCCCCGACGACTGGCAGTACGAGTCCCGCGAGGCCGCCGCCCGCTGATCTGCGCGGGCGGCGCCCCACGGACGGCGCCTCGCCGCCCGGCCGGGAGATCCGGTCATCGGTCGAGTGTGGCGACCGGTATCGTGGACGTCCCTGGGGGTGTAGCTCAGCTGGTAGAGCGCTACGTTCGCAACGTAGAAGTCGGCGGTTCGAGTCCGCTCACCTCCACTCCGTTGTCCTTATTCCAACGCTGCCCCTGGTGGAGCACAGAAAATGACGCCGATCGCTCGGAGAAGAAACCATCGACTCTCGAACCATTTTTCTTAGGTGACGCGGTGGTTCGAGATTTCGTGGGTCTGAATCCCACCTCTTCCGTTCTTGCAGTAATCACCAACAAGATCCCTGGTGCAGTGCCACGTTTGGTTCCGGGTCGCCACAGCGGGGGTACATGCTTTCAAACCCTCGAACAGCGAGCGACGCAAAACCCCACAACCTGGGCGCCGCGCTCTCCGCATTCGCGGTCCCGAACGGACGGTGTTAGGGGGCGGCCAGTGGATCCGCTAACTGCTCGGTCAGCAGGTCAAGGGAGCTGTGCAGCTGGGCGAAGCGCCGCGGCCCCAGGATCTCTGCGATCCGCAGCTGGGCCGCCCGCGCCTCGGCATGGATCGTCTGCTGGAGCCGCCGTCCCTTGGGAGTGAGTCGGATCACGCGAGCCCTTCCGTCGGCCGAATCGGGCACGCGTTCCAGGTACCCGTATCGTTCGAGGTGCCCAAGCAGGTCGTTGACCGACTGCTTCGTGATCCCCGCCTGGTTTGCAAGCTGGCTTGGACGGAGTCCGTCAAGGCCGGGATAGCGCCAGAGCCCAACATGTGCGGCGTTCAGATCGTCGTATCCCGCCGCAACGACGCCGGCATAGATGTGATCACGGACCCACTGCCAGACGACCCGCATCGTGGCGCCCACGTACCGGAGTGGCTCGCCACCGGGTTGGTCCCCTGGGAAGGAATCGCTTGACATTAGTCGTAAGGGTACCATACGATCGTCGTACGGGGTCCGTACTACATGGACCGGGACGGATCCCTGCCCAAGCTGGGCCTGGCTGCTCGGATCGGAACTGAAGCGTCGGTTCCCGAGCCGCCAGCCTTGATCCGGTACAAGCTTTTACCAGGAGGTGGCCGAAGTGACGAAAGCAGTTGTTGACTCCCCCGAAAACGAACAAGCGGAGGCGTGGTGGTTCCTCGACACCTTGGTCGTTGAGCACCGCTGCTCACCGGGCATGGACACCGTCGTACTTGAAATGACCTTGCCGGTCGGCTCTGCGCCCCCGCTGCACGTGCACGACGACCTTGACGACACCTGGTACATCCTCGATGGCGAGATGGTCGTGCGCTGTGGTGACGACGAGCTCGTCGTCGGACCCGGTCACTGGGTTTCCATGCCCCGCAGCGTGCCGCACACGTTCCGGGTGGTTGGTGACCGCGAGGCACGGATCCTGCTCGTGCACGACAACTCCAGCTTTCGAGACCTTGTTCGCGACCTGAGCGTTCCGGCCACGGTGCGCGTCGTTCCGAGTCAACCGGCGTTCCCGCCGATGGACGAACTGGCGAGAATCGCCTCCTCGTACGACCTCAGGCCGATCGGGCCCCCTCTGAGCGCCGAAGACAGCGACAGCATCCTGACCGCCGCGAGCTGAGCAACGGGATGCCTCGGCACGAACCTTCGACCACGTGTTCGCACTTGAAATCCCACGCCACCCCCAGAGAGTTGGGTCAGGGTCGCGGCACAGCTAGTTCCTGAACGGACTCTTGACATTCAGTCGGCTGGTCATGCATTGAGCACACTCGGAAAGGCCATTGGGCCCGGTTCGATTGACGCCGCGAAGAAGATGGGGGTGCCACTCCCGGCGGAACTCAAGGGTCAAGATGCGGCGTTCACTCCTGAACTGCTCGGCAGATTCCTGAGGCAGGTCTCCTGGCATTTCTTTCCAAAGCTGGCCCCGGGCAACAGCTAAAGGGAATGCATCCCCGACCGACGTTGCCGGTTCGGCGGATGACCGTCGGTCAGCGATTCGGGCAGATTGGTCGTACCGCAGTGGCCGAAATATCCGGAGTGTCCCGCGAGCCGGTTCGGAGATGCATTATCTGAGGGACAGAGGGATGATGAGAACTAAAAATGGAAGGCAGGCGTGATGAACTCAAAAGACCAGGCTCGCCAATGGCTCTCCGAACGAAGTGGTCGAAACGTGCACGTCGAGACGCGTTTCGTCGACTCCACAGCTACTCCCCTCATTAACACGGGACTACTCAGGAGTCCGCACACAACGAATCCTGGGGTCGCGGAAGATCCGAGAGACCCTCCTGACCCTCGGGATTGGTACGAAGTCGGGACGGTCTCGTACAACCTGGCCGACCTTCCTGAAGGGATTGAGGTTCATGTACGAACCGAACCGGCGGAACAACTCGAATTGATCTTTGACGACGGGACGTCGCTCTTGATCACTGCCACGATCACGGTCATGGGGAAGGACGCCGAAGATTGATGTCCCGAGTCACGGACCGCCACTGCGGGTACAGAACTTGCCAGCGTGCGGGTGGGTGCCCCGGCCAGGTCCCACTCTGATCGGGTTGCCGTCCTCTCGGATTTTTCCGAAGGCGATTCGTTGGTTCGGCCCGGACATTCAGGTGACATCGAATAGTCGAACGAAGTGATCCCATCTGGTCCAACTTCGGCAATCTCACGGAACGAAATGGCAGGCCAACGCAGACGACCAGAGGAGAAGGCATAATCCGGTCATGACCACACCCGCGCCCGCTGTGGACACCTCCAACCTGCAGAGACCGACCGACGGTCCCGTGCTGTCAATGTTCCTCACCGTCCGCAGGGTGGCCAAAGTCCCGTCAGTTCTACACGGAGGTGCTCGGCGGGAGCGTGGTTCTCGCTGAGAACCCGTGCATTGTCAAGCTCGCCAACACCTGGATCATCATGAACCCGGGCGGACCACCAACGCCGACAAGCCTGGCGTCACCGTCGTCGACTACGAGCCGGGATCCACGACGTCCATTTTTCTGATCCTCACGGTTGCCGATATCGAAGCGAATTACAAGGATTGGCTCGCCAAAGGCGCGACCTTCCTACGCCCCGATGGATCGCGGCTCAGAGATCCGCTGTTACATGCGCGATCCCGACGGCTACCTGATCGAGGTGGGCCAGTCAACCGGGCTCCTCGCGGGTCACCTGGCGGCCAAGCGCCCTGAGGACCTTCCCGGCTAGACCACGTGTCCAGCGCCCCTTAGGCGCGCGCTCTCGGAGGAGATTCCATAAATAGGTGCCATAGCGATGCGCGGCGGGTCAGTAGTTCCGGCGACTGAGGCACCGGCTCGGCTCACAGACGGGAAACCAGCTCAGCTACGATCTCCGCCGCTGGTCGTGGCTGCCTGGCGAGCGCGACGCTCTGCCCGGCCCACATCGAGAGCGCTTCAATGTCACCGGTGGTCCCCACCATCGGCGGAGCCGGCTCGTAGCGCACGATTGCTTCGCCCGAACCGAAGTGCGCAATGACATCGCCGACTCCAGGCCGGCTCTCCAAGGGAGGTCGGCCCGCGGCCTCCCACATCTCGGCCGTCGAGTTGTGAAGCGCGCGGTGGGGTGAGTCCGGCCAGTCGACGTCGTAGAGATCGGGATACCACTCGGCGTCGGTCTCGACTGCCTCGATCAAGCGAGTGCGGTACTCCCGGTGGATGGGCATCTCCTGGGCCAGCAGGAACTGGGTCCCCACCCACGCCGCCTGAGCGCCCAGGGCGAGGACGGCGGCCACGCCGCGAGCGTCCCCGATCCCACCGGCCGCGATCACTGGCACCGGCGCCACCGCGTCCACGACGGCTGGCACCAAGGGTAGCGTCGCAATCTGACTACCCACGTGCCCCCCAGCCTCCCAACCCTGCGCCACGATGACATCAACTCCGCTGGCGACCGCCCGCCGCGCCTCTTCGGCGCTTCCGACCGTATACAGAACGAGTCCGCCCGCATCGTGGACCGGCTCGATGTAGCCAGCGGGATCTCCCAGGAACAATGACACGACCCTCAAACCGGCCTCGAGGGCTTCATCGAGGCGACGGTGCTGATCGGAGGTGAGAACCAGGTTTCCGCCGAAGGGACGATTGGTGAGCGCCGCCATCTCGCGAACCACGTCTCCTGCCGGATCGGACCACGTCAGCGTCACCATGCCGAGCCCACCGGCATTAGAGACCGCTGCCGCCAGTTCGGGCACCGCCACCATCGCCGCCAAGACAATCGGCTGTTCAATGCCGAGCAGTTCGCAGACCGGAGTTCGCACTATTGCCCCCTACCCTTCGATCCAGGCCGTCCTCCACCCACGGACAGATCCATATTCTTCTAGGACTCATACGATGTGGGCATTGACTTGGCGGCCCGTTTGTTCCAACCGTGAAAGCTCGAGAAGTCGCCTGCATCCCAGGCCTCGCGCAATCCCGGCTTGCTCAGGTCCCAGTCGGGGCGGGTCTCGCTCGATGCAGCGCACAAGTCGGACCAGAGGTCGTAGAACGACGGGCGTCCCCAGAACCAGTAGCCGTTGTAGATGCTGTGAATGAGGAGTCCAGGCTTGAGCACCAGCGTGTGGGGGATCATCGGATCGTGCTCGGGGTCGGTGTATTCCTGGATGTCGAGGTCCTTTTGGATCGTCCGAGCTGGGTCCGAGAGGAAGGTCCATTGGGCGCCGACTGAACCCCGAAACTCCTGGAGGGTGTGGTGGTCATCGGTGGCAATGGTGACGACCTGGGTATAGGCGACGGCGATTTTCGGATAGTTCGCTGCGAGTTCCAGATGCTGCTGGTGTTCCTTCGGACAGTAATTGCCACGCGCCAGGGTGAGGATCATCGGATCGTCACCTTGGAGCTCACTCAGTGTACGAACGATGTTGGTGTGATCCGGCAACGAGTAGTCGGGGAACACGCCGCCTGGTTTGATGTCGGATCGCATGGGGTGATTGCCTTTCGCTCGAAGGTGCCTTCCTGGGGGGATCTCAATGTCGGTTGGACTGAGCCTCCGACCAGCGAGCGGATCTCGCCGGTTCGGAAACCGTCCATTGCTTGGTCAAAGAGTCGATCGGCGACGGCGCTCGTCTGTTCCGGGGGCTGCGGGATCGGAGGGCGTGCAGACGGCGACGCATCGACGAGTGGGGTGTTCGTGAATTCGGTGGAGACTGCAACAAAAATGACCCGTCCCCCCTTGGGCCGCCGGCTTGTCCTGCCTCGATCAGAGACCCGTCGGGATGCCGGTTGGAGCAACGAATCTCGCACTGATGCTGCTTCGGCTGCGTCAAGAATCTGGGCACCCCGGGCACTCCGTTCGGCATATACGACCACCACGTCTTTGACGCTAATATTCTTGCCAGCTCGGGCCGGCGTGGCCACCCCCCCAAGACTGCGCCACCGAACACGAGATGTCCATAGGGCGGTCGCGCGCCCGAAGTCCAATCGCGCACTTCTGTAGGCCGATGTTGGCTGTCCACGGGCTTGGTTAGCCTCCGGCTGCCCGGCCCCCATCGATACGGAGGGTCGCACCGGTGACGAACGTGGCGCGTTCGAGGTAGAGAACGCCGTCGACTACGTCGCTGACCTCGCCCACGCGTCCCAGGGGATGGCGTTTAGCCAGCTCACGATACGAAGCCGGGTCGTGAAGTGGGGTCTCTATGATGCCGAGCGCCACCGCGTTGACACGGACGCCCCGTCCGGCGTACTCCGTGGCCAGAGAGCGGGTCACCGCCTCGAGCCCGCCCTTGGTCAGGGAGGCGAGGGCCGACGGTTCCCTTGCGTCAGCATGCTCCACGAGACTGGTGCTCACATTGACGACGTGGCCTCCACCCTGGGCGACCATCTGCGCGATGGCCCGCTGGGTCATATGGAAGAACCCGGTGAGATTGACCGACGTGATCGCTACGTAATCGTCGACGGTGTAATCGGTGAACGGCTTCCCGATGTAGATCCCAGCGTTGTTGATCAGCGTGTCGATCCGGCCGAACCGATCGAGCCCTTGCTTGACTACGAGCTCGGCGGTCTCGGCTTGCGCGATATCCCCCGGTATCATCAGAACGTTCGGTGTTACGGACGGCTCGACGGAAAGCGCCGTTCCCACCACCGCATAACCCGTCGAGCTGAAGGCGGCGGCGATACCGGCACCGATCCCTTGCGACGCCCCGGTGACGATCGCCACCTTCTTCTCCGATCGTGACGCACCATGCTCCGGCTCTGATGCCGGCTTTGCACCTACTGAAGATGTCATCGACGCTCTCCCGTACTCGTTGGGACTGGCCGTGTCGCCGACCTCAGAGGCATAGGACTCCAGGGGGCCGACTTGCTGGCACGATCCTACCGTCGGGCTTGCGAACGTAGGTCGGGCGGGAGGATCCGGTCACGGTGGTTGCGCAGCCACCACATCTCGCTCGACTTCGCCAATGCCCGGTTCGAGTGACGCCACCGAGGAAACCGAGGACGTCGAACGACTCAGGCCCGGTTGTCGTTGGCCCGAGATGCCCTGCCGTTCGAGGACTGTGGACACCGTGCTCCCTCGTGCCTTACTCGTAAACCTTGACGCCAGCCTCATTTGCCTCGGCGAGAGCATCGATCTCCCTAGCTCCTAGGCTCCGGACGGCCTTGCGAGCAGTTCGAGTATGAACCGATATCGGGCCGATCGGGGTAGTGGCAGCAGCTGTCTCAACGATCGGCCCTGGTCAGAGCGGTTTGAAAATATGGCGATCAACTCCACTCGGGGTGGCCTAACGCCACGTGTCCTAATCTGCCGACCGGGATGAGGGAACGACTATCCATCGTCGCCTCGGTGCTGACCTCGGCGTTCGGGAATCCAGTTCTCCGAGACGTCGGCATCGCCTACGCGTTGTTCAGCAGCAGCGAATTCGGCGTCTGGATCGTCCTGCTTGTATTCGCCTTCGATCGTGGGGGAATTTCGGCCGAGCTGTTGATCACGCTGGTCCAACTGCTGCCCTGCGTAATTTTGGCCCCGGCCATCGGTTCCGTCGCCGACCGACTGGATCCGGCCCGTGCTCTCGTCGCCAGCTACGCGACCCAGATCGTCACCATCGGCGGAGTGGCTCTCGCCCTTGCGATGAATGCGCCCACGGCCTTGATCTACGCTCTGGCTCCACTCACAGCTCTCTCGATTTGCATGACGCGTCCGCCGCAGTCGGCGCTCCTCCCATCGGTCGTACGAACGGCGGAAGAGCTCACCACGGCCAATGTCATGACCGGGTGGACTGAAGGAGCCGCGGCGCTTGTTGGTCCGGGTCTGGCGGGCCTGCTACTGGCCCTGAGTGGCCCGACGGCGGCGATGGCGGCGATGGCCGCGTTCAATCTGGTATCGATGCTTCTGGCCATCCGGGTCAGCCATTCAATCGGTCCCATTACCATGCAGGCCGATGACGAAGCGAAAGCCGACGGCCTCATGGGCGGCGTGAGGGGAAACCTGGCGTCGACGCTGTTGAAACCCCAAATCCGGGTACTTCTGATCCTCACAACCTTCTATTTCGTACTCGTCGGATCGCTCGACTTCCTCTGCGTGGTCCTTGCGCTGGGGATCTTGCATATGGGACCCGGCGGTGCGGGATATCTGAACGCAGCGGTGGGTGCGGGTGAGCTTCTCGCGGGCTTCGTCACCGCGTTCCTCATCGGCCGCCGCCGACTGACCCGTACCCTCACCACGTCTCTTCTCGCGTGGGTCGGAGCGCTCGCGCTCGTTGCGGTGTTTCCGCGGGCCGGGGTTGCACTCGTCCTCTTTGTAGCGGTCGGATTGTCAGGTGCCGTCTACAACGTCACCGGCAAGACCCTGATCCAGCGGGCGGCGCCCCCCGACGCCATCGCCGGGGCCTTTTCGGTGGTCGAGTCCCTCATGTGCCTGGGGTTGTCCATCGGTGCGGTACTTGTCTGGGCCGGCTACAACGTGGCCGGTATTCGCATTGCCCTAGTTGCCCCGGCGATCGCCGCAATCGTGCTCATTTCGGTGCTGTGGCGGAGGCTCCGACAGGTGGACGACACGGCAAATGTGCCGCAGGTCGAAATTCGTCTTCTCGGTTCACTGAGGATCTTCGCGCCGTTGCCTGCTCCGACGCTCGAGGTCATGGCCCGCGAACTCGAGCGGATTAGTGTGGCGGCCGGCACCTGTGTCGTCACTGAAGGCGAAGCAGGCGATCGTTTCTATGCGGTCGCCGCCGGAGTGTTCGATATCACCCGCAAAGGTAGGCATCTGAGTCAAATCGGACGCGGCGAGGGATTTGGCGAGATCGCGCTCATCCGAGACGTTCCGCGGACTGCCACTGTCACCGCGGTGACCAATGCCCTCATTTATGGCCTTGACGGTGAGCTGTTCATCGAAACCGTCACCGCCAACGCCTCGGTCAGCCGGGCGACTCGTCTGGTGATGAATGGCCATCTCGAGCAGCAGCACGATACTGACGACGCAGGCTCTGGGCCCCCCTGAATCAGCTCCCCGACTAGCGGGTCGGCACCGTACGGTATCTGTTGTTCGCGGAGTCGTGGACACCGTCGGGCCCGGGTTGTCGGCCATCCCCCTCGTGGTATCCCTCCTGGACGTGCTGCACCGGACTGAACGCGAGCCGGCACGTCAGCCCTCGGTAATCAGGGCGTTCGGAGAGTCCGACGGCGCGCCGAGGATGTGGCGATCAGGACAGAGTCCCTCGGGCCCATGGTTTTCCGAGCGGTTCATCGGCCTCGTCCCTCGGGAATGCCTCGACTCCGCCCTCCGGACCCGGCTGTTCCGGTGACGTCAGCTTGGAGGGACCAGAGTGCCATTGACCGACGTCCACCCCGATGGGAGTGAGGTCGGTGTGCCCTTGGACCCGTTGGACACGGCACCCGTGAGGTTTGCGCCGGAGAGGTTGGCGCCGGAGAGGTTGGCGCCGGAGAGGTTGGCGCCGCTGAAGTCGGCGTCCGTTGCCGTTAGTGAGATAAGGAGCGTGTGCCGGAGGTCGGCGTTGGAGAAGTTGGCGTGGGTCAACTCGGCGCCGATGAGTTCGGCGCCGGACATGTCGTCGTTGACCAGATCGGCAGAGGAGAGGTCGGCGGTGATGAGGTAGGCGCCGGAAAGGTTGGCGTTGACCAGATCGGCAGAGGAGAGGTTGGCGGTGACGAGTTCGGCGCCGGAGAGATTGGCGCCGGAAAGGTTTGCACCGGCCAGATCGATCTTGGAATAGTTCACGCCGGCCAGGTCTTCACCGGCCAGGTCCGCGCCGGAGAGGTCCGCGCCGGGCCCGGCCAGGTACCCGTCGATGATACTGAACGCTAAAGGGAATTGGGCCGGCACCGTCGTGATGCCGCCGGAGATCACACCCGTCATGGTGGCACCGGTGAGGTCGGCGTTCGTGAGGTCAGTGCCGGTGAGGGTGTCGTCAGTCAGGTCTGCACCGGCCAGATCGACGCCTTTCAGGTCGACGCCGGCCAGATCGACGCCGGCCAGATCGACCCCCGGCCCCGCCAGGTACCCGTGGACCACGCTGAACCCGGGGGGGAGCTTGGCCGGCAACGTCGCGATGCCGCTGGAGGTCACACCTGTCATGGTGGCACCGGTGAGGTCGGCGTTCCCGAGGTCCGTGTCTTTGAGATTCGCGTTGTAGAGGTTCGTATACGCCAGATCAGCACCGATGAGCGTGGCACCGGTGAGCGTGCTGCCGGAAAGATCGACGCCGAGGAGGTCGGCGTGCGCCAGGTTCGCTCCCGTCAAGTCGGCCCCATTCAGGTCAGCGCCCTCGATGTCGACGTGCTGGAGATCCGCACCGGTGAGGTCGGCCCCCGCAAGGTCGGCTCCCGGGTAGAGCTGGTGGCCGTCGGCAGCCACGCCGGGAACGATTGCCGGACTGGGTGAGGAAGGCTTGCTCCACTCCGCGGCAACCTGGGCAACGACCGTGAAGGTGTACCGAGCTCCGTTGGCGAGGCCGCGGACGGTGCAGGTGGTCGGACCCGTCGTGGTGCAGTGGCGGCTGCCCGGACGAGAGGTCACTCGGTACCGGTCGACCCCCCCGCTGCCGCTCGACGTCGGGGCCTTCCAGGAGACGGTCGCTCTGGCGTTGCCGGCGAGGGCCTGCACCGACCTGGGGGCGCTCGGGGGGGAAGCGGGCGCCGCCTCGGCCGATGACGTAGCGCCCAGCATTGCCACGGCCGAGATCAGGACCGCCACGATCACGGAACCGACCTCGTGTCTGTAGCGCATGGCGCTGGACCCCTTTCCTCCTCACGACCCGCCCCGCTGCCCCCTGCCGGTCACTGGCAGGGGGCACGCATTACAGTGCCTTCACGAGGAATCGTACGTGGGGCGGAGGGGCAAGGTGAGGCGGAGCGTCCGAAGGCCAACCAGGCAAAGTCGCCTGGCATTCGCCCGTGCGCGGGCAGTCGTGACGGCGATGCTGGCGGGCACGATCGCCTCGGTGGGTCTGGTTGCCATTTCCGGCCAAGCCGGTGCAGCGGTCCACTACGTGAACGACCCCGCATCGTTGGTCAATCCGTTCATCGGCACCACCAGCGTTTCGGGGTCGACAGTCACTCCTTTTGTGGGAGCCGAGACCAGCGGCAACACCTTCCCCGGAGCAGACGTGCCCTTCGGGATGGTCCAATGGAGCCCCGACACTCCGACCCGGGTGGACACCGGCGGATACGACTACAAGGACACGTCGATCATCGGTTACAGCGTGACCCACCTCTCTGGCACCGGTGGCCCGTCGGAAGGCGACGTCCCCATCCTCCCAGTGGCGGGAACCGTGCCGGCGGACCCCGCCAGCGCCACCGAACCTCTGCTCCACGATGACGAATCCGCGTCGCCCGGCTATTACAGCCTCGTGGCCGGTGGGGTGAGAACGCAGCTCACCACCACGACCCGGTCGGGCATGGCCATCTTCACCTTTCCCACCGGCTCACGAAACGGCACGCTCCTCTTCAAGGTGTCGGACAGCGCGAATGCCGCGACGGCCAGCCACTTCCACGTTGTCAGCGGCACGGAGGTCGACGGTTCGGTGACGACCAGCGTATACAGAATCTACTTCGATATGGTGTTCAACCGGTCGTTCATCTCCTCAGGGAGCTGGAGCACCAACGGCAAGGGCGGGGACGTGACCTTTGACACCGCGATAGACCCCGTGGTGCAGGCCAAGGTTGGCATTTCCTACGTGAGCACAGCCAACGCGGTCCTCAACCGGCGCGTCGAGAACCCCGGCTGGAACTTCCAGTCGGTGAGGAAGGCCGCCCACCGGACGTGGAGCTCCCTTCTGAGAAAGGTGCAGATTGCCGGTGGCACCACAGCCGAACAAGTGACCTTCTATACCGCCCTCTACCACTCGCTGCTCCAGCCAAACGTGTTCAATGACGTGAACGGTCAGTACCTGGGATACAGCGGAAAAGTCCAGAGAGTGGATCCGGGCCAGAAGACCGAATATGCGAACTTGTCGGAATGGGATATCTCCCGGAGCGAGATTCAACTCCTGTCGCTCCTGGTGCCGAAAAGGATTGACGACATGATCACGTCAATGCTGAACGACTATACGCAGACCGGTCACCTCCCCAAGTGGTCGGAGGACGATTCTGAGGGCTATGCGATGGTGGGAGACCCGGCGGACGACGTCATCGCTGACGCGTACGCGTTCGGGGCCAGAAATTTCAACGTTCAGCAGGCGCTCGAGGACATGGAGAGACAAGCTGACGTCCCCAGCGACATCCGTCCTGGCCTCGATTACTACAAGCGAAACGGATATCTCCCGATAAACGGGAAGTACAAGTGTTGTGATTACAACGCAGCGGTGTCGACGCAGGAGCAGTACAACGTCGACGACAACTCCGTCGCCGAGCTGGCCAGCGAGTCGGGAGAGAATGGAGTTGCCAAGAAATTCGCGACCCGCGCTCAGAATTGGCAGAACGTCTTCGATCCTGCCAGCGGGTTCATGGAACCGAAGCTTCTGAACGGTGCATTCGAGCCGGGCTTCGGTCCCGAACCGGGGTTCGGTCTCGACCCGAACAATGGCTTCACCGAGACCGACTCCTTCGTGTCGACGACCATGATCCCCTTCGACGTCAAGGGCCTTGTCGACGCTGAAGGTGGCGACGCGGCCTGGATCGAACTCCTCAACGGTCTGACATCGAGCGTCGTGGCCAACGGTACCAACCAGGTCCAGATGGGCGACGAGCCGTCGTTTGACGTCCCTTGGGAGTACGACTATGTCGGCGTTCCCTTCAAGACCCAAGAGGCCGTACGGGAGATCCAGGACCAGGACTACGCCGACAGCCCCACCGGTCTGGCCGGGAACGACGACCTCGGAGAGATGAGCTCGTGGTACGTGTGGTCCGCGCTCGGCGCCTACCCGGAGAATCCCGGGTCGTCCGAGGTCGTGCTCGGGAGCCCGCTCTTCAAGGACGTCGTTTTCCACCTGGGCGATGGCGGGACCATCACCGAGAGCGCCCCCGCCGCTGCTGACAACGCACCGTATGTACAGAACCTGACCGTCAACGGGGCGAGCTGGACGCGGACCTACCTCCCTCCCAGCATCTTCACCAAAGGCGGGACATTGGACTGGACTCTCGCCACCTCGCCCAGCACCACGTGGGGCGCTGCCGCCAAGGATGGGCCACCGTCGAGCACCGAGGGGTTGCTCCCGGCGCTCGGGTACGTGTCCAACAGCAATGGTGAGAGTCTCGTGGACCCCGGATCGAGCGTGAACATCTCGTTAGGCGTCCAGAGCATGTCCCAGGGTACCCAGCACATCAGCTGGAGCGCGACCTCGGAATCCGGCTCGGGCATCGCCGTGGAACCGGCTGCGGGAACTCTGATGGTCAAGAGCGAGGCAAAGTCCTCGGAGCCGATCCATCTCCAGGTCCCGGCGACCACGCCGGAAAGGACGTACACGGTGACCTTCGCCCTTCACGCGACCAACGGCACCGCCCTTCCGGACGTCGTCACCGAGGTCGAGGTTCCTTGAGTCGCCAAGCGGTGTGGAACTCGGCCTCGAGCCCCGGACCCGGTGGCGGTGCGAGGTCGTCCACCATGGCCAGTACCTTGGGACCGGGCCGGGGGTGGTGTGATCCAGTTCGTTGCCAGGCCCGCGTGTCCCCCGTGGTCGCGCCAGTCGCTCGATGGCCGGTCGAGTAGTAAATCGGCTTGCGGCCGCCGAGGGAGTTCGGCCAGGTCCATCGTCATCTCACTCACCCCATGGCTCTTGATCGCTGCCGTCGCAGCCTGCATCTTGACACCGCCGTCAGCCGTCAGCCGTGACGAGGAGATACCGGGTACCCAGCCACGCTGCCCCCGCGTGACAGCAGGCAACAAGTGAAGTGTGACGCGACCAGACTCGGACCGTGGCCGCCAGCGTCCCCTGCGCGCCGACGACGTCAACTCTGCTGTGGGCGGCTCGTTGAGTTCGCCATGCTCATCGCCTTTCGGCGTTGGCTAGGGTGATTATGTCCGGCCGATAGTCTGGAGTTCGATCCGGACGGCCGGACTCGACGCTTTACTTGGGGCTGCCAGATACCGATCTTGCGCATCTACGGGCGAAGGAGCTCACGTGAGCACGACCCCCATAGCCGATTATGCCCTGCTTTCGGATCGGCACAGCGCCGCGCTGGTGAGCCGTGAGGGGTCGATCGACTGGTTGTGCTTTCCACGCTTTGACAGCCCATCGATCTTCGGTCGCCTTCTCGGCGATGAAGCAGGCCACTGGTTAATCCGGGCCAACGGCGCCACGCAAGTGACCCGCCGCTACCTGGATCGCACCATGGTGATGGAGACCACCTTCCACACGCCGACGGGCGCCGTCTCGATCACCGATGCCCTGGCGATGGGCGAAGGAAATCGAGGACATGAGCTCGGTAGGAATGCGCCGCATCTTCTCGTGCGGCATGCGACGTGTACGGACGGAGAAGTGGAGCTGTCCCTGGAGTACGTTCCGCGTCCCGAGTATGGGCTGGTCCGTCCTCTCCTCGATCCGGTCGACGGCGGGATGGCCGCGTTCGGCGGTGCCGACGTGCTGATGCTCTCATCTCCTATTGCCTTGACCGTCGATGAGGAGTTGTCGGCGGTGTCAGGCCAGCTCCAGCTTCGCCGCGGCGAGAGCGCTGGATTCGCCCTCCATCACACCAAGCGGTCCGAGGCGAGAACGGCGAGGGTCTGGAGCCAGTCCGAGATAGACGCACGGGTCACAGATACCATTTCGGCGTGGGAGTCCTGGTCGGAACTCCACCAGGCATATGTCGGTCCGTGGCGAGATCTGGTGCACCACAGCGGGCGGGTGCTCCAGGCACTGTCCTTTGCGCCCACCGGCGCGATCTGCGCGGCGGCGACCACCTCGCTGCCTGAGGCAGTGGGTGGTTCTCGAAACTGGGACTACCGATACGCCTGGGTCCGGGATGCTTCCTTTACGATCCAGGCGCTTTGGGTGGCGGCTTGCCCTGACGAGGCAAATCAATTCTTCAACTACATGACCACCTCCGCGGCCGGCTCGCTCGACCGGGGCGCCGACCTGCAGATCATGTTCGGTATAGGCGGCGAAAGAGATCTAACCGAGCGGGAGCTGCCGCACCTTGAGGGCTGGCGACACTCTTCCCCCGTTCGGGTGGGAAACGGTGCCTGGAACCAGCGCCAGCTTGACGTCTACGGCGAATTGCTCAGCGCCGTGTGCCGCCTCTCTGATCGTCTCTTCGACGACACCCCGAAACCTGTTGAGCCACTGGTGCCACCCGACAGTTTGGGTGCCGTCCCCGGTCTGGCACCAGCCACACGACGATTCTTCGTCCAACTGGCCGACACCGCCGCCCGGCGCTGGCTGGAGAAGGATCAAGGGATCTGGGAGATCAGGGGCGAGCCCCGCGACTTCTTGTACTCCAAGCTGATGTGCTGGGTGGCCCTCGACCGGGCGGTGGCACTAGCTGACAAGCTCGACGTCTCCAACCGGGCCGAGTCATGGAAGAAAACAGGGTCCCAGATACGTGAGGCGATCTTGACCAAAGGCTGGAGCGATAAGGCCAACGCGTTCACCCAGTCTTTCGGTTCGGAGGAGCTCGACGCCTCCAACCTGATGCTGCCGCTCGTGGGGTTTCTTCCCGCGGACGATCCCAGGGTGCTGGCCACGATCAACGCCACCGAAGAACGACTCACCGATGAGCGGGGACTGGTGTATCGCTACCGGTCCCACGATGGGCTCGAGGGCGACGAGGGAGCGTTCCTTCTGTGCACCTTCTGGCTGGCCCAGGCCCTGGCCCGGGCCGGACAGCCGGCTCGGGCCCGCACCGTCTTCGAACGCGCCGCCGCGTTTGTCAACGACGTTGGCCTGCTTGCTGAGGAAGTCGATCCTGTAGGCGGCGAACTCCTGGGAAACTTCCCCCAGGCGTTCAGCCACATCGGGCTCGTCAACGCGGCCTGGGCTATTTCTGAGATCGAGCTCCGACCTACGCCACCGCCTTGAGGGTGTGCCATGGCGGCTCGGATCTCGGCGCGAAGGGCGGCGCAGTCACTTTCTCAACTGACTTCGGCAATGAACCGGCTGGGTCGCCTGTGCCAGCGATCTGTCGAGGTAACTTCTGAAACTGCCGGAGAATTCGTGAGATCCTTCGACCAAACCCCTTCAAGTTGGAGGTCATATGCGCAGCGACATCTGTGAAGGCGGGACTTTTCCCGACTATGAGTTGGCCGATCAGTCCGGCAAGCTCCGATCTCTGTCGGAGCTTCAAGGGGGCAACGCCATGGTTCTCCATCTATCCCGCGGCGGCTTCGATCCGAAGGAGCATCAATTTGTTCGCCAACTGGTCGACGCCTATCCCGAGTTTCGAAATGCGTACACCCGATTAGTCCTTATCTCGACCGATAATCAGCTGAATATCAACGAGTTCCGGGACGCCTTTGGCGCCACCTGGCCGTTCCTGTCCGACCCCGATCGAAGAATCCAGAAGGAACTGGATATCAAAGAGTTCACAGACGAGCCGCACGATCCGATGATTCCCCACACATTCGTCCTCGGGCCCGGTCTGAAGATCTTCAAGGTGTATAACGGGTACTGGTACTGGGGCCGCCCCACGATGGCGGAGCTGCATGTCGATCTGCGGACCGTCTTCCAGAAGACTCGACCGGATTTTGACCTGGCGGCCCCTGGATTGAAAGAGGCCTGGGAGCGGGGAGATCGTGATCAGTTCCTCGTCGACACGCTGGAGGAGCCGATCCGCTTCACAGAAGGCAAGAGCATCGGCGTCAAACGCTGACCACCGGGTGGCTCGTGCTGCTGGTCACTCCACGCAGGCCTCGGGCTGACCAACGGAGTTCAGGCGCGCGCAATGCTCCTGCCCGGCATCGGCTCAGCGAGCTTGATCCGCCAGGGTGGTGCGCCGAACGGGTCCGCGAAGTACTGCGTCTCATGGGCAACGGCCTCGCCGGCGAACTCCATAATGCTTACCGAGTATGTGGGCACACCGTCGTAGGTGATGGTGCACTCGCTCACCCACAGACTCCCCCGGCCGCTGATCCGCAGCACGGTAAAATGCCGTTCGGCTGGGTGCCCGCCGCGCTGCGCCGAAATCGCAGCACGACCCCGGAATCGCTCACCAGATTGGGGATAGTCCAAGACCGCGTCCACCTCGTAGATGGCGTGCTCGGCCTCGTTGTCCCCGCGCTCGGATGCCTGCCAGTGTTCCTCGATGGCACGTCGGGTCCGGTCGTCGGTATTCATGGCATCGTCCCTTCTGGCAGCGGTAGCGCGATCGAGAAGGCGCAGATATTCCACGGCTCCCAGATCGCCGGGCCATTGAACGAACTGAACGGCGCTGACAGCGTAAACCGGTAATTCTCGCTTGGCACTGAGGACCGAAATTGCCCTGGTTTGGCGACTTCTGGTGCTCTGGAGCTCGGCACGCGGACCCGACATGCCGACCCGGTTGCCCTGTGCCTCCAAACGTCGGGCAGCCATTCGTGACCCTCGCAGTCGGCCCTCGGATCCTCGCAGGCTGGGGTGACGTCCAACGGCGCGAACGAGGGGCAGTTCCCACGTGCAGAGCGGCCGTTCCCGCGCGACAATCCACCGCGGAGCCAGAGGAGACCCGAATGGGCACGGTCGATGGGCACAGTCGCGAACCCGGTGGGACAGCCGGCCGCGACTCGGCAGAGATGAAACTCGTGGCCATCGTCCTCCCAGTGGCTGGCGCCTACCGCTCCAGAGCGTTCGACGCGCGCCTCGGGTGGAGGCTCGACGCCGACCGCTCCTCCGAGAACGCGCGGATGGCGGGCGTGCCTAGGTGACTACCGCGATCATCGGCACTGGGGGAATCGGATCGGCCATCGCCCGCCGGCTCGCATCGGGCGGCGAGAGCTTGCGGCTCGCCAGCGCGGACCATGACTCAGCCCTGACGCTGGCTGCCGCAATCGGACCAGGCTCGCTTGCCGCGGTGGACAATCGCGACGCGCTAAAGGACGCCGATGCCGTGGTTCTGGCGCTACGGTTCACCGTGCTGGAGGGCGTTCTGGTCGAGATCGCCGATTCGCTAACCGACAAGCTCGTGGTCGTTCCGAGCAACCCGGTCGGTGTTGACGCACAAGGCAACATCTCACGCCTCCTGCCCGAAGGACGATCCTCTGGTGACGCCGTCGCCGGGTGGGTGCCGGCACAGGCGCGCTTGGCCATGGCGTTTGGAACCATGTCGGCTGATCTCCTCGAGGCCTCCAGCAGGCGGTCCCCGGAGCTGGCGGTCCTCTTCTACGTGACTGACGACGACCGTGCTGGCGAGGAGGTCGAGCGGTTGATCCGAACCGCCGGGTTTGAGCCGATGAAGGTCGGTGGAATCCAACAGTCGGGTCGCCTCGAAGTGGGGGGCGACCTTCACGATCTCGTCGTCGGCGCCGCAGAGGCCCGGTCCTTGCTCGGTGGGTCCTGAGCTCCTGGCCGCCGTCGGATCTGGCAACCCAAACGGGGGAGAGCGACGAGGCCGCTTCGCTCCTCATCCAACTTCTCCGCGGTTCGGGACAATTGATTGGCCGTTTGTTGCGCAGGTCGGGGGACGGTCTTTGGCGACGCGACCTTCGTTACCCCAATCATCAAGATGGCGGCCGCCAACCTCTGGCCAGGGTTGTCTGACCCACCTCGATCAGGTATCCGTCGGGATCGCGAATGTAGCAGCGCATCTCGGTTTCGTGTTGTTTCGGTGGCGTCAGGAAGTGAGCGCCCCGCGCACTCCACTCGGCGTACACGGCTTGAATGTCCGCGACGCGGATATTGAGGAAGCTACTCACCCGATCCGGCTCGGCCGGCGTCTCGAGCGTGACTGTTGGCTTATCGTCGGTCGGACCTCCCCCGACGTTGATAATGATCCAGCTGTTGGCGAGCGCGATATAGGTCACCTCGTCCCCCTGCTCGCCGCCGATGACCGTCTTGCCTCCAAGCACATCCGTGTAGAAACGGCGAGAACGCTCGACATCGTCTGAAACAATGAAGTGGGCCAATACCATCTCTTCTGCCGACGTCTGAGTGCTCACGTCGATCGTGCTCATGGTGGCCTCCGTTCTTGATGTTGGAACGCTCGGCGACAGCCCGTCACTGGCCGTTCATCAACGGGACGATGGTTGCTCACTCGCCGATCCCATAGAGGAAATCATCCAGCGATCTCCAGCTGTTCTCAGTAAGCTGCCCCCCGCCGGGGTCCCAGGCCACGACGATGGCCACTCCGTCCGGGTCGCGGCCTACGACTGCGGTCCACTCGCTGTGGTCACGCCGACTGACGAGGACCTTCCGAGCCTCCAGATCGCTCGCTATCTGCTCCAGCTTGGCTGCTGATTCGACTTCCAAAACGAAACCTCGAAGGCCGATGTGGCGAGCTCCTCCCGCGGGACTCGTCCCAAGTGCCCGCAGCACGATGACCTGGGCTTGTTCGGTTCCTGGAGCAGACACTGCCGCCAATTGCTCCTCGTGGGACAGCAACGTGAACCCAAGCACCTCACGATAGAAGGCAATCGATCGGTTGAGATCAGCTACGTTCATCACGACGCCCTGAAGGTTCATCCTTGGCTCCAAGTCCTCAGTAGAGCGGAGGGCACCAGGCGAAGCCCCGTCACCGAAGCTGCACCTTTCATGCAGGGTTGCCCTGATCTGCCAGTTGATGAGTCAACCGTATAAAGGGGACGTGCGTCAACGGCTCGTGGACGACCCTAGACGGGGAGGTTGAGTGTCGCGGTGGCCATCACGGCCGTGGCGGACCCGACTCACGATCTTGGGTTCGACCCTCCAAGCGTCCAGGAGGAAGCCATGCCACCGAAACGGCCCGGAGATGTCGAGCTGGAGCAAAACCTGGACGCCGCGGACGCGTCCCGGATCCTCCACAGTCCGGTAAGTGCTTCGGTCGCTCGACCATCGCCGAGCAGCGACGCGGCGCCCCGGTGCAGCCCCTTCAGTTTGCGGAGGGGTTTTCGGCACCGCTTGCACCGCACCGCACTGCTTGGTGAGCGCCGGCTGACCTGACGCGCCGCCGTCACCGGGGTGGCACCTCTGCCTGGAGACGTCATCAAATCTGCCACCGGCCACCGACCTGCTCAGATGGCCAGGCCTGGACTTGGAGGATGAGCGGCGCGAAAGTTGTGCCAGGACCGACTCCGTAGGGCGGGGTAACGGCTATGGGCCCCGACGGAAAGGAGTTGCGGTCGTGGACCTGAAGCTCGAAGTGGTGGTGGTACCGGTGTCCGACGTGGACCGGGCCAAGAGCTTCTATGAGTCGCTCGGGTGGCGCCTGGACGCCGACTTCTCCGGGGACGGCGACTTCCGGGTCGTGCAGCTGACACCTCCGGGCTCGGCGTGCTCGATCATCTTCGGCAGTGGGGTCACCTCGGCCGCGCCGGGCTCAGCTGACGGCCTCCAGCTCGTCGTCACTGACATCGAGGCGGCCAGGGCCGAACTGGTTGACCGCGGCGTGAAGGTGAGCGAGGTGTTCCATGACACAGGCGGGGTATTCCATCATGCCGGGAGCGCCGCACGAGCACCGGGGCCCGCTCCGGAGCACAAGAGCTACGGATCATTTGCCTCGTTCGGCGACCCGGACGGCAATGGGTGGTTTCTTCAAGAGGTGACGACGCGCCTCCCGGGGCGGTGACGACACGGAGCGACAGCCCGCCGGGTCGGTCGCTCTGACTCACTAGGAGGTATCCCTATGCCAGCCACCTACGATTCCGCCACTGATCTGGCCGCCGCTCTCCGGCGGGCCGCCGATGCCCACGGCCGTCACGAAAAGGACATCGGGCATCCCGATCCGGACTGGCCGGACTGGTACGCGTCGTACATGGTGGACGAGCAATCAAGGGTCTCGGGTCAAGCGAGTCCCGGGGCGAGCTCGTGAGCAGCTACGACGTCATCATCTTGGGTGCGGGCTCGCCGGGCGAGCACTGCGCGGGCGAGTTGGCCGATGGCGGACTGCGTGTCGCCGTTGTCGAACGCCAGCTGGTGGGCGGCGAGTGCTCCTACTGGGCGTGCATCCCTTCTAAGACGCTGCTGCGCCCGGGGGAGGCAGTGCAGGAGGCCCGCGACGCGGCAGCCAGCGCCCAGGTGGATGTCGAGGCCACGCTGGCCTATCGCGATTTCATGGTCTCGGACTACTCCGATGCCGGCCAGGAGCACTGGCTGGCGAGCAAGGGTATCGACCTGCTTCGCGGCACCGGCCGGTTGGCCGGGGCGGGTGTGGTCGAAGTGGACGGTGTGCCCCATTCCGCGGAACATATCGTCGTGGCCACCGGCTCGGATCCGGTCGTGCCGCCCGTCCCGGGGCTGGCGGACCTGGAGGGTCTCTGGAGTAACCGCGAGGTGACCGGTATGAAGGCCGTGCCGCGGCGCCTTCTGATACTGGGCGGTGGACCGGTCGGCGTTGAGATGGCCCAGGCCGTACGCCGTCTGGGTGGCGAGGTGGCGCTCGTCGAAGGGGCAGGGCGTGTGCTCTCCCGTGAGCCCGAGCCGCTGGGCCAGGCGCTGGGCGAGGTGCTGCGAGGCGACGGCGTCGAACTCATGTTGGGCGTGCTGGCGACGGCGGCCCGACGCGATGGCGAGGACTATGTCCTCGTACTCGATGACGGCCGCGAAGTGCGCGGCGACCACCTGCTCATCGCCACCGGCCGGCGCCCCCGCGTCGACGGGATCGGCCTCGACACTGTCGGCGTCCACGCAGACAAGCACGGCATCCCGGTGGACTCCCACCTGCGGGTCGGCGAGGGCCTGTGGGCCATCGGCGACGTCACCGGTGTGCGGCTGTTGACCCACGTGGGGAAGTACCAGGGCGAGGTCGTTGCCTCCAACATTCTGGGCGAGTCCCGCGAAGCCGTCTACGAGGCCATTCCAGACGTCGTCTACACGGACCCCCAGGCGGCGTCGGTGGGCGCCGCAGAGGCCCCCTTCAGTGCCACCATCCCGCTCTCCGAGGTGGCCAAGACCGCCACCTACAACCACGCGTACGCACAGGCCAACGGCTTTTTGACCCTCCTCAGCGACGGCGGCCTGCTGACCGGCGCCTACGCCTTGGGGCCCGAGGCCGGCGAGTGGTTGCAGCAAGCCACGCTGGCCATCAGGGCCAAGGTGCCGCTCGAGGTGCTGCGGGACACCATCCAGCCCTTCCCCACGTTCTCCGAGATCTACGTTGCTGCCCTGAAGGAACTTCGCAGCAAGATCACGGCGGTCCACCAGCCCGCCTCGGCGGGATAGCCACGAAGGAGCGGGGAGGCGGGCGGACGCCGGGCTGGGCCGGCGTACCGGGCATCTGGGTCAGGCGTCCCGGGTCATCATGCGCCAGGCCCCGAGAATGGTCCAGCCCACCAACCAGACGACGATCACGACGATCGCCACCTCTTTTGACTCGGGCACCAGCAACGCGGCGCCGGGACCGCCGCCGCCACCCCCACCGTGGAACTGGAGGGGCAGTCCAGCCGGCTCCAGGTGATCGGTGGCCAGTCCGACCACGCCACGCTCGGCGTTGATGAAGTGGGGAATGACGTGCGTCGAGATGATCGGCGTCAGGATGATCTCGAGCACGATGATCAGGATCACGGCCACCGTCCTCTGGCCGAGGAGCGACGCCAGGCCGAGACCGACGATGAATCCGATGGTCGCCTCGAGCTCGAGCCACAAACCTGATCTGACCATCAGGGAATACGACGGGGTGAGGAAGGTCTGGGTGTAATCGGTGTAGTTCTGCCGTGCGATCATGACGGCCGCGGCTCTGATCTCCGACGGCGTGGCCTTCTTGACAGAACCGGCTCCAAGAGCTGGGCCCACAACCGACCCTGGTCCCTTGCCGGTTTGGATCACCGCGGGCGGACCGTTGGGGACCGGACCGTTCGGGCCACAGGCGAGGCCCACATTCTCCGGCCCGTTGTAGTTGAAGTCGCAGATCACCAATTTGGCGTGATTGGCCGCCCATGCCTCCAGGCCTGCCTGGGACAGTCCGACGGGCACGTCCGCCCCGTCGTAATTCAGCTGGGTGGGGGCGGCGAACACACAGACGGCGCAGACAATGAGAAAGCCCACCGCGATGAGGGACCAGACGACGGCCAACCCGGCGGGGATCCTGGCAAGGTACAGCGCCAGCCGGGAACGGCCGGTCACCACGAGATGCCGGAACATCCCGTCGGTGAGATCGCTGGATCCGGCCGTGCACCCGAGGGTGGCGGCCATGATGAAGCCGAAGACGTACATCACGCCGGCCACTAGGCTCGTGTAGATGGAGTACCCACCGGCCGGGCCGTAGGACTTCGGGTCGATGGCGTGGGAGATGAGGCGGACCACCAAGAAGATCGTCGGGATGCCGATGATCACGACGATCATGGCGATCATCAGGCCCCGTCGCTTGCGCAGCTCCATGAGCCGGGTGGTGATGAGGCGCCAGGTCGGGATCCACGACCCTCGGTGATCACGGGCCATTCGCACCGGCGCCGCCTCGGGGGCGGGAGCGGGGCCGGGCGCCCCCACGGTGGGAAGGGTGGTCATTCCGCTTCTCCCAGTCGGCTCGTGACCTGGAGGAACCATGCCTCGAGCGACGCCTGCATCTCCTGGAGGCGGTACACCGAGATGCCTCCTTCTACCAGCACCCGGTTGATCTCGGCGATGACGTCACGCGTGGTCCCCGTAGGCATCGTGATGCTCAGGCCCGACGGACTGGTCTGGGAGTGGGCTCCGATGGTGGTGGCGTCGAGCAGGGCCTTGGCCCGGTCGGGTTCGGAGCATTCCACCTGCACCTCGAACGAGGCTCCGGCAAGCAGTTCGGTAATCGGACCCTGGCGGATGACGTTGCCTCGGTCCACGATCGCCACCGCGTCGCATGTTCGCTCGACCTCGTCGAGAAGGTGGGACGACAGGACGACCGTGCGGCCTTCTGCAACCAGCGAGAGGATCATGTCGCGCATCTCGCGCATCCCCGCCGGGTCGAGACCGTTCATGGGCTCGTCGAGAATCAGCAGTTGGGGGTCACCTATCAGACAAGCGGCAACTCCGAGCCGCTGACGCATGCCCATCGAGTACTTCGACACCTTGTCGTCGGCCCGGTGGAGGATCCCCACCCGCTCGAGCGCCGGCAGGATGCGGTCCCTCGCCGCGGCCTCGCGTGCGGCGGCGAGAATCTGCAGGTTCTGTCTCCCCGTCAGGTGTCCGTGGAACCGGGGCTCGTCGACGATGGCACCCACCCGCGCCAGGGCCAGGTCCCGGTGCCTGGGAACCTCGTAACCGAGGAGCGACATGGTGCCCGCGTCGGCGTGCGTGAGCCCCAGGAGCACCCGGATCAGAGTGGTCTTCCCAGCCCCGTTCGGGCCGAGGTAGCCGAAGGCACATCCCCGCGGCACGCACAGTTCCACGCCGTTGACGGCGACATTCGAGCCGAAACGCTTTGTCAGACCGTGGGTCTCCACGGCCCACTGGCTGTCGGCTGCGTGCCTCCCCGAGGTGTCGGGGATCGTCGCCGTGCTCACCGTGTTCCCACGGACACTGGCGAAGAGTTGTTCACGTCACTGATGAGCATCGATCAGAGGTAGCTGGGCATCTCAACGTTGGGGTTGGACGAGGACCCGCTTCGGGGGGTCGACCACCGCCTCCAGCACCACAAGACGATGCCCACTCCCACGATCCCGGCCAGCAGCAGGATCCAACCGACGGGCCCGGCCGGGCCGCCCGTCCTCATGACGAAGACCTGGTGTGGGCCGGCGATCGGCGGGGGGAGTACGAGTCTGAACGGGCGCCGGACGGCCGCCACGGCGACGGACGCCGACCTGATCCGGGGCCCGGCAAGGACGAGGAGTCCCGCGGCCGCCACGACCACACACACAAGGGCGCCCGCGGCAAGTGCCAACGACCGGAGGGAGATCGTCTTGGGAATCCGGGCGCGCGGGGCGAGTGCCAGGCCTCGTGCGGTGGCCCATGAAGCGGCGAAGGCCGCTGGGTCGAAGAACCCGTTCCCCAACACCTCTTCGGGGGAGACGCCGTCGGCTTGGGCCTCAGCCAGATCGGCTACCAGGTCGGCCGCCATCTCGTTGGCGGCCGCCTCGGGAACGCCGAGTCTCTTCCATTCCCGGCGGCATTGGTCGACGAACTGGTTCATCACGTCACCTCCGTCTTTACGAGCCCGAGTACGGCATCGACGGCGTCGCGCGTTGCTTCCCATTCCGAGATGCCTGTGACCAGCGCGCGTCGACCCAGGGGGGAGAGCCGGTAGTACTTGCGGGGCGGACCCCCGTTGCTGGCGGCCCGATGGGTGTCCACCAGACCGTCGCGCTCGAGCCGGCCGAGCAGCGGGTAGATGGAGCCTTCGCCGACGATCGACAATCCCCGCTCGCCGAGGCGCTTGGTCATCTCGTAACCGTAGGCCGGGCCCTCGCTCATCACAGCGAGCAGAGACAGGTCCAGCACGCCACGCAGCAACTGGGCCCTCCGAACCCCGCTCGCTACCATGCACTGCATGATAGCACCGCTAGCATGCGTTGCAAGGTAGCGCCTGGGCCTGCGCCTTACAGAGGGGAGCGGGCTGCGGTGCCCTCGAGGAACACCGTGCTGACCATGGCGGCGGCCCGCTCGACACCGATGCCACCTTGCACGGTCATCTGCACGGCTGCCTGGATGAGGCCACCAAAGAGGCGGCTGGTCTCAGTGTCGCTCCAGTCCCCCCGCAGCGTGCCGTCGTCGATCCCGCGCCGCAGCAGTGCCCGGATCGGGATTCCGAGGCATTCGTCAACCTTGCCGCCTTCGACGCTCCACGCGGCCTGCTCGGCCTCGTGGGACAAGAAGGCGTACTTGCTCGATGCGCCGACGAGGGCCCGGGCGGTCCGGGCGATGCCCTCGGCTACCGGAACGCGGTCGATCTCGGCCTCATCGAGGCGAACGGCCATGTCCTCGAGCGCATCCTCGAAGAGCGCCTGGACCAGCGCGTCCCGGTTGGGAAAATACCGGTAGACGGTGGCCCGGCCCACCCCCGCCGCGTCGGCCACGTCGTTCATGCCCGCCGACGTCCCCTGACGGGAAAAGACCAGGGCTGCGGCGTCGAGGATGGCCCTGGCCGTGCGGTCTCGGAGCGAACCGGCGTGCCCCACGACAAGAGTCTAGGTCATTACTGACTCATGAATTGACGCTGCAATTCTAAAATGAGATACTTCTGTCTCACGCCCCAGGAAGCCCGGGGCGATCGAGATCGCTGCCGGAGCCCGCGCTATGCGTCACATGGCCAGTTGGTGCGTCCGCCACCGCCGACTCGTCGTCCTCTTCTGGGTCGCCGTGCTGGTCGGGGTGACCATTGCCTCACGGGTCACCGGGACGGCGTACACGAACAGCTTCTCGCTCCCCAACACCGAGTCCGCCAAGGCGATCTCGCTGCTCGAAAGCGTGTCACCACGGGTCTCGGGCGACACCGAGACCATCGTATTTCAGACGACGAACGGTTCGGTGCACGACCCGGCGGTGCGCTCGCAGGTGGAGGCGATGCTGGCCGAGGTGAAGGGGCTCCCCGGGGTGAGCGTTGTCGCCTCCCCCTACGGCCCAGCGGGAGCCGGCCAGATCTCCAAGGACTCGAACATCGCCTTCGCCACAGTGACCTTCGATCAGCAGTTCCAGAACATCCCTCAATCCGTCGGCCTGAAATTGGTCCATCTCGCCGAGTCCGCCGACCGGCCCGGGCTGACGGTGGCCGTCTCGGGTCAGCTGGCCGAGGATGCCAACCCGCCGGCGGTCGGCGGTACGGGGCCGGCACTACTCCTCGCCGCGGTCGTCTTGTTCCTCGTCTTCGGATCCCTGCTGGCCATGGCCCTGCCCATTGTCTCCGCGCTGGCCTCGCTCGGCACCGCGGTCGGGCTCATCGGCCTGCTCAGTCACGCGATGAAGATGCCCCTGTTCTCCTCGGAGCTGGTTCTGCTCATCGGTCTAGGGGTGGGGATCGACTACGCCCTGTTCATCGTCACACGACATCGTCAAGGGCTCATCGCCGGCCTCGACCCAGAGGAGTCCATCGTCAACGCGGTGAACACCTCGGGCCGTGCCGTGCTCTTCGCCGGCATCATCGTTTGCATTGCGCTCCTGGGGATGTTCGCCCTCGGTGTGGCGTTTCTCTATGGCCTGGCCGTGGCCGCCTCCCTCGGCGTCGCCCTCACCATGGTCGCCGCCTTGACCTTGCTCCCCGCCCTGCTCGGCTTCATCGGCCCCAAGGTCCTGAGCCGGCGCCAGAAGCGCGACCTGGCCGCCAACGGACCCCACATCGTCGGCACCGGGAGCAAGGGTTTCTGGTCCCGCTGGGCGTCGTTCATCTCTCGCCGGCCGGTCCTCCCGGCCCTGGGCGCGCTGCTCCTGGTCGCCGTCGCCGCCGCTCCCTTCTTCTCCATCCGCCTGGGCACCACCGACGAGGGGAACGACCCGGTCGGGACGACGACCCGCGCCGCCTACGACATGCTCTCCGCCGGGTTCGGGCCGGGCTTCAACGGCCCGCTTCTCGTCGTGGCCCTCGAGCGGGGTGGGGGTTCACCGGGGACGATCGACAGGTTGGTGTCCAAGCTCGAAACCCAGCCGGACGTCTCGAGGGTGGCGCCGGTGACGATTCCTCCGGCCAAGAACGCATCGACGGTGACCATTCTCAACGTGTACCCGGACTCGGCGCCACAATCCGCGGCGACGACCGATCTCATCGACCACCTGCGTGCCGAAGTGATTCCGGCGGTGGTGGCCGGGACCGCCACCACTGTCTACGTGGGCGGCACGACGGCGATCTTCGTCGACTTCGCCCATGTGCTCGGGCAGAAGCTGCCGCTGTTCATCGGGCTCGTCGTCGGGCTGTCCTTCGTCCTCCTGGCCCTCGTGTTCCGCAGCCTCGTCATCCCGGCCACTGCCGCGGTCATGAACATGCTGTCGATCGGCGCCGCGTTCGGAATCATCGTGGCTGTCTTCCAGCACGGCGTGCTGGGGTCGATCTTCGGCGTGAGCCGGCCCGGGCCGATCGAGGCGTTTCTGCCCGTCATGATGTTCGCCATCCTCTTCGGGCTCTCCATGGACTACGAGGTCTTTCTCATCAGTCGGGTCCATGAGGAGTGGCTCAAGTCCGGGGATAACCGGACCGCGGTCCGCAACGGCCTCGCCGCCACCGGGAAGACGATCACCGCCGCCGCGCTCATCATGATCCTGGTGTTCGGGGCCTTCATCCTGGGCGGCCAGCGGGTGATCAACATGTTCGGGCTCGGGCTGGCGGCTGGGATCCTCGTCGATGCCGTGATCATCCGCATGACGATCGTGCCCTCTGTGATGTTCCTCCTCGGCCGTTCGAACTGGTGGTTCCCCAGGCGCCTCGATCGTGCCCTGCCCCGGTTCAGCGTCGACCTTGATGACGTTGGAGCTGGAACCGACCGGGAGTCTCCGACCGACACGAGGACGGCCCCGTCCCCCATCGGCGCTCCCGACGGTGACCTGAGCAATGCCTCGCGCGCGCCGACCGGGTGAAGCGTGACGCCGCGCACCGTCCTCGTGACCGGGGCCCTAGGACTGGTGGGATCAGCCGTCATCGACGAACTCGTGGACGAGGGCTGTCGGGTGGTGGCCACCGACCTCGAGAACCCCAGTAACCGCAAGAAGGCCCGCCGCCTCCAGCGGTCCCACCGGGTTGAAATCAGGTGGGCCGACCTGACCGAGTTCGGCGCCGCGGACGCCCTCGTCACCAGCGTGACCCCCGCGGCGATCGTGCACCTCGCCGCGGTGATACCGCCGCTCTGCTACGCCCGCCGGAATCTTGCACGGGCGGTCAACGTCGACGCGACGTTCTCGCTCGTCCGCGCCGCGTCCTCAGTGTCCCCGCCACCCCGGTTCGTCCTGGCCTCGAGCGTCGCCGTCTACGGCCCCCGCAATCCGCACCACCGGAGCGACCTCATGACGGCGACCACCCCGGTCGGGCCCTGCGACCTCTACGGAGCCCACAAGGTTGAGGCGGAACGGGCGGTGACGACGTCCGGCCTCGACTGGGTCATCCTCCGCCTGGGGGGCGTAATGACCCCGGCGCCTCGGCCCGAAGCCGGTCTGGACATGGTGTACTTCGAAGGGCTCCTGCCGAACGACGGGCGGCTCCAGACGGTCGACGTCCGCGACGTCGCCCGTGCCTTCGTCCGGTCGACCAGCACCGACGCCACCAACGAGGTGTTCCTCGTTGGTGGAGATGCGTCCCACCGGGTCGTCCAAGGGGCGATCGGCTCGGCGATGGCCGGCGCGCTGGGGCTTTCTGGCGTGCTTTCGTTGGGACGGCCGGGCGACCCCGACAGCGACCGGGACTGGTTCAGCACCGACTGGATGGACACGGTCCGCGCACAGGAGGTGCTGTCGTTTCAGCGCCACTCGCTGCCGGACCTCTTCGACGAGGCCGGGTCCAAGGTCCGGTGGTTGCGTTGGCCGCTCAGGGCGGTCTCGCCGGTCGTGCGCAGCTACCTGCGCGCACAGTCCCCCTATCGGCACCAGGCCGGCGAGTTCGCGGACCCGTGGGGAGCCATCCGCCGCAAGTGGGGTGACCCCTCTCCCGAGGCCCCGGCGCCGGACGGGCTCCGGGCCCGGTGAGAGCCTTGTACCTCCGGCGACCGAGGACCGTCCACCACCACCTCGCCCGGCGGCCGGTCTCGTGTCGTGTCCGTCGGACCGTACTCCACATCGCCCCAAGCACCCTCTGGGGATCGACTCGTCGACGTCGCGTCGGGACCCCAGGGGTGGCTCCCGTCGCGACTCGAGCTTCGGAACCTCGTTCGAGCTCGCCGGGCAACCCGGAGGGAGAGCAGAGATGGTTGGTGTGATCGTCGGGGTCGCCGTGCTGGTGGCCGTGGCCATCGTCTTGGTCGTCATCAACATCGTCATGCGTAGACGGGGGTACTCGATCCCGGGCAGCACCGTGGCGCGCTGCGCCAAGGGCCACCTGTTCACGACCACGTGGATCGAGGGTGGGAGCCTCAAGGCGGTCCGGCTGGGTCCCTCGACGAGGTACCAGAGATGCCCGGTGGGCAGGCACTGGGCCATCGTCCACCCGGTCAGAGAAGAGGACCTGACCGACGAGGACCGGCGAACGCTGGCCGACGGTTGAGCGACCTGACGGTGAAGAAGCCTCCTCCGATGGCGCCGCCGGAGGAGGCCTGGCCTGACGCACCTGATCGGCCGGGCCCCTCTGTTCGGCGATGCGTCAACTGGTCGTGGTCAGCGAGCACCCGCCGTTCGGCTCGGTGCTATAAGTGACCATGCAGCTCAGTCCGCGCTATGAGAGCCCTCCCGTCCTTCGGATCGACCTCGCGCTGGGCGACCCCTCGATACCGCTGCTCCGCCAACGTCGACGCCTGGCCGAGGTGCTCGAAACCTTCGACGCCGAGCACTGGTCGGCCCCGAGTCGCTGCGAGGGTTGGTCCACCAAGGACGTGATTGCCCACCTCGTGGGAACCAACGTCTTTTGGGCGGCGTCGATCCGGGCGGGCCTGGCCGGGGCGCCGACCCGCTTCCTCACCGCGTTCGATCCCGCCACTACGCCGGCCGAGATGGTGGAGGCGGTCCAGGACGTCACGGTGTCAGCGCTGCTCGAGCAGTTCGAAGAGAGCAACGAGGTCCTGGCCGGCACGCTCGGCGGCCTCGGCCCCGACGACTGGCTCCTCTTGGCCGAGGCGCCTCCCGGCCACGTGACGGTCCAGGCCGTGACCCTGCACGCGCTGTGGGATTCGTGGGTCCATGAGCGCGACATCCTGCTCCCACTGGGACTCGAGGTGCCCGAAGAGTCCGACGAGGTTGCCGGGTGTCTCGTCTACGCCAGCGCCCTCGGCCCGGCGTTCCTGGCCACGACGGGCTCCGAGCGGCTCGGTACCCTGGCGGTCGCCGCGACCGACCTCGGGCTGGGATTCGTGGTGGACCTCGGGCCGTCGGTGGTCGTCCGCGACGGCGTCGCCCCACCGGGCAGCGTCACCCTGGCCGGCCCGGGGGCGGCGCTGGTCGAGTCCTTGAGCTGTCGCGGGCAGGCCCCGCCCCTGCCCGAGGCCGAGCAGTGGATGGTCCGGGGGCTCACCGCCGCCTTCGCCGCCGGCGGCTGACGCCCGGGCGCCCGGTGGCCCGGGAGGCGGACCAGTTGCCGCCGCACCGGGGTCTGTCTACGGTTGTTGTCATGGTGCCGATGCTCCGAAGGGGCCTGGTCGGGCTGGCCGTGGCCGTCGCAGCGGTCGTGGGGACGTCGGCGGCCCCGGCCTTCGGGGCGACCTCGAACGGGATCGCCCAGTCCACGACCTGCAAGCCCTTCACGGCGACCAAGTGGGTCAATCCGTACCCACCGCACGAGGCGGGCAAGCACTATCAGGTCATCGTCGACGGCAGCGTGTTCACCTGCAAGACAGCCGACGCCTACGTGGTCAAGTTCGTCGCCCTCAAGATCAAGGCTTCCAAGTCGCTGCCGGGGGCCGGGAAGGTGACCGGTGGGCCCGCCGGGTACAAGTGCACCTCGGGCATCGCCAACAACGGCACCGCCTACCAAGGAAATTGCCAGATCGACCAACCGAGCACCACGATCTCGTCGTTCTCCTGGGGGCCGTACAACGATTCCTGAGGGAGGCGGGGTCGACGGCGCAGGCCGCCTCAGCGCGGCGTCGACGTCGTCGGTGCCCGTGGGTGCGCTCGGGCCGCCCGTCGCCGCCCGGCCCAGAAGGGCGCGTCGAGGACGGTGAGCAGGACGAGCGCCACACCCGTCGCGCTCAGCAGGTACCACGGCCAGGGGCCGAGCAGGCGGAGCAGTGTCCACTCGCCCGGCGGACGCCGGAGGAACATGTAGTTGGCACCGGTCAGGGCGTCCACCACCCCCACCAGCGCGGTGTAGCCGACCGTGATGGCGAAGACCCGGGGGACGGCGTAGGGGCGGGGGACGATCCGCATCCCGACGACGAGGAACAGGGCGGCGAAGACGATACCGAGGTGGCCCGCCACGTACTGCCAGAACACGAGGTGCGGGAAGCCGACGGAGAGGTCTGGCGTCACCAGGCCCTGGAGGGTCCCGGCCAACCCCCAGAAGTAGGTGAGCTCGACGAGCACCGGGATCTGCCACCAGCAGGCGACGGCGGCGACCAGCACGGCGGCGTCGCACAGGGCGAAGGGCAGCGAGGTCCGCGCCGACCAGCTGCCGGCCACCACGAGCCCGACCGAGTAGCTCACGGCGTCGACGAAGAGCACCACCCCGACGATCCGGGCCACCGTGAGCGTCCAGGGTCCCGGCCGGCGTCTCGCCGCCGCGCAGGCCACCACGCAGGCCGCGGCGGCCACCACCACCGAGAACCCGTAGGCCAAGGGCGAGACGACGGCGCTCACCCCACCAGTCTCGTCCGAACCAGCCCGGGGGCGGCACCACTGGCGGCCTCGGTCGACCCCCCGGCCCGCTGGCCGATGCTCCGGCGTCCCGACGCCCGGAGCGCTGGGCAGCCCCGAGAGGCATCGACCCCGACCGTCGGTCGCCGTGTCCCGCCGGGCGCCGACGGGCAGTCCTCGGCCGGCGGCCCGGCCTCGGGTCCCCGAGGCGCCCCGGGTGTAGAACGGGTGCGACTGTGTTGGCCACCTGGCGAGTCCTGACCCTCGACCACCACGAACCGGCGGTCTCCTTCGAGGACGTCGTGGAACTCATGGACGCCGCCGGCACCGCCGCCGCGGCGGCCTACAACCGCAGCGACGTCGTCGAGGCCCTCCACGAGCACCAACCGGCCCTGGTGGCCGTCGGGGCCGGCGGCGAGCTGGTCGGTGCCGCGGTGGCCCGCATCAGCGGGCCCGACGCCCACCTGCTGGTCTTCGCCATCCACCCCACGTGGCGCCACCTCGGGATCGGCTCGGCCCTGCTGCGGCGCCTCGACCAGGAGATCATCCACCGCGGGGCGAGCCGTCTGGTGGCCCTGGTCCGCCCGGGCCAGGTGGGGGAGGAGGCCTTCGCCAACCAGGGGTTCACCCACCTCGACGGGCTGCACCTCTACACCCGCGACTCGTCGATGGTCCCAGAGGACCTGGCCCGGGTGGAGCACTACGGCGGAGGGCTCCCCGAGGCCGGGCTCTGGGAGGCGATGAAGGGGTTCACCGCCACCAAGGCGCTCTTGGAACGCCGGGTCCTCGAACCCCTGCGGCACCCCGGACTGGCGAGCCAGATCGGGCTCGTCCCGCCGGGCACCATCTTGTTGTTCGGGCCGCCCGGGACCGGCAAGACCTCGTTCGCCCGGGCCATCGCCTCCCGACTGTCGTGGAGCTTCGTCGAGTTACACCCCTCGCTGCTCGGGCACGGCGCCCAGGGGGCCCTGGCCCTGCGCCAGGCCCTCGAGGAGCTCGGGCGGGTGGAGCGGCTGGTCTGCTTCATCGACGAGGCCGACGAGATCGCCGCCGACCGGGCCGGGCGCCCCGACACCCAGCCCTTGGTCAACGAGCTCTTGAAGGCGGTGCCCACCTTCAAGGGCCGACCGGGGCGCCTGATGGTGATGGCCACGAACTCCATCGCCGCGATGGACCCGGCCCTCCTGCGACCCGGCCGCTTCGACCTCATCATCCCGGTCGGTGCACCTGACGGGGCCGGTCGCGCCGAGCTGGCCGCCGAGTTCCTCCCCGCCGCCGACGTCGAGATGGTCGCCGTCCGGACGGCGGGGTTCACCCCGGCCGACTTCGCCCTGGTCGCGCAGCGCAGCGCCCAGCTGGCCTTCGACCGGGCACTGGCGGGGGGACCGGACCGGATCGGCGACGACGACGTCCTCACCGCCATCGAGGCCACCCGCCCCTCGGTCAACGCCGAGGCGACGGAGCGGTTCGCCGCCGAGGCGGCGGCCTACGCCCGGCTCTGACCGCCGGCCGGGCGCTCGGGGCCGGGACCGAGCGGCCGGGACGGCCCGGCGCCCGGTACCCTGAACGGGGTGCTCGTCTGCTCGAACTGCGACGACAGCAATCCCGACGGGTACCGGTTCTGTGGGCGCTGCGGGGCGGCGCTCCCGGTCGACGGGTGCCCGTCGTGCGGCACCGCCAACCCGGCGGGCCAGCGCTTCTGCGGCCAATGCGGGTGGTCGCTCCACGAGGGTGCCCCGCCGGGTGACCCCGCCGCCGTCGAGGAGCGCAAGCTGGCGACCGTCCTGTTCGCCGACGTCGTCGGGTTCACCTCACTGTCCGAGCGCACCGACCCCGAGGTCGTCGCCCGGATGGTCGACGGTGCCTTCCGCAAGCTGGGTGAGATCGTGGCCGAGCACGGGGGCACGGTGGACAAGTTCATGGGCGATTCGGTGATGGCCGTCTTCGGTGTCCCGACCGCCCACGACGATGATGCCGAGCGGGCGGTGGCGGCCGGGTTGGCGATGCGCGAGGTCGCCGGTGACCTGGCCTTCTCCATCGGGATCAACTCGGGCGAGGTCATGGCCACCGCCGTCGGTCGGGCCGGGGACGTGACCGTGATCGGCGACGTTGTCAACGTGGCGGCGCGACTGGAGAAGGCGGCCGCTCCCGGTCAGGTGCTCTGCGGGCGGGTGACGGCCGAGCTGGCCCGGGACCGGGTGCGCTTCAGTGAGCACCGGCCGATCCTGTTGAAGGGCAAGGGCGAGGCGGTGGAGGTGTGGGAGGCCGAGGCCCTCCACCCGGTGGGCGGCGGTCCCGGGCACGAGGACCCGCCACTCGTGGGTCGCGACGACGAGCTGGCCTTCCTCGAGGCCCAGTGGCGCCGGATCCGCCACGACGGCCAGGCGCGGGTGGTCCTGTTGTGCGGCGAGGCCGGTTCCGGCAAGACCCGCCTGGCCGCAGAGCTGGCCGAGTACGCCGGGACCGACGGGCGGGTCGTGCGGGCCGCCTTCCCCGCCTACGGCCGTCTGGGCGGGGCGACGGTGGCCCGGGACCTGGTCCGCCAGCTCGGGCCGCCGGTGGACGCCGAGGTCGGGGCCCGGATCCGCTCGGTCGCCGGCGAGGCCGACCCGTCGCTGCGGGCCATCGACCCCGCCGCCATCGGCCGGGAGCAGATCTGGGCCTTCGGCCGACTCCTCCACGAGAAGAGCGCCGAGGTCCCCCTCCTGGTCGTGATCGACGACCTGCACCGCAGCGGCGCCCGCACGCTCGAATTGCTGGCCGAGCTCACCGACCGCCTGGGCGACGCCGCCATCCTGGTCGTCCTGGTCGGCCGGGCCGAACCGGCCGAGTGGCTGCTGCGCTTTCCCTCGGCGACCACGGTCAGGCTGGCCCCGCTCGGCCGGGCGGACTCGACGGCCCTGGCCGCCGCCCTGACCTGCGACCGGCCCCTCGCCCCCGAGGCGGCCGACGTCCTGGTGGACCGGGCCAGCGGGAACCCGCTCTACCTGCGAGAGCTGGTGGCGGTGGCCCGGGCCCGGGGGCTGCTGGTGGCCGACGGGGACCAGTACCGCCTGACCGGGGCGCCCATCCCGGCCACCCTCCAGGCCCTCCTGGCCGCCCGCCTCGACGCCCTCGAACCCGGCCAGAAGCTGGGGCTCCAGCACGTGGCCGTGCTCGGGCACACGGCGACGGCCGATCAGGTGGCCGCCCTGGGCTCGCCCCAGACCGCCGCCTCCCTGGGGGGGCTGGTGGACGGCGGGCTCCTGCGTCGCAGTGCCGACGGTCACTACGACCTGGCCGACCCCCTCCTGCGGGAGGTGGCCTACGAGACCCTGCCCCACACCACCCGGGGGGAGCTCCACCGCCGGGCGGGGGACCTGGTGGCCAGGCCCGAAGAGCGCGCCCGGCACCTCGACCGGGCCTCTGAGTACCTGGACGACGACCCCGCCCTTGCCTCCTTGGCCGCCGAGGCACTGGTCGAGGCGGCCGACGAGCTGGTCCGGGTCTCACGGCACCCCGATGCGTTGCGCCTCTTGCAGCGGGCGGTGGCCCTGGGGCTGCGCCGCCCGCCCGCCCTCCTCGAGCTGGCCCGGCTCGAAGCACTCTGCGGGCAGGTCGAGGACCTCGACGACACGCTGGCCCTCCTCCCCGACGACCCCGACGACCCGGCCATAGCCGTCGAGCGCGATCACATCGCGGCGGCGGCCCGTGTCTTCACCGACCCGGGATGGGCGCTCCCGCGGCTCGACGACGTAGCGCGACGCTGGCGCCAGCTCAAGGTGGCCGAGAAGGAGGCGTGGGCCCACGCCAACGCCGGGGTGGCCAGCTTCTACCTCAGCCGGATGGAGCAGTCGGCGGAGCGCCTCGAGCTGGCCCTCGGCCTGTTCGAGGCGCTGGGTGACCGGGGGGGCGCGGTGGCCGCTTCGTCCTTCCTCTGTCTGGCCAAGCCCACCGACCGCCGCGTGAGCGGCTGGTTGGCCGACGCGCTCGAGTTCGCCGACGCCGCCGGGGACCGGACGAAGCAGCTGGCCACGCTCTCCACCCTGAGCTGGAACCACTTCTTCCGTTCGCTGTGCGGGAACACCGACGACGTCGCCGATGCCGAGGGCTTCGCCGTCCGGCTGGTCGAGCTGGCCCGCGAACTCGGCGCCGGCGAGATGGAGATCCACGGCCACAGCCTGCTCGCCATCATGGCCCGCCTCACCGGCCGGGTGGATGAGGCGACGGCCCACGTCGCCGCGCTCGAGCGGACCTCCAGGCTGCGTGACCAGGACTCCTGGCTGGGCTGGTCCGTCGCTTTCGCGGTGCTGGTGGCCGGGGGAGTGCCGGACCGGCCACCGCCCCTCCCGCCCACCTCCACGGCGGACCCGGTCGTCGGGATGGCGGTGGTGGTCATCGAGGTGGCGCTGATCCTGGCCGGGCGGATCGAAGAGGCGCTCTGCCACGCCGACGCCGTCCGGGAGCACCAGCTCGGGGTCATCGGGGACCTCACCGGGGTGCTGCACGCCCTGGCCCTCCAGCTGGGGGGCCGGCCGGACGAGGCCCGCCTGGTCGCCGACCGGGCCGCCGCGGCCGCCGCCGCCTTGGGCGCCGTCCCGGCGCGGCGGGCGGCGGAGGCGATCACGGCCGAGATCACCGGGCGGACCGGCGGGCTCGAGCCTCCGGGCCCCGAGGACTCCAGCCTGACCGGCGCCCTCGTCCTGCGGGCCCTGGCCGTGCACGGCGACCGCCAGGCGCAGATGCGCCTCGAAGGGGCGGCGGCCGGCCTGGTGATGCCGGGACTGCTCATCGGTCTGTGAGACCCCGGGGGTCGATCACGTCGTCGAGGACGTCCCGCCCCCGCCGGTCCGTGCCCCCCTTCACCGGCACCGTGGTCCGTCGGTCGCCGAGCCGCGCGGGCCGGCGACCGGGTCAGTAGCTGGGGGGGTTCACCTCGAGAACGACCGGGGGGACGTCGGCCGGCTCCCCGCGGGGGTCGAACGCGACGTGGATCGCACCGGGTGCCGTGGAGGTCGCGGTCACCTGGAGGGTCGAGGCCGCGCGGGCGAAGGGCGCCGAGCGCGCCGTCGCCGGGAGGACGAGCCGCCCCGCTGCCGGTGTGACGGTGACGCCGACGGACGACGAGGCCCTCCAGGACACGACGGTCCCTCGGCGTCGTGCACGCTGACGTACGACACGCCCACCTTCATGGTGACGGTGCGCTCGGCCAGTGCCTCGAAGGTGACCCATCCGCCGCAGGCGGTGGCCTCGGTCCCCGAGCAGACAGCGGTCCCCGGGTGCAGCCCGGCGTCGTCGAAGACCCCGTAGCTGGCGAAGGAGCGGTCGAACGCGGCGACGAAGTGCAGCGTGTACGTGCTCTGTGAGCCGCAGAACCCGCCACTCGTCACCGACCCGGTCACCTCGTCGGGGGCGACCACGCGCACCGACGACGACACGATCCCGTCCTCGGAGCCGCTGAGTCGAAGAGGAGGTCGGCGTCGCTCGTCGACGGGAAGGTGAACCGGCCGGTGCCGGTGCGGGTGGTCGCCGAGAGCCCCACGGTGACCGCCGAGGTGCCGAGGCTCACCTGGTAGCGGCCGGCGGAGGCCTGCTGGTCGTCAGGTGTGTACGGCTCGGTCAGCGCCGCCGGGTTCTGCGCACCGCCCCGGTGACCGGGAGGATCGGGACGTCCCCGAAGATCGGGCATCTCGCCCCCGAGAGGTGGGTGAGGCTGAAGCCCGAGATGCTGTCGTCCCCGTCCTGGTAGCCACTGCCCTGCACCCGGTCCGGGGCGGTGTCGAGGCTCGCGTCGGGCCAGAGGCGGTCCGAGCACCGGGGCTCTCGACCGGGCCCTAGCCCGGCGAGTGGCAAACGGCCTCCACGTTGTTCCCGTCGGGGTGGCGGACGAAGGCGCCGAAGTAGTTGGGGTGGTACTCGGCCCAGAGCCTCGGCGGATGCAGCACGTCGCCGCCCAGGCGCACCGCCGCGTCGTAGAAGGCGGTGACGGCGGCCCGGTCCGCCGCGCTCGAAGGCCAGGTGGCACTCGCGGAACCCCTCGCCGGTGACCGCGGCCCGATCCAGAACTCGGGTTTCCCGCCTGCGCCGAACCCGACGCTCTCGGCGAACTCCATCAACCGGACGCCGCCGAGCGGGGCCAGGACCGCGTCGTAGAAGGCGCCGGACGCGGCGACATCGGCACACTGGATGGACACGTGGTCGAGCACCGACAGATCGTGACACAGCCCGCGCCGACCGGACCGGGCTGGGGTGGCGGCCTGAGCCCGACAGCGTGAGGGTGGCCCAGCCGGCGCGGCTGGCACCGGCTGGGTCCGGAGGCGGTCGGTCAGCCCGGGCCGGCCACCGGCGCCGACGCGGGGGCTTCGCCGCCGGCCGCGTCGCTGGCCTCGCCGGCCGTCGCGTCGCCGTCGCCGTCACCAGGTTGTTCGGCGCCGCGCCCGGTGTTGGGGACGAACGCCGTGGTGCGCAGCGGGATCTCCTTGATGAGCCAGCTGAGGACGAAGCCGATGACGACGAAGGGCACGGCGACCAGAAACGCCGTCTCGACCGAGTGGCTGAAAGCGCTGATGACGAAGGTCTTCTGGGTCGGGGGCAGGTGGTCGATCTGGGCCGGATTGGCGGCCAGGTTCGACCCGCTGAGCAGCTTGAGCTCGGCCGCGGTGGCGTGTGTCCGGAGTTCGGAGAGCAGCCGGTTGGCGAACACGGCCCCGAGCACCGCCACGCCGAAGGCCCCCCCGATGGTCCGGAAGAACGTTGAGGTCGCCGTGGCCACGCCGAGCTCGGAGTGCGGCACGGCGTTCTGCACGGCGACCACCAGGACCTGCATGACAAGGCCGATGCCCAACCCGGTGATGAACATGTAGGCAGCCACCTCCCCGTAGGGGGTGTGCGGGCCGAGCAGGGTGAGCGAGAGGAAGCCGACGGTCAGGACGGCCGTCCCCACGATGGGGAACACCTTGTAGCGACCGGTCCTGGTGACCAGCCGCCCGCTCATGATGAACGTGAGAAGCATGCCTCCGATCATGGGCAGGAGCTCGAGCCCCGAGAGGGTGGGCGAGGCCCCGTGGACGACCTGGAGGTAGAGGGGCAGGTAGATGATGGCCCCGAACATGCAGAAGCCGATGATGAAACCGACACCCGAGGTCGCGGTGAACGTCCGGTTCTTGAACAGCCAGAGCGGGATGATCGGCTCGGCGGCCCGGGTCTCGACCCAGCAGAAGATCCCGAGGGTCACCGCGGTGACCAGGCCGAGACCGATGATCACGCTCGAACCCCAGGCGTATTCCGAGCCGGCCCACGTGGTGAGGAGGATGAGGCAGGTGACGCCGACGGCGAGCAGGGCCGTGCCGGCCCAGTCGATCTTGTGCTGCACCCGCTTGACCGGTATGTGCAGTGCGGTGGCCACGACGAACAGTGCGATGATGCCGAGGGGAACGTTGATGTAGAAGATCCAGCGCCAGGTCAGGTGCTCGGTGAACCATCCACCGAGGAGGGGCCCCGCCACATTGGTCACCCCGAAGACGACGCCGAAGTAGCCCATGTACCGGCCCCGCTGCCGGGCCGGTACGACGTCGCCCATGATGGCCTGGGCCCCGACCATCAGCCCACCGGCCCCGATGCCCTGGATGGCCCGGAACCCGATCAACTCGATCATGGACTGGGAGAGGCCCGAGAGCATAGAACCGGCCAGGAAGATCACGATGGCCAACTGGAAGAGGCTCTTTCGACCGTAGAGGTCGCCGAGCTTGCCCCACAACGGTGTCGAGATGGTCGTGGCCAGCAAGTAGGCGGTCACCACCCACGAGAGGTGGTTCAACCCGTGGAGGTCGCCGGCGATGGTGGGCAGGGCCGTGGCGACGATGGTCTGGTCGAGGGCGGCCAGGGCCATCCCCAGCATGAGGGCGGCCAGGATCACCATGATTCGCCGGTGCTCGGCGTCGGCCGCCGACTTGTCGACCGGTGCCGCGGTCAACTCAGACACGGGCGTCCTCGATGTCGCGCTCGAGGTCGTCGGCGAAACGGCCCAGGAGGTCGGCCAGGGTGGACAGGTCGTCGTCGTCCCAACCCTCGAGGAGCTGGTCGAGCCAGGCGCGACGGGCGCGACGGACCCGTTCGAGCGTCCGGCGCCCGGCCGGGGTGAGGCGGATCCTGATGGCCCGCCGATCGTCAGGGTCGGTCTGGCGCACGACCATGGCGTCGCGTTCGAGCTGCTGGACCTTTCGGGTCACCGTCGGGGTGTCGACGCCGAGCAGTTCGGCTAGATCGGTCACCCGCAGCGAGTCGCCCCCGGCCGAGAGCTTGTGCAGCAGGGCCGCCCCGGCCCGGTCGAGCCGCACGCCGGCCGACCGCAACAGGCGCTCGTGCAGCCGCACCTGAAGGACCGACCGGGCCACCATCTGGAGTGCCTCTTCGAAGCGGTCGACGTGGGCGGGTGCCGGCCGCCCCCGCTCGGGGCTGGTAGTTGCTTTCAGCACACAACTACACTAGCGAGCCCCCGACGCCCGGTGTCGCGCCGGGCGCCGGTGGTGGCGCCGGGCGGCCAACGCGGCTGGTCACCGCGCACGTTGCCCGGTGCTGGCGCTCCGCCGAGCCGAGGTTGACCCCGGCTTCCCCCCACTGGCCGGCCCCGGGCGCGGCCCGTGGCCCGGGGGTCGCCGCCTGCTACGGGGTGGGGGCCCCTCGCCCCAGTGCCGTCGTGATCTCCTGTACGGCGTCGGTCTCGGTGGGGCTCACGCCGACGCCGTGCTCCTTGTGGGCCGCCGCGACCTTGTTGGCGACCGTGAGGACGAAGCTCCGGTAGTCGGCCAGTTCGGCCGGTGTCGTTTTGGTCTCGAGGAGGGCCACGGCATCGCGGATGTGCTGGAGCGACTTCTGCTTCAACTCCTCGGGGGTCTTGTACTTCGTGTGGTCCATCTCCGGCTTGGCCGCCACGATGGCGTCGAGGAGCTCGCTGGCCCCGTGCTGGTGGCGCGCCTCCGCGTAGACCTTGGACATCGCCCAGGTCTCGCGGAGCATCCCGCCCTTCGCCGCCGTGATCACGATCATGCCGGCGCTCGGAGGTCCCTCGACCACGAGGTGCCATTCTTCGTCGGAGAAGTCATTTCTCGTCGTCATGGGAGACTCCCTCTCGTCGTTGGCCGGGCGGACCGACCTCACCCTAACGGAGCGCGGCGCCGGTGCCGACGGGGCCTCGAGCCCCCCGGGCCCGCCATCAGGTTCGAGGGCGCTACATTTCGTCCGGTGACAGAGCAGTTGAGCTTCTCGGCACTCGGGTGACACGGCGACGAACGAAGTGCCGTCTGAAAGCCGGTACGGTGGCCGCCCTATCGCTGGTCACCGTGGCCCTGGCCACCCCGACCCCAGTGACGCCGGTGAACGCCGCCGGAGCGGCTTCCGCGTCGGTCGCGTCGGCGGGCTGCTCCCGACCCGTCCCTCCGGAGGTCACCGGGCAGGTCCGGACCATTTCGGTCGGGGGCGTGGCCCGGAGCTACCTCCTCTTCACGCCGCCACCCGGGCGCAGGCACGCTCCTCTTCCGCTGGTTCTCGACCTCCACGGGCTCGGCGAGGGGGACCAGATCCACGCCATCACCACGATGTTCGGCCAACTCGGCCAGCGCGACCACTTCGTCACGGTCTTCCCCGAGGGGACGGGATCGCCGGTCGGCTGGGACCACAGTGCGACGTCGGTGCCGAATCCTGACCTCGAGTACCTGAGCGCCCTCCTCAACTCGCTCGAGTCGACGTACTGCATCGACACGTCCCGGGTCTACGCGAGTGGCTTGTCGGATGGGGCGCTCATGGTGTCCCTGCTGGCCTGCACCATGTCGAACCGCTTCGCCGCGCTGGCCGCCGTCTCGGGGCTCGTGTTGCCCTCCCCCTGCCGCCCGGCCCGCCGGGTCCCCATCGTCGCCTTCCATGGGACGGCCGATCCGATCCTGTACTTCAACGGCGGCGTCGGAACCGCTGAGCTCAACCACCTCCTCTCAGGCGGTCCGCCCGTCTCGACGACCACCGTGCCCACTCGGCTGAACGGTCCGGGCGTGCCGGCCACCGTCCGGGCGTGGGCGGTGAGGGACGGCTGCCGCCGGCGGCCCTCCGACACCAGGGTCGCTCGGCAGGTCATCCTCCGCACCTACCGCTGCCCGCCCGGCGTGGCCGTCGCGTTCTACATCATCGTCGGTGGCGGGCACGCCTGGCCCGGCAGCGTCTTCAGCGAGAAGGTCGCCAGCGTGACCGGGCCCACCACCTTTGAGATCAATGCCACGGCGGTGATCTGGCGGTTCTTCGAGCGCTACCGACTGCCGACGTGATTGGCCGCCCGCCGGGCCTAGCCTCGGGCGATGGCCCGCGTGGACTACGACCGGGTGGCCGCGGCGTACCAGGTCGGGCGGGCCAAGACCCCAGACGACCTCGGCGCGTGGCGGGCGGTCATCGCGGCGCACCTGCCGACGACCGGCGGGCCGGTCCTCGACCTCGGCGCCGGGACGGGGATCTGGACCCGGGCCCTGGGGGTGTGGTTCGGGGTCCCGGTCCTGGCCGTCGAGCCGTCGCTCGGCATGCGACGGACCGGGGCGGCATCGGGCGTCGGGCCCTGCGGCCGCTACATCGCCGGCCGGGCCGAGGCGCTCCCCCTCGCCGACGGGACCTGCCGGGCGGTCTGGCTCTCGACGGTTGTCCACCACATCGGCGATCTGGAACGGGCGGGCCGGGAGATACGCCGGGTCCTGTCGCCTGGGTCGCCGCTGCTCGTGCGCAACTCGTTCCCCGGGCGCCACGACGAAATCATGCTCTTCGAGTACCTCCCGGGGGCGGGAGCGGTGGCCGAGGACTTCTACAGCCTCGAGCAGCTGTCGGAGCGCTTCGACGGCGCCGGCCTGCGTTTCGTCGGCGTCCAGCGCGTGCGCGAGCCGGCACCGGCGGACATGTCGGAGTTCCGCGACTGGGTGTCGGCGATGCGCTCGGTGGACTCGGCCCTCGCCCCCTTGGACGACGCCGAGATCGACGAGGGGTTGGCCCGGATCGACCGGGCCATCGCGGCGGGGGTGGAGCCCACGCCGCTCGGTCTGGACCTGGCGGTGTTCCGGGCCCGCTGACCGGACCCGGCACCCTCGGGAAGGCAGCGCCCGGGTTGCCGACGTCAACGAGGAGGAGGCGACCTCCTGGTGGCCGGGAGCGGCCGGCTGGTCCGGACCCTGGCCGAGGCCCGGCTGGTCGGCGAGTACCGCCTGATGGTCTTCCCGACCGTCCTCGGTGCCGGCCGGCGTCTGTTCGACGGCACCGGGAGCTCGGCGACCTCGTGCTCTCGGATGTCGAGGGGCCGGCTCGGGCGTCCTCATGGTGACCTACACCCCGGCGTGAGCCCGCTGGGTCCGCCGCCCGCCTGGCGGCGCCCCACCGGTCCGCGCGACCCTGATCGGGTGAGCGGCTCCACCCAGCTGGTGGTGTGCGAGGGCGACGAGACCGGCCAGGAGCTGCTTGAGCAGGCGCTCCGGGTCCTGGACCCCGGCGTGCTCGGGGTTCACATCGAGCTGCACCGTTTCGACCTGTCGCTCGAGAACCGGCGCCGGACCTCCAACGCCGTGGTCCGGGAGGCGGCCGACGCCATGCGCCGCCTCGGGCTCGGCCTGAAGGCCGCCACCGTCACCCCGGCGACGGTCGGCGACGTCGGGTCCCCCAACCGGCTCCTGCGCGAGGGGGTGGGCGGGTCGGTGATCGTCCGCACCGGGCGGCGCATTCCCGGCGTGGTGCCTCCGGACCCGGTGGTCCATCCGATCGTCGTGGTCCGCATGGCGGTGGGCGACGCCTACGGCGCCGAGGAGCGGCGGACCGGAGCCGCCGGCTCGGCCGGCGAGGAGGCCTGGCGGACCGAGCGGATCGACCGGGCGACGTGCCGGGCGGTCGCCGAGTACTCGTTTCGGACCGCGGCCGCCATGGGCGGTTGCGTCTTCGGTGGCCCAAAGTGGACGGTCTCGACCCTCTACGAGGGTCTCTTGAAAGAAGAGATGGACGCGGCGGCCGCCCGACATGGTGACGTCGCCTACCGCCCGATGCTCATCGACGCGGCCTACGCCGGCCTCCTGACCGAAGGGACGGACCAGACGCTGGTGGTCCCGGCCCTCAACCGCGACGGTGACTGCCTCTCGGACCTCGTCCTTGCCCTCTTCGGTTCCATCGCCGGGGCCGAGTCGGTGCTGCTGGCCCTCGACCCCGACCTCCGACCGACCGTCGCCATGGCCGAGGCCCCCCACGGGACGGCGCCCTCGCTCGAGGGCAAGGACGTCGCCAATCCGATGGCCATGCTCCTCGCCTGCGCGGCGGTGCTCGAACACGCAGCGGGCCGGGGCGACCCCGGAACGGCCGAGGCGGCGGCCGCCATCCGCGACGCCACCTTGGGGGCGGCGGCCGACGGCGTGCGCACCTTCGATCTCGGCGGTGAGTCGTCGACGACCGGGGTCGTCGACGAGGTGGTGCGTCGCCTCGTCGCCCGCCGCCGCTAGGCGAGGGCCGCCGCTAGGCGAGGGCCACCGCTAGGCGAGGGCCTCGGCCACCACCGCGCCCACCTGGTCCACCTCGAGCAGGAAGCCGTCGTGCCCCGAGGCGGACTCGATGACCCGGACCGGCCGGTCCCCGGGCACGAGGCGGGCCAGCTCGTCTTGGAGCGGGCGCGGGTAGAGGCGGTCCGAGTCGATGGCGGCCACGGTCACCTCGGCCCGCACGCCGGCCAGGGCCCGGGCCACCCCGCCGCGGCCCCGGCCGACGTCGTGGTGGTTCATGGCCTCGGTGAGCACGATGTAGGAGTTGGGGTCGAAGCGCTCGGCGAGCTTGTCCCCGTGGTGCTCGAGGTAGGACTCCACCGCGTACCGGCCGCCCTTCAAGGGGTCCTCGGACGCCTGGGCGTCGCGCCCGAAACGCTGCTCGAGCTCCTCGGCGGTCCGGTAGGTGACCTGGCCGAGCCCCCGGGCGACCGCCAGGCCCTCGGTCGGGCGCGCCGCGGTGGCGTAGTAGTCGCCGCCGCTGAAGGCCGGGTCGGCCCGGATGGCCCGGACCTGCAGGGAGCACCAGGCAATCTGGTCGGCGGTGGCCGCCGCCCCGACGGCCAGCACCACGGCCCGTTCGACCCGCTCGGGCAGCCCGACGCACCACTCGAGGACCCGCATCCCGCCCATCGACCCGCCGACCACGCCGGCCCAGCGCCCGATGCCGAGGTGGTCGGCCAGGGCCGCCTCGACCTGGACCTGGTCCCTGATGGTGAGGACCGGGAAGCGGGACCCGTAGGGGGCGCCGTCGGGCGCCGCCGAGGCCGGGCCGGTCGTGCCCTGGCAGCCGCCGAGCACGTTCGGGCAGACCACGAACCACCGGTCGGTGTCGATGGGGCACCCCGGGCCGATCAGTCCGTCCCACCAGCCGGGTAGGAGATGGCCCGGCCCGGCGGGCCCGGCGGCGTGGGAGTCCCCGCTCAGGGCGTGGAGGACCAGCACGGCGTTGGTCCGTGACCGGTCCGGCTCGCCCCAGGTCTCGAAGGCCACCGTCACCGCGCCCAGGCGGCCGCCGCCCTCGAGGGCGAAGCCCGCAGCGCCCGCAGCGCCGTCTGAGCCCCCCGACAGCTCGGCGAACTGACGCCGGCCGGGTTCGTCGCCGGGTTGCCAGGCGCCGACCGGCGGTGGCGTCACGCCCCCTTGGCGGCCCGGAAACCGGCCTCGAGGTCCGACACGATGTCGTCGATCGACTCGATCCCGACCGACAGCCGGACGAGGTCGGGGGTGACCCCGGTCGTCGTCTGCTCGGCCTCGGTCAGCTGGGAGTGCGTCGTCGACGCCGGGTGGATGGCCAGGCTCCGCACGTCGCCCACGTTGGCCAGGTGGCTGAAGAGCTCGAGGCCCTCGATGAACCGGCGCCCGGCGTCGGCCCCGCCCTCGATCCCGAAGCTGATGATCGAACCGCCGCCCTTGGGCAGGTAGCGCAGTTGGCGCTCGTGCCAGGGGCTCGAGGCCAGGCCCGGGTAGGCCACCCAGCCCACCTCGTCGCGGGCCTCGAGCCACTCGGCCACGGCGGTGGCGTTCTGCACGTGGCGCTCCATGCGCAGGCTCAGGGTCTCGACCCCCTGGAGGAACAGGAACGAGTTGAGGGGGGCGATGGCCGGCCCGGTGTCCCGCAGGTACTGGAGCCGGGCCTTCAGCACGAAACGGGCCGGGAAGAGGGCCTCGGGGAGCTGGCCGAACACCAGCCCGTGGTAGCTCGGGTCGGGCTCGGTGAAGTTCGGGAAGCGGCCGCTGCCCTCGTAGTCGAAGGTGCCCCCGTCCACGATGACCCCTCCGATCGACGTCCCGTGGCCGCCGATGAATTTGGTCGCCGAGTGGACCACGATGTCGGCTCCGACGGCGAGCGGTTGAGCCAGGTAGGGGGTGGCCAGGGTGTTGTCGACCACGAGCGGGATGTGCTGGTCGTGGGCGACGGCCGAGACGCCCTCGAAGTCGAGGACGTCGCCCTTGGGGTTGCCCAGGGTTTCGGCGTAGAAGGCCTTGGTGTTGGGCCGGACCGCGGCGCGCCACGTGTCGAGGTCGTCGGGGTCGTCGACGAAGCTGACCTCGATGCCGAGCTTGGGCAGCGTGTAGTGGAAGAGGTTGTAGGTGCCGCCGTAGAGGGAGGCCGACGACACGATGTGGCCACCGTTCTCGGCCAGGTTGAGCAGGGCGATCGTCTCGGCCGCCTGGCCGCTGGCCACGGCCAGCGCGGCGACCCCGCCCTCCAGGGACGCCAGCCGCTCCTCGAACACGGCCTGGGTGGGGTTCATGATCCGGGTGTAGATGTTGCCCAGTTCCTCGAGACCGAACAGCGCCGCCGCATGGCTGGTGTCGCGGAAGGTGTAGCTGGTCGTCTGGTAGATGGGCACCGCCCGGGCCCCCGTGGTCGGGTCGGGCGCGGCACCGGCGTGGATCTGGCGGGTCTCGAAGCCCCAATCGGCCATGGCGGTCACTCCTCGGATCGGCCGCCGGCTCGGGCCGGGCGGCACGGGGCATCCATGGTGACAAACCCGACCTTTTTAGTCAACTTCTTCCGCGGCGGCGGGAGCCGGCGGCAACCGAGCGGGGCCGGGGCGCGTCGGCCTGCCCAGGCGCCGGCCCCCAGCTCACGCGTACGCTCTGGGCACCAGCCTCCCCAGCGCGGGCTGTTGACCACATGGAACTCCACGACTTGCCCACCCCCGCGCTGGTTGTCGACGCCGGGGCCTTCGCCCACAACGTGGTGGTCATGGGCCGGGCATGGCCGGGGCGCTCCCTGCGGCCCCACGTGAAGGCCTTCAAGTCGACCGCCCTGGCCCGGGAGCTGGCCCGGGCCGGGCACCCGGGCTTCTGCGCCGCCACCCCCCGCGAGATCCTGGGCCTGGCCGCCGCCGGCCTGGGCGAGGACCTGCTCTTGGCCAACGAGTGCGTGGACCCGGCCCGCCTGGCGGCCATGGCGCGGGCGGGGGCCCGGGTCACCGTCGCCGTCGACTCTCCGGCGACCGTCGACGCCGCCGCCTCGGCCGGGATCGAAGAGGTCCTGATCGACGTCGACGTCGGCTGCCTGCGCTGTGGCTGTGACCGGGCCGACGCCGGGCGGCTGGCCGACGCGGCCCGTGCCCGCGGCCTCGGGGTGCGGGGGGTGATGGGTTACGAGGGCCACCTCATGATGGAGCCGGCGGCGTCCAAGGAGACCCTGGTGGCCGAGGCGATGGGCCGCCTGGCCGAAGCCAGCGCCGAGGTCGGCGGCGACGTGGTCTCGGGCGGAGGGACCGGCACCTACGCCGTCAACCGGTGGGTGACCGAGCTGCAGGCCGGCTCGTTCACCCTGATGGACACCGACTACGGCCGCCTGGGGTTCCCCTTCCGCCAAGCCCTGTCGGTGTGGTGCACGGTGATCTCGGTCCACCCCACCTCCGGCGGCTGGGCGGTGGCCGACGGGGGACTCAAGGCGCTGGGCATGGACCACGGCGGCCCGGCCGTGGTCGACCACGTGTTGGTCTACTGCTCCGACGAGCACACGACCTTCGCCGCCGCCGAGGGTCGCCCGCTGCCGGCGGTGGGGGACCGGGTGCGCCTGCTCCCGGCCCACGTCGACCCGACGGTGGCGTACCACGAGCGGATGTACGTGGTCGACGGGGAGGATGTGCTCGACTGCTGGGACATCGACCTGCGCAACTGGTGAGCCGTCGCCATCGGTTACCACTGCGCTCGGGGCGGGTACGGGTGATGGGATGGCAACGCCAGTGACAACCACCGACGACCTCGGGACGGGCGCCGCCCCGGGCCTCGAGATGAAAAGGGGTGGCCTCGGCTCGCCGGCCCAGGCGGTGGCCTTGGCGACGCTGTGCGCCGTCCTGTTCCTCACCTTCTTGGACAACACGATCGTGAGTGTCGGGCTGGCCAACATCCAGAGCGACCTGCACGCCAGCGTCTCGTCGCTCCAGTGGGTGGTGAACGGCTACGCGCTGACCTTCGCCTCGTTCATGCTGGTCGCCGGGTCCATGGGCGACCTCCTCGGTCGCAAGCGGATCATGCTGGTCGGGGTCGGCGTGTTCTGCGCCGGGTCGGTGCTGGCCGCGCTGGCGCCGAGCGTCGGCTGGCTGATCGGGGGCCGGGTGGTGATGGGTCTCGGGGCGGCGGCCTCTGAGCCCGGGACCCTGTCGATCCTCCGCCACGTCTACCCCGACAAGGCGACCCGGGCCGACGCCCTCGGGGTGTGGGCGGCGGTCTCCGGGCTGGCCCTGGCCCTCGGCCCGGTGATCGGCGGGGCGCTGGTCGGGGTGCAGAGCTGGCGGGACATCTTCTGGTTCAACCTGTTCTTCGGGGCGGTGGCCTTCGTGATGGCCGTGGCCTTCGTGCCCGAGTCCGAGGACCCCCAGGGCCGGAGCCTGGACGTCCCGGGGTTCTTCTTCGGGGCCCTGACCCTGGCCTCCCTCTCCTTCGCCGTCATCGAGGGCGAGGGACAGGGCTACCGCACCTGGTGGATCGAGGGCCTCTTCGTGCTGGGTGCCCTGTCCGCCGTCGCCTTCATCCACGTGGAGCGGCGGAGCAAGGGCCCGATGCTCGACCTGTCGCTGTTCAAGCGGCCGCCGTTCGCCGGCTCGAACTTCGTCGCCTTCGTGACCTACTTCGGGACGTTCTCGATTTTCTTCTTCACCGCCCTCTACGTGCAGGTCGTCGCCAATGCGTCGCCCTACCAGGCGGCCGTGGACTTCCTCCCCATGGCGGCGGGGCTGATCATCGCCTCGGCCCTCACCGGCCCCTGGGTGGCGGCGATGGGACCGCGGATCCCGATGACCACGGGCTGCCTGCTGGCCGCCGGCGGGCTCCTGGCCACCGGTGCGGTGCTCGGGCCCCACGTCGACTTCGCCACCTTGGGCTGGGTGCTGCCCATCGCCGGGATCGGGTTCGGCATCGCCCTGGTGCCGGTGACCTCGGTCCCGTTGACCGTGGTCCGCCCGGAGCGCTCGGGGATGGCCGCCTCGGCCACCAACACCAGCCGGGAACTGGGGGCGGTCTTCGGGGTGGCCATCCTGGGCGCCATCGTCAACGCCAAGCTGACCGGCGGCCTGGCCGCGCGCCTCAAGGCCATCGGCATCCCGCCCAGCTTCCAGAGCCTGGTGCTCCACGCCGTCACCAACGGCGGGGTGGGGAACGGGGGGGCGGCCACCTCGGCCGAGCACTCCAAGAACGCCGAGATCGCCCGGATCGCCACCAAGGTGGTGGACGCCGCCTATCAGGCCTTCGGCTCGGGGCTGCACTTGGCCCTCGAGATCTCGGGCATCCTGCTCGTGGTGGGGGCCGTGGTCGCCGCCACCACCATGCACAAGAAGGGCGGGGCCACGTATGACTTCTGAGGCCCATGTCTGAGGTCCATGTCTGAGGCCCATGTCTGAGGTCCACTGGGCCCCGAGGACCGGGTGGCCGGCGGCGGACACGGTTAGCGTCGAGGGGGTGCGGATCGACATCGCCGTCTACGAGGGACTCGACGAGCTCGACGCGGTGGGGCCCTTGGAGGTGTTCGCCAACGCGACGGCCGCCGGGGCCGAGCTCTCGTCGGCGCTCGTCAGCCTGGGGGAGCCCGAGCCGCTGACGGCCAGCCACGGATTGCGCTTCTGGCCCGACGCCCGCTACCGGCCGGGGGCGGACCTCGTGGTGGTGCCCGGCGGGTCATGGGTGGCCCGCTCCGAGGTCGGGGCCTGGGGTGAGGTCCAGCGCGGGGACTGGCTCGGCCCGCTGGCCGCGGCCGCCGCGTCGGGCACGGTAATGGCCGGGGTGTGCACCGGGACGATGCTCTTGGCCCACGCCGGCGTGGTGGCCGGGCGCAGGGCCGGCACCCACCACGCGGCGTGGGAGGACCTGGCGGCCACCGGGGCCACCGTGGTGAAGGACCGGGTCGTCGACGACGGCGACCTCATCACGTCGGGCGGGGTCACCTCGGGGATCGACCTGGCGCTGTGGGTGGTGGAGCGCTTCTTCTCGGCCGAACTCGCCGAGGGCATTGCCCGTCAGATGGAGTACCGGCGCGCCCGCCCGGGCGCCGCCTGAGCGGTGGACGCCGGCCGCCCCGGCCCGTCGGGACCGTCGGTCCCCGCCGCCGAAGGCGTCACCACCCGGCGCAGCCCCCGCTCGGTGGCCGAGACGGTGGCCCGGGTCGAGGAGCTGGCCGAGACCGGGGGCCTCAAGGTCTTCACCGTGATCGACCACAGCGGCGAGGCCGTCGCCGCCGGCCTCGCGTTGCGCGACACCAAGCTGATCGTGCTCGGGAGCCCGGTGGCCGGCACCCCGGTCATGGAGGCGGCACCGCTGGCCGCCCTCGACCTGCCCCTCAAGGTGCTGGTGTGGGAGGAGGGCCCCGGGACGGTGTGGGTGAGCGTCAACGACCCGGGGTGGCTGGCCCGCCGCCACGGCCTGGGCCCGGACCTGGCCGCCCGGCTGGCCGGCCTCACCGGCCTCGTCGAGGCGGTGGTGGCGCCGTAGCGTCAGGCCTCGGGCCCCGACAGGCCCAGCATGGCCGTGATCCCGTGGTCCCGGCCGGCGGTGTAGCCCCCGTCGACCACCAGGGCGTGGCCGGTGATGAACGAGGCGTCGTCGCTCAGCAAGAAGGCGGCGGCCGCGGCGATCTCGTCGGGCCGGCCCATGCGACCGAGCTTGTGCTCGGCGACGACCCCCGCCCGGGCCTCGCTCATCGCCTCCCAGTCGAAGAGGCCCCGGGTCATCGGGGTGTCGATGAACCCGGGGCACACGGCGTTGACCCTGATGCCCCGACCGGCGTAGTCGATGGCCATGTTCTTGGTCAGGAGGACGACGCCCCCCTTCGACGCGCTGTAGGCGCTCCCGCCGGCCGTGCCCTCTAGGCCCTCGATGCTGGCCACGGTGACGACCGAACCCCGGGCCCCGTCGACCGCCGGCTGGGCCAGCATCCGGGCGATCACGTGCTTGGCCACCAGGTAGGTGCCGGTGAGGTTGATCGAGAGCACCCGGGCCCACTCGGCCGCGTCGACCAGGTGCACCGGCCCGCCGCCGGCCACCCCGGCCGCGTTGACGACCCCGTCCACCCGCCCGCCGAAGGCGGCGGCCGTCGCCACCAGCGCGGCCACCGACGACTCGTCGGCCACGTCGACCTGTTGGAAGGCCCAGTCCCCGGGTCCCGGGGCCGCCCCTTCGGGCCCCGGCGGGGCGGTGGCCGGCTCGACCAGGTCCGCCCCCAGCACCCGGGCCCCCTCGGCCAAGAGGCGCACCGCGCTGGCCCACCCGATGCCCGAGGCGGCCCCGGTGACCACCACGCATTTGCCGCCCAACCCGTTCATCGGTCCCTCCGCCCACCGGGTTGCCTCCCCGGTTTGTGTGGCACTGTACAAGCTGATACAAGATGTTCAAATGTCCACGCCGCAGAGCAGGGCCGGGTGCCCGAGGTGAGCGCGGTGGTCGCCAGCCCACCGGCGCGCGGGCTCGCCGGGCGCCGGGGCACCGAGGAGCGCATCTTGGACGCGGCCGAGCGGTGTATGGGCCGCCTGGGGCTCGGCCGGGTGTCCATGGCCGACGTGGCCGCCCAGGCCGGCGTGTCCCGGGGCTCGGTCTACCTGCACTTCGGGGACCGGGCCTCGCTGGTCGACGCCGTGCTGGCCCGGGTGGCCACCCGGTTCGTGGCCAGCAGCGAGGTCGCCGTGCGTCGGCGGCGCACCCTGGCCGCCCAGGTGGGGGAGGCCGCGGTGTTCATCCGCCGCCACGCGGGTGACCGGCTCTTGACCCTGCAGCTGCCGGCCGACGACGAGAGCCTCCTGGCCGTCCTCATGACGGCCCAGATCCACCGCCTGGTGGCCGAGTGGGTGGCCTTCTGGGCGCCGTTCCTGGCCGACGCCGAGCGGCGGGGCGAGATCCGCCCGGGGCTGGACCACGCCCAGGCGGGCGAGTGGATCGTGCGCCTGATGCTTTCGTTGGCCGTGATGCCGGCCGTGACCTTCGACGCCGACGACCCCGAGGCGGTGCGGGCCTTCGTCCGGACCCACCTGGTGGCCGGTCTCGGCCGGTGACCATCTCCGCGCCCGGCCCCCGGCCCCCCCTCTTCGCCCGAGCCCCGGGCCTGACGAAAGGAACCCACCCGTGAAGTTCGCCCTCTTCTACGAGATCCCGGTGCCCAAGCCCTGGGAGCCCGACAGCGAGCTGCTGGCCTACCGCAACACCCTGGCCCAGGCGGTGGCCGGGGAGCGCTTCGGGTGGCACGCCTTCTGGACGGTCGAGCACCACTTCTTGGAGGAGTACTCGCACTGCTCGAACCCCGAGGTCCTCTACGGCGCCATCGCCGCGCTGACCGAGCGCATGCGGCTCGGCTACGGGGTTCGCCTGATGCCCCAGCCCTACAACCACCCCGTGCGCACGGCCGAGTCGGTGGCCGTACTCGACTTGGTCTCGGAGGGCCGGGTGGACTTCGGCACCGGCCGGTCGGCCACCCGGGCCGAGCTCGAGGGCTTCGGGGTGGACCCGGCCGAGACCCGGGCCATGTGGCACGAGGCCATCGAGCATGTGGTCGGCTGCTGGACCAACGAGGAGTACGAGTTCTCCGGGAAGTACTGGCAGATGCCCCGGCGCCGGGTCCAGCCCAAGCCGATCCAGAAGCCGCACCCGCCCATCTGGGGGGCCACCACCAGTGAGGATGGGCACCGCCAGGTCGGCGAGCTCGGTCTCGGGCTCTGCTCGTTCGCCGTCGGGGTCTCCCCCGAGGAGGTCAAGCACAAGGTCGACGTCTACCGCCGGGCGGTGGCCGGGTGCACCCAGCCGCTCGGGGCCTATGTCCACAACGAGGCGGCCACCTTCACCATGGCCTTGTGCGCCAGCGAGCGGGACCGGGCCCTCGAGCTCGCCCGGGAGTCCTTCGAGTGGTACCCCAAGGTCGGGGCCCGCCAGATCGCCACGGTGTCCGAGTGGATGGCCGAGCGCCGCGAGGACCTGGGTTCCTACGCCTATGCCGCCGACATGCGCCAGCACGACGAGGACGGCTCGCTCGACCTGCTCAGCCTCGAGTACCTGATCGACGTGAACGCGTGCGTGCTCGGCACCCCCGACGAGTGCGTCGAGATGTGCCGCCGCTACGAGGCGGCCGGGATCGACCTGTTGCTCTGCCTGGTCAACCCCTACAAGATCCCCCACGACGCGGTGATGGAGACCATCGAGCTCATGGGCACCGAGGTCATCCCGAAATTCGCCGACTGAGCTCGGGCCCGGCCGTCGCTCAGGGGACGATGGCCACCTTGCCGACCGCCCGGCGGTCGGTCAGCGAGTCGAGTGCGGCGGCCACCTCGTCGAGGCCGAAGGTGCTCGGGGCCACCGGGTGGAGCCGCCCGGCGGCCACCAGGCCCAGCAGCTCGCCGAACAGCGCCTCTTGTTCGGTCCCGTGGCCCATGGCCCACGCCCCCCAGTCCACCCCGATCACGCTGCGGTTGCGCAACAGGACCTGGTTGAGGGGCAACGAGGGGATGGTGCCCGAGGCGAACCCGATCACCAGGTAGCGCCCGCCGTCGCCGAGGGCCCGCAGCGAGGCCTGCGCCAGGTCCCCGCCGACCGGGTCGACGACCAGGTCGACCCCGGTGCCCCCGGCCAGTTCGCGGGCTCGGGCCTTCAGGTCCTCTCGGCCCGGGTCGACGGCGGCCACGGCGCCGGCCCCGAGGGCGGCGGCCCGCTTGGCTTCGCTTGAGGCGACGGCGACCACCCGGGCCCCGAGGGCGGTGGCCACGTCGACCGCCGCCAGTCCGACCCCGCCGCCGGCCCCGAGGACCAGCACGCTCTCGCCCGGCACCAGGGCGCCCCGGCGGCGCAAGGCGAACAGCGCGGTGCAGTAGCTCTGGGTGAACGTGGCCGCCCGGAGGGTGTCCATCGAGTCGGGCAACCGGTGCAAAGAGGCCGCCGGCACGACGACGTGGGTGGCGAAGCCACCCAGTCCGGTGCTGGCTAGCACCCGGTCGCCCACGGCCACCGTCCCGACCCCCTCGCCCACGGCGACCACTACCCCGGCGATCTCGCTCCCCGGGGTGAAGGGCAGCGCGGGCTTGATCTGGTAGCGGCCCTCGATGAACAGGGCGTCGACGTAGTTCACCCCGGCCGCCTCGACCGCCACCACCGCCGTTCCCGCCCCGGCCACCGGGTCCGGGCGCTCCTCGAGGGTCAAGGCGCTGGGCGGCCCGAGCTCCCGGCAGACGACGGCGCGCACGGCGACACGCTAGCCCCGGGCCCCGTCGCACCCCGGGCCGCTGCGTGCGTGACCCGCGGCCCCGCCGGCCGGGGGGCGGCTCGGTTCGGCTCAGCTCACGGGGCCAGCTCCGCGTAGCGGAAGCAGGTGGTGACGTGGTCGAGGACCAGGCCGGCCGCCTGGAGGTGGGCGTAGCAGGTGGTCGGCCCGACGAAGCGGAAGCCCCGCCGGCGCAGGTCCGCGCTCAGCGCCGCCGAGAGCTCGGTGGTGGCCGGGATGTGGCCGTCGGACGGCCAGCGGTTCACGACCGGCGTCCCGTCGACGAAGGCCCACAGGTAGTCGTCGAAGCTCCCGACCTCCTCGCACACGGCGACGAAGGCCGCCGCGTTCGAGACGGTCGACTCGACCTTGGCCCGGTTGCGGATGACCCCGGGGTCCTTCAGGATCGACTCGATGCGGCGCTTGGTGAACCCGGCCACCGCCTCGGGGTCGAAGTCGGCGAAGGCGGCCCGGTAGCCGTCACGGCGCTTGAGGATGGTCAGCCAGCTGAGGCCGGCCTGGGCGCCCTCTAGGACGAGGAACTCGAAGTGGCGCCGGTCGTCGTGCAGCGGGACCCCCCACTCGCGGTCGTGGTACGGGGTCAGCCACGGGCCGCGGGCCCACCCGCAACGCGCCCGCCCGTCGTCGGCGCCGTCGTCGGTTCGTGCCACACCGACAACGTAGTGTCGACCCTGGCCGGGGCCGACATCGCCGGCCCCGGTGCCCGGCGGTTGGATACTGGGGCGTGCCCGAACCCAAAACGCTCAACGAGCCGTGGCTCTTCGCCGGCCTCTTCCTCCTCACCGTGGTCACCGGGATGGTCGACGCGACCAGTTTTCTCGGCCTGGGGGAGATCTTCACGGCGAACATGACCGGCAACGTGCTGCTGCTCGGCTTCGCCCTCACCGGCTCGCGGGGCCCGGGTCTCGACCATCTCTCGTTCGTGGGCACCCTGCTGGCCCTGGTCGGCTTCGTGCTCGGGGCCCTGGCCGGGGGCAGGGTGTCGGGCCGGCGGGGCCGACGGCCGCGCCTCGGGGCGGGGTTCGTCGTGGAGTGGACCGTGCTGGCTGGCGCGGTGGTGGTCCTGGCGCTGGGCCAGCCCACCGGGGCCGTGCGCTACGGCGCGGTGACCCTCCTCGGCCTGTCCATGGGCATCCAGATCGCCGTCGTGCGTCGGATGGGCGTCCCCGACGTGAACACGACGGTGCTCACGACCGTCCTCGGGGGCCTGGCCGCCGACCTGGTCGAGGTCGGCGGCCGTCCGGCCAACCTCGGGCGCCGGGCGGCCACCGTCGGGTGCATCTTCGTCGGGGCGGTCATCGGGGCGCTGCTGGTCCGCCGGGGGGCGGCGTGGGCCGCCGCCGGCGCCCTGGCGGTCATGAGCCTGGCCACCGTGGCCATGGCCCAGTCCGGCGTCCTCCAGCTGGCCGAGTGACTCTCCGCCCGCTCAGGGCCGCTCGGCGAGCCGGAGCCGGTAGAGGATGTGGGGACGCAGGGGGTCTCGCGGCGGGACGCGGGGGTGGTCGAAGTCCCCGGCCCGGTCCCGGGTCATGCCCAGTCGGCGCATCACCGCCTCCGAGCGGGCGTTGTGCACCGAGGTGAAGGCGACGATCTCGACCAGGCCCAGGGTGTCGAACCCGTAGCCGATGGCCGCCCGGGCCGCCTCGGTGGCGTACCCGTGGCCCCAGTGGGCCCGGGCCAGTCGCCAGCCCACGTCGACGGCGGGGGTGAACGGGGCGTCGAAGTCGACCGCCGACAGGCCCGCCGCGCCGATGAGCTCGCCCGAGGCGAGCTCGACCGCCCACATGGCGTGGCCGTGGTGCTCGAACCCGAGCTCTTGGTGCCGGGCGAAGCGGTCCGACTCGGCCCGGGTGAGGGTCCGGTCGGACAAGGTGGCCATGACCTCGGGATCGGCGTGCAGGTCGGCCAGGGCGTCGAGGTGCGCCGGCCCCCAGCGCCGCAGGACCAGGCGCTCGGTCGTCAGCTCGGGGCCCCCGGACCGGGCGCCGGCCGACGACCCGGGGGACGCCACGCTCAGGCCCTGCGGGCCTGTTCTCCCGCCCAGCGGTAGTCGGCCTTGCCCGACGGGGACCGCTCGATGCGGGGCACGAAGATCACGGCCTTGGGGAGCTTGTAGCGGGCGATCGACCCCGAGGCCGCCTCGACGATCTCGCCCGGGCTGGCGCTCGCCCCCTCGGCCAGCTGCACCACCGCCACCACCTCTTGCCCCCAGCGCTCGGAGGGACGGCCCGAGACCACCACGTCGGCCACCGCCGGGTGGCCGGCGATGGCCCGTTCCACCTCTTCGGCGAAGATCTTCTCGCCCCCCGAGTTGATGGTGACCGAGTCGCGGCCGAGCAGTTCGATCTGACCGTCGGCCAGGTGCCGGGCCCGGTCGCCGGGGATCGAGTACCGGACGCCGGCGATCACCGGGAAGGTGCGGGCCGTCTTGTCGGGGTCGCCCAGGTACCCGAGGGGGACCTGGCCGGCCTGGGCCAGCCAGCCGATGCCCTCGTGGCCCGGTTCGAGGACGGCGTCGAGGTCCTCGCTGACCACGAGGGCCCCGGGTCCGGGGACGAAGCGCCCCGCCCCCTCGCTCGTGGTGGCCACCGCCGTCATCTGGGCGCCGGTCTCCGACGAGCCGGCCGAGTCGCTGATGATCACGTTGGGCAGGTGGGCCATGACCAGCTGGCGGACCGTCGGGGTGAGCGGCGCCCCGCCGTTGCCGATGACGAAGAGCGTCGAGGTGTCGTAGGAGCCGCGGTCGAGCTCGGCCATCAAGGGCCGCACCATGGCGTCACCGACCACGGTCAGCGAGTTGGCGCCCTCCCGCTCGATGGTGCGCCACACGTCGGCCGGATCCATCCGGCGCGGGTCGTCGGGCAGCACGATCACCGCGCCGTCGGCCATCAACAAGAAGGCGGCCCACTGCGCCGCCCCGTGCATGAGGGGCGGGAGGAGCATCAGCTTGAGGCCCAAGCCCCCCGCCGCCTGGGCGCCCAGGGCCTCGTAGCTCTCGACCTCCTCCCAGGTCCCGATGCGCCGGCCGCCCATGGCCGCCATGAAGATGTCGTGCTGGCGCCACAGCACGCCCTTGGGCATCCCGGTCGTCCCCCCGGTGTAGAGGACGTAGAGGTCGTCGGGTGAGGGTTCGGTCGCCGGGCCCTCGGCCGAGCCGGCGGCCAGGGCCTCTTCGTAGTCGACGGCCCCGTCGAGCAGGTCGTTGCCCGAGTCGTCGGCCACCTGGAGGAGGACCTGGACCTCGGGCAGGTCGGTCAGGACCTCGCCGATGACCGGGGCCAACGAGGCGTGGTAGACGATGCCGCGGGCGTCGGCGTCGCCGAGCAGGTAGCGCAGCTCGGCGCCGGTGTAGCGGTAGTTGACGTTGAACGGCGCCACCCGGGCCCGGTAGGCGCCGATCATCGACTCGAGGTACTCGTTGCCGTTGTAGAGGGCCAGCGCCAGGTGGTCCTGGCCGGACTCGTGGCCGGCCAGCCCCGGCCGCTCGGCCCGCACCCCGAGGCCCCGCTGGTGGAGGTAGGAGGCCAGGCGTCGGGCCCGCTCGGCCAGCTGGGCGTAGGTGAGCCGCCGGTCCCGCCAGACCAGGCACTCGCGCTCGCCGATGGCCGCCGCCACCGTCTCGAAGGTGAGGGCCAGGTTGAACTCTGGGTTGCCCGGGCGTGCGGTCGGGTCGGTGTCGCTCGCGGGCACGGGCGCAGGCTAGTCACTGGGCCCGGGCCACCGGGCCCAATGGGCCACCGGGCCCAGCCCGCGGTCGCCGGACCCGGGCCGTTCGGCGCGACGCCGGGCCGACGGGCCATGATCACCCCATGTCCACTGCCGCCGGCACGACGGTGCCCGTCGTCAACCCGGCCACGGCCGAGGTCATCACGTCGGTCCACTCGGCCACCCGAGACGAGGCCGACGAGGCGATCGCCGCGGCGGAGGCGGCGGCCGGGCCCTGGCGGGCGGTCGCCCCGGGGGACCGGGCCCGCCTCCTGCGCCGGTTCGCCGACCTGGTGGAGGCCAATCTCGAGGAGCTGGCGGCCCTCGAGGTGGCCAACGCCGGCCATGTGATCGGCAACGCCCGCTCCGAGGCGGCCAACGTGCGCGACGTGCTCGAGTACTACGCCGCCGCCCCCGAGCGCCAGGCCGGGCGCCAGATCCCCGTGGCCGGGGGGCTCGACGTCACGTTCCACGAGCCGCTCGGGGTGGTGGGGGTCATCGTGCCCTGGAACTTCCCGATGGCCATCGCCGGGTGGGGCTTCGCACCGGCCCTGGCCGCCGGCAACACCGTGGTCCTCAAACCTGCCGAACTGACCCCGCTCAGCGCGCTGCGCCTGGGCCGCCTGGCCCTCGAGGCCGGGATCCCCGAGGGGGTCTTCACCGTCGTCTGCGGCAAAGGTTCGGTGGTGGGCTGGCGATTCGTCACCCACCCGGCCGTGCGCAAGGTCTGCTTCACCGGGTCCACCGAGGTGGGCAAGCGGATCATGGCCGGCTGCGCCGAGCAGGTGAAGCGGGTCACCTTGGAGCTCGGGGGCAAGAGCGCCAACATCGTGTTCGCCGACGCCGATCTCGAGCTGGCCGCCGCCCGGGCCCCGGCCGGGGTCTTCGACAACGCCGGACAGGACTGCTGCGCCCGTTCGAGGATCCTGGTCGAACGCCCCGTCTACGACAGGTTCCTCGAGCTGCTCGAGCCGGCGGTGCTCGCCGTGAGCGTCGGCGACCCCACCGACGAGCGGTCCGAGATGGGCCCGCTCATCTCGGCCGCCCACCGCGACGAGGTGGCCGCCTTCGTGCCGGAGGGGGCACCGGTGGCGGTGCGCGGCCATGTCCCGCCGGGTCCGGGCTACTGGTACCCGCCGACCGTGCTGGCCCCCGTCGCTCCCACCGACCGGGCGGTGACCGAGGAGATCTTCGGCCCGGTGGTGGTGGTCGTCCCCTTCGACGACGAGCACGACGCGGTGCGCATCGCCAACGACACCGTCTACGGGCTCTCGGGCTCACTGTGGACCCGTGACGTCGGCCGGGCGCTCCGGGTGGCCCGGGCCCTCGAGACGGGCAACCTCTCGGTGAACTCCCACGCCTCGGTCCGCTACTCGACACCGTTCGGGGGGTTCAAGCAGTCCGGGATCGGCCGCGAGCTCGGCCCCGACGCCCTCGAGGCCTTCAGTGACGTGAAGAACGTCTTCATCTCGACCGAGGAGTGACATGAGCGAGGGGCAACGGACATCGACGGCGGGCGACCCGAGCCGCTGGGGGCGGCGCCTCGAGGGCCGGGTCGCCGTCATCACCGGCGCGGCCGGGGGCATCGGCCGGGCCATGGCCGAGCGCTTCGCCGGCGAGGGGGCGGCGGTGGTGGCCGCCGACCTGAGTGACGACGCCGGCCTGGCGGTGGCGGCCGACGTGGGCGGGATCTACGTCCGGACCGACGTCACCGACCAAAAAGCCGTGGCCGCGCTCTACTCGACCGCCGTCGCCGAGTACGGCGGGATCGACATCTTGGCCAACAACGCCGGCATCTCGCCCCCCGATGACGCCTCGATCCTCGACACCGAGCTGGAGGCCTGGCGGCGGGTGCAAGAGGTCAACCTCACGTCGGTCTACCTGTGCTGCAAGTTGGGGATCCCCCACCTGCTCGAGCGGGGCGGCGGGTCGGTGGTCAACACCGCCTCGTTCGTCGCCGTACTGGGGGCGGCCACCAGCCAGATCTCCTACACGGCCTCCAAGGGCGGCGTGCTCTCGATGTCCCGGGAGCTCGGGGTGGAGTTCGCCCGCCGGGGGGTGCGGGTCAACGCGCTGTGCCCGGGTCCGGTCGACACGCCGCTTCTGCGCGAGCTGTTCGCCAAGGATCCCGAGCGGGCGGCCCGCCGGCTGGTCCACGTGCCCATGGGGCGCTTCGGCGACGCGGCCGAGATCGCGGCCGCCGCCGCCTTCTTGGCCTCCGACGACGCCTCGTTCGTCACCGCGTCGACGTTCCTCGTCGACGGGGGCATCCACGCCGCCTACGTGACCCCCCTGTGAGGTCTCGCCGGGTGCCCCGCCCGGCGATGCCCGGACGTCGTCCCCACCGGGGGGCGATGGGTGCCCGAGGATGGCGTCAGGCGGGGCCGCCCGAGCCGAGCGGCGCGCTCCACGAGGCCAGGTAGGGGCCGGCCGGGCCGAAGCCGAGCCGGGCCACCATGACCGGGCGGGGCGGGGTCGGCTGGGGGGTGTCGGAGTGCCACGGCGTGTAGGCCAGCCAGGCCCCGTCGGGGTCGACGAAGACCGAGGGCTCCCCGGGCCCGGACCCCTCGGCGTTGGCGGCCAGGAGGGGCCCGGCGGTGGTGTCGGCGCACGGGCCGAGGGGCCCGGCGCAGCGGGCGGCCCCGATGCCATAGCCGGGCTGGTTGAACCAGCCCCCCGAGTAGAAGAGCCAGTAGGTGCCGTCGACGGCCACCAGGTCGGGGGCCTCGACGATGCGTCCCTGCCACGGCCGGTCCGGACCGAAGATCCGGGTGGGCCGGCCGAGGAGGCCCAGGCCGTCGGCGCTGAGGGGCTGGGCGTAGACGTTGGTCAACTCGGTCCCGTTCACGTCGGCGTTGTCGTCTGACTTCCACAACATGTAGGTCGTCCCGTCGATGTCGCTGAAGGTCCTCGGGTCGATCGAACCGTGGTGGTCGGCCTGGCAGATGAACGGCGTGTCCTCGGGGGTGAACGGCCCGAGGGGCGACCGGCCGACGGCCGCCCCGATGCACTCCTCGGCCGGGCTGGTGCCGACGACCACCGAGGTGAAGTACAAGACGTAGTTGTCGCCGAAGCGCTGCACGTCGGGTGCCCAGGTGAACCCGGGCGCGGCCCACGGCGGCAGGGTGGGCATGGCGTCGAGCACCGGCCCCCAGCGGCCGACGGCCGTGCCCTGCTGGACCGGGACGTTGGTGTGGGGCTGGTTGCCCTCGCTCGTATAGAGGTAGTACGCGCCGCTCTGGACGAGGACGAAGGGATCCGGCGCGTCGCGCCCCCCGGCGACCACGAGTCCGGGGGCCGCCAGCTCGGTCGGGCTGGCCGGCGGGGGTTGGAAGAACGAGGAGGTGGCGCCGGGGAGGTCCAAGACCGCGGCCTGCCCGAGGAGCCGGGCCGGGGCGATCGGCTCCCGGCCGGCCGCCGGGCCCGGGCCGGCAAGGACGGCCGCCCCGCCGGCGGCGAGGCCGAGGGCGATCAGGGCCAGGAACGAGGCGGCGGTGACCGCTCGGGCCGGGGTGCGCCGACCCCGGCGCCGGTCCTGGGGGCGCGGGGCGGCGGGGCGCGGGGGCGGGCGCCGCGGACCGACCGGGGCCGGGCCCGGGGGCGCCCGGCGGTCGAGGTCGCCGCTGAGGCTGGTGTCGATCATCGTCCTGGCCGTCGCATCCCCCGGTCCTTCCCCGGGGACCCGGACATCGCTCGGTCCGAGACCCGGGCCCGGTGGCGGTCCATTGTGCCCGAGGGTCGATCCGGGCGCGCCGCGGGCCGCGGCCGAGTGGACGGCCGGCGGCCCTGGGGACGTCCTGGGGACAATCGCCGATCCGCCTGGGGACGCCGCCGGGCTGTCTGGGGACGGCCCGGCGGTTTTGTGGGGAGAACGTCTGGATTTCGCCAACGCCCCTTGACCTCGACAAACGCCGGGCGCACGCTGTCGACAGTTCGGGTTATCAAAGCCCGCCGCACGACCCCAGGGAGGCCGCAAGGCCGAACCGGGGTCGATCCGAGGGGAGGCCGCAAGGCCGAACCGAAGAGTTCGAAGGGTCATCGCAAGGTGGTCCCGAGGAGCGGCAGGGCGCACCGCAAGGTGCGTTCGGTCGGGGCGGAGGAAGGTGCCCGTGCAAGACGGCTCGTGGAACGGGTCGGTGGCTTCCCTGGAGCCGCCGGTCCGGGCCCCGGGCGGGGGTTGTCCGACACGGCCCCCGCTGCAGGTGGCCACGGGTCGCCGAGGGCGTGGCCCCGAGGAGCTGGACGGCTTCGGCCGGACGGTTACTCGGGGCTGCGTCGCGTCCGGGTCCCGGTGGCCGCCGGGGCGGGCGCAGCGGGCACCGGGTCCGGTGGCCCGCCTTCCACGTCATGGTGGACCCCGCCCAGCGGGCGGTGGACCTCGTCCATGGCGCACGGGTCGTCGGCGTCCTCGACGCAGCGCTCGCACTCGAGCTCGAAGGTGGTGTGGGCGATGTCGAAGGGCCGGGCGACCGCGGACCGGACGACCCCGCCGACCGCCTGGGCCTCCTCCAGGGTGGGGTGGCCGGTCAGGACCAGGTGGGCCGAGAGCGCCCGGACCTCGCTCGACAGGCTCCAGACGTGGAGGTCGTGGACCTCGGCCACCCCGGGGACCCCGGTGATCGACCGTGCGCAGGGCGTCGAGGTCGACGTCGGCCGGGGGTCGACTCGAGCAGCACGTCGACGCTGGCCCGCACCAGGCGGAAGGCCTCCACCATGATGAGCAGCGGCCACCACGAGGGCGGCCAGGCGGGTCGAGGCGGTCCCACGCCCCGCCGGAGACCAAGATGACGGCGCCGGCCACCAGCACGCACGCCCGAGGCCGCCAGTCGGCGGCCATGTGGACGAACACGGCCCGCAGGTTGAGGTCGTGGCCGTGGTCGCGCAGCACGAGCGCGGCGACGCCGTTGGCCACCATGGCGACGGCGGCGACGACCACCACGACCGCCGCCGTCGACGCGGGCGGGGTGGACCAGGTGATCGATGCTCACCGCGACGATGGCCACGGTGACCACGGCCAGCGCCGCCGGCGTTCACCAGCGCGGCCAGGATGGTGCCGCGGTGGTTCCCGAAGGAGCGCTCGGCGCTGCTCGGGCGCAGCGCCCAGCGGACGGCGACCAGCGAGAGGGCGACGGCGGCGACGTCGGCCAGGTTGTGCCCGGCGTCGGCCAGCAGGCCGGCGGAGTGGGCGGCCACACCGCCCACCACCTGCCCGACCACCAGGGCCACGTTGACGGCCAGGGCGACGACCAGCCGGGTGGTGCGGGTCATCAGCGGGCCCCCGGCCTCCGCGGGTCGCCAGGGGTCGGCCGGCCGGCTCGCCGGCGCCGACCTGGCGGGCCACGTCGGCCTGGACCAGCGCCAGGTCGTCGGGGTGGGTGACGCCGATGCAACGGCCGTCGGCGGCCAGGACGCGTGAAGGCGGCGGGGCGGGCAACGAGCCCGGCCGCTCGCCCCGCAGCACCCGGCCGACCACCTCGGGCAGGAGCACCTCGGCGTCCTCGGACGCATGCTCGGCCTCGTCCATGGCCGCCCGCAGCACCGCCGCATGGCCGGGCCGAACCCCCAGAGGTTCATCGACACCAGGGCGTCGCCGTCGAGCTCGGCCGGCTCGAGGCCGTCGTTGGCGACGAAGCGCCCGTCGCCGCGGCGAACACCTGGCGCCGCTCGTCGATGGAGGCCAGCCGCCCGTCCGCCGTCCACCTGGCACAGCCCGCGGGTGACCGGGGCGTCGCCGACCACGGCGTTGCGCAGGCGGAAGGCGACGACCGCGTTGGCCGTGGCGGGCTCGGCCAGGTGGCCGGCCAGCAGCGCGAGCGCCTGCGGAGCCGTAGAGGTCGTCGGCGTTGGCCACCCCGAAGGCCGCGTCGTCGCCGAGGTGCCCGTCGGCCGCCAGCACGGCGTCGACCGTGCCGCGGGGCGTCTCCTGGTGCGGCGAAGCGGACGTCGACGTCGTCGGGCCAGCGGTGCTCGACGTGGTAGCGGATGGCCGGGCCGGTGCGAGGGCCCGACGACCAGGACGATCGGGGAGAAGCCGGCGGCGACGGCGTCGCTGCGCCAGAGGTCGATCACCGCCTCGCCGCCGGGCCCGACCGGGGCCAGCGGCTTGCAGCCGCCGTAGCGGCGGGCCCGGCCGGCGGCCAGCACCACCAGGGCCGGCCCCGCGTCCTCGCTTGCGCTCATCCCCCCCAGCGTAGAACGGCGCTGGCCCAGCGTCATCCCCCCGCCGAAGCCGGTGAGCAGCAGGTGGTCGCCCCGGCGCACCCGGCCCGGCTCGAGGGCGTCGTCGAGGGCGAGGGGGATCGACGCCGACGAGGTGTTGCCGTAGCGGTCGATCACCACCGACGGTCCGCTCCTCGGGGATGCCCAGGCGCTGGCAGGCCGCCTGGATGATCCGCAGGTTGGCCTGGTGGGGGACGAGCAGGTCGATGTCGTCGGCGCCCAGCCCGGCGTCGGCCATGGCCTGCTCGGCCGACTCGACGACCACCCGGACGGCCTTGCGGAAGATCTCCTTGCCGTCCATGTACAAGAAGCCCCCGTGGTCGCAGTTGAGCAGGTGCCGGAGCGACCCGTCGGCTGTTGAGGTTCCAGCTCAGCAGGTCCCCGGGTCCCTCCACCGGGCTCGAGCACCACCGCGCCGGCCCCGTCGCCCACGAGCACGGCCATCGAGCGGTCGTCCCAGTCGGTGATGCGGCTCAGGGTGTCGGCCCCGATGAGGAGCACCGGTCCGGACCCGGTGGCGATCAGCCCGGCCGCGACCACCAGGCCGTAGACGAAGCCCGAGCAGGCGGCGTTGAGGTCGAAGGCGCCGCCGGCGATGCCGAGGGCGTCCTGGACCGTGGTGGCCGTGCCCGGCACCAAGGCGTCAGGGGTCGTGGTGGCCAGCACGACTGCGTCGATGTCGCCCGGCGGCGAGCCCGGCGCGTTCGAGGGCCAGCCGGCCGGCCTCGGTGGCCAGTCCCGAGGTGGTGCCCCCGATCCGGCGCTCGCGGATGCCGGTGCGCTCGGTGATCCAGGCGTCGCTCGTGTCGAGGGTCACCGAGAGGTCGTCGTTGGTCACCACCTTGTCGGGGACAGCAGATGCCCCACCCGCGGACGGTGATGCCCGGCACGGGGGTCAGCTTGCCGCAGACACGGCGTGGATGCCGACGTAGGCGGCGTCGCCGCTCGATCGACGCCCCCGGTGTTGACGGCCACCCCCAGGCGGGCCCCGTGCACCTGACGGGCCCCGGCCCGGCCCCGCAGATGGGTGACCAGTTCGACGATCTGGGCGATGCCGGTCGCGCCCAGCGGGTGGCCCCGGCCCACCAGGCCGCCGCTCGGGTTCACGGTCAGCCCCGGCGCGCCGATGGCCGTCGTCGCCGGCCAGGGTGGCCGGCCCGGCCTCGCCGGGCTCGAAGAAGCCGAGCGACTCGAGCGCGTAGAGCTCCTCGGCGCTGGTGGCGTCGTGCAGCTCGACCAGGTCGACGTCGCCCGGGCCGAAGCCGAACGCCTCCCAGGCCAACGCCGACGACCTCGCTCGAGCCGCTCGTGGTAGTCGATCTCGCCGTTGCCCGAGCGGGCCACCGAGCCGACGATGCGGGGTGCTCCGGGATGCGGCGCCGGCCGCCGGGCCGGCCAGGACGACCGCCGCCGCGCCGTCGGTGAACGAGCTGCACATGAGGCGGGTCAGCACGCCGGCCACCTTGGGGGCCGAGAGGACCTCGTCGAGGGTGACGGCCCGCTGGACCTGGGCCAGAGGGTTCAGCGAGGCGTGCCGGCGGGCCTTCACCGCCGCCGCGGCGATCTGCTCGACCGTGGCCCCCCGCTCGTCCATGTACGACCGGGCCCAGAGGTCGTTGAGGCCCATCAGGATGCTCCCGCCGGGCCCGTCGGGCCGGAAGCGGGCGTGCATGTCGGCCCGGTAGTCGGCCGGCAGCCCGTCCTCGATCCCGGCCAGGGTCGCCGCCCGGTCGCCGGTCCACATCTTCTCGACCCCGACCACCAGCACCGGTCGGGCCGACGAGCGCGCCGCCATCGAGGCCAAGAAGACCGCCGAGGTCCCGCCGGCGCACGAGTTGTCCACGTTGACGACCGGGACGTCGCCCGGCCCGGGACTTGCGGAGCCACGACTGGCCCCGGATGCAGCCCTGGTCGCAGAGGCGGCCGCCCATGGCGTTGCTGAAGACCACCAGGCCGAGCTGCTCGGGCTCGACCCCGGCGTCGGAGAGGGCCTGGTGGACCACCTCGGAGGCCATGGCCTCGGGGGAGAGGTCACGCCGGCTCATGTCGGTCATCCCGGTCCCGAGAATCGCCACCGCGTCGTTGGTCATGCCGGCACCTCCACCAGCTCGAGCCGGTACCCGCCGGGCGGCGCGGTCACCGGGTGGTCGGAACTGGGCTCGGCGCCGAGCCCAACGAACGTCTCCGCCGGGGGGCGGTCGGCCATGACCGGCGCCCCGGCGGCCGGCACGACGCCGGGCGCCCGCCGCAACGGGGGGTGCCCGGCGGGCACCGACGGGGGATGGCCGGGGCGGCGGCCGGTGGCCCCGAGGGTCCGGGCGACCACGCCCCCGGTCCCGGCCGACGATGGCCCGGGACCCGCGGCGGCGTCGGTACCACCGGTGGTAATACCTAAGGTAGGATAGGAGGTACTACCGGTTTGAACAGGGAATTCACCGCGCGGGGCGGTGGGGAGCCTTCGCCCGAGGGACCCGAGCTCGCCGATGGGTCGTACCACGGGCACCGACCAATCCTATGCCCCCGGACGCCGAGGGCAAGTCGATCCGCCCCCGGCGCCCACCCGGGGGTGCTCAGGTGGCGGGCCCGCCGGTGGGAGCGGGCCCCGTCGGGGGTCCCGGGGCACCGGGGCCCCCCGGTCCCCCGGCCCCCTCTGGGTCGAGCACCGACAGGGTGCAGCGGGCCCGGCTGATGGCCCGCCCGTCGCCGTCGGTCAGGCGGATCTCCCAGACCTGGACCGTGCGCCCGGCCCGCACCGGGGTGGCGGTGGCCACCAGGATCCCCCGGCGAAGGCTCCGCAGGTGGCTGATGTTGAGCTCGATCCCGACCACCCGTCGGTCCGGCCCGGCGGCCAGGGACGCCCCGAAGCTGGCGGCCGACTCGGCCAGGAGGGCCGACACCCCCCCGTGGAGGATCCCGTAGGGCTGGTGGACCCTGTGGTCCACCGGCAGGCTGAGCACCACCCGTTCGGGCGAGGCCTCCAGCACCTCGACCCCGAGCAGGCCGTTGACGCCGCGCTCGGCGAAGCCGTCGGGCCCCAGGCCCCGGTCACCTCCCGGGCCTTCACCGGGCGTCGCGGCTGGGCATCGGCCGAGGAGCTTACGGGCACCGCACCGTCGCCGGGTCGGCCACAATGGCGCCGTGGAACCCCTCGCCCTGTTCGATCTCGACAACACGCTGGTCGACCGGGTGGCGGCCCACCGCCGCTGGGCCGAATCCTTCGCCGAGCGCTACGGGCTGGGCGCACCCGGCGTGGCCTTTCTCTGCGAGGCTGACGAGGACGGGTTCGCCCGGCGCGAGGTCGTCTTCGCCGCGGCCCGCGAGGAGTTCGGCATCGACGAGCCGGTCGACGCGCTGGTCCGGACCTACCGGGTCGAGTACGTGGACCAGTTCTCCCCGGACCCCGGGGTCACCGAGGCCATCGTTCGCCTGCGCGGCGCCGGCTGGCGGATCGGGGTGGTCACCAACGGCCCGGCCTCCCAGCACGTCAAACTTGCCCGGGCCGGGTTGACCGGCCTGGTCGACGCCTGCTGCGTCTCCGACGAGGTGGGGGTGGCCAAACCCGACCGGCGGATCTTCGACGCGGCGATCGAGCGGTGCGGGGGGCACCCGAACGGTGCTGAGCCGGCCTGGATGGTGGGGGACGCGCCCGGGCCCGACATTGGTGGCGGCCGGGGCGCGGGGCTGTCGACCATCTGGCTCCACCGTGGCCGGCGCTGGTCGGAGGCCGGATACCGCCCCGACGTCGTGGTGGCCAGCGTGGCCGAGGCGGTCGGGGTCTTGTTGGCCGGCTGACCCGGACTGCCGTCGCCCGCGCTCGACGGAGTGGGCCGACGCAGTGGGCCGTTGTGGGCGCGACGGCGGCCGGCGCCACCGTGAAGGGCCCCCGGTAGAGTCGACTGGTGACCTCGGGGCTCGTCGACCTGCGCAGCGACACGGTCACCCGGCCCACACCCGAGATGCGCCGGGCCATGGCCGGTGCCGACGTGGGCGACGACGACTACGGCGAGGACCCCACCGTCAACGAGCTCGAGGCGCGCTTCGCGGCCCGGGTGGGCAAGGCGGCCGCCCTGTTCGTGCCCTCGGGGGTCATGGCGAACCAGCTGGCCCTCCAGGTCCTGGGCGTCCCGGGGACCGAGGTGCTGGCCGGCCGGCGCCAGCACATCGTGGCCTACGAGCTGGCGGCCGGGCCCCGCAACGCCGGGATCCAGTTCCACACCCTCGACGACGCGGACGGGACCATCGCCCCCGACGAAGTCGCCGGCGTCCTGGCCGCCGCCGACCACCACCAGCCGGCCGTGTCGCTCGTCTGCGTGGAGAACACCCACATGGCGGCCGGCGGGGCACCCTGGCCGATCGGGCGCCTGCGGTCCGTCGCCGCCGCCGCACTCGGCGTCCCCGTCCACGTCGACGGGGCCCGCCTCTTCAACGCCGAGGTGGCGACGGCGACCCCGGCGGCCGAGCTCTCCGGGCCGGCCACGACGGTCATGGCCTGTCTCTCCAAGGGCCTGGGCGCACCGGTGGGGTCGCTCCTGGCCGGGCCCCTCGACGTGATCGCCGCCGCCAGGGTCGAGCGCAAGCGGCTCGGGGGCACCATGCGCCAGGCCGGGGTGCTGGCCGCCCCCGGGCTGCTGGCCCTCTCGATGGTCGAGCGCCTGGCCGAGGACCACGTCCGGGCCCGCCGCCTGGCCGAGGCCGTCGCCCTGCGCTTCCCCGATGGCGGCGCCGACCCCGAGCGGGTGCGGACCAACATCGTCACCTTCTCTCCCCCCGCTCCGGCCAAATTGCTCGACCACCTGGCCGGTGAGGGGATCCTGGCGCAGACGATCGCCCCGGGCGTCGTGCGTTTCGTGACCCACCGCGACGTGGACGACGCCGGCATCGAGCGGGCCCGGGCCGCACTGCGGACCGCCCCGTGACCCCGGAGGGGGCCCGGTGAAGGTCCGCATCGGGCTCAGTGCGGGCCCGGGCCTCCTCGAGCCGGCCGAGCTGTGCGCGCTGGCCGACGACGTGGTCGAGCTCGGCTTCGACTCGTTGTGGCTGCCCGAGGTGCTGAGCGCCCCCACCCTCGACCCGCTGGTCGGGTTGGCCTGGGCCGGGGCCCACAACCCGACGCTCAAGCTCGGGACGACCATGCTCCTCCCGGGGCGCAACCCGTTGCGACTGGCCAAGCAGGTGGCGGCCCTCGACGCCCTGTCGGGCGGGCGCTTCTTGGTGACCTTCGTGCCCGGCCTGACCCGGGGCCCCGACCGGCGGGCGGTCGGCCCGGCCCCCCGGGCGAGGGGAGCGGCGATGGACGAGCTGCTGCCCCTGCTGCGCCGGCTGTGGTCGGGCGAGACGGTGAGCTACGAGGGGGACGGCTACGGCTTCGACGACGTCGTCCTCCGCCCGTTGCCGGTCCAGGACCCTTTCGACGTCTGGCTGGGCGGCACGGCCCCGGCCTCGCTCGTGCGCTGCGGCCGGCTGGCCGACGGCTGGCTCCCGTCGATGTGCACCCCCGCCGAGGCGACCGCCGGTCGGGTGGTGATCGACGAGGCGGCGGCCGACGCCGGACGGACCATCAGCCCCGAGCACTTCGGGGTGAGCATCGGCTATTCCGACGGGCCCTTGGACGATCGTGCCCGGGCGGCCCTCACGGTCCTGGCCAAGGGCCGCCCGCTCGATGACCTGGTGCCGGTGGGCCACGGGGCCCTGGTCGAGCGCATCGAGGAGTTCGTGGCCGTCGGCTTCTCCAAGTTCGTGCTCCGGTCGGTCCGCCCGGCCGAAGACCGCCGTCACCAGACCGAGCGCCTGGCGTCAGCGGTGGTCGGGCTGCAGACCTGACCGTCGGGTGCTCGGTTAACGGTCCGCGGTTGTGGGGCCGGCCGTCGCCTCTCCCCCGGCCACGGCCAGGCGTCCCCCGGTCGACAAGATGACCCCCGGGGTGGCGGTGGGATCGCGGCGCAGCCCCTCGAGGAGGGCCAGCACGTCGGCGGCGTAGCCCGACGAGTCGTAGCGCTCGACCACCAGCCGGCGTCCCGCCTCGCCCACCCGGTCCAGCGCGTCGGGACCCACGTCGAGGACCCGTTCGACGGCCGCCACCGCGGCGGCGAGGTCGAGCGGCTCGTAGAGGAAGCCGGTCTCCCCGTCGGTGATGAGGTCGGGGAGCCCGAAGACCGACGTGGCCACGACCGGGAGACCGAAGCACATGGCCTCGAGAACCGAGCGGGGGAGGGACTCGACGTCGGAGGCGCCGATCAACAGGTCGGCCGCCCGGTACCAACGGTAGGTGTCCTCGACCACCGGGACGAGCCGGGCCTGGCGCGAGAGGCCCGAGCGGCGGATCAGCCGGGCCAATGACTCGGCGTAGGGGGTCTTGGTGTCGCCGACGAAGACCAGCAGGGCGTCGGGGTGGTTGCGGGCGACCCGGGCAAAGGCCTCGGCCAGCACCGTCTGGCCCTTGCGCCGCTCGGTCGTGCCCATGACCAGCAGGACCCGGGACCGCGCGGGCAGGCCGGCCGCCCTGCCGCGCCTGGGCCCGGGTGATCGTGGCCAGGTAGCGGTCGATGCCGGTGGCGTCGATGCCGTAGGGCACGACCGCGGTGCGCTGGGGCCCGGCCCACGGTTCGTACTGGGCCCGGGTCTGCTCGGCCTCGAAGACGAGTGTCCCGGTCGCCCGCAACGCCCCGTAGGCCGCCTGCTGGACGAGCGGGTCCACCGCGCCGGGGGCGTAGGCCACCGACCAGATGAGCGACGGCGGCCAGCTCTCGTGGAGGGCCCAGACGGTCGGGAGGCCGAGGCGGGTCGCCGCGTCGGCGCCGAAGAACGACCCGAAGGTGTTGACCAGCGCCGCGTTGTGCGAGCGGGTGGCCAGCCACTGGGCCGTCTCCATGATGCGCCCCTCGTACTGCTCGATGTCGCCCACCGGGTACTCCTGGGTCACGTGGACCTCGATGCCCCGTTCTTCGAATTCGCCCAGGAGGGGTCCGTCGGCCGGCGAGACCACCGTGCAGGCGAAGCGGGTCCCGGCACCGGCCCGCCGGAGCAGTTCGGCCAGCCACAGCTGGCCCCCGCCGTAGCCGAGGTCGTGGGTGAACACGACCAGGTTGAGGTCCCCGTCGGGGCGGGCGGTGGCCCGGATCCCCTCCAGGCGGTGCCGGAGCACCGCGGCCCGCTCCGAGCGGTCGTCGGGGGCTGCCGGGGCGCGCAGGGCGAAGCGGCGCCGGGCCACGATCTGGGTCCCGCCGCCCAGCACCCGGGCCCGGACCTCCACCCGGGCCGAGGATCCGGCCAACGCGGCGGGGGACAGGTCGACCAGGTGCTCGAACCCGCTCACCTCGCAGTGCGGGGCGCGGTAGTGGCGGGCCACGTCGGGGCGCTGGAGCCCCAGTCGGGCCCGTCCGGTGGACGCGCCGTTCACGAGGATCTCCACGTCCGAGACGGGCAGCCGGTCGGTCAGGGCCCAGCCCACGAAGTTGACCGGGCCGCCGTCGATGGCCGACTCCGCCGGCAGTTCCAAGGCGCCGTGGAAGCGGTTCGGGGTCCGATCGTCCCTGTCGTCTGCGAGCTGGCGCCCGGACCGGGCCTCGGACACCCGCAAGGGCAGCGGGGCCAGCTCGACGGGTGCTTCGCCCGGCGCCGGCCACACGGCGACGGTGAGCACCGCCTCGCGCCTCCCGGCGATGTTGATCACGCCGTGCCACCCGGACTCGGCGAAGCGGTCGACCCCGAGCGCCTTGGCCACGTCGGCCCGGGGCTCGGTGCCGGTGCTGGCGTGACCGACCACCCGGCCGTCCAACGAGAAGGCGACGGCGAGCACCGGCTGGTCGGCCCAGAGGTGCCAACCCCGGACCGTGACGGCGTCGCCGGTCACGATGCTGCCCGGCAGAGGGTCGTCGACGTGGCCCCGCAGCGGCGAGCCCGCAGCGTTGGGGACGACCCGCCCCTCGCCCCGGGACGGGGCGGTCCCGTTCGCCGGGCCCGGGGGGCGGGGGGTGGACAGACCCGCCAGCAGCCGCCTGGCCCGGGCGGCGAGATCGCTCAGCGTCACGCCACCGGGCGGTCGGCGGCCCGTCGCCGGCGGGTGGCCACCACGCCGGCCACCCCCTCGGCCAGGGGCGTGGGCGCCCACTCGATCAGACCGGCCAGCCGGGTCGTGTCGAGGTAGATGGCGTCGACGTCCGTCCGGCGGGTCGGCGCCCATTCGACCTCGAGGCGGCGGCCCGTCGCGTCCTCGACGACGCCCGCCACCTGGCGGACGGAGTGGCCGACACCGGTGCCGACGTTGACCACCAGCGGGCCGTCCCCGCGCGCCAGGAGCCGGCTCACCGCCCGGGCCACGTCGGAGACCTCCACGTAGTCGCGCACCACCGAGCCGTCGCCGAACACCCGCACCGGTTCGCCGGCCAGTGCCGCCGCTACGAAGGCGGCCACCACCCCCTGCCCCGTGCCCGCCGCCTGCAGGGGGCCGTAGGCGTTGGCCACCCGCAGGACCCGGGCCGGGATCCCGTGGACGGCGGCGTACATGCCGACGAAGTGCTCGGCGGTCAGCTTGGTGACGCCGTAGGCCGAGACCGGGTGGCACGGGCTCTCCTCGGTCACCGGGAGCCGGCAGCCGCTGCCGTAGACGGCGCCGCCCGAAGACAGATAGGTGATGCCGACCCCCGGCCGCTCGACCAGGGCGTCGAGCACGCCGAGCAGCGTCGGGACGACCATGGCCTGGTGCTCGAGGGGGTGGCGGTCGGTCCGGGCCGGGGGGAGGGCCCCGAGGGCGTGGACCACGCTGCCCACCCCTTCGAGGGCCTTGGCCAGTACCGAGGGGTCGTCGGCCGGTCCCAGCACCACCTCGGCCGGAGCCAGCCAGTCCGCCCGCAGGCCGGTCGGTGGTTGGCGGGCCACCACGGTGACCGGGGTCCCTTCGGCCAGCAGGGTCCGGGCCACCTCGGCCCCGAGCAGGCCGGTGCCCCCGAGCACCAGGACCCGGGGGCCCGGGCCGCCGCCCGCCACGCCGCGTGGTCCGGCGGCCGTCACCCGACGCCGCTCACGCCGACGTCCTGACCGGGCCGCCGGGCGACCTGCTGGCGCCCATCGGGTGCTGAGCGCCGGGTGCAGCGGGGCTCCCGGGCGCCGGGGGACGGCTGGAGCGGTCGGGGCGCCGGCATGGACCGTGAGCCTAAACCGCCGTCGGGACCGGGTCCGCTCTGCGCCACCCTGGCGGCCGACCGACGCTCAGCGCCGCTGGAGGACGGCCACGAAGGGGCCCTCGTCGGTGCCGGTGCCGACGAAGATCCGCCGGGGGTCCGGCCTGAACAGCGCGAACATCGCCGGGGTCATCGACCGGGCCGCGGCCGACCCGTTCAGCTCCCCGATCCGACCCGACGTCCCGGGCCCACCCAGCGGCGCCTGGTGGATGTAGAGGACGAAGTCGGACGCGCGGATCGACGCGGCCAGGGCCGCCGGGCTCATGGCGGTGTCCAGGGTGACGAAGGTGAACGGATCGTGTCGGACGAGGGCGTAGTAGGTGAGGTCGTTGCCGTTCATGTACGGGTGCAGCTCGGCGATGTCGATCACCTTCGGCTCGATCCTGGCGCCGGGCCCTCGGCTCTTCGACTCGAGGTACTCGAGGACGTCGAGGGTGTAGTTGCGGGACAACGGGGGGACAGCCGGCCCGTCGGCCCCGGCCAGCTGGACGGTGATGGTCCCGTAGGGGGTCACAGCCGAGAGGGCCGCCGGCAGCAGGGGGACCTCGAAGGAGGCGACGTTCACCTCCAGGAGCTGGATCGCCCCGACCACCACGACGAGCACGATGAACAGCCGCCGCAGGGCCGGCCGGCCGGTGCCCGAGATCAGCCCGGCCACGCCCACCGCCAGCGCGGGATAGGCGGCGATCACGTAGCGGGGGTCCTGGGTCGTGCTCGCCATCACCACGGCGACCGGGACGAGGAGCCAGGCCGACACGAACAACGCGGTGAAGACGTCGTGACGGCGGGCCCCGTGCCGGGCGACCCAGCGCACCAGGCGGGGCAGGCTGGCTACCCCAACCACGACGGCCAGCCCCACCGTGAGCCAGGCCATGTTGGAACCGGTGTTGATGAGGAAGGTGGCGATGTGGGCCGGCCCCAGCGGGTCGGCCACCGACCCGGGTTGGGGGGTGTACTGGCTCCGCAGGTAGGCCAAGGTGGCCGACCAATTCGGGACGTACCAGGCCAGGGCCGGGACGACCGCCAGCACCGCCACCACGGCCAGGTTGCCCAGGCCCACCCGGGCCGCCCGCCAGTCCCCCTCGGCGCGCCGGGCGCGCCGCCACCCGGCGACCGCGGCCGCCAGGGTCACCAGGGCCGGACCGACCAACCCGACCGGGAAGGAGAACTTGGTGAGGAGCCCGAGTGCGGTGACCACCCCGAGCCCCACGCAGGCCGTGGGATTCGAGAACCGCCGGGACCGCAGGAGAAGGAACACGGCCAGTGTCGTGAGGGTGAGGACGAGGAAGTCCTGGAGCACGTTGTGCGAGAGCGTCACCACCAGTGGCATCGGGGCCAGGACGGCGATCGCCAGCAGCCGGGCCCGGTCGTCGAAGAGCTCCTTGGCCACCGCCCCGGCGCTCAGGAGGAGCACCGGCCACAGCGCCGTGTCGAGGGCCAGCCCCATCCCCGGCCCCGGGCCGAACACGTAGGAGAACGGGAGCATCAGCACGGAGAGGAGCGGGGCCCGGGCGGGGTCCGACGTGTAGATGGCGTGGAACAGCGCGCCCGGGCCGTGATGGTCCAGGGCCTGCTGGTAGTACCAGGTGAGGTTGAGGTAGTGCGACTGGTCCCACGACGGCGCCGTGCTGTCGCGCAGGACCCACAGGGCGTTGACGAGCGTGACCGCAGCCGTCAGCACGACGGCCCACTGCAGGCCGCTGAGAAGCGAGCCCGGCCCCCGGGCCGCCGCGGCGTGTCGGGGCCCGGTCGGGCCCGGCCCGGCAGCGCCCTCGGGCCGCCCGGCGCCCGGGGGCGGGCGGCCCACCGCGGCGGCCTCGGGGTCCCGCGGGACGACGCGGGCGACGCCCCGGGCTGCCGCTGCCATGGTCGGCGAGCCTAGGTCCGCCACGGCCGGGGGCCGGGTCCGGCGCCCGGGCCTACGGTGGTGCGGTGCCCGACCGCCCGCTCACCTTGATGGCGGTCCACGCCCACCCCGACGACGAGGCGCTGTTCACCGGGGGCGTGCTGGCCCACTACGCGGCGGCCGGCGTCCGCACGGTGCTGGTCACCTGCACCGACGGGGCGCTCGGGGATCTGGCCGCTCCGGCCGGCGGCGGGGCCGGCCACGGCGAGGCCGTCGCCCGCCAGCGTCGAGCGGAGTTGGAGGCCAGCTGCGCCACCCTCGGGGTTCGAGACCTCGAGGTGCTCGGCTACCACGATTCGGGGATGGCCGGTTGGGCCGAGAACGGGCGGCCCGACGCGTTTTGCAACGTGGCGGCCGGCGTCGTGGCCGACCGATTGGCCGGCCTCCTCGACCGCTACCGCCCCCAGGTGGTGGTGACCTACGACGCCGACGGCTTCTACGGCCACCCCGACCACATCGCGGCCCACCGGGCGACGCTCGTCGCGCTGGAGGCGACCCGGGGGGTGGACAAGCTCTACTTCGTCGCCGTGGCGAAGTCGACCATCGCCGGCTTCGCCGACCTCGCCCGGGCCGCCGGGATGACCCTGCCCGACTGGATCGACGGCGAGCCGGCCTTCGGCACCGACGACGACCTGGTGGCGACGTCCGTCGACTGTTCGGCGGTGGTGGACCGCAAGTACGCCGCTCTCGCCGCCCACGCCAGCCAGGTCGACAACGGGTTCTTCCTCGACATGGGCCCCGAGCTGTTCGGGGCGATCTTCTCGGTGGAGTCCTTCGTCCGGGCCCGCGACCGGACCGGGAGTCCGCTGCCCGAGGACGACCTGTTCGCCGGGCTCCCGGTCGCCGGGACGTCCTGACCGGGCCCGGTCAGGTGACGAACGCCCCGGCGACCTGACCTCCGGTCGGGCGCGGGTGCTCGGGCGGGCAAGCGGAGCCGCCGACGGCCGGCAATCCCGGGGCCGCCGGGGCCCGTAGTACCGCCGATGGGAGACTCAGACGTGGTCGGCGCCGGGCTCTCCGACGAGGCACTGGTGGCCGGGATGGCCCTCGGGGACCCCGGCTCGGCCGTCGCCTTCGTCCGCCGCTACCAGCGGCGGGTCTTCGGCCTGGCGGTCTCCATGCTCGGTGAGCAGACGGCGGCCGAGGACGTGGCCCAAGAGGCCCTGGTCCGGGTCTGGCGCCACGCCCCGGTCTTCGACCCCCGCCGTGGCTCGGTGACGAGCTGGGTCCTCACCATTACCCGGAACCTGGCCATCGACGCCCTGCGGATGCGCCGGGCCCGACCCACCGATCCGGACGACTTCGTCGGCCTGGGCCTGGTGAGCGACGAGCGGTCCCCCGAGGAGCGGGCGGTCACCGCCGACTCGTTCCCCGCCCTGCGCCGGTTGCTGGCCGACCTCCCCGACGGCCAGCGGCGGGCCCTGGTGTTGGCCGCCGTCTACGGGCGCACGGCGGCCGAGATCGCCGAGGCCGAGTCGATCCCCCTCGGGACGGCCAAGACCAGGATCCGGGCGGCGATGGCCAAGCTCCGCCGGACCCTGGCCGCCCAGGAGGCGGGCCGGTGACCGCCGCTGAGGGCTCGCCGACCTGCGAGGTGGTGCGCGACGAACTGGCCGAGCTGGCCCTCGGCACCCTCACCGGGCGCCAGCGCTCGGCCGCCCTCACCCATGTGGCCTCGTGTCGGGGCTGCCGGGCGGAGCTCGAGCACCTGGCCCTGGCCGCCGACGCCCTGGTGCAGCTGGCTCCCTCGGTCGAGCCCCCGGTCGGCTTCGAGGTGCGCCTGTTCGAACGGACCGGGCTGGGCGCCGCCCCGGCGCCCCACCGCCGACGCCGGCTGCGGGTCAGCGTGGTCGGCGCCGCAGTCGCCGCCGGGGTGGTGTTGGCCGGCCTGGCCTTCGGGGCCGGCTGGGTCGCCGGCCCGGGTCAGGGGAGCACCCCGGGCGGCCGGCTGACCTCGGCACCGCTGGTGGCGGCGGGCCGGCAGGTCGGTGAGGTGACCCTCGACGCCGGCGGTCCCTCCTGGCTCTTCATGACCGTGGCCGACGCCGAACGCTCGGCCGAGGTGACCTGCGAGGTCACCACGTCGGACGGGCGCAGCGTCCGGGTCGGCTCGTTCTGGCTGTCGCCGGGGGGGTACGGCGCGTGGGGTGCGGTGCTGGCGGTCCCCGGCTCCCGGGTGCGCTCAGCCCGGGTGGTGGCGGCGGACGGCACCGTCGTGGCCAGCGCCACCCTCGGGACGTGACGGCCGGCCTCGCCTACTGTGCGGGCGTGGCAAGCCCCGAGATGGAGGCGACGCTGGCCCTCATGCGCAGCCGGCGGTCCGAGCAGCTCGGTGCACCGGGATCGACGCTCGAGGAGCGCCGGGCCGTGCTCGAGGGTCTGGGGTCGATTTTCGCGCTCCCCGACGACGTGGCGGTGACCGAGGTCTCGCCCGGCGGTGTGCCCGGGGTCCTCCTGGCCCCCCCTGGGGTCCGCCAGGACGCCGCCCTGCTCTACCTGCACGGCGGCGGCTACCAGCTCGGTTCGACGGTGAGCCACCGCGAGCTGGCGGCCCGCCTGGCCCGCTCCACGGGGGTGCGGGCCCTGGCCGTGGACTACCGGCTGGCCCCCGAGCACCCCTTCCCGGCCGCCGTCGACGACGCCCTGGCCGCCTACCGGTGGCTGCTCGAGGACCAGGGACTGGCGGCCGGCTCGGTGGTCCTGGCCGGCGATTCGGCTGGTGGCGGCCTGGCCGCCGCCCTGCTGGTGGCGGCCCGCGACGGCGGCTCGGCGCTGCCGGCCGCCGCTGCCCTGCTCTCGCCGTGGCTCGATCTCACCGGCTCGGGGGCCACGATGGTTACCAAGGCCGACGCCGACCCGATCCTGTCCGCCGCCGTCCTCGACGAGATGGCCGCGGCCTATGCCGGGGGCGTCGACCGCGCGGATCCGCTGGTCTCCCCGCTGTTCGCCGACCTGGGGGGTCTGCCGCCGCTCATGGTCGACGTCGGAACCGAGGAGCTGCTGATGGACGACGGCGTCCGGTTCTGTGACGCGGCGGCCGAGGCCGGGGTCGACGTCACCTTGACCGTGGCCGACGGGATGCCCCACGTGTGGCACATCATCGCGGTCGCCCCCGAGGCGACCGCCGCCTCGGACCGCCTCGGCACGTTCCTGGCCGGGCACCTGCGCTGAGAAGGCCGGCCCCCCCGGCGCCGGTCCCTACGGTGCCGGCCCTCAGTAGCGGTAGGTGTCGGGCTTGTAGGGCCCCTCGACAGGCACCCCGATGTAGTCGGCCTGCTCCTGGCTGAGGGTGGTCAACTTGACGCCCAGGGCGTCGAGGTGCAGCCGGGCCACCTTCTCGTCGAGGTGCTTGGGCAGCACGTAGACCTTGGTGTCGTACTGCTCGGCCTTCGTGTAGAGCTCGAGCTGGGCCATGGTCTGGTTGGTGAAGGAGTTGGACATCACGAAGCTGGGGTGACCGGTGGCATTGCCCAGGTTGAGCAACCGGCCCTCGGAGAGGACGATGACGGCGTGGCCGTCGGGGAAGACCCACTTGTCGACCTGGGGCTTGATGTTGACCCGCTCGACGCCGGGGACCTTGGTCAGGCCGGCCATGTCGATCTCGTTGTCGAAGTGGCCGATGTTGCCCACGATGGCCTGGTGCTTCATCCGGCTCATGTGGCCGGCAGTGATGATGTCCTTGTTGCCGGTGGCCGTGACGAAGATGTCCGCGTGGCCCACCACGTCGTCGAGCGTGCTCACCTCGTAGCCGTCCATCGCCGCCTGCAGGGCGCAGATCGGGTCGACCTCGGCCACGATGACCCGGGCCCCCTGGCCCCGCAGTGACTCGGCACAGCCCTTGCCGACGTCGCCGTAGCCGCAGACCAGCGCGACCTTGCCGCCGATCAGGACGTCGGTGGCCCGGTTGATGCCGTCGACCAGGGAATGGCGGCACCCGTACTTGTTGTCGAACTTGGACTTGGTCACCGAGTCGTTGACGTTGATGGCCGGGAAGAGCAGCTCGCCGGAGCGCTGCATCTCGTAGAGGCGGTGCACGCCGGTGGTGGTCTCCTCGGTGACCCCCTTGATGGCGTTGGCGATCGACGTCCAGCGCTGCTTGTCCTCCCCGAGGCTCTTGGTGAGCAGCTCGAGCACGACGGCGAACTCCTCGGAGTCGGCGGTGGAGGGGTCCGGGACCGCCCCGGCCTTCTCGAACTCGACCCCCTTGTGCACGAGGAGGGTGGCGTCCCCGCCGTCGTCGAGGATCATCGTGGGTCCGCCCTCGTCGGGCCAGCGGAGGGCTTGGTCGGTGCACCACCAGTACTCGGCCAGGCTCTCGCCCTTCCAGGCGAACACCGGCACCCCCTTGGGGTCGTCGGGGGTCCCGTCGGGTCCGACGGCCACGGCGGCGGCCGCATGGTCCTGGGTCGAGAAGATGTTGCAGCTGGCCCAGCGCACCCGGGCCCCGAGCGCGGTCAGGGTCTCGATGAGCACCGCCGTCTGGACCGTCATGTGCAAGGACCCGGTGACCCGCGCGCCGTCGAGGGGCCGGGTGGCGCCGTACTCGTCGCGCATCGCCATCAGACCGGGCATCTCGTGCTCGGCCAGCTGGATCTCCTTGCGCCCGAACTCGGCCAGCGAGAGGTCGGCGACCTTGAAGGCGGGGTTGTCGTGGGCGGTGGTCATCTGCGCTCCTTGTCGTGTTTCAGGGTCGTGGTCGAGGGTCGTGGGTCAAGGTGGTCAAGATCTCGGCGACGTCGCCCAGGGGGTGGCCGGCTGGCCCGGCGGGCCGACGGCTCCGAGGCGACCACCTGGGGCGGTCGGGCCGGCCTGCCGGCTGGTGCGCCCCCACGATATCGGGCCGGGCCCCACCCCTGCGGTCCCGTGCCGCCAACGGGGCCCGGGCGGCCCCCCGTCCGCGCCGAGGGCCTCGTTCACCCCGGCCCCGTCGAGGAGGTCAAGAAGGCGGTGAGCCCGCTGGCCAGGGCCGCCGCCGCCCGCTGCTGCCAGGCCTGGTCGACGAGCAGGGCGGCGTCGGTCGGGTTCTGCATGTTCCCGCATTCGACGAAGACCTTCGGGACGGTCGACAGGTTGATCCCGGCGAGGTCGTCACGGGGTTCGATCCCGTCCACCCCGTCGTAGGTGCTGACCGGCATCCCGGTCCCCGCCGCGAAGGCGTCGCGCAGGTCGGTCCCGAGCACCTGGGACGGGGCCACGATCCGGTCGTTGATACCGTCGGCCACCGGTTCGAGGACGGCGAAGCCGCGCCCGGTCACCGGGCCACCGTCGGCGTGGATCGAGACCGCGGCGTCGGCGTGGGCCAGGTTGCCGATCGCCGCCCGCTCGGTCACGCACGGCCCGACCCCGGTGTTCGAGGTCCGGGTCACGATGACCTTGGCCCCTTCGAGCCCCAGGTCGAAGGCAAGGTCCTGTGCGACCTGCCAATTGAACTGGGCCTCGGTATACCCGGCCGCCGTCTCGGTGCCGGTGGTGTCGCAGGCCTCCTCCTCCCGCCCGTTCCACACCGGTTGGTTGATCACGGCGGGAGCGGTGTCGTTGTCACCGTTGTGGCCGGGGTCGATGACCACGACCTTGCCGGCCAGCACCGGTGCCGGCGCAGGGCGCGCCGGCACCGGTGCGACGGGCCGGGCCCCAACGGTGGGGCGGTGGGGGGAGCGGCCGGCGGGCGACGCCAGGCCGACCGTCGACGAGCACGACGCCACGGACAGAGCGACGAGCCCCCACCCGAGCGCCGCCCACCGGGGTCCGGGGCGCCCGGGGCGGTGACGAGCGGTCACCCCGCTCAGATCTGGTCGGCGCCGATCGCCGGAAGGCCCAGGGACTGGGCCAGCGGCGCCCACGCGTCGACGAAATTCTGCTTGGCCGTAGTCGCCTGACTGTCGGCGGCGGCCGCCGTCGTCTCGTTGGCGTCGGCCGGCGCGGACCCGGTACAGCCCATGGCGTCACGGCCCCAGGCGGCGTAGGCGGTATCGGCGGCCGCCGAGGCGTCGAGGGCCTGGGTCAGCGCGGCCACGATGGCCGTCCCGTTGGGGACGGCCCCGACGGCCAATCCCCCGAGCTGGCTGGCCAGCTGCTGGCGGGTGGCGGCGTCGTTCTGGAGGGCGGTGACGTCGGCGGCCATGGTGGGACCGCACGACCCGATGTCGGCCACCGCGTTCTGCACACTGGACCGGGCGCTCCCGCTCTGGGTGGCGATGGCGCCGATCGCCTGGGCCTGGGTCAGCTCGCCCGGGGCGGTGGTCGCCGTGGTCGTCGAGCTGGTCGTCGAGGACCCGCCGGGGGACGCGCGGCGGGCCGTCGGGTGGGTCACCGGCGGGGTACCCGGGGGTTTCGAGGTACTGGACCCGGCGTTCGAGCGGTGCAGCGCGCCCGAGGCCAGCAGACCCACGCCGGCCGCCAACAAGGCGACGAGCACGCACGCCGTCACCACCAACCCGCGCCCGGCCCTCTTCGGGCGGACCATGACCGTGGGGTGGACCGGGCTGTCAGGAGCGGGCCGGCGGCCTCGCCGAGGCGCCACCTGCGGGCCCGGGCCCTCGGGGTGCGGGGCCACCGGCACAACCGAGGTGGCGTCGTCGGGCGGTCCCCGGCGCACCGCGGTGACCGGGACCGAGGCGGTGGGTGTCCCCTCGGGCCCCCCGGCGCCGAGCGCGGCGCCGCACCGGCGGCAGAAGCGGTCGCCCGGACGCGCCTCGAGTCTGCAGTCCGCGCAGGCAACCACCGTCGCTCAGGGTACCGGCCGCCGGGGCCGGTTCAGGACCGGTGGCGCCGACCGTTCGGCCCCGGGGCCGCCTCTCGGGCCGCGGCGGGCCCGCCTTCGCCCGCCGAGGTCCCCGGTCGGCCGGAGGATAAGGTCCTGCGACCGGATGCGGTGCGAGCGCACCCCGCGCCGGAGGCGAGTCGTCGTGGCGAGGACCCCCGGGGAACTGGCCGCGACGTCGGTGGTCGGGGACACGGCGGTTCGGGACATCGGGGGTGTGGATGACGAGCGCAGCGGCACAGGAACGGTCGCCGGCCACCCGTGGGGCGCCGGCCGCCGCGCCTGATCGCTCAGCGACGGCGCGCCGGTCCTCGGTCGGTCCGCTCGGTCGGGTCGGCATCGTCGTGGCCGTGCTCGCCGCCCTGACCGCCACGCTGGGTGCCCCACCGGCCGGGGCGACGTCGGTCAACCAGGCCAGCACCAGTACCCGGGGGGTGACCGCCACCCAGATCAACGTGGTGTTCCCGGTGGTCAACCTCGAGGCGCTGGCCTCCGAGCTCGGCTTCGCCGGTGACGTCGAGTACTCCGAGCAGGTCGAGGCGATCCATCTGTTCGTCAACACCATCAACCACGCCGGTGGGATCAACGGTCGCAAGATCAACGCCATCATCTCCCGCTTCGACCCGACCAACGAAGCCGAGATGCGGGCGCTGTGCAAGGACTGGACCGAGGGCAGTCCGGCCGCCTTCGCCGTGCTCGACGGGGTGGGCGACTGGTCCGGCGACAACGAGCTGTGCGTCACCCAGGAGGGGCACACGCCGTTCATCGGCCAGTGGACCACGGTGAGCAACTGGACCAGCGCCGGGTCCCCGTATCTGTGGTGGACCGGACCCGACGACGTCCCCATCCTGCAGGCCACCGTGGACTGGGGCCTGAGCTCGGGCCTGCTCGGGGGCAACGTCAAGGTGGGGGTGATCGCCGGGGACCGGGCCAGTGACCAGCTGGCCCTCAAGCAGTACCTGCTGCCCGACCTCGAGCGCGCCGGGGTGGACCCGGTGGTCGAGACGCTGGCCGCCAACCCGGCCGAGACGGCGACGACCAACACCGAAGCGCCGTTGATCGTCCAGAAACTCCGGGCCGCCGGGGTCACCTCGGTCATCCCCCTGGTCCCCTTCAACGTCTTCTTCCCGGTCCTGCAGGCCGAGACCCAGCAGCAGTACTTCCCCAAGCTGCTGTTGAGCGACTACGAGGAGTCGATCGAGTCGGCCCTCGGGCTCATCCCCGTGCCCTACGAGAAGGCCCTCGACGGCCAGGAGGGGGTGACCACCGAGACCCTGGGCGGGGTCGACGACTGGAGGCCCCAGTCCCAGGGCGGCTACGACCCGAGCGTCCGGGCCTGCTTCACCGTCTGGCACAAGGCCTATCCCCAGGTCCCCAAGGGCAACCAGAACTTCTTCTTGGAGGAACAGGGTCCGGTCCAGGGGTGGTGCCAGGAGATCCACCTCTTCGCCGCCGCCGCCACCGCTGCCGGGCGCAACCTCAACCGCCGGACCTTCGTCCAGGCCATGGCGCGGATCAAGAACTTCCCCGGTGGGTACTCCCCGGTCTTCAGCTTCAGCCCCACCAAGTACTACGGCCCGACCGAGTACCAGGTCGTGAGGCTGCACTACAACGTGCCCCAGTCGACCCAGTGCAAGATGCCGCTCGACAACATCCCCCAGACGGTGTGCTGGGTCACCGTCCGCCCGTTCCAGCCCCTCCCCGAGGGCTGACCGCCCGTCCGGGCCGCGCCCCGACGGTCGCTCGCGCCCCAGGAGGCGGCGGGCGTTGCCGGCGGCGACCCGGTGGGCTACAACCGGCCCGGTGGAACCCCTCGACCGACAGCTCCTCGAGCGCTGGGACACCGACGGCTGGTTCGTCCTCGAGGGCGCCGTGGAAGCCGACGCCCTGGGCGCCGCGCAGCGGGACCTCCCCGGGCTCTTCCCGACCGCCGAGGAGTTCGCCGACGACGCGGACCCCGAGCGGAACCGGCCGTTCCGCACCCGGTCCGACGCGCTCGGTGCCCCGGTTCCCCTTCGCCAGCGAGGCGTTGAACCGACTCGTCGTCCACGACGACGTCGTCGACGTGGCCGCCGGGCTGCTCGGCACCTCTGACATCCGGCTCTACCAGGGGATGGTCAGCGCCAAGTACACCGACGGTGCCCCCGACTACGACCAATTGCTCCATGCCGACTACGCCAACCACACCCTGGTCGTCCCGAGGCACGACGCCGGCTACCAGCAGGTCGAGATGTTCCTCTACCTGAGCGACGTGGCGGCGGACACGGCGGCCACCCGCATGGTGTCGCGCCGGGCCACCGGCGGGATCCCCGTCGAGCGCACCTACCTGTCCTTCGACGAATACCCCGAGCTGTACGCGGCCGAGGTGCCGGCGGCGGGCCCCGCCGGATCGCTGCTCGTCTACCGCCCGGACACCTACCACCGGGGCACGGTCCTGCGCGCCGCGCGCTCGGCCCGGTTCCTGCTCCACATCGCCTTCAAGCGCCCCGGCACCGACTGGCTCGGCTTCCATTCCTGGCCCTCGGCCGCCGAGGGGATGGACTGGTACCGCTTCGTGCGCCACGCCAGCGTCCGGCAGCTGAGCCTGCTGGGTTTCCCCGCCCTGGGCGATCCCTACTGGACCGAGGCGACGCTCGCCGGGGTGGGTGCCCGCTACCCGCAGCTCGACATGACGCCGTGGAGGTTGGCCATGACGGCTGAGGTCCGGTGAGCGGGGTCCCTTGGTGGAAGACCGCTGTCCTCTACCAGATCTACCCCCGTTCGTTCGCCGACTCCGACGGCGACGGCAACGGGGACATCGCCGGGATCATCGAGCACCTCGACCACCTCGAATGGCTGGGCGTCGACGGCATCTGGCTCAGCCCGGTCACCGTGTCGCCCAACGCCGACTGGGGCTACGACGTGGCCGACTTCTGCCGCGTCCAGCCCGACCTCGGGACGATCGAGGAGTTCGACCTCCTCGTCGCCGAGGCCGGCCGACGGGCCATCAGGGTCCTGGTCGACCTGGTGCCCAACCACACCAGCGACCAGCATCCCTGGTTCGTCGACTCGCGCTCGTCGCCGTCGTCGCGCCGCCGGGACTGGTACGTGTGGGCGGACCCGGGTCCCGACGGCGCCCCGCCCAACAACTGGGTCAGCAGTTTCGGTGGGGCGGCCTGGACGCTGGACCCGGTCAGCGGCCAGTACTACCTGCACAACCACCTCGTCGAGCAGCCCGACCTCAACTGGTGGAACGAGGAGGTCCGAGCGGCCTTCGACGAGATCCTGGGCTTCTGGACCGGCCGGGGCGTGGCCGGCTTCCGGATCGACGTCTGCAACATCATCGTCAAGGACGCCCAGCTCCGGGACAACCCGCCGGCCACCGCCGAGGACGATTTCGAGGCCCAGCTCTTCGGGCAGCGGCCGGTCTACAACGCGAACCGCCCCGAGGTCCACGAGGTCCTGCGTCGTTGGCGGCGCGCCGCCGACTCGGCGGAGCCGCCGACGGTGCTGATCGGTGAGACACCGGTCAAGGTCCCCGAGCTCGCCGCCTACTACGGCAGCGGGGTGGACGAGCTGCACCTCGCCTTCAATTTCCCGTTCCTCAGCGCTCCCTTCGAGGCCGAGGCGATGCGCTCGGTCGTCGAGGAGACCGAGGCCGCCCTGCCGCCGGGGGCCTGGCCGGCATGGACCGGTTCGAACCACGACATGTCGCGCCTGGCCTCGCGGTGGGCGGCCGGGGAGCCGTCGCGGATCCGGACCGCCCTGGTGGTGCTGCTCGGGTTGAAGGGCACCCCGGTCCTCTACCAGGGGGACGAGATCGGGCTCGGCGACATTTCGCTGCCCCACGAGGCCATGCGGGACCCTCTCGGGGTCCTCTACTGGCCCGCCTACGCCGGCCGGGACGCCATGCGGACGCCGATGCACTGGCGCGACGTCCCCGGCGGCGGCTTCACCCCGCCGCGGGTGGCACCGTGGCTCCCCTTGGGTGACATCTCGGCCTGCAACGTCGAGGACCAGCGCCACGATCCCGACTCGGTGCTGACCCTGACCCACGACCTCATCGCGCTCCGGCGCCAGGTGGACGACCTCCAGGTCGGCGGGTACTCGTCGCTGGCCACCCCCGCCGGCACATGGGCGTGGCGCCGGGGCGACCACCACCTGGTGGCGGTCAACCTGAGCGACCGGGAGGCCGTGCTCGAGGGGCTCGAGGGCCGCATCCTGGTCGGCACCGACCGGGCCCGCGACGACGAGCGGTTCGGCGACGGGCTGGGCGTCGGGGCCTGGGAGGGCGTGGTCGCCCGGGTGCCGTGACCGGGCGAACCGACGGGCGCCGACCGGCGGCCCGTGGGCGCGCGGTTCGGTCTCGCTAAACTCGGTTGTTCTTCGAACGGACGACTGGCGGGCGAGGTTCGTGCCCGTGGAGGGGCTGGAACGTGCCGAGTTCCCGGGACCGTGTCGCAGGGCTTGTTTCCCGTGGGAGTCCGTCACGGGGCCGGGGCCCCGACGCCCCCACCGGCCGGCGCGGCCCCGGGGTCCCGAGCGTGACCCCCGTGAAGCGGGCCCGGCGGAGCAAGGAGGAGATCCGGGATCTCCTGCTCGAGACCGGGATCTCGATCCTGCGTGCAGAGGGCCTGGGCCTGGGTGCCGAGTCCGTCACCTTCAAGAAGGTCTTCGACCGGTTGGAGGAGCACAGCGGAATACGGCTCACCAACGCCTCGGTCATCGGAAGGGCGTGGCGCAACCAAGCCGAGTTCCAGACCGACGTCCTGGCGGCCATCGTCCTGCAGGGGATCGAGAGGGAGATCGAGGTCACGATCGACGCCGTGGTCCCCACGCTGTCCGAGACCGACCTCAGCACCCCCGAGGCGCGTGAGGCGACGCTGCGCGAGCTCTGCCGATTGGGGGGCGCAGCGAATCTGCAGGCCGTCCGCCAGTCGAGCAATTGGCCGTTGTGGATCGGGATCTGGGCGTTGGCCGCCAACGGCGAGCAGCACGAGCAGCGGCAGAGGATCATCGACGCCCTGGTCTCGGGGTCAGAGGCCTTCGACGAGCAGATGGAGCTGGCGTATACCGCCATGGCAGGTCTCCTCGGATTCCGCCTCCGGGAGCGGTTCACATTGCGTCAGTTCGCGATCGCCGCGGATTGCCTGGGCCAAGGATGCGGCTTGCGCGACCGCATTGACGGCTCGGACATGGAACACATCGTCCGGCCGACCGGGCCCGGAGGGCGGCTCCAGGAGTGGACCCTCTTCTCGGTCGGTTTCGAAGCCCTGGTCCGACAGTTCTTCGAGCTCGACCCCGACTGGCGGCCCGCTGGCGACGACTGACGCCGGGGTCCCGAGGAGCGTGGGGGCGGCCAACACCCGAGCACGACGCTCGGCCGCCGTGCTCAGGCCGCCGCTGGGGTGGCGCTCAGGTCGTAGAGCGTCACCCCGCCAACCGTGCGGGCCCGGTAGTGCGACGTCACCCAGCTGGTGATCTGGGTACTCGTCGACGAGGTGCCCCCGGCGGCGGGCCCGCCACCGGTCCCGCCCGAGATGAAGTAGTGGATCCGGTGGGCGGCCACCAGCTTCTCGAACTGGGCCAGGGTCGGCGCCGGGTCGGTGCCGTTGAAGCCGCCCAGGGCCATCACCGGGTCACCGGTCGACAGCTGGTAGCCGGCGGCCGAGTTGGACCCGACGGTGGCGGCGACCCAGGTGAAGCGGCCGGCGTCGGTCGAGAGCACCCCGACGACCGCCGCGCTCGGCGTGCTGGCGTTGAGCAACCCGCCCGCGGCGCCGGCGCGCAACCCGTGGCTGGCACCCCCAGCGAACCCGCCGGCGTTGGCGGTGCCCGGACCGCCCGGGAACCCCCCGGCAGCGCCGGGGAGGTGACCGGCGGGGCCGGGGGGGCGGGCCGTGGGCCCGGCGAAGCCGCCGCCACCGGTGGCCGACCCACCGAAGCCGCCGGCCGAGCCGCCACCCGGAGTGCCGCCGCCCGGACCACCCGGACCAGCGCCTTGGCCGGAGGGGCCGGCCGAAGGGATCGCGCCGGCGTGGGGGGTCGAGATGGTGGCCAGGGAGTAGGCGGCCGGGCCGGCCAGGCCGACCACCAAGGCCCCGGTGACCAGCAGTGCCGACAGGGCGCGACCGGGTTGGCGCAGCACCACGACGGCCACGGCTAGGGCCAGCCCGGCCGCCACCACCACGACCCGGAGGGCCGGGAGCCAGGCCGGGGTGCGGTCCAACAGCAGGTAGGCCCACATCGCGCTGACCGCCAGTGCGGTGCCGAGGGCAGCCCGGGCCGGCCAACGGTCACGGTGGCGCCAGAGCGACACCGATCCGACGCCGACCAGCGCACCCACGGCGGGGGCCAGCGCCACGGTGTAATAGGGGTGGATGATCCCGGCGGAGAAGCTGAAGACGGCCCCGGTCACCACCAACCAGCCACCCCACAGGACGATGGCGGCCCGCGTCCGGTCGGTGCGCGCCGCGCGCCGCGTCAGCCAGAGCCCGGCGACGGCCAGGATGACCGCAGCGGGGATGAGCCAGGAGATTTGGCCGCCCATGTCGGAGAGGAACAGCCGGTTCCACCCGGTCGGACCCCAACGCGAGCCAACCGCGCCGCCGCCGCCCACGCTCCCGGTCTCGTTGCCGGTGAGCCGGCCGAAGCCGTTGTACCCCAAGATCAGGTTGAGCAGGCTGTTGTCCTGGGACCCACCGATGTAGGGCCGGGCCGACGCCGGGATCAGCTCCACGGTGGCCACCCACCACCCGCCCGACACCACCAGGGCGGCGCCGCCGGCGGCCAGCTGGGCGATCCGGCGGCGCAGCGGCGAGGGACCGGCCAGCAGATAGACGGCGGCCAGCACCGGCACCACGACGAGCGCCTGGAGCATCTTGGTCATGAACCCGAGACCGACCAGGCTTCCGGCGAGCACCATCCACCGGGTCCGGCCGTCCTCGACGGCCCGGACGGTGGCGTAGGCGGCCCCGGTGAGCAACAGCACCAGGAGGGCGTCGGGGTTGTTGAAGCGGAACATGAGGGCTGCCACCGGTGTGAGCGCCAGCACCGCCCCGGCGATCAGGGCGGCGGCGGGGAGAAACCAGCGCCGCACCGTCGCGTAGAGGAGGCCTACCGTGGCCACGCCTTCGAGGGCCTGGGGGACGAGGATGCTCCACGGGTTGACGCCGAAGACCCGGGCCGACAGCCCCATGACCCACAGCGACGCCGGGGGCTTGTCCACGGTGATGAAGTTCGCCGAGTCGAACGACCCGAAGAAGAACGCCTTCCAGCTCTTGGTGCCCGCCTGGACCGCGGCCGAGTAGAACGAATTCGCCCACCCCGACGCGCCGAGGTCCCACAGGTACGCCAGGGCGGTGAGCCCGAGCAGGGCGAGGAGCGCCGGGCGGACCCAGGCCGGGTCCTCGGGCCGGCCCTGCACGAGGCGGCGCCCGAGGCCGCGGCGCCCGGCCGGCGAGTCGGCCCCGGGGGCCGGGGGCGGACCCGGGACCGGGTGCGCAGGGGCGAGCGTGGTGCTCACCGCGAGCCCACTTGGGCGTCGGCCTGGCGGAGGGCGAGGGCGAGCTTCGGGCACGCGGCGGCCGCCCGGCGGGCCGCGGCCACCAGGTGCGGGGGGACGGGGCGGCGGATGAGGACCGGGAAGCCCCAGTCGTCGAGCCCGATCATCTCGAAGAGAAGCTCGGCGCACAGGCCGTGGCCGTCACAGGCGATGGGATCGACCGCCAGCTCGAGGCTCATCGCAGGGCCTCCCGGGCCGGGGTGGTCAACACGCCGGTCCCGGGGGGGCAGGGGCCGGCTCGTTCGTGCGCCGCGACGTGGTCGGCGAACACCGAGAGCGCGCTGGCTACGAATTGCGCGGCGCCGTCGGGGAGTTTGCACGCCCCGCGCCCGGTGACCAGGCCGGCCAGTCGTACCGCCTCACCCCCCGCCCAGGTGGCGTCGGGACCGCCCACCAGCCGGTCGAGTGCCCGGGCGATCGCCGGCAGCCCGTTGGCGCAGGGCCCGCACTGGCCGGCCGACTGGCCGGCCAGCCAGTGGGTGACCCGGGCCACCTCGGCGAGCGGGCAGACCCCACGGGGCATCACCACGACGGCCCCGCACCCGAGACCGGCCCCGAGCGAGGCCAGCGACGCCCGCGAGAGCCGGGCCCGGGCCGCCTGTCCGGGGGAGAGCCAGGTGCCGAAGTAGCCCCCCACCAGCACGCCGGCGGCCGGGGCGGCGGCCGCCCGGGCCAGGACGTCGGTGAGTGGTGTGCCGAAGGCGACCTCGACGACCCCGGGCCGCTCGACTGCGCCGCTGACGGTGACCAGGAGGGCACCGGGGTCCTCGGGCGTGCCGACCCCCGATACCCAGCGGGCGCCGAAGCGGGCGATCAGGGCCAGGTTGGCCAGGGTCTCGACGTTGTCGACCAGGGTCGGCCGCCGGTCGACCCCGCGCTGGGCGGGTCGCGGCGGGCTGAGCGTCGGCAGGGCCCGACCGCTGGTCAGAAAGTTGACGAGGGCCGATTCCTCACCGGCCAGGTAGCGCGGGGGGACCGGGGCGAGCTCGATGGCGACGCCATCGGGTGGCCGTTCGGCCACCACGTCGGCGAGCGCGCCGACCATGTCGGTTTGGGTCTGCTTGATGCACAGGATCGCCCGGTCCGCCCCGACGGCCCGGGCGGCGGCAACCATCCCGTCGACGACGAGGTGGGGGTTGCGGGCAAGCAGGACACGGTCCTTGGCGCTCGCCGGCTCACCCTCCGAGCCGTTGGCCACCACCACGCCCCGTCGCCGCCCAGTTGCGGCCTCCCGGCGCACCGCGGCCAGCTTCACCGCCGTGGGGAACGCGGCGCCGCCCCGTCCGCGCAGGCCGGCACGTTCGGTCTCGACCACCAGGTCCGCCGGGTGGCGCGGGGGTCCCCAGTGGTCGAGGTGGGCGTCCAGCGACCCGTCGGCGGGGGCCGACAGCAGCCGGGGCAGTGCCGACCCGCGGCGCGCCGGGGTGGTGGGGTCCGCCGGGGCCTCGCGTCGTCCGGTGGTGGTGAGGATGGTCATCGGGCGCCGTTGCGGGTGAGAGGACGGGTCATGGGGCGGATCGCTTGTGGCGCCGGAGCGGGATCGACCCGGAGGCCGCCCCAGAGCCGCCAGGCGGCCGCGGCGGCGAGCAGGGCGACGCAGGCGGCGACCACGCCGAGCCCCCAGCCTCCGGTGATGTCGGTCCCCGAGCCCAGCGCGTGGACGACGGCGAGGGGCCACATGGCCCACGCCCCCCAGTGCACGAACCGCCAGGTGCGGTAGCTCAGGTGGCGGCGCAGCAGGCTGGTCGTCATCACCGCCAGCACCAGGTCGCCCGCCACGACGCCCAGGCCCACCCACAGCGGGCGGTAGGTCGAGACGAACGGGACGACCGCCCCGACCCAGCGAAGGCCGACCCAGCTGTCCACCAGTGCGCTCAGCACATGGACGGCCAGGAAGCACATGGCCAGCAGCGACAGGTTGCGGTGCAGCCCTGCGGTCACCAGCCTCGGCCACCGGGTGGTCGTCCAGCGGTTGACCCCGGTGACGCCGAGGGCGATGGTCAGGGTGAACAGCACCAGGGCCACCAGGCCGGTCCCGCGCATCAGGTACCAGTCGAACTTCGGGGTGGCGGCGGCGAGCATCACGCCACCCGCCCCACGGCCTGGGCGTCGAGGGCGTCGAGCGGCCAGTCACCGACCGCCACCGCCTCCCCGTCCTCGGCGAGCAGCCGGGCGTGCAGGCCCCGATCGCCCAGCCAGCGCGGCGCGGCCGTGCCGAGAATGACCGCGGCGGTTGAGGCCACGTTGGCCTCCAGACAGGTGTCGGCCACGACGGTGACCGTTCGCCAGCACGAGCGGGCCGGCACCCCGGTGACCGGGTCGATGATGTGGTGCAGGACCTGGTCGCCGCGCCGCCAGCGGCGGGCGGCGGTCCCCGAGGTGGCCAACCCGCCCCCGGCCACGGCCACGGTGACCCCGGGGGCCTCGGGCGGCGCGTCCGCGCGGTCGGTGATCCGGACCACCCAGCCGCCCTCGGGGGAGGGGCCGGCGACGGCGAGGTCACCGCCCAGGTTGACCAGGACGCCCGATTCGGTCAGGGCGGCGGCGGCCAGGGCGGCCCGGTCGGCGCAGCCGGCCTTGGCCGTGGCCCCAAGGTCGATCTTCACCCCCGGCGGCAGGATCACGGTCCGAGCGGCGCGGTCGAGGTGCAGGCGCCGCCACCCCGGCACCCGGCGGTAGCGCAGGCGCAGGGGAGGTCCGGTGGGTTCCACCCGGGAGAAGTCCCGGTCGTAGCCGGCCAGCTCGAGGGCCTCGCCCATCGTCGGGCTCACCAGGCCGTCGGTCCGCTCGGCCGCCCCGAGCGCCTCTTCGAGGGCCACGAAGAGCAGCCAGGATACCTCGACGGGCTGGCCCGGTCTTGAGTGGAGGCGGGTGAGCTCGCTGTCGTCGCGGAACCTGCTGGCCGCCCGGTCGAGGGTGTCGACGTGGTCCCGGACCAGCTCGGTCGCCTCGACCAGGGCCGACTCGTCGGTGACGGCGACCGAGATCGTCGTGCCGATGGCCTCGAAGCTGGAGGTGACGACGGCGCTCATGTCGCACCGCTGGTGGTGACCGCCTGGCCGTTCGACGAGTTCGGGGCACCGGTCGCCGACGAGCCCGAGTTGGTTGTCGACGAGCCCGACCCGCCGACGCCCGACGCGCTCGAGGTGCCTGACGTGCCCGAGGCCGATGACGAGCCGCTCGTCGCCGTGGGCTTGGCGCTCGAGGTGGCGGAGGCCGTCGTGGCCCCCGACGCGCCCGAGGCGGGATGGGTGCCCGAGGCGGCGAGGAGCACCAGGCCGGCCGTGGCGGCCAGACTCGAGGCGCCGGCGGCGGCCGTGAGGCGGCGCACCCGGCGCCGGGCCAGGGCCCGACGGGTGCGAGGATCGGAGGTGGCGGGTTGGCGGTGGTGGTCCATGGGCACACTGTGCGCGACCGGGTTGGGAGCCCCGTTCGGCCGTCCTGTGCGGTACCTGTGAATCCATCCCGACAGGACCCGCACATCGGGCTCTCTGCCAGCCCACAAGGCAGGGGCCGAGGATCGCGGGCGTGCCCGACGACCCGCCCACGACTGTGCCCCGGCGGGCGATGAGCGCGAAGCTCGTCCGCTACGCCGCCGTGTCGGTCGTGGCCACCGCGACCAGCCTTGTGGTCCTCGGGCTGCTGGTCGGCCTGAGCGTGACCTCTGCGACAGCAGCCAACGTGGTCGCCACCGCGGCCGGGACCGTGCCTTCGTTCGAGCTCAACCGGCGGTGGGTGTGGTCCGAGCCCTGACGGAGCTCCCTGCTCGGTCAGGTGGTCCCGTTCTGCGCGCTGTCCCTCGCCGGCCTGGTGCTCTCGACCGCCGCCGTCCACACGGTGGCCGCCGCCACCGTGTCGTGGGGCCGCGACCCGCGGGTCGTCTCGGTCGAACTGGCCAACGTCGCCGCCTACGGAACCTTGTGGGTCCTCCAGTTCGTCATCCTCGACCGGGTTCTGTTCACCCGGCGCGTCCGGGGCGCCCCGCGCCCTCAGCGCCGAATCCCCAGCGGGTTTGGCTGAATGGCTCGCCTTTTCCGAATCCGAAGGCTGTTGAGGGATCAACTCGGAAAACCTGAACGTCATCGCCCGCTCGGATGGCATCGCCGAGCCCAGACCATGTGCCATCGGGTGGTTCGAAATGCGGACCGTACTTTGTCTCGAAGCTTTCGGCAATGGACCGCAACTCGGTCTTGTTACTCACTCGAGTTGCCAGACCCTCGAGCACGATATCGAGCCCTTCGAGGCCGTTGCAGCCAGTTGTGAGAATACATTGGCGGTTCTCAGCGAGGTTCTTCGCTTTGCGTTCGGTGGATCCAGTACAGAAGTGCAATGCACCATTGACCCACACTCCTAGGAGTGGCGTCACATGTGGTCGTCCATCGGGTCGGACGGTGGACAACCAACAGATCTCTGCGTCCTCCAGAGCTTGACGCCCTCGTACCCACTCCGTGGCGACGGCACCCGGGCTGCTTAATGCACTCAGTAGCGTTGCCGGCACACTCTCGGGCATCTCGGATCCCTTCGGTTCGGCCGTCGGTGGAATCATCGGGATCTTCGGAGGGTATCCCCGAATCACGGTGAGCACAGCGTTGAGGGGTCGCCCGGAAGGATGCTCCTGTGGACTGTCCAAGAGTGAGTTCTGACCTTGGGAGCTGTGCGAACACGATGCCACGTAGCGCTTGAAGCAGCGGATCGCCGCCTTCTCGGTCCGACCCTCCTTCCTGCGTCGCTCGATGTGGTGGGTGAGAGGACTGGTCTCGGCAACTGGCCGAACCGGGTGATCAGGCGATGGTCGTGGATTACGCGGCCGAGGTCAAAACCACAATGTCAACTTGCTGGTCCCGCCCACGTATCGCCACCCGATCGGGGCGGCCCCCTGGGTGCTCCGCGGCAATCAGCGGGTAAAGCGAAGCTGCAAGCACAACCTCGCCTGGCGACGCGTGGGCCTGAAGGCGAGCACCAACGTTCACGGCATCACCCAGCGCGGTGAAGTCCAATACGCTTCCCGATCCCACATTGCCCACGAAAGCGACTCCAGCGTTGGCGGCGACACCGACGGGCAGTTCGACGACCTGCGAGGAGAGTTCGAGAGCGGCAATCGCTGCCTTGCGTCGATACTCGGGGCCAGCGATGCCCTGGATGAACAGACCCATCACCTCGTCGCCGATCAGCTTGTCCACAATGCCTTCATTGTGAATCAGCACCTTCGTTGCAGTGGCATAGAAGTCGTTCAGACGTTCGGCGAATGTAGTGGCGTCTGACTGCTCACCCAGAGCTGTCGAAGCGCGGATGTCGGCAAACACAACCCCGATGTCGATCTCGATGCCTCCAGTCGGCAGGCGATCGAAGCAGTACTGGCAGATGTTCGGGTTCTTGCGGGAGGGCTTGTGCCCCAAGAGCCCGACCATTCTGCCGCCCAGGCCGCCGAAGGGGTTCAGGCAAAGCTTGCAGCGAGGATCATGAGGAAGCCGACGAAAGACCCGTTGCGCAACCTTCAGGGGTTCGTGACCCTTGACGAGCAGTGCTTCCCAATCGACCGGTTTTGCCACTGTCAAACTATGGCTCCTCAGCCGGGAGGCCGCCAGGGCCCAGGAGGAGATCGGGCTCAGAATGGACGATGAGGATCCGACTTTTGGACAGCCAAATCTCAGCACCTTCGATCACCGGTTGTGATCGCAGATAACGAGGGCCCTCACGAGAACCATTCCATGGGGTTTCATCGAAAACCGAGTGGCGAGGTGGCACGCGGCAGGAAGCGGCCTCGCTTATTGTGGGCCATGTCCGGAACGCTGAAGCAGCTCTCGGGGTGTCGATGCCTCTCGTGAAGATCAACGCCAGCGAGCGCGCCAGGTGAAGCATGCGCGCAATGGGCTGTTTGCGGGTTTGATGTTGACCGCGACTGGTTTGGCCGCCTGTGGATCGTCCTCCCCGAGTTCGACATCGACAAGCTCAACCACGGCGTCGGTCTCGTCCGCCTGGGTGAAGGACAGCATCCACGATCTCAATGTCTTTCTTCCGGACGCAGACAGCGTGTACTGGTTCGACGGGTATGGCACTGACAACGGCGCTAAGACCGTGATCAGCGGAGAGGTTCCCGGAGCCCGCTACTGGTCCTTCACCGCCTATCCCTTCCCCCCGAACGCGCCAAGGCAACACGTCCATGATGACAGCGTGCAGCAGACAAGCGGCCGCTACACCATCACTATCGCCGCAAGCTGCTCGGGGGTGAGCCCCACTTGTCTCGCCATGGGATCCCGCGTCGGTGGGGGCGTTGTCGTTTTCCGGCTCTACGTCCCGGTCGACCTGAACTCCGCTGGCACCGGCGGGGTTCCCCTACCCCGCATTTCCTACGAGAGCTCCTCTGGCTCAACGCTGACTCTTGCCCAGGCTTCTGGATCACAAACGGTTTCAAAGGTGATGAACAGTTACCGAGCCCAGAATGGTGCACTGCCGGATGCCTTGACCAAGAGCTATCCGCCACCGGCACCAGTGCCCACCCCGGTCGTGAACCCGCCCCCAGCGATGGCGGTCAACCACGGCGGGGAAGGCCCGTACTCCAATCCCGACAATTTCTACCAGCACGTCCGTTACACGACCACGCGTGGGGACCTGGTCGTCTCGGCCGAGGCGCCGACTTACCAGTCTGATTCATTTCCGAAGGAAAACGACCTGGCCCGACCGGCATCGCAGAATCCCCAAGTCCGGTACTGGTCATTGTGCACCGTGCTCAAAGGCCGCCACACCGGTGACTGTCTCCGAGACGAGCAGGTTCATATTCCAAGCGGAAGCGCCACGTTCACCGTGATCGTGGCCCCGACCTGTCCGGTATCGGGGTACGCCAACTGCATCGAAGCGGGCCCGGAGCCCCTCCAGAATTCACTTTCCTACCGCAACCTGCTGCCGAGCCAGGACTTTGCCCCGTTGGCGTTCACTGGCCCCTTTCGACTTACCGCGACCTACGTGGCGCGACCGGGGTAAGAGGCATCGTCATGCCGTCCCGGATCACCGGGATTGAGACTCGTGAATCAGGCGAAAGGAATGATCAGAGCCGCATTGCGATGCGCGCACTCGATCGAGCGTCATCAGAGGATCGACGGAGTGGGCTACTCCCGTCCGCTAGACGTTCAGAGTCGCTCTCGCGAGCACCAGCAGCGACCACAGATGGACGCAAGCGGACCATCCAGTCGCCGGATCCACGTGGCCGCCATGGGAGAATAGAAGGGGTTGATGTAGAGGACAATGCTAGGACAGAGGGTCAAGGTCCAACCCAAAGACCCAGCCAGCCCCCGTAGCTCAGAGGATAGAGCGTCGGTTTCCTAAACCGTGCGTCGCAGGTTCGAGTCCTGCCGGGGGCGCACTTTGAGGGCTCATCGGATTCTGGTGGGGTCGCGCCCTGACCAGGATCACCTCAGACGCGACGAAGGTGCTTCAAGCTTGAGGTGTGACCCAAAAAACAAGAAGCACCTACGTCATCACTGACCCTACCCAGATCCTGGCCGCTCTGGTCGGCCTCAAAGACGTCGAGGTCCTGCACCTTGAGCGACGGGGTCCCGACGTTGAGTTGGCGATCGAGCAGAGGGTCGGGGTGGTCCGGTGTCCGGCCTGCCAGGAACAGGCCCGGACCAAAGACCGGCCGACCGTGCGTTACATCGACCTGCCGGTCTATGGCTCGCCGATGCGCCTGTGCTGGAAGAAGCACCGGATGCGTTGTGTGAACCAGGCCTGCCTCAAGGGCTCGTGGGTCCTGACTGACCACCGCATTGCGGCCAAGAACTGCCTGCTGACGACGCGGGCGGCCAAGTGGGCCACCCGTCAGATCGGTGACGGGCGCACGGTCAAGGAGGTGGCGGCCGAGCTCGCCTGCGATTGGCACACCGTCAACGACGCCGTGACCACCTATGGCCAGGCGCTCCTCAAGGCCGATCGCAAGCGTCTCAATCGCACCTCGGCTATCGGCCTCGACGAGACCTCCTTCGTGCGACTGGCGGGCAACCGCACCGACTACGCCACGACCGTGGCCGACGTCGAGCACCACCAGATTCTCGACATCCTGCCCAGCCGCAACTACGTCGACGTGGCCGCCTGGCTGGACAAACAGCCCCGCTGGTGGAAGGAGCGGATCGACTTCGGTGCCCTCGACATGTCGGCCACCTATGCTGCCGTCTACAGCGTGGTGTTGCCCGGCGCCGCCCAGGTGGTCGACCCCTTCCATGTGATCTCGCTCGCCAACCGCTCCCTCGACGCCATCCGCCGACGGGTCCAGATCGAACAACTTGGTCATCGGGGCCGGCGTGACGACCCGCTCTATCGGGCCCGCCGGCTGTTGCTCAGAGGTGAAGAGAGGCTCAGCGACGAAGCTGCCGAGCGTCTCGCCTCACTCCTCTCCCTGGGTGATCCCGGAGCCGAAGTGGCCATCGCCTACCGGGTCAAGGAGCGGCTCCGTGACTTCTATCGCTGCACTGACCCCGACGAGGCCGAGGCGATGCTGCTCGACCTCCAAGGGCACTGCACCAAAAAGGCCATGCCCCCCGAGATCCGCCGTCTCGGTCGCACGATCAAGACCTGGTTCGACAAGATCGTCAACTTCCACCTGGCCCGGGTGAGCAACGGGCCGACCGAGGCACTCAACAACCTGATCAAGCGGATCAAGCGGATCGGCTTCGGGTTCCGCAACTTCGAGAATTACCGGATCCGGGCCCTGCTCTACGCCGGCAAACCAAACTGGCGGGTGCTGGGATCGATCGTCGTCCGGTGAGCAGGCAGACCCCACCAGATTCCGATGGTCCACTTTGAGGCATCGTAGAGCAGCATCCTTGTGCCCATGGGATCCGTTGGCAATCCTTGGCGGGATCGAGAACCAGGCGCCGCAACGGTGAGCCGTCGAGTCCCACGATCTCCATTTCGAGGCAGGCCGGGGTGGGCAGACCGTACTTGCGGATTCATGGCCACCCGCTGACCAGTCTGGCCGGCGAATGCCGCGGGGAAAGCAGGGTGACCGCTTCCCATAGAAGGGAAAGAACGGAGAGCTGGCGGTTCCATTGGTCGGTCCGTTCGTGTAGAGTGACTCTTCATGCGACGCGTTCCCATGTCTGCCCACCAGGATTCCTGGTGCATCGACGGTGCCCAGTGCACCGCCTTTAGGCGCGGTTGCGCGGTAGACGCCAGGACGGGGAAGCCGATGCTGACCATCGCAGCGGCAGCCGCCGCCTCGCTTGAATCGGGGGCGCCTTCGGAGGGATGAACAGGACTTTTATTGGTCCGGAGACCTTCGAAGAGCCGCTCCCAAAGGGGAGCGGCTCTTGTCGTTCCGGGCCGTCCGCACCATCGTGGCCCCACCGGACTGCACGGCTGATTGGTTCGCCCGACGGCTGGCTTCGGTGCCCCGCCCCACGTCGAGACCCCCTGGTTGGCGTTCGGTAGGGGTCTATGCCAGGGCTCGGGCTGGGGTGCTCGGAGCAAATGGTGCCCGAATGAATCGAAGAAATCGCCAGAAATGGCAACTGGTTGGCGCGCGGCCCGACGCGGGGCTGGCCGGCGTGCGGCGGGCCAGAGGGACCCATTCCCGCAACCGCCTGACCGGCGACGCCGCCGCATTCTGGGCCCCGACCGCCGCAGCCGAACGAGAGACCGAACGAGAGAAGGGAGAAGACCAATGGAGCGTGTGCTGAACGACTTCGAGTCCGAGCCGGAGCTGTCCGACGCCGACCAGTCGGTCGTCGCGCTGGGTGACGAGCACGAGAGAGGCGTCGAGTCCCTCTGTGTCGGCGAAGCCGCCTGACGCTGACCCCGGCCATATCGGGTTGGATGTCGCTACGGTGCCACCCGCTTACAGGCGGTGGTGGCCGAGCCACAACGGCACTGTGGCCGCGGGCCCCGGCCGCGGGTGCCGGCCCCGGGGTCGGCGGCCCAGATGCAGGCCAGGCCGAGGGCGTCGGTCGCTCAGGCGGGCCCAAGGATGGTCGACCCGCCCATGGGGGGTCGACCTCCGCGCACGGCAGCCCCGGCGCTCGTCGCCGGTGTCCAGGCCGCCCGGCGCCATACTTGAGCGGTGACATCGGCCGCTCCGGGCCCCGAAGGACTCGTCGTGAGGAGCGCCCGGGAGGCCGACGTCCCGACGCTGGTCGATCTTCTGGTCCAAGGTGCCCTGGTGGCCGACAAGGAGGAGCCGGGCAATCCCGAGGCCTACGGGGACGCCCTGGCCGAGGTCCGTTCGGCGCCGGGGTGCGACGTCTTGGTGGCCGAGGTCGAGGGTTCGGTGGTGGGCATGTGCCAGCTGGTCATGTTCCGCCACCTCGAGGCGGCGGGCGGCCGTTGCGCCGAGATCGAATCCGTCCACGTTCATCCGTCCTGGCGGGGCCGGGGCATCGGTGGCGTCCTGTTGGAGGCCGCAGTCAGCCGGGCTTCAAGTGCCGGTTGCTACCGGGTGCAGCTCACCAGCAACAAGGAGCGGTCGGCGGCCCACCGCTTCTACGAACGCCACGGCTTCGCCGCAACCCATGAGGGCTACAAGCGGGTCCTGTGACCGGGCCGCACATCTCGGGCCCGGTGCCGGACAGGTAAGCGTCGGCTCCGCCGACCTCGGTTGGTTGGGCCCGGGGCGCCCGTGGCTCACCCGCTCGAGAGCCTGGTGCGGGCCCCCGCCCCGGCCGGGGAGGCCGGGGGTCCGCCTCATCCCCGACGCCGGGGTCCCCGCGGCCGGCGGGATCCGGTCGGACCCGGTTGCCGCCGACGGGAAGGTGTTGTAATCTTGTAAGTATGAAATATGACGAACGAATCCAGGAAGGGTCACCCAGGGGCCGGCGTGGCCGCGGCCGCCATCGCCCGGCGGGCGAGGAGCGCACCACGGCCGAGCAGCGCCAGAGGATCCGGGCCTGGGTGACCGGTCGGCTCCCCGAGGCGTGGTTCACGGCGGCCCCCGAGGTCACCGTGGACGACGACGAGGTCCTGATCGTGGGGACCCTGCCCCCCGTCGAGCTCGGCAAGGGCGCCGGCGAGGACGAGCAGCGGACCGCCGACGCGGCCCGTATCAGCGGGTTCCGCGAGGAGACCCGTGAGCACCGGATGCGCATCGCCGATGAGGCCCAGGGCGCGTTCGGCCGCCACGTGGCGTGGGGCGCGACCTGTGGGGCCACCACCTATCTGTTCACCACGCTCAGCGTCCCGGTCATGACGAGACTCCGACTCGCAGAACGCCAGGTGCTCGACACACTCATCGACGCGGGGGTGGCCCGGAGCAGGAGCGAGGCACTCGCCTGGTGCGTGCGGCTGGTGGGCTCGAACGAAGAAGCCTGGATCGCCGAGCTCCGGGCGGCCTTCGAACAGGTGGACGAGGTCCGTTCCCGCGGGCCCCGGTCGGCGCCCACCGGACCGGACTGAGCCGAGACCCGAGTACCGGGGACCGGAGTTTCGGCCGGCTGCTCGGCGCTCGGAGTGCTCAGTTCGAGCGCCGAGCGCTCGACGGCGCCGCGCCCGAGGTGGCCGGGGGCTCGATCGCCGGTCCGGGCGCGACCACCCGCTGCGACGTGGTCGGGACGGTCCCGGTCGTAGGCACCGTCGTCGTCGGCCCCCCGGGCACCGTCGTCGTCGACGTCGGTGGAACGGTGGTCGGCGGCACCGTGGTGGTCGAGAGGGGCGGCACCGTCGTAGACGTCGAGGGGCAGGCCAGCGGACCGGCGGTGCCGGCGGAGGGAACGCTCACCGACGAGACGACATTGCCCGAGGCGTCCAGACCGTCGACCGTGGCGCCGCCCAGGTCACCGGTGCCCGCCAGGGCGACCACCGCCAGCCCGTCCACCGGGGCCATCTCGTCGGACCCGTCGCCCTGGGTCACCCTGACGGTGCCGACCCCGGGACCGGCCGAGACCAGGACCCAGCCCGTTGGCGAACCCTCGGCGACACCGAAGGACCCGGTGGCGGCCACGACGAGGGCCGTCGCCGGGGTCTCCGGGCCGGACGGAAGGGTCACCTGGTCGGTCCCGACGGCGGCATCGGTCGAGAGCTCCACGGTGACCGATTCCTCGGGGCACGATGCCGGGGCCGGGCTTGGGACGGTGGCCACCGGTCCCCCCGATGCGCCGCTGCCGGCCGTCGGGGTCGTCCCGGGCGTCGAGGTCTGGGCCGGCACGCTCTTGGGTTGGACGGCCTGGGGTTGGGCGCACAGGGCGTTGGGCGGGCAGGTCACCGGGACCGGGCAGGTCGCGGTGCCACTGCCCGTGACCCCACAGATCGTGGTCCCAGGCGAGCAGGAGTTCGCACCGGGACACCCGGTCGTCGGTGTCGTCACCGGCGGCACCGGCGACACGGTCGTCGGAGTCGTCGGCGTCGGCGGGGTCGGCGAGACCGGACCGTTGGGCACCGGGACGGCCGAGGAGTAGGCCCGGATAGTCACGCCACCCGCGGTGGTGCGGGTGAACAGGCGGGTGAGGGGCTGGGTCGGGATCGTCGTCGAGGCGCCTCCGAGGGCCGCACCGCCCGGTGCGACGGCCGCGTCGGGGCCGGAGAACGCCCGGCCCGACTGTCCGCCGGGCGACGGGGACGGGGTCGCCGAGCTGCTCGACGCCGTTCCGCCGAGGGCGGAGCCCCCGGCGACGCCGGCCGCCCCGACGAGCAGGGCTGCGGCCACCGCCAGGAGGACCAAGGTCTGGGTCCGTCGCCGGGCCGCTCGTCCCGACCGTTCGAGCAGGTCCTCGGGGTCGGGAGCGGCGTCGACCGACTCGACCCGACCGTGCAGCCGCCGGCGGAGGTCATCTTCGAAATTCATGGCTCGATCACCCTTCTCAGTTCGGCCAACCCCCGGTGGACGAGCGACCGGACGGTCGCCGGCCGGCAGCGCAGGGTCCGTGCGATGTCGTCCTCGGGGAGGTCGTCGTAGAAGCGCAGGACGATGGCGGCCCGCTGCTTGGCCGGCAGCTTGGCCAGCGCGTCGCCGAGCTCATCGGCCCCGAGTTCGGTCGTCGCGGCCGGGCCGGGCTGACCCTGGTGGCGCCGGGCCCGGGCGGCGCCCCGGTGGTGCGACGCGCAGGCGTGGACGACGGAGCGCCGCACGTAGGGGAGGGGCTGGCGCACCCCGGCCCAGTGGGCGTGCAGACGGACGAAGCAGTCCTGCACCACGTCGGCGGCGACCTCCTGGGAGCCGGTCAGCAGCGCGGCCAACCGGACAAGGCCGGTGAAGTGCTCCTCGTAGAACTGGCCGAAGTTGGCCGGGCCCAGCGCCGTTGCCGCCGCGAACGCGCGACGACGCCTCGTCGGCCCCGGGCGGACCCGGAGCGGCCGGGGTCACCACGGCGACGACCCCGCCGGCGCCAGCGGCCGGACCCCGGGGCGGACCCTTGGTCGTCGAATGCGTCGTTGCGCCGGCTTCCCCCATCACTTGTCCAGACGCCCGAGCAGGGGCGACCGTTGCAGGAAATCTCGGTTTCCCGCCCAACTCCCTCCTGGGCCACCCCGGGGTCGCCCGCCGGCCGAGGCGGGGTGCCGGTCAGCGGCGGGGTGCCCCGACGGGTGTGAAGGTGCAGTCCAGGTGCTTGATCCCGTTGATGAAGGCCGACCGGAGACGGTCGGGCTCGCCGGTGGTCTCGATGTCGGGCAACCGGCGGAAGAGCTCGCGGAACATCACCATGAGCTCGCGCCGGGCCAGGTGGGCCCCCAGGCAGAAATGGGGCCCGGGCGCCCCGAACCCTACGTGGGGATTCGGGTCTCGCCGCACGTCGAAGCGGTAGGGGTCGTCGAACACGTCCTCGTCGCGGTTGGCCGACGAGTACACGAGGATCACCCGGTCGTTTGGGTGGAGCTCGGTGCCCGACAGGACGGTCTCATCGGCCACCGTCCGGCGCATCCAGATCACCGGCGTGGCCCACCGCACGATCTCGTCGACCGCAGTGGCCGCCACGCCGTCGACATCGGCCTGCCAGAGCGCCCGCTGGTCGGGGTACTCGGTGAGGGCGAGCAACCCGTGGCTGATGGCGTTGCGGGTCGTCTCGTTGCCGGCCACCACCAAGAGGATGAAGAACGAGGCCAGCTCGGCGTGGCTCAGCGCCTCCCCGTCCACGTTGGCGTTCACCAGAGACGAGGTGAGGTCATCGGTCGGGTGCTCCATCCGGAACCGGCCGATGTCCTCCATCAGGGAGGTGAGCTCGGACCCGGCGTTCATGAAGGCCAGGATGGGGTCGGTGCCCTCGGGCACGTACTCGGGGTCCCCCATGCTGAGGATCACGTTGGAGCACCGGAACACCATGTCGTAGTCCGACTCGGCGACGCCCATCATGTCGCAGATGACCTTGAGGGGGAGGGGCGCGGCCATGTCGACGACGAAGTCGCAGCCCCCGCTCGGCGCAGCCCGGTCGATGACGTTGTCGGCCACCGCCTGGATCGTGTCCTCGATGCTTCGGATCATCCGCGGGTTGAAGGCCTGGGAAACGATGCGCCGGAGACGGGCGTGCCGGGGGTCGTCGGTGTTGATCATGCCGCCGAAGTACTCGAGCATCTCCACCGGCATGTCGATCATGCTCACCGCACCCTGGCCGGAGCGGTAGATCTCGGGGTGGCGGCTGACCTCGGTGACGTCGGCGTGGCGCATGAGGGCCCGGTAGCCCGGGCCGCTCGGCAGCTCGAAGGCCGTCTCTTGGTCGAGCACGGGAGGGTCGAAGTAGGCCTTGGGGTCCTGGTTCCGCAGCCGGCGGAACGCCCCCTCGCGTTCGGCCCAGGGCCGGGCCCAGAAGTCCAGGTCGGAGAAGTCGATCTGCTCGGGGGCGAGGACGTCGGTTGGTTCCACGCCCCAACCCTACCGAGAGAAGTCCTGGGACCCACAGGGGCCGTACAGTGCAGACCGTGTGCGACACCCTCTGGGCCCTCGGGCCCGGCGGCGCCGTCTTCGCCAAGAATTCGGACCGCCCGCCCACCGAGGTGCAGCTGGTGGCGGCCCACCGCCGCCGGCCGGCCGGGGGCTCGCTGCGCACCCAGTACCTGGCGATCCCCGAGGCCGGCGCCGCGGCGACCGTGTTGGCCCGGCCGACGTGGTTGTGGGGGGCCGAGCACGGGTTCAACGAGCACGGGGTGGCCATCGGCAACGAGGAGATCTACACCGTCGTCGACGCGGCGGCGGCACCCCCGGCCCTCATCGGCATGGACCTGGTGCGGCTCGGCCTGGAGCGGTCCCGCTCCGCCGACGAGGCGCTGGACGTGCTCACCGGCCTGCTGGCCCGGCACGGCCAGGGCGGGGTGGCCAACCCCTACGGCGAGGCCTACTTCTCCTCGTTCCTGCTGGCCGACCGGACCGCTGCCTGGGTCCTCGAGACCGCCGGCTCGGTCTGGGCGGCCAAGCCCCTCGGCACCACGGGGGCCATCAGCAACCGCATCACCATCGGGACCGACTGGACCCGGGCCTCCACCGAGGTGGCCCCGGGGGACGACTTCGACCGCTGGCGGCGGCCGGGGGAGCCGACCGGCCATGCCGACCGCCGGCTGGCCGCCGGGTTGGCCCTGCTGGCCCGACCCGCCGGCACCGGACCCCGCCAGATGGCCGCCCACCTGCGCGACCACGGCCACGGCCCGTGGGGCGCCCCCGGGCGCACGACCAGCCCCAGGCCCCCCCGACCGAGGTGCTCGCCGACTTCACCGGGGTGACCGTGTGCATGCACGTCCGCGACTTCATGGCCACGACCTCGTCGATGGTGGTCGAGCTCCCGGCGGAGCCGGCCGCCCCGCTCCGGGCCTGGGTGGCCACCGGGAGCCCGTGCGTCGGTGTCTTCGTGCCGGTCCTCGTCGACCCGGGCGAGGGGGCGAGCGCCGTGCCCGGGGCCCTGGCCGACGAGCGGCTGTGGCGAGACGCCGAGACCCTGCGCGAGCGCGCCGAGGGCGACCCGGGGGCCATGACGGCGATCCGCCGGGTGCTCGACCCGCTCGAGGCCGAGCTGTGGGACGAGGCCGACCAGATGGCGCCGGACCCTGCTCGCTGGGCCGCCGCCGCCCGCTCCTGGGGGTCGCGGGTGGTCGCCGCCACGGCCGGGCTGGCCGGCCGACCCGCCGCCTCCTGAGCCGGGACGCCCGGGCGTCGGTCCCCGGCTTTGGGGTCTCCACCAGGTACGATCCGCTCGGAAGCCCGCCGGTCCGACCATGAGCCGGTATCACGAGGAGGACGCCATGAGCCCCACCCAGTTGACCCCGGCCGAGGTCGCCGCCGGGGACGAGTTGGCCGACATGATGGAGCGAATGTGGGGGTGGTACCTCGCCGGGGGGATCATCTCGATCCTCTTCGGGTTCTTCATCCTCAGCTACAAGCACGCCACCTTGTACGCCGTGGCCTACTTCGCCGGCGCCTTCTTCCTGGCCGTCGGGATCTTCCAGATCGTCGGCTCGTTCCGGGCGGCCAAGTTCCGCTGGGGCTACCTCGTCATGGGCGTCATCTCGGTGGGGGCGGGGGTGGTCTGCTTCGCCTGGCCCAAGATCACCCTCTTCGTGATCGCCGTCCTCATCGCCTGGGTCCTGCTGTTCTGGGGGGTGACCGACCTCGTGAGCTCGCTGTCCAACCGCCAGGTCCCCTACTGGTGGCTCTACCTGATCCGGGGCATCATCTCGATCCTCCTCGGCATCTGGGCTCTGCGGCACCCGGGCAACGCCCTCACCGTGCTCGTGGTGGTGATCGGTCTGTGGTGCATCCTCTACGGCACCATCGAGATCATCGGCTCCCTCATGGCCCGCCACGCCAGGCGCAACTGGGAGGAGATGAAGACCCAGTTGGGGACCTGAGGGCCACCGGCCCCGCCGGCCGCCGCGCGCGCCCCGCTAGGGTCGCCCCGTGCGGCTGGCCAGCTTCGTCCCCCCCGACGCGGCGCCGGCCGGGCCCGACGTGCGGCCCTGGCGCACCGGGGTGGTCGCCGGCGACGAGCTCGTCGACCTGACCGATCCCGCCGTCGGCCTCCCCGGCGACATGGCCCGGCTGCTCGGTGCGGGGACCGGCGCCCTCCGGGCGGCGTCGGGGGCCCCGGCCACGGCCGCCCGGCGCTGGCCGCTCGGCGCCGTGCAGCTGTTGGCCCCGGTGCCCGAGCCCCCCAAGGTCCTGGCCATCGGCATGAACTACCGGGACCACGTGGCCGAGGTGGGGGCCACGGCCCCCGAGTACCAGTACTGGTTCAACAAGCAGCGGACCTGCGTCGTCGGCCCGGGTACGCCGATCCTCGTCCCGTCGGTCTCTGGGGCGGTCGACTACGAAGGTGAGCTCGGCATCGTCATCGGCCGGCGTTGCCAGAACGTCCCGGCGGCCCGCTGGCTCGAGGTGGTGGCCGGCTTCACCGTGGTCAACGACGTGAGCGTGCGGGACTGGCAGTGGCGGACCCCGACGTTCACCATGGGCAAGTCCTTCGACACCCACGGGCCGATGGGCCCGTTCCTGGTGACCCCCGACGAGGTGCCCGACCCCGGGGCGCTGCCCATCCGCACCTGGGTGAACGACGATCTGCGCCAGGACTCGACCACGGCCGAGCTGCTCTTCGGCTGCGCCGCCATGGTCGAGTACCTGACGACCGCCTTCCCGCTCGAGCCCGGCGACGTGCTGGCCACCGGCACGCCCGCCGGGGTCGGTGCCGCCTTCGACCCGCCCCGGTGGCTCAAGCCCGGTGACGAGGTGCGGATCGAGATCGGGGGGGTGGGACGGCTCGTCAACCCGGTGGCCGCCGGGCCGCCGGCCGCGGCCACCGGCCTCGACTGACCCGAGCCCGGCTCAGCCGGTGGCCGCCCCGTCCCGGGCGGCCGTCTCCTTGGCCGCCGCCGTGTCACTGGCACCGCCCTTCTCGGCGTCCTCCTTGGCGCAGGTGAACTCGAGTTGGATGTGGTCCGGGTCACGGAACACCAGCACAGCGCCGAACGGGGTCTCGGTGATCGGGGAGTGCTCGACGTCGAATTCCTTGAGCCGCTTCTCCCAACCCTCGAGCGTGGCCCGGTCGGCCACCCCGAACGAGACGTGATCGAGGCCGGTGCGGCTCTCGTCGAAGCGGGCCGTCCCCGCCCCGTGGTGCTTGCGCAGGCTGATCACCATGTGGGAGGACGGGTCGCGCAGGACGACGGTGTCGAAGCGCGGGTGGCGGTCGTCGGTGACCCGCTCGAGCCCGAACAGCTCGCGGTACCAGGTCTCGCTGATCCGCAGGTTCCGGACGGTCAGGCTGAGGTGAGCGACTCCGGTCACGGTGGGCACGGGGGCAAATGTAGGTCCCCGGGGAGCCGGCCGTGACCGCCCACGGCGCACCCCCGGACCGAGGGCCCGGGACGGGCCGTCACGCTCGGCGTGCCGGCACGGCACAATGGGGGGGTGACGACGACCGACCCCAGCCCGGTGGGCCCCGGAGCCGGGGTGCCCGAGGGGCACCCCGAGGGCCCGGCCGCCGCCCTCGGCGACGAGGAGCGGGCCGAGCGGCTGCGCGCCCTGCAGTCGCTGATCGACCTCATGCGACCGGCCGTGCAGGCCGACGGCGGCGACCTGGTCCTGGTGGCCGCCGACGTGGAGACGGGCGTGGTCGAGGTCCAGCTCCAGGGGGCGTGCAGCTCGTGCGCCGTCAGCTCGTCGACGCTTCAGGGCGGGGTCGAGCGCATCTTGACCCAGCGGCTGGACTGGGTGACCGAGGTCGTGGGCGGCCTCGACGACTCCCTGGACCCCTTCGAGAGCGCCTCGCTCGGTCAGGGCGGCTACGTCCCCCGGTACTGAGGCGGCGGTCCCGGGCCGGTCGGCCGGTCACCGGCTCAGCCGGCGGCCTCTTCTTCTGGGATGGCGTCCCACCACTGGCACCACCAGTCGGCGCCGACCAGCACCCGGAGCTTGGGGTGCCAGCAGTACGAGATGTCCCGGTACGGCTCCAGGTAGTAGCGGCAGTTGTCGCACCGCTCGTCCCCCGAGGGCTTGCCCTTGAGCACGGCGTTGTCGGCCAGGTGGCGCAGCTCGATGGACAGCCGCTCGTCCTCCTCTTTGGGCTCGGGCTCGGGGATCACGTAGTCAGCCATGCCGGCAAGGTCAGCGCGTGCGCTCGGGCCCCGGTCCGGCCCTTGGGGCCGCGCCGGCCCCCCCCGTCGCGGTTGGACAGCACATTAGTTAGTACAACTAACTATACTGGGGACATGGACACCGCCCCGACCGCCACCGGCCCCAAGGCCCGACCGGCCAAGGACCCCGCGTCGGGCGGCCCGTCGTTGCGGCACCCGTCCGGGGCGCCCGGGCGCCCCGAGCCGGTGGACGAGGAGCTGGCGGCCCGGTTGCGGGTGGCCGTGACCCGGCTCAACCGGCGGCTGCGCCAGCAGTCCCTCGCCGGGCTGTCGCCGGCCCAGGCGTCGGCCCTGGGTTCGGTCAACCGCCTGGGGGCCCCCACCCTCGGCGAGCTGGCGACGGCCGAGCAGGTCCAGCCGCCGACGATGACCCGGCTGGTGGCGGGGATGCAGGACGCCGGCCTGGTGGCGCGCCTGGCCGACGAGGGCGACCGCCGGGTCTGCCGGGTCCAGCTCACGGCCGAGGGCCGACGGACGCTGCAGCGGATCCGATCCCTGAAGAACGCCTTTTTGACCCGGCGCCTGGCCAACCTGGACGCCTCGCAGTACGCGGCGGCGGCCGAGCTCGCCGACCTCCTCGAGCATCTGGTGGCCGAGCCGTGAGCGCGGTGCGCGCCGCCGCCCGCCAGACCTTCCAGGCCCTGAAGGTCCGCAACTTCCGGCTGTACTTCTCCGGGCAGGTCATCTCGGTTTCGGGGACCTGGATGCAGACGACGGCCCTGGCGGTCCTGGTCGTCTACCCCCTGCACGGGAGCGGCCTCGACCTCGGGCTGGTCACCGCCCTCCAGTTCGTGCCGATGCTCCTGTTCGGCACCTGGGGCGGGCTGATGGCCGACCGGATGAACAAGCGCACCATGCTCTTTTTCACCCAGTCCACCGCCATGGCCATCGCCTTGGTCCTGGGGAGCCTGACCCTTTCGGGGCGGATCGAGCTGTGGCAGGTGTACCTGCTCGCCGTCCTCCTCGGCTTCTTCAACATGTTCGACAACCCGCTGCGACAGACCTTCGTCTCCGAGATGGTCGGTCGGGACCTGCTGCCCAACGCCATCAGCCTCAATAGCGTGCTCATGAACGGTGCCCGCGTCGTGGGCCCGGCCATCGGGGGCCTGATCTTCGTGGCCCTGGGCGACGGTTTCGACCCGGTGGCCCTGTGCTTTTTCATCAACGCCGCCACCTACGCCGCGGTGCTCTGTGCCCTCGCCCTCATGCGCCCGTCCGAGCTGCACCGGACCCCGCTGGTCGTGCGGGCCAAGGGACAGCTGCGCGAGGGGTTCCGCTACGTCTGGTCCACCCCCTCGATCCGGGACCCTCTCTTCGTGATGGCGATCGTCGGGATCTTCGCCTTCAACTTCACGGTCACCCTGCCCCTCTTGGCCAAGCTGACCTTCCACGCCGGGGCCGGGCTCTTCGGGGCCTTCACCGCGGCCATGGGGGCCGGGGCGGTGGTCGGCGGCCTCGTCGTCGCCCACCGCAACCGCCCGTCGCCCCACCTGATGGCGGTCATCGGCCTGGTGTTCGGGGCCATGATCCTGGCCGTCGCCCTGGCCCCGACCGAGGTCGTGGCCATCGCCCTGCTGGTCCCGATGGGGGCCTGCAGCATCGCCTTCATCGCCACCGGCAACGCCACCCTCCAGCTCCGATCGGACCCGTCCAAGCGGGGCCGGGTGATGGCCCTCTACGCCATCGCCTTTTTGGGCAGCACCCCGATCGGCGCCCCCCTGATGGGGGCGATCAGCTCGGCCGCCAGCCCCCGGGTGGCCCTGGTGGTCGGCGGGGCGGCCACCCTCCTCGCCGCCATCCCCCTGGCCCTCCGCTACCGGCGCCACGACCCCTCGGGTCTGCCGGTGCCGGGGGCCGACGAGTCCATGGGCGCCCCGGCGGCGCCGGCGGTGCGCGAGTTCCCGGCCCCGGGGCTCCGCGGGGCCGGTCCCGTCGGCTGATCCACCCGCCGACCCGGTCCCGGGCGGTCAGGACCCGGCGGGGACCTTGGGCTCTTTGGGCAGGCCGAGGACCCGCTCGCCCACGATGTTGCGCTGGATCTCGGCCGTCCCGCCCCAGATGGACTCAGAACGCGAGAAGAAGAACGAGGCCTGCAATTCGTCCACCGGGTAGTCCGAGCGTCCCCGTCGCATGCCCGGCAGGACCTCGACGCCTTCGGCCCCGCCGCGCAGGATCTGGCCGTCCATGCCCAAGATGTCCATGGCCAGCTCCAGGGTCTCTTTGTGCATCTCTGACCAGAACATCTTGTTGCACGCCCCGAGGGCGGCGGTGTGGTGGGTGCCGTTGAGGGCGTCGGTCAGGGTCCGGTAGCCGTTGATCTCCATGATCTTGATCTTCGACCACGACCGGGCCAGGCCCTGGCGGACGAGCGGGTCGCGGTCACGGCCCCGGGTACGGGCCTCGCCGATGATGGCGGTGAGCTCGCGGGCGAAGCGCCGGTGGCCGGTGGTGGCCGACGAGCCGCGCTCGAAGCCGAGGGTGGTCATGGCCACCTTCCACCCGTTGTTCACCCCGCCCACGACGTTGTCCTTGGGACAGCGGACGTTGGTGAAGAAGACTTCGTTGAAGTCGGCCGAGCCGTCGACCTGGGCGATGGGGCGGACCTCGACGCCCTCCTGGCGCATGGGGACCAGGAGATAGGAGATGCCGGCGTGCTTGGGGGCGTCGGGGTCGGTGCGGGCCAGGAGGAAGATGTAGTCGGCGTACTGGGCCTGGGTGGTCCAGACCTTCTGGCCGTTCACCACCCACTCGTCCCCGTCGAGCTCGGCCCTGGTGGCGAGCGACGCTAGGTCGCTGCCGGCGTCGGGCTCGCTGAACCCCTGGCACCACGAGATGGTCCCGCTCAAGATGCCCGGGATGAACTGGCGCTTCTGCTCCTCGGTGCCCCACTGCAAGATGGTCGGGCCGACCAGCGTGTCCCCGAAGAAGTCGGCCCGCAGGGGCGCGCCGGCCCGGGCGAACTCCTCGTTGAGGACCACCTGCTGGAGGAGCGAGAGGCCCTTGCCGCCGTACTCGACCGGCCAGCTGGCACAGATCCAGCCCCCCTTGTGGAGGGTCTCGGTCCACGCCTCGTTGAAGGCCTTCTTCTCCTCCTTGGACATCGAGAACCCGGGCTCCCCCCAGCCGGCCGGGAGGTTCTCTTTGAGCCACCGGGCGATCTCGGCCCGGAACTCCTCTGCCTCGGGGGGGTAGGTCAGGTCCATCGCCCGGGACACTACCCGCCGTCCCCGGACCGGCGGCCGGGCCCGCTCGGCGCCAGGCGGCCGGCCCGGGACCGGGGCCAGCGCCTCGGGCCGTGCGTCCCCAGGCGCCGGGGCTGCTCAGGGTGGTTGGCGGGGTGCCGCCGGGTGTCGGTCCCGCCCCGGGCACGCCCGACGCCCTGTTTGCACAGGGACTGCGGGTCGGGGGAGGCTGTGCGGTCATGACTGCCCCGGCCCAAGCTCAGCGTGCCTAAGAGCCCGCGCCAGAAGTGGCGGGAGGTCCAGGAGTCCTGGGAGCGCTCGAGGCACGTGGTGGTCCCTCCCGCCGTGCCCGCCGCCCCCCCCGGGCCCGGCGGCCTGCGCATCGCCTTTCTCATGTACCGGGGCAACCCGCGTTGTGGGGGCCAGGGCGTCTACACCCGCCACCTGACCCGTGAGCTCACCGCCCTCGGTCACTCCGTCGAGGTCCTGAGCGGCCAGCCCTGGCCCGAGGTGGATGAGGGGGTGGGGCTGACCCCCATCGCCGGCCTCGACCTGTACCGCGAGCCCGACCCGTTCCGGGTGCCCCACCCCCGCGAGTTCAAGGACCGCCTGGACGCGCTGGAGTTCGCCGTCATGTGCACGGCGGGCTTCGGCGAGCCGTGGGCCTACTCGCTGCGGGCCCGCGAGCTCCTGGCCCGACGCCGGGGCGACTTCGACCTGGTGCACGACAACCAGTGCCTCGGCTCGGGCATGCTCGGGATGCTCGAGGACGGCTGGCCGCTCCTGACCACCCTCCACCACCCGATCACCGTCGACCGCCAGCTGGCCCTCTCGCACACGACCAACCCCTGGCAGCAGTTCACCACCAGGCGGTGGTTCGGCTTCTTGCGCATGCAGGTGCGCGTCGCCCGGGCCCTGCCGGCCATCGTCACCGTCTCGCAGTCCTCGCGCGACGACATCGCCGCCCAGATGGGCGTGGCCCCCGAGAAGATGACCGTCGTGCCGGTGGGGGTGGACACCGACGTCTACCGGCCCTTCGACGACGTCGAGCCGGTTGCCGGCCGCCTGATGGTCACCACCTCGAGCGACGTGCCCATGAAGGGCCTGGTGCCGCTGCTCGAGGCCGTGGCCAAGCTGCGCACCGAGCGCGACGTCGAGCTGGTGGTCATCGGCAAGCCCCGGCCCGGCGGCCGGGTGGACCGGGCCCTCGAGCGCCTCGGCCTGCGCGGCGTGGTGCGCTGCGTGAGCGGCATCTCCGACGAGGAGCTGGCCCGCCTCTACGGCGAGGCCGAGGTGGCGGTGTGCCCATCGCTCTACGAGGGGTTCTCCCTCCCCACCGTCGAGGCCATGGCCTGCGGGGTGCCGGTCGTGGCCACCACCGGGGGCGCCCTGCCCGAGGTGGTGGGCCGGGACAACGAGACCGGCCTGCTGGTCCCCCCCGACGACCCCGGGGCGCTGGCCGCCGCCATCGGCCGGCTCCTCGACGACCCCGGGCTGCGGGCCCGGCTCGGGGCGGCCGGCCGGGAGCGGGTGCTCGGCCGCTTCACCTGGAAGGTGACCGCCCGGGGCACCGCCGAGTGCTACCAGGCCCTGATGGACGGTCGACCGCTGCCCGGGGCGCCGGCGGCCCCCGGCGCCGGGGTGGCGCCGACCGTGACGGCGCTGTCGGGGGCGACGGGGTCGACCCGGTGCTGACCGTCGACTACGAGCGCCTGGGGGTGGGGCCCGGCGACCTCGTCTTGGACCTCGGCTGCGGCTTCGGTCGCCACGCCTTCGAGGCGGTCCGGCGCGGTGCGGCGGTCCTCGCCCTCGACGCGGGGGCCGACGAGGTGGCCGGGGTGCGGGCCACCTTCGGGGCCATGGTGGAGGCGGGCGAGCTGGACGAGTCGGGGACCAGGGCCGGCGCCGTGCAGGGCGACGCCCTGCACCTCCCCTTCGCCGACGGCACCTTCGACCGGGTCATCGCCTCGGAGGTCCTCGAGCACATCCCCGACGACGTGGGCGCCATGCGCGAGCTGGCCCGGGTGCTGCGCCCGGGCGGGACGATGGCCGTCACCGTGCCGCGCTGCGGGCCCGAGTTCATCAACTGGGTGCTCTCCGACGAGTACCACGACGTGCCGGGGGGCCACGTCCGCATCTACCGGCGCTCGACGCTTCGGGCCCGCCTGGCCTCGACCGGCCTCGAGCCGGTGGACTCGCACCACGCCCACGGCCTGCACGCCCCCTACTGGTGGCTGCGCTGCCTGGTCGGCCCGACCAACGACGCCCACCCCGCCGTCGCCGCCTACCACAAGGTGCTGGTCTGGGACATCGTCAAGGCCCCCCGTCCCACCCGGATGGCCGACCGGGTGCTGAGCCCGTTCATCGGCAAGAGCCTGGTGGTGTACCTGCTCAAACCCGAGGGGCCAGCCAGGACCGGCGGCGACCGGGCCGGGTCCCGACCGGCAACGACGACGCCCGCAGGGGCGGGACGTGGAGAAGCAGCATGAGCGAGCGTGCGCGGTCAACGGCGGTGTCGGTCCCCGAGGTCGAGGGCGTGCTCAGCGCCTCGGACGTTGTGGCCACCGCCCATGCCATCGCCGAGGTCCAGCGGGCCGACGGGATGATCCCGTGGTTCCCCGGCGGCCACTGCGACCCGTGGAACCACGTGGAGGCGGCGATGGCCCTCACGGTGTGCGGGCTGGCCGACGAGGCGGCCCTCGGGTACCGCTGGCTGGCCGAGGGCCAGCTGGCCGACGGGAGCTGGTTCAACTACTACCTCGCCGAGGGGGTGAAGGATCCCCGGCTCGACACCAACGTGTGCGCCTACATCGCGGCCGGGCTCTGGCACCACTCGCTGGTCACCGGCGAGGCCGACCTGTTGCGCGAGCTGTGGCCGGTGGTCGAGAAGGCCCTCGACTTCGTGCTCCGCTGGCAGGACCCCGACGGGTCCGTGCGCTGGTCGCTCGACCCGGCCGGCCGTCCCGAGGGCTATGCCCTGTTGACCGGTTCCTCGTCGATCTACCACAGCCTGCGCTGCGGGGTGGCGGCCGCCGAGGCCCTGGGCAAGGACCGCCCCGACTGGGAGCTGGCCGCCGGCCGGCTCGGCCACGCGGTGGCCCACCACCCGGGCGCCTTCGCCCCCAAGGACGAGTTCGCCATGGACTGGTACTACCCGATGCTCTCGGGGGCCCTCGAGGGCGAGCCCGGCCGACGCCGGATCGACGAGGGCTGGTCGACCTTCGTGATGGAGGGCCTCGGGGTGCGCTGCGTCTCGACCAGCTCGTGGGTGACGGCGGCCGAGACGGCCGAGTGCGTCATGGCCCTCGACGCGCTGGGCCTCGACGCCGACGCCCGGCGCCTGTTCACCGCCGCCCAGGGCCTGCGGCTGGCCGACGGCTCGTACTGGACCGGGATGGTCTACCCCGAGCGCGAGACCTTCCCGGGCGCCGAGCGCACCACCTATACGGCGGCGGCGATCATCTTGGCCGCCGACGCCCTGTCGAACGCCTCGCCGGCGGCCGGGCTCTTCCGGGGCGAGACGCTGCCGGTGGGACTGGACCTGGCCGAGTCGCGCTGCCGGGGGGCGGCCGCCGCCGGCTGCACCGCCGGGGTCTGAGCGGACCGCCGTCTCTCGGGGTCAGCGGGGCGGGGCCACCCGGCGCAGCACCCGCAGGCTCCCGCACTCGCCGTCTTCGATCCACTGGCCCGACGACACGGCCGCCCGCCACAGCTCGTAGGGGGGTCGGCCGCCGTCCGCAGGGTCGGCGAACACGTCGTGGATGGCCAGCCAGCCGCCCTCGGCGACGTGCGGCGTCCACCCGCTGAAGTCGGCCCAGGCCGGCTCCTCGCCGTGGCCGCCGTCGATGAAGCACAGCGCCAGGGGGGTCCGCCAGCGGGCGGCGACGGTGGGCGAGTCGCCCACCACCCCGACCACGCTGTGCTCGAGCCCGGCCCCGGCCACCGCCCGGCGCCAGTGAGGGCAGGGTGTCGAGCCGCCCGTCGTCGGGGCTGACCAGGTCGGCCTCGTGGTGCTCCCAGCCGGGCTGGTTCTCCTCGGAGCCGTGGTGGTGGTCGACGCTGAACAGGACGGCCCCGGTCGCCTCGGCGGCCACCCCGAGGTAGAGGGTGGACTTGCCGCACCAGGCGCCGATCTCGACGAAGGTGGCCCCGGGCTCGGTGCCGCAGAAGGCCCGGCCGGCGACCACCGCGGCGTCGCGCAGGGCCGCCCCCTCGTCGTCGGGCATGAAGCCGCGGGTGGCCCGGGCCAGGGTGGTGACCTGGGCGATGCGGTCGGCGCCGGTGGCCCCGGGTCGGTCGTCGGTCGGCTGGGCGGTGCTCATCAGGTGGCCAGAGCGTAAATGCTGTAGGCGGCGAAGCCGAGCAGGACCAGCCCGCCCACCCGGCGCACCACGGCCAGGGGCACCACCTTGAGCAGGGCCTGGCCCCCGAAGGCGCCGAGGGCCGACACCGAGAGGAGGGCGGCCAGGGCGCCCACGAACACCGAGACGGGTTGGTGGGTCCGGGCCTCGAAGTTCACGATGAGGATCTGGGTCAGGTCCCCGAACTCGCCGACCAGGATCACCCCGAAGGCGGTCGCCACCACCAGCCAGGGGGCGCCGGCGTGCTCGGGTTGGGCCTCGCGCTCGCCCTTGAGCATCTCGGAGCGCTCGGGGACCACGATGAGATAGGCGGCGCCCCCCAGGAACAAGATGGTGGTCACGATCTCGACGGTGGTGTGCGGCAGCAAGGTGAGCAGCCGGCCGGCCGCCACGGCCAGGGTGACGTGGACGCAGAAGGCCGCCGCCGCCCCGAGCCACACCAGCACCGGGCGGGCCCGGCTGCCCATGATCAGCGTGGCGATCATGGTCTTGTCCGGGAGCTCGGCGACGGCGACGATGGCGAACACCGTGACGGCGAGGGCGGCGTTCACGCCCGACGTCCGTCCGGACCCCGGCCCGGGCGGGTGGGCGGCCCCGGGTTCGGGCGACGGCGCCCGGCCTCAGGGTTGCCCGGCACGGGGGGCCCCGGCGACCCCGGCCAGCACCGCGCCGAGCTCGGGTCGGGCCCGCTCGCCGAAGGCGACGTTGACGGCGAGGCGCTCGAGCATCTGGACCACCGTGCGCGGCGCGTGCTCGACGGGGTGCTCGGTGAGGAAAGCGGTGACGCCCTCGGCGAGGACCGGGTCACCGCACAGGGCCTTGGCGCCCTCGACCATCCTCGAATGGCTGTTGGCCGGGAAGCGGGCCAGCAGCTCGTCCCAGGTCGCGGTGACCCGCTCCCACACGGCGGGGCCGCCGACCCGGTTGGCCAGCAGGGCGGCGATCAGGTAGGGCGCGTTCTGGCTGCGGACCTCGTCGGTGCGGCACAGCTCGAAGGTGCGCACGGCGAGGGCCGGGTCGGGGAAGGCGGCGAGGGCGTTGAGGTAGCGCAGCTCGTCCTGGGGGGTGGCCGGGGCGCGGTAGCGGGCCAGCACCGCCTCGTAGTCCCCCGGGCGCAGCTGGGCGGCCACGGCGGCCAGCACCGCCGCCTCGATGTCGGGCGCGATCGGCTCCCCGCTGCCCGAGGCGTCGAAGCGCCGGGCCGCCTCGGCCCGGACCGCCGGGTCGGCGCCCAGGGTGCCGAGGGCGGCCACCACCAGGGCCCGCAGCGACGGGGTCCGTTCCCCCTCGCCGGGGGCCGGGTCCCAGCCGAGCCGGTCCAGGCGGGGACCGAGGAGGGCCCGCACCGCCCCCTCGAGGGCCGGGCGGTCACCGTCGAGCACCACCCGGTCGCAGAGGGTGAGCGCCCCGACCACCAGGGCCCAGGTGCTCGGGTCCCCGCTGTCGCCCAGCCCGGCGGCCAGGTCCAAGAAGCCCTTCGGCCCGGCCCGGTCGGCCAGCACCAGGGCCCAGGTGTCGGCCAGCAGGTTGAACCGCTCCAGGGTGGCCAGGTCGCCCAGCCGGGCCGCGAGGCCGGCCAGCTCGGGGGCGGCGTAGGCCGTGCGGTAGGCCCCCCAGCCCCCGGCGTTGACCACCCGGACCCCGCCGGGCGGCGTCGGGGGGACGGGGGCGGGGGCCGCGCCGAGCAGGTGACGCTCGATCGTCCCGTCGCCCGCCGGCCCGCCCGGCATCGTCCGGACCAGCACCGGCACCTGCCAGTGCTCACCGATGGCGCTGGCCGTCCCCGCCCCGGCCGGCCGGTAGGAGAAGGGCTGTTGGGTGACGGCGTCGTCGCCCACCACCACCAGGGGGTGGCCGCCCTGGAGGATCCAGCTGTCCATGACGGCGCGCACCGGCTGGCCGCTCGCCGACTCGAGGGCGTCCCACAGGTCGGCGGTGACGGTGTTGGCGTAGGCGTGGCGGCCGAGGTAGGTCCGCACCCCGTCGCGGAAGACCCGGGGCCCCACGAATTGTTCGAGCATGCGCAGCACGCTGGCGCCCTTCTCGTAGGTGAGCAGGTCGAACATCCCGTCGGCTTCGGCCGGCGCGCCGACGGGGTACTCGATCGGGCGGGTCGAGTGCAGGTCGTCGATGGCCATGGCCGCCTCGCGCGAGATGCCGAAGCTCACCCAGATCTCCCAGCCGGGCCGGAAGTCGTCGATGCACAGCATCTCCATGAACGTGGCGAAGGCCTCGTTGAGCCAGATCCCCTCCCACCAGCGCATGGTCACCAGGTCGCCGAACCACATGTGGGCCAGCTCGTGGGCCACCACCAGCGCGACGCGCTCGAGCTCGGTGCGGGCCGCCTTGTCCGGGTCGACCAACAGCGCCGTCTCCCGGAAAGTCACGCAGCCGAGGTTCTCCATCGCCCCGAAGGCGAAGTCGGGGATGGCCACGAGGTCGACCTTGTCGCCGGGGTAGGGGATTCCGAAGTACCCGGTGAAAAAGCGCAGCGAGTGGGCGGCCACCTCGAGGGCGTAGGGCGCCAGGTGGCCCTTGCCCGGCGGGTGGACGACCCGGACCGGGACCCCGTCGACGTCGAGGGCCTCGGTCGCCTCCAGGGGCCCCACCACGAAGGCCACCAGGTAGGTGGACATGGCGATGGTGGGCGCGAAGCGCACCCGCCGCCGGGTGCCCTCGGGCGTCTCGGCCACCACCGGCGAGTTCGAGTAGGCGGCCAGGCCATCGTCGACGACCAAGGTGACCTCGAAGACGGCCTTTCGGTCCGGCTCGTCCCAACAGGGGAACGCCCGCCGGGCGTCGGTGGCCTCCATCTGGGTGGTGGCGATGGTGCGGGCGGCCCCCGACTCGTCGGTGAAGGTGCTCCGGTAAAAGCCGCGCAGCTTGTCGTTCAAGACCCCGTCGAACGAGCAGCGCAGGGTGCACCCGGCGGGCCCGATCGGATCGGCCAGGGCGAAGGTGACCCGCTCGGCCGCCGGGTCCAGCTCGACGGTGGCCCCGACGGCGACGCCGTCGGGTCCCTCGACCACCGCGGCGCCGATGGCCAGGTCGGCGGCGTTGCAGACGATCTCGGTGACCGGCTCGTGGACGACCAGGTCGATCTCGGCGGTGCCGGTGAAGGTCGCCTGGTCGAGGTCCGGGTCGAGGGTGAGCCGGTAGGTGCGGGGCTCGACGGTGCGGGGGAGCCGGAAGGCGGCGTCGGGGCCAGGGGCGGGGTCAACGGTGTCGGGCATCGGGGGTCGAGGCTACCTGGGCCGTCCGGCTAGGTTGACGGCCTTGACCACGCCCGCCTCCCCCAGCCCCGCCGACGAGCGCGCCGGTGGCCCGCTCGACGTGGTGGGCATCGGCTCACCGTTGGTCGACGTGCTGGCGCGCGCCACCGACGACGAGATCGCCCGGGCCGGGCTGGTCAAAGGTTCGATGGAGCTGGTGGACCTCGCCCAGGCCGAGGGCATCTACCGGGCCATGGGGACCGCCATCGAGGCGTCCGGCGGCTCGGCGGCCAACACGATGGCCGGAGTGGCCGCCCTGGGCGGCTCGGCCGGCTTCATCGGCAAGGTGGCCGACGACCCGCTCGGCGCGGTGTTCACCCACGACATCCGGGCCGCCGGGGTCCTCTTCGACCCGCTGGCCCTCGTGGACCCCGAGGGGCCGGCCGCCGACGGCGCCGAGTCGGTGGGCACCGGCCGGTGCCTGGTCCTGGTGGCCGGGGACGCCGAACGGACGATGGCCACCCATCTCGGGGTGGCCACCACCATCTCCCCCGACGACGTGGACACGGCGACGGTGGCCCGGGGGCGGATCGTCTACCTCGAGGGCTACCTCTGGGACCTCCCCCCGGCCAAGGAGGCCATGCGCCGGGCCATGGCGGTCAGCCACGGGCACGAGGGCTCGGTGGCCCTGTCGCTCTCGGACCCCTTTTGCGTCGAGCGTCACCAACGCGAGTTCCTCGACTTGTTGGTCGACGACGTCGACGTGCTCTTCGGCAACGAGGAGGAGATCACCCGGCTCTTCGGGGCACCGAGCGTCGAGGCCGCCCTCGACGCGGCCGAAGAGACGGGCCTCCTCGTGGCGGTGACCCTCGGCCCGCGCGGGTCGGTGGTGCTGACCGCCCAGGGGCCGCTCGAGGTGCCGGCCGCCCCGGTCGAGGCCGTGGTCGACACGACCGGGGCGGGCGACCTCTACGCGGCGGGCTTCCTCTACGGCCTGACCCACGGCTCGACCCCGGCGCAGTGCGCCGCGCTGGGGGGCCTTTGCGCCGGCGAGGTCATCGGGCACCTCGGGGCCCGGCCCCAGGCCGACCTGCGCCGACTGGCCGCCGACGCCGGGCTGTTGGCCGAGGCCGGGCCGGCCCCGGCGACCTGATCAGCCCAGTAGCCGGGCCAGCTCGGAGGCGATGAGGGCCCAGGCCCCCCCGCTCGGCTCGATCAGGGTCATGTGACCCGCCGCGCTGACCGGCTCGAAGACGGCGTCGTCGCCGGCCGCCGCGGCGCGGCGCGCGTAGGCGGCGCCCAGGGCGGGGGGCACCACCGCGTCGTGCAGGCCGTGGACCAGCACCTGGGGGACCCCCAGGGGCACCAGGGCGGCGGGGGAGGCCACCCGGTAGCGCTCGGCCACTTCGCCCGGGGGGCCCCCGAGGAGGGCCGGCACCGCCCCGCCCCCGAGCCCGAGCTCGGCCGCGCGTTCGAGGTCGGGCAGCCCGGCCAGCGAGACCGCCCCGCGCACGCGCACCCCGATGGGCCGGGCGCCCGGCGCCCCCGCCGGCAGCCGCCCCCGGGCGGCCGCCCACAGGGCCAGGTGCCCGCCGGCCGAGTGGCCACAGGTCACCACCCGGGCGGTGTCGAGCCCGGCCAGGGTGCCGAGGTGGTCGATGGCGGCGGCCACGTCCTCGAAGGTCGCCGGCCAGCCGCCGCCCCCACCGAGCGGCCCCAGGCGGCGGTACTCGACGTTGAAGGCGGCCCAGCCCCGGAGGGCCACCGCGGCGGCCAGCCGGCGCATCAGGCGCTTCGTGTACTGGGCGCGCCAGAACCCGCCGTGGAGCAGCACGACCACCGGCAGGTCACCGGGGTGCTCGGCCGGGCACCACAGATCGGCCACCTGTGAGCGCTCGGGACCGTAGCGGTGTCGGGTCCGCACGACGCTCACCCGACGACGCCCCGGGTCCCCCCCCGGCCCACCGGCCGTCCCGCTCGGATCCCCGCCCACCGGCCACATCATGGCCGCCCGGGCGCGCGGCGCGCCCGTGGGCCGCCACGGCGGCCCGGTCATCTACGCTCGCCTCTCGCGCCGCCCGCCGGGCGGGGAGCACCGGGGCGGCGCACGAGCCTGGAGGGCGTGAGGTGGGTCTGTCGATCGGCATCGTGGGGCTCCCCAACGTGGGGAAGTCGACGCTGTTCAACGCCCTCACCCGCAACGAGGTCCTGGCGGCCAACTACCCGTTCGCCACCATCGAGCCCAACGTGGGCGTCGTGGCCGTCCCTGACCCGAGGCTCGAGCGCCTGGCGGCCCTCTACGACAGCGAGCGGGTCGTCCCGGCCATGGTCACCTTCGTCGACATCGCCGGCATCGTGCGGGGGGCGTCAGAGGGCGAGGGGCTGGGCAACCAGTTCCTGGCCGCCATCCGCGAGAGCGACGCCGTCTGCCAGGTGGTGCGGGTCTTCGAGGACGCCGACGTGGTCCACGTCCACGGCGACGTGCGGCCGGCCGACGACATCGACACCGTGAACACCGAGCTGATCCTGGCCGACCTCCAGACGGTCGACAACCGGCTGGCCAAGCTGGGCAAGGAGGCCCGGATGCGTCCCGAGCTGCGGGCGAGCCTCGAGGCGGTCACCGCCGCACGGGCCGTCCTCGACGAGGGCCGGACCGTCGCCTCGGCCGCCGGTGAGGTCGACGTCTCGTTGCTGGGCGACCTGCACCTCTTGAGCGCCAAGCCGTTCCTCTACGTCTTCAACGTCGACGAGTCCGAGCTCGCGGACCCGGCCCGGCGGGCCGAGCTGGCGGCCCTGGTGGCCCCGGCGCCCTCGGTGGTCGTGTGCGCCCAGATCGAGGCCGAGGTGGCCACGATGGACCCGGCCGACGCGGCGGACCTCCTCGCCGGCTACGGCCAGGAGCGCTCGGGCCTGGTCCAGCTGGTCCACGTGGGCTTCGAGGCCCTCGGGCTCCAGACCTTCCTCACCGCCGGTCCCAAAGAGGCGCGAGCCTGGACGATCCACATCGGCGACACCGCCCCCGAGGCCGCCGGCGTCATCCACACCGACTTCCAGAAGGGCTTCATCAAGGCCGAGATCGTGCGCTTCGACGACCTGGTGGCGGCCGGGTCGCTGCCGGCGGCGCGCGCGGCGGGCAAGGCCCGCATCGAGGGCAAGGACTACGTGATGCGCGACGGCGACGTCGTCGAGTTCCGCTTCAACACCTGAGCGGGTGCTCAGCCGTCCTCGTCGGGGTCGGGGGGCAAGAAGGTGAGGGGCAGGTCGGCCAGCCGGACCAGGGTCGAGGCCACCCACCGGGTGAGCACGTCGACCATGGGGCCGATGGTCGAGGGGTCCTCCAAGGTGGCCTCGTCGAAGCGGACTGAACCCTCGTAGGTGGCCTCCACCGCCCAGCGGACCGGGGCGGGTGCCCCGTCGCCCAGGGCGTCGGTGCGGACCTGTTCGATGGTGGTCGACGAGCGCACGAGCGACTCGGACCCGATCACCGGCGACTCGGGGGGCAAGACGGCGAGGACCTCGTCGGCCGGCGGCGCGGCGGCCAGGCGCTGGATGCGCAGCGCCACCTCGACCACCACCTCGGGCGGCTCCTCGGGGGTCTCGCCGATGGACCAGCTGCGGTACGAGGTCTGGCTCCACGTCGGCCAGTCCACCGACAGGTCGGCCCGCACCCGGGGGGGCTGCTCCTCGCCCGGGAGGCTGTAACTGGTCTCCCACGAGACGTCGCCCAAGAACACGTCGACCTGGAACCGCTCCTCGACGGCCTGGCGCTGGAGGAGCGCCCGCTCGAAGGAGCGGCGGATGGCACTGATCAGGTCGACGAGCAGGTGGTCGAGCACGGCGGCCAGAGGCTACCCCCGGGGGCACACCGCTACGATGCCGGCGTGGCGAGCGCCAACCCCTGGACCGAGCGGCGCGTCGTCGCCTACGCCCACCAGGGGGGGGCGTGGGAGTCGCCCTCGTCGACCCTGTTCGCCATCGACCACGCGCTGGCGGCCGGGGCCACGGCCATCGAGCTCGACGTCCACGCCAGTGCCGACGGCGCGCTGGTGGTGTGCCACGACGAGACCGTCGACCGCACCACCGACGGCAGCGGGGCCATCGCCGAGCTGACCCTGGCCGAGCTGAAGTCCCTCGACAACGCCTACTGGTTCATCCCGGGGGCCGACGTGTCGCCGGGGCGCCCGCCGGCCGAGTACCCCTACCGGGGACGGGCCCCGGCGGACCCCGACTTCCAGATCGCCACCCTGCGCGAGGTGCTCGAGGCCTTCCCCGGGGTGGTGCTCAACCTCGACATCAAGCGCACGGCGCCGGTGGTGGCCCCCTACGAAGCAGCCCTCGCCGCGCTGCTCGACGAGTTCGGCCGCTCCGACGACGTCATCGTCGCCTCGTTCTTGGACCCGGCCACCGACGCCTTCTCGGCCATCGCCCCGTGGGTGCCCACCTCGGCGGGGACCCTGGCCACGGCCGAGTTCTGGCGGGCCGTCCACGAGGGGACCGAGCCACCGCCGCTGCGCGCCGTCGCCTTCCAGGTGCCCGAACGACAGGGCGACCTGGTCGTCGTGGACGAGGCCTTCGTGGCCGCGGCGCATGCCGCGGACATGGCCGTGCACGTGTGGACGGTCAACGACGCCGAGTCCATGGGCCGGCTGGTCGACCTCGGCGTGGACGGGATCATCTCGGACCTGCCGACCACCCTGACCGGGGTGCTGGCCGACCGGGGCGTGGCCTGGGCGGGCCGCCGCTGAGCGTCGCCGTCGACCGCGCGGGCGATCGGGAGGTCAGCCGCGCCCGCAGTTGGGCTTCTTGCCGTGGTTGGCCTTCTTCTTGGCCCGGAGCTTGCGCTTGACGGTTCGCTTCGACATAAGAGGGACAGCCTAGACGACCCGGCTATCGTCGGGCTCCGTGGGCCGACGCGTTGACCAGGGCCTACCCGCGCCCGGGATCGGCTGAGGCCGGGCGGGATGCGGACGGGCTGGTTATTGCGCGACGGCGAGGTCCTGGCCTCGGCCGAGATGGCGGTGACCTTCTCCGAGCGCTCGCGCGGGCTGTCGTGGCGCACCGGGTACGAGGGGGCGATGGTCCTGACCCACGCCCGGTCGGTCCACACCTTCACCATGCGCTTTGCCCTCGACGTCGCCCTGTGCGACGCCGATCTCGGGGTGCTGCACACGTTGCGCCTCGGGCCCCGGCGGCTCGCCCTGCCCCGGCGCAGGGTGCGGACGGTGATCGAGGCCGAGGCGGGGTCCTTCGAGCGCTGGGGCCTCGCCCCCGGCGACCACCTCGAGTTCCGAGCGGTGGAGTGACCGGCCCGGGGGCGGGGCCCGGCGGCGAGGTGGTGCTGGTGGCCACCCCGATCGGCAACCTGGGGGACCTGGCCCCGAGGGCGGTGGCCACCCTGGCCGAGGTCGACGTCATCGTCTGCGAGGACACCCGGCGCACCCGGGCCCTCCTCAGCGCGGCCGGGGTCCCCCTCGGTGGCCGCCGACTGGTGTCGATGCACGGCCACAACGAGGCGGCCCGGGTCGAAGACGTGCTCGGGTGGGTGGCCCGGGGGCGGCGGGTGGCGGTGGTGAGCGACGCCGGGACGCCGGGCATCTCGGACCCCGGCTCGAGGCTGGTGGCGGCGGCGGCCCGGGCCGGGGTGGCGGTCACCGGGGTGCCCGGGCCCTCGGCCGTCCTGGCCGCGCTGGTGCTGAGCGGGCTCCCGACCGACCGCTTCTGCGTGGAGGGCTTCTTGCCCCGCAAGGGCCCCGAGCGTCGGCGGCGGCTCGGGGCCCTGGTCGCCGAGCGCCGGACCACGGTGGTCCTCGAGGCCCCCGGGCGGGTGGCGGCCACCCTGGCCGAGCTGGCCTCGGTGCTCGGCCCCCGGCCGGTCGCCGTGGCCCGCGAGCTGACCAAGGTCCACGAAGAGGTGTGGCGCGGCCCCCTCGACGAAGCCGCGGCGGCCTTCGCCGACCGGCCGGCCCGGGGCGAGGTGGTCCTGGTGCTCGGCGGCGCGCCCGAGCCGCCGCCGGCCACCGACGAGTCGGTGGCCGAGGCGGTGGCCCGGCGCCTGGCCGCAGGCGACAGCACGGGGGCCGCCGCCGAGGCGGTGGCCGAGTGGCTCGGGGTGCCCAAGCGACGCGCCTATGAAGCCGCCGTCGCCCAACGGGCCGCCGCCCGGCGCGACGGCTGAGCAGGTCGGGCCGCCGAGCCGTCACCGGTACGCTGCTGGCGGTGTCCCGCTTCTACATCACCACCCCGATCTACTACGTCAACGACGAGCCGCACGTGGGCCACGCCTACTCGACGGTCAACGCCGACGCCCTGGCCCGGTGGCACCGGCTGGCCGGCGACGACGTCTTCTTTTTGACCGGGACCGACGAGCACGGGGCCAAGGTGGCCGAGGCGGCGGCCGAGCACGGGGTGGCCCCCCAGGAGTGGGCCGACCGGGTGGTGCAGCGCTTCGTCGACGCCTGGTCGGGCCTCGAGATCTCCAACGACGACTTCATCCGGACCTCAGAGGGGCGTCACCGCGCCGCCGTGCAGCAGTTCCTCCAGAAGGTCTACGACAACGGCTTCATCACCCTCGGCACCTACTCGGGCCTCTACTGCGTCTCGTGCGAGGACTACTACACCGAAGAGCAGCTGGTGGACGGCAAGTGCCCGGTCCACGGCCGCCCGGTGGTCGAGATGCAAGAGGACAACTACTTCTTCAAGCTGAGCGCCTTCGAGCAGCGCCTGCTCGACTGGTACGAGGCCAACCCCGATGCCATCCGCCCGGCCTCCAAGCGCAACGAGGCCCTCAGCTTCATCAAGGGTGGCCTGCGCGACATCTCGATCACCCGGACCTCGCTCAGCTGGGGGGTGCCGGTCCCCTGGGACACCGGGCACGTCTTCTACGTCTGGTACGACGCGCTGATCAACTACCTGACCGCCATCGGCTACGGCACCGACGACGAGCGGTACCGCGTCTGGTGGCCGGCGGTGCACCACCTGATCGGCAAGGAGATCATCCGCTTCCACTGCGTGTGGTGGCCGGCGATGTGCATGGCCGCCGGCGTGGACCCCCCGGCCGAGATCTTCGTGCACGGGTGGCTGCTGATGGGGGGCCAGAAGCTCTCCAAGAGCCAGAAGCTGACCGAGGTGACCCCACCGGCCCTGACCGACGACTTCGGGGTGGACCCGGTCCGCTACCACCTGCTCCGCGACGTCCCGCTGGGGACCGACGGCGAGTTCTCCTACGAGGGCATGGTCGCCCGCTACAACGCCGACCTGGCCAACAACCTGGGCAACCTGGTGGCCCGGGTGACGACGGTGGTGGGCTCCAAGTGCGCCGGGGTCGGGCCGGCGCCGGGCCCGGGGGGCCCGCTGGCCGGCGCCGCCGAGGCGGCCGTGGTGGGGGCGGCCGAGGCCTGGGGGCGCTTCTCCCCTCCCGACGCGCTGGCCGCCACCTGGTCGCTGATCGGCGCCACCAACGCCGCCTTGGAGGCGGCCGAGCCCTGGAAGCTCGAGCCGGGGCCGGCCGTCGACGCAGTCCTGGGCGACGCCCTCGAGGCGCTGCGCATCGTGGCCCTGCTCGTCACCCCGGCAATGCCGGCGACGGCGGCCGAGATCTGGCGTCGCATCGGGCTCGGGGGCTCGCCGGCCGAGCGCCGCCTGCCCGAGGACGCGGCGTGGGGCGGCTACCCGGGCGGCCTGACCGTGGAGAAGGGGGCGCCCCTGTTCCCCCGGCGAAAGCCCTGAGGTGGCCGCCCCGGGGGCCGGCGCCGCCGCCGGATGGTTCGACTCGCACTGCCACCTCCAAGACGAGTACCTCGACGCCCCCGACGCCGGCCCGGGCCCCGGGCCCGACCAGGCGGGCACCCCGGACCGGCCCGGGGTGGTGTCGGCGGCCCTGGCCGGCGCCCTGGGCCGGGCCCGCCGGGCCGGGGTCGACCAGATGGTCTGCGTGGGCACCGACCCCGCCACTTCGGCCCAGGCCCTGGCCCTGGCCTCGGCGTCGGCCGACGGCACCCTCGGGCCCGACGCCCCGGCGGTCTTCGCCACCGTCGGGCTGCACCCCCACGAGGCCTCGGCGGGGACCGGGCCGCTGCCGTCGATGGTCGAGGCCGCCCGCTCGGCGGGGGCGCCGTTGGTGGCGGTCGGGGAGTGCGGGCTCGACTACCACTACGAGCACTCGCCGAGGTCCGACCAGCGGCGGGCCTTCGCCGAGCAGATCGCCCTGGCCAACGCCCACCGCTTGGCGCTGGTCATCCACGCCCGTGAGGCCTGGGACGACCTCTTCGAGGTGCTCGGGTCCGAGGGGGTGCCCGAGCGGACGGTGCTGCACTGCTTCACCGGCGGACCAGACGAACTGACCCGCTGCCTCGACGCGGGGATGTGGGTGTCGTTCAGCGGCATCGTCACCTTCAAGGGCGCGGCCGGCGTGCGCGAGGCGGCGCTGCGTTGCCCGCTCGAGCGCCTGCTGGTCGAGACCGACAGCCCGTTCCTCGCCCCCGTCCCCCACCGGGGCCGCCCCAACGAGCCGGCCTACGTGGCCGTCGTCGGTGCCGCCATCGCCGCCCTGCGGGGTCTCGACGACGTGGCCCTGGCCGACTCGACGGCCGGCGCCGCCCAGGCCGTTTTCTCGTTGTGATTTCCTTCACGTGACCCCCTTTTTTTTGTCCGTCGTGAGCTGGACATACGCGTTATCCACAGGGTGAAAAGCGGGTTTGAACTGGGAGGATAGAAATATGGCGGTCGGTTCTACCGCCATGACCTGGGGGGAACGAAACCCACAGGGAGTTCACCGCCAATTCTGGTTTGCACGGCTCCGGCGGGGGTACCTAGCGTCGCCCGCATCCCCCCCGTGCCGGCCGTTGGCCGACGCGGGTTCGTGTCCCGGAGAAGGGTGGAGCCCTGAGGACAGAGAGCATCGGGGGGAGGCGCGCGCTGTTCGCGGTGCTCTTCAGCGGAGCACTGCTGTTGGTGCCCCTCCTCTTATTGAGCGGCCCGGCGCACGCCTCGCGTGTCACCGGCCAGACCCCGGCGCCCCTGAGCGTTGCCGCCGGCCGGGGGCGCCCGGCCGGACCGACGACCGGCTGGTCGCTGGTGCGCTTCTCGTCGCCGGTGGCCACCACGACCACCACCACGGCGCCGCCGGCGACCACGACCACCACGGCGCCGCCGGCGACCACGACCACCACGACGGCGCCACCGCCGACGACCACCACGGCGCCGCCGGCGACCACGACCACCACGACGGCGCCACCCGCCCCCGCGGACACCCAGTCGGCGTCGGGCGACGCCACCTGGTACGCCGCCGCCCCCCCCGGAGACTGCGCCAGCCCGTGGCTGCCCTTCGGGACCGAGCTGCGCGTGGTGAACGACGCCACCGGGGCCAGCACCGACTGCACGGTCGACGACCGGGAGGCGGCCGGGCCGCCCCGGGTGGTGGACATGTCGCCCTCGGACTTCTCCCAGATCGCCGACCTGAGTGAGGGCGTGGCCGCCGTTACCATCTCCTGGTGACCCACTCGAGGTCGGACGTCCAGCGCCTGCTGGGCGACCACGGCCTCCGACCGAGCCGGGCCCTCGGGCAGAACTTCGTCGTCGACCCCAACACGGTGCGCCGCATCGCCCGCCTGGCCGGGGTGAGCGAGGGGACCCGGGTGGTCGAGATCGGGGCCGGCCTCGGCTCGCTGACCCTGGCCCTGGCCGAGGCCGGCGCCCGGGTCGTCGCCGTCGAGGTCGACCGGGGGCTCGTGCCCGTCCTGGGTCAGGTGGTGGCCGGGCGCGAGGTGAGGGTGGTCGAGGCCGACGCCTTGGACCTCGACTGGTCGGACCTCCTCGGGCCCCCCGGCGGCGCCCCGTGGGTCCTCGTGGCCAACCTCCCCTACAACCTCGCCACCCCGCTGGTGGTCTCGGTGCTCGAGCGGGCGCCCCAGGTGGCCACCCTCGTGGTCATGGTCCAGCGCGAGGTGGCCGAGCGCCTGGCCGCCACCCCGGGCGACCCGGCCTACGGCGCGGTGTCGGTCAAGGTCGCCTACTGGGCCCGGGCCGCGGTGGTGGGCCGGGTGCCGGCCACCGTGTTCGTCCCCCGCCCCAAGGTGGAGTCGTCCCTGGTCCGGATCGACCGGCGCCCCAGCCCGGCCGTCGACCCGAGCGCCGTCGCCTACGACCGGCTGTTCGCCGTCGTGCGGGCCGGGTTCGGCCAGCGCCGCAAGATGCTGCGCCGGTCCCTGGCCGGACTGGTCGCGCCGGGCGCCTTCGCCGGCTCGGGGGTCGCCCCCGAGGCCCGGGCCGAGGAGCTCGGCGTCGAGCAGTGGGGGCGGCTGGCCGGGTGGACGCCGGCCAGCGGGGCCGGGACCTAGCGGTGGAGCGCCTGGTGGCCCCGGCCAAGCTCACCGTGTCCCTCGAGGTGCAGGGCGTCCGCGACGACGGGCTGCACGACTTGGTGGCCGAGATGGTGTCGGTCGACCTGGCCGACGAGCTGACCGTGGACCCCGAGGGGGACTCGCTGGTGGTGGTCACCCGGCCGCCGGCGCTGTCCGGGCCGGCGGCCGGACCCGAGAACCTGGTCCGCCGGGCCCTGGCGGCCGTCGGCCGGCGGGCCGGGGTCCGCCTGGTCAAGCGCATTCCGTTGGGCGGCGGGCTGGGCGGGGGGTCGACCGACGCGGCGGCCATCTTGCGCTGGGCCGGGATCGCCGACCCCGAGGTGGCGGCCGCCCTCGGCGCCGACGTGCCGTTCTGCGTGACCGGCGGACGGGCCGAGGTCACCGGCGCCGGCGAGCGGGTGCGGGCCCTCGAGCACCGGGAGCGGTCCTTCGTCTTGTTGTGCCCCCCCTTCGGGGTCGACACCGGCGCCGTCTACGGGGCCTTCGACGCCCTGGGGCCCGGTGGGTGGACCGGACGCCCCGAGGTTGCGGGTCGCAACGACCTCACCCACGCCGCCCTGGCGGTCGAGCCCCGCCTGGCCCGCTGGCGGGACCGGCTGGCCGGGGCCACCGGCCGCGAGCCCGTGCTGGCCGGGAGCGGCTCGACCTGGTTCGTCGAGGGGGTGCCCGAGGCGCTCGGCCTGGGCGGGCGACGCTCGCTCACCGTGGGCCCCGAGACGGCGCCGCTGCTGGCGGTGCGCACGGTGCCGGCCGGGTGGGCTGGGCCGGCAGGGCCGGCCGGATCGACGGGGCCGGCCGGTCGGGCGGGGCCGACGGGGCGCCCGGGGCCCTGACCAACCGAGCCGCCCCGGGGGGCGGCTCGGGCCGAGCGTCGGGGCGGTCGAGGGGCTGGGGGACCTACTTGCCGGCCCGGCGCTGCCAGCGGGTGGCCTTGAGCATCTTCTTGTGCTTCTTCTTGCGCATGCGCTTGCGGCGCTTCTTGATGAGCGATCCCATGCCGTGCGGCACGCTAGCGGTCGCCCGACCCGACCGCCAGGTAGCCTCGGCGGAGGCCCCGGTCGACCCCGGGCCCGGACCCACGGAGGTGCCCGTGTCGGACCAGCTCATCGGCCTGGACCACGTGCAACTCGCCATGCCGGCGGGTGCCGAGCAGCGGGCCGAGGCCTTCTACAGCGGCCTGCTCGGCCTGGTCCGCCAGGACAAGCCCGCGTCCTTGGCCTCGCGGGGCGGGTGCTGGTTCTCCAACGGCGCGGTCACCGTGCACCTCGGGGTCGAAGCGGACTTCCGCCCGGCCCGCAAGGCCCACCCGGCCCTGGTCGTCCGGGACCTCGGCGCGTTGCGCGACCGGCTGGTGGCCGCCGGCCACGAGGTGCGAGACGACCACGAGCTGGCCGGGGTCGAGCGCTGCTACGTCGACGACCCGTTCGGGAACCGGATCGAGCTCATCGCCGCCTGAGGGGCCGGTGGAGGCGGCGGGGTGGTGCGGCCCGGGGGGCGGGTGGCCCACCCCCCGGGCCGACGACCGCCGGGAGGGGGCTCCGGCGGCACCCCGTCGGACGAACCTCCACGGTCGGCCCGGCGCCCTGGGTGACGCCCCGGTGCGTGGTGCGGCGGACACGAGGTGGTGGTCTCGTGTCGTTGGCGTCCTCGCCGGCTGCCGGTCCTCGGTGCTCCTTCGCCCTCGGGAACCGCCATCGTGGTCCCCCTCGGTGAAACCGGGTCGAGAGGTCGTTAAGAACTCCCGAAGAACGGCCCGCCGCCGATCCGGCGCCCGGCTCGGCCCTCAGTCGTCGACCGGCACCTCGGCCGGCTCGGGCACGACCGGGAGGGTGAGGGTGAGCAGCGCCCCGCCGCCCTCGGCCCGAGAGGCGCTGACCCGCCCGCCGTCGGCCTGGGCCACCTGGGCCACGATGGCCAGCCCGAGCCCCGAGCCGGGCAGGCCCCGGGCGGCCGGCGCCCGGTAGAAGCGGTCGAAGACGTGGGGCAGGTCCGCCGGCTCGATGCCCGGACCGTGGTCGCGCACCGACACCTCGCCGGCCCAGCAGGTCACCGCCACCGGGGCGCCGTCGGGGCTCCACTTGAGGGCGTTGTCGAGCAGGTTGCCCACGGCCCGGGCGAGGCCGCTCGCGCCGTCCGGTGACCCAGGTCGGCCGGGTGTCGACCTCGAAGCTGACCCCGCGCGAGCGTCCGTGGGTGGTGGCCACGGCCACCGCGTCCTCCACCACCTGGTCGAGCCGGAGGGGCGCCGGCTGTTCCTGGCGCTGTTCGCCCCGGGCGAGCTCGGCCAGGTCGCCGACCAAGGTGGTCAGCTCTTGCATCTGGGTCAGCACGTCGTCGACCAGCACCGTGCGGTCGGACGCGGAGAGCTCCTCGATGCGGCGGACCACCTCGAGGTTGGTGCGCAGGCTGGTGAGCGGGGTGCGCAGCTCGTGGGTGGCGTCGAGCACCAGTTGGCGCTGGGCCTCGTGCGAGCGCTCCAGGGCGGCCAGCAGCCGGTTGAAGGCGCGGCGGAGGCGGCCCAGCTCGTCGGGCCCCCCGGCGTCGAGGCGCTTGGAGACGTCGGTGGTCTCGGCCACGTCCTCGACGGCCGAGGTCAGCTCGTCCAGGGGGACCAGGGCGGTCCGGGCCACCAGCCACCCGAGGAGGATGGCCAGCAGGATGCCGGCGATGGCCACCGCGGTCAGGGCCAGGCCCAGGTTGGTCAGCTGGCTGTTCACCCCGCTGAGGGGGGTGGCCAGCTGGAGGGCCCCGCCGTTGGGGAACTCCTCGACGCCGGCGCTGGTCGAGACGAGGATCCCGGGGGGCACCGGGGTCACGAGCTCCCGGTAGGGGGTGCCCTTGATCTGCACGGTGGCGAAGTAGGGCCTGGCCCGGCCCGACGCCACGGCGCAGGCCGGGCCGGTGACCGGCAGTGCGTCACCCCCTGACGGACACGTCGGCGGGATGACCGACGCGTCCTCGCCGTAGAAGTCGTTCTGGTCGAGCGGTCGGCCCCGGGCCGCCGCGTCGCTGATGCTGGCCGAAGCCCGCGAAGAGAGCGAGTTGTCGAGGGAGTTGATGAGCGCGTTGGAGGCGGCGAAGTACGAGGCGATGGCGGCCACGAGCACGGCGAAGACGACCGCCACGGTGGCGGCCAGCACCAGCCGGGTGCGAAAAGTCATTGCTCTTTGAGGACGTAGCCGACCCCGCGCACGGTGTGGATCAGCCTCGGCTCGTTCCCGGCCTCGGTCTTGCGCCGCAGGTACCCGACGTAGACGGCCAGCGAGTTGGTGCCCGAGTCGAAGTTGTAGCCCCAGACCCGGTCCAAGATGACGTCGCGGGTGAGCACCTGGCGCGGGTTGTTCAAGAACAGCTCGAGCAGGTCGAACTCGATCCGGGTCACGGTGAAGGTGCGCTCGCCGCGCCGGGCCTCACGGGTGCCCGGGTCGAGCGAGAGGTCGGCGAAGCGCAGGGGCTCGGCTCCGTCGTCGGCCCGTCGCCGCAGGAGGGCCCGCAGTCGGGCCAGGAGCTCGGCCAGGGCGAACGGCTTGACCAGGTAGTCGTCGGCCCCCGCGTCGAGACCCTGGACCCGGTCGTCGACGGCGTCGCGGGCAGTCAGCATGAGCACCGGCGTGTCGTTGCCCGCGCCGCGCATCCGGCGGCAGACCTCCAGCCCGTCGATGTCGGGCAGCCCGAGATCCAGCACGACGGCGTCGGGGGGGAGAGGGCCAGGGCCTGGAGGGCGCCGTGACCGTCGGGCGCCGTCGCCACCTCGTAGCCCTCCAGGCGCAGCGCCCGGTCGAGGGAGCTGCTGACCGCTGGATCGTCGTCCACTACGAGGACCCTCATCCGATCGCCGTCTCCTTTTTCGGGTGCGGGCCGCTGCGGCTCGGTCCGGCCGCCCGGTGTCGGCGACCACCCCCCGGTGGCGCGGAGCATACCTGTGCCTTGTCCGCCCCACGCAGGCACTTAGGACATTCTTAGCGCTCTTCGAGCGCCGGGGACCGGTGCCGGCCCGGGCTCGGGGGAACGCCCGGGCGCCCGGCCGACGACGGCCGTGTGGTACGCGTGGTGTCCCGATTGGCGGGTAGTTCAATCGGCAGAACGCCGGCCTTTGGAGCCGGATGTTGGAGGTTCGAGCCCTCCCCCGCCAGCGAGCGACGCCAGGGCCGCTGTGCGACGCGCCGCCGGGTCGGCTGCTACCAGTGCTTGGAGCGCCCGCTGGCGTTGAGCTCGGCCAGGTAGCGGTTGTAGGCGGCCAGCTCCTCGTCGTCGTGGTCCGTCGCCTGCGGGGCCCGGGCCGGCGACGCGGTGCCCTGGGCGCGCCCGGTGTCGGGCCGACGGGCGCCACCTCGGGCCCCCGGCGCCGCGTCGGGCGCGGTGGCGTCGGCCGTGGCCGACTCCCCGGCCGTTCCCGCCGCCCCGGGCCCCTCGGTCGCGGCCTCGTGGACGAGCCGCCACCACATGTAGAGGAGATAGCCCAAGAAGAACGGCCACTCGAAGACGTAGGCCCAACTCAACGTGTTGCCCGAGGTGGCCCGCCGGACTTGCCACAAGAACAGCAGGATGAACACGGGGGTGAGCACCACCACGATGACGTGGAGGCCCACCGACCGCGGGGAGAACCACACGCTTCGCACCCCGAAAGGCTATGCCCTGGGCCCGGGGTCCCTCACCCGGGGTCCCTCACCCGATGAAGGCCTCAAGCAGTCGGGCCAGCTCCACCGGCCTGTCCCCCTGGACGCTGTGGCCGGCGCCTTCGACCCGCTCCACCTGGGCGTCGGGGACCCGGCGGAGCAGCTCGGCCTCGTCCTCGTCATCGACCACCGAGCCCGGGGCCATCCCGCGCACCAAGAGCACGGGCACCGACAGCGACGAGACAGCCGCCCAGAGGTCGCCGAACTCGGGCCGGGCACCGGACTCGCCCTCCCGGAACCGGGCGTAGCGCCACACCCAGGTGCCGTCGTCGAGCTGCACCGCGTTGTGGAGGATGCCCCGGCGCAGAGACGACACCGACCGGGTGGGGTTGTGCTCGATCGTGCGGGCCAGGAGGTCGTCGAAGCTGGCGAAGGCCGCCGGCCCGTCGATGAAGGCGGTCACCGCGGCCGCTTTTTGCATCGTCACCCCGGGCGTGATGTCGACGAGGACCAGTCGGCGCACGAGCTCGGGCGAGCGCTGGGCCAGGGCCAGGGCGCTCAGGCCGCCGAGCGACATCCCGACCACCGCCTTGGCGTGGGGCGCCAGCCGGCGCACCACCGTCGCCAGGTCGGCGGCGTTGTCGCCGACCGCGTGCGATCCGGCGGCCCCGCCGTCGGAGTGCCCGTGGCCGGGCAGGTCGACCGCGATCAGCGGGCGCCCGAGGGCGAGGGCGACGGTGTCCCAGGTGTGCGCGTTCTGGGCCCCGCCGTGGAGCAGGACCAGCTCGGGCTCCTCGGACCCCCACACCAGCGCGCTGAGCCGCCGGCCGTCCTCGACGGGCACCGACTCCCGGCGCACCACCGGCGGGCCGTCGTAGTCGAGGCCGTACTCCTCGGCGTTCTCGTGGAACAGCCCGAACTCGTCGTACGCCACCTCGTCCACGGTCCGCACAGTACCGGTGGGACCGGGCCCCGGCGCCGCCGGCCACGCGAGAGCCCTGGTCGGTGGCCCGCCCCCGCCGACCGGGGGCCCTCGCACCGCCCGGGCTCTCGGAGCGGAAGAATGGGCCCATGTCCGCCCAGCCGCTGTCCGCCGTCGTCCTGGCCGCCGGTGAGGGGACCCGGATGCGCTCGGCCCGCCCCAAGCCCCTCCACCGGCTGTGCGGCCGGCCGATGGTGCTGCACGTGCTCGACGCCCTGGCCGAACTCGAGGTCGACCGGGTCGTCGTGGTGGTCGGCCACCGGGCGGAGTGGGTCACCAAGACCCTGATCGACCACGCGCCGCCGGGGCTCGACATCGGGTTCGTTGAGCAGGTCGAACAGCGCGGGACCGGCGACGCGGCCGCCGTCGCCCTGACCGGGTTGCGCGAGGACGACGAGGACGGCGACGTCGTGGTGCTGCCCGGTGACACCCCGCTGCTCCGTCCCCCGACCCTGGCCGCCCTCGTCCGCTTCCACCGAGAGCGGGACGCCGGGGCCACGCTGCTCACGGCCGAGGTGGCCGACGCCAGCGGCTACGGGCGGGTCGTGCGAGGCCGCGACGACCTGGTGGCCCGGGTGGTCGAAGACGCCGACGCCACCGCCGAGGAGCGGGCGGTGCGCGAGATCAACACGTCCATCTACTGCTTCCGCAAGAGCCTCTTGGCCCCCGCACTGCGCCGCCTGAGCCCGGCCAACGCCCAGGGCGAGTACTACCTGACCGACGTGGTGGGGGTGCTCTACGAGGCCGGCTACCGGGTGCAGTCGTTGGTGGTCGGCGACCCGATGGAGGCGGCCGGGGTGAACGACCGGGCCCAGCTGGCGGTGGCCGAGGCCGAGTTGCGGGACCGCATCAACGAGCGCTGGATGCGTCGGGGCGTGACCATGTGGGACCCCGAGCGGACCTACGTGGACGCCGAGGTCGTGCTGGCCCCCGACGTGGTTCTCTTGCCCGGGGTGATCCTGCGGGGGAGCACGACCGTGGCCGAGGGGGCGGAGATCGGTCCGGCCTGCACCCTGGATGACACCGAGGTGGCCGAGCGGGCCGAGGTCCGCCAGTCCAGCTGCACCGGGGCGCTCATCGGGGCCCGGGCCCGGGTGGGCCCCTTCTGCGCCCTCGGCCCCGGCGCCGTGGTGGCCGAGGGGTCGGTGGTCCCGCCGTTCAGCGCGCTGCCCGAGGCAGCGGACTGATCCACCGGGCGCGCCGGATGGGGCGGGCGGGCACCGCTTGGGGGTAGCGTCGGGGGCTGTGGAGCTCATCCCGCGGCGGCGCCTCGAGCTGGTCTCCGGCCGCTCCCACCCGGTGTTGGCCGGGGAGATCGCCGGGCACCTCGGGGTGAGCCTCGGCGAGGCGAACCTGCGCGAGTTCGCCAACGGCGAGATCCACTGCCGCTACGACATCTCGATCAGGGGCTGCGACGTCTTCATCATCCAGACCCACTGCGGTCCGGTCAACGACTCGCTGATGGAGCAGCTGATCATGATCGACGGGGCGAAGCGGGCCTCGGCCAAGCGCATCACCGCCGTCTGCCCCTACTACGGCTACTCGCGCCAGGACCGCAAGTCGACCGGGCGCGAGCCCATCACCGCCAAACTGGTGGCCGACATGCTCCAGGCCGCCGGGGCCGACCGGGTCATCAGCGTCGACCTGCACTCGGGGCAGATCCAGGGCTTCTTCGATGTCCCCTTCGACCACCTCACGGCCGCCCCGGTCCTGGAGGGCTACCTGCGCCAGCACGTGACCGGGGACCTGATGGTGGTGGCCCCCGACGCCGGGCGGGTGAAGGTGGCGGAGCGCTACAGCCAGCACCTCGGGGCCGACCTGGCCCTGGTGCACAAGACCCGGCCGCGGGGATCGGCCAACACCGTCGAGGCCCGCCACGTGGTCGGTGAGGTGGCCGGCCGGCACTGCGTGGTGATCGACGACATGATCGACACGGCGGGGACGATCTGCGCCGCCGCGGAGTTGCTGGCCGAATCGGGGGCGGCCGACATCTGGGCCATGGCCACCCACGCCCTCCTCTCGGACCCCGCCGTCGACCGGCTGAAGGCGTCGCCCATCTCCCGGGTGGTGGTCACCGACACCCTGCCGGTGGCCGAGGACCGGATCTTCGACAAGCTCGAGGTCCTGTCGGTGGCCAAGATCATCGCCGACGTCATCGACGCCGTCTTCGAGGACACCTCGGTGTCGGAGATCTTCGGGGGCGAGAACCTGGCCTGAGGTCCCGGGGTCACCGACGGGCGGCGCCGACCCCGGCCCGCCACCCGTTGGTCGGCCCCGTCCCGGGCCGACTATCCTGGTGGGCCGTCCGCCGTGGCCCCGCCCGGCCGGTGCACCCGAGTCGTCCGAGGAGACCCGCCATGCCCGAGATCATCCTGGAAGCCGAGATCGGCCGGCCCCTCGGGTCGCGGGCCACCCGGCGCCTGCGGGCCGAGGGGAAGATCCCCGGGATCGTCTACGGGCACAACACCGATCCGGTCTCGGTGGCCGTGCCTGCCCGCGAGCTGCGCATCGCCCTGTCCGGAGAGTCGGGGTCCAACACCCTGCTCTCGCTCAAGGCGGGCGACAAGACCTTCTTGACCCTGGCCCGCGAGATGCAGCGGCACCCGGTGAAGGGCACCGTCACCCACGTCGACTTCCAGATCGTCCGGCGCGACGAGATCATCGCCGCCGAGGTCCCGATCACCCTGACCGGCGAGGCGCTCGAGGTCCAGCACGGCGACGGCCTGGTCGACCAGCAGCTGTTCACCCTGCCGGTGCGGGCCAAGCCGGCTGACATCCCGACCTCGGTGGAGGTGGACGTGACCGACCTGGTCATCGGGGCCGCCCTGCGGGTGGCCGACCTCACCCTGCCGGCCGGGGTGACCACCGACGTGGACCAGGACGTGGCCATCGTCATCGGCCAGCCCCCCCGGGTGGTCGCCCTCGAAGAGGGTGCCGAGGCCGAAGAGGGGGCCGCAGAGGGCGAGGAGGGCGCGCCGGCCGAGGGTGGCGCCGAGCCCAGCGAGTCTTCCGAGAGCGGCGACGGCGAGGGGTAGGCCCTGCGCCGGCTCTTCGGGGGCAGGCGAGCGGGCGCCGAGTTCCCCGAGCGACGCGGCACGGCGGCCGACCTGTTGGTGGTCGGCCTCGGGAACCCCGGCGAGGAGTTCGCCGGGACCCGCCACAACGTCGGCGCCGACGCGGTGGCCCTGCTCGCCGAGCGCCACGGCTCGGGCCGGCTGAAGGCGATGAAGGGCCAGCAGGCCCGGGTGGACGAGGTGCGCATCGGAGGGGCCCGGGTGGTGCTGGCCGTGCCCACCACCTACATGAACGACTCGGGGGGCGCCGTCCGCCCGCTGCTCCGTCGTTTCGGCATCGACGACCCGGCCAAGCTGCTGGTGATCCACGACGAGCTCGACCTCGAGCCCGGGCGGGTCCGGGTGAAGGCCGGTGGCGGCACCGCCGGGCACAACGGCCTCAAGTCGGTCCAGGCCCACGTCCACTCGGGGGACTTCGGCCGCATCCGGATCGGGGTGGGCAAGCCGCCGGGCCGCCAGGCCGGCGCCGAGTACGTCTTGCGCCGGCCGGCGCGGGCCGAGCGCCAGGCGCTCGACACGGCCACCGCCCGGGCGGCCGACGCGGCCGAGGTGGTCGCCACCGACGGCCTCGAGGCGGCCATGAACCGCTGCAACGGCCGGCCGTGACTGCCGCCCCCGACCCCCGTCCGGCGGTGCCGGCCGGGGCCTCGGGCGTCCTGGGTGCCCTGCCGGCGCACCTCCGCCACGAGGCCGCGCTGGCCGGCGTCGTGGCCCGGCGCACGGCGACCCTGGCCGTCCCCGGCCCGGCCCAGGCCTACGTCCTGGCCGGCCTGGCCACCTTGTCGGGCCGCGGGCCCCTGGTGGTGGTCACCGCCACGGCCAGCGACGCCGAGCGCCTGGCCGCCGACCTGGCCTGCTTCCTCGCCCCAGCGCTTGGTGACCGGCCCGGGCCCGGACCGGTGCTGGCCCTCCCGGCCTGGGAGACCCTCCCCTTCGAGCGGGTCAGCCCGGAGGTGGCCACGATGGGCCGGCGCCTGGCCGCCCTGTGGCACCTGCTGGGCGAGGGCGCCGAGCGCCCGGCGGTTGTCGTGGCCCCGGTGCGGGCCCTCTTGCAGCGGCTCGGGCCGTGGCGGGAGGTGGCCGCCCCGCTGGTGGTGACCGCCGGCGCCCGGCTCGACGCCGAGGCCACCGTGGCCGCCCTGGTGACCGCCGGCTACCGGCGCGAGCACCAGGTCGAGCACCGCGGGGAGCTGGCCGTGCGCGGGGGGATCATCGACGTGTTCCCCTCGACGGCCGACCTCCCGGTGCGCATCGACCTGTGGGGCGACGACGTGGACCGGCTGACCGCCTTCGACGTCGGCGACCAGCGTTCGGTCGCCGACCTCGAACAGGCCGTGCTCTTCGGCTGCCGCGAGCTGGTGGTGACCGACGACGTCCGGGCCCGGGCCGCCGCCCTGGCCGAGGGCGAGCCGTGGGGCCGGGTCCAGTGGGACCGCCTGGCCGAGGGCCAGAGCTTCGACGGGATGGAGAGCTGGCTGCCCTGGCTGTGCCCCGACGACGAGCTGGTCACCGACCTGGTGGGCCCCGATGCCCAGGTTGTCGTGGTCGAGCCCCGGCGGGTGCGGGACCGGGCCCTCGAGCTCCACGACGAGGAGGGCGTCCTGGCCGAGGCGCTGGCCGGGACCTGGGGCGCCCGGCCGGCCGCCGACGGCGACGACGGCGGCGCGGCGGGTTGGCCCCGGCTCTACCTCCCCTTCGAGCGATTGCTCGACCGCTCGGCCGCCGCCGTGCTCTCGCTCAGCTCGCTGGCCGAGGGCCCCGACGCCCCGGCGGTGGCCGTGCGGGGCTTCGGGCCGGTGGCCGGCGACGCCGAGCGCCTGGGCACCCAGGTCGGCGCCTTGGTGGGCGAGGGGTATTCGGTGACCCTGTGCGTGCCGAGCGCCGGGGGGGCCGAAAGGCTGTCGGGGGTCCTGGGCGACCACGGTGTCGTCGCCCCGGTGTCGACCGCCGCCGCCGGCGGGGCGGGGGCCCGGGTGGTCGTGGCCCCGCTCTCGAGCGGGTTCATCGTGCCCGGGGCCAAGGTGGCCGTGCTCTCCGAGTCCGACGTCAGCGGCCGGCGCACCGCGCACCGCCGGGCCCGGCCCCGGGCCCGGCCCACCGACGGGTTCTTCGACGACCTGGCCCCGGGCAGCTACGTCGTGCACCGCCAGCACGGGGTCGCCCGCTACGCCGGGACCACCACCCGGGCCATCGGGGGCACGACCCGCGACTACCTGGTCCTCGAGTACCGGGGCAGCGACCGCCTCTACCTGCCGGTGGACCAGATCGACGCCGTGACCCCCTACAGCGGGGGCGAGTCGCCCACCCTGTCGAAGATGGGCGGGGCCGACTGGCAGCGGGCCCGGGCCCGGGCTCGGGCGGCGGCCGGGGAGATCGCCCAGGAGCTGGTCGCCCTCTACCGGCGCCGGTTGGCGGTGACCGGCCACGCCTTCGGGCCCGACTCCCCCTGGCAGGCCGAGGTGGAGTCGTCCTTCGCCTTCAACGAGACACAGGACCAGCTCCGGGCGGTGGCCGACGTGAAGGCGGACATGGAACAGCCCCGGCCGATGGACCGCCTGGTCTGCGGCGACGTCGGCTTCGGCAAGACCGAGGTGGCCCTCCGGGCCGTCTTCAAGGCGGTCCAGGACGGCAAGCAGGCGGCGGTGCTGGTGCCCACCACGCTCCTGGCCAGCCAGCACCACCAGACCTTCGCCGAGCGCTTCGCCCCGTTCCCGGTGCGCGTCGAACTGTTGAGCCGCTTCTTGTCGACCGCCCAGGCGAAGAAGGTGGTGACTGGCCTGGCCGACGGCTCGGTCGACGTCGTCATCGGCACCCACCGGCTGCTGGCCGGCGACATCGCCTTCAAGGACCTCGGGCTGCTGGTGGTCGACGAGGAACAGCGTTTCGGGGTCACCCACAAAGAGGCGGTCAAGAGGATCGCCGAGGGCATCGACGTCCTCACCCTCACGGCCAGCCCGATCCCGAGGACCCTGGAGATGGCCCTGACCGGGATCCGCGACCTCTCCATGGTCAACACGCCGCCGGCCGACCGGCGCCCGATCCTGACCTATGTGGGCGAGGACGACGACGCGGCGGTCTCCGAGGCCATCCGCCGCGAGCTGCTGCGTGAGGGACAGGTCTTCTACGTGCACAACCGGGTGGCCGACATCGACGCGGTGGCCCGGCGGGTGGGCTCGTTGGCCCCCGAGGCGAGGATCGCCATCGCGCACGGCCAGATGGACGAGGGGAGCCTCGAACAGGTGGTGCTCGACTTCTGGGAGCGCCAGTACGACGTCCTCGTCTGCACCACCATCATCGAGTCGGGCATCGACATGCCCTCGGTCAACACCCTCGTCGTCGACCGGGCCGACCTCTTGGGCCTGGGCCAGCTGCACCAGATCCGCGGCCGGGTCGGCCGTTCGAACCAGCGGGCCTACGCCTACCTGTTCCACCCGGCCGACCGGGTGCTGACCGAGCAGGCCTACGAGCGGCTGCGCACGATCGGCGAGCACACCGAGCTGGGCTCGGGGTTCAAGATCGCCATGCGCGACCTCGAGATCCGGGGCGCGGGCAACCTGCTGGGCGCCGACCAGTCCGGGCACATCGCCGCCGTGGGCTACGACCTCTACGTCCAACTGGTGGCCGAGGCGGTGGCCGAGGCCCGGGGCGAGCCGCGGCCCCAACCCCCCGGGGTGTCCCTCGACGTGCCGGGCGACGCCCACCTGCCCGCCGCCTACGTGGCGGCCGAAGACGCCCGGCTCGAGGCCTACCGGCGGCTGGCGTCGGCCGGGGTGCCGGGCGACGTCGAGGACATCGCGGCGGAGTGGCTCGACCGCTTCGGCCCGCTCCCCGGCCCGGCCGAGGGGCTGCTGGCCCTGGCCCGGCTCCGGGTGGCCTGCCTGCGCACCGGGGTCACCGACGTGGCGGTCGCCCCGGTGCGGGTCGGCGGGGCCCGCCACCCGACGGCGAGGCTCTCCCCGCTGGGGCTCGCCGCCAGCGCCCAGGTCCGGCTCCGCCGTCTGGCTCCGGGGGCCACCTACCGCGAGGGCCTGGGCCAGCTGGTGGTCCCGTTGACCGGGACGGGCCGGCCGGCCGAGGAGCTCTGCGCCCTGTTGGACGACCTGGTGCCGCCCGAGCCGGCCGAAGGGGGGCCGGCCACCAATTCGGAGGCCCCAAGGGCAGCCGGTAGCATGCGCCGCGCATGAAACGACTCCTGGCGCTCCTCGTGGTGGTCGCCGGGTGTGTCGTGCTCGCCGCCGTCGGGGTGCCCTCGGACGCGGCCACGGTCAACGGCACCGGGATCCCCCAGTCCACCCTCAACGCCGACCTCACCGCCATTGGCAAGTCCGAGGGCTACCAGTGCGTCTTGAACGCCGAGGTCGCCGTCCAGACGAGCGGGCAGGGCGGGTCCCTGGCCGTCTACGGGGTCGGTTCCTCCCCGTCGAACCCCCAGAGCTTCTCGATGACGTTCACCGACGGGTGGCTCCAAGAGCTCATCCGCAACGAGCTGGTGTCCCAGCTGGCCGCAGAGCGCGGGGCCACGGTCACCCAGTCCGACCTGGCGGCGGCGCGCGCCGACCTGACGTCGTCGCTGTCGGCCACCCTCTCGCAGGTGGCCGGGAGCCGCTACGAGTGCCCCGGCACGGCGGCCCAGATCCTGGCCTCGATGCCCTCGTCGTTCGTCGACGACATGGTCCGGACCCAGGCCACCTTCGAGGCCCTCTACGCCCACGCCGCCGGCTACCCGCTCACGACCCAGGGGCTCGGCGCCTACTTCGACGCGCACCGGGCCTCCTTTGACACCCTGTGCCTGCGGGGGCTGGCGGCGTCGACGTCGGCCCAGGCCCAGGCCTACCGGGCCAAGCTGGCCTTCGGCACCCCGTTTTCCCAGGTGGCCGCCTCGGCCGGCCAGCCGACCACGGTGACGTGCATCGCGCCCGGCTCGGCCAGCTTCGCCCAGGCCACCTCGGTGCTGGGCTCGGCCCACGTCGGGGGGGTCTCCCAGGTGTTCGCCGACCAGAGCGGCTACGCCGTGGTGCAGCTGGTCTCGCGCAAGCCCAGCACCTTCGCCCAGGCCCGCCCGGCCGTGCACGACGCGGTGCTGGCCGCCGGCCAGCAGCGCATCGGCGCCGCCCTCACCCGCTTCGCCTCGTCGGCCCACGTCTCGGTCGACGCCCGCTACGGCCAGTGGCTCCCCGCGCCGCGGCTCACCATCAAGGCCCCCCAGAGCCCACCGCTCGACTCGATCCTCGCCCCGGTGGCCAACCTGCCGGCGGCCGGGGCGGTGACCCCGGCCGCCTCGACCGGGCCGGCGGGAACCGGCTGAGCACATGGCGGCGCGGCGGCGCAAGGGGGGGCAGCCGGGGGGCGGCGCCGGCACCAGCGCAGAGGCCGACGTCCCGCCGGGCTCCCCGCGGGTCACCGTGGTCGGACTGGGACCGGCCGGACCCGAGTACCTGGCCCCGGCCGCCCGGACGCTCCTCACCGGGACCGACCGGGCCCTCTTGCGCACCGCACGGCACCCGGCGGCCGCCGGCCTCGGGTACCTCGAGACCTTCGACCGCTACTACGACACGGCGGCGACCTTCGAGCAGGTCTACGAGCGCATCGTCGAGACCCTGGTGCAGGCGGCCGCCGAGGCGGCCGAGCGCGGCGGGCAGATCGTCTACGGGGTGCCGGGCTCGCCCCTCGTGGCCGAGCGCACCGTCGACCTGTTGCGGGCCGACCCGCGGGTGACGGTGACGGTGGTGCCCGCCCTTTCCTTCCTCGACCTGGCCTGGGCCCGGCTCGGCGTCGACCCGGTCGCCGCCGGGGTGCGCCTGGTGGACGGGACCCGCTTCGCCGAGCAGGCCGCCGGCACGGCGGGGCCGATGCTGGTGGCCCAGTGCTGGTCCACCCAGGTCCTGAGCGACATCAAGCTGTCGGTCGACGCCGACGTGGGTCCCGGGCCGCCCCCGGTCACGCTGCTCCACCACCTCGGGCTCGAAGACGAGCGGGTCGAGGTGCTGGGGTGGGAGGAGATGGACCACGTCGGGGCGCCCGACCACATGACCTCGGTCTACATCCCCGCGCTGGCGACCCCGGTGGCCGCCGAGCTGGTCGCCCTCGATGAGCTGGTCCGCACCCTGCGGGCGCGATGCCCCTGGGACCGCGAGCAGACCCACCGGTCGTTGACCCGGCACCTGCTCGAGGAGGCCTACGAGGTCGTCGACGCCATCGACGCCCTGAGCGCCGCCGAGGCGGCGACGCCGGGCCCCGGTGACGGCGGGGCCCCCGGGGCGGCCCCGGCCACCGAGGTCGAGGCCGCGGCGGCCCCGGCCACCGAGGTCGAGGCCGCGGCGGTGGCCCACCTCCAAGAGGAGCTCGGCGACCTGTTGTTCCAGGTCTACTTCCACGCCTGCCTGGCGGCCGAGGAGGGGCGCTTCACCCTGGCCGACGTGGCCCGGGGGATCCACGAGAAACTGGTCGCCCGCCACCCCCACGTCTTCGGCGACGCCGAGGCGGCCGACGCCGAGGCGGTGCTGGCCGGCTGGGAGCGCGCCAAGATGGCCGAGAAGGGCCGCCAGTCGGTGACCGACGGCATCCCCGCCGCCCTTCCCGCCCTGGCCCTGGCGGCCAAGCTGCAGCGCAAGGCCTTGGCTGTGCCCGGCCTCCAGCTGCCGACCTTCGAGGCCGAGCGCCGGTGGGTGGCCGCCGCCCTGGCCCAGCTGTCGACCCCGGGCGCCGCCGGGCCCGACGATCCGTCGGCCCGGGGCGATTTGGGGTCGGTGCCGGCCATCGCCGGCGACGAGGAGGTCCGTCGGGTGGGGGCCCTCCTCTGGGGGCTGGCCGACCTGGGCCGCCAGCTCGGCGTCGACCCCGAGGACTCGCTGCGCGCGGCCGCCCTGCGCTTCCGGGCCCATGTCCAACAGGCCGAGCGCGTCGAACCGGCCGAGCGAATCCAAAAGGACCAGCGCGTCCAAAAGGACGAGCGCGCCGGGCCCGAACCCGCCTGAGCCCGCCGGGGCGCAGGGCGCCCTCTAGTGTGGCGAGACGCCGAAAGGAGCGCTGCTCGTGCCAGCGGGCCCAGGACAGATCGCGGTCAGCCCCGAGGTGATCCCCTCAACCGAAGACCGGCCCGACCCCTCCACCCGAGAACGGCCCGACGATCGCCCACCCGAGGGCGCGCCACCCGCCCCCCGGCACGCCAGAGCCTCCCGGCGACCCCGGTCCGCCGGCCTCCTGGTGGCCCTGGTCGTCCTCCAGCTGGGAACCATCGTCGTCTTCGGGGCGATCACCGCCGCCCGCTACTCCCTCTGGTCGCCCGTCGACGAGGGTGCGCACTTCGACGACGTGGCGTGGATCGCCGAGCACGGCTCGCTCCCGGTGCTCGGCCAGACCCCGGCCAGCGAGCAGGAGTTGGCGATCAGACAGGGCGTCTACCCGCGCCGCACGACCCTCGATCCGGCGAAGCTGGGCCTCACCGGCCTGAGCTACGAGGCGTTCCAGCCCCCGCTCTACTACGTCGTGGCCGCCCCGGTCTTCGACCTGAGCGGCAACTACCGCACCAAGGCCTACCTCCTGCGCTTCTTCGGCCTGGCCCTGCTGGTGGCGGCCGCCGCGCTCGTGGGCCGGCTCAGCCGCCACGTCCTGAAGGACAGGTGGCTCATCGGTTGGTCGGTCGGACTCCTGGTCCTCATGATGCCCGGGGTCGTCGTCCGGTCGGTCACCATCTCGAACATCGACCTCGCCATCCCACTGGCCATCGCCTGCGTGACCGAGATCTGGATCGCCTGGGAGCGTCGATCCTCGATGCGCCTGGTCGCCGCGGGCGCCCTGGTCGGACTGTGCGTCCTCACCGACCTCTATCTGGTCGAGCTGGTCCCGGTCTTCGCCCTGGCCGCCCTCGCGGTGGTCCGGAGCCGCCGGACGTGGACCGACGCCCTGTGGGCCGGCGCCGGCGCGCTGGTCGCCTTCCTCGCCGTCGTGCCCTGGCTGGTCTTCAACGAGATCCACTACCGCTCGCTCACTGCCAGCCAGATCGCCAAGCGCGAGCAGCTCGCCGTGGTGAACCCCGACCACCTCCACTACAGCCTCGGCGCCGTCCCGGGCCTCACCGTCCAGAACCTCTTCAACCCCCTCATGCCCCAGGAATGGGGGACCGTCCTGTGGCCCCATCCCGTCTTGGACCAGCTGGCCGTCGACTTCCAGGTCCTGCTGATCGGCGGGACGCTGGTGCTGACGCTGGCCCTCGGCCGACGCCTGGTCGACACCGGCTACTGGATCCTCCTCCTGCCCTGGGTGCTGAACCTGTTCTTGTGCTGGTACATCGACGTCGGACAGCAGTGGCTGACCGGGTCGATGGTGGCCCGCTACACCTACCCGACCCTGCCCGTCCTCGGGGTCTTCGTGGCCGCCGCCGCCCTGCACCTGCTGCGGACGCCCAGGGTCCTGGTCGTGGGCGCGGCGGGAGCGACGCTGTTCCTCGTGTGGCTGTGGATCTCGCTCGTCCCGACCCTCCACGCCACGTGAGGGCCCGCCCGTGAGCCGGCCCGACCCCTCGCCCCGAACCCGAGCGGCGCGGTGAGCACCGACGCCGGCGGTGCCGCCGACGTGCTCGACGCCGAACCCGGGGCCCCCGGGCCCGCACCGGTGCCGCCGGCGCGGACCGCGCCCGGTGGGCGCCCGGGGCGCGCCGAAGAGGGGGCCGCTTGGTCCACCCCGGCCACCACCTGGGTCCTGCGCGCCAGCGCCGTGGCCCTGGTGGCCTGCGTGGCGGTCTTCGGGTCGGTGGTGGCGGTGCGCACCCCGGTCCCCTCGCCGGTCGACGAGGGGGCGCACTTCGCCTACGTCCAGTACATCGCCCAGCACGGGTCGGTCCCGGTGCTCGGCCACCACTACGCCTCGCTGGGGGACCTCGAACTCGACCCGAGCTTCTCGACCAGGCGCTGGGGCACCGACCCGCGCGACATGGGCCTCTTGGGGCTCGGCTACGAGGACTTCCAGCCCCCGCTCTACTACGCGCTGGCGGTCCCGGCGTACGACCTGGGCGGGAGCCTCCACGCCAAGGTCATCGCCGTGCGCTTCTTCGACCTCGTGCTCCTCGGCGCCGCCGTCGCGGCCCTGGCCCGGCTGGCCCGCCGGGTCATGGGGCGACGATGGCTCGTCGGGTTCACCGCCGGCATGCTCGTGCTGGCCATGCCCGGGGTGGTGGTGCGCTCGGTCACCGTCTCGAACACCTCGCTGTTGGTGCTGCTCACCATCGCCTGCGTCACCGAGCTGTGGATCGCCCGGCACGACGGGCGCTCGGTGCGCCTGGTCACCGCGGGCGTCCTGGTCGGGCTGGCCCTGCTCACCAACCTGTTCGCCGTGGTGCTGGTGCCGGTCTACGCACTGGTGGCCGCGGGGATCCTCTGGCGCAGCCGCAGCCGACGGGACCTGGCCATGGCCGGGGCGGGGGCGGCCGTCGCCCTCGTGGTCATGGCGCCCTGGCTCGTCTTCAACCTGGTCGAGTACCACGCGCTCACCGCCACCTCGCTGGCCAGGTCCGAGCAGCTGGCGACGGTCAACCCCGGTCACCTGGCCTACGGGTTCGCGCTGGTCGCCAACGAGACCGGATCGTGGCTGGTCTCCCCGGTGGTCCCCCAGGAATGGACGGTGATGGGCCACCCCATTTTGGTGTGGCTCAACGGCCTGCTGGAGGTCGCGGTGGTCCCTGGGGCTTTGCTGCTCGGCCTGTCGATGGGTCGTCGAGTGGTCACGGCCGGCACCTGGGTGCTGGTCACCCCCTGGGCCCTCACCCTCGTGCTGTGCGCCGCGGTCACCTACGTCGGGCAGTGGCCGACCGAGCTCTCCCGCTACACCTACCCGACCCTCCCGTTGCTGGCCCTGTTCGGCGCCGTCGGCGCCGTCTCGGTGGTGCGCGACCGCTGGCTGATCCCGGTCACCGCGGCCCTGCTGGCCGCGGGCACGGTCGCGCTGTGGATCGGGTTCTGGCCCCAGGTCCCCGTGCGCGTGCCCGGCAGCTAGCGAACGACGCCCGGGCCGGTGCGGGGACCCGACGGCGCAGCGTGGCGGGCCGCCGACGACCGCCGCGAGCAGGCCCTTCCCCGATCCGTCGACGATGAGCGGGTAGCGTGGGGTCCCGGCGCCTCGCCAGGGGAGGGGCCGAGGGAGCGTAGAGCGTGAGCACCATCGAGCACGTGGTCGGCCGCGAAGTCCTCGACTCGCGCGGGAATCCCACGGTCGAAGTGGAGGTCATGCTCGATTCGGGGGCCCGGGGCCGGGCCATCGCCCCCTCGGGTGCGTCGACCGGGGTCCACGAGGCGGTCGAGCTGCGCGACGGCGGTGACCGGTTCTCGGGCAAGGGCGTGCGCAGGGCGGTCGACAACGTCAACGGCGAGGTCGACGGCGCCCTGCGGGGCCTCGACGCCTTGGACCAGCGCACGGTGGACTTCGCCCTCATCGACCTCGACGGGACCCCCGACAAGAGCCGCCTGGGAGCCAACGCCACCACGGCCACCTCGCTGGCCGTGGCCAAGGCCGGCGCGGTCGAGCTCGACGTCCCCCTCTACCGCGCCGTCGGCGGGGCCAACGCCCACCTGCTGCCGGTGCCCCAGTTCAACGTGGTGAACGGCGGGGTCCACGCCGCCAACTCCATCGACTTCCAAGAGTTCATGGTGATGCCGGTCGGCGCCGCCTCGTTCAGCGAGGCCCTGCGGTGGGGAGCCGAGACCTATCACGCCCTCAAGGGGTTGCTGGCCAGGCGCGGGCTGTCCAGCGCGGTGGGCGACGAGGGCGGGTTCGCCCCGGACCTCCCCTCCAACGAGGAGGCGGTCAAGGTGCTGGTGGAGGCGATCGAGTCCGCCGGCCGGGTGCCCGGCGACGAGATCGCCATCGCCCTCGACCCGGCCACCAGCGAGCTGTGGAAGGACGGGGCCTACGAGCTGGCCGGGGAGGGCCGGACCCTCTCGCCGGCCGAGCTGGTCGACTACTGGGTCGATCTGGCGGCGCGCTACCCGATCGTCTCGCTCGAAGACGGGATGGCCGAGGACGACTGGGACGGCTGGGCGGCGCTGACCGCCGCCTTGGGCGACCGGCTGCAGTTGGTCGGCGACGACGTGTTCGTCACCAACGTGACCCTGCTCGAGCGGGGGATCGAGGCCGGCGTGGCCAACGCCGTGCTGATCAAGGTGAACCAGATCGGCACCCTGACCGAGACCCTCGAGACCGTCGCCCTGGCCACCCGCTCGGCCTACCGCTCGGTGATCTCGCACCGCTCGGGTGAGACCGAGGACACCACCATCGCCGACCTGGCGGTGGCGGTCAACGCCGGGCAGATCAAGACCGGCGCGCCCTGCCGTTCGGACCGGGTGGCCAAGTACAACCAGCTCCTGCGGATCGAAGAGGACCTGGGCGCCTCGGCGGCGTTCCCGGGCGCCGCCGCCCTGGCCGCCCATGACCGTGGCCGCGCCTGAGCGCACCGGGCGACGGCACGCCCCGAGGAAACCGACCTCGCGCCCGGCCCGACCCGACCCGCGAGCAGCCGGGTCGCGGCCCAGGCGAGGCAAGGCCCCGGCCCGCGCCGGGGGCGAGCGCGCCGTCGGCCAGCGCGGCGGGCACCGCGCCGCGGCGCACCGGGGCGCCGGCGCCCGGTCGGCCACCAGGGCCGGCGCCAAGACCCGGGCGCGGCCCAAAGCCAGGTCCGGGCCGGCCACCCGCGCCGAGCGCCGCGCCTCCACCCAGGCCAGGCGGGCCCGGTTCCTAGTCGCCGGCGCCCTGACCGTCTCGGTCCTCGTGCTGGTGGCCTGGTTCCCGGCCTCGGCCCTCTACCACCAACGCCAGCAGCTGAACGCGGCCACGGCCCAGCTGGGCCAGCTGCGCAGCCAGGACCGAGCCCTGCGGGCCGAGCGGGTGGCGCTGGCCAGCCCGGCCGAGGTGGCCCGGATCGCCCGCCAGCAGTTCCAGCTGGTCCCCCCGGGCGCCCGCGCCTACGCCGTGCTGCCGCCCAACGGCGGCTCGGCCGACTCGCCCTACGCCGGCGACCCGGGGTTCCAACCCCTCGTCGCCCCGTCCAACGCCCAGCTCCCGGCCGGCTCGGCGTCGACCGCCCGGGCCCCGGCGGCCGGGGCCCACCCGACGGCCACGTCGGCCACCACCCCGGGGACCTCCCCCGGTTCGGCGTCGGCGGCCCGGAGTACCCCGAGCCTGGCCGACCGCATCCTGCAGACGCTCGAGTTCTGGCGTTGAGCGGGCCGGCCACCGGGCCGTCCGCAGACGACGTCGACCGGGTCGCCTCGCTCCTCGGGCGGCGACCGGCGGGCGCGTTCAGCGTCGTCGTGCGTTCGGCCGACGAGACGCCCTCGGTCATCGCCAACGCACCGTTCCTCGACGACGGGACGCCGATGCCGACCCGCTACTGGCTGGTCGACGCCCACCTGCGCGAGGCGGTGAGCCGGCTCGAGGCGGCCGGCGGGGTGGGCCGGGCCGAGGCCGCGGTCGACCCCGACGAGCTGGCGGCCGCCCACCGGCGCTACGCGGCTGAACGCGACGCCCTCGTGCCCGACGACCACGTCGGCCCGGTGCCCTCGGGTGGGGTGGGCGGGACGCGCCGGGGAGTCAAGTGCCTCCACGCCCACCTGGCCTGGTGGTTGGCCGGCGGCGACGACCCGGTCGGCCGCTGGGTGGCCGGCGAGCTCGGGCTGGCCGAGCCCTGAGCGGTCCGGGGCGTTGTGCCCGAGGAGCGTTGGGCCAGCGGGGCGTTGTGCTAGAGCAGTGCGGTGACCCCGAAAGCCCCCGGGCCGGTGGCGGCCCTCGACTGCGGGACGAACTCCACCCGGCTGCTGGTAGTCGGCCCCGGGGGGCGCACCCTCGCCCGGCTCATGCGGATCACCCGGTTGGGCGAAGGCGTCGACGCGACCCGCAAGCTCGCCGGCGACGCCATCGAGCGCACCCTCGCCGTCCTGGGTGACTACCGGGCCGAGATGGACCGATGCGGCGTCGGGCGCAGCCGGCTGGTCGCCACCTCGGCCGTGCGCGACGCCGTCAACGGCGACGAGTTCCTCCAGGCGGCCTCCGAGGTGGTGGGCGTCGCCGCCGAGCTGCTCTCCGGGGACGAGGAGGGCCGCCTGGCCTACGCCGGGGCGACCGCCGACCTCCCGCCGTCGGCGGGCGACGACGTGGTCGTCGACATCGGCGGCGGGTCGACCGAGCTGGTGGTCGCCCGCGGTGGTGCGGTCGAGGCGGTGTCCCTCGATCTGGGCTGTGTGCGCCTGACCGAGCGGTACCTGCGCCACGACCCGCCCGGGCCCGGGGAGCTGGCCGAGGCCACCGGGGCCATCGAGGCCGAGCTGGACCGGGCCCTCGTGGTCCTCCCCGCGCTGGGCGCCCTCGAGCCGGGGAGTCGGCTCCTCGGCCTGGCCGGCACGGTCTCGACCCTGGTCGCCCTCGACCAGGGCCTGGCCTCCTACGACCGGGACCGACTGCACCACGCCGTGGTGACCCGCGAGGCGCTTGAGCGCTGGTTTCGGACCCTGGCGGCCGAGTCGGCCCGGGCCCGGGCCGACCGGCCCGGGATGGTCGCCGGCCGCCAGGACGTCATCGTGGGCGGGGCGCTGGTGTTGCGTCAGGTCATGGACCGGCTCGGGTTCGAGCTCTGCGTGCACTCGGAGTCCGACATCCTCGACGGCTTGGCCGCCAGCCTCCTGCCCTGAGGGGTCCGGTGCCGAGCGAGGTTTGCTACCTTGGCCCCGCAATGCGGCGCCCCCGGTCGGCCGAACCTGCGCCCGGGGGGCCCGGGCTGTCCCGACGGGACGGGGGCCGGGACCGGAGCGGGGACCGGTGCTCGACGTGAGCGAGAGGGCCCCCGAGTCGGGCTGTCGCATCTGTGGGACGCCGATGGATCCCGTCGGCGTCAAGCGGGGGAAATTCTCGGGACGTGTCTTCGATCTGGCCCGGTGCCCCCGGTGCGGCTTCGCCGCGGTGACCAACCCGTGGCTCGACTACGAGCAGATCTACAACGACGCCTACTACGAGGGCCGGGGCGCCGACCCCGACATCAACTACGTCGAGGCCGCCCGGGACCCCGAGTCGGCCGTCCAGTCCTATGAGTGGCGGGGGATCCTCGACCACGTCGCCCGACTGAGCGACGTGAGACCGAGCACGGCCTGGCTCGACTACGGATGCGGGACCGGGGGCCTGGTCGGCTACCTGGTCGGCCGCGGGTACCCCCAGGTGGTCGGCTTTGAGCAGGGCTGGGCCGAGACCCGCCTCGAGGAGAACCAGGTGCCCCATCTGAGCGGGACCGAACTCGGGGAGCGGGCCGGGACCTTCGACGTCGTGACCGCCATCGAGGTCATCGAGCACGCCATCGACCCGATCTCCGAGCTGCGCGCCATGCGCCAGCTCCTCAGGCCGGGCGGGCTGTTGTTCATCTCGACCGGAAACTCGCACCCCTACCGGGAGCGCTTGGACAAGTGGCGCTACGTGAAACCCGAGGTCCACATCTCGTTCTTCGACCCCCGGTGCCTGGCCGAGGCCCTGACTATGACGGGTTTCGAGGTCGAGTTCCCCGGCTTCGGACCCGGGTGGACCGACATCTACCGGACCAAGGCGCTCATGACCATCGGGTCCCGCCACAAACACGTCCTCGACGCGCTGGTGCCCTGGGGGCTGGCGGCCCGTGGGGCCGAGTGGAGGCTCCGCCTGGCCGAGCTACCCGTCGGGCGCGTGCCTCGATAATCGTTCTCCTCTGACGGCCGGTGACCGGACACTCTCCCTGGTCACCGGGCCATTCGGGGGTGTCCGGTAGCATTCGGGGCCGTGTCCACCCCGACGGGCTCTCCTCCATCGATCTCCGACGTGCCCGGCGAGGTGGTCGACATCGTGGCCGGACCCGACAACGATGCCTGGCGTTGCACCGTCGACCGTCTCGGCGAGACCACGCCGGCGGACCGCCCTGCCGTTCGGCTGCGGGTGGACGACAGAGAGCTCCAAACCCTTCGCTCCCGGGCGGCCGACCTGATCGCCATCGGCTACTCCATCCGCTGTTCGGGCGAGGGCACGGCCGAGCTCGAGCCCACGCCGTCGGGCGCTCTGTACATCGCCCCGTGGATGGTGATCGGCGGCACCGACAAGGGGACCATCGACTGGTTCCGCTACATCACCAAGGACCAATTCCGACGCTACCTGGTGACGACGGCCGAGAGCGACAACCCGACCTTCCCCGATTGCGCCGCCCTGGCCGATGAGGCATGGTGCCTACCCGAACTCCTTGGGCGAGATGCGATTCCCGAGTTCCTGATCGAGTTCATCGCCACCCGTGGCGTCGACGTGGTGCACATCATGAATGCCCGTCTCGGGTTCGACATGATCCCGGCCATCAAACTCGCATTCCCCGATGTCCAGATCGTCGTCCAGCTCCACGCCGAGGAGTTCGACCGTGCGGGCTACCCCCGCTACGTCGCTTCCCGCTACGACAATCTGGTCGACGCCTATTCGGTCATCAGCGAGGACATGGCGCGGCGGGTGGAGGACTACTGGGTCTCTCCGTCGAAGCTGGAGGTCATTTACCTCGGGGTGGAGGCGACAGGGGAGTTCGACCCCGAGCGCTCGGACGGGCAGCCGATCGAACTCGAGTCCGGTCGCTTCCACGTGCTGTTTCCGGCCCGGCTCGTCTCGGTGAAACGCCCCGAGATGGTTCTCGGGATCGCCGACGCCCTCCGTTCATCGGCGCCCGAGGCGATGTTCCACATCGTCGGCGACGGTGAGCTCCGGGCTGACCTCGAGGCCGAATGCGCCCGTCGGCATCTCGGCGGGCAGGTGCAGTTCCACGGCGCGTCGCGAAACATGTGGGGCTGGTTCAAGACCTGCGATGCGGTGCTGCTGACCAGCCTGTCCGAAGGCGCGCCCCTCGTCGGTTTCGAGGCGATGAGCATGGGCACCCCCCTCGTCGCACCCGACGTCGGGGCGGTCGCCGAACTCCTCGGGGATGGCTCTGGGCTGCTCATGCCCGAATCGGCCGGCGTCTCCGACTACGCCGCCGCCATCGAGCTCTTGCTCCGAGACCCCGCGGCCAGGCACCGCATGGGCGCGTCGGCCCGAGCCAGGGTCCTCGAGCGGTTCAAGGTGGAGACGATGGCCGACCGGCACCGCTCGCTCTACGCACGACTGATTGCCGCCCGCCGGGTTGACGGTCGGTGATGGCCACGACCACGACCAACGAATACGAGGGAGCCGTCCCGGCTCCCACCCGGCGGGCGGTCCTACCCGGGTCGACGCCTCGGGTCGATGTGATTATGCCCTTCTACAACCACGGGGTCTTCGTCGACGAGGCGGTGGCATCGGTTCGTCGCCAGCGGTACCCGGTGAACCGGATCATCGTCGTCGACGACGGTTCGACCGATCCGTACAGCGTCGAGGCTCTCGGGCGGCTGGAAGCCGAGGGGGACCAGCTGGTCGTCCTCCACCAAGCGAACTCGGGCCCGAGCGCGGCCCGGAACCTCGGGGTGCGCAACAGCGACGCCGACGCCATCTTGTTCTTCGACAGCGACGACGTGCTGACGGACCGCCACGTCGAGCTAGCCGTCTCGGCACTGCAGGAGGCTCCGCCGGCGGTGGGTTTCGCCTACCCCGACCAGCAGTGCTTCGGGAATCTGGATTACCTGGCGGTGATGCCGCCCTACAACTTCTACCTGCTCTTGTTCCGGAACTTCTGCGGGACGGCGAGCCTGGTCGACCGCTCCATCTTCGATCGTGGGCACTGGTTCAACGAGGAGCTCCTGCACGGCCATGAGGACTGGGACTACTTCATCACCCTGGGCAAGCGCGGCATCATCGGGACCCCGTTCCGCGGCTCACCCGTCCGTTGGCGCCGGTGGGGGTTCTCCAGGTCGGACGGCATCGGCGAGGCCCGGGGTCTGTTCCTTCGCGAGGTGCGCGAGCTGCACCGCGAGCTCTTCGATCCCGAGCGACTGATCTCGATCAAGCGGACGTGGTCCCCGGCCCTGAGCATCGTTGCCCCGAGCGGGATTCCCGAGGTCGGGACGCAGACCTGCGCGGACTTCGAGGTGGTGGCTCGACCGCCCTCGGGTGGACTCCCCTCGGTACGAGGCCGCTGGGTTGCCGTCCTCGACGAGGACGGGATCGGGGCGCTCGGCGACTCGACCTTCGTCGAGCGGGTCCTCCGGCTCGTCGAGGAGCGGCCGACACCGGTGGCTCTCGGGCTCCGGATCGGGGACGGGGGGAGCCGGTTGATCGCCTGGCAACGGGCCGGTAGCGACGGTCCGGGCCGCCCGGCCGGGTTCGTCGTCGACGGCGCCAGCTACCAGCAGTCGGGTCGCCGGGCCGACGAGGGGGTCCTCGGTGCCGGCGACGGGTCCCTGGCCGCGCTGTCGGTCCCGGTCGAATGGCGGTGGATCGGACCGGAGCGGGAGACGCCGACGGGTGGGGCCTCGGTCCCACCGGCCATCGCTCCCCCGGACCTGCCGGACCCCTCGGAGGGGGACGGGCTCGGACCGCCGGGCGCCGCCGAGGCGGCGGCCGAGGGGGCGGCGCAAGAGGAGGCCTTCCGGTGGTCGGCAGTGCCCCTCTACCTCCCGGCCGACGGTCTTCGCCGTCCGCCGGTTCCCCCGAGCGGCTACGCCGACGGGGTCGATGCGCTGACCGCCCGGGCCTGGGCCTCGTGGTCCCCGAGCCAGACCCGACGCCTCGACCTCCTCGTCGAGCCCTCCGGTCGGACCCTGTTGGAGCCGGTCGAGGATGCCTTCGCCACTCCCGTGGACTGGACCGCCCCGGGGACCCAGCGCATCACCCTCGGGCGGGTGTGGACCCGCAACTTCCCGGGCACCGTCGGGCTCTACGGCTGCGTCGACCTCATGACCCATTCGTACAGCTACAAGGTCGGAGACGAGCCGCACGACTCGACGCACGCTTTGCTCGGCTACGTCGCCGTCGAGCCCCTTACCGGGATGCAGAGCCTGCAGGGGTCGCTCACGCTCGCCGCCAGCCGGGTGTTGATGTCACGGCACCTGCTCCTGCTGCCGCAGGTCACCGTGGACGCGTCGGGCGCCTACATCGAGCCTCAGAGTCTCAGATCCCCCGGGGCGACGACCGATGTGAAGGTGTCCCGGTCTTCGGCCCCCCACCGCCTGTGGCCCCTCTTCGAGATCGTCGAGGAGGGGGGCGGTTACCGGTACTCCACGACGCCCGATGACTGGGCTGCGACGGAGCGCCGGGGCCAACAGGGCCCGGTCGCCGTGGCCGCTCTTGCGTTGGACGGCACTGTCCTGTCCGGGTCGACCCTGCACGAAATCCGCTACCGCGGGCTCGGGACCTACGGCTACGTCAGCGGGCCGGACGAGCTGGCCGCCGGTGTCGACGTCGCCGACGACCTCAAGGTCCTCGGCGACGTGACCGAACGCCCGCGCGAGTCGGTCCCCCTCGTGCGCCTGCACCCCGGCCCCGGGGTCGAGAACCCGCCCGCAGCGCCCGGGCACCGCTTGTCGATCGACTGGCAGGCCGCGGTGGACGAGGGCTTCGAACCCGAAGGGGTGGTGGGCTACGTCAGCTCGCCCGACACCACATCGGCCCCCCTACTGCGCTGGCTGGGCGCCAGGGACTTCGACTGGCGGCTGACCCTGGGCACCCGACCCACCGACCCAGCTGGGGGGTGGGTCTTCGACGGGACGCTCGGGACCGCCTGGCAACCCGGCATCAGGCGCATGGGCCTCGTGGACCTCCACGAGATGGCCCTGGGCTCCCTGGTGACCTACGCCACCGACCCGGCGGAGTTCGAGCCGCTCGGGTTCGTTTCCCGGCGGGTGGTCGCCCGGGTCCTGGCCACCCGCGACCCCGGGTCGCTCCCGCTGTACCGACTGGCCCTGGAGAACGAGAGCCCCTGGCTCTTCTCGCCCTGCCCCGAGGAAGCCGGCGAGTCGGGCTTCGCCCGCCAGGGGATCGTCGGTTTCGTCGGGCCGGGGGTGCCGCCGGTGATCTCGGTCGAGCCCTGGCGGGCGGAGGTGCCCGACTGGGGGACGGTGGTGGGGCTCTCCGACGGGTTCGGTGACGAGGTCATGGGGATGCTGGCCAACGACCGGTTCCCCGGGGCGGTGGCGGTCTCCCAGGAGGTGGAGGGCGCCCACCGGGTCTTCGTGGGCCCGCCGCCCGCCGACGCCATGACGACGTCGGTGCTCGGGTACGCCCCGAACCGCCCGGTACCCTTCGGCGTCCCGGTCTACCGGGTCAAGCACCTCACCGGCGGCGGGGAGTCGTTCACCTCGACACCGCCCGACGACCCCGAGCGGGTCATCGAGAGCACCTGCTGCTACCTCCTGACCCCCCAGAGCGCGGGCCCGACCGGCATCCCGGCGCCTCCGGAGGCCCCAGGCGCGCCCGATGCCCCACCGGCGGCCCGCTGGAGCGCCGTGCTCGAACGGGCCCGGACCGGAAAGCTGGCCGAGGGGGCCCGCCGGGCCGGCGTCGGCAAGGTCCTCCCCGAGGAGCTCAAGCGGCGACTACGGGCCTGATCGCACCGCTGTTGGGCTTGCCCGCCGGACCATCCCTCAGGACGTCTGGGTTCCGTCCCCCTTCTCCTTCCTCGGCCCGGTGGGATACACCGTTCCGAGGATGTCCTCGACCCAGCCGACATTCACTCCGGCCTCCAGCATCCTCCGGCAACGCTGCCAGTCGCTGGCCTCGTCGAGCACCCACGAATTCAGGTCGAAGGTGAAGAAACGCAGGGCCCGCATCACCAGGGAATTCATCGAAATTGAATTCACCGTGGCTGGGGGGGAAGGTGCCGATGACCCGGTTGTGGTCGATGGCCTTGTCGGCCATGACCAGCATGCGGCCGCAGACCATCTCGTGGCGTCCCCTGAGGGCCTCGTCGACCAGCACCTCGATGTGGTCCGGACTGAATTCGTCGTCGTCATCGATGAGCGCCAACCAGTGGCCCCTGGCGAGCTCGGCCGCCAGGTTCTTGCCGGGACCGCCGGCCACTTCCCAGCGTCGACGTGGCTCGCTCGGATAGGGGGTCCGGTAAGGGAGATTGATGAATCGGATGCGAGGGTCCGAGAATGCAGCGAGGCGCTCCTCGGTCTCCTCGTCACAACCGTCACCCACGATAACCACCTCGAAGTTGTCGTACGTCTGGGCCAGCACGGAGGGAATCGTGCGTTCACACAGGATCTTGGCCCGGTTGTAGGTGGCGATCGTCACGGTCACCAGAGGTCGGGGCTCCGAGAAGGCGGCCCAGTACTCCGCCGAGCCGCGGACAGCGTAAAGACGCTGGACCAGCGCCGGAACGTCATCGAAAACGGCGACGGCGATCTCTCGGAGCTCGCTGAGTGCTTCGGTGTTCTTCTGATCCAACGACTCGATCGCCGAGGGCAAGGAGCGGTAGTTGTCGACCAGCTCCTGTTGGCGGTGGGCCAGATCGTCACAGCGAACGGCGAGCTCGTTCGTGCGGGCCATGATCTCGCCCGAGCGGGCGGCCAGGTCACCGCACCATTCGAAGACCTCCCGATGCAGGTTCGCCACGGTGTCGCGCAGTGCCCGCAGCTCGGCATTGGTCTCCTCGGATCTCGACGCCTCATCTGCCATCGACCGACGGATCAGCCGTTCGAGTTTGGCGCTCACCGATTCTTTGATCGACATTGTGACCTTTCTACTTGTCCCGAAACGGTTGCACCGGTGATCATCGGTGGACGTCCGGCCAACCCGCTCAAAGGGATGAACGCGGCCGGCAGGCCCTGGGGAGGATTGGGAGGAGCCCTCTTAGGGCGGCGGAGTGGTCTGGGCCAGGAGGCTTGGGAGTTCAAGCTGGCACTCGAGTTGGCTGTCGAGCGTCACGACGCGGCCACGGGCGACATCGAGGATCTGCAGCTGGGCGTAGGTGACCGTCGCGTTCCCGTAAATGGGTTGGGCCAATCCAGACGGGCGGCAGACGGCCCCAGGAAGCAGGGGGTCGGCGTTGAGGGCACCGTTGTCGTACAGACTCTGCACGGCGGCGTCGGTGTCCCAGTCGGTCTCAAGCACGTCGACCCACTCCGACCCAGAGAACAGGTGGTAGTCGCCAACGAGGATCTCGTCACCGCCAACCGGATGCGGCAGGAGGCGGTGCAGCTCGTCGAGGATCGCCGTTCGCTGCACGGACGCGACCGAGAACTGAGCCTGATCGCTGCGGACCTGTCCGACGAAACCACTGAGAACCACGACGCCAACCGCCGTGGCGACGATCGTTGCCAAGATCGGGGTGCGGAACGGGGCGGTGACCAAACGGCTCAGCAGCCAGATCACGGCGGCTGCCGCCGTAATGAGGAACACCTGCGCCAGCGCATTGACGTGGTTCCCAATATTCGTAAGAAGCGGGTCATACCAGTCGTTCGCCGGGACGTACGCCACCCAGGAGACGAAAGTCGCGGCGAGCAGGAGGGGGACCGCCATCAGAAGTCGGGGCCAGGATTCGAAATTTATCAGTCGATCGGTGGTCCCGGCGATGAGCAGGAGCACGACAATGCCGACCACCAGAGCGATCACGGCGATCGCCCCGATGACGGTCGGCCGGTAGAAGCCGTGGACGAAGAGGGCACGCCAGCCGTCGGCCGCCAAGTGGACCGCCCGGCCGGGATAGGAGTTCACCGGGCGCTTCTGCTGGTTAGCTGCCGCCAGGTGCAACATCACGACGACCGATGCGATCGCCGCCACCAGGTCGAGCCCCCCCTTGACGGCGCTGCGACGGAAGTTCGGTGACAGTGGTGAAAGACAGAGGGCCAGCAGGAAGACAGGGAACATCGCCTCGTAGGTGAGGATGCAGGCGGCGAGAGCCGCCAGGCTCCCCAACAGGAGAAGAAGCGATCTACCCGTCCGTCGGACCCACATGGCACCGAGGAGTGCCGACAAGAGCCCGAGGCAGAGCGCGATGCCCATCTGGCTGCCCGTCCACCACAGGCCGATTGAGTCGGCCCGGGGATAGGCGACCACGGCCGCACCGGCGATCACCGACGGCACCGTGGCCAACCCCAACTGGCGCAGGGCGAGGAAGAGCAACACCGCCAATGCCCCCATCATGAACGCCAACGTGACGTAGTAACCAAGGGGATGGTCGCCGAACGCCCGCCCGGCGGCCTGCATCACGACGATGAACCCCGGGCGGTAGCTCGGGAGCGGGGTGCCGAGCAAGAAGTGCTCGCTCAGGGTGAAGTCGTCGAGCTGAAACGTCGCATGGAGCTCGTAGGGCAACCAGACGGCGATCGCATAGATGGCAAGCGCCCCGGCGATGAGCGAATCGCAGGGACGGGTCGCCGACGAGCGCCGATGCGCGCCGCGGGATCGTGCACTCTGCTGACCAGCCGGTTCGTCTTTCGGCTGGGCGCCCTCGGGTGCCGGCGGCCTCGGCGCTTCGACCACCGAGGCCGTCGCGGGTTGCGCCATGGGTCCAAGATTACTCAGGAAGGAACATGCCTTTGAGCCAGCAGGATCGCGGGGTAGTGGTCCGAAGGAGCCATCGTGCGACGACGGCATCCAGCATCGTTCGATGCCGTGCCCCGGAACCGATGGTGCGCCGTGTCGGGGCCCTGTGCCATGCTGGCGGCCCGGCGGGCCGACCCGCTTTGGCATGCGGGGTCCCTCACGCCTGCCGCAGCCCTCACTCCCCGGGAGGCACCAGCGCTCGATGACCTTCTCCGAACAATTCCTTGCCGAGACCGTCCGCATCGTCGACGCCATCGACCCGGGGGCTGTCGAGCGGTGCGCCACCGGCCTGGCGGCGGTCCGCGATAAGGGGGGGCGACTCTTCATCCTCGGGGTTGGGGGGTCGGCCGGCCACGCCTCACACGCGGTGAACGACTTCCGCAAGCTGTGCGGATTCGAGGCCTACACCCCCACCGACAATGTCTCCGAGCTCACGGCGAGGGCCAACGACGAGGGATGGGAGACCACGCTGGTCGAGTGGTTGCGGGGATCACGACTGGCTCCCACCGACGGTGTGCTGGTGTTCTCGGTCGGAGGCGGTGACGAAGTGCGGGGGGTCTCGACCAACATCGTGCGGGCGCTCGAACTGGCCCGGGAGCGAGGTGCAGCCGTCTTCGGGGTCGTCGGCCGGGACGGCGGTTTCACCGCCCAGGCCGCCGACGCCTGTGTCGTCATCCCGCCGATGTTCCCCGATCGCGTGACCCCCCACACCGAGGGCCTTTGCGCCGTCGTCTGGCACCTCCTCGTGAGCCACCCGGCCCTGGCCCGCAACGCCACCAAGTGGGAGTCGATGTGAGCGGCGACCCGGCGACCGGCCCGGTCCGGCGGGCTTGCATCGTGGGCGGTGCCGGTTTCATCGGGAGCCACTTCGTGGACCGGCTGCTGGGCGACCCGGCGACCGAGCGGGTCACCGTCTACGACAATTTCTCGTCGGGCCGCCACTGGCACCTCGAGCCGCATGCGGCCGACGGCCGGTTCGAGGTCGTCGAGGCCGACGTGCACGACCTCGAGGGGTTGACCCGGGCCATGGCCGGTCACGAGACGGTGATCCACCTGGCCTCCAACCCCGACATCGCCCGGGCCATGACCGAGCCCTCGGTGGACTTCGACGAGGGCACGCTGCTGACCCACCACGTCGTCGAGGCCGCCCGGCGCTCGGGCACCCAGCGGATCCTCTACGCGTCGGGGAGCGGCGTCTACGGGGACCTCGGGGAGCTCGAGGCCACCGAGGACCACGGACCGCTGATCCCGGTCTCGACCTACGGCGCCAGCAAGCTGGCCGGCGAGGCCCTGATCGCCTCCTACTGCTACATGTTCGACCACATCGGCTGCGCCTTCCGTTTCGGCAACGTGGTCGGGCCCCACCAGACCCACGGCGTGGGTTTCGACTTCGTGCGCCGGCTGCTGGACGACCCGGCCGAACTGCAGATCCTGGGCGACGGCTCCCAGTCGAAGTCCTACATCCACGTGAGCGACGTCGTCGCTGCAGTGCTCTTGGCGGCCGAACGGGCGCCCCGGCCGTTCGCCGCCTTCAACGTCGCCACCGGCGACTACATCACGGTCACCGAGATCGCCGGCCTGGCCATGGAGGTCCTGGGGCTCGAGGCCGGTTCGACCCGGTTCGCCTACACCGGGGGGACCCGGGGCTGGAAGGGCGACGTGCCGGTCGTGCGGATCGCCACCGACAGGATCCGGGGACTGGGGTGGGCCAACCAGCTGGGGTCCCGCGCCGCCCTGCGGGCTTCGCTCGAGTCGATGCTGGACGACGCCCGGGCCGGCAAGCTCACCTGAGGTCCGTCGTCCCTGGTCCAGCGCCTGCGCGGTGGTGGCACTCGGCAGTGCCCTATGGGACAATTGAACCTCGTGTCGGGGCCCCGAGACCGTTGGACGGCCCCGCCCGGACCGGGCCCCGCCCGCCCGGGCGGCCTGGGGGCCCCGCCCGTCCGGACCGATGGGCGATCCGGGCCCGCCGAGAGAGGAGTTCGAGGTTGACCGGAACGCGTGCACTGCGCATCAAGGTGTTCGCCGACGGTGCCGACCTCGACGGCATCTTGGAGCTGGCCCGGGACCCGAACATCGCCGGCTTCACGACCAACCCGACCCTGATGCGCCAGTCGGGGGTCACCGACTACGAGGGCTTCTCCCGCAAGGTGCTCGAGCACGTGCCCGACCGGCCGCTCTCGCTGGAGGTCTTCGCCGACGAGCCGACCGAGATGGCCCGCCAAGCCCGGCTCATCGCCGGCTGGGGCGAGAACGTCTACGTGAAGATCCCGGTCACCGACACCGACGGGCGCAGTTGCGGACCCCTCATCCGTGAGCTCTCGGCCGAGGGCCTCCGACTGAACGTGACCGCGCTCCTCTCGCTCGACCAGGTGGCGACGGTGGCCGAGGCCCTGGCCCCCAGCCCGGGAGCCATCGTGTCGGTCTTCGCCGGAAGGATCGCCGACACCGGGCGTGACCCGGTGCCGCTCATGCGAGATGCCCTCGGGATCCTGGCCCCAAACCCCGCCCTCGAGCTGCTGTGGGCCAGTCCCCGTGAGATCCTCAACGTGGTCCAGGCCGACGAGATCGGGTGCCACATCATCACGGTCACCCACGCGCTCTTGGCGAAGCTGGCCGGCCTCGGGCGCGGACTCGACGAGGTGTCCCTCGACACGGTCCGGATGTTCCACGACGACGCCCGCCATTCGGGCTTCCTCCTGTGAGGACGGTCCCCAAGGGGCGGGCCGCACGGTGATCATCACCAGGACGCCGCTGCGGATCACCCTCGGCGGTGGCGGCACCGATCTCCCGTCCTACTACGAGGAGTTCGGGGGTTTCGTCATCTCGGCCGCCATCAGCCGCTACATCTACATCGCTATTAACCAGACCTTCACCCCCGGCTACTTCCTCAAGTACTCGGCGATCGAGCAGGTCCAGAAGATCGACGACATCGAGCACCCGCTCGTTCGCGAGTCCCTCCTGCTGCACGGCGTGGCCTCGGGCATCGAGTTGGTCAGCGTGGCCGACATCCCCGCCGGCACCGGCCTGGGCTCCTCGGGGGCCTTCACGGTGGGCCTCCTGCGGGCGATCCACGCGTTCAACCGCAGCCACGTGACGGCGGGAAACCTGGCGTCGGAGGCCTGCACCATCGAGATCGACCGGCTGGGCCGGCCGGTCGGCAAGCAGGACCAGTACATCGCGGCCTACGGCGGGTTGACGGCCTTCGACTTCGAGCCGGGGGGCTCGGTGAGGGTCAACCCGCTCATGGTCTCGACCGAGACCCTTCACGACCTCGAAGAGCACCTCATGCTGTTCTTCACCGGCTATTCGCGTGACGCCGACCGGGTCCTCGAGGAGCAGCGCCACCGCTCCGAGCACCGAGACGGCGAGATGATCGCCAACCTGCACACCGTCAAGGAGCTCGGGATCGCCAGCCGGGAGGCTCTGGAGGCGGGCGACACCCAGGAGTTCGCGTCGATCATGCACCAGCACTGGCAGCACAAGAAGAAGCGCTCGGCCGTCATGTCCAACGACAACGTCAACCGCTGGTACGACCTGGCGATGGCGAACGGGGCACTGGGGGGCAAACTGGTCGGGGCGGGCGCCGGCGGGTTCCTCCTCTTCTACGCCAATGATCAGGACGCCCTCCGTTCCTGCATGGTCGACGAGGGGTTGAGCGAGGTCCGGTTCAGCTTCGACCACGACGGGTCCACGCTCTTGACCCGGGACTGACCTGTGCAGTGCCTCATCCTGGCCGGTGGCCTCGGGACCCGGATGCGGCCCGCCACCGAACGGTTGCCCAAGGCCCTCCTCCCCGTGGCCGGCCATCCCTTCGCCGACTGGCAGCTGCGCTGGCTCGAGCGCCAGGGGGTGACCGAGGTGGTGCTCTCCACCGGCCACCTGGGCTCGATGGTCCGCGACTTCGTGGGGGACGGTCGCCGCTGGGGCCTCACCGTGGCCTACGCCGAGGAGGGTGACCGGCTGCGGGGCACCGGGGGAGCGGTCAGGCTGGCCTCGGCACTGGGGCTCCTGGACGAACGGTTCTTCGTGCTCTACGGCGACTCGTACCTGCCGATCGATTTCTCTGCAGTGGAGCAGTCGTTCGTCGCCGCCGGCTTGCCCGCCCTGATGACCGTCTATGACAACTCGGGGCGTTTCGACAAGAGCAACGCCGTGCTCGAGGGCAGCCGGGTGGTCCGCTACGAGAAGGGCCTGGCCGAACCGCCCCCCGAGATGCACTACATCGACTACGGGTTGTCGGTGCTCGAGCGCCGGGTGGTCGACGAGCTCGTCCCGGCCGGTTCGGTGGCCGACCTGGCCACCGTCTACGGGACCCTGGCCGCCCGGGGCCAGATGGCCGCGGCGGTGGTCACCGAACGCTTCTACGAAGTGGGGTCGACCGGGGGCCTGGCCGACCTCGAGGCCCACCTGAGCGGGCACGTGCCCTGATCTCGCCCGGCACCGGGGCGGACGGGGGACCCGACCCGCTCGGCTACGTTCTACGGGTCATCGGAGGTCGGCCCCGGGGTCGCCCGCGCGAATGGTGAGGAACCGGCTATGAGGACAGCGGTCATCGGTGCGGGGGCCAGCGGCCTCTCCCTGGCCCTCCTCTTGGACGGTGACGTCGTCGTCTACGAGGCCACCGACCGCCCGGCCGGCCACTGCGCGTCGACCGTGCGCCAGGGGTTCACCTTCGACCGGGGCCCGCACATCATGTTCTCCCGCAATGCCGAGGTCCTCTCGTTCATGGTCGACAGCCTCCGGGGCAACGTGCACCGCTCCAAACGCAACAACCGGGTGGCCCTCGGCGGGCGCCTCGCCAAGTACCCCATCGAGAACGATCTGGCCGGCCTGCCCGACGAGCTCCGCAACCGGCTCCTGCTGGACTTTTTGTTCAACGAACACGCCGGGCTGGCCGAGCACCCGTCGAACCTGGCCGAGTGGTTCCTGGGCGTCTTCGGCGCCGGGATGACCGACTCGTACTTCCGCCCGTACAACGAGAAGGTCTGGAACGTCCCCCTCGAGGAGCTTTCCATGACCTGGTCCGAGCGGATCCCCCAGCCGCCCCCCCAAGACGTGGTCAAAGGTGCCCTCGGCATCTCGACCGAGGGCTACCTCCACCAGCTCTTCTTCCACTACCCCGAGCGGGGCGGGTACGAGGCGATCCCGGCGGCGTGGGCCGAGCTGCTCCCGGCGGGGACGGTCCGGCTCTCGACGGCGGTGCTCGGCCTGCGCCGGGCCGACGACGGGGTGGACGTCATCAGCGCCTCGGGCACCGAGCGGTTCGACCGGGTGGTGTGCACCGCGCCCATGCCGGTCCTGGTGGACCTGGTCGGCGGGGCCCCCGAGGCGGTCCAAGGGGCGATCGGGTCGCTGCAGGTGAACCCGATCGTGGCGGTGACCCTCGGGTTCGAAGGGGTCGACGAGGAGCAGTACACGGCGGCTTACTTCCCCGAGCCGGAGTTCCTCGTGAACCGGGCCAGCTGGCCGGCGGTGTTCTCGCCCGAGAACGCCCCTCCGGGCCACTTCAGCATCCAGGCGGAGATCACCGCCGCGCCGGGCGACCCGGTGCTCGGGCGCTCCGACGCCGACCTGACCGCACACGTCATCGACGGCCTGGTCGCCCGCGGGCTCATCGGAGCATCCGACGAGCCCGTGCTCACCGACGTCCAGCGTTACGAGCAGGGCTACGTCGTCTACACCGTGGGCTACGAGGAGCACGTCGAGGTGGTGCGCGACTGGGCCGAGAGCCAGGGCGTCTTCATCCACGGGCGGTTCGGGGCCTTCGAGTACCTGAACGTCGACGGCTGTGTCCTGCGCTCCCTCGACATGGCGACCCGGCTCAACGGGCGACCGACCACACTCGACGAGATCACCCTGGAGCCTGCCGATGCCGCCCCCTGAGATGCATCCCGTCGGGACGAAGGACTACAGCGACGTCTCGGTAGTGATGATCACCCGCAACGAGGAGGCGGCCATCGCCACGGTGGTCGACGGCTGCCGGGCCGCCCTCCCCGGGGCCGAGATCGTCGTCATGGACGGGTCGGAGGATAAGACGGCCGAGATCGCCGCCGCCCACGGCGCCCGGGTCATCCGCGAACCCGGCGGTGGCCCGGCTCCCGCCCTGCTGGCCGCGCTCAAGGCGCCCGACCGCCCGATCGTGGGGACCATCGACGCCGACGCCACCTACCCGACGGGCATCTTCCCCGAGCTGGTCGACCTGGTGCGCAGCGGAATCGACGTGGCCGGGACCGACCGCCTCGGCACCCGTCCGCTCGAGACCATGCCCTTGCAGAACTGGCTGGCCAACGTCGCCTTCGGCATGCTGGCCAGCGCCCGGGCCCGGCGCAGGCTCCGGGACCCCCACTCGGGCCAGCGGGTCTACAGCGCACGGGTCATCGGGCGCTTCGACTGGGACGCCACCGGGCTGGCCTTCCCGGTCGACCTGCTGTTGTGGCCCGGGTACGCGGGCTGTTCGATCCGCGAGGTCACCATCCCCTACCACGAGCGCATCGGCGAGACGACGCTGTCGCGCTGGCCGAGCGGCAAGCAGACCCTGCGCCGGCTCCTGCGGGGCCCGGCCGAGATGCGCCGCCGGGTCGGTTGGCGGTCCTTCGGCCGTCCCTGACCGGCCACCGGACATCGCTCGGGACGGCTCCAGGCGTCGGGTCGGCGACCGCTGCGTCACCGGGTCCGGCCGATCGGGCGTGGTAATTTCGACCGATGCCGCAGCGCCACACGGTGCCCCGTCCCGGCGCGCCGCGATGACCGGGGAGGCGGAGTCGACCGAGGAGCTGCGCCGACGCCTGCTCAAGGTCGAGGCGGAGGCGGAGAACCTCCGGGCCCAGGTCGAGGGGAGCGAGTGGCTGGCGGCCAAGGTGGCCGACCAGCAGGCGCAGATGGGCCGCTCCGAGGCCGAGTTGGCGCGGGCCGAGGCCGAGCTCCAGTCCCTCCAGTCGTCCAAGGTCATCCGGTACTCGGGTCGGCTCCGGCGCGCCCTCGACCGGGCCCGCCAGAGCCTGGACGGCCCTGCCGCCACCACCGAGATCGGGGTGGCCCCACCGGGCGGTGGCGCCCTGCTCGAACCCTCCGCGTCGTTCCTCGACGACGTCCGCTATCCGACCTGGGTCGAGTGCTACGACACCGTTGACGACCGGGCCCGGGCGGCGATCCGCCGGCGACTGGACGCCCTGGTGGACCCCCCGCTCGTCTCGGTGATCCTGCCGGTGTACAACCCGCCCGAGGCCTACCTGCGCGAGGCGCTCGACTCGATCCGGGCCCAGCTCTACGAGAAATGGCAGCTCTGCGTGGCCGACGACGCCTCGACCGCCGCCTGGGTGCCCAAGGTCCTGGCCGAGTACGCGGCCGAGGACCCCCGCATCGTCGTCGAGCGGCGGAGCGAGAACGGCCACATCTCGGCGTCGTCGAACACCGCCATCAGCCTGGCCACCGGGGAGTGGCTCGCCCTGTTCGACCACGACGACGTGATGGCAGAACACGCCCTGGCCCTGGCCGTCCTGGCCCTGTCCGAGCATCCCGGTGCCGGGCTGCTCTACAGCGACGAGGATCACCTCGACGACGACCACCACCGGGCCCACGCCTACTTCAAGCCGGACTTCGACCCGATCCTGCTCCTCGGCCAGAACTACTTCTCCCACCTGTGCATGCTGCGACGTGACCTGGTGGCGGCGGTCGGCGGCTACCGGGTCGGCTACGAGGGGAGCCAGGACTGGGACCTGGTACTCCGGGTGGCCGAGCGACTCGACCCCGACCAGGTCGTCCACGTCCCCCACGTCCTGTACCACTGGAGGACCCACGCCGGCTCGACCGCCTCGTCGCTCTCGGCCAAGCCCTACGCGGCGCGCGCCGCCCAACGGTCGGTCAGCGACCACCTGGCCCGCACCGGGCAGAAGGCCTCGGTGCTCACGATCGGGGGCAGTGGTTTCAACCGGGTGTGCTGGGAGCTCCCCGATCCGCCACCGGCGGTCAGCGTCGTCGTGCTGGCCCGCAACGGGCCCCGGCTGGTCCGCTGCCTCGACAGCATCGCCGTCCGTTCGACCTATCCGGGGGTGGAGCTGGTGGTGGTCGACGACGGGGACCGACGCCCGCCCCTGCGCCAGTTCTTGCGCGACCGGGCCGACGGCCTGACCCTGGTGCGAGACGACCGGGACGTCAGCGACTCGGCCCTGCGCAACGCCGGGGCCCGCGCCGCGGGTGGAGAGGTCCTGTGCTTCGTCCACGACGACGTCGAGGTCGTCACCGACCGCTGGCTCGAAGAGATGGTCGGCCTGCTGCTCCAGCCCCATGTCGGGGCGGTCGGGGCGAAGCTCTTGTACCCCGACGGCTCGGTCCAGCACGCCGGCCTGGTGGCCGGCATCGGGGGGACGGTCGGGCACATCCACCGGGGCATCGACCGCCTCGAGCCCGGCTACTTCGGCCGGGCCGTGCTGGCCCAGAGCTTCTCCGCCGTGAGCTGGGCCTGCATGGCCGTGCGCCGGGAGGCCTTCGACCAGGTGGGCGGGTTCGACGAGGCGCACCTCTCCGACGCCTTCGGCGACACGGACTTCTGCCTGCGCCTGGCCGAGGTCGGCTGGACGGTGTCGTGGACGCCCCACGCCGAGCTGTTGCACCACGAAGACAAGGGCGAGCCGCGCGAGGGGGACGGTGAGAACGCGGTGCGCTTCGCCCGGGAGATCCGGTACCTACACGGCCGGTGGCCCGAGGTCCTCGAGCGCGACCCGGCCTACAACCCGAACCTGTCGTTGGCCCACGAGACCGTCCCGCTCTCCTGGCCGCCCCGGGCCAGCTACCGCTGAGAGAGGCTGCCCCTCAGCGCTCGGCCAGGGCCACCAGGGCCTTGCCCACCCGCTCGACGAAGGCGTCGGGGTCCCCGTAGAGGGCGTCGGCCAACCGGCGCCCCTGGGTGCCCAGGGCCTCGCGGATCTCGGCGTCGGCCAGCCACTCGAGGCACCCGAGCAGCTCGGCCGGGTCCCGGTACCACAGCCCGCCGCCGAGCTCGGCCAGGTCGGCGCCGACCGTGCCCGCCGGGGCGATGACCGGGGTCCCGAAGCGGAGCGCCTCCACGCATTCGCGGGCCACGTAGCGGCCGGGCTTGAGGTCGACGACCACCCGGGCGTGGGCCATGAGCCGCCACAGGTCGGTGCGGGTGTCGACGGCCACCAGGCCCCGGAGCGACCGGAACTGCCACACCGAGGCCACGGCGGCCTCGACCACCACCACGTGCAGGCGGGGGAAGCGGGCGGCCACCCAGGCGGCGGCGGGCGTCGGTGCGGCGCCGGGCCCTTCGCCGGGCCGGTCGGTCAAGATGAGCACGTAGTCGGTGAACCCGAGGCCGTTGTGGCGGTGCTCGGCGGCGATGCGGTTGACCGGCACGTGCAGGCCCACATCGTGGACCCGGTCGGCGGACAGGCCGGAGGCGACGACGTCGTCCCGGCGCCCCGGGGCCACGGTGAACGCCGCGCTCACCCGCTCGTAGCCGCCCCGTGCGTCGGCCACCGAGGCGGTGATCCCCTTGGGGGCCGAGCGCCTGGCCAGTCCGGCCGCCCCCGCGTCGCCGGACTCGATGACGGTCAGGACGGGTGGGTCGGCCGGCCAGGCGAGTTTCTTCGAGACCGGCCAGCCGCCCTGGCGACCCTGTCCGGCCGGTCGCACGTCGAAGGCCCCGTCGGCCCTCGCCGGACCGGGACGGCCGACGGTGAGGACGTCGACGCGGCAGTGCCTCGAGGCCGCTCCGGCCAGGCTGCGCATCACGAAGGCGGCTTCGCTGGTGCCGACCCCCCAGCTCTTGGATAAGAAGGCGACCCCCGTACCGGGGTCGGGGTCACTCACCCTCGTTGGGCCGCTCGACGGCCGGGGCGGTGGTGGTCACCGCGGCGCGGATGTGCACCAGGTCCTCGCTCACCACCGTCACGACCTCCTCGAGCACCGCCTCGAGGTCGGCCAGGCGCCCGGCGATCTCGTCGCACCGGGCGGCCAGGGCCTCGGTGGAACGGATCAGGGCGCCGATGAGGGCCCGGTTCTCCTGTTGGCCGGGGGCCGCCGCCTCGGCGGCGGTGGCCCGGACCTTGCGGCGGATCCGGCCCGTGACCCCGTGCTCGTCGGGTTCTTGGTCGACCGAGCTGTGCAGCTTGGCCCACCCCTCGTGCAACGCGGTGACGTCGGGGTCCTCGCGCACCGGTGGCATCGGGGGCGAGACCCGCACGGCGTGGGTCAGCACGCTCGGGGCGTCCATCGAGCCCAGGTCGTGGGCACGGTCGCCGACGTCGCTCACGATCGATCGAGGGTCGAGCGCCATCTCTGCCACCACCCCTCCTCGTCGGGCCCGCGCAGCGCGCACGAGGAGTCTACCCGGGTGAGGTGCGGGTTCAGGAAGGGGTCGCCGCCTTCGATCAGGGGCCGCCACCGGTCGATGAAGCGGGTGATGTTGGCGACGCTGCCCGACGTGCCGCGGCTCGGCGACTCGTAGTGGACCAGCTCGGCCAGCGGCTCGTACACGACGTGGAAGCCGCGCTGGATGGCCCGCAGGCAGAAGTCGATGTCGTTGAGGTCGACCCCGAGGGTCTCGTCGAACCGGCCGATGCCGTCGAAGACCTCGCGCCGCACGGCCATGCAAGCGCCGGTGACGGCCGAGCAGTTGCGGGTCAGCACCGCCATCCCGAGGTAGCCGGGCTCCTCGGCCTCCAGCCCGGCCAGGACGTGGCCGGCGGCGCCGCCGATCCCGACGACTACGCCCGCGTGCTGGACCCGGCCGCCGGGGTACAAAAGACGCGCCCCGGCCACGGCCACCTCGGGCCGGAGGGCCTGGGCGGCGAGCACCTCGAGCCATCCGGCCCGCCCGGCCTCGATGTCGTTGTTCAAAAACACGAGGACCTCCCCCGTGGCCGCCTCGGCCGCCTCGTTGTTGAGGGCGGCCCAGTTGAAGACCCGCGGGTCGCGCACGACGGCCACCCCGGGGCGGGCCGCCAGGTGCTCGACCAGGGTTTGGGTCTCGGGATCGGTCGAGCCGTTGTCGACCAGCACCACCTGGAGGTCGACCTCGCCGGCGGTGGCGGTCACCGAGTCCACGCAGGTGCGCAGGAAGCCGGCCCCGTCGCGGAACGGCACCAGCACGCTGACTCGGGGCCGGCCCGGCGCCCGGCGGTGGACGGCCCAGGTGCCCGGGAGGGGCCCGGCCGCCACCTCGCCCTCCTCCCCCCGCCGGGCCAGGGCGGCGGCCACGACCCCGCCCCCCGACGTCCCCCACGACGGGGCCGGGCGGACGTGGCGGTGGCACAGCACCTCGGCCACGTGGGCCACCCGGGTGGCCCGCTCGGCCACCCGCAGCAACAGGTCGTGCTCCCAGTCGCCGTCGGCCGACGGCCGGACGCCGCCGGCCTCGCCGACCACGCTGCGGCGCAGCACCGTCGGGCGCCCGAGATAAGGGGTCGACAAGAGGAGGTCCGGCGACCAGTCGGGCTTGAGCACCGGACGCGACAGCGCCCCGGTCCCGTCGGCCTCATCCTCGTCGCCGTAGGCGATGTCCGCCCGCAGGCTGGCGCTCGCCCCCTCGATGGCCCTGGTCAGGAGGGAGAGCGCATCGGGTGCCAGCTCGTCGTGCTGACCCAGCACCAAGACGGTGGGGGCGCCCGAGTACTCGAAGGCCAAACCGATCGCCGAGGCCGTGTCGACGCCGGCGGGCACCAGACGCAGCGCCACCCGGTCCGGCCAGCGCGCCTGGCTCTCGGCCAGCACGGCGTCGAGCGCGTCGCCGGTCTCCCCGACGGCGACGATCGAGAGGCGCCAGGTGTGGCTCGTCTGGCCGGTGACCGACCCGAGGCACGCCGAGAGCAGTGCCGGGTCGGCCCGGTCGACGGCGATGAGCACGTCGATGCGCCCGGCCGGCAGCAGCCCGGTCGGGGCGCCCAACCGCTCGGCCTCTCGGGCCGCGACCCAGTCCCGGTAGCGGGCGGGGTCCTCGGCGGCGGCGTCGGGCCGCAGCGGCGGCAGCTCGCGAGGCGCGAAGAGCAGTCGCCCGGCCGCTTCGCCCCCCGAGGGGTCAGCGGCGCCCGGCGTCCCGGCGCCCGAGGTCGCCCGAGTCCGACGCTTGGTCGCCGCCGGCTGGGGACGACGGACCCGGGCCACGCTGGGAATCTAGTGCAGACCCCCGGTCCGGCCCGGTCCGGCGCTGGCGCAACCGGCCCCCGGCCTGCCACGATGCGCGCATGACCCCGATGCCCGAGCGCCTCTTGATGGGGCCCGGGCCCTCCAACCCCTATCCCGAGGTCACCGCCGCTCTCGTGCACCCCGTGCTGGGCCACCTCGATCCGGTCTTCTTGGGCCTCCTCGACGAGACCATGGCCCGCCTGCGGACCGTCTTTGCCACCACCAACCGCCTCACCATGCCGCTCAGCGGCACCGGCTCGGCGGGCATGGAGGCCACCTTCGTGAACCTGGTCCGGCCGGGCGACCCGGTGGTCGTCGGGGTGAACGGCCTGTTCGGCGAGCGCATGTGCGAGGTCGCCGGCCGCCAGGGGGCAGAGGTGGTGCGGGTCGAGGCCCCCTGGGGCCGGCCCCTCGACCCAGAGGCCCTGCTGGAGGCCCACCCCGCCCCGGCGGTGATCGCGCTGGTGCACGCCGAGACCTCGACGGGGATCCGCAACGACGTGGCCGCGGTCGGCGGCGCCAAGCGCGACGCGCTGGTGGTCGCCGACACCGTGACCTCGCTCGGGGGTATCGAGGTGGCGGTCGACGACTGGGGGGTGGACGTCGCCTACAGCGGCACCCAGAAGTGCCTCGGCGTCCCGCCGGGGCTCTCGCCCCTGACCGTGTCGGACCGGGCCCGTGAGCGCCTGGTGGAGCGGCCTTCGAGCTGGTACCTGGACCTGACGCTGCTCTCGGCCTACGTCGAGGGGGGCGAGGGAGGCCGGGTGTACCACCACACCGCGCCGGTCACCATGATCGGCGCCCTGCATGCCGCGCTCGGGGCCCTGCTCGACGAGGGGCTCGAGGCAGCCTGGGCCCGCCACGCCGAGTGCGGCCAGCTGCTGGCCGACGGGCTCGAGTCGATGGGATTCACCCTGTTCGCCCAGGCCGGCTACCGCCTGCCCCAGCTGACCACCGTCGAGGTGCCGGCCGACCTGCCGGCGGGGACCGACGAGGCGGGGTGCCGGCGCCTGCTGCTCGAGCGCCACGGCATCGAGATCGGCGCCGGCGCCGGGCCGCTCGCCGGCCGGGTCTGGCGGATCGGGTGCATGGGTCACACGGCCCGGCGACGCAACGTCGAGGCGCTGCTGGGCGCGCTGGCCGAGGTGACCGGCCGGTGACGGCCCGCAGCGTCCAGGCGGCCCCCCTGGAGCTGGTCGGTCGCCGGCTCAGCCTGCGCACCCTGACCGAGGCGGACTACGACGCCTGGTTCGAGGTGCGCTCGCGTTGCCGGTCTTGGCTGGTGCCGTGGGAGCCCCGCCCCAAGGGGGCGCCCCTGCCGGCCGAGGACCGTGGCAGTTTCTCCGCCCGCTGTGCCATCCGCGAGCGCGAGCGACAGCTCGGGACCGGCTTCGGGTTCGGGATCTTCGTCGGCGGGCGCTTCGTCGGGGAGATCACGCTGTCGTCGATCCAGCGCGGGCCGTTCCAGAGCGGCTTCATCGGCTACTGGATCGACGAGGCCATGGCCGGGCAGGGCTACGTACCCGAGGCCGTGGTGATGGTGCTCCACTTCGCCTTCGAGGCCCTGGGGCTGCACCGCGTCGAGATCTCGATCATCCCGCGCAACGCGGCCAGCCTCCGGGTGGTCGAGAAGCTGGCCCTGCGCATGGAGGGGGTCGCCGAGCGGTTCTTGGAGATCGACGGGGCCTGGGAGGACCACGCCCGCTTCGCCATGACCACCGAGGAGTGGGAGGCGCGCCAGCGCGAGCTGCTCTGGATCTGGCTCGGCCGGGGCTGAGGGCCCGTGGCGCCGGGCGCCGGTCCTCAGTCCCCGGAGTGGACGACCGAGCGGGAGTGTCGGAAGAACTGCTCCACGTCGTGCTGGTAGGTGTAGGAAGCGGGCGGCCGGCCGGCCCCCCGCCGCAGTCGGACCCCCCGGATGAAGTTCCGGACCGCCCCCGCGCTCGTGTAGCGGAACTCGAAGCCGGCCGCGGTCAGCCGGGAGGTGTCGACGCCCCGGCCGTAGCGCAACAGGCTCTCCATCTCGGGGGGGAACTCGAACGCCCCGAGGCGGACCAGCGGGGCGATGACCCGTCGGGTGCCCACCGGGGGCAGGGCGAGGAGCCGGGTCCCGCAGATCGACGTCACCTCGCTCCACGGGAGGCGCCCGGCCCCCGCCACGTTGTACAGGCCCGGGATCCGCTCGCGGGTCACGTACTCGAGGGCGCGCACGACGTCGTCCTCCTCGACGAACTGGACCGATGGGTCGTAGCCGAAGATCGCCGGGCACACCGGGCGCGACAGGTTCTTGGAGATCGACGTCCGGATGTCGGTGCCGAGCACGTTGGCGAAGCGCAGCACGGTCACCAAGGTGGCCGGGTTGTCCTCGGCGAAGTCGCGCACCAGTCCCTCGGCCTCCACCAGGGAACGCTCGACCCGGGTCCGGGCCGGCGAGGACCGCGGGGTGTCCTCGCTGAAGGTGTTCGGGTCCTTCTCCGAGGACCCGTAGACGAGGGTCGACGACTTGACCACCACATGGCGCACCGGCGAGTTGGCGGCACCCGCCGCGGCGAGGAGGTTCATGGTGCCGATGACGTTGATCTCGTGCAGGGCCCGGGAGGGGACCAACGTGGAGTCGACGACCAAGAAGGTGTGCAAGATGGTGTCGACCTGGGTGGCGGTCACGATCCGGTTGAGGATCGAGTAGGTCTGGTCCGACCGCACGAACTCGGCCCGTTCGAAGTGGACCGAGGGGCTCTTGGTCCCGAGCCCGAGGATCACCTCCATCGCCGGGTCGGCCTCGAGGGCTTGGATCATCCGGCCACCCCAGAAGGTGTCGGCGCCGGTGACCAGCACCCGCCGGCCCGGCGCGGCCGCCATCAGCCGAACCAGACGCTGCGCCGGTCGCGCAACATCTCGTAGAGCGTCTCTTGGAGCTGGCCCCGGATCTTCTCGGCCTCGTCCATGACCCGGCTCTTCGAGTAGCGCTCCTGGTCGGCGGGGACGTCGAAGGTGATCGGGTCGAGCACCCGCAGCTTGAACTTGGCCGGGAACGGTATCGGGAACCCGAGCGGGCCGAAGGCCAAGAGGTTGGCGGTGATCGGGAAGTACGGCACCTTGAGCGCCCGGGCGAGCGCCGGGAGCCTAAGCACGATCGGCATGGCCTCTTCGGAGCCGACGACGGCGATCGGGATCACCGGGACCCCGGCCCGCATGGCGATCTCGACGAAGCCGCCCCGCCCGAAGCGTCGCAGCTGGTAGCGGTCGGTGAAGGACTTCGACGGTCCCTTGGTGCCCTCGGGGAACACCAATGCCAGCTGGTGCTGGTCGTGGAGCAGCCGGTAGGCGTTGTCCGGGGTGGCCGAGACCCCGCCGGCCCGGGCCCACAGGGTGCCCAGGACGGGGACGGTGCGGAAGAAGTAGTCGGCCATCCCGTAGACGGGCCGGCCGAGCTCCTTTTCGATGCCGTGCATGATCACCGGGGCGTCAGACGGGATGGCCCCGGCGTGGTTGGCCACCAAGAGCGCCCCGCCGTCAGTCGGGATCTTCTCGAGCCCCTCCCACTCGACGCGGAGCCACTTCGCGTAGAGCGGGTCGTAGAGCTGGCGCACCAGGGCCCGCATGTGCTCGGACCGGCCCCACTCGTCGACGTCGGAGAGGCGGGGGTCGTCGGGCGGCTGGGGCTCCTCGGTGGTGACCCGGATCGGCACGATGTCGGTGGAGGGGCGAGCCCTGGTCGCAACTTCCCTCCGCGCCGGTGCCACCGGTCCATCGTACCGAGCCGGGCCGGGGCCGCTCCCGGTGCCTGAGAGGCGCCGTGCCGACCCCGGCTGCGGGGTGCGGCCAAGCGTGGTCAGGGGCGCCCGGCCCCCACCAGCCCCTGGGTGTAGACGGGGGAGTACGAGACCGTGGTCCCCGTGTAGGGGGCCTGGATCACGGTCTGGCTCCCGTAGGGGCCCGAGCCCACGTACATCACCACGTGGTCGATCGTGTCGTCCCCGTCGAGGTTGAAATAGAAGAGGAGGTCGCCCGGTTCGAGGGCCGAGAGCGGGACGGCCGGGACGGCCGCGCTCTGCTCGGCCGCCGTCCTCGGGATCGACACCCCGGCCTGGGCCCAGGCCCACTGGGTGAGCCCGGAGCAGTCGAACCCGGTGCCCGGCGAGGTGCCCCCCCACTGGTAGGGGACCCCGAGCTGGGAGATGGCGGCGGCGACCGCCGCGTTGCCCGGACCGTTGGTCGCCCCGCTCGGCCCGACGTTGCCCGCGGTCACCACCGGCGGCGGGCTGGTGCCCCCCGAGCTCGTGGTCCCGCCCGAGCCGGCGGAGCCCGAGGACCCGCTCCCCGAGGCCGCCGCCGCGGCCTGGTTGGCGGCGTTGGTGGCCGCCGCGGCGGCCCCGGCCCCGCCGACCGCCCCGGCCACCCCGGCGGCGCTGGCCGCGGCCTGGGCCGCCGTCTGGGCCTGGCTGGCGTTGTGGGCGGCCGCCGCCGCGGCCGCCTGGGCCTGGGCCTGGGCCTCGGCTGCGGCGGCCACCTCTTGGGCGAGCGTCCCTTGGACCTGGTTCAAGGTCGCCTGGGCCGCCGCCTGGGCCTGGGCGTTCTGCGCCTCGAGGGTCTGGGCCGAGGTGGCGGCGAGCGCGGCCTGGCGTTCCTCGGACTGCTGCTGGCTCTCGGTCGAGGCCAGTTTCGCTTGTTCGGCCAGGAGGGCCGCCTGGGCGGCGTCGAGGTCCCCGGCCACGCTCGACTCGTACTCGCTGCGGGCGTCGGAGCTCGAGGCCGGCGTGTCGAAGATCGAGGCGATCTGGGTCTCGGGGGTGGCGTAGATGTAGGCGTTGACGGCGTCGGAGGCCAGGACGGCGCGGTCCTTGACGATGGTGGCCTTGGTCTGGGTGAGGGCGGTGGCGGTGGCCGCCAGCTGGGTGTGGACGGTCTGGAGCTGCTGAACCGCCGCGCCGTACTGCTGGTCCAAGACGGCCGATTGCTTCTGCTCGCCGGCGATAGTGGCCTCGATCCCGTTGACCTGGGCCTGGGTGGCGCTGATCTGGGAGGACGAGGGGGCCGAGCCCGAGGCGGCCGTGGTGCTCGTGGTCGTGCCCGCAGGCGCCGCCGACGCCGCCGCCGGGCAGGCGGCGGCGAGGGCGATCGCTGCAGCCCCGGCCACAACGACGTGCGGGAGGGAGCGGCGCGTGCTCCGACAATTCACAGCAGCCACTTGCGTAACAGTAAACGCTGGCCGCACACCTGCCAAGGGATACTTGGGGTAAATCCCCAGCTTGGCGCCCCGGGGCGTGCCTGGGCGGCCCGGTCGGAAGGCCCACTGATCCTTTAGGGTGCCTTCATGGACGGTGTCGTCGAGGTCCGCGGTGGCCGGGTCCGGGGGGTGGAGCGCTCGGGCCTGTGGGTGTACTCGGGGATCCCCTACGCCCGGGCCCCGGTCGGGCCCCTGCGCTGGCGGCCCCCCCAGCCCCCCGAGCCCTGGACCGGCATCCGCCCGGCCGACGAATTCGGGCCGATCGCCCCCCAGTCCCCCCCGGTGGCCGGGCTCACCATCCCGGGCGACCCGACCGAGCACAGCGAGGACTGCCTCTCGCTCAACGTGTGGACCCCGGGTCTCGACGACGGGCGACGACCGGTCATGGTGTGGATCCACGGCGGCGGCTTCACCTCGGGTAGCGGCTCGTTCCTCCTCTACCGCGGCGGCGAACTGGCCAGGCACGGCAACGTGGTCGTCGTCACCTTCAACTACCGCCTGGGCGCCCTGGGCTTCCTCGGCCACCCCGCCGCCGTCGAGGGCTCGACCGAGCCCGACGAGGTGGGGAACTGGGGGTTGATGGACCAGGTGGCCGCTCTGGGCTGGGTCCGAGACTGCATCGGTGCGTTCGGCGGGGACCCGGGCAACGTGACCGTCTTCGGCGAATCGGCCGGCGCCATGAGCGTGTCGACGCTGCTCGCCCTCCCCGCCGCCCGGGGCCTGTTTCACCGGGCGGCGGTCGAGAGCGGACCCGCCTACACCCAGACGCTCGAGCGCGCCCGGCACCGAGGGGACGAGTTGGCCAAGGAACTCGGGATCGGCGAGCTGACCCGCCGGGTGCTCGAAGACGTGCCCGCCGACGACCTGGTCGCCGCCACCCAGAGGATGCAGAACCAGCCGCCGGACCCCGGGCAGCTCCCCCTGCCCTTCCTCCCGGTGGTCGACGGGGCCTACCTGCCCCGCCACCCCCTCGAGGCGGTGGCCGAGGGCGCGGGGGCGCCGGTTCCCCTGCTCATCGGGACGACGAGGGACGAGCTGAGCCTCTTCGCGCTGGGCGACCCGCGGCTGGCCGACCTCGACGACGAGGGTCTCGACCGCTGGATGCGCCGGGCCGCTCCGGGTGCCGACGTCGACCGCCTGATCACCACCTACCGCGACGTCCGGGCCGCCCGGGGCGAGTCGGTCCGGCCCCGCGACCTGTGGGTCGCCATGGGTTCGGACCTGGTGTTCCGCTGGCCGTCACTCAAGACGGCGGCCGCGCAGCGCAAGCACCAGTCCAACACGTTCGTCTACCTCTTCACCTGGGAGACCCCCGCCTTCGGCGGCGAGCTGGGATCGTGCCATGCCCTCGAGATCCCCTTCGTCTTCGGTGCCCTGCACCGCCCGCTGATCGCCGCCTTCGCCGGCGGGGGCCGAGAAGCCGAGGACCTCTCGGCCCGGATGCACCACGCGTGGCTGGCCTTCGCCCACACCGGCGACCCGTCGCACGACGGCATCGGGCGCTGGCCGGCGTGGGACGACGAACGACGGGCGACGATGCTCTTCGGCCCCGACGGGGGCGTGGTCGACCGGCCCCGCGACCAGGAGCTGTCGGCGTGGGCCACGGCGTCGGTCGAGCCGCCCACCTGACTCGGGCCCGCCGCTGCGGCCGGACAAGCCGCCCGTCCCCCGGCGGGCGGGACGGGACGGAGGCCGTAGGATTTGCCGGGCTCGACGGCACGAAGGGGGTGCGGACGCTGGTCGGTTTTCGAGCGACACGGGGGACGTAGCCCAATTGGTAGAGGCAGGGCGCTTAAACCGCCCCCAGTGAGGGTTCGATCCCCTCCGTCCCCACCTCCGTCCCCACTGCATCTAACACGAGTGATCGCACTCCCTTGAGCGCCACTACTGCCCTTCTCGGTGCGCCCAAGACCGTCGCCCCGACGATGCGGCCACGGTGATTGTCAGGAGCTCTGGCTGCCCCGAGTTCCACGGGCACTGGTTCGCCATCGGCGGCCGGCAATGTGAACCTCTATGGACTCCGCCGCCCGCTGGCGGCACTGCTCGATCGAGTCGCCACGGGTGAAGCAGCCAAGCAGGGCGGGCACGGACGCGCAGTACCCGTGGCCTCCTGCGGCTCGACCACGATGGTGCACGTCCGCATGGACTCCATCCACTCATCGGGCATTGCGGAGTTCCGTGACCGTCGCCTCGGCCTGCTTTTGTGGATTGGGCGCGAGATCGGAAGGATCAACCCTTCACCGAGAAGAGGTTCCACGAGCCCGGCACGCCCCTCAGGTCGTGCTGCCCTCGGTCCTCGAATTCGATTCCCGATCCCGAGACAAGGTCGCAGACGGTGCGGGAGACGAGAACCTCACCGGCTTCAGCAGCCGCAGCAACTCGGGCTCCGATGTGTACGGCAATTCCTCCCACGTCCGCGCCACGAAGGTCAATCTCACCACTGTGCAATCCTGCGCGGATCTCGATACCCAACGGGCGCAACGCATCCCGCACGGATTGCGCGCACCGGATCGCTCGCCCAGGTCCATCGAAGGTCGCCAGCACGCCATCGCCGGTTGACTTGACTTCCCGACCCCGGAACCGCTCCAGTTCTGATCTAACAATCGCGTCATGCGTGGCGAGCAGTTCGGTCCAGCGACGGTCACCGAGGCGAGCCGCGTGCTCAGTCGAGCCGACCACATCGGTGAAGAGCACGGTGGCCAAGACGCGATCGACATCGCGAGTGGTGAGCTTGCCCGTCAGAAACTCTTCAATAGCGTCGAGCCATGGGCCGGTATCCCCTACGAAAAAGAGGAGGTCACCCGTATCCATCTCGATCAAGCTGGCGCCAGCCACGCGCTCTGCGACGATGCGCTGGGCAGCGGACATGCGCCGTCGCGAACCGGCGATGACCAGGGTGGGCGTCTGGATCGCGGGCAAGGCGGGGCGTAGATCCAGCAACATCGTTGCGCCGGCTCGCCAGGCCTGGTCCGCTGGGGTCATGACCAGCCTTGAAGCCCTCCCGAACCAGGCCCCGAATCGCTGATCGTTGACCAGACTCGGGGCCATCAGCTCGAGGGGAAACATCGTCCCCGCCGCGACGCGATCCTCTATCTCCTCTGTGGTGAGCCCGCCAGGATTGTCGTCGCACTGCCGGATCACAACGGGAACATCGACCAAGACGAGAGCACTGGTGCGTGCCGGGTGTGTCGCGGCAAACAACAAAGGCTGAGGTGCTTGAAGGCCGATCACGGCCGCCTGCTCGGAGCCCACTGCGTCCAAGACCGTCATCATGTCGTCGACCATGCTCTCCGACAGGCGACCCTCCTCCGAGGCGATCCTGTCTGACGCACCGGTGCCCCGGGGGTCAAACCAAATGTGACGACAGAAGGTCGACAGCCTGTCTAAGAAACGGACGAGATGGGGCTCTTCCCACATCATGTCGATCGGGTAATGGTTCCCTCTGGCAACCAGGACGTCGATAGGACCTCCCCCCACCACCTGGTAGGCGATGTGGGTTCCGTCCGCGGTCTGGGCGTACTTCGTCTCCGGGATCGTGTCCACGGCTGCCAGTCTGTCTGGTCACTCGTCCCTGGTGCCGGGGACGACCATCGGGAGGCCTCGGACTCGTCACTAGCGAGCGTCCCGACGCCCGATGTGGCGCTTCCCGTCATGTGGTGGTGGCCGTGTTGCTCCGGCCTCCTCACCAGCTCGGGGAGGAGGCGTCGCATCACCGGCCGCCCACGGGGCCGTAGGGCCGCCCGCTCTTGACCGGGGTTCGACTGACAGTGGGGGTTCCGACACAGATCTCCGGCAATTGGCTCAACGGAGCGATCTCACGCCCGACCTTCTCCACCTGGTCGCCGTCGAGATCACCGCTGGCCGCCCCAAAGCCGTCGACCCCGTTCGATGTCACGTCGACGAGGCGGCTCCGAGAGCCGGCCCGACTGCGCTCGAGGACTCTTCTGCAAAGATGGGCGCCGGCGCAGCCATTCGATGCTCCAGCGGAGGCGAGTAGGGAAAACGTTGAACGCACCCCGGAATTCGAGATCAGGGTCGGGCGTCGGTAGCCTTCTGATCTTCGACGGCGACTGCGGCTTCTGCACATCGTCGGCGAACTGGGTCGCACGCCGATGGCCCGACGCGAGTCAGGCGGCGGTGCCCTGGCAGAAGCTCGGCACCGATGGTTTGCAGTGCCTGGGCCTCACGACCGAACAAGTGAGCGTCTCGGCTTGGTGGGTCGACGCCCATGGCGATCTCTTTGACGCTGAACGGGCGATCGGCAAGGCCCTTCGGGCCTGTCGGGCGCCCTGGCGGTGGCTCGGCACCGCTGTCCTTGTTGCGCCGGGTCGGTGGGTGGCCGGATTGCTCTACCCTCTGGTCGCCCGTCATCGTCACCGCCTGCCCGCGGGGACGCCCGCGTGCCGGGTCGATCATGACCGTTAGTCGTTCAAGCACCCACGAGAGTCCGGCAGCGGTGCCACAGGCGATCAGGAACGCGACGCCCACCGAGCCCAACCGCTGCCGTGACCGGAGCCGTAGCCCTCGTCGCGCCAACCCGAGTTCCCTCTCCAACCGGGCTGACCGAGGGGCCACCTAATGGGTCGAAGGCCGACCCCGATCGACAGGGCGCGCAGGATGCATCGTGCCCGAACGCGAAGAGCAGCAGCCTGCGCAGCCTTCTGTTTGACGGTCGCGGCCGGGCTCATGACCGGTGTGAGCACCGGTGGTGCCGCCCAGCCCGGACCTGACGCCGCCGGAACCGTCTGGCTCTGTCGTCCCGGGCAGGCCGACGATCCCTGCACAGAGTCGCTCGACACCACCGTCGTCCAACCCGACGGGGCACGTCACGAGGTCGACTACCAGCCGTCGAAGGATCCGGCGATCGACTGCTTCTACGTCTACCCCAACATCACCCACCAGACGACGGCCAACGCCAACCTCCAGGTCGACCCCCAAGAGACGGCCATCGCCCAGTTGGAAGCGTCCCCTTTCTCACAGGACTGTCGGGTCTTCGCTCCGATGTACCGGGAGGACACCGGAGAGGCGAGCGGCGCTGCAGACCAGCTGAGAGCGTCAGCGGTCGCCTATGACAGCGTGCTCAGCGCCTGGAGGGACTACCTGGAGCACTACAACGACGGTCGGGGCGTCGTCCTGATCGGCCATTCGGAGGGGTCAGGCCTCCTGGCAAGACTCCTGACCCAGCACATCGATCAGGTGCCCGACGTGCGCAGGCTGCTCGTGTCGGCGATCATCACGGGTGCCGACCTCGCCGTCTATAAGCACGGGTTCGGACCCCTCAAGACCATCGGACCCTGCCAGTCGCCGACCCAGACGGGCTGCGTGGTCGACTACAACGCCTACGCCCGGGTGCCGTCCTCGGGGGCGAAGTTCGGCAAGTTCGCGCTGGGGGAGATCGACGGTCGTGCCGTCGAGGACATCTGCACCAACCCGGCCAGCCTGGCCGGGGGTAGTGGGCACCTGCTCGCCATGTACCGGACCCGGCTGGCCACCCAGGACGTCGCCGGCAGCACGACCCGAGGGGTCTTCGGACCGGACCCGCCCACCTCGTCGACCCCCTGGATCGAATACGTCGACGGCTACTCGGCCCGGTGCGTCGTCGCCTCGGGCCACCGGGTCTTGCTGGTCGAGCGCCAAGGCCATGCCCCGGCGTTCAGCGCCAACCCCTTCCCGGGGGCCTCCTGGGGGCTCCACGTCGACGACCCGAATCTGGCGATGGGCAACCTGGTCGACCTCGTCGGTTCCCAGGCGGCGGCCTATCTGTCCCTCCACCACTGACGATCGACCACGGGGTCGGCCGCCCGTGCCGGATCGAACGGACCGTCGCCCTGGGATGACCTGCTCAGCGGCGACGGTCGTGCCGGCGCCGGATGACGTTGAGGGCGCTCCCGGCGCGGAACCAGCCGATCTGGTCGGCGCTGAAGGAGTGGGCGCACGAGAAGGGCACCGTGGCGCCGTCGGGCTTGGTCAAAAGGCAGGGCACAAGCCGGTCCGGCTCCAGCGAGGCCAGATCGAGCACGCTGATCGTGTCGCTCTCTCCGACCTCGTCGTAGACCGACGGGTCGGCGAAGCTCAACGGGAGCAACCCCTGTCGCTTGAGGTTGGTCTCGTGGATGCGGGCGAAGGACCGGGCGAAGACCACCAGGCCACCGCGGTAACGGGGTTCCATGGCCGCGTGCTCGCGCGACGACCCTTCGCCGTAATTCTCGTCTCCGACGACGCACCACGAGACGCCCGCCGCACTGAGCCGTTGGGCGATGTCGGGGTACGGCCGGGTCTCCCCGTCGAGAGGGTCCCTACCCGCACCAGTGGCTCCGGTGAAGGCGTTGACGACACCCAGGAATAGGTTCTGGGAGATGTTCTCGAGGTGGCCCCGATAGGTGAGCCAGCGACCGGCGGCCGAGATGTGGTCGGTGGTGCACTTGCCCCGGGCCTTCACCAGCACGGGCAGGGCCAGGTAGTCCCGGCCGTCCCACTCCGAGAAGGGCGCCAGGAGCTGCAGGCGTTCGGAGGTGGGCGACACGAGGACCGGAGCGGTGGAGCGGTCGGCCTTGTGCGCTCGGGGCTTGTCGACCCGTTGGTAGCCGCTCGGTGGGAGGACCTCACCGACCGGGGCGTCGAAGTGGACCGGCGTACCGTCGGCGGTCGTGATCGGGTCGGACCGGGGGTCGAACTCGAGCGTCCCGGCGAGGGCGTAGGCCACGACCATCTCGGGGGAGGCCACGAAGGCCTTCGTCGACGCGCTGCCGTCGTTGCGTTTGGGGAAATTGCGGTTGTAGCTGGTGACGATGGTGTTCAGCGCCTCGGCACCGGTCCCTTGACGGTCCCATTGGCCGATGCAGGGCCCGCAGGCACTGGCCAGCACCGTGGCGCCGATCGACTCGAGGTCGCCCAGAAGCCCGTCGCGTTCGACGGTCGCCCGGACCTGTTCGGACCCCGGGGTCACGAGCAGCGTGGTCCGGGCCCGCAGCCCGTGCCGGCGTGCCTGGTGGGCGATGGCCGCGGCGCGGGCCAGGTCCTCGTAGGAGGAGTTGGTGCACGAACCCACCAGGGCGGCCGAGATGGCCGCCGGGACCCCGTTGGCCCGGGCCCACCGCCCGATCGTCCCGACATCGTGGGACAGGTCCGGGGTGTCGGGTCCGTTGACCAACGGCTGCAGCTCGGACAGGTCGATCTCGACGACGCGCTCGAAGAAACGGGCGGGATCGGCCTCCACCTCGGGATCGCAGCGGAGGCTCCCGGCCACCCCTTCGGCGCCGGCGGCGACGTGCGCCCGCCCGGTGGCCCGGAGATAGGAGGCGGTGTTGGCGTCGAAGGGGAAGATCGACGTGGTGGCCCCGAGCTCGGCGCCCATGTTGCAGATCGTGGCCTTTCCGGTCGCGCTGATGGTCCCGGTGCCCGGCCCGAGGTACTCGACGACGGCGCCGGTGCCGCCGCTGGTCCCGAGGAGGCCGGCCACCCGCAGGATCACATCCTTGGCCGACGTCCAGCCCGAGAGCTCGCCCACCAGGCGCACCCCGATCAGCCGCGGCCATCGCAGGTTGAACGCCGAACCGGTCATGACGTCGATGGCGTCCCCGCCACCCACTCCGACCGCGATCATGGCGAGGCCCCCGGCGTTCGGGGTGTGGCTGTCGGTGCCGATCATCATCCCACCGGGAAAGGCGTAGTTCTCGAGGACGACCTGGTGGATGATGCCCGATCCGGGCTCGAAGAAGCCGATGCCGAAGCGGGCGGACATCGAGCGTAGGAAGTCGTACACCTCGTCGTTGGCGTCCAACGCGCTCTGTAGGTCGGCGGCGCCGCCGCTCTGGGCCCGGATGAGGTGGTCGCAGTGGACCGAGGTGGGGACGACCACCTCGTCCAGCCCGGCCGTCATGAACTGCAGGGCCACGATCTGGGCGAGGGCGTCTTGGAGGGCGACGCGGTCCGGGTAGACGTCGACGTAGGTCCGGCCCGGCCGGGGCACCCGGTCGCCGCCGGGGCGCAGGTGGCCGACCAGGACCTTCTCGGTCAGGGTGAGCGGCCGTCCGAGGCGCGAGCGGCCCTCGGCCACCCGGCCGTCCAGCCCCTCGTAGAAGGTCGTCGTGTCCAGCGCTCCCTGCCCGCTCCGGGTCGTCCCCGGCTGGTCGCGGTGGCCCGTCGTGGCGTCGTGCATCCGTTCTCCCATTTCTCTCGATGTCAAGAGAAGTCTGTCCGGGAGACCTCTTGATGTCAAGATATACTCACCGGAAAGGGGGCCGGCGATGGAGGACGAGGTCGATCGGTTGGTGCGGGGATGGCGACGGGCGTTGCCCGAGGTCGACGTCTCACCGCTCGAGGTGTTGTCGCGGGTGACCCGGTTGGCCCGCCATCTCGATCGCCAGCGGACAGCGGTCCTGGCCCGCCATGATCTCGAGATCTGGAGCTTCGACGTGCTCTCGGCTCTCCGTCGTGCCGACGGGCCGCCCCATCTGTCTCCGGGACAGCTCCTCGCCCAGACACTGGTCACGTCGGGCACGATGACCAACCGGCTCGACCATCTCGAGGGGCGCGGGCTCCTCCGCCGCCGGCCCGATCCGATGGACGCCCGCTCGGTGCGCGTGCAGCTCACCGCCGCCGGCCGCCGGCGGGTGGACGCGGCACTGGCTGAGCTCGTCGAGCGCGAGCATGCGATCCTGGGGAGCCTCGGGCACGACGAGCGGGCGGTCCTGGCCGCGCTGTTGCGTCGCGTCGTCGCGCCATTTGACGCATGAGGCCCTTTGACGCCTCGAACCCGGGTCACCGTGCTGGCGGGGGCACCCCGTCGAGCACCGTGGCGCCCCGATTCGTGGTCCAATCGGGGCGATGGCCGGCATCTCAGCGCAAGCCACGACCGAAGCAACCCGGCGGCTGGCGGCCGCTGGCTGCCTGGCCGCCGCCGAGGAGGCCGCCGAGCTCGCCGGGTCGGCCCGGGGTGATCCCGAGGTCTTTGCGTCCTTCGTCGAGCGGAGAACGGGGGGAGAGCCCTTGGCATGGATCACCGGCCGGGTCAGCTTCTGCGGCTGTGCGGTCAGGATCGTCCCGGGGGTCTATGTCCCCCGCTGGCAGAGCGAACCGCTGGCCGAGCGGGCGGCCGAGCTCCTCGAGGTCGGTGGTCGGGCGATCGATCTCGGCACCGGCAGCGGGGCGATCGCCCGGGTCCTGCTCGAACGCCGTCGTGGGGCGTCGGTGCTCGGGACCGAGCTCGACCCGGTGGCGGCGGCCTGTGCGAGAGGCAACGGCGTGCGGGTCGCTCAGGGTCAGCTCTACGACGGGGTCCCGATCTCGTGGTTGGGGACGGTCGACGTCATCGTCGGCGTGCTGCCCTACGTCCCGACCGGATCCCTGGTCTTCCTCCCCCGCGACGTGCGGGACTTCGAGCCGGCGGACGCGCTGGACGGCGGGACCGACGGTCTCGACGTCGTCCGGCGGGCGGTCGCCGGAGCCCGTCGTTGGCTCCGGGGCAGCGGCCACCTCTTAATGGAGATCGGAGGGGACCAGCTCGACGCACTCGCCCCGGATCTCGAGGCGGGCGAACTGGACCTGGTCGGGGCCCTGCGCGACGACGAGGGTGACCTCAGGGGGTTCGAGGCGGTGGCGGGGCCAGGTCGGCCTCTCGGGGACGGCCCGTCGGCCTGAGCCCGGTCCGGCGCCCGGTCCCGGTGCTGGGCGCCGTCAAGCAACCGAGCAGTGTCGCCCGAGGGCGTCCAGCCAGTCGCCGGTGCCCTGCTCGCGCCACTCGGGCAGTTCACGCCCGTCGAGGTACGTGCCCTGTTCGCTCAGCACCAGACGGGTGCGGCCGTCCACCGGGCTGAGCTCGACGGTGGTGATCGAGACGGTCGAGATCGTGCCGTCGGCCGAGAGGGTGGAGCTGTAGACGATGCGCTCGCCCACGACGATGTCGTGGTAACGGGACTCGAAGGTCATCGTGACCCCGTCATGGCGGCCGTGGTTGACCTCGCGCCCGCCGACCCGGAAGTCGAGCTCGTGGTCACCGTCGGGGCCGGCGAACCACCGGGACTTCTCGTCGGGGTCGGCCCAGGCGGCGAACACCCGGTCCGGCGGGGCCTCGTAGGTCCGCTCGATGCTGAAGGTGGCGTGAGCCACGTGGCGGCTGGTCATGGTCGCTTCCTCTCTGCTCGGGGTCGTGGGTCCACCAGGTGCTCGTCCAACCGGTCGAGGCGCCGTTCCCAGTCGGTGCGCTGCCCGACGATCCAGTCCTCGGCCAGTCGCAGTCCCGCCGTCTCGAGGCGACAGGTACGGACCCGGCCGACCTTCTCCGAGCGGACCAGGCCCGTGGCCTCGAGGACCCCCAGGTGCTGGAGGACAGCGGAGAGCGACATGGCCAGCGGCGCCGCCAGGTCGCTGACGCTGGCCGGGCTCCGGACCAGCCGCTCGACGATCGCCCGCCGGGTCGGGTCCGCCAGGGCGTGGAGCACCGCGTCCAGGGTGACCGGTTGGTTAAGCACTCACTGAACTTTATGGGGGTCCCCAGGCCTTGCTCCAAAAGGCCCCGCAAACTCCGGTTTTTGGGGCAAACGGGATTTCTGCACCAAAAGCCCTTGTGGTCCTCGTCACATCCCCCTGCGATCCTCGGCACTAAGGGGTGATCAGGGACTATGAGATGGTTCGGCCGTAGGCTCCCCGTCATGGCTGAAGAGGCCTTTGAACTGGAATATGACGGCCCAGCGGTAGCTGACAACGAGCTAGACGCCCGGGATTTTGCAACGTGTTCCGGTGGTAACCGAACAGGTGGAACATCTTTTCCCAGGCCGATGCTTCCACCCCCGGAAGGACCGGTTCCCCGTAGAAGACGTTGTCAGACTTGAACGGAATGTATGGGGTCCCGCCAGCGTCCACGACCGCTTGGAGGTTCGCTTGGCCCAGGTAGGCCTTGTCGGCGCACACGTTGCCCAGGGCGAAGTTCTCGGCCGTGGTGGCGAGCATGGGACGGAAGTAGTTGGTGTCGTGACTGCGCCACCCGCTGACCTCGACCGCGGTCACGATGTTGGTCAGGACCCCGGTCATGGCGTGCAGCTTGATCCACTCCCGCTTGGTCTGTTCCTTGCCCCATTTGTGGTCGTACCAACGGACGAATCGGCAGGTGGTGAATCCGGTGGAGTCGGCGGCAAAGTCAGTCTCCACGCCCTTGAGCGGCAGCGCCGACAGTTCCACCAGGGACCGCAGGACGGGGGTCATCTGAGGGTCCCGCAAGTACCGGAGAACGCTGTTGAAATGGGGGTCCTGGCTGGTGCGACCCTTGGTGGTGTTCTCCCGCACGTCGCTGTCAAAGCGTCGGGCCGACAGACCCGCGTAGACCTTGGACACCGCCGCAAAGGCCATATCACTCATGGGCAGCCGGGGCCGACCCTTAGCCTGGGGCGGTTTGGGGATGGTGGAGCAAAGGTCCGCCAGCATTGGCAGAGCCGGTCTTTCTCCTCGCACTGGGCGCGGTTATAAGCGGCCCAGTCCTGGGTGTAGGTGACCCTGACCTCCTGGGTCACAACTTCACCCTCCGGGGTGAACTCCCGCTTGATCGTGTACTCCACGGCCAGGATGTGCTTGCAGGGCTGGCCCCGAAGCTCGAAGTCCGGGCAGGTGCACTGGTAGCCACCGACCCGGTCGGCCCGAGGGAAGTCGGGGCTGGTCGGGGACACCCGGTAGGTGCCGTTGGTGCTCTGGGACGGGACCAACCAGCCGTGGGTGTTCCGCTTGATCGGCATGGTGGCTGCGATCTGAAGGCCCCTGAGTTCTCTAGCGTCCATCGGTATCTCCCTAGTAGTATGTACCTACTACTAATATATCTAGGGGTATACCAGGAGTCAAGCCCTACTGGGATATTATTTGACATATATCCTCAGGAGGTACATAGTAGGCATCATGGGAGAAGTCCAAAAAACCGTGACCTTCTACGTCTGCGAGCGCTGCGGACACGAGTGGTACCCGAGGGGCGCGGAAAAGCCCAGGGTGTGCCCCAGCTGCAAGTCCCCATATTGGGACCGACCGCGGCAGACCCAAAGGGGTGCGAATTAGCCCTCGACCTGGTAAAATCAACTCGCTATACAAATAGTCCGGAGGACGGGACTCGAACCCGCAATCCCAGGAGGAACCGGTTTTCAAGACCGGCGCGTATACCAGTTTCGCCACCTCCGGCTAGCTGGGTCCCGGGGGGGTTGGGCCGCAAACTTGGCCCCCCTGGGAACCCGGACCTTTCAACCAGGGGCCTCCTCTCCCACCGGAACGCCATTCACGGACTGGTGCAGGTCGGATTCGGTGGAACTGACAACCCATCGGCCGTGGCCGAGCGACGACACCTTGCCCGTGTTCGACAGGTGGTTCAGGCTTGCGCTGACGAGGATTGGGTTGTCCTGGGGACGCCCCTGACGATTCAGGAACTCGGCAATGGCAGTCGGGCCAGCCGGATAACCCATTTCACGGAGTGCCCGCAGAATGGCCCTAGTACGAGGCGCTGTTCTCCACCACGACTCTGCGGCAATGGCCTCGGGACTTTCTGTCGGGCTATGGGCAATCGGGGTGCCAGACACGTAGCGGTCAAGGGCTATGCGGAGATTGTTGACCAGAGATGCCTGAGCGGACACCCTGGCCTCCTTTTCGGCGAGGGCGGCCTGGTCGGCTTCAAGTCCAGCTCTCATGGCGTCCAGGTCGGCTTCAGCCTGCCGGAGAATGTCGAGAGCGGAAACGTTTTCGGGGTGCGGGTCCACCCCTACAGCCTATCACACACCTGTGGGTTTCCGTGCCCGGACCCGACCGAACCCACAGGGCATTTTAGGTGCAAGATTCGCTATTTGGGTGCAACCGGGGGTTACGGTGCAAAGCCGGGGTCCCCACAGAAAGTCAAGCAATCACTTAACTGTTTGGGGGCGGCCCACGCCCGAGGCCCGGCCCCGGCCAGGTCGCCGGCAAGCGATCGGGGGAGGTCGGTCCCCGACCATGGCCGGGCCGCCTCACGGCATCCCCTCGGCACCCGGCGGACCCGGGCGGGACCGAGCCGACGTCCCCACGACGCCGCTCCCGCCCGGGCCGCCGGGGAGGCGGCCGGGCGCACGCAAGGCCGCACCCGGCCCCGGGGGCGACCGTTCGTTCCGGTGCCCCCCTCGAGCCCCCGACCATCGCCCGGACCCGACGTCGAGGTGGCAGTGCTCGGACCGGTCGAGGTCCGCGGGGCCGACCGGCCCTTCGAGCGGGCCTGGACGCTCGACCTCGTCGTCTACCTGGCCATGCACCGCCGGGGGGCCAGCACCGAGGCCTGGGCCACCGCCCTGTGGCCCGAGCGCCTTCCGGCCCCCCCGACCCTGCACTCGACGGCTTCGGCGGCCCGGCGGTCGCTCGGCCGGTCGGCCGACGGGCCCGACCACCTCCCCCGGAGCCACGGACGCCTCGCGCTGGCGCCGACCGTCGGCACCGACTGGGCACGCTTCTGCCACCTGGCCGCCGCCGAGGGGGCCGGCGCATGGACAGCGGCGCTCGACCTCGTCCGCGGCCGACCCTTCGAGGGCCTGCGAAGCCCCGACTGGGCGGTGCTGGAGGGCTTCGTCGCCGAGATCGAAGGAGCGGTGGTCGACGTCGCCCTGCGCTTGGCCGACCACCTCCTCGGGCGACACGACGGCCGGGGAGCCCGGTGGGCGGCCCGCCGGGCCCTGCGGGCCAGCCCCTACGACGAGCGGCTCTACCGGGTGCTCCTGGTGGCGGCCGACGCCGAGGGCAACCCGGCCGGCGTCGAGTCGGTGATGGCCGAGCTGACCCGGCTCGTCGGCGGCGATGCCGGGGGCCCACGTCCCCGGGGCGCCCTCTCTGCCTGTGACCTGGTCCATCCGGACACCGCCGCCCTCTACCGGGCGCTGTCACGGCGCCTCCCCGCCGCAGGGGGGCCGCTCGCCAGGCTGTAGGGTTTGCTCCCGCCATGCCCAGAGACTCGACCGGTAAGTGGGTACAGCGTGCCGGTGCGACCGGCGGTGGCCGGAGCTACCGCTCCCAGATGCCGACGAACTGGTACGCGGCGATCGTGGTCATCGTGGTCCTCGGGATCGCCTCGGTCGTGTTTGCCCGCTACGAGTACCGCAACGGCTCGTCGTCGTCGTCGTCCACCGTGCAACCGACCGTGGGGACCACCTGGTACGCCGGCTACCAGGCCGACATCTGCGGCAGCCCGGCCGCGCCACTGGCCTCGAACGCCTCGACGGCCACCAAGACCGGCTTTTTCACCACCGGCAGCGGGGTGATCACCATCAAGCCGCTCAGCTCCAAGCAGGCGGGCACCAACGCCGTCTTCGGCAAGTTCGTCGACGGGTACCCGCCCATGGAGCTCACGTCTTCGACCCTGCGCATTCCCGGCGGGCCCGTCTACACCAACGGGGAGGCCTGCCCCAAGGGGACGCCCGACGCCGGCCAGAAGGGGGTCGTCCAGGTGCTCTCTTGGTCCAACGCCCTGTTGACCAAGGCCAAGCCGGTCAAGGTCACCGGCGACCCGGGCCAGCTCCGCTTCAGCCAGAACCAGTTGGTGAGCCTGGGCTTCCTCCCGGCGTCCAAGGCGCCGCCCCGGCCCTCGGGCTCGGTGGTGATCGCCCTGCTCGACGCGGCCAACAGCACGTCGACGTCGACGACCGCTCCCACCGGCTCGACCACCGTGTCCACCCCGACCGGCTCGACGGTCGTCCCGAGCGTGCCGTCGACCACGGTCCCGGCGTCGAGCACCCCCGCGAGCACCACCCCGACCACCGCGGCCACCAAGCCGGCCACGACGACGCCGACGACCAAGCCGGCTTCGTCGGGCACCACCGCGACGACCAAGTAGTGGGCGGGGAGTGAAGGCCATCGTCCTGGTGGGCGGGGAGGGCACCCGCCTGCGGCCGCTCACCCTCAGCGCCCCCAAGCAGATGCTCCCGATCGTCGAGGAGCCGATGATCGAGCGGGTGCTGGGCCACCTGGCCGGCCACGGCATCGACGAGGCGATCCTCTCGCTCGGCTACCTCCCCGACGCCTTCCGGTCCGCCTACCCCGGGGGCACGGTGGCGGGGGTGCGGCTCTCCTATGCCGTCGAGCCCGAGCCGCTCGACACCGCCGGCGCCGTGCGCTTCGCTGCCGACTTCGGCCGGGTCGCCGAGACCTTCGTGGTCGTGAACGGCGACGTGCTGACCGACTTCGACATGAGCGGGTTGGTCGACTTCCACCGGTCGCGCGGGGCCGAGGGGACCATCCACCTCACGCCGGTCCCCGACCCCTCGGCCTTCGGGGTCGTCCCCACCGACCGGCGGGGCCGGGTCACCGCCTTCATCGAGAAGCCGCCGCGCGAGGAGGCACCGACCAACCTGATCAACGCCGGGACCTACGTGCTCGAACCCTCGGTGCTCGGGCGGATCCCGACCGGCCGCCGGGTGTCGATCGAACGCGAGACCTTCCCGGCCATGGTGCGAGAGGGCCGGCTCTACGCCCGGGCCGACGACGCCTACTGGCTCGACACCGGGACGCCGGCCGCCTACCTCCAGGCCCACCGCGACCTGGTGGAGGGCCGACGGGGCGGGCCCCCGGTGCCCGGCGCCCACCGGGCCGACGGCGGCTGGTGGACGTCGGGGTCACCCATCGTGAAGGGCACGGTCCTCGGCGCCTGCTACCTGGGCGACGGCGTCGAGATCGCCGAGGGGGCCACCGTCGAGTCCTCGGTGCTGGCCGCCGGCTGCGTGATCGAGCCGAACGCCACGGTCACCGGGTCGGTCCTGCTGGCCGGGGCCCGGGTGGCCACCGGCTCGACCGTGGCCGGGTCGGTGCTCGGTCCCGGCTCGACGGTGGGCGAGCGCTGCGACGTCCGCCCGGTGTCGGTCCTGGGCTTCGACGCAGTGGTGCCCTCGGGCACCCTGGTCGACGGCGAGCGGGTCCCCGGGTAGCGGGCGGGCTCGATGCGCGCCTTGGTGACCGGTGGTGCCGGTTTCATCGGTTCGACCCTGGTCGACCGGCTCCTCGCCGAGGGCCACGAGGTCGACGTGGTCGACGACCTCTCGAGCGGGTCACTGGTGAACCTGGCCGACGCCCGCTCGACGGCCGGCGGGGCCCTCACCATCCACCAGCTCGACATCCGCCTCCCCGAGGTCGTCGACCTGGTGGTCCGTCGACGGCCCCAGGTGATCTTCCACCTGGCGGCCCAGGCCGACGTGCGGGTGTCGGTCGAGCAGCCGGCCCTCGACGCCGACGTCAACATCATCGGCTCGATCAACGTGCTCGAGGGGGCCCGGGCGGCCGGCACCGAGCGGATCGTGTTCGCGGCGAGCGGTGGCACCCTCTACGGCGAGCCGGCGGACGAGGACCTCCCGGCGCGCGAGTCGCTGCCCCACCGGCCGCTCTCTCCCTACGGGGTGTCCAAGAAGGCGGTCCTCGACTACCTGGTGGCCTACCGCGAGCTCCACGCGCTCGAGTTCTCCGCCGTCGCCCTGGCCAACGTCTACGGGCCGCGCCAGGACCCCCACGGGGAGGCGGGGGTGGTGGCCATTTTCGCCAACCGCCTGCTCGGCCAAGAACCGGTCACCATCTACGGCGACGGGAACCAGACCCGGGACTTCGTGTTCGTCGACGACGTGGTCGACGCCTTCGTCCGGGCCGCCGGCAAGGGCGGGGGCCTCGTCTGCAACATCGGGACCGGCACCGAGACCACGGTCAACGAGCTCTACGCGGTGATGGCCGCGGCGGCCGGGGTGGACCGGCCGCCGGTCTACGCGCCCCTCCGGACCGGCGAGGTCCTGCGCAACGTGCTCGACGTCGAGCGGGCGTCGATCCAGCTCGGCTGGAAGCCCTGGACCGACCTGCCGACGGGCACCGCGGCCGTGCTCGAGTCGGTGCGGGCCGCCTCCCGCTAGACGCCCCTGCCCGTGCTGGTCCCTGGAGGACCAGCAGGATCAGCGGAAGAGGTCCTCGGCCGGGGTCCGGACGACCTCGGCGGCGACCGACGAGGGGCGCAGCCACGACGACGGCACGCCGCGGACGACCGCCGCCGGGACGTGGCGGTCCTTGCCCATGACCAGTTCGGCCGCGCCGGCCAGCTCGTCGACCACACAGATCTCGGTCGCCGTCAGCTCCCGGCCGGCGGCGTCGGCGGTCCCGCGCAGGTCGACGACGGCGGCCACCCCGGCGCAGCCGATGGCCACGTCGGTGACCCCCTGACGCCAGGGCCGCCCGAAGGTGTCCGAGACGATGACCCCGACCTCGACGCCGAGGCGCCGCTCCAGGCCGGCCCGGACCCGACGGGCCGAGCGGTCGGCGTCGAGGGGGAGCAGGGCGGCCGTCCCCTCGGCCATGTTCGACAGGTCGACACCGGCGTTGGCGCACACGAAGCCCTGGGGGGTCTCGGTGATGAGCAGGTCGCCCCGCCGCCGCAGGACCCGGGTGGCCTCCCGTTCGACCAGCGCCACCTTGGCCGCCGGATCGTCGGCGTCGATCGGGACCACCCGACCCTCGGCCTTCGAGACGATCTTCTGGGTCACCACCACAACGTCGCCCTGCTCGAGCGTCGGGGCACCCCCGAGGGCCGGCGCCAGGGCGTCCCCCAGCACCGCGGCCAGGTCGTCGCCCGGGCGGACCTCGGCCACGCCGGTCAACGGCAGGACCTGGAGGGCCGCGGGGGGGTGCACCGCCGGGCGGGGGGGCCGGGGCTCACCCGAGGGCATCGAGCACCACGGTGGCCAGGGCCCGGGCCCGCTCGGGCGACGACATCACGGTCGGGGCGACGACGCAGCGGACGCCCTCGGCCTCGACCAGCGGGGCCATCGACTGGTCGGCCGTGTCGATGACCAGGGTGCCGGCCCAGGGCGAGTAGAGCCGGGCCACGCCGACCACCGAGGCCTCGTGGCCGAGCTCGGCCAGCAGGCGGTCGGCCGGTCCCTTGAGGGCGGCGCCGGCCACGATGGGCGAGACGGCGACGACCCGGGGGCGGCGGGAGGCCACCGCGGCGGCGAGGCCGGGGACGGCCAGGACCGGGGCGATCGAGACCAGCGGGTTCGACGGGCAGGCGAGGACCACGTCGGCCTGGACGATCGCCTCGAGCACGCCCGGAGCCGGGCGCGACGACCCCGCCCCGTCGAAACGGATGTCACTCACCGCGACGTCGTGGCGGAGCCGGACGAAGTAGTCCTGGAAGTCGACCTCGCGCTCGGCCCCCTCGACGGTGACGGTCAGCTTGGTGCGCACCGGGTCGTCGGACATGGGCAACACGGTCACGGCCACGCCGCGGGCGGCGGCCAGCTCGGCCGTGACCTGGCTCAAGGTGGCCCCGTCGTCGAGGCGTCCCGTCCGGTAGAGGTGGGTGGCCAGGTCGCGGTCACCGAGGGCGAACCAGGTCGGGCCGCCGAGCTCGCCCAGGGCCGCCATCACGTGCCAGGTCTCACCGGCGATCCCCCACCCGGTCTCGGTGTTGTCCATGCCGGCCAGGGTGTAGGTGACGGTGTCGATGTCCGGGCTGATGTGCAGCCCGTGCAGCGTCATGTCGTCGCCCGTGTTCACGACGGTGGTGATAGAGGCCGGATCGGCCACCTGGACGAGGCCCGAGAGCATCCGTGCCGCACCCACACCTCCGGCCAGGGCCACCAGCACGGGGTCAGCCTACGTGGGCCCCGGCGGTACGCTCGCGCCGAGTGGACTCCCTCAGCGCCGTGTCGGCCTGGCCGGTCTCCTCGGTCGCCGCCGGGGTGCTGGTCGGACCGGGCGGAACGGGACGGGTCGCGGTGGTGGGGGACGCGGACCGGGCGTACCCGTGGGCCTCGGTGACCAAGCTCTGCTCGGCCCTGGCCGTGCTCGTGGCCGTCGAGGAGGGCACCGTGGCCCTCGAGGACCCCGCCGGTCCGCCCGGCTCGAGCGTCGCCCACCTCTTGGCCCACGCCTCGGGCCTCTCCTTTTCGGGCGACGCCGTGCTGGCTGCGCCCGGGCGCCGGCGCATCTACTCGAACGCCGGCTACGAGCTGCTGGCCGCCCACCTCGAGGCGCGCACCGGCCTCGGGTTCGCCACCTACCTGCGCGAGGCCGTCCTCGACCCGCTGTCGATGTCGGGCTGCCGGTTCGGTCCGGGCGACTCGGCGGGCACCGGGCTGACCGGGACCCTCGGGGACCTCCTGGCCCTGGCCGCCGAGCTCATGGCGCCGCGCCTGGTGGCGCCGGCGACGCTCGCCCTGGCCACCACGGTGGCTTTCCCCGGGCTCGACGGCGTGCTCCCAGGCTTCGGGTTCCAGCGCCCCTGCGACTGGGGGCTGGGCTTCGAGCTGCGCGACGACAAGCACCCGCACTGGACCGGAGGCTCCAACAGCCCGGGGACCTTCGGCCACTTCGGGCGGTCCGGGACCTTCGTGTGGGTCGACCCGGCCGCCGCCGTGGGCTGCGCCGTGCTCACCGACACCGCCTTCGGGCCCTGGGCGGCGTCGGCGTGGCCCACCCTTTCCGACGCGGTGCTGGCCGAGGCGGCGGCCCCGGGCCCCTCGGGCCGGCCGGTGCCCGAGCCCCGCTGAACGGCGCCGGCCCCCGGGGTCGGCGCGGTGCCCTGTTACCATCACCGGTCGACATGACGGGCCGTCAGACCTCCCCCGGTTCCCTCCGGAGCGCGGTGGAGGTCCTCGCCTGGGCGGCTGACCACCACGGTGGCACCGAGGCCTACGTGGAGCCGGCGACGGACGGTCCGGGGCCGCAGTGCTCCCGGCAGGCCATGACCTTTGCCGACTGGGAGCGCGGGGCCCGGGGCGTCGCCGGCTTGTTCTCGCGTCTCGGGGTGGGGCGGGGTGACGTGGTCGGCCTGGTCCTGCCCTCCTCGATCGACTACGCCGTCTGCTACGCGGCGGCCATGGCGCTGGGGGCGGTGACGAGCGGGGTGAACCCGCGTCTCGGGCCGGCCGAGCTCGAGAGCATCACGGCCCGGGCCCACCCGGTCGTGACCGTTGTCGACCCGATGCTCGGGGTGACCCTCCCGGGGTCCTCGGGGACGGTGGTGGAGCGGGCCGAGGTGGCGGCCGCGCTCGACGGGCCCGGCCCGACACGGGTGAAGCGCCCCGAGCCGTCCGATCCCGTGGCCGTGGTGTGGACCAGCGGGACCACCGGCCGGCCCAAGGGGGCGGTCTTCGACCACGCAAACCTGGCCGCGGTCGCCGCCGGCACCGACGTCCTCAGCCGACCCGGCGACCGCCGGCTCTCCCCGCTCCCCTTCGCCCACGTCGGGTACATGACCCGGGCGTGGGACGAGATGGTCCACGAGATCACGACGGTGATCACCCCCGACCCCGTGGCGGGCGACCGACGCGCTCGAGGTGATGGTGGCCGAGCGGGTGACCGTGGCCCAGGGGGTGCCCACCCAGTGGGCCCTGGTGCTCGAACTCGACGACCTCGACCGGGCCGATCTCTCGGCCCTGCGGATCGCCGGGACCGGTGCGGCCCGCATCTCGGGGGGCCAGGTGGCCGAGATGCGGCGGCGGCTCGGGGTGCCTGTCGTGGTGCGCTACACCTCCACCGAGAGCTCCCTCGGGACCGGGACCCGACCCGAAGACCGCGACGAGGTGGTCGCCACCACCGTCGGCCGGCCGGTGCCCGGGGTCGAGCTCGTGGTGGCCGACGAGGACGGCCGCCCGGCGCCGCCGGGCCGGATCGGCCGGGTCCGGCTCCGCTCGGGGGCGGTCATGCGCGGCTACTGGGGCGGGCCGTCGCGCCCGGGGGCCACCGGGGCCGCCGCCGTCGTCGACCCCGAGGCGACGGCCACCGTCCTCGCCCCCGACGGCTGGCTCACCACCGGTGACTTCGGGTCGCTCGACGCCGAGGGCAACCTCACGCTGGCCGGCCGGGACAACGAGCTGTATATCCGGGGCGGCTACAACGTGTTCCCGGCCGAGGTCGAAGCGGTGCTGGCCGGCCACCCCGGGGTGGCCCGGGTGGCCGTCGTCGGGGCCCCCGACCCGGTGCTGGGCGAGGTGGGGGTGGCCTTCGTCGTCCCGACCGGCGGTCCCGCCGGGGTGCCCGACGCCGACTCCCTGCGCCGGTTGTGCGCCGACCGGCTGGCCGACTACAAAGCGCCCGACGCCGTCGTCGTCCTCGACGATCTCCCCCTCACGCCCATGATGAAGGTGGACAAGCGGGCCCTCGGGGACCGGGCCGCCCGGGCGGCCAAGGCCGCCGGCGCCGCCCGGGCCGAGTCCCGGCGGGCCCGGCGGGCGCCGAACGCGGTCCCGTCCGTCGGGGCCGACGGGGTGACGCGGTGAGCAGACCGTGGCGGACGCCCGTGGCGGCGAACGACCATGCCAAGGACGCGGCGACGCCGCGGGCCAACGACGCGGCGACGCCGCGGGCCAACGACGCGGCGACGCCGCCCCGAGAGGAGAGCCATGAGCCCGACCACACGATTCGGTGAGCCGGACCCCGACCGGGGGACGGCCGTCGGCGCCCTCACGCCGGCCCGATTCGACGGCAAGGTGGCGCTGGTCACCGGGGCCGGCTCGGGCATCGGGCGGGCGACGGCCCGTCGGCTGGCCGCCGAGGGGGCGGCGGTCGGCTGCCTTGACATCGCCCTCGAGGCGGTCGAGACCGTGGTGGGGGAGATCAACGAGGCCGGGGCCGGGCGGGCGGTCGCCCTGCGCTGCGACGTCACCGACGAGTCCTCGGTGGGCGACGCCGTGGCCCGGGCGGCGGCCGAGCTCGGGCCGGCGACCGTCGTGTGCAACGTGGCCGGCACTGGTGGCTTCTCGCGCACCGAAGAGGCGGCCCTGTCCGACTGGAACACGATGATCGCCGTCAACCTCACGGGCACCTTCTTGGTCTGCCGGGCCGTCATCCCGTCGCTGCTGGAGACGGCCGGGGTCATCACCAACGTCGTCTCGACCGCCGGGGTCATCGGCCAGCCCTACTCGGCCGCGTACTGCGCGTCGAAGGGCGGGGTGGCCCTGTTGACCAAGGCCCTGGCGGTGGAATACATGGGCCGCGGGATCCGGGTCAACGGTGTGGCCCCCGGGGGGTCGACACCCCGATCATCTGGAACTTCATGCCCCCCGAGGGCGCCGACCCCAAGCTGATGGACCGCATCATGACGCCCATGGGGTTCTCCTACCCCTCCGAGATCGCCGGGGCCATGGCCTACCTGTCCTCCGACGAGGCCGCCTACGTCACCGGCGCCATCTTGTCGATCGACGGCGGGGTCGCCGCCTGAGGACGTCGGGGGGTCCTCGGGCCGGGCGGCGTGTGCAAGGCTCGACGGGTGCCGTCCCCGCCGCACACCGGTGACGACGCGGCCGGCCGGCCTCTGGCCGTCGCCCTCGACGCCACGGCGTTGCTCGGGCGCCCGACCGGGGTCGGCGCCTTCTGCGCCGGCGCGCTGAGGGGCCTGGACCGGCGGCCCGAGCTCTCGGTGCGGGCCTTCGCCGTGAGCTGGCGCCGGCGGCGCGGCATCGAGGCGCTCGTCCCCGCCGGGGTGTCGACCGCGCAGCGGGCCATGCCGGCCCGCCCGCTCCGGGTGGCCTGGGCCCACACCGAGGTGCCCCCGGTCGAGGCGTTCGTCGGCCCCCTCGACGTGGTCCACGGCACCAACTTCGTGGTGCCGCCGGCCCGCCGGGCCGCCCGGGTGGCCACCGTCCATGACCTCACCACGGTCCGTTACCCCGAGCTGTGCGACCGGCCAACCCTGGCCTACCCGGCGCTGATCCGCCGGGCGTTGCGGCACGGGGCGTGGGTACACACCCCGTCGGCCTTCGTCGCCGCCGAGGTGGTCGAGCACTTCGGCGCCGACCCCGAGCGGGTCCGGGCCGTCCACTCGGGGGTGCCTGAGCTCCCCACCGGCTCGGCCGAGCGCGACCGCGAGGTGACCGCCCGCCTCCTCCCGCCGGGCACCGAGCGCTACGTGCTGGCCGTCGGGACGGCCGAGCCCCGCAAGGACCTCCCGGGGCTGGTGCGGGCCTTCGACGAGCTGGGCGCCTCGCGCCCGGGGGTGACCCTGGTGCTGGCCGGGCCCGAGGGGTGGGGGAGCGACGAGCTGGACAGCGCCATCGGTCGGTCGGCCTGCCGCGGCGCGGGTGGTGCGCACCGGGTGGCTGGACGACGGCGAGCTCTCGTCGTTGCTGCGCCAGGCGGCCCTCTTGGCCTACCCCTCGCGCTACGAGGGGTTCGGCTTCCCCCCCCTCCAGGCCATGGCGGCCGGGGTGCCGGTGGTGGCGACCACGGCGGGCGCCCTGCCCGAGGTGCTCGACGACGCGGCCGAACTGGTGGGGCCCGGGGACCACGAGGCCCTGGCCGGGGCCCTGGCCCGGGTCCTCGACTCGGCCCCGGTGCGCGACGGCCTGGTGGCCCGCGGACGGCTCCGGGCGGCCGGCTTCACCTGGGACCGCTGCGCGGAGGGGCTGGCCGCCGTGTACCGCGACGCCCGGGCCGACCGGGGTGCTCGGTGATCCTGCCCGAGCGCTTCGTGCGCGTCGGCGCGGTCGGGGGGCGCCTGCGGGTGCTCCTGGCCGTCGAGCAGCTCCGCCGGGAGGTCCCTGGTGGTATCGGTCGCTACGCGGTGGGCCTGCTCGACGGGTTGCGCGAGCTCGACGCCGAGGAGCACGCGGCCACCCGGAGCACGCCGTTGGTCTCGCTCCTCGTGAGCCGGCCCGGTGGTCGCCGGCGCCGTGACCGGGACCCCCTGGCCCCCTGGCAGCTGCCGATCAGGGCCTCGCGGTTGCCCGGGCCCCTGCTCACCCGGGCCTGGGACCACGGACTGGCCAGGGCCCCGCGCGGCTTCGACGTCGTCCACGCCGTCTCGCTGGCCGCCCCGCCGGTCCGACGCGAGGTCGGTCCCGACGGCCGCCGTCGCCCGGCCCTGTCGATCACCGTGCACGACGTGGCCTGGCGGCTCTTCCCCGAGGCCACAACCCCCCGGGGACGGTCGTGGCACGAGGCGGCGCTGCGGCGGGCCCTGGGGACGGCCGACGGCCTGCTGGCCCCCTCCGAAGCGGTGGCGGCCGAACTGGTCGAGGCGGGCGCCGCCGCCGACACGGTGACCGTCGTGCCCCTGGGCTCGGACCACCTGCCCGAGCCGGACCAGGTCACCACCGGCGCCCTGCTGCGGCGCCACGGCATCACCGGGGAGTTCCTGCTCAGCGCGGGCACGGTCGAGCCCCGCAAGAACCTCGACCGCCTCTTTGCCGCCTATGCCCTGGTCCGCCCCGAACTGCCCGAGCCCTGGCCCCTGGTGGTGGTGGGGCCCCAGGGCTGGGGGACCGCCCCGCTGTCCGCCGCCGGCCCCGGCGTCCCCGAGGGGGTGGTCATGGTGGGCGAGGTCTCCGACGGGGTGCTGGCCGCCCTCTACCAGCGGGCCCGGCTCTTCGCCTACGTGCCCCTGACCGAGGGCTACGGGCTCCCCCCGGTCGAGGCGATGACCTACGGGGCGCCGGTGGTGGCGAGCACCGGGGTCCCGAGCGTCGACATGGCTCCGGGCGAGGACCCGGTGGCCGTGCGCGTCGACCCCCTCGACGTCGAGGACATCGCCCAGGGACTGCTGAGCGCGGCCGCCGACGAGGCGCGCCGTGCGGCACTGGTGGCCGCCGGCCGGGCCCTGGCCGCCACCCGCACCTGGCGCGAGGTGGCCCGGCGCCACGTCGCCATGTGGGAGTCGCTCGGCCGGTGAGCACCGGCTCGGCCCTTCGGGTCACGCTCGACGTGAGCGCGGTGCCGGCCAACCCGGCGGGGGCCGGGCGCTACACCCTCGACCTGGCGGCGGCCCTGGCCCGCCGGGACGACGTCGAGCTGGTGATGACCGCCCGGCGCGAGGACGGTTCGCGCTGGCACCGCCTCGCCGGCGACGGGGCGGGCGGCCCGCCCGGCCTGGTGGTGGCCTCGGCGCCCGGGCCGCGGGTCCTGCGGCTGGTCTGGGAGCAGGTCCGGCTCCCGGCCCTCCTGCGCGCCGCCGCGCCCGACGTGCACCACGGCCCGCACTACACGATGCCCGAGCGCACCCGGATCCCGGTGGTGGTGACGGTGCACGACTGCACCTTCTTCGACCACCCCGAGTGGCACGAGCGATCCAAGGTCCTCGTCTTCCGACGGGCCATCACCGTGGCGGCCCGGCGGGCGGCGGCCATCGTCTGTGTGAGCCGGACCACGGCCGAGCGCCTGGCGACGGTCTGTGACCTCCGGGCGCCGGTCTTCATCGCCCCCCACGGCGTCGACCACTCCCGCTTCGGGCCCACCGAGCCGTCGCCGGGGGCCGACGAGGCGGCGCTGGCGTCGCTCGGGCTGGACCCGGCGTGGCCCCTGGTGGTCTTCGTCGGCACCGTCGAGCCGCGCAAGAACGTGCCCGCCCTGGTCCGGGCCTTCGATACGGTGGCGCCCGACCATCCCGAGCTCCGCCTGGTCATCGCCGGCGGGGACGGGTGGGGCGGCGACGAGGTCGAAAAGGCCGTCGCCGCCGCCGAGGTCCACCGCGACCGGGTGGTGCGCACCGGGTACGTGGCCGACGGGGTGGTCCCGGCCCTCTTGCGCCGGGCGTCGGTGGTGGCCTACCCCTCGTTCGAGGAGGGCTACGGCCTGCCCGCCCTCGAGGCGCTGGCCTGCGGGGCGCCCCTTGTGACAACGGCCGGGACGACCATGGCCGAGCTGGCCGACGGGGCGGCGCTGCTGGTGCCGCCCGGGGACACGGCCGACCTGGCCGCCGCCCTCGAGTCGGTGCTGGCCGGGGGCCCGGACTCGACCGCTGCCGCCGACCGGCGCCAGCGCGGCCTGGCCGTGGCGGCCGCCCGGACCTGGGCGGCCAGCGCCGAGGCCCACCTGGTGGCCTACCGCCACGCCGCCGGCCGCTGATCCCCTGGGAGCGCCGACGGCCGTTTCGGTAGGGTGCGGAGGTGCGAGCGCTCATCACCGGTGGCCAGGGCTTCGTCGGCCACCATCTGGCGGCCCACCTGCGCGAGGCCGGCGATGAGGTGGTGGCGATCGACAAGGAGACCGACGTCGCCGACCAGGGCGCGCTCGCCCCGGTGCTCGCCGCCGCGGCCCCCGACGCCATCTACCACCTGGCGGCGCTGACCCACGTGGGGGAGAGCTGGGACGCCCCGGCCGAGGTGCTGCGGGTCAACGTGCTCGGCACGGCCGCCGTGCTGGCCGCCGCCCGGGCCCTGGCCAACGCCCCCCGGGTGCTCGTGGTGTCCTCGGCCGAGGTCTACGGCACGGTGGACCCCGAGGACCTCCCGGTCACCGAGGACGCGCCGACGGCCCCGGTCACCCCCTACGCCGCCTCCAAGGCGGCGGCCGAGGCGGTGGCCCTCCAGGCCTTCCGGGGGTACGGCCAGCCGGTGATCGTGGTCCGTCCGTTCAACCACGTCGGGCCCGGGCAGGCCCCGACCTTCGCCGTCGCCGCCCTGGCCCGCCGGATCGTCGAGGCGGCCCGGGCCGGCACCCACGAGCTGCGGGTCGGCACCTTGAGCACCCGGCGGGACTTCACCGACGTGCGCGACGTCGTCAGGGCCTACCGCCTGGTGGTCACCGGGGGCGAGCCGGGACTCGTCTACAACGTGTGCTCGGGCCACGACGTCGAGATCGCCCGGATCGCCGAGCAGCTGCTGGGGCTGGCCGGGGCCGACCTGGCCCTGGTCCCGGACCCCGCGCTGGTGCGCCCGGTCGAGGTCCCGGTGCTGGTGGGCAGCCCGGCCCGGCTCCACGAGGCGACGGGCTGGAAGCCCGAGATCCCCCTCGAGACCACCCTGGCCGACGTCCTGGCCGACACCGAGCGCCGGGTGGGCTGACCCCCGACGCGACCAACGGCCCGCCGAGGCGGGCCGTTGGTCGGCGGCGTATCGTGCCGGGCGCGCGCAGCGCCGTCCGGGCGGTGTGGGTCAGGCGACGGGGACCACGGCCTCGCGGATCTGGCTGTGGACCTCGCGGACCTGGCTGCGCGCCTTGCGCGACACCTCGCGGGCGCCCGCCGGCAGCTGCTCTTCGAGCGGCTCGAGGGTCGATTCGACGAAGGTGAAAGCGCTCTCGACGATCTCGTCGACGTGCTTGACGCCGGCGTAGAGGGCGGTGCGCAGGTGGGCCAGGCGCTCGTCGAGCTCGGGGTCCTGGCCGAGTCGGTTCTGGAGCTCGACCCGCTGCACCTGGGCCTTCTGCAGGCCGAGGACGCCGAGGCCGACCACGACGTAGGCGGTGTCGCGAGCGAGGTTGGTGACCTCGGTGCCGAGGTCGCTCAGGTCGTGCAGTTCGGGCATCTGGTTCTCCTCTGTCCGGGCCGGCGCGGGGTGGCCGGGGGGTTGGTCGACTGATGCAACTGTATACCGTGAGTTTAACAGTTGCAAGCACTTTTGCATAACTTCCGCGAGCATTTTGTGCCCGGGTGGGGGGGTGACGACGCAGTAGCCTCTGGGCCACGATGGACGCCCGAGTACCGGCGGTGGTCGCCGTCCTGGTCACCCGCGACCCCGGCCCGTGGTTCGACGAGGCGCTGGCCGCCCTGGCCGCCCAGGACTACGAGGAGCTCTCGGTGCTGGTCCTGGTGGCCGGGGGCACCGAGGACCCCCGGGCCCGGGTGGCCGCGGTGCTGCCCGACGCCTTTGTCCGCCGCCTCGAGGGGGACCGCTCGTTCGCGACGGCGGCCAACGAGGCCCTGGGCATGATCGAGGGCGCCGCCTTCTTCGTCCTGTGCCACGACGACTGCGCCCCCGACCCCGACGCCGTGCACATCTTGGTCGAAGAGTCCTTCCGGTCCAACGCCGGGATGGTCACGCCCAAGATGGTCCGCTGGTCCGATCCCTCGGTTCTCTTGCACGTCGGGATGAGCGCCGACAAGACCGGGGCGGTGGTCGAGCGGGTCCAGGCCGACGAGGTCGACCACGGCCAGCACGACGCGGTGCGCGATGTGTTCGTGGCGCCGGGCGGGTTCACCCTCATCCGCGCCGACCTGTTCAAGGAGCTGGGCGGCTTCGACCCGGCGATCGTGGCCATGGGCGAGGACCTCGAGCTCAGCTGGCGGGCCCAGGTGGCCGGCAGTCGGGTCGTGGTGGCCCCCGACGCCCGGGTGCGCCACCTCGAGGCCCTGGCCGGCGGGCTGCGGCCGGTGGCCCCGGACCCCGACGGCACCGAGCCCCCCTCCCTCCAGGCCCTCCAGCGCCGCCACGAGCTGCGGGCCGTCCTCACCTGCTACTCGGCCTTCCACCTGGCGCGGGTCCTGCCCCAGGCGGCGATCCTGGCGGCCGGCGAGTGGGTGGTGGCGGTCTGTGTGCGCGACCGGGCCCGGGCCCGGTCCTTGAGCGGGGCCTGGCGCTGGAACCTGCGGCATCCCGGCGAGCTCCGCCGTCGGCGGCGGGTGGTCAAGGCCCAGCGGACCCAGCCCGACGCCGAGGTCCGCCGCCTCCAGGTCCGGGCCTCCGCCCGGCTGGCCACCTACCTCTCGCGCCTGTCGCACCAGGGCTTCGACGTGGCCCACGGCCGCCGGCCCTCGGTGGTGGAGAGCGCGGCCGGCGACGAGCTCGAGGGCGTCGAAGAGCCGGTGCTCACCGGGAGCGTCGGCCTGGCCTTCTCCGAGGACGCCGACTTCGACGACCTCGACGACCTCGGGCACCGCTCGGGGCGGGACCGCTTCGGTCGGCGCCGGCGGCGCCAGGCCCTCGCCTCGACCCGGGCCCGCCTGGTGGCCTGGCTGGTCGTCGTCGTGGTGCTGGTGTTCGGGACCCGGGACCTGTTCGCGGCCAAGCTCCCCCTGGTCGGCCAGTTCGCGCCCATGCTGAGTTGGAGTGGCACCTGGGGGCACCTGGTGGCCGGGTGGCAGCCGGCGGGCCTGGGCACCACCGCCCCGGCCACCCCGGCCTTCGGCGTGGCCGGGGTCCTGGGCACCGTGCTGGTGGGCGCCATGGGGCTGACCCAAAAGGTGCTGGTCCTCGGCTGCGTCCCGGTCGGGGCCTGGGGGGTGGCCCGATTCTTGCGCCCGCTGTGCTCGCCCCGGGCCCGCCTCGTCGCCGCCGTGTGCTACCTCGGCCTCCCGCTGGCCTACAACGCGCTGGCCCAGGGCCGCTGGGACGGCCTGGTGGCCTACGCCGCCGCGCCGTGGATCCTGGCCCGACTGGCCCGGGCCACCGGCCTCGCCCCCTTCGGTCCACGCGAGCTCAGCCCCGACGAACCGCCCCCCCCGGCGTGGCGGGCCACGCCGGGGGGCCAGATGCTCGTGCTCGGGGTGCTCGAGGCCGTCGCCGTCGCCTTCGCCCCGGCGGTGGCCCCGATGGTGGTGCTCTGTGCGCTGGGCATCGTCGTGGGCTCCTACGTGGTCGGCCAGGCCGACGGCGCGCTGCGGGCCCTGTGGGTGGCCCTCGGGGCCACCGTGGTGGCGGCCGTGGTCTCGGCGCCCTGGGTGCTCGGGACGTTGGCGGCGGGGCACGGGGCGCTGTCGGTCTTCGGCCTGGCCGGGTCGGCCGTCAACCAGCCGGGCTGGGGGGCGCTGGTGCGCTTCGCCGTGGGCCCCACCGGCGACACCGTGCTCAGCTGGCTCCTGGTCGCCGCCGCCCTGCTGCCGCTGCTCATCGGCCGCCAGGCGCGGCTGGCCTGGGCCGGGCGGCTGTGGACGGTGGCCTGCATGGCCTGGCTCCTGGCCCTGGCGGTGACCCAGGGGTGGACCGGCCCGTTCGCGCCGTCGATCTCGGTGGTGCTGGCCCCGGCCGCCCTGGCCGTGGCCTGCGGGGTCGGGCTCGGGGTCTCGGCCTTCGAGACCGACCTGTCGGGCTACCGCTTCGGCTGGCGCCAGGTGGTGACCCTGGTCGCCGTGGTGGCCGCGCTGGTGGGGCTGCTCCCGGTGGTCGTCGAGGCCGGCAACGGCCACTGGGGTCTCCCCTCCACCGGCTACGCCGAGCCGCTGTCGTTCATGGCCCCCCAGTCGGCCCAGGGCCCGTTCCGGGTGCTGTGGTTGGGCGACCCCCGGGCGCTGCCGCTCGGCGCGTGGTCCATCCAGCCCGGTCTGGCCTACGCCACCTCCGAGGACGGGACGCCCGACGCCACCGACCTGTGGGCCCCTGCCGGCGCCGGCCCGGCATCGACCCTGGCCCGGGCGGTCGACGTCGCCCGGGCCGGCGGCACCGCCAACCTCGGCCAGCTCCTGGCCCCCGCGGGGATCCGCTACCTGGTGGTGGTCGAGAGCCTGGCCCCCGGGGTGGCCGGGAGCGTCCCGACCACCGCCTACCCGGCCCCGGCGGGGCTGCTGGCGGCCCTCGAGGGCCAAGACGACCTCGAACAGGTGCCCGGCGGCGGCCAGGGGTTCGCCGTCTTCGAGAACACCGCGTACGTGCCCGAGCGGGCCGAGCGGGCGAGCGGTCCGGCGGTGGCCGCCGACGTGGCCCCGCTCCCCGCCGACCTGGCCGGCTGGTCCCCGGTCCTCCCCGGTCCCGCCGGGTCGGCGTCCTACGCCGGCACCGTGGCCGCCGGGACGGTGCTGGCCTCCTATGCGCCGGCGGGGCGCTGGCAGCTGAGCGTGGCCGGCCGCGCCGTCGCCGGTCGCCCGGCCTTCGGGTGGGCGGCCCAGTTTCCGGGCACCCCGGCCGGGCCGGCGACCCTGGCCTTCTCGTCGAGCGCCCTCATGAGCGCGGGGACCGCGCTCATGCTGGCGGCGTGGGTGCTGGTGGCCGGCCTGCTCCTCGGTCGGCGCCGCTGGCTGGACTGGTGGTACCAGCCGCTGCGCCGCCGGCGCCGGCCCAGGCACGCCGCCGCGGGCCCCACCGCCGACGACGACGCCGGTGACGGCGTCGGCGCCGGCGCCGGGCCGGCCGCCCAGCCGGCCGGGGCCGTGACCGGGGGCGAGCTCGGGGCGGCCGCGGGCACCGGGGAGGGGTCGTGAGCACCGGCCGGCCCCGCCGGGCCGCCCACACGACACCGGTCCGCCGGCTGCCGATCCTCGTGGTGGTCCTGGCCGTCTTGGTGCTGGCCGGCCTGGTCGGGCGGACCAGCCCCGCCCCCGCGCCGCCCGCTGCGGCGCTGCTCGGCACCGTGGCCCCGCCCACCGGCGCCGAGTCCTCCAGCTGGTACTGCACCGGGGGCACCGGGACCCAAGGTGGCAGCGCCAACGTCACGCTCTACCTGTTCAACCGGGGCCCGACGGCGGTGACCGGTTCGGTGACGGTGGCCAACGACACCGGGGGCACCGGGGTGGTCCCGGTCACCGTGGCGCCGGGCGCCCAGATCACGGTCGTGCCGGGCCTGATCCTGCAGGGGACCTGGCTGGCCAGCCGGGTCGATCTCAACGGCGGAGGGGTCAGCGTCAGCGAGGTGGTCGACGGGGCCTATGGCTGGGCCCAGAGCCCGTGTGCCAGCACCACCTCCGCCTCGTGGTACTTCGCCTCGGGGGCCACCATCAACGGCAGCACCCTGTTCGTGGCCCTCTACAACCCGTCGGCCACCGCCTCGGTGGTCAACCTGGCCTTCGCCACCCCCCAGGGCCTCACCCAGCCCACCCCCTTCCAGGGTCTGGTGGTGGCGCCCGGCCAGCTGGTGGTGGCCGGGGTGGCCGCCTACGTCCAGAACCAGTCCTCGGTGTCGACGGTGGTCCAGGCGACGTCTGGCCGGATCGTGGCCCAAGAGCTCCAGGAGTTCTCGGCGAACGGGATCTCGGGACTGTCGCTGCGCCTCGGTTCCACCCAGCCCGCGGCCCGCTCGTACTTCCCGCGCAGCGTCGACGTCACCGGCGGCCGGACGTCGTTCTCGGTCTTCAACCCCGGCCAGGTCCCCGAGCACGTCACCATCGCGGTGCGGCTGCCCTCGGGCCCCGTGGCGCCCTTCGTCCAAGACGTCCCGGCCGACTCGACCTGGGTGCAGTCGACGACGGCCTCGGGCACCGCGGCGGACCGGGTCCCCGACAACCAGGACTTCGCCACCACCGTCACCGCCGTCGGGGGGCCCGGGGTCGTCGTCGACCGGACGGTCGCCTCGTCGAGCGCGGGGGCGACGCCCCAGTGGGGGGAGGCGAGCGCGGTGCCCGGCGACGCCACCACCGTCGCCTCGCGCCAGTGGCTCCTCCCCAACCCCGCCCTGGCGGCCCAGCCCCCGGTCACCGGGGCCGCCCCCTTCGCCCTGGCCCTGCTCAACACCGGGACCACGACGGTGACCGTGACCGTCTCGGTGCTGGGGGCCAACGGGCCGACCCGGTTGGGCTCGGTGCCGCCCCAGCAGATCGCCCCCGGCGCGTTCAGCGTGATCGAGGCGCCGGCGCTGGCCGCGGCCGGCATGGCCGCCTTCGACGTCCAGGCGACCGGCCCGGTGGCGGTGATGTCCGACGCCACGCCGGCCGGCATGCCCGGGGTCGTGGCCATGCCGGGCATCCCCCAGGGTTGAGGGCCGGGGCGTCGCTGGTCAGGACTCGGGGTTGTTGTGCTCGGGGGCGCCGGGGGGCGCGCCCGGGGTCTGGGACTGGCCGGGCGCGGGCCACGGCGGCTGGGCCCCGGGCGGCGGCGGCTGGTTGGGCGGCGGCGGCCACTGGGGGGGCGGCCAGTAGCCGGCCGGCGCCGCCTGGTTGGGCTGGCCCGGCCACGCGGGCGGGGCCCAGGCAGGCTGGGCTCCGGGGCCGCCCGTCGTCGGGACCGCGTCGGCGTCGGCCGACCCGGTGCCCTCGGCGCGCCTCGGGCGCTCGACGCCGGTGCCGTTGGCGCCGTGGCCGTTGCCGTTGCCGTTGCCGTTGAAGTGGGGGACGACCTTGGCCCCGTTCTCGTGCACCGGCCGCCCGTACGCCTCGTCCACCAGGCGGCCCACCTCGGCCCCGTCGATGCTCTCGTGGGTGAGCAGGGCGTGGGCCACGGCGTCGAGGCCGCCCCGGTGCCGGCTCAGGACCTCGAGGGCCCGCTCCTCTTGGGCCCGCAGGATGCGCTCGACCTCGTCGTCGATCACCCGGGAGGTGTCCTCTGAGTAGTCGCGGGTGTGCATCAGGTCCTCGCCCAAGAAGACCTGGCCCTGCGAGCCCCAGGCCATCGGCCCGATCTCCTCGCTCATGCCCCACTCGCGCACCATCTTGCGGGCCAGCTCGGTGTTGCCCACCAGGTCGTTGGCCGCGCCGGTCGACAAGTCGCCGTAGACGAGCAGCTCGGCCACCCGGCCGCCCATCCGCACGCACAGGGAGTCTTCGATGTGCTGGCGGGAGTGGATGTGTCGCTCCTCCATGGGCAGCTGCATGGTGACCCCGAGCGCCATCCCGGTGGGCAGGATCGTCACCTTGTGGACCGGATCGGCCTCCTCGAGGGCGTAGGCCAGCACGGCGTGGCCGCCCTCGTGGAAGGCGACCCGCTCCTTCTCGGCGTCGGACAGGACAAGGCTGTCTCGCCGCTGGCCCATGAGCACCCGGTCCCGCGACGACTCGAAGTCCTCCATCTCGATGGCCGGACTGCCCCGGCGCACCGCGTGGAGGGCCGCCTCGTTGACCAGGTTCGCCAGGTCCGCCCCGCTCATCCCCGGGGTGCCCCGGGCCACGAGCTCGAGATCGACGTCGGGGCCGATGCGCTTGCCCTTGCAGTGGACCTGGAGGATCGGGAGGCGCTCTTCGAGGTCGGGGAGGGGGACCACGATCTGGCGGTCGAAACGACCGGGGCGGAGCAGGGCCGGGTCCAAGATGTCCGGACGGTTGGTCGCCGCGATGACCACGACCCCCTCGGCCGGGTCGAAGCCGTCCATCTCGTTGAGCATCTGGTTCAGGGTCTGCTCGCGCTCGTCGTGACCGCCGCCGAGCCCCGCACCGCGCTTGCGGCCGATCGAGTCGATCTCGTCGATGAAGACGATGGCCGGCGCCTGCTTGCGGGCGGTCTGGAAGAGGTCCCGGACCCGGCTGGCCCCGACCCCGACGAACATCTCCATGAAGTCCGAGCCGCTGACCGACAAGAAGGGCACCCCGGCCTCGCCGGCCACCGCCCGGGCGAGCAGGGTCTTACCGGTCCCGGGGGGCCCGACCAACAGGACCCCCTTGGGGATCTTGGCCCCGATCTCCTTGAAACGCCCCGGGGTCTTCAAGAAGTCGACGACCTCGCTGATCTCCTGTTTCACCCCGGTGTAGCCGGCCACGTCGGCGAAGGTCGTCGACGGCCGGTCGGCGCTGAACAACCGGGCCTTGGACCGCCCGATGGACATGATCCCCGACATCTGGCCCCGGGCCTGGCGGCTGATGAAGTACATCACCCCGACGAACAGGCCGATGAAGATGATGTAGGGCAGCAGGGTCCCCAAGATGTTGGCCGGGGGGTTGGCGAAGTTGTAGGCCACGCCCTCGGCCCGCATCTCGGCGATGTCGGCCGGGATGACCGGGTCCGGGCCCGTTGTCGTGTACTGGGTGCCGTCCTTGAGCTTCCCGGTGATGGTGCCCGAGTTGTTGTCGATCGTCGCCGTCGAGACCTGCTTGGCCTTCACGTCGCTCATGAACTGCGAGTAGGTCAGCGACTTGGCGGTGTTCTTCGGGAGCAGGGACGGGACCAAGAAGACGGCCAGGACCGCCACGATCAGGACGATGGTGATCCAGCGCCAGTTCTGGTCCCGGCCTTCGGGCACGCCGGGCTGACCGCCCCCCGAAGCCGGGGGGCGCGGGGCGCGCCGTCAGGAGGCGGAGGAGTCACCGTCCCATGCTATTCGCCGCCTTCGGCCGTTGGTTACCGGCCCGTCGGCCGCCGTCTGGGGCGCCTCTGGGCTGCTGGGGCCCGGAACTAACGTGGCTCCGATGTCCCCGCCCGGCGACAACGAGCCGTCCGAACCGGCGGTCACGCCCGAACCGGGTCACCCCGCGACGGCCGACAACGGCGCGAACCCCCGGGCCTACCCGCCGCCCGGCGCCTACCCGCACCCCGGGGCCTACCCGCCCCCCGGCGCCTACCCGCCCCCCGGGGCCTACCCGCCCCCCGGGGCCTACCCGCCTCCCGGCGCCTACCCGCCGCCGTGGACCCGGCCCCAGACGATCCCCGGAGCCGGGGGCCCCCACCCGGTGCCCGACAACGTGGCCTTCCTCGACGTGCCCGGGGCCCCGCCGGTCACCAAGGGGGACGGGTGGGCTTGGCTGTTGTTGGCCCTGGCCGGGTTCGTCGTCGGCCAGATCGTGGCCCTCGTCGCCATCGAGGTCGTCGCCGCGCTGGTGGGCAAGAGCGCCCAGGTCGCCCAGCTCTCCAAACTGTCGGTGCCCCCCGAGTGGCTCGTGGTCTCGAGCCTGGTCGGCCTGTGGGTGGGGTTCTTCGGCGCCCCCTGGCTGGCCAGCCGGGTCCGGGGGACGAAGCACTTCGTCGCCGACCTGGGGCTGCGCTTCCGCTGGATCGACCTGGCCGGCATCGCCATCGGCATCGGTGGCCAGATCCTGGTGGCGATCGTCTACGCGCCGTTCATCAAGCACCTCCACAACTTCAACGGCCCCACCGACAAGCTCACCGGGGGCGCCCACGGGTCGGGCTTCGCCGTCATCGCCGTCTTCACGATCGTGGGCGCCCCGTTCATGGAGGAGTTGTTCTTCCGGGGGCTCCTCTTGAAGGCCCTGGCTAGGCTGTTCACCCCCCGCATCGCCACCCGCTCGGTGGCCCGCACCCTGGGCGTCGGCTCGGCGGTGGTGGCCGACGGCCTGTTGTTCGGGCTGGCCCACGGCGAGTTCGAGCAGCTGGCCGGGCTGGCCCTGTTCGGCTGCATCCTGGCCATCGTCTCGTACCGAACCGGGCGCCTCGGTATGAACATGGTGGCCCACGCCACCTTCAACGCCGTCGCCATCATCGCCGTCCTGCACACCCGCGGCGGCGTGATCCACTGAGGGCGCGGTGACCGTCGACGGGGAGGGGGTCAGCACGGGTCCGGACGCGGCGTCCCCGCCGGCCGGCCCGACGAGCACGCCGGGGGGGACCGCCGGGGGCGCTCCCGTCGACGGGGGTCCCGAGCGCCCCGTCCCCGCCCGGGACCCGGTTCGGGTGACGTCCGCCCGGCCGCGGCGCCGGCCGGGGCCGGGGGTGACCTGGCGGCCCCGGCGCCGTGGCGCGGCCCTGTGGGTGCCGGCCCTGGCCACCGTGGTGGTCGTCGCCGGGGTGATCGGGGTCACCCTGTGGCAGCTCAACCTCGGGCTGCTCCTCTCGAACACCTCCACCACCGGCGGCGACACCGGGGCCCATTTCATGATGCCGGCCTTCTTGAACTCGAACGTCCTGCCGGGCCTGCACCTCACCGGCTGGGACCCCGGCTGGTACGACGGCTACCCGATCTACACCTTCTACTTCGTCCTCCCCGACGCCCTGATCGCACTGGGATCGCACCTCCTCCCCTACGGGCTGGCCTTCAAGTGGGGGACCGTTGCCGGCTCGGTCCTGCTGCCGGTGACCGCCTGGGCCTGCGGTCGGCTGTTCAAGCTCCGCCCCCCCGGCCCGGCCGCCCTCGCCGCGGCGACCCTGCCCTTCCTCTTCGACTACACGTTCACGATCTACGGCGGGAACCTGTTCTCGACGCTGGCCGGAGAGTACGCCTACTCGCTCTCGGTGGCCCTCGCCGTCTTGTTCCTCGGCCTGTTCGCCCGCGGCGTGCGCACCGGCCGGCACCGCGGCTGGGCCGCCGTCGTGCTGGCCCTGTGCGTCCTCTCGCACATCGTGCCGGCCATGTTCGCCATCGCCGGGGCCGCGGTCCTGACGCTGATGGAGCTCCTCCCGGCCCGCTACCGGCTCCACGACGACGGGTTCGGCCCCTCGGTCGGGGTGGCGCGGGCCCCGGGGCGAGAGGGGGTGCTCGGCCGGCGACGCGCCGTGTGGTGGTCGGTGTCGACGGTGGCCGTCGGCGTCTTGCTGTCCGGCTGGTGGCTGGTGCCCTTCGGGGTCGACCAGCCCTATTCGACGGCGATGGGCTACCAGAACGTCACGACCTACGTCACCTTGTTGTTCCCCCGGGCCGACTTGTGGGCCCTGGTCCTGGCGGGCATCGCCGTCGTGGTCGCCGTCGCCCTGCGGAGCCGCTTCGGCATCTTGCTCGCGATCCTGGGTGGCCTCTCGGCCGCCGTGCTCATCTTCGATCCCCAGGGCAAGCTCTACAACACCCGCTTTCTGCCCCTGTGGTTCCTGTTCGTCTACCTGCTGGTGGGCTGGCTGTTCTCAGTGGTGGCCGGGGCCGTCGCCCGGTGGTGGCACCGCGAGCGGCTGGCCCGGTGGGTCTCGGCCCTGCGCAGCTCGGCCGGGGCCCGCGCCCGCCCGCGCCCGGCCCGCATGGTCCCCGGCTCGGTCGGCGGGGCCCTCGTGGCCCTGGCCGGGGCCCTGCTGGTTGTGGCCACCCCGTTCTGGGTGCCGGCCAACGACCTCCCCTTCGGCATCACCCCCGGCGCCAACCAGGTGCGGGCCTGGGCCGACTGGAACTACAGCGGCTACGAGGGGAAGGTCGACTATCCCGAGTACCGCGCCGTCATCGACATGATGCAACAGGTGTGCCTCGAGCACGGCTCGGGCCGGGCCATGTGGGAGTACAACGCCGACCTCAACCGCTTCGGCACCCCCGAGGCCCTGATGCTGCTGCCCTACTGGACCGGCGGCTGCATCCAGTCGATGGAGGGGTTGTTGTTCGAATCGTCGACCACCACCCCCTACCACTTCCTCAACCAGGCCGAGCTCTCGGTCAGCCCGTCAGAGCCCATGGTCGGCCTCCCCTACGGCACACTCGACGTGCCCCTCGGAATCCAGCACCTCCAGCTCCTGGGCGTCCGCTACTTCATGGCCTCGAGCCCGGCCGTCCAGCAGGCGGCGGCGGCCGACCCCGAGCTCCGGCTCATCGCCAGCACCGGCCCCTGGCACACCGACTTCGGGGGCGAGGAGCTGAACACGACCTGGCAGGTCTACGAGGTCGAGGACTCGGGCGTCGTCACCGCGCTCAGGAACGAGCCGGCGGTGCTCACCGGGGTGGGGCCCGGCCAGTCCAGCTGGCTCGGGACGTCGGCGACGCCCGGTTCGGTGGCCGACGGGCCCTCGGTCGTCTGGTACGACGACCCGGCGCGCTGGGGGGTCGAGCTGGCGGCCGGCGGCCCGGCCGCCTGGCCCCGGGTCAGTGCGACCGCAGCGGCGCGGGCGCCGGCCGTCTCGGTGCCCCCCACCACGGTGTCGGCGGTGTCCACCGGCTCGGACGGCTCGGTCCACTTCCACGTGAGCCGGGTCGGCACCCCGGTCCTGGTCAAGGTGTCCTACTTCCCCAACTGGCGGGCGAGCGGGGCCGAGGGCCCCTGGCGGGTGACCCCCAACCTGATGGTGGTCGTGCCCACCAGCCACGACGTCAGCCTCACCTACGGCTCGACCCCGGCCGACACGCTGGGCCTGGTCTGCACCGCGGCCGGGGTGCTGGCCCTGGTGGCCGGCGCCCTGGTGCCCTGGTGGCGGCGCCGCCGCCGCCAACCCGCCCACCGGGCCCGTGGCGGCCAAGCGACCCGCTACCCGGCGCCGGGCGTCCCCGACCCCCGGGCGGGCATCACGGACCGCTAACACCTCGAACATCCCCACCACACCCGCGGTGGGACACACTGGAGGTCGAGGAGGGGCACGTCGAGGCGGGTCCCGCGAGGTGGGGCGGGTCGAGGGGTCCCCGGCCACAGCCGGGACCCCGCAGCGGGGACCCGACGGCACGACCCGGGGAGATCGATGACGTGGAGCGCAAGCGGCCGAGGTTGATCGCCGGCGCCGTCGCCGCCGTGGCCGCCCTGAGCCTGGCCGCCTGCGGAGGCCTCGGGTCGGCCCGCGTCATCGGACCCGGGGCCACCACGACCTCGTCGCCGCCCCCGGCCACCGGGCCCACGTCGAACACCGCGCAACCGAGCACCCCGAGCACCACCCCACCCCCGAGCACCACCGCGCCGCCCACCACCACGACGGCGCCGGGCGGCGTCGACCCGGGCACGGTCGCCCAGATCGACGCCCAGCTCAACGCGCTCAACGCCGCCATGAACCAGGCCCAGGGCGACCTGAGCTCGCCCAACCCGGGGGACCGTTAGATGGCCGCCCCGCTCACCGCCCGACGGCGCTGGGCCGCCGCGCTCGTCGGCGCGCTGGCCGCCCTGACCCCGCTGTCCCTGCTGTCCCCGGTCGCCGCGGCGGCCGGGGAACGACGGGTGCCGGTCACCACGACCTCGGGTGCCCCGGGCGTCCGGGGCACTCCGGGGACGGCGACGAGCCGGTCGACGGCCCGTCCCATCCCGACCGGCGCGGCGGCGGCCGGCGCTCCGGCCACCTGCTCGGCCGCCAACCTGGCTGCCGTGCAGGGCTACGTCAGCCAGGCCCTCTCGGGCCGGGTGGCCCAGCTCAACTCGCTCAGCGCCGCCGTCGGTGCCGCCGCCGACCTGACGGCCGCCGACCGCTCGACGCTGGCGAGCGACCTGGCCAGCGAGCTGGCCGGGATCCAGGCCCTCCAGGCCCAGCTGCCGTCGGCCACCACCTGCGAGGCGGTCGTGGCCGCCGGCCGGGCCATGGTGGTGAACTTCCGGGTGTACGTGGTCATGACCCCTCAGGCGCACCTCACCATCGCCGCCGACACCGAGACCACGGTGGCCGCCAACCTGGCTGCGCTCGAGCCACGGCTCAAGGCGGCCGTCACGTCGGCCGGCCAGTCGGGAACCGGTGTGGCCACGGCCCAGAGGGACCTCGGCGACCTCGAAGCCGAGGTGGCCGCCGCCCAGCGCTCGTCGGCGGGCATCTCGGCCCAGGTGCTCGGCTTCACCCCCGCCTCCTACCCCGCTTCGTGGTCCGTCTTGCGCTCCGACCGGGTGACGCTCGGGGCCGGGGAGCGGGCCCTGCGCCGGGCCGATCTGGACCTGCACCAGATCGTCGCTGTGGTGCGCTAGCCCGCGGCCGGGCGGCCCGGGCGCGCGTCGCCGTTGACCGAGGGGGCTCCCGGGGGGCGCGCCAGTCGCTCCGGTAGGCTGGATCGGTCATGGGTCAGCCGAGGGACGTCTTCAAGGCCTACGACATCCGCGGGGTGGTCCCCGACCAGCTGGACGCCCCGATGTGCCGGGCGATCGGGGCGGCGGTGGCCCGGTTCACCGGCGCCCGACGCCTGCTGGTGGCCCGGGACATGCGGCCCTCGGGGGTCGAGCTGGCGGCGGCCTTCGCCGAGGGGGCCCGGGGCGAGGGCACGGCGGTGACCGACCTCGGAATGGCCTCGACCGACTTCTTGTACTTCGCCGCGGGTCGCCTGGACGCCCCGGGCGCCATGTTCACCGCCTCGCACAACCCAGCCCAGTACAACGGGATCAAGCTCTGCCTGGCCGGGGCCCGGCCCATCGGGCGCGACACCGGCCTCGACGAGATCCGGGCCACCACCGAGGCCCTGCTGGCCGAGCCCCCGACACCGTCTTCGGCCCTGGCCCCGCTCGAGCACCTGGACCTGCTCGAGGAGTGGGCCGAGCACGTCCGCAGCTTCATCGACCCGAGCGTGCTCCGGCCGCTCAAGGTGGTGGCCGACACGGCCAACGGGATGGGCGGCCTCGTCGTGCCCCTGGTCATGAAGGCCCTGCCCTTCGACGTCGAGATCCTCTTCGAGGAGCTCGACGGCACCTTCCCGAACCACCCGGCCGACCCCATCCAGCCCGAGAACCTGGTGGCGCTCAAAGCGGCGGTGCTCGGGCGGGGCGCCGACATCGGCCTGGCCTTCGACGGCGACGCCGACCGGGTCTTTTTGATCGACGAGCGGGCCGAGGCGGTGTCGGGCTCGCTCACCACCGCCTTGGTGGCGGCGTCCATGCTCGACAAGCACCCCGGGTCCACCGTCTTGTACAACCTGATCTGCTCGCACGTCGTGCCCGAGGTCATCGCCGAGCACGGCGGGGTGGGCATCCGGACCAGGGTCGGCCACTCCTTCATCAAAGAGGTGATGGCCGAGACCGGGGCGGTCTTCGGCGGCGAGCACTCCGGGCACTACTACTACCGGGACAACTTCCGGGCCGACTCGGGGATCATCACCGCCCTGATCGTGCTCGAGCTCCTGAGCGCCACGGCGCGTCCGCTCTCCGAGCTCCTCGGTCCGTTCCGCCGCTACGCCGACTCGGGGGAGATCAACACCGAGGTGGCCGACCCGGTGGCCACCGTCGAGGCGGTGGCCGCCCACGAGGCGGCGGCCGGCCGGACGCTCGACCGGCTCGACGGTCTCACCGTCGACCGGGGCGACTGGTGGTACAACCTGCGCCCGTCGAACACCGAGCCGCTGCTGCGGCTCAACGTGGAGGCCCGGACCGAAGAGGAGTGCCGACGCTGCGTGGCCGAGGTGGTCGCTCTGGCCGCGAGCCTCGGGCCGACGGGCTGAACGACCGCACGCACGACCGGGGCCCGGTGGTCCCGATGACTGGAAGGAGACAGATCCATGCCGTTGGACCCCCTGCTGGTGGAGGTGCTGGCCTGCCCGGTCGACAAGGGCCCGCTGCTGTGGTTCGCCGACGAGGACGTGCTGTACAACCCCCGGCTCCACAAGCGCTACGACGTCCGCGAGGGGGTCCCGGTCCTACTGGTCGACGAGGCGACCGACGTCGACGAGGCCGAGCACGAGCGGCTGGTGGCCAAGGCGGTGGCCGACGGCGTCCCCGAGACCGGGAGGGCCGGCTCGGGGGGGTCGGGGGGAGCCGACGGGTGACGGCCGGCGGCGCCGGCGCGCCGCCCGTTCGGTCGGGCCCGCCCCTGCCGGTCGACTCGCAGTCGATGTGGGAGGCCACCGCCGGCCTCCCCGAACAGGTCGCGGCGGCGGCCGCCGCCTCGGCCGCGGGGCCGTTGCCCGAGGGGCCCATCACCAACGTCGTCGTGCTCGGCATGGGCGGCAGCGGCATCGCCGGCGACGTGCTGGCGGCGGTGGCCGGCCCCGAGTCGGCCGTCCCGGTGAGCGTCGTCAAGTCCTACGAGGCCCCGGCCTTCGTCGGGCCCGACACGCTGGTCTTCGCCGTGTCGTGCTCGGGGGAGACCGAAGAGACCCTGGCCGCGGCCACCGCCGCCCTCGAGGCGGGGGCGGCGCTGGTGGCGGTGACCGGAGGCGGTTCCCTGGCCGCCCTGGCCGAGTCCTCCGGCTCGGCCGTCCTCGCCGTCCCCGCCGGGATCCCCCAACCCCGGGCGGCCCTGGGGGCGATGGCGGTGCCGCCGCTGGTCGTCCTCGACCGTCTCGGGTTGCTTGTCGGGGTCGGACCCCGCCTGGACGCCGCGGTCAACCAGCTCGAGCGGCGCCGGGACGAGCTGGTGGGTGGCGGGGGTCCCGCCGAGGTGGTGGCCCGCCGGATCGGGCGGACCTTCCCGCTGGTCCACGGCTCGCCCGGCCTGGCCGGGGTGGCCGCCCAGCGCTGGAAGACCCAGGTCAACGAGAACGCCAAGTCGCCCGCCTTCTACGCCGTCGAACCCGAGCTCTGCCACAACGAGGTGGCCGGGTGGGGGGAGCACGGCGACATCACCCGCCAGGTCCTCACCTTGGTGACCCTTCGGCGCGACGGCGAGGATCCGCGGATCGCCGCTCGCTTCGCCTTGGTCGAGGACCTCCTCCTCGAGGTGGTGGCCGATATGGTCGAGGTGCGCGCCGCGGGGGAGGGCGAGCTGGCCCAGTTCTTCGACCTGGTGCTCCAAGGGGACTTTGTCTCGCTGCACCTGGCCGGCCACGAGGGGGTCGACCCGGGCCCGGTCCCGGCCCTGGGCGAGATCAAGCGGCGCCTGGCCGGCCGCTGACCCCCGCCGGGCGGCGGTGGCTCAGCTGAGCCGCTCGACGATCATGGCCATGCCCTGGCCGCCGCCGACGCACATCGACTCGAGGCCGAAGGTCTTGCCGGCGTCCTCCAGGCCGTTCAACAGGGTGGTCATGATGCGGGCCCCGGTCTGGCCGAAGGGGTGCCCGAGGGCGATGGCACCGCCGTGGACGTTCAGCTTGTCCCAGCTGATGCCGAGCTCCTTGGCCGAGGGGACCACCTGGGCGGCGAAGGCCTCGTTGATCTCCACCAGGTCGATGTCGTCGATGGTCATGTCGGCGCGCTTGAGGGCCTGGCGGATCGCCTCCACCGGCCCGAGGCCCATGATCTCGGGGTTGAGGCCGGTCACCCCGCTGGCCACCACCCGGGCCAGCGGGGTGATGCCGAGCTCGGCGGCCCGGGTGTCGCTCATCACGATCACCGCCGCCGCGCCGTCGTTGAGCGGACACGCGTTCCCGGCGGTCACCGTGCCGCCCTCGCGGAACACCGGCTTGAGCTGGGCCAGTCCTTCGAGGGTGGTGTTGGGCCGCGGACCGTCGTCGGTGGCCACGACCGTGCCGTCGGGCAGGGTCACCGGGATGATCTCGCGCTCGAAGAACCCGCTCTGCTGGGAGGCCACCGCCCGGGTCTGGGACTGCAGGGCGAACTCGTCTTGGACCTGGCGGCTGACGTTCTTGTACTCGGCGACGTTCTCGGCCGTCTGGCCCATGGCGATGTAGATGTCGTGCAGACCGGCCTCGGGGGTCCAGGGTTCGGTGACCGCGGCCGACCGGGCCGCCGTGCGCGCCTCGGCCTCGGCGAACACCGGGTTGTGGGGGCCGACGTCCGCCGCGCCGTGGCCGTAGCGGCTCACCGTCTCGACGCCCGCGGCGATGAACACGTCGCCCTCGCCGGCCTTGATGGCGTGGGCCGCCATGCGGATCGACTGGAGGGACGACGAGCAGTAGCGGTTCACCGTCACCCCGGGCACGTCGTCGAGCCCGGCCATGACGGCCACCACCCGGGCCAGGTTGTAGCCGGCCTCGCCGGCGGGCTGGGCCGACCCCAAGATCAGGTCCTCGACGGTGTGGGGCGGCAGGGCCGGGACCTTGTCGAGGACCGCCTTGACCACCAGGGCGGCCAGGTCGTCGGGGCGGCAGTCGACCAGCGAGCCCTTGTTGGCCCGGCCGATCGGGGTCCGGCCGGTGGCGACGATGACGGCTTCGGGCATTGCCCCTCCTCGGGTCTGGACCGCTGGGCGGACCCTGGGGTCACGCCCCGGCCGGGGTCCGGCACAGGTTACCGGATGGTAACCAGCGGCTGCCTGCCTCAGGCTAACGGGGGGCGGCCGGCCCGTCGAGAGGCCGGTGCGACCGCCGGCTGCCCGCCGCGGGGACCGGGCCCCGGTGGCCGGGGACCCCCTGCCCTGTAACGTGTTCTACCGAGACGGCGCCGGCCGGCCGGGCCGGGCCCGGCGCACCGCGGCGGCCCCGCCGCAGGGAGGAAGCCATGGAGATCGGCTACACGGCCGAGCAGGAGGCGCTCCGCCAGGAGCTGCGCGCGTACTACGCCAAGCTGCTGACCCCCGAGGTCGAGGCCGAGCTGGCCCAGAGCCACGGCATCGGGCCCACGGTGCGGCGGATCGTCCGCCAGATGGCCGAGGACGGCTGGCTCGGGATCGGCTGGCCGACCGAGTACGGCGGCCAGGGGCGCTCGGCCATCGAGCAGTTCATCTTCTTCGACGAGTCGATGCGCTCGGGGGCGCCGGTGCCCATGCTCACCATCAACACGGTGGGCCCCACCATCATGGATTTCGGGACCCCGGCCCAGAAGGACTTCTTCTTGCCCAAGATCCTGGCCGGCGAAATCCACTTCTGCATCGGCTACACCGAGCCGAACGCCGGCACCGACCTGGCCGCCCTCACCACCAAGGCGGTGCGCGACGGGGACGAGTACGTGATCAACGGGGCCAAGATCTTCACCAGCCTGGCCGGCGACGCCGATTACATCTGGCTGGCCACCCGCACCGACCCCGAGGCGCCCAAGCACAAGGGGATCTCGATGTTCATCGTCCCGATGGACACCCCGGGCATCCGGGTCGTCCCGATGACCCTGCTCGGCGACCACAACATCAACTACACCTTCTACGAGGACGTCCGGGTCCCGGCCGAGAACCTGGTGGGGGGCGAGAACATGGGCTGGAGCCTCATCACCAGCCAGCTCAACCACGAGCGGGTGACCCTGTGCTCGCCCGGGATCATCGAGCGGGTGCTGGGCGACGTGCGGGCCTGGGCCCAGCAGACCAAGCTCCCCGACGGCCGCCGGGTGGTCGACCAGGAATGGGTCCAAGAGCACCTGGCCCGGGTCCACGCCGAGCTCGAGTTCCTGCGCCTGATCAACTGGAAGGTGGCCTGGCAGGCGACCCAGGGGCGCCTCGACGTGGCCGACGCCTCGTCGATCAAGGTCTTCGGGACCGAGTTCTACCTGCGCGCCTTCCGCCTCTTGATGGAGGTGATCGGCCAGGGGGGCTACCTCAAGCGCGGCTCGCCGGCCGCCGTGATCGCCGGACGGCTCGAGATGTACGCCGCGCTCGATGATCATCCTCACCTTCGGCGGCGGGACCAACGAGATCCAGCGGGACCTCATCGCCATCTTCGGCCTCGGCCTCCCGCGCTCGCTGCGCTAGCCGCCGCCGCACCGACGAAAGAGAGCAGATGGACTTCACCTACGACGAAGAGCACGAGGCGGTTCGCCAACTGGCCGACCAGATCTTCACCGAGCGCTCGACCCACGAGCGACTGAAGGCGCTCGAGGCCGCGGCGGGCGAGGAGGGCCCCTTCGACCGGGACCTGTGGGCCTCGCTGGGCGAGGCAGGCCTGCTCGGCATCGGACTCCCCGACGACGTCGGTGGTGCGGGCCTCGACCTGGTGGCGGTCTGCCTGGTCGTCGAGGCCGCCGGTCGCACCGCGGCCGCAGTGCCGGTGGTCGAGTCGCTGGCCTACGGCGCGTCGGCCATCGACCGCTTCGGCACCGACGAGCAGCGACGGCGCCTGCTCCCGGGCATCGCCTCGGGCGAGACCGTGGCCACCGCCGCGCTGGCCGAGCTGGTCGGTGACGTGGTCGTGCCCGGTGGCACCTCCCCGGCCACCACCGCCACCCGGACCGCGACGGGTGGCTGGCGGCTCCAAGGGACCAAGGCCTGCGTCCCGGCCGGGCTCGTCGCCGACGTGGTCCTGGTGCCGGCGTCGGTGGTGGGCGACGACGGCGCCCTCGGCGCCACCGCGCTGTTCGTGCTCGACGCCACGGCGGCCGGGGTGACCCGGACCCGCCAGGACGGCCCGGCCCGGCCCGAGGCACTGCTCGAGCTCGACGTCGAGGTGGGTGACGGCGACCGGCTCGGGGGCCCCGACGCCGATGGCGCGCCGGCGGTGGCCCACATCGCCGAGCGGGCCACCGCCGCCCTGTGCGTCCAAGAGGCCGGGGTCTGCGCGGCGGCCATGGCCCTCACCGCGCAGTACGCCAAGGAGAGGGAGCAGTTCGGCAAGCCGATCGCCACCTTCCAAGCTGTGGGCCAGCGGGCGGCCGACGCCTACGTCGACGCCGAGGCCGTCCGGCTGACCGCCTGGCAGGCGGCCTGGCGGCTCTCGGCGGGCCTGCCGGCCGCGGCCGAGCTGGCGGTGGCCAAGTTCTGGGCGGCCGACGGAGGCCAGCGGGTCGTCCACGCGGCGGCCCACCTCCACGGCGGCGTCGGGGTTGACCGGGACTACCCCCTCCACCGCTACTTCCTCCTGACCCGCCAGATCGAGCTGAGCTTGGGCGGTGCCCACGCCAGCCTGGAGCGCCTGGGCGCCCTGCTGGCCGCCGAACCGGTCTGAACCGGTCTGAACCGACCGGCCCGGCCGGAGGCCCCGGGCCCGGAACCGGCCCGACGGTGCCCGGCCCACCCGGGGCGCCCCGAGCCCGGCCCCTCCCCCAAAGGGTTAACGATGCGTGATGGGAGGGTGAACGTTAGGTAAACTGGCTGCATGCCCACCACCGCCGTCGCCGCGCAGGGCTGGTACCGGGATCCCTTCGGGGGCCACGACGACCGGTACTTCTCGGCGGGGACGCCGACCAAGCTGGTGCGCGACGGGACCGTCGAGTCCTACGACCCCCCACCGGCGGGCCAGCCGGTCCCCGGGGCGCTCTCGCCGGTGGTGCCGGTCGAGCCCGAGACGGCCCGCCGGGGCCGCGGCCGGCGGCCGGCGGCGCCGGTGGACGCGTGTCGCACCGTGCTCGACACGCTGGCCCGGTGCCTCGGGACCGACTGAGCCGGCCGGGCGAGCGGGCCGGGCGGGGCGCCCGGCCGGGCACCGCTCCGGGGACCGTCCCGGCCCGGGCCCACCCCGGCTGCGGGCCGCCCACCGCCCAGACGGTGGGGTGAGGCGCTTCCCGAGCCGGTACAGTTCGCGCGAGCCAAACTCGGAAGGGCGGCACCACACATGATTGTCCTGATCGTCGTCATCGTCGTCGTCGTGCTCCTCGGCTTCGGCCTGTGGGCCATGTTCAACGGCCTGGTCAAGAAGCGGAACCGGACCCAAGAGGCGTGGTCCGAGATCGACATCGAGCTCAAGCGCCGACACGACCTCATCCCCAACCTGGTCTCGACCGTCCAGGGCTACGCCACCCACGAGCAGGGCACCTTCGAGGCGGTGACCCAGGCCCGGGCCAACGCGGTGACCGCCGGGGCGACCGGGGACCCCAACCAGATCGCCCCGGCCGAGAACGCCCTGACCGGCGCGCTGCGGTCGTTGTTCGCGGTGGCCGAGAACTACCCGCAGCTCAAGGCGGTGGAGAGCTTCCTGCAGCTCCAAGAGACCCTGACCGCCACCGAGGACAAGATCGAGTTCGCCCGCCGCTACTACAACACGAGCGCCCGGGACTACAACACCGCCCTGCAGACGTTCCCGCGCAACCTGATCGCCGGGCCGTTCAACTTCAAGGCGGTGGCCTTCTTCGCCGCCGACGAGGACGACCGGGCCGTCCCCCAGGTCTCGTTCCCCGGCTCCCAACAGGCCACCGCGGCGGGACCGGCCGCCTCGGGACCCCCCCTGGCCACCGGCTCCGAGGGCCTCCCGCCGGCCGGGGGGAGCTCCCAGGGCCCGCCGCCCGCCGGCTGAACAGGGGCCGCCCCGCCCGACCGCAGGGCCGGGGCGGGCTCAGACCGACTGGCCCGAGGCGATCTTCTCCAGGGCGGCGATCCGCTCTTCGATCGGGGGGTGGGTGTCGTAGAGGCGGTGGTACCAGGTCTCGTGGTGCTGCAGCGGGTCGTCGATGCACATGGCCGCCGTGGCGTGGTTGAAGTTCTTGAACGGCTTGTCGTTCTGCTGGAGCTTGCGCAGGGCGCTCAGCAGGCCGGCCGGGTTCCGGGTCAGCTCCACCCCGCTCACGTCGGCCAGCTCCTCCCGGCGCCGTGAGAGGGCCAGGCGGATGAGCGGCCCGAAGATGAAGCCGACCACGGCCAGGAGCGCCCCGGCGGCGAAGATCACGATCATGAGCTGACCGCCCGAATTGCTGTTCCGGCCGCCCCCGGCGAAAAAGGCGCTCCGCCACAGGATGCTGGCCAGCAGGGCGGCCATGCCGATCATGGTGCTCACCACCAGCAGCAGCCGGATGTCGTGGTTCTTGATGTGGCTCATCTCGTGGCTGGTGACGCCCTCGAGCTCCTCGCGGTTCATGATGTCGAGCAGCCCGGTGGTGAAGGTGATGGACGCCTTGTCCGGGCTCACCCCGGTGGCGAAGGCGTTGGGGGAGGGGTCGTTGATGACGTAAACCGCCGGGGCCGGGATGCCCTCGCCGATGGCCAGGGTCTCGACCAGGTTGTGCAGCCGCTGGTACTGGGTCGGGTCGGCGGGCACCGCCCCGGCGGTCCGCAGGACCATCCGGGAGCCGGCGTTGAGCGAGTAGAGGATCCCGCCGAGGGCCAGGAAGGCGCAGATGACCATGCCGACGATGACCGGCCCCCAGCCGTAGTGGACCGGGGTGGCCGAGTTGTTCGACGCGTGCTGGAGCACCGCCTTGACCAGCAGGCCGATGACGGCCCCGATGGCCAGCCAGATGACGAAGAACACGCTGATGAACACGACGCTGCGCCGCTTGTTGCTGGCGATCTGGTTGTACACGCGCCGAATCCTATGTGATGGCCCGGTCCGGCGAGCCGCCCCCCCCGGGGGGCCGGCCCCCTCAGCCGACCAGCTCGGCCATGGTGCGAAGCGTGGGCAGGTCCCCGCTCACGAGCAGCGAGGTGGCGATCGACTCGCGCCATGCCTCGAGGTCGTCGCGGAGCTTCTGGCGCGGTCCCACCAGGGCGATGTCCTCGACCATGGCTGTGGGCACCGCCGCCGCTGCGTCGTCCTTGCGGCCGTCGAGGTAGGCGTCTTGGATCTTGGTCGCCGCCTCCTCGTAGCCCATGCGGGCGAAGACGTCGAAGTGGAAGTTCATGTCCTTGGCCCCCATGCCCCCGATGTAGAGGGCCAGGTAGGGACGGAAGGCGTCGGCCGCCGACTCGACGTCGTCGGCCAGGACGGTCGGTGCGAAGGCCAGCACCTCGAAGGTCTCGGGCGTCCGCCGGGCCCCGGGCCGGGCGAACCCCTCGGCCAGGGAGGCCTCGAAGGCGGACATGGCCCGGGGCGAGAAGAAGATGGGGAACCAGCCGTCGGCGATCTCGGCGGCCAGGGCGATGTTCTTGGGCCCCTCGGCCCCCATGATGATCGGCACGTCGGCCCGCAGGGGGTGCACGATCGGCTTGAGCGGCTTGCCCAGTCCGGTGCCGCCGGGGTAGGGGAGCGGGTAGTTGGGGCCGTCGTTGGTGACCGGGGCCCGCCGGGCCAGGACCTTGCGCACGATCTCGATGTACTCGCGGGTCCGGGCCAGGGGCCGGGCGAAGGGCTGGCCGTACCAGCCCTCGACCACCTGGGGCCCCGAGACCCCGAGGCCGAGGACGAAGCGGCCGCCGCTCAGGTGGTCCATGGTCAGCGCCGCCATGGCCGCCGCCGTCGGGGTGCGGGCCGAGAGCTGGCAGAGCGAGGTGCCGAGGCGCACCCGCTCGGTCCGGGCCCCCCACCAGGCGAGGGGGGTGAGGGCGTCCGAGCCGTAGGACTCGGCCGTCCAGACCGAGTCGAAGCCGAGCCGCTCCGCCTCGGCCACCTGCTCGGGGGCGGCGGCCGGGGGCCCCGACCCCCAGTAGCCGAGTTGCAGGCCCAGCTTCATGTCCTTCATCCCACTGCCTCCTCGTGGCCGGCTCTAAGCGAGCTTGGCGATGATGGTCTCGGCGAACCACTCGCAGGCGCCGATGCGGGTGGCCAGGACCTGCTCGGGGCGGGCACCGGCGGCGACCTTGGTGAACATCCACGGCGCGCACACGAGGTCGGTCACCCCGGCCTCCTCGAAGCGCCGGTACAGGTCGACTTCGGGCGGCTCGGCCAAGGAGAGGTAGACGGTGAAGTCCTCGCCGGTCCTCCCGGCCCGCTCCAGGTGGGCACGGAGCTCGCCGAGGCGGCGCCAGGCCTCCTCCTCGCCGTAGGCGCCGGCGGCGATCCAACCGTCGCACAGCGCGGCGGTGCGGCGCAGCGCTGGCTCGGAGTGGCCACCACCGAGGATCGGGACCGGCTGGGTCGGCGAGGGGTTCATCTGGCACGGCGCCACGTCGTAGTAGCGGCCGTGGAACTCCACCCACCCACCGGCCCACAGGGCCCGCAGGGCGCTGATCATCTCGTCGAGGCGCCGGCCCCGGTTCGAGAAGTCCTGACCGGTCTGGTCGAACTCCTCCTTGCACCAGCCCACCCCCACACCCAGGCGGACCCGGTTGTCCGAGAGCACGGCGGCGGTGCCGACGGTCTTGGCCACGCTGATCAGGTCCCGGACCGGGGCGATGTAGACGCCGGTGGTGAAGCTGAGGTGGTTGGTCACGGTGGCCAGGCCCGAGAACACGCACATCGGGTCGGGCCAGGAGGTCTCCTTCTCCCAGCCCGGCGCCCCGTCGTCGCGGGTCGAGTACGTGTAGCGCGATTCGAGGTCGCGGGGGTTGAAGAGGTGGTCCGAGAGGTAGATCCCGGCATAGCCGAGCGTGTCGCAGGCGGTCGCCAGGGGGACGACCTGCGCGGTGGGCAGGAAGGTGATGGCCTGGTGGAAGCGCAACGGCCGGCCTAACCGGCCAGCGGGGCCGAGGGCGCGAAGGCCACCGGGATGTGCTTGGTGCCGTTGATGAAGTTCGACTGGAGCCGCTGGACGTCCCCGTCGAGGTGGATGTCGGGCATGCGGTCCAACAGCCGGTCGAACATCACCTGGATCTCCATGCGGGCCAGGTTCGCCCCCAGGCAGAAGTGCGGGCCGCCGCCCCCGAAGGCCATGTGGTTGTTGGGGTCCCGGGTGATGTCGAAGGAGTCGGGCGTGTCGAAGGCCGTGGCGTCGCGGTTGGCCGAGATGTGCCAGAAGACGACCTTGTCGCCCTCGCGCACCTCCTGGCCGCCGAGGGTGGTGTCCTGGGTGGCGGTGCGGCGGAAGTGCATGACCGGGGTCACCCAGCGCAGCATCTCTTCGACCGCCGAGGGGAGCAGGGAACGGTCGGCCGCCAGTTTCTGCCACTGGTCGGGGTGCTCGAAGAAGGCGGTCATGGCCCCCGACATCAGGTTCCTGGTGGTCTCGTTGCCGGCCACGATCAGCAGCAGGAAGAACAGGTCGATCTCGAGCTGGTCGAGCTTCTCGCCCTCCACCTCCGCGCCCAGCAGGACCGAGACGATGTCAGAGGACGGCTGGACGCGCTTTTTCGCCGAGAGCTCGTCGGCGTAGGCGTAGACGGCCATGGCCGCCTCCCCCGACGCTTCCGGGGAGATCTGGTACTCGGGGTCCTCGTTGCCGATCATCCGGTTGGACCAGTCGAAGACCATGCGGCGGTCCTCGGGGGGGACCCCGAGGATCTCGGCGATCACCAACAGGGGCAGTTCGGCCGAGATGTCCTCGACGAAGTCGGCCGTACCCTTCTCGCAGACCGAGTCGATGATCCGGTCGGTGAAGCCCACGATGTTCTCGTGGAGGTCCCGGACCATCTTGGGGGTGAAGCCCTTGTTGACCAGGCGCCGGTAGCGAGTGTGCATCGGCGGGTCCATGTTGAGCATCATCAGGCGCTGCTGCTCGAGGTTGGCCTCGTCCCAGTCCTGGAACAGCGATCCGAGGCGGTAGGAGCCGAAGTGCTCCCAGTCCCGGTTGACGGTGACGCAGTCGTCGTAGCCGGTGACGCACCAAAACCCCCCCCGGGGCGAGGTCGCCATCGGGTGCCAGTAGACGGGGGCGTGCTGGCGCAGGTAGGCGAACCACTCGTGGGGCACGTGGTCCACGAAGTTGCGCCCGTCGGTGAGGTCGATGTCGCTCAGATCGATGTCGGCAAGCTCCATGGTGATCCTCCCGGGCCGGGCGAGGTGGCGTCCGGCCGACCGCTGGGGTGGCCCGGCCCCTCGGCCGGCCGGGCCAAAGAACTAGAACACGTATCAGTGATCATAGGTCCTGGCTGCCGGACCGGCCAGGGGCCCCCGGGACGAGAACCTGTTACAGTTTGGCTCCGAGCCGGCCTGGACCCGCCGGGACCGGCGAGCAGTTCGCACCCCCTCGTCCCATGTTCCTCGAAGAGAGCCCCGACCAGCAGCGCCTCCGGACCGAGCTGCGCGCCTACTACGCGGACCTGTTGACCGACGAGGTCCGGGCCGGGCTCTCCGACGGCGGGGAGGGCGGTGAGCAGTGGCGCCAGGTGGTGCGGCGCATCGGCAAGGACGGCTGGCTGGGCATCGGCTGGCCGACCGAGTTCGGCGGCCAGGGCCGTCCGGCTACCGACCAGTTCATCTTCTTCGACGAGACCCGCCGGGCCGGCGCCCCCTTCCCGTTCGTGACCATCAACACCGTGGGCCCGACCATGATGCGCTACGGCACGGCGGCCCAGAAGTCGTTCTTCTTGCCCAAGATCCTGGCCGGCGAGCTCAACTTCGCCATCGGCTACACCGAGCCCGAGGCGGGGACCGACCTGGCCTCGTTGCGGACCCGGGCCGTGCGCGACGGCGACCAGTATGTGATCAACGGGGCCAAGATCTTCACCAGCGGGGCCGACCAGGCCGACTACGTCTGGCTGGCCGTGCGCACCAACGCCGAGGTGCCCAAGCACAAGGGGATCTCGATCATCTGCGTGCCGACGACCAGCCCCGGCTTCGCCTGGAGCATCATCCACACCGTCGGGGGCCTCACCACGACCTCGACCTACTACGAGGACGTGGTGGTCCCCGTCGAGAACCGGGTGGGTGAGGAGAACGAGGGGTGGCGCATGATCACCACCCAGCTCAACCACGAGCGGGTGGGCCTGGCCGCGTGGAGCGGGCTCTCGCTCCAGCTCTTCGACGAGGTGGTGGCCTGGGCGGCGGCCACCGGCACCGACGACGGCCGGCGGGTGATCGACCAGGAGTGGGTCCAGCTCGACCTGGCCCGGGCCGAGGCCGAGCTCGAGGCGATGCGCCTGCTCAACTGGCGGATGGCCGGCTCGGTGGCCGCCGGCCGGCTGACGGCCGACGAGTCCTCGTCGATCAAGGTGTTCGGCACCGAGCGGACCATCGAGATCAACCGGCTGCTCATGGGCGTCCTCGGCGCCACCGGCTACCTGGTGCCCGGCTCGCCGGGGGCCCTGCTGCGGGGCCGGCTGGAGGCCTCGGGCCGCCAGGCCCAGATCAACACGTTCGGGGGCGGGGTGAACGAGGTCCAGCGCGAGATCGTCGCCATGGCCGGCCTCGGCATGCAGCGGGCGGCCCGGTGAGCGCCTCCGGAGAGCGGGCCGCGGCCCCCGACCACTCGGCCGAGCTGGAGGCCCTGGCCGGCGCCCCGGCCGGTCCGCCGATGCTCGCCCCCCACGCGGTCAACGAGGCGATGATCCGCCACTGGGTGGAGGCCATGGGTGACGAGAACCCGGTCTACGGCTCCGACGAGGCGGCCCGGGCCGCCGGCCTCGACGGCGTGATCGCCCCGCCCACCATGCTGCAGGCCTGGAGCATGCGCGGGCTGCGGGCCACCTTGGACCTCGAGGTGGCGCGGGCGTCGGGCCGCCCGGCCGGCGACACCAACACCGAGAAGATGATGGCCCTGTGCGACGACGAGGGCCTGACCTCGGTGGTGGCCACCAACTGCGAGCAGCACTACGACCGGCCCCTGGTGCCCGGCGAGCGCGTCGTGGCGGCGTCGGTCATCGAAGCGATCTCGGCCGTCAAAGAGACCGGACTCGGTGCCGGGCGCTTCATCACCACCCGCACCGACTTCGTGGTCGCCCGGGGCCCGGTGGACGACGCCGCCGACCCGGCCGAGCTGCACCGCGGCGGTGAGCCGGTGGCCACGATGCGCTTCCGGATCCTCAAGTACCGGCCCAAGCCGGCCGCCGAGACGTCGCCGGCCGGACGACGGCCCCGGCCGGCGATCACCCAGGACATCGCCTTCTTCTTCGAGGGGGCCCGCCAGCACAAGCTCCTCATCCAGCGCTGCACCGGGTGCGGGACCCTGCGCCACCCGCCGCTACCGGCCTGTGCGGCCTGCCGGTCCTTCGAGTGGGACACCCTCGAGGCGTCGGGCCGAGGCGAGGTGTTCAGCTTCGTCGTCGTCCACCACCCCAAGGTCCCCGGTTTCGACTACCCCCTGCCCATTGCCCTGGTCGAGCTGGAGGAGGGGACGCGGCTCGTGGCCGACCTGGTCGGCGTCGACCCGGCCGACGTGCGGGTCGGGATGCCCGTCGACGTCGAGTTCTACGAGGCCGACGACGAGTTGACCCTCCCGGTCTTCAGGCCCCGGGCGGCCGGGGCCGAGCTGCGCTGATGGACTTCACCTTCACCGACGAGCAGCTGGCCGTGCGCCAGGCGGCCGAGGGGGTCTTCGCCGGGCTGGTCAGTCCCGAGCGGGTGGCCGAGGTCGAGGGGGGCGACGACCGGGTCGACCGCGAGCTGTGGGCCGCCCTGGCCGCCGCCGATCTCCTCGGCCTGGCCGTCCCCGGCCCACAGGGCGGGGCCGGCCTCGGGCTGACCGAGCTGTGCCTGCTTCTCGAGGCCCAGGGCGCGGTGGTGGCCCCAGTGCCGTTGTGGTCGACCCTGGTGCTCGGCGCGCTGGCCGTCGGCCGGTTCGGCTCCCCCGACCAGCGGGCCCGCTGGCTCCCCGGCGTCGTCGCCGGCGAGGTGTTCCTCACCGCCGCGCTGAGCGGCAGCGCCGAGAGCACCTCGGGCCGCCCCCCGGTGCGGGCCGAGCCCGCCGGCGGGGGCTGGCGGCTCTTCGGCACCGAGCTGGCCGTGCCCCAGGCCCACCTGGCCGCCCGGGTGCTGGTGCCGGCCCACACCCCCGACGGCGCGGTGGTCATGGCCCTGGTCGACCCGTCCGCCGCCGGGGTCCGACTCGAACGGGCCGTGACCACCAACCGCGAGATCCACCCCCATCTCACCCTCGAGGCGGTGGCGGTGGGGGCCGACGACGTGCTGGTCGGCCCCCGCGGCGGGTCAGAAGCCCTCGGACTGGTCCTGCAGTGGGCCTGGACCGCCCTGTGCGCGCTGCAGGTCGGGCTGACCGAGTCGGCGTTGGCCCAGACCGCCACCTATCTCAACGGGCGCCACCAGTTCGGGCGCCCCCTGAGCGCCTTCCAGGGCGCCATGCTGCGGGCGGCCGACGCCGCCATCGACATCGAGGCCATGCGGGTCACCTTGTGGCAGGCGGCCTGGCGGCTCGACACCGGCCGCGACGCCGCCCAGGCGGTGGCCATCGCCAAGTGGCAGGCGGCGGAGCGAGGTCAGCGGGTGGTCCACGCCACCCAGCACCTCCACGGCGGCGTGGGGGCGGACATCAGCTACCCCATCCACCGGTACTTCTTGTGGGGCAAGCAGATCGAGCTCGAGCTCGGCGGCCCGAGCCGCCAGCTCGTCCGGCTCGGCCGCCTGCTGGCGGCCGGCGCCGGCGGCCCGGCCGACGTCGGGGTCGGCCGGTGAGCGGCGCCGCCCGGGGCTCCCTCGTCTACGACGAGGTGTCGGTGGGCGACGCCCTGCCCGAGCTCACCGTGCCCGTCACCCGGACCCTGATCGTGGCCGGCGCCCTGGCCAGTCGGGACTACCAGGACGTCCACCACGACGCCGAGCTGGCCCGCCAGCGGGGGTCCAAGGACATCTTCATGAACATCTTGACCACCAACGGTCTGGTGGGGCGCTACGTCACCGACTGGAGCGGCCCCGGCGGGGTCCTCCGCGACGTCGGCATCCGCCTCGGGGCGCCCAACTACCCCGACGACACCATGACCCTGACCGGCTCGGTCACCGCCAAGTCCGGGCCCGAGGCCGACGGCCGCCGGGGCCTGGTCGAGGTGACCCTGCGGGGGGCCAACGGCCTGGGCGACCACGTGACCGGCACCGTGACGGTGGCCCTGCCGCTGGCCGCGGCGGACGGGCAACCGTGAACCGAGACTCCTTCGCCGGGCGGGTGGCGGTGGCGGGGATCGGGGCCACGGAATTCTCCAAGGCGTCGGGCCGCTCCGAGCTCCACCTGGCCACCGAGGCGGTCGACGCAGCGCTGCGCGACGCGGGGATCGCCCCGGCAGAGGTCCAAGGGATGGTGACCTACAGCGCCGACACCAACCCCGACATCGACATCGCCCGGGCCCTCGGGATCGGCGAGCTCACCTTCCTCAGCCGGGTCCACTACGGCGGGGGGGCCGCCCTCGGGGTCATGCTGCAGGCCTCGCTGGCCGTGGCCAGTGGAGTGGCCGACGTCGTGGTGGTCTACCGGGCCTTCAACGAGCGCTCGGGGAACCGCTTCGGTGCGGGGGTCCAGAACCGCCCGGTCCTGCCGACGGCCGAGAACGCCCAGTTCGCCTGGTACTCGCCCCAGGGCCTGCTGACCCCGGCCAGCTGGGCCGCCATGTTCGCCCAGCGCTACCTGCACGCCACCGGCGCCACCGCCGAGGCCCTGGGGGCGGTGGCGGTCGCCGACCGACGCCACGCCGCCAACAACCCCCACGCCTGGTTCTACGGCAAGCCCATCACCATGGACGACTACTTCGACTCGCGCTGGATCGTCGAGCCCCTGCGGCTGCTCGACTGCTGCCAGGAGACCGACGGGGGCCAGGCGATCGTGGTGACCTCGCTCGAGCGGGCCCGGGACCTGGCCAACCCCCCGGCCGTGGTCCGAGCGGCGGCCCAGGGGAGCTGGCAGGGACAGGACATGATGACCAGCTACTACCGCGACGACATGGCCCACCTGCCCGAGATGGGCCTGGTCGCCCGCCAGCTCTACGAGATGGCCGGCATCGGCCCGTCGGACATCCAGACGGCGGTCCTCTACGACGCCTTCACCCCTTTCGTGCTCTTCACCATCGAGGAGTTCGGCTGGTGCGGCTGGGGCGAGGCCAAGGACTTCGTGGCCGGCGGCAACATCGAGATCGGGGGCTCGCTGCCCATCAACACCCACGGGGGCCAGCTGGGCGAGGGCTACCTGCACGGGGTCAACGGCATCGCCGAAGCGGTTCGCCTGGTCCGCGGCACCTCGGTCAACCAGGTCCCCGACGTCGAGCACGTGGTGGTCACGGCCGGGACCGGGGTGCCGACCAGCGGGATGATTCTCGGGCGGGACCGCTGAGCCCGGCGCCGCGGTGACCCGTCACTCCTTCGCCGGCCGGGTGGCGGTCACCGGCATCGGGGCCACCGAGTTCTCCAAGGCCTCGGGACGGTCCGAGCTCTCCTTGGCCACCGAAGCGGTCGACGCCGCGCTGCGCGACGCGGGGATCGCCCCGGGCGAGGTCACCGGCACGGTGACCTACAGCACCGACACCAACCCCGACATCGACATCGCCCGGGGCCTCGGCCTGGGCGAGCTCACGTTCATGAGCCGCATCCACTACGGCGGCGGGGCCGGGTGCGCCACCGTCCAGCAGGCGGCCCTGGCCATCGAGCACAAGGTGGCCGACGTGGTCGTCTGCTACCGGGCCTTCAACGAGCGCTCCGGCAGCCGCTTCGGGGCCGGCGTCCAGGACCGCCCGCCGGTGCCCAACGCCGAGAACGCCCACTTCGCCTTCTACGGGCCGGCCGGCCTGTTGACCCCGGCGGGGTGGGTCGCCATGGCCGCCACCCGCTACCTGCACGCCACCGGGGCGACCAGCGAGGACCTGGGGCGGGTCTCGGTGGCCGACCGGCGCCACGCGGCGACCAACCCCAAGGCCTGGTTCTACGGCAAGCCGATCACCCTGGCCGACCACCAGGCCTCCCGGTGGATCGTCGAGCCGCTGCACCTTTTGGACTGCTGCCAGGAGACCGACGGGGGCCAGGCCCTGGTGGTGACCTCTTTGGAGCGGGCCCGGGACCTGGCCAACCCCCCGGCCGTGGTCCGGGCCGCCGCCCAGGGCTCGGGGGCGGGCCAGGACATGATGACCAGCTACTACCGCGACGACCTCTTGGGCCTGCCCGAGATGGCCGTGGTCGCCCGCCAGCTGTGGGAGACGGCGGGACTCGGTCCCGCCGACATGCAGGCGGCCATCCTCTACGACCACTTCACCCCCTACGTCCTCTACCAGCTCGAAGAACTCGGCTTCTGCGGGCGCGGCGAGGCCAAGGACTTCGTGGCCGACGGCAACGTCGAGCTGGGCGGCTCGCTGCCGATCAACACCCACGGCGGCCAGCTGGGCGAGGCCTACCTGCACGGCATGAACGGGATCGCCGAAGGGGTGCGCCTGGTCCGGGGCACCTCGGTCAACCAGGTGCCCGGGCTCGAGAACGTCGTGGTCACCGCCGGCACCGGGGTGCCGACCAGCGGGCTCGTCATGGGGGTCGACCGCTAGGCCGTCCCGGCCCCGGCGGGCCGTCGGTCGCGACGTCGCGCGGTCCGTTCCGCACCGCCGCCGGGCCCACCGGCCGGCGGCCGGCGGCCGTTAGGGTGACGCCGTGATCGAGATTCTGCGCTTCGCGCTGGCGGCCGGGGCCGACGAGGCGGCGTTCTTGGTCGCCGACCGCAGGGTGCAGACCCAGTTCGCCTACCGCCAGCCCGGGCTCTTGCGCCGGACCACCGCCCGCGGCGAGGGCGGGGAGTGGATCGTCATCGACCTGTGGCGTTCGGCCGAGGACGCCGACGCCTGCGACGAGCGCTGGGCCGACGACCCGCTGGCCGCCTCGTTCATGTCCCTGGTCGACGCCTCGAGCGTCCGCACCGAGCGCTTCAGCACCTTGGACTGAACGGGCGACCCCTGGGCCCGCCGCCGCTACTGCTGGACGAGGACGAGGGGGAGTCCCTCGGGGTCCTCGACGGCGGCCAGCGTCGGGCCGTCGGGGAGGTCGAAGGGCTCGGCGACGACGGTGCCGCCGAGCTCGGCGGCTAAGGCCAGCGACGCCCCCAGGTCCCGCACCTGCACGTAGAGGGTCACCCCAGGGCGGTCGCCCTGGCGCAGGTGGCCCGATGGCCCGGGCTCGGGGCCGCCGAGGCCGGCAGGGATCCACATGATCGGGCCCTCGCCGACGTCCCAGTTGCACAGGCGCCGGTAGAAGTCGGCCTGGCGCCCGGGGTCCCGGGCGACGATCTCGAAGTGCACGACCGGGCGGGGCCAGTCCTCAGCCATCGGGTCCTCGGTCGTCCACCGGGGCCAGCGTGGCACATCGCTTCGACGCCGACCCACCCACCGGCCCCCCCGGTCGTCGCTAGGGTCGGCGGGGTGCCCGACCACCACGAGCCGTTGGCCGAGTCCGGCGCCGATCCGGACCCCTTCGGACAGTTCGGGCGCTGGTTCGCCGACGCCGCCGCCGTCGTGTCGATGCCCGAGGCGGTGGCCCTGGCCACCGCCGACCACGACGGCCGCCCCTCGGCCCGGATGGTCCTCATGAAGGCCTGGGACCGGCGGGGCTTCACGTTCCACACCAACTACGAGAGCCGCAAGGGCCGGGAGCTGGCCGACAACCCCTGGGCGGCGATGCTCTTCTACTGGGACCCGCTCGGCCGCCAGGTCCGGGTCGAAGGCCGCGTGGCCAGGTCAACCGAGGCCGAGTCCGACGCCTACTTCGCCACGCGGCCGCCCGGGGCCCAGCTCGGCGCGCTGGCCTCGCGCCAGAGCCAGCCGATCGAGAGCCGCCAGGCCCTTGACCGCAGGGTCCGCGAGGTCACCGCCGAGCACCGGGGGTCACCGGTCGAGCGCCCGGCGTGGTGGGGCGGGTTCCGCCTCACGCCCACCGTCTTCGAGTTCTGGCAGAACCGCGACGACCGTCTCCACGACCGCCTCCGCTACGTCGCCGAGGGGGACCGGTGGCGGATGGACCGTCTCCAGCCCTGACCGCCGGTTGACCGGGCCGGCCCGGTTCCCGAGCCCGCCCGGACCCGCCGGCCCGCCGGTAGGCTCGGGCCCGCCGGGTCCTTCGGTGACCGAGCGTCCCGGGCATCCCGACACCACCCCGACACCCGAGCACCCGAGGAGGACGCCGTGAGCGAGTCCACCGTGCCCTGTGGCCACCTCGACCAGGTGGAGGCCGTGACACCCTCGTCGACCGGCTGCGAGGACTGCCTGGCCATCGGTGGACACTGGGTCCACCTGCGCGTCTGCATGGAGTGCGGGCACGCGGCGTGCTGTGACAGCTCGCCGAACCGCCACGCCACCAAGCACTTCGAGGCCACCGGTCATCCACTGATGCAGTCCTACGAGCCCGGCGAGGACTGGTGGTGGTGCTACGTCGACCAGATCACCTTCGAGGTCGAGGGGGCGCCGAGCTTCACCCACCCCTAGCGCCGGGCGCCGTCGACTCAGCCGACCTCGCGCAGACGGCCGCTGGCCTCGTCGTAGACGAAGCCCCGCACCGGCCCGGGGGTGGGCACGAACGGGCTCGAGGTGATGGCCGCCACGGCGCGTCGGACGTTCTCTGTCACGTCGGTCGTCGTGTCCTCGGCCCAGGGGGCCTCGACCCCGGTCTCGGTGGCGAGCCGACGACGGAACTCCTCGTCGGTGACCCGGAGGATCCCGCAGTCGAGGTGGTGGATCACGACGACCTCTTCGGTGCCCATCATCCGCTGGGAGAGGGCCAGCGATCGGATGGCGTCGTCGGTGGCCAGGCCCCCGGCGTTGCGGATGACATGGGCCTCTCCGATGGCCAGCCCCAGGGCGCCGAAGACGTCGAGGCGCGAGTCCATGCAGGCGAGCACGGCCAGCCGCCGCGACGGTCGCAGCGGGAGGTCCCGGTGCTCGAAGGCGGCCGCGTAGGCCTCGTTGTTGGCCAGCAGCTCGTCGGTCGCATCCATGGTCGGCCCCTCCGTCGATTCGCGCCGTCGAGCGCAGGATCCTACGGGACGGCCGTCGGGTCGCGGGCGGGCTCGTGCAAGGCGCGGCTCCAGTCCCGCAGCACCCGCCGGTAACCGGCGTCCCACTCGTCGTAGGCTCGGCGCAGCTCGCCCCCGGGCCACGAGTCGGCCAACAGTGCCGGCGGGAGCAGGGGGTCGGCCCCGAGATGGCGGAGCACCGCCGCCGAGAGGACGAAGCCCGGGGCCAGGTCACCGGGGTCCTCGGTGGGGAGGTCGGCGAGCCGGCGGGCCAGCTCGCCGGCCCGGGCCGACCACGCCTCGAGGTCCCACAGCTGGCCGGCCAGGGCCCCGGGGTCCTCGGGCCGGGCGGCGAATCGGGTCACGCCGCCGGCGACGTCGTCGGGCAGGGCGAGTTCGAGGTTGTCGGGCCGCAGCCACGTGCCCTCGCGCAGCTCGGCCAGCCGGGCCAGGCTGAGGGCCTGACGACGCCGGGCGCGCACCTCGGGCGTGCTGCCCGAGGTGGTGACGACCACCAGGTGCCACCCGCCCCCCCAGGGCCGGCTGGCCCCGGCCCGGCTGGCCCCCTGGCGCTCCCGGCGCTCGGCCAGGTGGCCCGCCACCCGGTAGTGCCCCTCGCCGTCGGTCACCGCCTCGCCGGAGGCCACCATCCGGCTCAGGGCCACCCGGGCCCGGTTCTCGTTGATCCCGAACAACCCGGCCAGACGGACCAGGTGTGAGACCGGGAGGTCGGGTGGCTCGGCCCCGAGCAGGGTGCTGGCCAGGACCGATCGGGCGGTGAAGGGGACATTACCTTCTTGAGTCATCTGACTATCAAGTGTAATATGCGGGGGTGGCCGACACCATGGTCCTCCCCCCCTCGGCCCGGCCCGACGTGCTGCCGACCGACCGGCTCTTGGCCAACGGGATGGCCGTGCCGGCGATCCGCCCCGGGCTGCGGCGCATCGCCAGCTGGCGCAACGCCCTCACGGTGGCCGCCCTGTGGGCGATGGTGGTCGGGGTGGTGTGGCTGGCCGTGTGGATCGACAACCCGCTCGCCTACCTGGCGGCCTTCGTGGTGATGGGCCCGCTCTACGTCCGCTTCGCCATCTTGATGCACGAGGCGGCCCACAAGCTGCTCTTCACCAACAAGGCGCTGAACGACTGGGTGGGGACGTGGCTCATCGCCTACCCGGCGTTCACGCCGATCACGCTCTACCGCCGCGGCCATTTCGCCCACCACCGCGAGGAGTTCGGGCCCAACGAGCCCGACCTCGCCTTCTACGGCGGCTATCGGTGCACCCGGGCCACGCTGTGGCGGCGGCTGGTGCGCGACGCGGTGGGCATCTCGGGTTGGAAGAACTTCAAGGTGCTCTGCCGGTCGGTGCGGTCCACCTCGTTCCGACGCATCGGCCTTTCCATCCTGGGGGTCCAGGCCCTCTTGTGGGCCCTGGCCTGGGTGGCCACCGGGCGCTGGTGGATCTACCCGCTGTTGTGGTGGCTCCCGTGGATGACCCAGTGGCGCGTGCTCAACCGGCTGCGGTCGATCGGCGAGCACGGCGGGCTCGAGGCCGCACCGGACCGCCGGGTCACCACCCACAACGTCCGCCAGTCGCTCGGCGCCCGCCTCTGGCTGGTGCCCTACAATACCGGTTGGCACCTGGCCCACCACGTCGACATGGGCATCCCGTGGCGCAACCTGCCGGCCTTCCACGACGAGCTCGTCCGGGCCGGCTACGTCACCGAGGAGCTCACCTATCCCTCCTACCGGGCCCTGTGGCGGGCCCTGTCCTCGGCCACCGAGCCGGCGGTGGGCGCCGGGGGCATCGGGGCCGCCTGAGCGCCGATCGGCGTCACAGGACCCGGTCGGCCACCGCCCGGTCGAGCGCCTCGACGTCGGCGGCCGTGAGGAGGCGCAAGGGGGCGTCTCGCCCGGGCCGCCACCACACCGGCTCGTCGCAGTTCCAGCGCTCGGCCCGCAGCGCCCGTTTGAGCACCTTGGAGGTGGCGGTGACCGGCATCGACCAGGTGACCCGGACGAAGCGGGGCCCCCACTTGGTCCCGAGGTCGGACTGCTCGGCCAAGAAGCGGTCGAAGGCCTCGGGATCGAAGCCGGCCGCCCCCGGTCGCCACTCGACGGTGACCATGACCTGGTCGCCGACCACCGGGTCGGGCACGGCGTAGACGGCGGCCAGGACCACGTCGGGGTGGCGCTCGATGACCCGCTCGACCGGGGCCGACCCGAAGTTCTCCCCGTCCACCCGGAGCCAGTCGTGGTCCCGGCCGGCGAAGTAGAAGAACCCGGCCTCGTCGCGGTAGGCGAGGTCCCCGGTCCAGTACCAGCCGTCGCGCAGGCGGGCCTGCTCGGCCTCGTCGTTGCGCCAGTACCCCTCGAAGCCGGCCCCGCCGCCCTTGCTCACGAGCTCGCCGATGGCCTCGGTGGCGTTGAGCAGGCGGCCCCCGGCGTCGAAGCGGGCCACCGGGCACTCCTGGCCGGTCACCGGGTCGAGCACCACCGTGCCCTCGGGGGCCCGGCCCAGCGCTCCGGGCGGCGTGTCGTCGGTGCGCGAGACGATGGCCCCGCCCTCGGTCGACCCGTAGGCGTCGGTCACCGCGCAGCCGAAGCGGGTGGCGAATCGCTCCACGTCCACGCTCGCCCCCTCGTTCCCGAAGGCCCGCACCAGCGGGTTGTCGGCGTCGTCGGGCCGCTCGGGGGTGGCCAGGACATAGGCCAGCGGCTTGCCCACGTAGTTGAAGTAGGTGGCGCCGAAGCGCCGGACGTCGGGGAGGAAGCCCGACGCCGAGAACCGACCCCCGGCGGGCAGGGCCACCATGGCCCCGGCGGCCAGCGCCGGGGCCCACCCGGCCATCAGGGCGTTCGAGTGGAACAGCGGCATGGCCAGGTAGCAGACGTCGTCTTCGACCAGCTCGAACATCTGGGCCACGATGGCCCCGATCCGGGCCAGCCGCCCCTGGGTGCAGCGGCAGGCCTTGGGGGCACCCGAGGTCCCCGAGGTGAACAACAGGTAGCCCAGGGATTCGGCGCTGACCCCGGTGTCGCCCGGCCCGGGCAGGGGGGCGCCCCGGTGGGGGTCGAGCGCCCCCGCCGACGCCGGGTCGTCGACCACCAGGACCCGCCCGCTCGTGGCCCCGACCTGGCCCAGGGCCCCGCCGAGCCGGCGCCCCTCCACCAGGGGCAGGGAACCGGCCGAGGTGACCAGCAGCTGGCACTCGGTGTGGGAGAGGTCCCGGGCCAGCTCGTCGCCCCGGTGGGTGGCGTTGGCCCCGACCACCACCGCGCCGGCCACCGCCGCGGCCTCGAGCCACAGGACGTACTCGGCCACGTTGTCCAGCAGCACCGCTACGTGGAAGGGCCCGGGGCGGCGCTGCTCGGCCAGCCAGGCCGCCCGGGTCGCCGCCCCGGCGGCCACCTCGGCGTGGGTGAGCGTCCCCCCGTCCGAGATGAGGCCGGGCCGGTCGTCCCCGGCGCGCGCCACGACCAGCTCGGCGATGGTCTCGGGAAGGGCCACCCGCGAACCTCCGGGGCTCGGACCAGCGGTGAACAGGGCGGACACCGCCATTACTGGAACACGTTGCAATTTATCCCCTGCCATGTTACCGTCGCCCGCACTGCCCCCGGGAGCCGTCCGGGGTGCCGGAGCGGGAGGAATCCAGCGCCATGGAGTTCGGCATCTTCAACGCCATCAGCATCCTGCCCCGCTACCGCGAGGCCCACGGGGCGGCGGCGGAGCACGACCGGCTGATGGACGAGGTGGCCTTCATCTGCGCCGCCGACGCCGCCGGGATCAAGTACGCGTGGGCGTCCGAGCACCACTTCCTCACCGACTATTCGCACCTGTCGGACAGCGAGTCGTTCCTGGCCTTCTGCGCGGCCAAGACCGGCAACATCCACCTGGGCTCGGGCATCTTCAACATCACGCCGCCGGCCAACCACCCGGCCCGCATCGCCGAGCGGGTGGCCATGCTCGACCACCTGAGCGAGGGCCGCTTCGAGTTCGGCACCGGCCGGGGCTCGTCGACCACCGAGCAGCGCGGCTTCGGCATCGAGGACCCCGAGATCACCCGTGAGATGGTGGCCGAGACCCTGCCCGAGATCATCGCCATGTGGCGCGAGACCGAGTACTCCCACGACGGACGGTTCTTCTCGATGCCGACCCGCAACGTGCTGCCCAAGCCCTACACCCAGCCCCACCCGCCCCTGTGGATGGCGGCTGGCAGCCCCGGGACCTTCGAGCTGGCGGCCAAGCTCGGGGTCGGGGTCCTTTGCTTCGCCTTCACCCCGCCCCAGGTCCTGACCCCGCTCATCGCCGGGTACAAGGAGAAGATCGCCGAGTGCACCGACCCGATCGGGGCCTACGTCAACAACAACGTCATGATCACGACCCAGATGCTCTGCATGGAGGACGGGGCCCGGGCCCGGCAGGCCTTCTTGGACGCCGACTCCAACTACCACCTGAGCCTGGTCTTCCGGTACCTCGACACCTTCCCCAAGCCCAAGGGCATCCCCGACTGGCCCGAGACCATCCCCGCCGCCGGCCCCGAGCAGGTCGAGATGATGATCTCGAGCGGGTCGGTGGCCATTGGTGACCCTGAGGAGGTCAACCGGGCCGTGCAGACCTTCGCCGACACCGGCGCCGACCAGCTGGCCTTCGGGATGCTGTCGTCGTCGATGGAACGCGACACCTGCCTGGAGGCGGTCGAGACCTTCGGCAAGCACGTCCTGCCCCAGTGGGACAAGGACCCAGTCCACTCGACCACCCGCCAGCGCGAGGAGCAGCTGGCCAAGCGTTAGCCGGCCGCCCGGACGGTCAGAGCGGACCGCCCGGTCGGACAGCCGGTGATCTGGGGGCGCCCGATGGCGCCGACCATGGCCGCGTAGCCCCGGGTGCTCGGGTGGAGGTGGTCCCCGCTGTCGGCCCACGCCGCCAGCAGGTGGGGATCGGACTCGGAGCGCACGGCCCGGTCGAAGTCGACCACGCCGTCGACGGCGCGCCACCTCGAGAGCCACCGGTTGAACTCGGCCCGGTCGGCGACGGCGGCCGCCGTCGAGTACCCGCCGAGGAACAGCGTCGGGTGGGACGGGTCGCCGGCCGGGGTGAGGGTGGCGGCCACCACCCGCACCCGGCGGGCGTGCGCCTCGGCCACCACCGCCCGGTAGGCGCGCTCGAGCCGGCCGACGGGGTCGGTGACGCCGTGGGTGGTGTCCCAGGCGATGTCGTTGGTGCCGAGCAGGATGATGACCTCGCGGACGCCGGGCTGGGCCAGGGCGTCGCCCTCGAAGCGGCTGAGGCCCGACGGCCCGCCCGAGAAGCCCGGAACCGAGCCCCGGGTGAACAGGTTGGCGCTGATGGCCTCGTTGACCACCGACACCGGACACGACCTCGCCCCGCCCCCGGTGAGCCGCCGGGCCAGCAGCATGGGCCAGGTCGGGTGGCCCGGCGTCTGGTGGTACTGGTAGCCGGCGGTGATGGAGTCACCGAAGGCCACCAGGGTGCTCCATCGGCGCGGGGCGGCCACGGCGATCCCGTCGACGACCCGCCAGGGGGCCACGCCGGGGACCGCGGCGACGAACTGCCGCCCGGTCGTGTCCGAGACGAGGTCGCCCCTCGACGTCCACGCCGTCGCCTCGGTCGAGTCGTCGAGTTCGGTCACCTCCGGCGCGTCGGGGGCGTAGACGCTCACGGTCAGCCGTTCGCCCGCCCGGACCGCCATCGGCACCGGATCGCTCCACCTCCCGGCCCCGGCGGGCAGGGTCACCGTCGGGGACCCGCCGAAACGCACCGCCCGGGACGGACCGATCACCGCCGCCCCACGACCGGCCGCCCCGATGCTCACCGGACCGATCGTGGTGGCTCCTGGCACCGAGGCGTTCGAGAGGTGGACCCGGACGGCGCTGCCCGGGGCGTCGACGGTCACCGCCATGCGAGAGGTGGCGTCGACCAGTCCGAGCGCGGTGGCCCCCGTCGGTGCCGCCGCCCAGCCGGCGACCCAGTTGGCCCGGCCCGGGCGCCCGGGGCCGTCGGCCGCCGCCCGGACCGCGACCCCTGTCCAGGGGACCACGGTCCAGGTGAGCACGACCAGCGCGACGACGGCGGTGACCCTGCCGGTCGCCCGCCTGGGTCCCGGCCGGCGCGCGCCCGGCGAACCGGGGGGGTTTGGCCCGCTGGGCGCGGTTGCCGATCGCCTCAGAGAAGGTCGATCCGTTCGAGGATGCGGGCGCGGATGACCGCGGCCGTCCGTTCGGGGTCCAAGGAGGTGTTGTCGATGACGTGGCGCTCCTCGTCGCCGAGGTCGGCGAACTCGCCCCACATGTGCCGGACCGGTCCTTCGGCGCTCAGTGCAGGGTGCCCCGGCACCCTCTCGTCACCGAGGCGGCCGGCGGCTCGGGCGAGGGCGACTTCGATCGTGGGCCGGAGGACGACGTAATGGGCCTCGACGCCCTCGGTGAGGAAGCGCTGCCGGAACAGGGGGAGGAACCACGGGCCGACGATCCCTTCGACCACCACCGTGTAGCCGCCGTTGGCCAGCTGGGCCGCCGCCGCGGCGACCGCGTCGAGGACGGTGCCGTTCTGGCTCTCGGCCCCCGGCCGCCAGGGTTCGATGTACCCCCGGGCGATGGTCGTCCAGAACCAGTCGGACTCGAGGCACACCGAGCGGTCGATGTGGTCCGCCACGATGCGGGCCACCGTCGTCTTGCCAGCCCCTGGCGGACCGGTCAGGATCAGCACCGGACCGGGGACCACCGTCCGACGGTACCGGCTCAGTGCCCGACCGGGAGCCCGGCCAGGGCGGCGATCACGCCGACGGCGCCGGCGCCGAGCAGCGCCGAGACGGTGCCCCGACGAGCGGCCAGCAGCCAGATGCCGGCGGCGGCCAGGACCGGGAGCTGCCAGAGGTGGCTCAGGGCGAGCGCCAGGGGGACGGCGGCCCCGGCGATGGCGCCGATGGCGGCCGGGCCGGCTCCGGCCAGGAAGTCCTGGGCCGTCGGGCTGGTCCGCAGCCGGTCGAAGTGCGCTCCTGCGGCCAGGACGAAGACGAAGGAGGGGCCGAAGGCCACCGCGGCGGCCAGCAGCCCGCCGCCCAGGCCCCCGGCGGCGTAGCCCACGGCGGCCACGGTCTGGACGACCGGGCCCGGAGTCAGCTGGCCGAGGGCCACCGCGTTCAGGAACTGGGCCGACGTCATCCAGTGGTAGTGGCTGACCGCATCGGCTTGCATGAGCGGCACGATGACGAAGCCGCCGCCGTAGGAGAGGGCGCCCACCTTGAAGGCGACCCAGGCCAGGGCCCCCAGCCCGCCGGCCGCCGGGACGGCCGCGGCGAGCAGCCCCGGTCCGAAGGCGCCGAGCGTCGTCGGCGGGCGGGCCCTCCGGCCCGCGCCCGTCTCGGCCAGCCCGCAGGCCAGGAGGACCAGGACGAGATACGGGCCGACGGTCGCCGCGGCCACCCCGCCGAGCACCAGGTACACCGCCCATCGGATCCGGCGCCCCGGCGAGGTGGCGGCCCTCCGCCAGCTCGGCGCCATGAGACGGGTCGCCGCGTCGAGGGCCACCGCGGCCACCGCCGCCCCGGCCCCGGCCGCCGCGCCCCGCACCCATGCCGGAGGGTTGCCCGAGAAGAACAGCACCGAGAGGGCCAGGATCAGCACCAGGCCGGGCACGATGAAGCACAGGCCGCCCAGCACCGCGCCGACGGTGCGGCGGAGGCGCCAGGCGCAGAAGATGGCGAGCTGGGTCGAGGCCGGTCCCGGGAGCAGGTTGGTGGCGGCGATGGCGTGCTCGAAGTCCTCGGCGCTGAGCCACCGCCGCTCGTCGACACAGAGCCCGCGGAACAGTGAGATGTGCGCGGGCGGGCCCCCGAACCCGATGATGCCGATGCGCAGCCACTCCCGGGCGATGACCGCCAGCGCCACCTGGTGATCGGCGGTCCCCCCGCCGGCCCCGGTGTCGTCGCTCGTCACCGGAGGCATCCCGGGAGCACCTCGTCGGCCAGCTCGACGAGCGCGTGGCGCAGCTCCTCGAGGGCGGCCTGGCCGGCGGCGGTGGCGGCGTAGGCGCGTCGGGCCCGACCGCCCACCACCTCGGGTGCCGAGACCACGAGCCCCTCGTCCTCCATCTTGTGGAGGAGCGGGTAGAGGGTGCCGGGGCTGATCCGGTAACCGTGGTTGGCCAGTTCCGCTGACAGCCAGGCGCCGGTGACCGGGGCGCTCGTGGCGTGGAAGAGCACGTGCAGGGCGACGGCCCCCCGCAGGAATCCCCGCACCGTGTCCACGCCCCCACAATATCGGAAACCGATATCGAAATCCGATATCTAGGGGGGTGCCCGGGGGGGTCGGCGAGCCCCGTCGCCCGGTCGGGCGGTCGGGTCCGGCCCTCAGGGAGACGGCGGCCCGGCGGGCCCGGTGAGCCGGCCCAGGGCCCCGACGAGCTCGTCGACCGTCGTGAGGGTGGCCACCAGCGAGAGCGTGGTGGCCACTACCGCGTCGGCGTAGTCGGGCGGCACCCCGGCCACGGCGTCGGTCGGCACCGCGACCTGGTAGCCGAGGTTGACCGCCTCGATGCAGGCGCCCAGCACGCCCAGGTTCACCGACACCCCGGTCACGACGAGGACCCGGACCCCGAGATTCCGAAGCGTGGCGTCGAGTGAGGTCCCGGTGAACGGCGACACCCCGTGGGCCCGGCTGTTCACCAGGTCAGACGGGTCCACGCCGAGGCCGTCGACGGGGTCGGTCGCCGGCGTCCCGGCCAACAGATGGCCCGGGCGTCGGAGCGCGGCGCGGTGGAGGGGGGTGTTGAGCATGGTGCCGGCCCGGTCGGCCCGGAACTCGGCCGTGCAGTGCACCACCGGCAGCCCCCCCGCCCGGGCCGCCACCAAGAGCCGGGCCGTGTTGGCCACGGTCCCGGCCCGCTCGCAGGCCGCCGCCAGCTCGGGGAACGTGGCCAGGTCGCCCATCACGCCGCGTTGGAGCTCCATGGTCACCACCGCGCTCGGGACGGCGGGGACCTCGGCGGCGGGGTCAAGGGCCCTCCCGGCGAGGAGCTCGGTCAGGTCGACGGGCATCGGGAGGTGGCGGGTGCCAGTGTCCGGCTCAGGCCTCGTCGTCCTCGGTCGTCTCCTCGGCCATCTCGGATTCGACGGCGGCGGCGATGATGGCGTTGGCCCAGCGGTAGTCGGGCTTTCCTGAGGGCGACCGCTGGATCACCTCGACGGTGTGCAGCCGGCGGGGGAGCTTGTAGCCGGCGATCGACGTCCGGCAGTGCTCCTGGATGTCGACGAGCTCGGGCGAGCGCCCCGAGCGCGGCTGGACGATGGCAGCCACCGTCTGGCCCCAGCGCTCGTCGGGGGCGCCGACCACGATGGCGTCCATCACCTCGGGGTGGGACCGGACCGCCGACTCCACCTCTTCGGGGAAGATCTTCTCGCCACCCGAGTTGATGACCACCGAACCGCGACCGAGCAGGGTCACCGACCCGTCCGCCTCCACGGTGGCGAAGTCCCCGGGCATGACGTAGCGGGTGCCGTCGACGGTGATGAACACCTCGGCGGTCTTGTCGGGGTCGTTGTAGTAGCCGACGGGGATGTCCCCGGACCGGGCGATCTTGCCGATCACCCCTGAGCCGGGCTGGACCGGCTTCAGGTCTTCGTCGAGCACGACCGTCTCGCCCAGGATGTGCACTGTCGGCCCGCTCTTCATGGCGGTGTTGTCCTTGCCGATCACCGTCATGCCGTTGTTCCCGCTCTCTGACGAGCCGATGGCGTCGGTGATGAGGATGTTCGGCAGGTGTTTGAAGAATTCGTCCTTCACCGGAGCCGAGAAGAGGGCGGCCGAGGACACCACGGCCACCAGGGAGGAGGTGTCGTGGGTTGTCCCCGGTTCGTCGAGGGCCTCCACCAGGGGCTTGGCCATGGCGTCTCCGGTCACCATGAGCGAGTTGACCTTCTCGTGGTCGACCAGGCGCCAGACGTCGTGGGGGTCGAACCTGGCGACGAGGACGATCTTGGAGCCGCAGAAGCTCTGGCCCATCACCGCCCACTGGCTGGCACCGTGCATGAGCGGGGCGATGGGGAGGAAGCACAGGGCCCCGCCCCGGCCCTTCTCGGCCATCTCCTCGGGTTGGCGGACCCTGGTGTTGGTGACGGGGTCCACCCCGCCCCCGAGCGCGTAGAACACGTCCTCGTGGCGCCAGACCACTCCCTTGGGCATGCCCGTGGTCCCGCCGGTGTAGAGGATGTAGAGATCGTCGGGCGAGCGCGGTCCGAAGTCGCGCTCGGGCCCCCCGCCGGCCAGGGCGTCCTCGTAGCCGACGGCGCCGGTCGGCAGGGGGTTCTCCGTGCCGTCCTCGACCACCACCAGGTGCTCGACCGTCTTGAGGTCAGGCAGGAGCGTGGTCACCCTCGGCGCGAACTCGCGTTGGCAGACGATGGCCTTCAGGTCGGCGTTGGTGAACAGGTACCGGAGCTCGTCTTCGACGTAGCGGTAGTTGATGTTGATCCACACCGCCCGGAGCTTGAAGACGGCCCAGGCGGTCTCGACCCATTCCACGCTGTTGTACGAGTAGATCCCGACGTGGTCCCCCGGCCCGATGCCCTGGGCCGCCAGGTGATGGGCCATCCTGTTGGCCCGGGCCTCCATCTCGGCGTAGGTGCGGCGCTCGCCGTTGGCCACCAGGTACTCCCGACCGGGATAGGCGTCAACGGCGGCCTCGAAGAGGTCTGCGAGATTGAACTCCATCGGAGGCCAAGTAGAACACGTTCTCGTCGGGCGGGCAACCGCCCGGCCGCCGTCTCAGGCCGACGGGGCCACCCACTCGGTGGCCTCCTGGCGGTGGCGTCCGTAGTCGACCTTGCCGTTGGGGGCCCGCCCGATCGTCTCGACCACCCGGACCCGCCGGGGCGCCTTGTAGCCGGCCAACCGGCCCTTCACGAACTCGATCAGCGCCGCCTCGTCGTCGACGGTGCAGCCCGGCGCCGGCTCGACGGCGGCCACGATCTGCTCGCCGTAGGTGTCGTCGGGCACTCCGACCACCACGGCGTCGTGGACGGTGGGGTGGGTCTTCAAGGCCTCTTCGACCTCCTCGGGGAAGACCTTCTCCCCGGCCGTGTTGATGCACACCGAACCGCGACCGAGCAGGTGGATCGAGCCGTCGGCGCGAACCTGGGCGTGGTCACCGGGGATCGAGTAGCGCACGCCGTCGATCAGGCGGAAGGTGGCCGCGGTCTTGGCCTCGTCCTTGTAGTAGCCGAGGGGGTTGCGCCCGCCCAGGGCCAGGACGCCGATCTCGTCGGAACCCGCCTCGACCTGGCGTCCGTCGGGGGTGAGGACCCGCACCTCGGGACCGAGGGTGAACTCGGCCGTCCGGGCGGCGGCCCCGGCCGACGAGACCGACGAGCCGATGCCGAGGGCCTCTGAGGAGCTGAAGGCGTCCACCAACAGCATGCCCGGGTGGTGGCGGAGGAGGCCCTGCTTGATCGGCTCGCTCCACATCGCCCCCGAAGAGATGATCCCGACGAGCGACGAGAGGTCCCAGCGTCCGGGCTCTGCGTCGAGAGCGGCCAGCATCGGCCGGGCGAAGGGGTCGCCCACGATGACCAGGCCGTTGACCTTCTCGCGCTCGATGGTGTCGAGCAGCTCGGCCGGGTCGTAGCGCCGGCCGGAGAGCAGGACGACCCGGCCTCCCTCGCTGAGGCACTCCCACGCCGTGAAGCCCCCGGTGCCGTGCATCAGCGGACACGCCGGGAGGAGGGAGCTCCCGGGTCCGAACTCGCAGAGTTGGCGGCGCACGCCCTCGACGCCGGCCGACTCGTCGTAACGCCGGAAGCCCCCGGCGTTCAGGCGGGCGAACAGGTCGTCCTGGCGCCACATGACGCCCTTGGGCATCCCGGTGGTTCCCCCGGTGTAGAGCATGATCAGGTCGTCGCCACTGCGGCCCCAGGGTGCCCGCACCCGTCCGGTGGAGCACTTGGCCCACTCCTCGTAGGGGACCGCCCAGTCCGGGCACTGACCCGAGCCGTCGTCCACCCACAGCCACCCCCGGACCCCGGGCACCCGGGTCCGGACCCGCTCGACCCGCTCGGCGAACGACCCGTGGAAGACCACGCCGACGGCGTCGGCGTTGTCCCACAGGTAGGCCAGCTCGTCATCGGCGTAGCGGTAGTTGGTGTTCACCGGGACGAGGCCGGCCTTGGTGGCGCCGTACATCGACTCGAGGTACTCGACGCTGTTGGTCAGGTAGAGGGCCACCTTGTCCTGGTGCTGGGCGCCGAGTTCGAGCAGCCAGCGGGCGATCCCGTCCGCCCGGTGGTCGAACTCGCGCCAGTCGACCCGCCGGTCCCCCTGCGACACGGCGGGCAGGTCCGGCTGGGTGTCGGCCACGACCTCCCAGACGTCGGCGTAGTTCCAGTTGGTCACCGGTGCTCCTCGTTCTCCGTGGCGCCGTGCCGACACGGCGATCCGCCGGGGAGCCTACGCTGCGCCGGTGGACCTCGGACTTCCGGGCGACGACGACCCGGGCCGCCGGCAGGTGAGGGCATGGCTCGACGACCACCCCCGGCCGAGCGGACGCCAGCTGGCCGAGGCGGGCTACGTTGTCCCCCACTGGCCCGAGCCGTGGGGGCGGGGCGCCGATCCGGTGGGCCAGCTGGTCATCGACGACGAGCTGCGCCGCGCCGGGGTGCACCGCCCGGTCAACCCGATCGGCATCGGGTGGGCCGGACCCACCCTCCTCTACGCCGGCACCCCCGAGCAGAAGGAGCGGTGGCTTTGGCCGATGCTCTCGGGGGAGGAGTTCTGGTGCCAGCTCTTCAGCGAGCCCGGCGCAGGCTCGGACCTGGCCGCGCTGTCGACCCGGGCCGTCCGTGACGGCGACGACTGGGTGGTCTCGGGCCAGAAGGTCTGGACGAGCTTCGCCCACGTGGCGAAGTGGGGAATCCTGCTGGCCCGCACCGACCCGGCCGCGCCAAAGCACCGGGGGATCTCCTACTTCATCTGCCCGATGGACGCGGCGGGTCTCGAGATCCGGCCGCTCATCGACATGACCGGGGAGCACGCCTTCAACGAGGTGTTCTTCGACGAGGTGCGCATTCCCGGAGACCACCTGGTCGGCGAGGTCGACGGCGGCTGGGAGCTGGCCAAGGTCACGCTGGGCAACGAGCGGGTCTCTTTGTCGGGGGAAGGCGCCCTGTGGGGCAACGGTCCGACCGCCGGCGACCTGGTCGAGCTGGTCCGCCGGGCCGGGGGCGCCGCCGACCCGGTGCTGCGCCAGCGCCTGGTGGCCACCTGGTCCGAGGGGGAGGTGCTGCGAGTCCTGCGCCTGCGCACCGTCTCGGCCGTGCTGGCGGGCCGGGTGCCGGGTCCTGAGGCTTCGGTCCGCAAGGCGATCGCCGACGCCCACGGCCAGCGGGTGATGGAGCTCGGCCGCGACCTGGCCGGTGCCCATGCCATGGTCGAAGGGACCCGTCCGGTCCCCGCGGCACCGGGGATCGGTGGGGCCGGTCCCTCGTGGGAGGGCGGCCCCTGGGCCGGGGGCTTCCTCTTCTCACCGGCCCTGACGGTCGGCGGCGGGACCTCTGAGGTCCAGCGCAACATCGTGGCCGAGAAGGTCCTCGGGCTCCCGCGCGACCCCGGTCCGGGCTGATCGCCGCGTCCGTGGACGGGGGCCGTCAGCCCCCGGAGGGAACGAGCGGTCCGGCGTCCGAATAGCCCTGGCGGATGCCCTGGCCCGCCCGGGCCGTGAGCTGCTCGGGCTCGTAGAGCATCCAATAGGCGTTGTGGGCGTGCTTGCGGGACCGGTCCCGGCAGACCTCGGCCAGGCGCACCGGATCGTCCTCCTCGTCCTCGTGCACGAAGACCTCGAGGATCGGGGTGTTGGTCATGAGCTGCGCCTGCATGATCCCCGAGGACGCCTCGTGGGCGCAGGTCTTGTCGATCGGGGCCCGACCCGGCATGCCGAGCGCGACCACGATCTTGCAGGATTCCTCTTCGATCATCCGCTTCGCCGCCACGGCCAGATCCTTGAAGCCCGGAACGGTACGGCGCACGACCTCGAAGCGCTTCGAGTAACCGGGGCAGTGCTCCAGTTCGTCGACCGCCTCGGCGCCCATGTCGTAGCGGGCGAACATCGTGTCGACCACACCGATGCGGTGCATGTCACCGGCTCCTTCCGACGATCCAGTAGGGACACCCTACCGGGCCGCGAACCCGATCCGGGGCGGCCGGGACCCTCCCGGGGGTGCCCCGGGGTGCCTGCGGTGGACCGCCCGGGCCGGCTGGTCGAGAATCGGGGTCATGGACGCCCAAAGAGACGAGGTGGCCGCCGCGTGGGTGGACCGGGACGCCGCGGTGGTCTGGCACGGCTTCACCCAGATGGCGGCGTACGCCGGGAACGAGCCCCTGGTCATCGAGCGGGCCGAGGGACGCGAGCTGATCGACGTCGCCGGCCGCCGCTACCTGGACGCCATCTCCTCGCTGTGGGTCAACACCCTGGGCCACCGGGTGCCCGAGCTCGACGCCGCCCTGGTCGCCCAGGTGGGCAAGGTGGCCCATTCGACGATGCTGGGCAACGGCAACTCGGTCGTGGTGGAGCTGGCCGAGGCCCTGGCCGCCGTGGTCCCGGTGGACGGGCCCCACTTCCTCTTCGCCGCCGACGGCGCGGTGGCGGTCGAACAAGCGTTGAAGATCGCCTTCCAGTACTGGGTCAACCGCAACGAGCCCCAGCGGTCGGGATTCCTGGCCCTCGGGGACGCGTACCACGGGGACACGGTCGGGGCCCTGTCGGTCGGCGACGGTGGGTTCTTCACCGCGGCCTTCGACCCCCTCTGCTTCCCGGTCCTGCGCACGCCGGGCTATGACGATCCGGGATGGTCGGCCAAGGCCTGCGCGGCGGTGTCGGCCCACGGGGCCGACCTGGCGGCGGTGGTCATCGAGCCACTGGTGCAAGGGGCGTCGGGGATGCTTTGCGCGACCCCCGACGATGTGGCCGCGCTGGGCCGGGCCTGCCGTGAGGCCGGGGTCCTGCTCGTCTGTGACGAGGTGGCAACCGGGTTCGGCCGGACCGGCACGATGTTCGCGTCCGAGCAGTGCGGTCTGCGCCCCGACCTGTTGTGCCTGGGGAAGGGGATCACCGGCGGCTACCTCCCCATGTCGGCGACGGTGGCTTCTGACCGCGTCTTCGCCGGGTTCTTGGGCGAGGACCTGGGACCTCGCACCTTCTTCCACGGCCACTCCTACGGGGGGAACGCCCTCGCCGCGGCCGTCGCCCTGGAGCACCTCCGCCTGCTCGTCGAATGGGACGTGCTCGCCAGCGTGGCCGAGCGGTCGGTGCAGCTTGAAGGGCTCTTGGACGACGCCGTCGCCGGCCGGCCCGCAGTGGCCGCCGTACGCCAACGGGGGCTGATGGTCGGTGTCGAGCTGGCGCCGCCCGGACCCGGCCTGCGGTGGGGGCGGCGGGTGTGTGCCGGGGCGGTGCGACGGGGAGTGCTGCTCCGCCCGCTGGGGGACGTGGTGGTGGTGATGCCGCCGCTCACCGTCACCGAAGACGAGATCACCCGGATCGTCGGGGCACTCGCCGACTCGCTCGACGAGGTGGCCCGGTGAGCGGGCCGGAGACGGCGACGGGTGGGTGGGCCAAGCGGATCGAGCGAACCCTCGACGGGGTCGTCGACGAGGGGCGGTGGCGCGAGCCGCGCCCCTTCGACGCCCGCGGGCCGGCGGGCCGGCTGGTCGACGAGGGGCACGAGGTGGTGTCGTTCGCCTCCAACGACTACCTGGGTCTGAGCCAGCACCCGTCGGTGGTCGCCGCCGCCCACGAGGCCCTCGATCGCTGGGGGGCCGGGGCCGGGGCCTCCCGGCTGGTCACCGGCTCGCGGCCCGTCCACCGCGACCTCGAAGAGGCGCTGGCCGACTGGCGGGGAACCGAGGCGGCCGTCGTGTTCCCCACCGGGTTCGCCGCCAACCTCGGCCTGCTGTCGGCCCTCGGGACCCGGGGCGCGCGGATCTACTCCGACGAGCTGAACCACGCGTCGATCATCGACGGCTGCCGGCTGTCCAGGGCCGAGGTGTCGGTCTACCGCCACGCCGACCCCGACCATCTCGAGGCCCTGCTGGCCGGCGGGCGTGGCCCGGCCGTCGTGGTGACCGACAGCGTCTTTTCCATGGACGGCGACGCGGCGCCCCTGGCCGAGCTGGCCGCCCGGTGCCGGCGGCACGACGCCTTGTTGGTGCTCGACGAGGCCCACGCCGTTCTCGGTCCCCACCCCGGGCCCGAGGTCACCGACGGTCTCGAGGTTGTCCGGGTCGGGACGCTCTCGAAGACCCTGGGGGCGCTGGGCGGCTTTGTCGCCGGGACGCGCCGGGTGGCCGAGCTGCTGGTCAACGTGGCCCGGCCCTACATCTTCACCACCGCTCTCACCCCGGCCGACGCGGCGGCGGCCCTGGCCGCCGTGGGGGTGGTGCGGTCGGAGGAGGGACGGCTCCTCGTGGACCGGCTGGCCACCCACGTCGAGCGGATCGCCCCCGGTCACCGGTCCCCGATCGTCCCGGTGATCCTCGGGTCCGAGCAACGGGCCCTGGCCGTCTCGGCCGCGCTCTTGCACCAGGGGCTGTGGGTGCCCGCCATCCGACCGCCCACCGTCCCTCTGGGCACGAGCCGGCTCCGGGTGACGGTGTCGGCCGCCCACACCGACGCCGACGTCGGCCGGCTGGTGGCGGCCCTGGGTGCCCTCGGAGAGCTCGAGACCGCCGGTGCCCCATGACCGCGGCGGCCTTGGGCCCGACCGCCTGGTCCTCGTGGCCGGCACCGGGACCGAGGTCGGCAAGACCTGGGTGGCCTCACGGCTGATCGGGGTGCTGCGGGCCGGCGGCGCGGCGGTCGCCGCCCGCAAGCCGGCCCAGTCGGCCGATCCCGGCGACGACCCGGCGGGGCTGGACGCCGCCGTGCTGGCCCGGGCCTCGGGTGAACAGGCCGACGAGGTCTGCCCGCCGGCCCGTTCCTACGGGATCGCCCTGGCCCCACCCATGGCGGCCGACGCACTCGGCCGGCCGGCCTTCAGCGTGGCCGACCTGGTGGGCGAGCTGGCGTGGCCCCGCTCGTGGACCGACACGGCCACCCATCCCCGGGTCGGTTTGGTCGAGACGGCCGGAGGGGTCCGGTCGCCCCAGGCCGACGACGGGGACGTGGTCGACCTGATGGCGCGTCTGGAGCCCGATCTCGTCGTGCTGGTGGCCGACGCCGGGCTGGGAACGCTCAATGCGGTCCGGCTGTCGGCCGACGCCCTGACCGGCGCCGGTCGGCTGGCCCCCGAACACCTGGCGGTCGTCCTCAACCGGTTCGATCCCGGCGACGACCTGCACCGGCGGAACCGTTCGTGGCTGACCGACCGGGTCGGCCTGTCGGTGCTCGTCATGCCCGGCGACGAGGAGCGGTTGGCGGCCTTGGCCCTTAAGTGATGGGGCCCTTAGTTGACGGGGCCATTAGGTGATGGCCCTCGGTTGATCTCTCGGCGGAGAGTCAACAACGCCGGAGACCCTCGACAACCGTACCGGCGACCCGGCGGTCCGAGCGGGGGGGGACTCGGACCACCGGGTCGTCAGATGGTGCCGCCCGCCGGGCGGACCCGATGCCGGGTGCGGGGTGGGCGGACGGTCGTGTCGGAGAGCGCCTAGCCGGTGGTCGACGGCGACCCGCTCGACGAGCTCCCGGCCGAGCCTGAGCTGGCGTTGCCTGACCCGGAGCTCCCGTTCATGTTCGGACACCGGTGGGAGGACGTGCCCCCCGATCCCGTCGGTGCCGACGCCGGCGGGGACGACGGAGCGGCGGAGCCCGACGGGGGAGTGCCGGACGGGGGAGTGCCCGACGGGCCGGGGGTCGCTGCCGAGGAAGCCCCCGGGGTGGTTGCCGCAGCGGGCGAGGTGGTGGACGTGGCCGGCGTGCTCGCCGTGGCGGCCGAGACGGCGGTGGTGATGCCCAGACCGAGCCCGACGGCGCCGCCCAGCACGCCCAGCGCCAACAGCCCCTTCTTAAATGTTGCCTGCATGGTTTAGGTTGCTCCCTTCTGAAGCACTTGTCGGTACAACCGTTTGTCACACCGGTGCACCTGTCGTCGTCAACATGAAAGCAAGCCGGATTGTGGGCGGGCCCACCCCGGGCTGTGGGCCAGGTTGGAAGTTCATAAGGCAGGCATAAGACAGTTGTTCGTTCTGGTCTTGTCGTGGGGTTCCACTCGGGAACCTGAGACGAACCTGAGGCGGATGACTGAGCGTGGCTCGTGGCCACCGGTAGCATTTTCGACTGCAGCCAGCCCCCTTCCGGGAGGCTTTCCCTGAACACCGAGAGGTTCTAATGCCCCAGTCGGCTTTGATCGGACACCCGCTTGAGTCGGTGCGCATCGACTTCGCCCCTACCCATCGGCCGCCGTCACTGCTTCGGCTGGTCTTGGCCACCGTCCTGGCACTCGGAGGATCGCTACTCGCCGACGCCGCCTTGGTGGCGATCGGCACGACGGTCTTCCCTTCGACCCACGGATACGTCCATTTCAATTTCGGCGACTACGCGAAGCTGACGATCATCGGGGTGGTCATCGCGTGCATCGGCTGGCCAATCGTCACCCGTGTCAGCTCTTCCCCACGGTGGCTCTTCTTCCGACTGGCCATCGCGGTGACGCTCGTGCTCTTCCTCCCAGACGTGTGGATCCTTCTGAAAGGAGCACCGCCTGAAGCCGTTGCCGTTCTCATGGCGATGCATCTGGCGATCGCCGTCGTCACTTACAACGCGCTGGTCCATGTCGCACCGGTACGAAAGGCGCGTCAGGCACCCGACCACCCCCAGCCCATCCCCACCGATGATCCGGCGCCCGTGCGCCGGGGATCTTGAGCGAATCCCCGTCCTGCCCTCTCCGACGCGCCGCCGTCAACCCGGACCGATGTGCTGGCGTGGATTCCCACGATCCGGAGCGACCGGGAGGTAGTAAGGGTCGCGGCTCTGTCGTCCTGGAGGTCCCGACGGGTCGCCGGGGAACCCTCGTCATGCATGGTCCCACCCCCCGAGCCAACGTCACCGTCGTACGTCGTATTGCGGGCCCTTGTCCACGGTGGCATCGTGTGCGGGTTGGGAAAGGGGATCCTTCTCCCACGGTGGAGGAGGCCGGGTGCAACAGTCCATCGCTCGTGAGGTGACCGTTCGTACCCAGCGGGCCCGATGCTCGTCGTGGAAGGCCCGTGCCTCGGCCTCGTTCGTCACCGTTCTGGCGTTGGTCCCCGTGGGGACCTCGGCGCTGCTCCTCGATCGTTCACCCGCCGGAGCGTCCACGGTTCCGACGACGGCCTACGTGGCGAACTTCGGGTCCGACAGCGTGACCCCCATCGCCACGGGAACCAACACACCCGGACCGAACATCACCGTCGGGACAGAGCCCGGAGCGGTGGCCATCACCCCGAACGGCATCACCGCCTATATCGCCAACGAGGGCAGCGGTGACTCGGTCACGCCAATCAGCACAGCCACCGACACCGCCGGGACGGGGATCTCTGCGGGGTCGTCCGGCTACGCGGTCGCCATCACCCCGAACGGACAGACCGGCTATGTCGCCAACTACGGAGCCGAGACCGTGACCCCGTTCGCCACGGCCACCGGGACGCCGGGGTCGTCGATCACCATGGGCGGCATCGGCACCTACCCGGTGGCGATCGCCATCACCCCCGATGGCAAGACGGCGTACGTCGTCAACCAGGGCCCGGGCAAGGTCGTCCCCGTCAACCTCGCCACCGACACCCTCGGCACCCCGATCCCGGTGGGGGACAACCCCACCGCCATCGCCATCACTCCCAACGGCCAGACGGCCTACGTGGCGAACGAGGGTGCCGGCACCGTGACCCCGATCGACCTGGCGACGAACACCCCAGGGCCGCCGATCACCGTTGGCACGCTTCCGAGCGCCGTCGCCATCACCCCAGACGGCATGACCGCCTACGTGGCCAACGAGAACAGCAACACCGTCACCCCGGTGGCCACCGCCACCAATGACCCCGGGACGCCGATACCGGTCGGGAGCAGCCCGGACGCCATCTCGATCACCCCGGACGGCAAGACCGCCTACGTGGCCAATTACTCCGACGCCACGGTGACCCCGATCACCCTGGCCAGCGGAACCGCCGGATCCCCGATCAGCGTGGGTGCCGGGCCCGAGGGGGTCGCCGTCACCCCCGACCAGGCGCCCACGGCCGCCTTCACCGTGACCCCGGGGCCCGCCGGTGGCGCCACCACCTTCAACGCCTCGGCCTCGAGCTCCCCGGTCGGCTCGATCGCCAGCTACGCCTGGAACTTCGGGGACGGGACGACGGCCACCACCACCTCGGCCACCACCACCCACACCTACGCCGCCTCGGGCACCTACCAGGTGACCCTGACCGTGACCAACACCCAGGGGACCTCGACGGCCCAGACCTTCACCGGCCAGACGGTCTCCAACAACGGGGGCCCGTCAGCGACGACCACCCAGAGCGTCACCATCCAGACCGCCGGTTACGACCTGGCCGGCTCCGACGGCGGGGTCTTCGTCTTCCCGGTGGGCCAGGCCAGTGGCTTCTTCGGCTCACTCCCAGGTCTGGGCGTGAAGGTGTCCAACATCGTGGGCATCGTGCCCACCAACAACTTCACCGGCTACAACCTGGTGGGTTCTGACGGCGGGGTGTTCGTCTTCCCGGTCGGCCAGTCGCTCGGGCTTCTTCGGGTCCCTGCCCGGCCTCAAGGTCAGCGTCTCTGACGTGGTGGGCATCGTGCCCACCAACAACTACCAGGGCTACGACCTGGTGGGTTCTGACGGCGGGGTCTTCGTGTTCCCGGTCGGCCAGTCCGCCGGCTTCTACGGCTCCTTACCGGCCCAGAACGTCCACGTCTCAAATATCGTGGGCATCGTGGCCACCCCGGGAGGTGGGGGCTACTTCCTGGTCGGCAAGGACGGCGGGGTCTTCACCTTCGGCAACGCCCCGTTCCTGGGCTCGCTCCCCGGCATCGGGGTCTCGGTCAACGACATCACCGGGATCGCGGCCACCCCCGACGGCCAGGGCTACTACGTGGTCGGGGCCAACGGGGCGGTCTACGCCTTCGGTGACGCCACCTCCCACGGCTCGCTGCCCGGTCTCGGGGTCACGGTCTCGAACATCGTCTCGATCGTGCCCACCCCCGACGGCGGGGGCTACTGGCTGATCGGCGCCGACGGCGGGGTCTTCGCCTTCGGCGACGCCACCAGTCAGGGCTCGCTGCCCGGGGTGGGCATCCACGTCACCAACGTGGTCGGGGCGGTGCCCACCGGCTGAGTCGGGACAGAGCGCCGACGTACTCGACGGTCGGCTGTCGTGGAGCGCTCAGCACTGCGGCGCCGCCAGCTCGGCCAGCGCCATCGCGCTCACCCACCCGGTCCCGCCTCGTCGCCTGATCGGGCGAGCCCGTCGCTAGTGGGTGCCCGTATCGGCGCGGTGGGGGAGCTTCCAGCCGGGGCGCACGAAGTGGCAGGTGTAGCCGTTGGGATAGTTCTGCAGGTAGTCCTGGTGCTCGGGCTCCGCCTCCCAGAACGGGCCAGCGGGCGAGACCTCGGTCACCACTTTGCCCGGCCACAGGCCCGAGGCATCGACGTCGGCAATCGTGTCCAGGGCGACCCGCTTCTGCTCGTCGCTCGTGTAGAAGATGGCCGAGCGGTAGCTGGGTCCTCTGTCGTTTCCCTGGCGGTCACGCGTGGTGGGGTCGTGGATCTGGAAGAAGAATTCGAGGATGTCCCGATACGAGGTCAGGGTTGGGTCGAAGATGATCTCCACCGCCTCGGCGTGGTTGCCATGGTTTCGGTAGGTGGCGTTGGGGACGTCCCCCCCGGAGTAACCGACCCGGGTCGAGATCACACCGGGCTGGTGACGGATGAGGTCCTGCATGCCCCAGAAGCAGCCGCCCGCCAGGATTGCCTTCTCGAGGTTCTCACTCACTGCGCTCTCCCTTCTCGACCTGGACAGGTTCGAACAGCATGAGGAACTTGCCGTAACCCTCACGCTCGAGGTCCCTCACCGGGACGAAGCGCAGGGCGGCGGAGTTGATGCAGTAACGAAGGCCACCGGCCTCAGTCGGGCCGTCGTCGAACACGTGCCCGAGGTGGCTCCCGGCGTTGGTCGAGCGGACCTCGATCCTGGTCATGCCGTGACTCAGGTCGGGCATCTCCGCGATGTTGTCCGGGTCGATTGGCTCGGTGAAGCTCGGCCAGCCACAACCGCTGTCGAACTTGGTGGTCGAGGCGAACAGGGGCTCACCCGACACGATGTCGACATAGATCCCCGCGTCCTCATTGTCCCAAAAGGCGTTGTGGAAGGCCGGCTCGGTGGCCCTCTCCTGGGTGACCCGGTACTGCTCCTGGGTGAGCTGGGCGACCCTCTCGGGGTCCTTTCGGTAGGTGCTTGCCATCTGGGTCCTCCCGATGTGCCGGTGCCGTCGTGGTGCCGCTCAGCCCGGTGGTCATGCGGTCGGGGCGGTCGCTCGGGCGGCCACCTGCGATCGCCCCGCCCGGGAGCCGCCCGGCGAGGTCGGCCACCACTCCGTGAACCTAGCGCCCGGGACCGTCCCCCCGACCGCCCGGGAGAACTCGACCCGCCAACCATGCGGGCGCCCCGGTGCCGGTGCGACGAACGGGCGGCCCGCACCCGAGCGCACGTCCGATCGCGACGCCGAGGCCTCCTCGATACGCTGAAGCCCCCCATGCCCTCCCAGCAGGCCTTCGGCCTCCGCCGGTCCCCGAGCGCCCCCCGTCGGTCGGGCCGCCACGGCTGGCTCGGGTCTGCCCCACGGTGGCCCGACCGCCCGTGATGCCTGAGGTCCCGCCCACCCCCGGTCGGCCGCCCGGGCCCCTGTCCGACGGCGTGGTCACCGCCCGCCCCTTCACCCCCGACGACGTCGACGAGGTGACCGAGGCCTGCCAGGACCCCGAGATCGCCCGCTGGACGTCGTCCATCCCCTGGCCCTACCGCACCGAGCACGCCCGGGACTGGATCGCCACCCATCCGCGGGAGTGGGCCAGCGGCCGGTCGGCGCCGTTCGCCGTGGTCGAGGCCGCCTCGGGCCGGCTCCTCGGTTCGACCGGTCTCCACGACATCGACCGCCCACGGGCCGAGGCGAAGATCGGCTACTGGGTGGCGGCCTGGGCCCGGGGCCGGGGCGTGGCCACCAGGTCCGTCCGCCTGGTGACCCGCTGGGCCTTCTCCGAGCTGGGGCTCGTCTACTTGGACCTGCTGACCAAGGTCGGCAACGTGGCCTCCGAGCGGGTGGCGGCCCGGGCCGGCTACCGCTGCGCCGGGGTGGTCACCGGTGTGCCGGGCGCGCTCGAGCCCACCACCCGTTTCGACGCCAGGCGCTGGACGATCACCGCCGACGGCCGTGAGCCCCTCGGGTGGGCGCCCGAGCGCCCCGGGCGGCCCTGAGCGGGGCCTTAGGATCGGCCGGGCCGGCGGGCCCCGGGGCCCTGCTCGCCGTGGTCCCGGCAGCGGGCGACCCAGCCGGTGGGCATGACCGCTACCGCCAGCCAGGTCCCGCACATCGAGCAATAGCGGGGCGGGTCGAGGTCCCGGGCGCACCCGGGGCAGCGGCCGGCCGGCCGGCCGCACCCGGTGCAGTAGCCGTCCACCTCGTGCCCGGGGTCCGGACCACCCACGGCCGGCGGGATCAGAAGGCCACGGTCAGGGCCCCGACCGGCATGCGCAGGTCCTCGAGCATCCGCAGGTCGTCGGTGGCCGAGCGGCCGAGGGTCGTCAGGTAGTTGCCCACGATGAGGGCGTTGATCCCCGCCGTCATCCCGATGGCCTGCAGGTCCCGCAGCGTCACCTCCCGGCCCCCGGCGTAGCGCAGGATCACCCCGGGGAGCCCGAGACGGAACAAGGCGATCCAACGGATCGCCTCCCATGCGCCGACGACCCGCCGGTCGCCGAGGGGGGTTCCAGGGCGGGGGTTCAAGAAGTTGATCGGCACCTCGGTCGGGTCGAGCTCGCGCAGCTCCAACAGCAGCTCGACCCGTTGATCGTCCGTCTCGCCCATGCCGAGCAGCGACCCGCAGCAGAGCTCCATGCCGTGGCGGCGGACCAGCCGGCAGGTCTCGACCCGCTCGTCGTAGTCGTGGGTCGTGACCACCTCGCCGAAGTACGACCGTGCCGTCTCGAGATTGTGGTTGTAGCGGTGGACCCCGCCCTCGGCCAGACGTCGGGCCTGGTCATCGGTCAGGATCCCGGCGCTGACCGCCACGTTGAGGCCGGTCTGGTCGTGCACCAGGGGAACGAGCTCCAAGATGCGGGCCATGGTCCGCTCGTCGGGCCCGCGGATGGCCAGCACGATGCAGAACTCCGAGGCTCCCAGGGCCGCCGTCTCCCGGGCGGCGGCGAGGACCTCGCCGGTGTCCAGGAACGGTGTGGCCTTGACCGTGGTGTCGAAGCGGGAGGACTGCGAGCAGAAGTGGCAGTCCTCGGGGCAGCCGCCGGTCTTGGCCGAGAGGATCCCCTCCACCTCCACCACCGGGCCGCACCAGGTGAGGCGGACCTGGTGGGCGAGGGCGGCCAGGGCCACCACGGCGGGGTCGGGGAGAGCGGCCAGCGCGGTCAGCTCCGCCGCCGTCAACTGTCGCCGCTCGTCGAGCAGCGCTCGCTCGGCGTCGGCCAGCAGGGACCGCTCGGCGGGGCTGAGGGGTGCCTGGGGCGGCGGCTCGATCACCGGCCCGCGGTCGTCGGGGGCGCCGTCGCCGCCGGCCGGGGGACGGAGGGCGACGGAGTGCCGAGTGGCCGCGGGGCTCTGGTCGATGGGCATCTGGCCAACGGTAGTGGCAGGGTGTCCACACCGGGAAGCCGAGGCGACCCGGTGCGCGAACCCCGACAGGAGGTGGTCATGGCCTGGGACTTCTCGACCGACCCCGAGTTCGAGACGAAGCTCGAGTGGGTGCGCGGCTTCGTCCGCGAGGAGGTGTTCCCCCTCGAGACCCTCGAGCTGACCTACGACCAGGTGCTGGCGGTCATCGGGCCCCTCCAGGACCGGGTCCGGGCCGAGGGCCTTTGGGCGGCCCATCTCCCGCCCGAGCTCGGTGGCATGGGCTTCGGCCAGGTCAAGCTCGGCCTGATGCACGAGATCCTCGGCCAGTCGCCCTACGGGCCGGTGGTGTTCGGCAACAACGCGCCGGACTCGGGCAACGCCGAGCTCCTGGCCGTCGGGATCGCGGCCACCGGGCGAGAGGACCAGCGTGAGCGGTGGCTCCAGCCCCTCCTCGACGGCAAGTTGCGGAGCGCCTTCTCGATGACCGAGCCCAACACGGCCGGGTCCGACCCGACCCTGCTGTCGACCCAGGCCGTGCGCGACGGCGAGGAGTTCGTGATCAACGGACGCAAGTGGTTCACCACCAACGGCACGGTCGCCGACTTCCTCATCGTCATGGCGGTGACCAACCCCGACATCCACCCCTACCAGGGCTGCTCGATGATCCTGGTCCCCGTCGACACCCCCGGGGTCGACATCGTCCGAGACGTGGCCAGCATGGAGGACCCCGGAGCCCCCTACGGCAAGTTCGGGAACCACGCCGAGATCGAGTACCGCGACGTGCGGGTGCCGGTGGCCAACCTGGTCGGCCGGGAGGGTGAGGGCTTCGCCCTGGCCCAGGCCCGCCTGGGGCCGGGCCGGATCCACCATTGCATGCGCTGGCTGGGCCAGTCCCGCCGGGCCTTCGACATGCTCTGCGAACGGGCCGTCTCGCGCCACGTGCACGGCTCGACCCTGGCCGAGAAGCAGACGGTCCAGAACTGGGTGGCCGACTCGATGGCCGAGATGTCGGCCGCGCGGCTGATGACGCTGCAGGCGGCCTGGAAGATCGACCGGGACGGGGCAGCCGCCGCCCGCGACGAGATCGCCATGATCAAGTACTACGGCGCCGGGGTCCTCTACAACGTGATCGACCGGGCGATCCAGGTGCACGGATCGCTCGGCTACTCGTGCGACCTCCCGCTCGAGTCGATGTACCGGGCGGCCCGGGCGGCGCGCATCTACGACGGTCCCGACGAGGTCCACCGCCAGACGGTCGCCCGGCGCACCCTGCGGAACTTCACCCCGACCGAGGTGCCCACCGAGCACATCCCGACTCGCCGCCTGGCGGCACGGCGCAAGTTCGCCGACCTGCTGGACCAGCTCACCGCCGACGGCTGAGGTGGTCCCGGGCCCGGTGGCCGTGGCCACGGCGAATGCGCTGGGCTTCCCCGACGCCGACATGCCGCTGCTGCTCGGCGCCCTGGACCGGGCGGGCGTGGTGGCGTGGCCGGTGGCCTGGGACGACCCGGTGGTGGACTGGGGCGAGTTCTCGCTGGTGGTGGTTCGCTCGACCTGGGACTACATCGACCGCCGGGACGAGTTCGTGGACTGGGCGCGTTCGGTGCCCCGCCTGGCCAACCCGGCGACGGTCCTCGAGTGGAACACCGACAAGCGGTACCTGGCCGACATGGCGGCCGCCGGCGTCCCGGTGCCGGCCACGACGTGGGTGGCGCCGGGGGAGCGGGCGGTGTTCCCCGCCGGCCCCTTCGTGGTCAAGCCCACCGTCTCGAGCGGGTCGCAGGGTTCGGCCCGCTACCAGGGCGCTGACCCCGACGGCGGGGCCGCCGGGGACCACGTGGCCCAGCTCCACGCCGCCGGCCAGACGGCCATGATCCAGCCCTACCTCGGTGCGGTCGACCAGGCGGGCGAGACCGCCCTCGTCTTCGTGGCCGGCCGCCTGAGCCACGCCGTGGTCAAGGGACCCATGCTGGTGGTGGGCCGGGCCCCCGGCGACGCCGAGCACCACGACGTCGGCCCAAGGCGCCCGACGACCGACGAGGTGGCGGTGGCCACCGGCGCCCTGCGGTCGGTGCCCGGCGTCGCCGATCCGTCCACCCTGCTCTACGCCCGGGTCGACCTGGTGCCCGGCGACGACGGCCGCCCGGTGGTCCTCGAGCTGGAGTTGACCGAGCCGTCGCTGTTCTTGGCCAGTGACCCGGGGGCCGCCGACCGGCTGGCCGCGGCGGTCACGGCCCGGGCGGCGGCCACGGGTGGCTGAGCGGACCGACCCGGCCCGGGCCGATGGCCCTCAGCGGAGCAGCCGGGAGAGCCGGCGGTCGGCGAGCACCTTGCCGGCGGTCTGGCAGCGCTTGCAGTAGACGATCTCGTGGGATTCGAAGGAGACCCGCAGGAGCGGCTCACCGCACACCGGGCACGGCTGGCCGCTGCGGTTGTGGATGGCGAAACGGGCCCCGAGCTTGGCCTCCGACAGCCCCCCGGTGCGCCGGCGCTCGCCCTCCAGGGCCTCGGAGAGGACCGAGCGGACCGCCTCCAACAGGCGCGCGCGCCTGGCCTGGTCGAGGGAGCGCAACGAGGCGAAGGGGGACAGGCCCGCCCGGTGGAGGGCGTCGTCGGCCCAGCCGCGACCGATCCCGGCCACCACCCGCTGGTCGCGCAGCATCGTGTTGAGCTGCCGGGTGGAGTCCCCGGTACCGACGAGCTCGGCGAACTCGTCGCTGAAGGGGTCGGGCCCGAGGGCGGCCAACGGCCCGTCGTCACCGGGCCCGAGGATCCACCAGCCGGCCTTGCGTTGGGTCCCGTGCTCGCGCACCAGCACCGCCGAGGGGCGGTCGAAGACAAAGCGGACCACCGACCCCCGGGGCTTGGTGGACTTCGGCGGGTCCTCGAGGTCGAGCCGGCCGCCCTGGGAGAGGTGGATCAGGACGCGCATCGCGCCGTCGAAGTGCGCGACCACGTACTTGCCCCGACGCGACACCGAGTCGAGGGTGCGTCCGGTCAGGTCGTCGGGGCCGGGGGTGACCGTCTTGAGCCCGGTGAACCCGAGCTGGACGACCCGCTCGAGCACCCCGCCGGCCAGGGCGGCGTCCAGCCGCTCGGCCAGGGCCTGGATCTCGGGGAGCTCGGGCACCTCGTCGCGCTCCGCCCGCTCAGCGCCGGGTGAAGACCAACGGGGCGCGCCGCACCCCGGCGATGACCGGGCTGGCGGCCCGCTCGACCTCGCCGGCACCCTCGAGGTGCGCGAAGCGGGTCAGCAGTTCTTCGAGGACGACCCGGGCTTCGAGCCGGGCCAGGGCGGCGCCCAGGCAGAAGTGGGTCCCGAAGCCGAAGGCGACGTGGGGATTGGGGTCCCGCCCGACGTCGAGGTGCGACGCGTCGGGCCCGAAGACGGCCTCGTCGCGGTTGGCCGAGGCGTAGACCAAGAGGACCGGCTCACCGGCCGAGATCCGCTGGCCCCGCAGCTCGGTGTCGACGGTGGCCGTCCGCAGGAACGAGATGACCGGCGTGGTCCAGCGCAGCAGCTCCTCGACGGCCAGCGGGACGAGACCCGGGTCGTCGCGTAGGCGGTCCCACTGGTCGGGCCGCTCGGCCAGCGCCGCCAGGCCGCCCGAGAGCAGGTTCCGGGTGGTCTCGTTCCCGGCGACCAGCAGCTGGATGAGGAACATGGCCAGCTCGTCGTCGCTCAGCTCGTCGCCACCCGGAGAGGCGGTGGCCAGGGCCGACACGACGTCGGCGCGCGGCTCGACCCGACGCTCCTTGGCCACCGCGACCAGGTAGGCCCACATGTCGCCCAGGAGCGCCTGGCGCCGCTCCTCGGGCCAGTCGGTGGCACCGGGGATGACCGCCTCGGACCACTCGTAGAAGCGGGGCCACTCGCCGGGGTCGACGCCGAGGAGCCCACAGATGACCTGCAGCGGGAAGGGCACCGCCAGGGCCTCGACGACGTCGGTGGGACGGTCCGGCTCGATCGCCTCAATGAGGGACAGCGCCAGCCGGCGCACCTCGGCGCCGAGGGCCCGCACCGCGCTCGGCTTGAACCCGGGCTGGACGAGGCGCCGGTAGCGGGTGTGGGCCGGCGGGTCGGTGTGCATCATGGTCGGCGGCGTGGCGTAGTCCACCCCGATCTCTTCGACCAGGATCCCCTTCGACGAGCAGAAGGTGGCCGGGTCGGTCCCGACCGCCTGGACCTCGGGGTGGGTGGTGACGGCCCAGAAGCCCGCACCCTCGTGCCAGGCGACCGGGGCCTCGGCCCGCAGCCGGGCGTAGAGGGGGAACGGGTCGCCGGCGTAGAGGCCGGGATCGCTCAGGCCGGCGGCCAGTTCGCTCCCCGGCCTGGATCGCTCGGACACCGGCCGCGGCCTCCCTCGGTGCGGCCGTCGACGGCTCAGACGATGAGGCCGTTGGGGCGGGGCGTGCCGGCCGCCTCCAGCAGGGCGTAGTAGGCCTCGAGGATGGACGGGCCGTCGCTGTAGCTCTCCACCTTGCCGTCGGGGTCGAGGTTGAGCAGCGCGCCCTCGATCACGAACAGCACGTCGGTGTCGCCGTCGTTGTCCTCGGGCACGTCGAGGGTGTGGACCGAGTTGGCCGGCTCGTAGATGTAGGACCCGGCGGTGGAGTAGAAGTCGTACTCGAGGTAATGCCAGCGCCCGGCCAGGGTGAAGCCGTCCACCGGGCCGGTGTGGCGGTGGATCTGCAGGCGGACGCCGGGCCGGAAGCGGTTGCGGATGACCCAGGTGCCCTTCATCGGGTCGAAACGCACGACTTTGAGGTCCACCCCGTAGCCGGTGTCGACCCACGGGGCGTCGTCGTCGCCGACGTGGCGCACCACGTCGGCCGGGGCGGAGATGGCCATGGCTCGAGCCTCCTGGTCAAGCGGCCGGACCCGGCCGCGATCAGGACAGTATGCCAGGAGGCACCCCGCCCGAGGCCCGGCGGGCACCGCTGAGGCGGCCACCGGTCGGATTCGAGCGGCGACCAAAAGACCGCCGGCCCGGCGGGCGGCGACCAAGAGGTGGCCTCCGGCGGGGGAGGGCCCGACGGGGGACGGTCCTGGCGGGCCCCGGCTCTCGCCGACCGCGGGCGCAACGAGCCGGCGGTGGCGAGGTGTCAGCTGGCCTGGCGTCCCAACGCGTCGTTGACGGCGCCGAGCACGGTCTCGACCGAGGCATGGCGGCAGAGCACCTGGTGGCCGTCGAAGGGTCCCTGGGACTCGGCCGGGACCCTCGGGCTGGCGGTGACGATCACCGGCGTGCCGGGGTACCGCTGCTGCTCGGCCCCGAGCACCTGGCGGTGGGCCGCCGTGCTGGGCCAGGTGGCCAGGACCACGTCGGCCTCGTCCATCAGCGGGCAGTGCCCGGCGGTTACCAGGAGGCAGCGCCCGGGCCCACCCTCTTCGGGCCCCGAGCACCACACCGCGTCGTAGCCCTCGAGTTCGAGGTGGCGCCACAGGACCTGGGCCTCGGCCGGGTCCTCGGACTCGATCAGCACCACCGGGCGTGCAACGTCAGCCTTCGCCGACGACCGCCAGCCCGCCGCATGGTCCCTCCCCATCTTCATCCGATGTTGCATCCCGCTCCTCCCGCCTGTCGCTTCGCCTACCGGCCATGATGGGGGGGAACCAGGAGTAGCGGGCTAGAGGCGTTGGTCCCTCTCAGCCGACCGGAGCGACCGCGTCGAACCCGATCGCCGCCTCCAGGGCGGCGGCCGAACGCAGGACGACCAGGTCGGCGTGCTGGGGGCCGATCAGCTGGAGGCCCACCGGAAGGCCGCTCTCGGCGAGGCCGGCACACACCGTGGCCGCCGGCGACCGGGTCATGTTGAACGGGTAGGTGAACTTCACCCAGTTGGCGTCCAGCTCTCCGTTGATCCGGCCGGCCCCTCCGAGGTCCAGGGGCGGGGGCGGCGCGGCGGTGGTCGGGGTCACGAGGAGACGGACGTCGTGGAAGAGCTCGACCAGGCGCAGGTTCATGGCGTGGCACTCGTCGAAGATCCGGACCATGTCGGCCGCCGAGGTCGAGCGGGCCGCGTCGACGACCGCCGTGAGCACCGGGTCCATCGTGGGCCATGACGGGTGCTGGCGGTGGGGCTCGAGCGAGCGCTGCAGGCACGCCCCGACGAAGGTCAGCCAGTCACCGACCGGGTCGACGGCGAACACCTGGTCGACCTCGATCACCTCGGCCCCGAGTGACTCGAAGGTCGACAGGGCCCGCTCACAGACCGCCAGGACCTCCCGGTCGACGGCGGCGTAGCCCAGGGTGGGTGACCAGGCCACCTTCGACGGCACGTGGGGATCGGCGAGCACATCGCGCCAGTTGGCCTCGGGCCGGGGCAACGAGCGCAGATCGCTGGCCTCGGGCCCGACCACCACGTCGAGGGCGGTGATCACGTCGGCGATCCGCCTGGCCATGGGTCCTTTGGTGGAGAAGTCGAGCCATCCCGGCCCCTCGGCCCCCCCGGCCGGCACCCGTCCGAGGGAGGGCTTCATCCCCGACAGGCCGCAGGCGGCCGAGGGGATCCGGATCGATCCGCCGCCGTCCGAACCGGTGGCCAGCGGCACCAGACCGGCGGCCAGGGCCGCCGCCGTCCCCCCCGAAGAACCCCCGACGCTGTGCTCGAGGTTCCACGGGTTGTGGGTGGCCCCGAACAAGGTGTTGGTGGTGTTGGCCGACCAGGCGAACTCGGGCAGGTTGGTCTTGCCGACCACCACGCAGCCGGCCGCCCGGAGGCGGGCCACGTGGGGGGAGTCGGCCACGGCGATCGGGGCGTCGGCCAGCAGCGGGGACCCGTGGGTGGTGCGGTAGCCGGCGGCGTCCTCGTTGTCCTTCACCCCGAGCGGGATCCCGGCCAGGGGCCCGGGATCCGCGCCGGTGGCCACGATCTGATCCACCGCCGCCGCCTGTTCGAGGGCCCGCTCACCGTCGACGGCGACGAAGGCGTTCAGCGCCGGGTTCAGGGCCTCGATGCGGGCCAGTGCGTGGCCGGTCATCTCCCGGGCCGAGACCCGGCCTGAGCGGACCGACCCGGCCAGGTCGGACACGGCGTGGTGTCGGAAGTCCACCACCCCTCGCTACCACGGATCTCCCGGCGGCGTCGGTCCGATGCCCCGGGATTGCCCCGCCCGTGGCGGCATCGGTCGGGCTGCCCCGCCGGTCCCCCCCGGGTTGGTCACCGGGCCCCGGACCCGGCGGGCGCTCACCCGCCGGGGGCCAGGCCCGTGACGGCGTCGTCCTGCTCGACCCCGAACGGCACCACGGCCAGGGCGGGGATGGTGACGCCGTTGGCCACGTAGCGCCCGACGTGCCGGCGGCACTCGGCCGGGGTGCCGTGGACCACCAGGTCGTCGACCACCTCGTCGGGCAGGGCGGCCAGGGCACCCTTGCGGTCACCAGAGGCCCAGGCCCGCCACATCGCCTCGAGGGCGGGACCCCGACCGAGCCATCGGTGGAACGTCGCGTAGGCGGGGACGTTGAGGTAGGCCGTGATCATGCGCCGGCCGACGGCCCGGGCCACCTCGGGGTCGGCGTTGGGGACCACGAAGATCCGGGCCACGATCTCCTTGCCCGGGCCGACCTCGCCGACGGCGGTCTTGACGTCGTCGGCCGACAGCCAGTTGAGGATCGCCCCGTCGGCCTCGCGCCCGGCCAGGCGCAGCATCCCCGGACGGAGCGCCCCGAGGTAGACCGGAGGGGGGTGTTCGGGGGGGCGGGCCAGTCGGAAGCCCCGGACGGCGAAGGTGTCGTAGGACTCGGTGACCTTCTCACCGGTCATGGCCGCCCGCAGGAAACGGAGCGTGTCGCGCACCCGCTTGAACGGGTCGGCGAACGCCAACCCGTTCCACTGTTCGACGATGACCTCCGACGACGCACCGAGACCGAAGGCGAAGCGGCCCGGGGCCGCCTCGGCCAGGGCGGCGACGGTCTGGGCGAGCAGGGCCGGGCCGCGGGTGAAGGCGGGCGCCAGGGCCACCCCCAGGTTGAGCCGGGGTGCCCAGGCCGCGGCCAGGGCGAGCGGGGTGAACCCGTCGGTGCCGTCGACCTCGGCCGACCAGACGTCGGTGTACCCGAGGCGGTCGAGCTCCTCGAACCACCGCCGGTGCTCGGCCAGCGGCACCCCGTCGAAGGGGACGGTGATGCCGTAGCGGGGTCTGGGTCCGGGGCTCATGACCCCACTGTGGCACCGGGTCGCCCCGGCGTCACCTCAGATGTCGTCGTAGGCGGCGCCCTTGGAGGGCGGGGGCTCGATCCCCCAGCGCCGCATCCCCTCTTCCATCCGCTCGATGACGGTCCGCAGCACGGCCAGGCGCCCGTAGCGCTTCTGCTCGGCAGAGATCACGTCCCAGTGGCCTTTGGGGTGGTCGGTGTACTCGAGCATGTCTTCGACCGCGCCCTCGTACTGCTTGCGCTTCTCCCGGTTGCGCCAGTCCTCCTCGGTGAGCTTCCAACGCTTGAGCGGGTCGTCCCGCCGGGCCTCGAAGCGCTTGAGCTGCTCCTCGTCGGAGATGTGCAGCCAGAGCTTGACCAGCACGGTGCCCTCCTCGGCCAGGGAATGCTCGAACTGGGTGATCTCGTCGTAGGCCCTGCGCCACTGCTTCTCGGTGGCGAAGCCCTCGACCCGCTCGACCAGCACCCGTCCATACCAGCTCCGGTCGAGCACGGCCATCCCGCCCCAACCCGGGAGCGCGGGCCAGAACCGCCAGAGGAAGTGGTGGCGCAGTTCGTCGGGGGTCGGCGCCCCGAATTCGGCCACCCGGACGTGGCGGGGGTCGAGCGGCGACACCAGCCGCTTGATCGATCCGCCCTTGCCGGCGGCGTCCCAGCCTTCCATCACCACCAGGATCGGTGGGCCGAGCCGTTCGCCGACCTGACCGCCGTTCACCAGGCGGAGGTGGAGGAGCCGCCGTTGGGCGGCGATGATCATCTCGGCCTCCTCGTCAGAGGAGATGCGGAGCGACAGATCGACTTTTTCCAGCCTCGAACCGTGGTGGGTCACGGGACACATTGAAGCCGAAGCGGGGTGATGACCTCGAGCACCCGTCGCCGGGGCCCGGCCACCACCAGGTATTCCCGGTTGGTCAGGTGCGACACGGTCCCGACCCTCTGGCCCGACGGGTTGTGGATGCCGATACGGGCTCCGACATAGCGGGCGGACTCGAAGGCCAGGGTCGCCACCTCGCCCCGCGAGCGGCACATGTCTTCGAGCTCTTCGAGGTCGATCCACGATTCGTCGTTGTACGAGAGCACCAGGAGCTCGCAGTCGACGGCGCGCACCACGGTGCGCAAGGCGTCGGGCATGGCCCGTTTGGCGTTGAAGACGCTCTTGGTGGCCGGGTCACGGGCGTCCAGCCGCTTGCAGGCCACCCCGTAGTGGCCGGGGGCGTCCCAGGCCACGAGGGTCTCCCAGACGTGGTAGTTGGTGAAGTAGCGGTGCTGGTTGTAGGGGGGGTCCAGGTAGGCGAGATCGAACGACCCCAGTACCGGCGCCAGCTCGAGGGCGTCACCCCGCACGGCGCGGCCGCCGCCGTCGAGCAGCTCGGGCACCCGCAGCGCCAGAGGCTTGAACGACCTTGGGGCCCACCGCTTGACGTAGGCCATCTGCACCCCGGTGGTGGAGTCGACCCGGTCGGCCGCCTCGACCAGGCTGGTGAGCAGCAGCGGTTCGAGCCAGGTCCCGGCGTGGCGCTCGGTGATGGCGTCGCGGATGGCGTCGATCCGCTCCCCGTTGAACGGTTGGAAGAAGCGGGAGGCGACGCAGAAGGTCTCGGTGAAGTAGCCGGGCCGGCCGGGCAGCGAGTCGAGCTCCTCGACGGCCCGGGCCAGTGCGCCGAGGTCGGTCCGTCCCCGGTCCGCCTCGATGTAGGTCCGGGCGAACACCGCCGAATACCTGGCGCTGTCCGCCGCCGTCACATGGAGCCCGCCCGCCTTGAAGGCCTGGGCCACCCGGGTGGTCCCGGTGAACAGGTCAAGGGCGCTCGACGCGCCGGTCCTCGCCGCCAGCAGCGCGAGGACCGGCACCAGGCGGCGCTTGGAGCCCGAGGTACTTGATCACCGGGCCCGGGTCACCGCCGGCGGGCGGAGGGGCCCCCGTCGGCGGCGGCTCAGGGCTCCGGCTCGGGGTCCAGACTGAGGACCGGCTCGGGGGCGGGCGTCGGATAGATGGCCAGGTGGACCACCGCGGCGACGATGCCCCCGACCAGGGGGGCCACGATGAACAGCCACACCTGGTTCAGCGCCGTCCCGCCGACGATGAGGGCCGGGCCGAGGGCCCGGGCCGGGTTGACCGACGTGCCGTCGATCCCGATCCCGAGGAGGTGGACCACGGTCAGGGTGAGGCCGATCACCATGCCGGCGGTGGCCGCGTTGGCGATCTTGGAGGTCACCCCCAAGATGACAAAGACGAAGATGGCGGTCATCATCACCTCGGCCAAGAAGGCCCCCCAGGCGCTGATGTGGATCTTCGAGAGGCTGCCGTAGCCGTCCGCCCCGAGACCCTGCACCGACGTGTGGTAGAGGGGCGACGCCTTGAACATCGCCCACAGCAGCAACGCGCCCAGGATGCCCCCGGCGAACTGGGCCACCCAGTAGCCGACGGCCTCGCCGGGCGGCATCCGGCGGGCCAGGAGGGCGCCGAGGGTCACGGCCGGGTTCACGTGGGATCCCGAGATCGGCCCGAGGACGTAGGCCAGGCCCAGGAGGACCAGACCGAACGTGAGCGCCGTGACGACGACGCCGGCGGCGTAGCTCGCCCCGAAGAGTTTGAAGCCGAACATCAGCGTCGCCACCCCGACGGCGAAGAACACGAGGAGAAACGTCCCCAGGAGCTCAGCTGCGAATTTCCGTGCCATCAGGACCTCCCAGTTCGTGCGGGACCCCCCCGGTGTCCCAGGCGCCGGTACACGCCACCCCGAAAGGTAACGTCCCGCGCCCCTCGGTGCGGGGATGTCACCCGCCGACCCCCGGTGCGGGTGGGGGAGCCCGGGCGACCCCCGGTGCCCCACTTGGGCCCGCCCGGCGACCGGCCGCCGGCGGGGCGGTGTCATCCATGGGACACTCCGGACCCGAAGGCCGGGCTGGTGCGTTCGACCAGGGAGGTGACCCGATGGCCGAGGACACCGGGCGTGGGCGGTCCGGATCGGCGGGGACTCCCGGCGCCCCGGGCCCGCCGGGGGCCGACGGACACTGGGTGGCGTGGCACCGGCCCTACGACGACCCGTCGTCCGCGCTGTCGCGCCGCTTGGCCGCCGTCCAGTCCCGGATTGCTGCGGCCCTCGACCGGCGCCCGCCCGGACCGATCACGGTCATCAGCATGTGCGCCGGTGAGGGTCGTGACCTGATCGGGGCCCTCCGCTCCCATCCGCGGGCGGCCGACGTGGCGGCCCGGCTGGTGGAGGCCGATCCGCACAACGCCGCCACGGCTGGCGACTCGGCCCGTGCCGCCCGCCTCGCCGGCGTCAGCGCGGTGGTGGGCGACGCCGGGGTGGCCTCGGCCTACGCCGGGATGGTGCCGGCCGACCTGGCCCTGGTGTGCGGGGTGTTCGGCAACATCTCCGAGGCCGACATCGAGGGCACCATCGGGCACCTGCCCGAGCTCCTGGCCGACGGCGGGACGGTCGTGTGGACCCGGCACCGCCGGCCTCCCGACCTCACCCCCCTTGTGCGCCGGTGGTTCGCCGAGGCCGGCTTCGACGAGGTCGGCTTCGACCGGCCCGAGGGGGACCGGTTCTCGGTCGGCTCGCATCGCCTGGCCGTGCCCCCCCGCCCCTTCGATCAGGCGGCCCACCTGTTCACCTTCACCGGCGACGGGGCCCTCCCGGCCTGAGCACGGCCGCCGGTCCCCGACCGGGCGAGGCGCTTCGACCGGGGCTGCGGACCGATGGCCCGTTGGCTACGCTCGGCCTCACCGCGAACAGGGGGCGTCACATGCAAGACACCGTGCAGGGAACCGTCATCCCGGTCCTCGAGATCATGCTGGACCCGGGTGAGAGCGTCCTCTCCGAGGCCGGAGAGTTCTCGTGGATGACCGACACCATCGAGTTGAGCACCGGGACCGGCGGGGGGATGGGCGGCTCAGGCCTTATGGGCGCGGTCAAGCGCGCCGCCAGCGGCAGCACCTTCTTGTTCAACACCTACACGGCCCAGAACGGACCCGGCATGGTGGCGTTCGCCACGAAGCTGCCGGGCAAGATCCTGCCGATCGAGGTGGGCCCGGGCAACGAGTACATGTGCCACCGGCACGGCTTCTTGGCCGGGATCGCCGGCATCGAGGTGTCGGTCGCGCTCCAGCAGACCTTCCGGGGCGGGGTCTTCGGCGGCGAGGGCCTGCTCCTCCAGCACATCAAGGGCACCGGGAAGGCCTGGATCGAGTTGTCCGGTGAGGTGCTCGCCTACGATCTCGCCCCCGGCCAGACGATGCGGGTCCACCCCGGCCACGCCGGTCTGTTCCAGGCCTCGGTCGGCTTCACCGTGGTGCGGGTCCCCGGGATGGCCAACCGTTACCTCGGCGCCGACGGCCACCACTTCGTGGTCCTGACCGGACCCGGCCGGGTGTACCTCCAGTCGATGCCGCTCCCCATCCTGGCCGGTGCCCTCAGGCCCTACCTCGGTGACGAGCACCCGGCCGAGGCCGGCGCCGTCGGCGGCGTGGTCGGCGGCGCCCTGGGCGGACTGCTCAGGAAGTAGGCCCTCCGTCCCGGCGCCGTTCAGGGCGGCGGCCACGCTCCTTGGGCCCGGGCGTCGTCGAAGGCGCCGACCAGGCTCGCGAGTGCCTCGTCGAGCGACGCGAGGAACTGCTCGGCCCAGTTCTGGGTGCTCCCGAGCGAGATGTCCCAGAACGACGAGAACATCACCGTCGAGTAGACCGAGCGCACGGCCCCGACGAAGACGTCCTCGGCCAAGTCGTGCACGCTGTACATCTCTTGGATATGGGCCGACGCCATCCCGCCGAGGGTGGCCGGGACGTGCTGGAGCCAAAAGGAGCGGCCGCCGACCTCGACGATCTTGTCGTCGCCCTCCTGTGCCACCATCGTCCCCTCGATCTGGCGCGGCGGGCCGCTCGTGGCCGGTGCTCGCTGACCCCGCCGTCAGCCGTTGCCCAGTCTCGCACCGCAGTGTCCCCCGGGGGTGCCGATACCCTCGGGGGCGACGGCCGCCCGGTCAGCCACCGGGGTGCAGGCGGACGACAGGCAGTTCCCGGTCGGTCAGGGTCTGGTAGTAGGACCAGCCCTGGTAGTGATCGGTGAGCCGAGGCCACAGGGCCGCCCTGGCCGCCTCGTCGAGCACCTCGGCGGTGGCCGGGAACCGCCTGCGCCCGGCCTGGACGGTGGCCTCGGGCCGGTCCCGCAGGTTCAAGAGCCACGCCGGCGGCTGGTCCCGCCCGCCGTTGGAGCCGACGACCACGAAGTCGTCGCCGTCGGCCATGTAGAGCAGGGGGGTGGTCCGGGCCTGGCCGGACCTCCGACCGGTCGTGGTGAGCAGGAGGATCGGGCCCATGCCGCTCCGGTGGCCGACCAGCCCGCCGGTCATCTGGTACAGGCGCCGGTGCCACGGGTAGAAGCGACGTCCGACCTTGCGGTCGAACCACACCGTGACCTTGGGGTTCACCGACGGCACGCTACCGGCCCCACGGGGGGCTCATGCCGCCCGGTCCTCAGTGCGGGCAGTTGAGCTGGACGCCCTTGGCGTGGGCGGTCAGCCGGAGGGCGGTGCAGCCCTTCTTGAGCTCGGCCAGGAGCCTCGCCTCGCTGCGTTGACCGGGCTCGGCGGCCAGCGAGCGCTCGATCCAGGCCTCGGCCTGGGCGTTCTGGTGCTTCTGGGTGGCCACGATCCCGAGCACGTTGAGGGCCGGCGGGTACGTCGGTTGATACGAGACCGCCTTGAGCGCGCTGGCCCTGGCCCCGTCCAGGTCGCCGGCGGTGCCCTGGTACTGCGCCAGGGTCGCCCAGGACTGGGGGTTGGTGGGGTCCCGGGACACCGCCGCCTTCGCCCAGTCGATCGCCGTCGTGAGGTCGGGCGAGGGGCTGCCGTTGGCGAGGGCGAAATAGCTCGCGCCGAGAAGGGTCGCCGGGTCGGGCCACGGCGCCAGCAACGTGTTGGCGGTGTGGGCGCTGGGGAGGGACGCGCTGTACTGGCTGTTGACCCCGTCGGCCCTGGCCGACTCGTAGGAGATGTCGCCGATCACCAAGAGGAGGGCGGCGACGGCGGCCACCACGGCCAGTGCCACGCCGGCCGGCTCCACCCAGCGCGGCGGGCCGGACGGCGTCGCCACCGTCGCCCGGTCTTCGGTCTGCTCCTCGCCCCCCGGGCCGCCCACCTGCAGGACGGCAGCACCGAGGGCGATGAAGGCCAGGGGGGTGATCACGACGTTCAACGGCTCGGCCAGCTCCAGGGCGCCGATCACGGCGGCGAAGCCGAGCAGCGGGCCCGACCGGCCACGCACCGAGAACACCAGCCAGGCCACCAGCAACCCGAGGCCGATGACCCCGGTGGTCGTCGCGTACTCGACGACGAAGTTGTGGGCGTCGGGGAACGTCCCGAGCACCGAGCCGTCGGCCCGTATGTCGGCGGCGCTGAAGTAGGCCGAGGTGGCGGCCCGGAACTGTCCGGGCCCCGAACCGAGCAGCGGATGGTGGGCGAAGGCGTGGGCGGCGGCCGTCCAGGCGTGGAGCCGTTGGCCGAAGGTCTCGGCGTTCGAGGAGCTCGCCGTGTGGTTGACCACGCCGAGCCCCCCTCGCAGCTTGGCCAACCCCGAGCCCACCAGCACCGTCCCGACGGTCAGGCCCAGGATCTCGAGGGCCCGGCGCCAGCGCTGATCACCCGCCTCGGGCTCGCTGCGGCGGGCCCGCCACGCCGCCACGGCGACCCAGCCCACCACCACGACGGCCAGGAGGGCGGGCAGCCGCTCGCCGTCCACGCCCAGCCCCAGGCCGATCACGGCGACCGCCACCCACCACCGCCGTGGATCGGCCGCGAAGCGCGGGGCCACCAGCACCAGCGAGCCGGCCAGGAGCCCCCCCAAGAAGACCGGGTTCCCCAAGAACCCGTCGGGCTGGCCACTCAGACCCTCGAGCCCGAGGGAGGTCAGGTTGAACAATTGCTGGAGGATGGCCAGTGTGGCGTTGACCAGCGCCCCGGCGATCAGCGCCGTCTCGAGGAGATGCCGGTCGCCGGGCCCGAAGCCGGTGCCGAGCGCCCACCACCCGGCCAACAGGGCCATGAAGATCCAGCCGGTCCCGTGCTGGTAGAGGCCGAAGGCGGCCAAGGTCGGCGAGGCGCTCAGCGCGGCCGAGACGATCCCGGCGAGGACGAACCCGATGGCCAGCCGGGCGGCCCAGACCTCGCTGTCGGCCCGGCGCGACCCTCCCCGACCGACCGCCCGGGCCGCCAGGAGGGGGAGGCCGGCGACCCCCACGATGAGCGCCACTGCAGTCTCGGGGGCCCAGTCGGAGTACTGGGCTTTCGGAAGGTCGGCGACGGTCAGGAGGAAGACGCCAACGGCAACCGCCCAGGCGCCGCGCGTCGACAGCGCATTGCGAGGTCCGGGCAGTCGCCGAGCCCCCCGGCGCTGGGCCTCCTTGCGGGAAGGGGCCGAGGCCTTCGGAGTCGAGGCCGCCCGCTTGGTCGCCGTGGCCGAGCCCCCCCTGTCCCTCGAAGATGCCGGGCCCGAGCGCCTGACGCCGCCCTGCTTCTGGGTCCCGGTCTTCTGGGCCCCGGTCTTCTGGGCCCCGGTCTTCTGGGTCCCGGTCTTCTGGGCCCCGGCCTTCTGGGCGGTCCCGTTCCGGGTTTGCTGCTTGCCGCCGCCCTGGCTCACGGGCGCCTGCTTCGCCGAACCGGACTTGGGGCGGGGCGGCAAGCCCGACGGCGGGGGGGAACCCTGGGCCGACGGCCGTCGGGGACGGGGACTCGACGCCGAGGTCTCCGACGCCTTGTCTCCTTTTTTCTGCTTGCCCGGCCCGTCAGTCATCCAGAGCCCCCAGATCGGTCTGCCGAGCCCTTCGGAGCCCGGAGTGGCCCCGCGGGCCCTGATGGCCCGGGCATCCTACCGGGCTGAACCCGGCCCCACCGGTCCCCGCCCGCCCCCGGCGGGGCGACGTCGGCCCTGAGACCCCGGGCGGGGGCTCCTATCGCCCGGGCCGGGCCCCCAACTAGTCACCCACCAGGTCGCGGCGGCTGAAGGCGAGGATGCCCAGGGCCGCACCGAGGGCTCCGAGCGCCACCATCACCCCGGCCGACGTCCAGTCCGGCGCGGTGGCCGGGGCCGCCGCCATCTGGTGGAAGAGCGACGTGTCGAGGAGCCAGTGGTTGGCGTTGATGGTCCCGCCGACGATCTCGACGAGAAACGACCAGGCGATCACCCCGTAGGCGATCACCCCGGTCGCCCGGGGCCACACACCGAGGACCGCGACGCCCAGGCCCAGAACGAACACCGCCGGGGGCACGACGTTGAGGCCGGCCTCGAGCACCTTGCCGAAGGCCACCGGTGCGCCCTGGCTGAGGGCCCCCAGCCAGGCGGCCAGGGCGGCCAGCACCCCGCCGGCGACGAGAGCCCCGGCGGCGACGGCGACCCTCCCGCCCAGCCAACCGGAGCGGTGCACCGGCCGGACCAGGAGATGATCCAGCCTCCCTTCTGCCTCCTCGGCCCGCGACGTCCCCACCTGTCCGGCGGCCGCGAAGGCCAGCAGCACCGCCATCATCAAGAACCCGACCCCGAGGTAGGCGGTGACGCCGCTTCCGGGTGCCCCGAGGCGGGCCAGGACCCGCTCGAGGCTCGACGAGCCGGCCACCGCCCGACTGGCCGACCTGGCCACGAGCCCGAACAGGAGGCCCAGGCCGGCGATGGCCGCTCCCCATCCGAGCAGGGTCGGCCGGGCCAGCCGGAGGGCGAGCCCGACCGGGCTGGAGAGCAGGGCCGTCCGCGGTTCGGTGGCGGGGCGGTCGGGCAGCGTGCTGGCCCCGAGATCACGTCGCCCGGCCAGGTGCACGGCCAGGCCGGCCGCCGTGATGGTCAGGAGGGCCAGGAGCGCCAGGGGGAAGGGGTCCGGTGCGGTGAGGGGCCGGAGCTCCTCCACCCACCCCAACGGGGTGGCCCACCGCAGCCACTCGAGGCCGGCACCCGAGTCGGCCACCATCCGCAGGGCGTAGCTGACGCCGAGGGCGGCGCCGGCGTAGGCCGCGGCCTGGCGCCGGGTGGGGGCGAGCTGGCTGGTGAGAGCGCCGACGGCGAGAAACACGGCGGCGGCCGACACGGTGGCCAGCGCGAAGAACGCCGCCGCCCCCGTCGAGATGTCGACCTTCGAGGAGCGTCCGACAACCGCCACCACGACCGCGGTCACGGCGAACAGCGCCACCAGCCCGACAGCCAGGCCGGCGACCGCCTGGGCGGCGGCCCCGCGCCGGGTGGTGCGGCCGGCCAGCAAGAGCTCCCAGCGTCCGGCGTCCTCCTCGCCCCTCAGGAGCCGGGTCCCGGCCAACAAGCCCCACACCGCGCCCACGATGGCCAGTGTCGTGAGGCACTTCCAAGCCGTGAAGCCGCCCACCTCTTGGATCTGGTGGGGCGGCCCGACCAGCGCGCTGACCGCGGTGTTCGACCCGAAGGTGGCCTCGAGGCGCTGTCGCTCCGCCGCCGTCTTGTAGGTCGACGAGAAGGCCAGGGCGTTGGTGGCGACGTAGATGGCGAAGACGTAGCCCCACAGCACACCCGATCGGGCCGCCTTGCGGGCCGTCCGGCGGGCCACGACGGTGCCCGGCGAGCGGCCGGCCCTCGGAATGGCGGCCGACCCGAGGGCGACCTCAGCCGGCACGGGGGGGAGCCGCCTCTCGGGCCGAGCCGTCCCCGCCGTAGTGGGCCAAGAAGAGCTCTTCCAACGAGGGTTCGCGGCTCAGCAGTTCGTGGACACCCGAGGCGGCGAGCACCTTGAGCAACGGCTCGATCGGGCCCCGGACCTGGCACCGGACGACCCGGCCCTCCACGTCGAGCGCACTCACGCCGGGGACCCTGGACAGGTCGGGCACCGAGCCGTCGAACGTCGCCTCCACCGTGAGCGCCGAGAGGTGGCGCATCTCGGCGAGCGTGCCCATCTCGACCAGGGCGCCGTCGCGCAGGATGCCGACCCGGTCACAGAGGGCCTCCACCTCGCTCAGGATGTGCGAGGACAAGAAGATGGTCTGACCACGCTCCCTGGCCTCGTGCACGCAGTGGCGGAAGGCCTGCTCCATCAGCGGGTCGAGCCCGCTGGTGGGCTCGTCCAGCACGAGGAGGTCGGCCCGGGTCATGAGGGCGGCGATCAAGATGAGCTTCTGGCGGTTCCCCTTCGAGTAGGCGCGGACCTTCTTGGACGGGTCCAGGTCGAAGCGGCCGATCAGCTCATCGCGGTAGGCCGGGTCCACCGCCCCTTGGACCTGGCCGAGCAGGTGCAGGGTCTCGGCGCCGGTGAGGGCCGGCCACAGGCTGGCCTCCCCGGGGACATAGGCCAGGCGCCGGTGGGCCTCGACCGCCTGGCGCTGGCAGTCGAGCCCGAAGAGCTCGGCCCGGCCGGCCGTCGGGCGGACCAGCCCGAGGAGCAGGCGGATGGTCGTCGTCTTCCCGGCCCCGTTGGGCCCGAGGTACCCGACCACCTCGGACTCGGCCACCACCAGGTCGAGATCCTTGAGGGCGTCGACCTCCCCGTAGCGCTTCGAGAGCCCCTCGGTTCGGATTGCCGTTCCCACGCCATGGCCTCCTCTCGCCAGCAAGGATGGTCGAATACCGGTCGGCGGACTGGTCGGTCAGCCGGTGACGTCGAGGGTCACCAGGTCGGCGGCCACCACGACCCGACCGTCGAAGTGCGGGGCCGCCTGGTCCACCCACTGGCTCTCGGTCCCGGGTGCCGGCGGCGGGACCAGGTGGCTGAGAACCAGGGTGCGGACCCCCCCGGCCGCCGCCGTGCGGGCGGCGTCGGGCACCGACGAGTGGTAGTCGAGGACGTCGAGGAGTCTCGGGACCCCGATCGACTCGATCAGGTCCCGCCGCACCGCGGTGTGGACCAGCACGTCGGCGCCGGCGCAGAGCGCGTCGAGCCCGGCACAGGGCACGGTGTCCCCGGCGATCACCACCGAGCGCCCTGCGTCTTCGACCCGGTAGCCGACGGTCGGGGCGACCGGAGCGTGGTCGGTCGGGCCGGCGACGACCCGGACACCGCCCTCGTCGAAGACGACCCCCTGGTCGACCTCGGTCACGAGAGTGGCCGGTCGCTCCGTGAGGTCGCCGTGGTGGGCCAGGCGGTAGCCGATGTCGGGCTCGAGCATGGCCTCGGTGGCCGCCAGGACCCGCGACGTCCCGGGCGGACCGAACAGGCGGAGCGGGCTCGCGGCCAACGACGTCACCCAGCGGGTGGTCACGACGTCATTGAGGTCGGTGAGGTGATCGCTGTGCAGATGGGTCACGAAGAGCGCCGTCAGGGCGCCGGCGCTGGATCCGGCCGCGGCGGCGCGCATCAAGACGCCCCGCCCGCAGTCGAACAGCAGGTCGCCGGCGGTCGTGCGCACCAGGGTTGCCGGGCCCGCCCGGTCCGGGTCCGGCAGGGGGCTGCCGCTCCCCAAGATGACCACCTGCACGCCCGCTCCCTCCGTCGACCCAAAGAGCTTGGCAGGCCTGGCGGTATGGTCGAGGGAGTGTCCTCGATCGAGGTCTTCGCCGACGTCTGGTGCCCCTTTGCCCACGTCGGCCTGAGGGCCACGGTCCGGCGACGGCAGGCACTCGGCCGCGTCGAGTCACCACTGCGGATCCGGGCCTGGCCGCTCGAGCTGGTCAACGAGGCCGCCCTCGACCCGGCCACCACGGCCCTCCACGTCGCCGAGCTACGGGCCCAGGTGGCACCCGAGCTATTCAGGGGGTTCGACCCCGGATGCTTCCCGTCGACCTCGCTCCCGGCGCTGGCCCTGAGTGCCGCCGCCTACCGGGAGGGCGACGGGGTGGGGGAGGCGGTGGCCCTGGCCCTGCGCGACGCCCTGTTCGAGGAGGGCCGTGACATCGCAGACCCCGGTGTGCTCTCGGAGATCGGGTCGCTCCACGGCGTCGTCGTCCCCGACCGGGCCGACCTCGGGGCGGTGCTGGCCGACTGGCGGCGGGGACAGGAGCGGGGGGTGAAGGGCTCCCCGCATTTCTTCTGCGGGAACCGCGACGTGTTCTGTCCCAGCCTCGACATCTCCCGCCACGCGGACGGCCAGCTCGTGGTCCGGCGCAACACCAAAGCCCTCGACGACTTCCTCGACGACTGCTGGGGGCACCCCGGGGGTTGAGCGCGGCCGGGCTCGTGGGCCGGGCCTGGTCACCCGGGGACCCGGCGGTCAGAGGCGGTAGAGCCGGGTGGCGTTCTCGCTCAGGATCTTGCGCTGTGCCACCGGACCGAGGTCGTGCATGTTCTCGCGGGCCGACCGGAGGGGATCGGGGTAGAGGCAGGTCGGGTGGGGGAAGTCGGTCTCGAACATGACCCTGTCCTCTCCTATGGCGTCGACCACCGAGCCCAGGTGCCGGGACTCGAACCACGTGGTGGCGTACATCTGTCGCCTGAAGTACTCCGAAGGGAGCAGGCTGAGTGCCGCCTTGGCTTGGGGCGCGTTCTCGTCCATCTCGTAGTCCAGGGCCTCGAGGATGAACGGTATCCACCCGGTCCCGCTCTCCACCGAGACGACCTTGAGCTCTGGGAACCGGTCGAGCATTCCCGAACAGATGATGTTCACGACCACCCGGGCGTTGCCGACGAACAGCAGCGTCCCGCCGATGGCCAGCTTCGTGTCGTCGTCGTGGGAGGGCCAGGGGTAGGTCCCGAAGTAGTTCATGGTGGTCAGGCTGGCCCCGATGTGGAAGTGCACCGGCAGGCCGGCCTCGCTGCACACCTCCCACAGCGCGTCCCAGGCCCGGTCGGCCAGGTCGGGTGCGCCGAGATCCTGGGGGTCCGAGGTGAGGTTGACCCCGCGCAGTCCCAGTCCCGCCGCCCGCCGGGCCTCGCGGACGCAGGCGTCGACGTCCCAGGCCGGCAGGAGAGCCATGGGCAAGAGCCGGTTCCCCGACCCCGGCCTGCAGTTCGGCGCTGGCATCGTTGAAGATCTCGACGCACAGGGTGCGCAGGGCCTCGTCGGTGACCACCTCGGCCAGGGCCTGGCCGCCCAGACCGACGACACCGGGGTAGATGATCTGGGCCCACACCCCGATGTCGTCCATGAGCTCGACCCGGGCCACCGGGTCCCAGGCCGCCTGGTGGACGTCGTCGATCTCCCACTCGTAGAGGCCCTCGAACGAGCGCCCCTTGACGCCGCGCCGGTCGATGACGCCGCCGGCGCCGGCCCGTCCGAGGACCGCCCCGTCGACCACCCAGGTGGCACTCCCGTCGACCTGGGTCACGTGGGGCACCCTGTCACGCCAGGCGGCGCCCGCCCGCTTGGTCCACAGGTCGTGGCGCTCGGTGAGATGGGTGTCGGTGTCGATCACCCTGATCCGGTCGAGCGCGTCGGACATGTCGGTCCCCTTCGTCTCGGGCCGCCGCGGTGCCACGGCCCGCGGTCCGGGTGCCGTCGCCAGCATATGGCGCATGCGCCGGTGGTGCCCGGGTCCCGTCGGGGCGGCCCCCGATAGGGTTCGCTCCGAGTGGACCGCCCGGTCCAACGGGGAAGGTCGATGGCGACGGTCGAGGTCGACGGGGTGAGGATCGCCTACGAGGTCCTCGGCCACCGCGGCCGGCCCTGGGTGCTCACCCCCGGTGGCCGGTTCTCCAAGGACGCCCCCGGTGTCCGCGAGCTGGCCGGGGCGCTGGCCGAGGGCGGCCAGACCGTGGTCATCTGGGACCGGCCGAACACCGGTGCCAGCGACGTGTGCTTTACCGGGCCGTCGGAGTCCGAGATGCAGGCTGACCAGCTGAGCGGCCTGCTGGGGGCCCTGGACCTGGGCCCGACGGTGATCGTCGGGGGTTCGGGCGGGGCCCGGGTCTCGCTGCTGGCGGCCGCCCGTCACCCGCGACGGGCGGCCAAGCTGGCCCTCTGGTGGATCTCGGGGGGCGTCTACGGCCTGATGGTCCTGGCCACCGTCTACTGCGGTGAGTCGATCCGGGTGGCCTGGCAGCACGGCATGGAGGCGGTGGTCGAGCTCCCGGAGTGGGCCGAGGTCCTCGAACGCAACCCGGGGAACCGGCAGCGCTTCTTGGCGCTCGACCGACGGGTTTTCATCGCGACCCTCGAGCGCTGGATGGCGGCCTACTGCCCCGTGCCCGGCTCGGTTGTCCCGGGGGTCACCGACGCCGAGCTGGGCCGCCTCGACGTGCCCTCCCTCGTCTTTCGCAGCGCGGAGCGCGACCCGTATCACACACGGGCGACGTCCGAGCGATTGTGCGACCTGCTCGCCCATTCGACGCTGGTCGAGCCGCCCTGGGGCGACGACGAGTGGGTCCTGCGCAGTGACGCGGCGCGTCGGGGCGAGGGCCATCTTTTCGAGCGTTGGCCACTCCTGGCCCCGCAATTGCTCGACTTCGCCGGCTGAGCGCCGTGCGCCTCGGGCTCGGTGCCGGACGGCCCCGGGCCCCGGGAGGTCGCCGGCCCCCGTTCGGGCATGATGGATCGATGCAGGACCCCTTCCGCAGGGTGAGGATCGGCCTGGGGGCGCTGGCCCTCGTGCTGATCGTCGGCACCGTCGGGTACCTGTTGTTCGGCTTCGGCTTCGAAGACGCCGTCTTCCAGACCGTGATCACCGTCAGCACGGTGGGCTTCAACTCTCAGCATCCCCTCGACGCCGGCAGCAAGGTGTTCACCATCATCTTGATCCTGGTGGGGGTGGGCACCGCCCTGTACACCTTCAGCGCCGTTCTCGAGGTGCTGATCGAAGGACACATGCGAGACCTGGTGAGGAGGCGACGGATGGAACGGGACATCGCGCGGATGGACCGACACGTGATCGTGTGCGGGTGGGGCCGGGTCGGGCGCGAGGTCGCGCAGTTCCTCGACACCGCCGGGCGGGACGTCGTGGTGGTCGACCGGGACCCCGGCCGGCTGGGTGAGGTGCCCTACCCGACGGTCCAGGGCGACGTCACCGACGACGAGGTCCTCCGGCAGGCGGGGATCGACCGCGCCTCGACCCTGGTGGCCGCCCTGGACACCGACGCCGACAACCTCTACGTCACGGTGGCCGGCAAGTCGATGCGACCGGACCTCCAGATCATCGCCCGGGCCCGCAACGAGTCGTCCGAGCCGAAGCTCGTCCGGGCCGGCGCCGACCGGGTGGTGAACCCCCAGCAGCTGGGGGGTGACCGCATGGCCGCCTTCGTGACCCAGCCCCACGTGGTCGACTTCGTCGACGTGGTGATGCACGACGGGACGCTGAAATTCCGCCTGGAGGAGCTGACCGTCTCGGACGTCTCGTCCCTGGCCGGCAAGTCGATCCGGGCGGCCCAGCTGCGGGACCGGACCGGGGCGCTGGTGCTGGCGATCCGCCGTCCCGACGGTTCGTTCATCACCAACCCCTCGCCGGACGACACGATCCGTGCCGGCGACGTCCTGATCAGCGTGGGGACGGCCGAGCAGCTCGGCTCGCTGAGCCAGTACGCGACGGCCTGACCCCTCGGCAGGCGGTCATTGCCCGCGCGGCGGGCGGGACCGGCGACGTGTCGTTGTCCGGTTCGTCGCCGGCTCACCCGTGGGTGAGGACCGGGTGGCCGTCGGGGGCGATCACGTACCAGAGCCCGCCCAGGTTGTCGAGGCCCTGGCCGGTGGCCTGGCCCGGTGAGGAGTCGTTCACCCACAGGTACAGGGGCCACCGGTTGTAGGTGACCTCGGTCGTGCCGTCGGTGCGCGCCGTGGTCCCGAGGAGGGACGCGTCGACACCCGGTCCCGACACCGGGGCGGTGACCCCGCTCGGGAGCAGCAGGGGCGGCCACCCCTGCGCGCAGTTGCCGTAGCAGGTCGACTTCCCCGATTGGTTGTCCGGCTCGAAGATGTACAGGGTGAAACCCTGCCCGTCGACCAGGACCTTGCCCAACCCGGGCACGGTGCCGGTCCGCACCTCGTAGACCGGGGTCGGCGTGCCAGGAGCGGTGGTGCTGGTCGGGAGGGAGCCGGCGGAGCCCGTCGTGGTGGAGGGGGCGGCCGTCGTCGGCGGGGCCGCCCTGGTGGTGGTGGTGCTGGCGGCGGGCGACGAGGAGCCGCAGGCCGACAACACTGCAGGGAGGGCGAGCACGGCCACGACGAGAATGCCGCGGCGAACGATCGGGTGGATCATGGCACGGCTCACGACGGGTGGCCCTCCGGTTGCTGGTGGTCGTTCGGGAACTGGTTGCAGGCTAGGGCCCGCGGCAGCCGGCACCGGGCCCACCGTCCACGGTGCCCGCCGCCGGTCGGATCAGATCCGCTGGGGCTGGTTCGGGGAGAAGGCGGTGGCCAGCGCGGTCGACTCGGGCACGCTCGTGGCCGGGATGGTCTGGACCAGCGCCAGGCACATCTCGTCGGAGGACCCGTCACCCCAGGTGACGAAGTGCGGTGGCACCCGGCGCAGGGCCGGGAGCTGCTGGGCCAGCGTCGGATCGTAGGTGCAGGTGACCCCGATGGTGTCGGTCGGTTTGACGGGGACCGGCACCTTGAGGTTGTAGGAGCGCTGGTAGTGGAAGTTGTAGTCGGTCACGTCGAGGAGGGTCTGGGCCTTCGGCGTGCCCGGATCGAGCACGATCTTCATCCCCCGGCCGAGCAGGTGCATGTGGACACCGAGGCGGACGATCATGCCGGTCTGACCGACCGGCCAGGTGCACGACGTGGTGTCGCCGCTGGGCGGGTCGCTCGGGTTCCGACCGCAGATCTGCTCCAGGCCGTTCACGAAGGCCACCTGGGACTGTCCGAAGCGCTGCCCGAGATTGGCGAGGGAGGCGGCCCGGTTGCACAGGGGCCCGGTGACCCCGGTCGGGCAAGGGATGTCGGGCGGGGCGGGGAGGAGCATCAGGCTGAGGGGGCGCAGAGGGGTCGTGCCTGGGACGGTGTGCAGCTGCATGGCCACCTTGACCGGCTTGTCGCCCACCAGCAGGTTGTAGTGGACCTGCATGACGACGAGGCTGCCGGCGGGGAGGGGGACGCCGGTCCCGGCCGGCAGCACGTCCTCTCCGTGTCCGGGTGCCCAAGCGCTCAGCCAGGGCGTGTTGGAGATCTGGTTGCGGGCCACCGTGTTGGGGAGGGCCGATTCCCCGAAGCACGTCCAGCCTTTTCCTCCGGCGTCGGCAGTCTTGGCCGCAGCGGCCAGCGCCGGGGGCACGAGGAAGATGATGGCGTGGTGGACCTCGGGGCTGTTCGGGTAGAAGTGGCTCGAGACGATGAACGAGTTCGAGGTGACGTGGGGGTTCACCAGCGTGCAGTGATAGTCGTCGGTCGCTCCCGGCGGCGCCTTGGGCGTGTAGGACACCGCGGCCTGCATCGAGATGGTGGTGACCTTCGGCCCTGAGGCGCTGACCGGTGCGCTCCCGACGACCAGGACCGACCCGACCACCACGATGGCACCGACCAGGTGTTTGATCCTCCCCATCGGCGGCCACGCTAATCCCCGCCGGATGCCGTGCTCGGGCGCGGTGCCCCCTGGGGCTTCGTCCCTGGTCAGAGCGGGTCGGACCGTCCGCAGGCACGGGTCTCGACCGTGCAGGTCCCCGAGCGCCGCCGGCCGACGGGGCCTCGTCGGGTTCCGCACTCGGCCGGTTGCCCACCCCTCGGGGAGCGGGACAATGGCTTGATCACGAAGTGATCGAAGATCGATCGACACGTCCGGGGTTATGGCCCGATCCCCTGATCGTGCCCTCCTGGAATCACTCCAAGGTCACGTCGTCCGCCGGGGCGTCACCCTCTCGGGTCGGTCCGTCCAGCGGTGCCCCTTTCTCCCATGGTCGGACGTAGAAGAGCCAGACCACCGCCGCGCTCAGCACGATCACGCAGAGGATCCACCCGAGAGCGGTCGTCCCGACCCCCACGTACTTGAGACCCGAGGCGAAGATCACGAACATGATGACCGGCCGGATGTAGCGATCCGGTGCTCGCGAGGAGATGAACGACCCCACCAGAACTGCCGGCACACTGCCGATGACGATCGACGCCGTCACCGAGAACTCGACGTGCCCGAAAGCGAGGGCGCCCAGGGCGGCGGCGATGGTGAGCGGCACGGCCTGGGTGAGGTCGGTGCCGACCAGTTGGTTGGCGCCGATCATCGGGTAGGCAAACAGCAGCAGCACGATCATCAGCGATCCCGAACCGACTGATGTCATGCCGACGATGAGTCCACCGATCATGCCGATGGCGACGGTGAGGACTGGCCGCACGGTGACGCCGTGGACCGTGCCGCGCCGGGCGTTCCCGTGGCGACGGTCGAGGTAGAAGCGCAGGAGCATCGCCGCCGCCCCCACCAGCAGGGCGGAGCCCAGGGCCAGTTGTATGCGATTCTGTGCCGACGTGCTGTTCCCCAGCAGATGGAGCAGATAGGCGCCGACGAAGGCCATGGGCACCGAACCCAGGACCATCCAACCGACGAGCTTCAGATTCACGGTCCCCTTGCGAAGGTGCACCGCGGCCCCGAAGGGGCGCATCACGACGGCCGCGACGAGGTCGCTCGAGATGGCGGTCGCCGGCTTGACCCCGAAGAGCAGGATCAACATCGGGGTCATCAGCGCTCCACCCCCAGCCCCGGTCATCCCGACCAGGAAGCCGACGACGGCGCTCCCGAGCACGATATACGGATCGATCGTCATCCCCACCCCGTCATTCTCGTTGCTTGGACCGGACCGTCCGCTGGGATCGGTGGAAGGACGGAGTGCGCCGCCTCAACGCTAGACGCACGTCCCATGGAGGGCGTGCCTTGTGAGCGGGCGGTGCCGGTCGGGGGTTGACGGCTTCCCAGACTAGTTATATAACAATAATGATTATGCCCATCAAAGTACTTTCTGGGAGCGGACCAGTGAGCAGGCCCGAGGGGCTGAGCAGGCGTCGCCGGGTCGGCATCCTTCTGATCTGCTCGATGAGCCTGCTCATCGTGGGTCTGGACGTCACCATCGTGAACGTCGCCCTACCCTCGATCAGCCGCGACCTCAACGCTTCGGTCTCGGGCCTGCAGTGGACGGTCGACGCCTACACCCTGGTCCTGGCCAGCCTGCTCATGCTCTCGGGCTCGACCGCCGACCGGTTCGGGCGGAAACGGACGTTCCTCGTCGGTCTGGCCACCTTCGCCACGGGATCCTTGCTGTGCAGCCTGGCCCCGAGCCTGGGCGCGCTGGTCGTCTTCCGGATGGTCCAGGGGGTCGGTGCATCGATGCTCAACCCGGTGGCCATGTCGATCATCACCAATACCTTCACCGACGCACGCGAGCGGGCGCAGGCCATCGGGGTTTGGGCAGCTGTGGTCGGCGTCAGCATGGCGTTCGGACCGGTGATCGGCGGAGTCCTGGTCACCGGCCTGGGGTGGCGGTCAATCTTCTGGATCAACATCCCGGTCGGTCTCGCCGCAATCGTGCTCACGATCCGCTTCGTCCCCGAATCCCGTGCCCCGAAGGCGCGACGCCCCGACGCCGTCGGCCAGATCCTGGTGATCGGCCTGCTGGCCTCCTTGACCTTCGGGATCATCGAGTCCCCCGAGCGCGGCTGGAGCTCACCGGTGATCGTCGCCTCGTTCTTGGTGGCGGGCGTCTCGCTCCTCGGCCTGCTCCTGTGGGAACGCCGTCGGGAGGATCCCCTCATCGACCTGCGGTTCTTTCGCTCGGTGCCCTTCTCGGGCGCGGCGACGATCGCCGTCGCCGCTTTCGCCACCCTCGGCGGCTTCCTCTTCTTGAACACGCTGTACCTCCAGGTCGTGCGAGGGCTGTCGCCGCTCGAGGCGGGACTGGACACGCTCCCCATGGCGGCGATGGCCATGGTGTTCCCGCCCGTGTCCGGCCACATCCTGGGTACCCGGGGCGCCCGCATACCCCTGGTGCTGGCCGGCCTCGGGTTGACCGCCGGCTGCGCCATGCTGACCCAGGTGAGCGGGACCACCCCGTTCTGGTGGTTGTTCACCGCCTACGTCCTCTTCGGTATCGGCTTCGGCTTCGTCAATCCACCGATCACCAATGCCGCCGTCTCGGGTATGCCGAGGGCGCAGGCCGGCGTCGCCTCGGCGATCGCCTCCACCTCGCGCCAGGTGGGTCAGACCCTCGGTGTCGCAGTGGTGGGCGCCCTGATCACCGCATCGGTGGGGGTGGCGGTGGCGGTCGGTGGAAGTCATGGCTCGGGCACGCTCCACCTGGGCGCGGCCAGCCACGCCGGATGGTGGGTGCTCGTCGGGTGCGGGATGGCAGTGCTGGTGCTCGGCCTCGTGGTCACCTCGGCGTGGGCCCGGGCCACCGCGGTGCGGACGGCCCATGAGCTGAATCCCGAGTTCCTGGTGAGCCCGGCACCGTGACCGACACCCGAACCGAAGCGACGGCCCGAGCGGCGTGGGCCGTCATGTGCGAGCTGGTGCTCGATAACCAACGTCGCAACGAGGTCAGCGAGGCGGTCGGCCTGCCCTTCGCCCGCGTGAGGGCCCTGCGCCGGATCGCCAACTCCCCCATGACGATGGGCGAGCTGGCGACAGCGCTCGGTGTGGACGCTCCGAACTGCACCACAGTCGTCGACGACCTCGAAGAACGAGGCCTGGTGAAGCGGAAACCCCACCCTACGGACCGGCGGAGCAGGCTGGTGGTCACCACCGCCATCGGTGCCCGTCTGGCCAAACGGGCGAATCGCATCATGGATCGCCCGCCGCCCGCCTTGCGTGACCTCACACCCCAGGACCTGGATCTGCTGGCCGATGTTCTCGCCCGGGTCCGGACTGTCGCGAAAGGAGCGTGAGAGACGGCCGGCCGGCACTGCGGCGGCGTCTCCCTCCTCGGCGCGATCGAGGATCTCGAATCCACCTGTCACGATCTCGGCGGTTCTTGCGTCATATACATTGACGCACAAGCGTGTGGACGTGACAGGAGGAACTATGCCAGTTCAGTGCAAGACGGTGCTCTACCCGGTGAAGGATCTCGACAAGGCCAGGGCACTCTTCGCCGCCCTGTTCGGTACAGAACCCCACGCCGACTCTCCCTATTACGTCGGCTTCTCCGTCGACGGAGACGAGATCGGTCTCGTCCCCAGCGGACACGACCAGGGCATGACCGGACCCGTCCCGTTCTTCGACGTCGATGACATTTCCGCCACCTTGGGCACCCTCACGGCTGCCGGCGCCCAGGTTGTCCAGGAGCCGACCAACGTGGGTGCCGGGTTGCTCGTGGCGAAGGTCAAGGATGCCGACGGCAACGACATCGGATTGAGGCAGCCACCAGCCGGCGCCTAGGCTTCTCCCATCGGATCGTGCGGTCCGGCCCCGACCACGACGGCGGGGGGATCGCCTTCGATGGCCCCCCGCCAAGCTGGCCGCCGCCCGCAGCCACCTGACCGGATCGCGCCGGTCGAGTTGCCCGCCGATGGGATCGAGGTCAGCTGGGTCGGTCTCGCAGGCCTCCGATTCCGAGACTGGCGTCGGGTCCGGTCAACCGCGCCAGGGGGTTCGGGACGGGGTCGGCGACCCGGCTGAGCGTGTTGCGATCGATGTGGCGAAAGGGCTCGTCGCTTCCGGGGATGTCGAGCACGCCCTCCTCTTCGTATGACCAGGTCCCGTCGTCGTTGACGCTGACGCGCATCCGGTAGCTGAGGGTCCGAAAGGCCCGGTCGAGGAACGGGTTCGACAAGATTCCATGGATCTCCGACCCGACCTCCGCCGTGAGCTCGAACTCCTTCGCGTCCGCATCGGCCGGTCCGGAGGCCAGCAGCACCTGCCCTCGGGGGATGCCAAGGGTGAGGGTCACCGCGCTCGCCGCGGGTTCCCAGAGCCAGTACCCGACCTGGTCGTGGAAGGTCGGCGCCTCCTTGGGATTCAAGATGTGCGTGTGGTAGCGCAACCCGTAGAACAACTGAGGGCCATTGGTCTGTGCATCGATTGGTTGAAGCTCGTAGTGCTCCACGAACACGTCGTCCCCGACCCCCTCGGCCACGGGATGCCGATCGGTACCCTTTGTTCCCTCCCAGGTCCCGGCCATGGGGCGGAGCGGCCCGAGGTTCGACAAGGTGTCGGCATCGGCCGACGCCTCGGTGAAGATGTCGTCGCCGTAGACGTCGTCGGCAGTGCGCCTCATTCGTTGGACCACCTGGATTGGAGAACACCTGAGCTAGAAGAGCGATGTCCGCACGATCCTCCGTGCAGGCCGACTCATTCTGGCATCTTGCGGCCGTCTCTGGCTCGGAGGTGCCCCCGACTCTCGGTCAGGATGGGTGCGCAGGAACGCCGATCTCGGTCAGCTTTCGGGAAGAGCGGCGAAATCCCGCTTTGTCTTCCTGTACCAACCCATTCCTTTGACCGGGTTCTTCCACCGGCCCTTCATCTCCTTCATCGAACGCTCGTGGGTGGTGTCGCCCTTGGCGACCATCTCCTTGAGATGTCGATCTTGAGCCTTTATAGCCTCGTCAGCGGTCGCGGCATGATGCGCATAGTCGCACGGGCCCCCCATTTGCTCACACGTCATCGTTTTCATCGATCTCCCTTCCTCTTGTTGTTGTGCATAACCGTCTTCGAACGTTACGTGGTGGCCGGGCCTCAGGATCTCGCTCGAACACGGACGACGTCCATGGTCGACAACACCTCTGGGTCTGCGATCAGCTCGACCTCGCGCACCAGGCCGTGCTCGACGTGGAACACGAAGGCCACCTTGACCACCCCGGTCTGGATCCAGGCGGCACCGCGCTCGCCATCGATGGTGACGGCAACCGCCCCCCGGGTGCCGTTGAAGCGGGCGGCCACGGCGGCGGCGCCGCCGTAGACGGGATCCGTCCCCATCTTCTGCCCGACAAGATCAGCGCGCATGACAGCGTCGGGTGCGAGGAGCTGCAAGAGGGTTCCGACATCCCCGCCGCGGGCGGCGCTGAGAAACGCGTCGACGACGCGGCGGCTCTCGGCGCTCGAGGTCCGTGTCCCTTCGGGCTCCGGCACGCCTTGCACCTTGCGCCGAGCCCGGCTCGCAAGCTGGCGTACTGCGGTATCCGAACGCCCCATGACGGCGCTGATTTCGTCGAACGGATACCCGAAGACATCGTGTAGGACGAAGGCTGCCCTCTCTGCTGGGGCCAGTGTGTCGAGGACCACTTGCATGGCGTCGCCCGCCTGCTCGGCGAGCAGCACATCGGCCTCAGGGTCAACTGGTGCCGGGTCGTTGGACGCCCCCGTCTCGGCCGCCGATCTGTGGCGTCGCCTACGCAGCTGGTCCAGGCACAATCTTGTTACGACGGTCGTGAGCCAGGCGGGCGGGTCGTCGATGCGGTCGGTGCGGGAGAGCCGGAGCCAGGTCTCCTGCACGACGTCGTCCGCATCGGCCTCCGATCCGAGTATCCGGACGGCGATCGCCCGCAGCCTTGGTCGCTGGGCGTCGAAGTCGGTCATGTGCACCGTCACATTATGTTGACGCCCGAGGCCCCTGGAGTGTGACCGATGCGCCGGTCGTGACCTCCCCACCAGGGGGAATCACCGGCCCACGCAGTGGGGGAGGGCACCTGGGCCCCGACGAGATCCGGTGACCGAGTGGGTCCCGTGAGTGAGGGGCGCTCGTCTCGGTGACGAACCCTGGTCTGGCCCAAAGTCCCAGTCCAGGCTGGGGGTCCGACATCGCACGGAGCACCTGGCCTACTGGGGCGCCAGCCGCACAATGTCGGCCAGCCACGCTTCGGCGGTCGAGGTGCCGAGGCCGGGATTGACGTCGAAGCGGTCGGGAGTCAGCGAGTCGATGCGCCAGCCGGCGTCGAACGTCGCCCGTAGCTCGCCCTCGGTGATGCGACGGGGGCCCCAGTCCCCGGGCTGCCGGTCGCTGAAGCACATCAGGTGAAGGTGGCCCCCTCCACGGAGGACCGCGTGCGCGGTGTTGGCGTAGCGGGTGCGGGCGGCATCGTCGAAGACGTGGAAGAGACCGCTGTCGATGATCGTGTCGAAAGACCGCTCGAGCGTGTCGACTCGCAGCGCGTCGAGCACTTCGAAGTGGGTCGCGACATGGCGCTCCGCTGCCTTGCGTCGGGCGATCTCGACGGCTCGCTGGGAGATGTCGATGCCGAGGGCATCGGCGCCGCAGCGCGCGGCGAGGATCGCGTGCTCGCCGGTGCCGCAGCCGATGTCGAGGAGGCTGCCGGTGAGCGCGCCGGCGTCGGCGAGGCGGAGGAAGGCGGGCTGTGGGCGCCCGATATCCCAGGGCGGCGACTGGCCCGCGTAGGAGCTGTCCCAGGCGTGGGTCGGACCGGTTCCGGTCATGTCCACAGTATCTCTCGACGTCACCAAGGTGCCCAACTTCTCCGGCGGGAGCGGCCGTGATCGGGTCGGGAGCCCCTGTTCCCGCAATGCCCTTATGCCCGCCGCGCCGGAGACCGAGAAGGCTGACAATGTCCTTGTCGTCGTCGTGACCATGAAGGCTGATCTTGAGCCGTCGATGGGGTGCTGTCCCCCGGAACGAACTGAGCCGAACGTAGGATGCGTCCATGGCCGGTCTGTTGGAGTTCGACGGCCTGAGCCGCCGGTTCGGCACCGTGACCGCGCTCGACGACCTGACCTTCTCCGTGCCATCGGGCCGGGTCGTAGGGTTCCTCGGTCCGAACGGCGCCGGCAAGACCACGACCATGCGGGCTGTCTTTGGGCTCACCGACCTCGATGCCGGATCGGTGCGGTGGAATGGCGTGCCCGTTGGGGCCACCGAGCGCCGCCGCTTCGGCTACATGCCCGAAGAACGTGGCCTCTATCCGAACATGCTCGTCGCAGAAGAGCTCGAGTACCTGGGCCGGTTGCACGGCCTGGACAGAAACAGCGCTGTCGCCGCCACCACTCGTTGGCTGGAGCGCCTGGATGTGGCCGACCGGGCAACCAGCAAGGTGGAGACTCTTTCTCACGGCAACCAGCAGCGGGTGCAACTGGCAGCGGCCCTGGTGCACGACCCCGAAGTCCTCGTGTTGGACGAGCCGCTCTCCGGACTGGACCCGACCGGTATCGACGCCATCGGCGAGGTACTCACCGAGCAGGCTGGTTCGGGGCGATGTGTGCTGTTCTCCAGCCACCAGCTCGACCTGGTCGAGGATCTCTGCGGGTCGGTGGTGATCATCGACCACGGTCGGCTGATGGCGAAGGGGACCGTCGACGAGTTGGCGACGAGCGGCCCGCGTTGCCTGGCGATCCGGATAGAAGGTGACCCTTTGGGTGGATGGGTGCAGGACATCCCGGGCGTCACCGTGTCGGAAGTGGCCGGCGGCGAGGTGCGTCTCATCCTCGACGACTCCACCGACAGTGACGCCGTGTTGGAGGCTGCGCGTTCCGCCGGGCGGGTCACCAAGTTCGTCTTCGAGCGCCGGCGCCTGTCCGAGGTCTTCAGGGAGGCGGTGGGCCAATGAAGGTGCTGTTAGTCGTCCTCGCCGTCGGGGTCGTGCTACTCGTCCGCCTCGGATTGCGCCACAGAGGTCGACGGCGACCGTCCTCCGCCGGTAGGCCCGATCGCCGACTGCCGGGCACCGGGGTGCTCGGGTACACGGGACTCGTGGCGGGTCGAGAGATTCGGGAGCGGCTGCGGGGCCGGGTGCTGCGGGTCGTGTCGGTCATCCTCTTCGCCGTGGTGGCGGCCGCCGTGATCATCCCCACCATCCACACGGGGACCGTGACGCGCCACAAAGTGGGTGTGTTCGCCGGCTCGCCTAGCCTCGACGGCGAGCTGCAGAGACTGGCCAAAACCGTCGGACTGCCCGTCGAGGTGGTCCACGAAGCCGATCTCAGCGCCGCTCGCGCCGCGTTGCGCGACGGTCACCTCGACATGGTCGTTGATGGCGAGACGAGGATCCTCGTGGAGAACCCCGTCTCGGATACCGACACGTCGACCGAGGCCCGCTACGTGCGGGCTGTCGCCGCGTCGCTCGGAGCACAGCAGGCCTTCGCCAGGGCACGACTCACGCCGGAGCAGGCTATCGCCGTCGCCGAAGCCAAACCGTTGCCGGTCGAGAGCGTCCACCCGGGCAAACAAGCGCGTAACGCGGCGGAGGCGACGGCACTGCTCGGGGTCATCCTCACCTTCATCGTGCTCACCCAGTACCTCACCTGGACACTCATGGGGGTCATGGAAGAGAAGGCGAGCCGCGTCGTCGAGGTCCTTCTGGCGACGGTGCGGCCGGGGCAGTTGTTGGCGGGGAAGGTCCTAGGCATCGGCGTGGTCGCCCTGCTCCAGGCGGTGGCCCTCGTGGCATTCGCGCTCGTGCTGGCCGAGCTCGTGGGCTCGAGCCTCGTGCACGGTGCGGCACCGGTCGTGGTGGCGGCCACGCTCGTCTGGCTGGTCCTCGGGTACGCCTTCTACAGCTGGGTGTATGCGGCCGCAGGCTCCCTGGCCGAGCGTCAGGATCAGGTGCAGAGCTTGGCGTTGCCGCTGAGCGCACCCCTCATCTTCGGCTACATCGTCTCGCTGATCGGAGTCAGCTCGGGAAGCGCCTCACCGCTCGTCAAGGTGCTGGCCTACCTGCCGCCCACCGCACCTTTTGCCATGCCGACGTTGGTGGGGTTCGGCGAGGCCAGCTGGTGGCAGTTTCTGCTGTCGGTGCTGGTGAGCATCGCGTGCACCGTGTGGGTGGCGCGGGTGGCAGCCCGCGTCTACCGAACGGCCGTCCTCCGTACCGGGGGACGGGTTCGACTGCGCGATCTGGTCCCAACCCAGGCGCGGTGATGCGGCGATGTCGGGAGCTCCGGTGGGCGAGGGCGAGGCCATCGCGAGCGCGATCCCCGGCGGCGTCACCGTCACGGATCGGAGCCCGTCGGCCCAGAAGCCTCGACCTGGTCCACTGAACACGCCCTGCTCAAAGGATCTGACGGCAACCGGTCCCCCTCAACGGACCACAGGTTGTGCCGCCGTGACCAGCCCGATGTGGACGTAGCCCCCCGAGGGCCCCACTTCATCGCCCGAGGGCGATCTCAGCCCCGGCTGCGACCCGTCCCCTGCGACCCGTCACCTTCCGGCATGGGGCGGAACGAGGTGCGGTCCCCGGGCCGAGCGTTGTCCCGAGCGGACGGTCCGGCTTAATGGGCTGAGGCAGGCGTCCTTGCCGGTCCGGTGATGTCGCGGCGAAAATCAGCAGTGACGAGGTCCCACGGCTCGCCTAGTCTCTCGGGCACGAACGCGATGAAAAGGGGTGCAGTGGCGACCACCGAGAACGTCACGGTGCTCTTCACCGACCTGGTGGGTTCGACCGAGCTGGCCTCGTCCCTGACCCCCGAAGCAGGTGACGAGCTGCGCCGGAGACACTTCTCCGCGCTCCGTCAGGCCATTGCCGAGTCGGGCGGCACCGAGGTGAAGAACCTGGGCGACGGGCTGATGGTCGTGTATCCGGCTGCCTCATCTGCGCTGTCGTGCGCGGTGGCCATGCAGCAAGCCGTCGACCGCGACAACGCCGACGCCGAGAGGCCACTCGGGCTTCGGGTGGGCCTGAGCGCTGGAGAGGCGACCCGGGAGGCCAACGACTACTTCGGTGACCCCATCGTGGAGGCGGCCCGGTTGTGTGCCCGGGCCGAGGCCGGCCAGATCCTGGCCTCCGACCTGGTGCGGGCCAACGCCGGGCGGCGGACACCGCACGCCTTCTCCTCGCTCGGTGAGCTCTCCTTGAAAGGGCTCCCAGACCCCGTCCAGACCCTCGAGGTCAGCTGGGAACCCCTCGAGGCAGGGGCGTTGACCGCCGGCACGGTGCCCCTCCCCACCCGTCTGGTCCACCGTCCAGGCGTCGGAGTCATCGGCCGTGAACATGAGCTCGCTCTGCTCGAGGCCGCCGCCAAACGCGTGGCGTCGGGGGCAGGCAGGGAGGTGGTCTTGGTGGCCGGCGAGCCCGGCCAAGGCAAGACCACGCTGGTCGCGGAGATCGCCCGGCAGTGCCACGAGGCAGGCATGACCGTGCTGCTCGGCCGCTGCGACGAAGAAGTGGGGTCTCCGTACCGACCGTTCCATGAAGCCCTCACCCACTACGTCGCCCATGCTGACGAGAGCCTTCTACGATCCCACGTGGCCGCCCATGGACCCGAGCTGGCCCGGCTGGTGCCCGCCCTGCACCAGCGCCTGGGGGAGTTGCCTCCGCGACAGGCCACAGACGCCGACACCGAGCGGTACCTGCTCTACGCGGCGGCGGTGGGCCTGCTCGAGAAGGCGAGCGGGCAGTCTCCGGTCGTCTTGGTCCTCGATGATCTGCATTGGGTCGACAAGCCGAGCCTCCAGCTCCTGCGCCACATCGTCGTGAACACCTCGTCGGCCAGCCTCCTCATTCTCGGCACCTACCGCGATGGCGAACTGTCAGCCGGCCACCCGCTGACCGAGGGCCTTGCCGCGTTGCACCGAGAGCCCGCCGGCGTCTCGAGCATCGACCTGAAGGGCCTGGACGACCTCGGTGTTCTCGCCTACATGGAATCGGCCGCCGGACACGAACTCGACGGCGCCGGGGTCGCCTTGGCCCACGACCTCTACCGGGAGACCGACGGCAACCCCTTCTTCGTGGCCGAGGTGCTGCGCAGTCTGTCCGAGTCCGGGGCCATCGTCCAAGACGCCACCGGTCGGTGGACGGCGGCCAACGGTGAGGGCCCGCTGGCGCTCCCCAACAGTGTTCGGGCCGTCATCGGCACCCGGGTCTCGCGGCTCGGGGAAGAGGCAGCCAGGGCCCTCTCCGCCGCGTCGGTCATCGGGCGCGACTTCGACTTCGATCTCTTGGTCTCCGTGACCTCCATGGACGAGGACGAGCTGATCGACCTGCTCGATCAGGCGCACAGTGCCGCACTCGTCAACGAGCTTCCCGACTCGCCCGGGCGCTACAGCTTCTCGCACGCCCTGGTCCAGCACACCCTCTACGAGGACATGGGCGCCACTCGGCGCACCCGGATGCACCGCGCGGTGGGCGAGGCAATCGAACGCCTCTACGGTGGCACGGACGAGCGGGTGGGGGAGCTGGCCCACCACTTCCTTCTCGCCACCAGGCCCACGGACATCGACAAAGCCGTCGCTTACGCCCACCGCGCCGGCGAAGCGGCTCTGGCGGCCCTTGCTCCCGACGACGCCGTGCGCTACTTCTCCCAGGCGCTCGAGTTCGCATCGGGCACCGCGGCAGTGGAGCCAACGTTGCCAGTCGACCTGTTGATCGGCCTGGGTAGGGCCCAACGCCAGACGGGAGACCCGGTCTGCCGGGACACCCTCCTTGACGCTGCCCACCGAGCAGCTGACCTCGAAGACACGGACCGACTGGTGGCTGCCGCGCTGGCCAACAACCGAGGGTTTTTCAGCAACGTCGGATCCATCGACGCAGACAAGATCGAGGTCCTAGAGATGGCCCTCGCACGTCTTCGTGCCGCCTCTGCCGATCGGGCACTCGTACTCGCCACCTTGTGCTCAGAGCTCGCTCAAGGAAGTCCGCTCGCCCGTCGCCAAGCCCTGGCAGACGAGGCCATTTCCATTGCCGTGTCCCTCGACGACGATGCCATTCTTGTGCCCGTCTTGAACAGCATCTACCTCTCGCTCGAAGTGCCGTCTCAGCACGAGCGGTCGTTGGAGCGATCGGCTGACGCGCTCGTCCGAGCCGAACGGCTCGGTGACCTCACCCTGATGGCCCCGGCCCTCGACCATCGTTGTCAGAGCGCCGCCCGTGCCGGTGACGTCGATGAACTCGATCGCTGCCACGCAATCCTCGAGGCCCTCGCCGAACAACTCAAGGACCCGACCTGGATTTGGGTTTCCTCCTTCTGGCGGGCCACGAGGGCGCAAATCGCCGGAGACACGGATCAAGCGGAAGAGTTTGCGACACAGGCCCTCAAGGTGGGCACGGACGGCGGCCATCCGGACGCCACCTCATTCTGGGGTACACAGCTCGTCGTCGCTAATCATCAACGTGGAACGATGGGTGAATTCGTCCCCCTCCTCGAACAATTGGCAGCCGAGGCGGCCGGCATTTCCGGGGTGTTCACAGCCGCCCTGGCCCGCGCGTACGCAGAATCCGACCGCATCGCGCAGGCCCGGGATCTCCTGGCCGAGTTCTCTGGGTCTGGCTTCGAGTTCCCGATGGAGCAGATCTGGCTCACCGGGATGGTCTGCTACGCCGAAGCCGCGATCTCCGTTGACGATCCCGAATACGCCGGGCCCCTGTTCGAACTTCTGGCGCCCTGGCATACGCAGCTGGCCGGGACAGCCATCTCGAATTCGGGACCGGTCAGCACATATCTCGGCGGCCTCGCCACGGTGCTCGGCCGCTATGACGAGGCCGCTACCTATTTCGAGCACTCCGCCGCCGTCAGCGACCGGATCGGTGCGAAGTTCTTCGCCGCCCGAACCGCTCTATGGTGGGGGAGCATGTTGGCGAAGCGTCAGGGTGCCGGCGACGTAGAAGAGGCTAAGGAGCGGCTCACCAAGGCGCGCACCCTTGCCACGGGGAACGGGTACGGGGCTGTCGAGCGTCGCGCCGTGGCCGCACTGCTGTCATTGGATACCTGACAGTCACACGAGAATCTGCCACCCAGGGTGTCGTCGGTTCGAGAGGTACCCGCACTGCTCGTTGGTGCGGAAATCCCCGTCTCCAGTAGACGCAAAAGGGCATTGACCTCCGCACGAGTGCCCGGCATTGACGGTCCAGTGCTAGCCCTGTCCCCGGCTAGCCCGAAGTGCGGCTCGACCTCTTCGCTCAAGGGCTCCGTAGCCAAACTCGTGGGCGGCATCTATCGCCAAGCCGATGAACTCGGTGGCGCGGGCATGGTCTGGCACCCGACGGTCGATGAGGTAGTCGGAGTAGTCGAGCCTGGTCATCGCCAACCAATATGGGGCGTGAAGTCGATCGTGCGTTGACAAGGCGGATTGAAAATAAGATTCGGCGCGCTCGTCGAGTCTCAAGAGGTGTGACAGGCGGCCCAAGGCTCGAGCCACCGCCCCTTCACAGCTTCGAAGGGGGAAAGCGACAAGGTCGGCGAACGGCTCGAGTTGGTTGAGGAGCATGTTCGCGGCTTCAACATGCCCAAGGGCGACGGATGCGTCTGCGCACGACATGATGGCCGAGAGCCAGGTGTAATCGCGTGGATACTCCGTGAAGCCCGTCACAACGTCACGTTCGAAAATCTGGCGCGCCTCGTCCAGCTGGCCCCGGGCGCAGTACGTAGTGACAAGGCTGGCCCGAAGGGCGGGGATTGCCGGGTTGTCAGCTGCAAACTGTAGAAACAGCTCGTGCAGTTCGTCGAGACGACCCTGGTCGCGGCGAATACACACGAAGAGCGCTCCGGTCATCTCAAGTGCCTTGGGCACGTTGGTCTGATCTGCAAAGCGGAATGCCTCGTCAAGCATCCGCTCCGCAGCGACGAGGTCACCCGAAAGCACTCGACGCCACGTTTGAATGAGCAGGTAGGTCCAATTGTAGAAGGGAAGACCGGTGCGTTCGACCAGAGCTCCGTACTCGGAGATACGTTGGTCCGTTTCTGAAAGGTCGCCGGCCTGCATGCAGACATGGATACGGTGGTCCCTGGTCCACAGCTGAAGCACCACGTCCCCCAGGCGGTCAGCTGTCTCAACGGCTGTCTTGGTTTCCATCACCCGTTCCGCGTGGCGCTCGGGAAGCACCCGGTAGGGGAAGCATTGGATGGCGACGTCGAGTGCGATCGCTTCGTCCTCAAGCCCGAGGCAGGCGGACACGGCCTCGTCGGCAAGGCTCATTCGTAGTTCCCACTCTCGGGCGTCCGTGGCCTCGGCAAGAGCCACGAGGAGACGCGCTCGGGAGGCGACGTCATGGTCCGGCACTACTTCCAATGCCGAGGTCAGCAAAGCGATCTGGTCCTCCTGTGCAGTAACCAGGCCGGTCAAACCCTGAGACGCCCCTAGGGCCGCCGAGATGAGCAACTGGCTGTCCTCGATGTCCTGTGCGATCCGAGCTCCTTCTCTCAGGTCGTCTCGGTACTCGGGTTGCCCCGCCTGAAACCGCGCCGTACCCAAACCCACCAAGAGGCGGCATCGTTCCTTCTCGTCGTCGACCTCGTGACGATTCAAGAGCTCCAACGCCTGTGAGTACCACGAGATCGCGTCGAGGGGAGAATAAGAAGCTAGGGAGAGATCTCCCGCTTTTTGGCTGTAATGGAGGGCTTTGGACACGTCGGTCGGTCGGGTGGCGGCCATCCAATGTCGGGCCAGCTCGGCGATCCGCTGGTCGCGTGGGGTCGCCGTACGTTCGAGGACTTCGGCGACCCGTTGGTGGGCTCGCTGCCGACGAGCAGAGTTCAGGTCCTGGTAAAGCGTATGTTGGATGAGGGCGTGCACGAAGCGGTAGCGGTCGATCTCGTCGCCTGTCTCGCTGAGAATGCCAGCCGAAGTGGCTTGCTCCAAGACGTCGCTGAGCTCGAGTTCATCGACTTCCATGACCTCCGCCAGAACCGAGAGATCGAAGTCCCGGCCGATTACAGACGCCATGGACAAGGCCCGTTCGGCCTCTGGGCCCAAGGTTGCAACACGATGGCCAACGACCTCTCGAATACTGCTGGGTAAGCCCACCTTGTCCAACTCGACGGTGAGCCGCCAGGTGCCGTCGTCACCCTGGGCGAGGGTGCCCTGCTGGACCAGGTGGCGCAAGAGCTCAATCGCAAAGAAGGGGTTGCCGCCGGTTTCGCGTCGCAAGGCGTGTGCCAACGCCACCCCCTCCTCCGGCAGGGCGTGGCCGGCGGCGGACTCCATCAGGCCGACGATGTCCAGATCTTCCAAGCCCAGCAGGGTCATGCGTCTCACGCCGGGAACCCGGTGAAGGTTGGCCAGCAGCGAGGTGAGGGCGTGCCCACGTGAGAGGTCGCTGTCACGAAATGTTCCGAAGACTGACACTTGCATGGGCAGAGACGAGTGAGCGAGGTGGCCGAGCAGTTGAAGGCTCGCTGCGTCTGCCCAATGCAAGTCATCGAGGACGAGGAGGAGTGGATTCGTCTCGGACGCCGAGGCGAGTAACCGCACCACGCCTTCCATAATCAAGAAGCGCTCAGCATCGGAATCTGTGCCGAGCGTTGGTAATGCCTGTCCAAGTCGACGAGCGAGGTTCGGGAGCAGTTGGGCCACCGCGAGGTCGTGCTCTTGAGCGAAGCGATAGAGAACGTCCTCGGGCAGGTTCTGAACGAGCGGTGCGAGTGCTTCGATCCACGGCTTATAGGGAACCGTCAGGTCTTCCTGACATCCGCCATACAGAACGCTGCGGCCTTGATCGTGAGCGGTCCGAGCGGCCCGGGCAACCAGGGCGGTCTTCCCGACTCCGGGCTCGCCGGAGATGAGGGCAAGGCCGAGATGTCTGTCGACGAGACTGCGCTTATCGATCTCGTCGAGTGCCTCCAACTCGGTGGTCCGACCGAAGAAGGTGAAGAGGCCCTCGGAGGAGGTAACGACAAGGCGGGCTGGCAGCGGAAGCACTTGGCCCTCCTGCTGCGCTTCGGCCTCCGCCATCCATCGGACTTCCACCAAGTCGATGGGCTCAGGCAAGCCTTTCAGCAGAGCCTCTCCGAGCGCTACGAACTCCTGTGTGGTATGTCGTTTTGACAGGGTCTGGACGGTGGAAGTGGTCAGGATCTGCCCCCCTTGGCCTTGGGCGCAGAGACGCGCTGCTTCGATCACGGGCTCGCCGAAGAAGTCCCCGTCCTCCACCGTCGCCTCGCCACAAGACATCCCAATTCGGATCGACAGCTGCCTTTCGGCTCTACGATTGTGGCGTTGTACCGATTGCTGCATCCCAACCGCGCAGGCCAAAGCCCGGCTCAAGCTCGAAAAGGTCACCATCAGCCCGTCACCGAGCGACTTCACCTCGTTGCCGCCGGTAGCAGTGATGGCCCGACGCAGCAATGAAAAATGCTGACGACGAAGGTCGTCGGCCTCACTTGGGACGAGTGAAGTCAACAGCTCCGTGGAGCCGACCAGATCGCTAAAGAGCACCGTGACGGTCTGTGAGGTGGTGGGCATGCCTGCTCCCCTCTTGGGAGACGGTACTCCAACGGGTAGCAAGATCGCGGGCCTTGCCCACGCGACGTATCGCCCTTTGGACTGGTTGCCGCCCTGAGGCAAATATCCCGGCCACCAGGAAAAACGTTCTCACTGCGACGACGCGCTGGGGGTTATAGGACGGTGTCCCAACCCCGTTTGGCCACCGGGCGGGAGAATTGGACCCTAAGTCCTCCGCTACGCGCCATCCCGAGGAGCTGCAGCGTCGCCCTGTCGGGACATGGTCTACCGATGGTTGCCAGCCGTAGCGGCGAAGGCGACCAACTGGCCGCCGGTCGCAAGAGGCCGTCGGGCTGTGATGGGGGAAGAGTGGGCAGGTGCTCGAGGTGATCCACCAGCACGTCGAATTCCCCCATGAGTCAAAATCCCCCATGAAAGGAACGGATCCGCGATCGCCCGCTGGCGTCCTCGTCCGCCGGGATAGGAAGGATGCCCGAGCCTCCCGATCGGTGGCCGTGCCCGACGACCCGCGACCACAAGGGCACGGACTCGGTGGAGTGGCTGTTGGCTCCCTGACGAGGTCGTTTATGTTCGATTAACGCGGACCCCGCCCGTATTGACGGGCCGTTGACGAAACTCTCTCCAGACTTCATCCCATGGCTGACTTCCTCGCAGTGCTCGGGTTCGTCGCGTTCGTCGCGGCGTTCCTTGGCCTCATCTGGTGCCTGGAGCGGGTATGACCTGGGTCCAAGGCCTTTTGCTCGGCATCGCAATCGTGATGTTCGTCTACTTGGGCATCGCCATGTTCAAGCCCGAATGGTTCTGATCTGACGTGGGCTTCTTCTGGACCATCGTCGCCCTGATCGTCACGCTGGGCCTCGCCTGGCGATACCTGGGCTCGTACATGGCCGCCGTCTTCGACGGCCGCGTCACTTACCTGGCCTGGGCGGAGCGCCCCTTCTACCGACTGCTCGGCACCAGCCCCGACAAAGAGCAGTCCTGGAAGCGCTACGCCGGCTCCACCGTCATCTTCTCCGGGGTGTTCCTCGTCGTCGGTTATTTCCTGATGAGGATTCAGGGGTCGCTGCCGCTCAACCCGCAGCACTTCGGGCAGGTGACACCGGCGCTCAGCTTCAACACGATCGTCTCATTCATGACCAACACCAACTGGCAGAACTACGGCGGCGAGACGACCATGTCGTACTTCTCCCAGATTGGCGTGCTCACCGTGCAGCAGTTCGTGAGCGCCGCCGTGGGGATCTCCGTGGCCATCGCCGTGACCAGGGGCTTCTCACGCAAGAACTCTCCGACCATCGGGAACTTCTGGGTGGACATCACCCGCTGCTGCCTCTACATCCTGCTCCCGATCGCGTTCGTGATGGGGATCGTGATGGTGGCCCAAGGTGCGGTCCAGACCCTCGCCGGGCCGGTGACGGTCCACAACTCGCTGAGCGGCGTCACCCAGACCGTCGCCCGCGGACCAGCCGCCTTCATGGGGCCGATCATGCAGCTCGGGACCAACGGCGGCGGCTTCTTCAATGTCGACCTGGCCCACCCGCTCGAGAATCCGACCGGGATCACGAACTTCATCTACATCTGGCTCACCCTGTCGATCCCTTTCGCGCTCACCTACACCTTCGGCAAGATGGTGGGGAGCATCCGACACGGTGCCGCCCTGCTGACTGCCATGATCCTCATCTTCGGGGTGTGGGTGGGCTTCACCGCTTACGCCGAGCACCAGGGCAACCCCGCGGTTGTCGCCGCTGGCGTGCACCAGACCAACACCGGCAACACCGAGGGCAAGGAAGTGCGCTTCGGCGACACGACGAGCGCGCTGTTCAACATCTCCATGACGCAGACGTCCGATGGTGCCGTGGACAGTGCCACCGACTCATACACCCCAATCGGTGGCATGGGGCCACTCACCGGCATGATGCTCGGAGAGGTCACTCCTGGTGGAACCGGGAGCGGCCTCTATACGATCCTGATCTACGCCGTCATCGCCGTGTTCATCGGCGGCCTCATGATCGGGCGAACGCCCGAGTACCTGGGCAAGAAGATCCAGGCCCGGGAGGTCAAACTCGCCGGTCTGGCGGCACTCGTGATGCCCATCAGCGTGCTCATCTTCACGGCCATCGCCGTGTCGATCCACGCCGGGCGGGCGGGCCCGCTCAACTCGGGTCCCCACGGCTTCACCGAGATCCTCTACGCCTTGACCTCGCAAGGCAACAACAACGGGTCGGCCATGGCCGGCCTGACCGGCAACACCGTTTTCTACAACATCGTCGGCGCCGTCGACATGTTGATCGGCCGTTTCGGGGTGATGATCCCGGCCCTGGCGCTCGGAGGGGTCCTGGCCGCTAAGAACGTCGTGCCCACCTCACTCGGGACGTTCCGCACGGATAACGGCATGTTCGTCGGGCTGACCATCGGCGTCATCATCATCATTGGCGGTCTCACATTCTTCCCCGCCGTCGCGCTCGGCCCCATCGTCGAGCAGCTCAGCCACGGGCAGTTCTTCTAATGACGGAGCCAACAAACATGAACGACGCAACCGGTACCCCGGCGACGGGTGGCGGGACGGCTCTGGACGACTCCCTCCCGACGGCACCGGCCACCCAGGCCCACGGGGTCGCCGAGGCCCGGGGGTTGTTCGACCCCGAGATCCTCCGCGTCGCCCTCGTCGGAGCCTTCAAAAAGCTCGACCCCAGGGTCCAGATCAAGAACCCGGTGATGTTCGTCGTGCTCGTCGGCACGGTCATCACTCTCATCGAGTCCGTCCACCAACCGACCGTCTTCGACTGGTCCATCACCATCTGGCTGTTCCTCACCGTCATTTTCGCCAACTTCGCCGAGGCCATGGCCGAGGGCCGGGGCAAGGCCCAGGCCGACACCCTGCGCCGGATGCGCTCGGAGACCGAGGCCCGGCGGCTGCGGCCCGACGGCACCGAGGAGCGGGTGGCGGCAGCCGAGCTCCAGAAGGGCGACCTGGTGGTCTGCGAGGCCAACGACGCCATCCCCTCTGACGGCGAGATCGTCGAGGGTGTGGCGTCGGTGGACGAGTCGGCCATAACCGGGGAGTCGGCACCGGTGATCCGCGAGTCGGGTGGCGACCGCTCGGCGGTCACCGGGGGCACCAAGGTGCTCTCCGACCGCATCGTGGTCCGCATCACTGCCGAGCGGGGACAGACCTTCTTGGACCGGATGATCACCTTGGTGGAGGGGGCCAACCGGCAGAGGACGCCGAACGAGATCGCCCTGACCATCCTCCTCGCGGTGCTCACGATCGTGTTCATACCCGTCGTGGTGACACTGCAGGCCTTCGGCCACTACTCGGGCGCAACGGTCTCGGTCGTCATCCTCGTCTCATTGCTCGTGTGCCTGATCCCGACCACCATCGGAGCCCTGCTCTCGGCCATCGGTATCGCCGGGATGGACCGCCTGGTCCAGCGCAACGTGCTGGCCATGAGCGGCCGGGCGGTCGAGGCCGCCGGGGACGTCCAGACGCTCCTGCTCGACAAGACCGGCACGATTACCCTCGGGAATCGGCAGGCCTCGGCCTTCTACCCGGCCGCGGGGCACAGCGAGGAGGAGGTGGCGGACGCCGCCCAGCTGGCCTCGCTGGCCGACGAGACCCCAGAGGGTCGCTCGATCGTTGTCTTGGCCAAGCAGAAGTTCGGGATCCGCGAGCGCGAGCTCACGGGCGAGCACACCTTCGTGCCCTTTACGGCGACGACGCGGATGTCGGGACTCGACGTCGACGGCCGGGAGATCCGCAAGGGGGCAGCCGAATCGGTCAAGGCTTGGAGTGTCGAGCAGGGTGGCTCGGTGCCCGCCGGTCTCGACGAGATCGTCGATCGGATCGCCCGTGCAGGCTCGACCCCCTTGGTGGTGGCCGAAGGGCCGGTGATCCTCGGGGTGATCGAGCTCAAGGACGTGGTCAAGACCGGCATCCAGGAGAAGTTCGCCGAGATGCGGGCCATGGGCATCCGCACCGTCATGATCACGGGCGACAACCCCCTGACGGCGGCGGCCATCGCCCAGGAGGCCGGTGTCGACGACTACCTGGCCGAGGCCACCCCCGAGACCAAGATGGAGCTGATCAAGTCCGAGCAGGAGGGGGGCAAGCTCGTCGCCATGACCGGGGACGGGACCAACGACGCCCCTGCCCTGGCCCAGGCCGATGTCGGCGTGGCCATGAACACCGGCACCACGGCGGCCAAAGAGGCCGGGAACATGGTGGACCTCGACTCCAACCCGACCAAGCTCATCGACGTGGTCGAGATCGGCAAGCAGCTGCTGATCACCCGGGGATCGCTCACCACGTTCTCGATCGCCAACGATGTGGCCAAATACTTCGCCATCATCCCTGCTCTGTTCGTAACCACCTACCCGCAGCTGAACGCGCTCAACATCATGAAGTTGCACAGCCCACAGAGCGCTGTCCTCTCCGCGGTGATCTTCAACGCCCTGGTGATCGTGGCCCTCATCCCTCTGGCACTGCGGGGGGTCAGGTTCCGGCCGGCATCCGCTTCGGCGATCCTGCGCCGCAACGTGCTGATCTACGGCGTCGGCGGCATCATCGTCCCCTTCATCTTCATCAAGCTCATCGACCTCATCCTGGTCGCACTCCACGCCTACTGATCGGCGAGCACCCATGATCACAAACATCCGTCGCTCCATCGTCACCGTGGTGGTCTTCACGGTCTTCTTCGGTTTCCTGTACGCGTTCGCCGGCACGGGGATCGCCCAGGCCTTCTTCAGGGGTCAGGCCGACGGCTCCATCACAGCGAACGGGTCGACGCTCATCGGGCAGAATTGGTCCCAGACGAGGTGCCCGGGCCACCCGCTCGGCAGCTGCGTGTTCCAGGGCCGACCCGATGCCGTGGGTCCGTACGCCGGCTCGGCGAATCCGGTCGCCGCCGGGGGGGACAATCCGTTCGAGGCCAACAACATCCCCGGCAAGCCCGCCGTCTTGAACCCAGGCGAGTCTTCGGCTACCAACCTCGGACCTCGATCGAAGACCCTGTTGCAGAACACCCAGGCCCTGGTCTCCTATTGGAAGGCTAGGGGGGTCAACCCCACACCCGACCTCGTCACCACCTCGGGGAGCGGGCTCGACCCCGACATCGCCCCTCAGGACGCCATCGCCGAGATTCCCATGGTGTCGCGGGCGACCGGGATCTCCGCATCGGCCCTGCGGAGTCTGATCAGCCAGCAGACCCACGGCATGCAGCTGGGCTTCTTGGGCTCGCCGTACCTCAACGTGCTCCAGCTCAACGAAGCCCTCGCCAAGCTCGAAGGCCCCTCACACTGACCCACTCGACGGCGTCCCCATGACCGGGCGGCCCCCTGTGGGTCCTGTCGAGTGGGGTGGGCGTCCGGTCGCCCGCACGGTGGCGGCCGCCGGGCCCCGTCAGCGGGCCGTACTGGACGGGGTTGTTCGCTCGGCCACCGGGCGGGGCCATGGGCTCAAGGTCGCGTACGAGGCCGTCATCGACGACGGGACCGGCGAGCTCACCCTCCGCTGGATCGGACGCCGGATCATCCCAGGGATGGTGCCTGGAGCGAGGGTCCACGTCGAGGGGACCGTGCTCGCTGAGGGAAACGGCGCAGCGCTGCTCAACCCGCTCTATCAATTCCTTGTGTGAGCAGGCTCTTGAGCGCTGGAGATGACAGTCGCGTTCATCGACCTACGAAGACTCGCCACGTGTCTGCCGGAGAGGATGGTGAGGGCTGACCCTAGGGCGTAATGGACTGCTCAGCGTGGATCGTTCAGCGAGGAATTGGCTGCGAGAACGGGTCCGGAGGCTCCGGCCACGTCGGGGCGTGCCGGAACTCAGACCCGGATGACCTCAACCGCGACCAACCAGATCATCCGCCTACGAGCAGTTGTGAAAGAGAAGAACGGCCGGACCTCCTTCCATCCGGAGATCCGAAATTTCAGAATGGTCGATGTAAGGGCTCTGCCATGGCGGAATGTCACCCCATCCCGACGTTCGAGCCCGACCCCTCTCGCAACCCTGGTCGATGCGCATAAATGGAATGCCCTCGAGCTGCCCCTGGTGGTCGGACCTCGCGTCTGGTGAGATGAGGTCGTCGTCAACCTTACTTAGGAAATACGGTGACACCTCCGAGCCAGAACGCCCTCGACCTGAGTGACTTCGCTGGTAACTGGGAGCTTGACCCTGATCGGACAACGATCGAATTCCACACCAAGACCCTCTGGGTGATCCCGACGAAGGGGACGTTTCGGGCGCTCGAAGGAGCGGGAACCGTTGCCGCCGACGGCCGCATTAGCGGAACGCTCGTCATTGACGCGGCATCGGTCGATACCAAGAACAATAAGCAGGACGTCCAGCTGCGGGCGGCCGACTTGCTCGAGGTCGAAACGTTTGCCACCATCATTTACGAGGCGACGAGCGGCCGTCTGGTCGGACCGGGGACAATTGACCTGGACGGCAGTCTCGCGCTTCATGGAGAGACGAGACCGCTCCCTGTGTCAGCCTATCTCCGCGTCGCAGCCGACTCGATGACTTTCTGGGCCGACGTGCATATCGATCGGGGCGCATGGGGGATCACTCTGAGGCCGTTCGGAGCCGGACTCAAAAACAGGGTCTTCGTGAGCGCCCGGTTCTACAAGGTCTAAGGGCGGAAGCCACCCGTCGAATCCGGTCCCACCGAACCGGCGGCCAGGGACATGGGTCAGCCCGCCAGGGTGACAACCGACTCCTGGCAGCGGAGCAGTCCCGGTGTCAGCCAGTCCGACGATGTCCCGCCGACGTCTTCGGCCGATTGTCTAAGCTGCGGCTATGCGGCCAGAGCGATCAGCCTTCAAGATGGGGCGGCTGGATCATGTCCATATTCGTGTGCCGGATCGAGCCAAAGCCGCCCGTTGGTATTCTGAGCATCTCGGGTTCGAGCCTGTCGATTCCTTCGACTTCTGGGCGACAGGTTTCGAGGGCGGTCCACTTCAGATCTCAGCCGACGGTGGCCAGACGATGCTCGCGCTGTTCGAGGCAAGTGCGGAACACCCGATGGTTCCACAGCAGACCGGTGTCGCCTTCACCGTCGACGCTGACAGCTTCATTATGTTCGCCCGCTCCCTTCCCCGCGGAATCGATAATTCACGCGGCGAACCTCTCGTTCTCGCCGATCTCGTGGACTACGACATGTGCTGGGCGTTCGACCTCGCCGACCCATGGGGAAATCTCTACGAACTCAACTGCTACGACTACGACCGGGTCAGCGTTGAACTGGTAGAGGCTGATGCCGTGAAGCCCGACCGCAAATGGCCACTCGAGCTCTATAGGAACTACATCGACTCGAAGTCGTCCTAGCCGAGCCCGACGGGCGAGCGTCCCCGAGATGTTGCAAGAAGGGGACGACAACCAAAGCGCCTCACTCCCGCTGATCTGGGGCACTACCGGATCAGGATGCCATGATGTCCAGATGGCAGCGTTCCCCGAGGTGCTGACAAACGGATCGGTGCAACTTCGACGCTGGAGTCCGGCCTTTGCTGAAGCGTTGCTCATCGCCATCGAGGAGAGTTTGGCCGAACTGGAGCAATGGATGGACTGGGCACAGGAGGTGCCAGCTCTCGGCGGACTACAGGAAGTCCTCCGCCGAGGTGAGCTGGACTTCCACGCAGACCGAGGTTGGGATTATACGATCTTTGATTCCGAGTCGGATGACGTCATGGGAGGGGTCGGACTGCACCGAACTGAGGACCCCGGCAAGTTTGAGACCAGCTATTGGGTGCGCACTAGCCAGACCCGCCGAGGCGTGGCGACTCTGGCCGCCCGAAGCGTTATCAGCGCCGCATCGACCTGCTTGGACTCGGCAAGACAGATCATGCTTCGCATGGATCAGGCCAACCTGGCCAGTGTGTCGGTAGCCCAAAAGTTGGGGTTCACACTCCATGCGGAAGTGGCTCAAAAGATTGCCGCTGCGGGTCACACTGGACGCGGCTACGTATGGACCCTCGATCTGCCGGGGTGACTCACCGTGGGAGGTTGTCGACACGCCCACATGTGTCGATCGGTGGCACCGGGTGACCGTCTCACTCCCAGCGGCATGGGACACCCGTAACCGCCCCGGGTCGTGCACGTTGTGTGCGCAGGCAATAATTGCAGTTTCCGGGCAGCCGACGGTTGCTAGCCCCTGACTGAGAAGAGTCTCCAGGGGCTGGCAACGCCTTTCAATTCGTACTCGCCTCTGTCTTCGAAGCGGAGGTCCGATCCAGCAACTAAGTCCACGACCGTTCGAGATACGAAGATCTCACCTGGTCCTGCTCGACCCTGCACGCGCTGAGCCAGGTGTACAGCTATGCCGGACACGTCCTCACCCCGTCGTTCAATTTCACCCGTGTGGAGGCCCGCTCGGATCTGTAGGCCCAGTTGTTGCACGGCTTCTCGGACTGCGCCGGCGCACTGCACGGCTCGGGCGGGTCCGTCGAATATGGCCAGTACGCCGTCACCAGTCTTCTTTACAAGATGCCCCCCATAACGGCGGAGTTGGCGCTCGACTGCTCTGTCGTGGTTCTCGAGGACATCCTTCCAAGATCGATCCCCGAGGCTGCTGACCTGCTCTGTAGAACCGACGATGTCTGTGAATAACACGGTGGCCAGCATCCGACTTGAAGGTGCGATGGTGCGCGTTCCCGTTAGAAATTCCTCGATCTCGCCTACCACATCAGCCTCACTCGCCCATGGCACGTGGTCGGCAGTATCGAGCTCAACGAACTGTGCGTCTGGGATGTGCTCAGCCAGGTAATGCCCGTGACCAACGGGGACAAAGGCGTCTCTCGCGCTGTGCACGATGAGCGTGGGCATGGTTATCAAGGGGAGGACAGATCGCAGATCAGTGCCCGTTGCTACTCGCCAGACGGCTCGCGACGCCGCTGGGCTTGCTCCCCGGTGGCTCGATCGATCCCACCATGAGGCGAAGGCGGCGTCGGAGGCCAAGCTCGGTGCCATAACGGGGAGGTCGTCTGTCTCATTTGCCCCCGGCTCGGTCAACTCTTCGATGAAGTGCTCGACCACGTGAGAAGGAAAGCCGACCGGGTAATCGTGGTCCTGCACGATGCGGGCGTACGCGTTGACAAGCACTAATGCTCGGACTCGTTCTGGATGGCTAGCGGCCATGAGCAAGGCGAGCAATCCGTTCATGGAACATCCGAGAATGGCCGCTTGGTTGACACCCACGGTGTCCATGACTGCTAGCGCATCGCCTGCCCAGTCTTCGACTGTCGGGGGGTCTGATGATCCCAGGGGGTCGGATAGCCCCACTCCTCGAAGGTCGAACCGGATGAACCGGGAGAAAGAGGCCAAACGATCGACCCATTGCTGCCATCGGGGTTGTTCACTTGTGGCGTCTATGGAGAAAAGTGTTCCGTCGCCGGTTTCGAGCAAGTCCAGCGAACCAGACCCTTCCACTTGGTAGGCAATGTGTAAGGCGTCGTTGGTAGTCGCGTAGCGGATTTCGGGCACCTCGTCCACGGCGTTCCATTCTTGTCCGTTATCCGCAGGGGCGCTCGGAGACGCTCAGCACGGGCGCGGCAGAACCGGGACGGGACCGCTCGTAACCAGCGGTTACCTAGCGGACTCCCCAGTACGAGTTCAGGGGATCGCCGAAGGTGCGACCTAGTCCCAGCGCGGCCGGGGACACCCAGATGCCCCTACTGGCAAAGGTATTCATCGAGCTGCACCAACGACGATGCCATGCCCGCAGCGTGGTCCACTTTTGGAACAATGTCGGGAACATCTTCCGCCGTGATTTCGACGCAGGCACCGCCATCAGTCGCCGTAACCTCCCACCTCATGGTCATCGGCTTGTCGTAGGCAGGATCTTCCGAGACGAAGTCCACGGCCCATACGACCAGTGAGTTAGGGACGAGGTCCACGAATCTTGCCTCCACGACATCCGTGTCCGACGTGGTCTTGCCCTGCGGTGAAGGGTGATCGGGATACCGCAACACCATTCGATATGACCCTCCCGGGCGAGGATCGAAATGCTCGATCGTGGCGGTCATATCTCCAGGGGGCAACCAAGCAACGAGGGCCTCGGGATCAACGAGAGCTGAGTAGACATCGGCAACCGGGGCAGAGATGACCCGGGTCGCAGTGTCAGTTCGAGGCATCCCCATATGATACGGCGGTTATCCGGATGCAACAATCACGCATTCGTCCAGTACGACCGAGCCACTGATCATCCCTATTGGTCCCTGATGTCAGGATCTCGGTCGCTGGTCCCGGCGTTGGCCCTCCAGCGCGGGCTTGCCAACGAAGCGACATCCTCCTAGTTACCTTGATCAGTACGTTTGATGTGGAGCTTATGGGACGATGTTCGAACCCTTATGGCCAGCTGACCTGGGGATATCCGGCAGGCGAGGGTGAGTCGAAGCGAACTTGCGGTGCAGAGAACATTGGTGGATGCCGACTCCGGAACGAAAGAGACCATGCTCGAACCCCCGTCGGAGCCCTGCTTACGCCGAACAACTCCACCAACAGCATGGTGGGAAAGCGGGTGTGATCGGATCCCAATCTTGTCGAGTTGGACCGATTTCAAGGGGTCAGGGCGCATCTCATAAGTCGACGGCAACGGTGTTGCACGGACCGACTTCAAACGTTGAGAGCGGCTAATCGAACTGAACAGGGGTTCCCGGGAATGGGACGATAGAGAAGCGAGGGGGTCAAGCTCCAGTCTCGTCGTCTCGGGCCACTCCACGAAAGTTCTAGTCAAAGGACCCCGATGACGTGCTGGACGCCCACAGGATGCCCCAGTGCGCCAGCAAAGGGTGCCACCCTCTTCTGGCACAACGGCGCGGTCACGTTACCCCAAGCCGACGCCTTCAATGTTTGCGGAGGGAGTGATGTCGGGGAGACGGCGCATTCGGAATGCGTTGCCCAGCCCGAGGAGGGAAGCAATGGCGGGAACGAGGAGTGCCACCTGTAGCGAGCGGTTGCGAGCCTTGGTGTTGATAGCCAGAATCGCGTTCTGGACGTCCTGCGGCTCATCGGCGATCTGCTTCTGAAGCTGTGTGTTGCTCATGACCTCGGCATCGTGCTCTAGATGCGCCGAGATCTCTTGTTGCTGGGCCGGGGGGATCACGGTGCTGGTCGCGGTCAGGTGACCAAAACTCAAGGCCAAGGCCCACAGCATGATGCCGCCGGCCATGGCCAGTCCGAAGGACAGCCCGAACGATCCACCGGCGGAGTTCACGCCCGCGGCCTCGCTGACCCGCTCCTCGCTGATCGGGGCCAGGGTGAAGTTGTTGAGCTGGGAGACGAGCAGGCCCAAGCCCGCTCCCGTGACCACCAGGGGGGCCACTAGGTACCACCCTGAGTCCACCCGCGGCACCAGGGGGATGATGGCCGCCATGCCGACTGTTGACAGGGCAAAACCCGCCAGCACGATGTTCGCCGGGCGCCGCTTGCCCGCCTTGCGTCCGGCGAACAACGCCATGGCGAACATGGACAACGAGAGTGGGGCCAGGGTGAGGCCGGTCTTCATGGCGTTGTACTCGAGCGTCATCTGCAAGAAGAGGGGGAGGGCGATCATGGCGCCGCCGAGAGTGATCTGCTGGAACATCTGCTGGGAGACGCCGATGCGGAAGTTCAGATGCTTGAACAGGTCGGGATCCAACAAAGTGGGTTTCCCGCTCCGCTTACGCCGGACCAACCAGAAGGCGAAGGCGGCAAGGGCTACGGCCCCGATGCCCATGAGCAGTCCGACGTACGCACCGCCTTCCTGCCAGACGAGGATGCCGAGGACGATGCCACCCATGCCTACCACCGAGAGCACCGCGCCCACGAAGTCGATCTGGCGCGGCCCGGTGTAGGGCACGTCTTTGACCAGCCGGATCTGGGACAGCACGACGAGGATGATCACCACCTCGAGACCGAAGCCGACCCGCCACGACAGGTAGGTCGTAAGGAACCCACCGAGAAGTGGTCCAACGGCTGCTGCGATCGCCGCGGACGCGCCGACGAGAGCGTAGGCGCGCTTCTGGGCGCCTGCCGTGAAGTTTCCGTGGATGAGCGACTGCATGGCCGGGAGCAGTAGTGAAGCGCCGAGGCCGCCGATGATCGCCCAGAATATGATGATGGTGGTCAATCCCTGGGCGACCGTCATGGCCAGGGCGCCGATGGCGTAGGCGAGCAGGCCGAGCACATAGGCGCGCTTGCGCCCCATCAGATCGCCCATCTTGGAGTTGATCAAGATGAAGGCCGCAGAGACGAGCGCCTCGAGGGCGATGGCCGACTGAACGCCGCTCGCCGTCGTGTGCAGGTCCTTGATGACCGCCGAGATCGACACATTCATCAGGGATGTATCGACCACCAGGACGAACATGGCCGCAGCCAACAAGAGTGCTAGGCGTGGACTAGCGCTCTCCTGCTTTGAGGGGTCGTTGGACCTGGTGCTCATCGTGACAGCGATCGCCGATGGTCAGCCCAAACCAAGGAGGCCATGGCTTCGATTGTGCTTGGTCGAGGAATCCCCAGCAAGGGACGATGGTCCCTTTCGTGGGCCTAACGCCGAGAGATCGAGGCGCCCTTCAGGATTTCGTTGGCCGGACGGAGCGGCCCACCTCCCCGTAGTGGTTCTGCTTACACCTACAGGGGTTCGAACATCATCGTTGTCTCGGCTGGCCAATGCCAATGACATACCCCCCCTGAGCGGGGAACCGTTGTCATTCCGACAACATTGTGGAGGCGATGGGACTCGAACCCACGAACCTCTTGACTGCCAGTCCTGTCGGGCCCGCTGACGACGCGTGACCGTCATCGACCGTAAGTGCCAATTAATGCCGCCACCTGGAGATACTTTCAACGACGAATGGCTGATGGATACCGCTCGTGACCATGTCTGACCACGAATGCCGACCGTATGGTTCTCAGGATGGTTCTCAGGGAGATCGGCGACTTTGCAGATGAGTACCGTGTCTCCAATCGCACCATGGGCGTCTACAAGCCGAACCATGTCGGGGGGACCGCGGCGTCTGCTGCTCACCAAAGTGAACTTTGCGCGACGGGCGATTGGATGACTTGACGAGAACCTGGGAGTAAGCGCACCATTGCTCTGAGTTCAGAGGGAGACGATTGGACTTCGAGAGACTCAATCGTTTGGGAGGCTAGCGCCGCCGTCTGAGACCATTTAGAAGTATTTGGCGCGGATTGACGAAGCGTTCAGCTGGTCCGTATGAAGTGCGCGTTCGGGCGGTCATTGGCGGTGGAGGAAACCCCCGATGACCAGCCGCCTGAGCAAGATCCGCCTGAGTCGAGAATGGCGAGCCACGATGTCTGTGGCTGTGATCTTCGGACTGGCCACTTCCATACCCGTGAGCACGGCGATTGCGACGCACCTGGCAGCTGCTGCGACAGCGCAAAACAACGTCCCTGGTGCCCCGGCGGATGGACAGATCTTGCCATCCTTGAATACTCCCAACTCGACCACGTGGGCTGAGCCCAACGGTTCCCGCCAAGTCACCATAACGGCGTCGCCCTATCAGTGGGAAACTTCGGCCGGCAACTGGGAGCCTATTGACAACACTCTGGTGGCGGCCACTGGCGGGGGCTACCAGAACAAATCCAACTCATTCACCGTGACGCTACCGGCGACTGCTGGCGGTGCTTTGGTCGTGAGCAGTAATACCTCCTCGATGTCGCTCAAGCTCAAGGGCACAAACGCGGTCGACGCTAGCGTTAGTGGTTCGACTGCCGTCTACTCGTCTGCGCTGACCGATACCGATGTCCACTACGACGTCACGTCAAATGACATGGACGAGACCGACGTGTTGAACTCGGCTTCGGCACCGTCGAACTTCATGTGGAATCTCTCGACGAAGGATCTGACACCAGAGGCCCAGCGGGATGGCTCGATCAACCTTTACGGTCCGAACAACAAGCTCGCCTTCACGATCGAGGCTCCTTCGGTGAAGGACGCAGCAGGGATCGTGGGTCCGGCAACCATGTCCCTATTGGGTGGCGACCAGGTTTCAGTCACCATTGATCCATCCTGGCTCAAGGCCCCTGGGCGGGCCTTCCCGGTGACCCTGGACCCGACCGTCTCGGTTAACCCGTCCTGGGGTTGCCAGATCCTGGAGGCAAGCCCGGCGGATTACAACTGCGGATCCGCCGACTACGCCGTCGGCGAGTCAGCCACCGGAGCCGCTCAACGGCTGGTGACCGAGTTCTATCCCGGTTCCATCCCGTCATATGCGGGGGTCACTTCGGCGACGATGGGATTCTACGAGACCGCCGTGACCGGCTCGGGTTGGAATTTGGGCGTGTATCCGATCAACACTTACGGCGGAACTGGTGGCTACGAGTACAACGAGACGTCGTGGAGCGACTGTTACGACACCCCCTGCAGCCAATTGGGTTGGGTACCCGGTGGGGACTTCATCAGCAGCGCACCCTACAATGGGTCAGGCAGCTCTGAACCCGTTGTCTCCGCCAACAATTGGGTGCTGTTTCACCCGTTAGCTGCCGTGCAGCAAATGGTGAACGGCACCTATGGGGATCAGTTCGAGGTGATGGCCACCAACGAGTCCTCCAACCCGGGGTTGGCCACTTTGGACATGACCTACGATTCCCATCAGGCATATCTGACCTTCAACTACACGATCACCACGGTGACCGGTGTAGCGCTGTCCTCGGCCAATCTCCTGACGGCCAACGACTCCTACTTTGCCGGTTCGGTCGGCACCTGGGGCGGCGGCACGGGCGAGACCTCGGTTGTTCTATCGCCCAACGTCCACCTCTACGGCCAGAACTCCCTTCTCGTCACCATGGCCGCGGCCGCCGGCACCAATCAGTGGATCAATCAGGCGAACGGCGGGTCATCCCAATATCTTTCGGTCTCACCGAGTACCGCGATCAACGGGATGGTCTCTGTCTATTCCCCCGTCGCCACGACGATGTGGCTGGACATCCGGACCTATACGAGTGGTGGAACCTATATCGCCGATAACGACGGGAGCAGCGTCAACGTCCCCGCCGATTCCTGGACCGAACTGCCAGAGGGATTCACCACCTCATCGACGGCCGCCCTGGCCTCCCTCAGGGTCTACGACAACACCACCGTTCCCTATCAGCAGTTCTATCTCGACCAGGCCGGGCTCTTCCCGGGTTCCTTGAGTGCCTGGACCGGAGTCGGCGAGGAAAGCGGGATCCCGCTCGGCGGCGGCACCTCGATCTCGATCACCGGTACCAACTTCAACGGCTCCAATCTCGTCACCGGCGTGAGCTTCGGCTCGGTTGCGGCCACCAGCTTCACCGTCAACTCGGCCACCTCAATTACTGCGGTGGCGCCGGCCAACAGCGCCGGACTCGCCGACGTTACGGTGACGAACTCGCTGGGCACGTCCCCCGATACCCCAGTGGACCAGGTCCTCTACGAAGGCACCCCCACGATCAGCGCCCTCACTCCCTCGAGCGGTCGGATCGAAGGCGGCACGGACATCACCGTGACCGGCACGAACCTCTCGGAGCTCACGGCCCTCAGCGTCGGGACAGTCCCTGCGGCTAGCTTCACGGAGGTCTCCTCGACCTCGGTAGCCGTGGTGACTCCAGCCGAGACGGGGGGCACGATCAACGTGACGGCGTCGACGATCGGGGGATCGTCGACGGGGAGCCCTTACACGTACAGCGCTCCGACGTCGCCTTCTTCCCAGCAGCTCGCCATGTGGGTGGGTGGCAATACCACGTCATCACAAGAAAAGGTGCAGCCCATTACCCTCTCCGGGTCTCCTGCCACGTACTCGGCCGGTTCAGGCTCGGTCATCGATACTGGCAATACGCTGACGTCGTTCTCGGCCCCCTCCTCGGGCGCCACCGCCGTGGCAACCGCGAGCACCGGCAACGATACGACACTTGCCTACTACATGAAGTGGCCATTTACCTCAACGACGAGGTTGACCAACGCGAATTTCGCCAACCTTGATGGCTCCGCAGTCCTTCCCGATGACAAGTATGCATTTCTAGCGGACGAGGGATTCGAAACAATCGGCGGCGCACTCGATGTGATCAGTCTCACGGGGACACCTTCTCTTGCGAGCAATATTCAGAACCCAGATGGTGCTAGCGGTCTGACACGCATCGCGGCGTGTCCGAACGGCAATACTGTCGTGGCCTCTGATGACCAGGACAATGAGGTATTGGTCTTCACCCTCTCTGGGGGCTCGGCTACGCCGACGAATCCCTCCGTGGCGTCGGTCTCGGGATCGGGGATCAGCGACCCGACGGGTATCACCTGCGTGGGTAGCACGGCGTATGTGACGGACACTGGAAGCGGAAAAGTATCGGTGATTTCTCTCTCCGGCACGCCCTCGGTGACCGGCTCGATCAATGTGGGTTCGGGTCCCGATGCCGTCGTCGCAACCGCCGGGAACCTCTTCGTGGCGAACGGCTCAGACGGCACGGTGTCCGTCGTCAATCTGGCGACTGGTTCCCCGGTCTCGGGAAGCCCGGTTACCGTTGGGAGCAATCCCGATGCGGTAGGCGTGGCCGGAGACGTGTTCGTTGCCAACAAGGGCTCGAACAGTATCTCGATCCTCAATCCGACGAATGGATCGGTCCTCCAAACCGTGGGTAGCGTGCAATCACCGGTCTCCCTCAGTGTGGGGATCGCCCCTGGGTCGTCGGCGACTTCGGCCCTGTCGATCGCCGAGAGCCTCGGATTGAGCAATCCTGCTGAAGCATGCTCTGGGTGTCTCCAAAGTGAGGATGTGAGCCAACTCGAAGACGAGGCCTACGTCGGGGATGAAGCCGACATCAGCGGCGAGACCGATGAGGCCCTTGCCCTCGATGCCATGGGGGGTTTCCCCATCAACACGGCCAACGGCAATTTCACTTACGCGCTGCCGGCCATCACCGATCCCGGACTCGGGGCGCCACTCACGGCGCAACTCACCTACAACTCGTACAATTCCAAGTCGAATTTGTCGGGGTCGGTCCTCGGATCCCCCGACGTTGGCTACAACTGGACCGCCGGCCCGGGTCTCACGCTGGCCAACAACGTGCCCACGACCGGAAGTGTCACGATCACCCAGGAGAACGGCTCCCAGGTGGTTTTCACCCAACCCACGTCGACATCACCCACGTTTGTGTGTCCAGGTGACGAGGTAGCCATTGATCAGGTGTCCACGGCCTACTGCGCCGAGCCAAGGGTGCAGGCGATGCTATTTCGCAACTCCGATGGGACTTGGACCTTCGACCGGTTCCCGAAGAGCTACGAGTCGTTCACCTTCTCTTCATCTGGGGTCTTGACCAAGATGGCGGATGGAAGCGGGAACACCACCACGGTCACAACGCTCTCTCCGGGGACGAGCCCGTGCCCTTCATCCGGAGTCTCGAGTTGCGTGGAATACGAGGCTCCCTCGGGTCGCTACCTGCTGTTTGAGGAGAACTCCTCGAACCAGGTGACCAAGGTCACCGACTCGGTGCACAACCTGACGCTGACCTACTGCACCACCACGACCTCTTCGTGTGCAACCGGGGATCTGCAGACCGCAGCCCTGTCGTCGGCCAGCGTGTCGGACAACTCGGACTCCACCTCGCATACCTGGTCGTTTGGCTACGACGAGACGAATAGCCTAAACGCGCTCAACGCCGTCCAAGACCCGAACGCCACCGTGGGGAGCTATTCCTATATCACTAACACCTACGACGACTCGTCGACGTCGGATCCCACCTTCGGCTGGGCAACCCAGCAGCAGGTGGCGATCACGTCATCGACGTCCTCTACCACCACGTTCAACTACTCAGGTCTGGGGCCCTCGCCGGCTTCGGGGAACGGTTCGGTCATTGTCACCGATCCCAACGGAAACCAGACTCTCTACGGATACTCGGGCTCAGCGCTCGTCTCCAAGACCACCGGCTACAACTCGAACTCGGCCGCCACTTCGCTGTATGAACGCGATCCGACCACCTTCATGGACACCGAGACGATCGATCCCAATGGTCACGTTAGCCAGTATGGGGTCGACCAGTACGGACGGATGACCACCTACCAGGACGGGTCCGGGAACGTCATCTCCTATACCTACAACGGATTCACCCTGAGCGGGGGCGGGATCAACCCGGGTGCGATGGAGCCCTTTGAAGTGGACAACGCATCGGGGACGTCCTCGGTCGACAACACCTACAACAACGATGGGACCCTCTCGGTCCAGGCCATCCATCCCGACTACCCGGTCGACAACCCGGCAAACGACGTGACCACCGACTACTACTACGCCTCGAGCGGCAACGGTGAGCTCATCGGCATCCAGGATCCGCTAGGCCGGGGCAAGCTCTACGGCTACGATTCGGCCGGGGATGTGACCCAGAGCTGGGTGGTCCCGAGCTACTCGTTGGATCACGCGTCACCTTCGGCATCGATGACAGAGCTGGACACGTGCACCACCTACGACGCAGTCGGCCGGGTCGAGACCGTCGTCCCGCCCGACGGCAACGTTGGCAGTGGGGGATCCTGTGCCACCTCGTCCAGCTACACCACCAGGACCAATACCTACAACGCCCTGGACGAGCCGACCGAGGTAACCCACCCGCCCTATAGCGGGTCCTCCGCCGATCAGACCCTCGACACCTACGACCCCGACGGTCACCTCACCGTGGTCGAAGAGAACGCCCCCTCCTCGACGACGTACACGACCAAGACCTACGACCGGGCCGGTTGGTTGTGCTGGACAGACCCGGCGAGCTCATCGAACGCCTGCTCGAGTCCCCCGAGTGGTGCCACCAGCTACGGCTACGACGCGGACGGCAACGCCACGAGCGTAGAGGACGGGAGCGGCAACACGACCACGAACCAGTTCATCGATCCCGCCTACCCCAATGCCGTGACCAAGACGATCAAGCCCGACGGCACCAATGCCACGATTTCTACCTACGACCCGGCAGGCAATCTTGCCTCGACCACCGATCCGATGGGTCAGACGGTCAGCTACGCCTACGACGCCAACGAGCGTCTCTGCGTCAAGTACGCGGGATCCTCGAGTGGCCTTACGTGCAGCTCGCCACCGACTGGGTCGATCTCCTACACCTACAACGCCGACAGCCAGCGCGTCTCGATGGCCGACCAGAGCGGACGGACCGACTACACCCTCGACACCCTTGGTCGAACCGAGGCGATCCTCGATGGCAACATGAACACGGTCAGCTACGGCTACAACGCCGACAACGAGGTGACCTGTCTCGGGTACCCGGATGAGGGAGCCGCACTGTGTCCGACCAGCGGATCGGCGTCGGGGTCTGGCCAGGTCGGCTACACCTACGACGGCGACGGGCGGACAACATCGGTCACCGACTGGCTCGGCAACTCGACGTCGTATACCTATGACGCCAATTCCAACGTGACCCAGATCGCCTACACCGGCGCCACCACAACCCTCGGTTACAACGACGACAACACCTTGACCTCGGAGTCGATCACCAACTATGGGCTGGGCACGACCACTGAGCAGTGGGTGGCGAACGGCCAGGAGCTGGCAACCTCGTACACCCTCAACAGCGGATCGCCCGAGTCCTTCACCTACGATGGCCAGAACCGGGTCACCGGCACCTCAGGGGCGTACTACGGGTATTCACCCAGCGGCGAGCTGTGCTGGATCAACAGCACCGCCTCGTCCAACTCCTGCTCGTCACCGCCGTCGGGGTCGACCCAGCTCACCTACAACTCGGACAGCGAGGTGACGTCGGGGTCCTGGAATTACGGCTACAACGCCGATGGGGAGCGGTGCTGGACGGCCACAGGAACCTCGTCGTCCTGCAGCACCGCGCCGAGCGGCACCATCTTCGGCTACGGCTGGAACGCCTTCGGCGAGCTCTGCTCGGTGGTCAGCGGGGCGGCGGCATCGGGGTGCAGCTCCGGGGTCACCTACACCTACAATGGCGACGGCCTTCGCATGCAGAGTAAAAACGGATCTGCCACGGACTTCAGCTGGGATCCCCTGAGCAACCCGGCCACGCCCCACATCCTGACCGATGGAACCAATGCCTACATTTACGGACCTGATGTGTTCAGCGGCGAGTCGGCACCGATCGAGCAGATCTCGCTGGGTGAATCGCCAACCATCAGCAATCTCAACTCGGACCCCATGGGAGTCCGTCAGATCTTCAACCTTGGTGGCTCTATCCAGATCGTCTACTCGTACAACGGCTCCTCGATTGGTGCCTATGGGAACTACAGCACGACCAGCTACTGGGGCGGCATATCCACCCCCTTCCGCTACAAGGGCGGCTACGAGGACTCGTACTACCAGGAGTACTTCGTTAACCGGTACTACGACCTGTACTCCGGACAGTTCCTGTCGGTCGATCCGCATGGATGGCTCAGACGAACCAGCCATATGAGTTTGCCAACGACGACCCTATCAATGTGGGAGATCCGCTCGGTCTGGAATGTGAACCATCGGATGACATCGGCCACGGTGGAATACACCAGTTTCCAGGGATACAAGCAGGCAAGAGCCAGTTCTTTGACAGCGAAGATCTGTCTGCCCTGTCGGACACGGGCGAGTCCCAAGGGATTCTTCAGGCGAACAGCTATACGCAATTTGTGCTTCACGCCACAGATAACGTCGGGATAGATCGCACGACAGGACTACCCACGAACATCTATACCGTGATCAAGAATTTCGCAGGTAACGTGGTAACGCTGTTCCCTGGTACGAGCGCTGTAAGCTGAGCAACTGGATGCCTCTAGAATTGAGCTAAGATCCCTATCGGGCAAAGTGCTAGGAGTTACCGGTGAGGCGGTCGATACGAGTGACGCCACACTCCCGGAACTCGCATTTGACGAGTTTCCACTCCTTTCATGCGTGGATCGGTATGGCTACACTGTCTTCAATCACATCCAAATGCAACGACTCGCTGTTGAAATAGAGAAGCTAGAGAGTTCGGCCCCTCCGCAACGCAAGACACTGCTTGGCGAATTAAGGAGACTTTGCGAACAAGGTGGGAATAGCCCCCTACCTGATGTGCAACTGTGGTTTTTGGGGGATTGAATTATGGCTGAGTCGCTTAGACCGTCGATGCTCATCGTGCGTCCTTTGCATTGCGACTCCCATATGGGATAGATGGAAGTCGCAGTAGCCGCCGACTCGGTGCCGGATGACATGCCTGACCAAATCCGGGAGTTCGAGCCAACCGGAGGTCATGATGGAGTCCGTGAGATTCGCTGACCCGGTCGTCATCGCAGGTCACAGCCGGTCGTCGGCGCGGCGGCGCCGGCGGACGCAGTGCCGAGCGCACCCCAGAGAGAGCGCGACCGACGGGTACCCAGATGGGCGCTACTACGACCCCTCCACGGCCCAATTTATCTCGGTCGATCCGGCGGTCAGCCAGACAGGCCAGCCGTACGCGTACTGGACGATGACCCAGCAAATCTGAGCGACCCGACGGGGCTCAGTTGGTACAACCCAGCCACCTGGAACTGGAAGGACATAGGAATCGGGTTAGGAGTAACGGCTGCCGCTGCCGGCACGGTTGCCTGTGCGATTGCCGAGCCCTGCGGGATAGTGGAAGGACTAGCAGCTCTTGGCATTGGCGGTGAAGAGGTCGGTGGTCTAGCGCTGGCGGCCACTACGACGGCCACCATTGCGGAAGAAGATCCAGGCATGATCGATTCGGCCGGAGCTGATCTGTCTGACGCGGCGGTAATGGGCAGTGAGTCTTTTCTGGAAGGTGGGGCGACAGTGCGGTTCAGTGAGACCGCGACGGCCATCGGTGACGACGAGGACACACTTCAGAACTTCGCCCGATCAACCGGTGCAGCCGGGCAAGATGTGATCGTCCATGGTGCGCTTGCGGATGGCGAAGCTCAATTCGTTGTCAACGGCATTCCAACGAGTGCGCAGCAGATCGCTGATGCCGTGCTGGCGAATCCCAATTATTCGGGCGGCTCAATCTGTCTCGTTACCTGCTACGGCGCTCAAGGTCTGTCACAGCAACTAGAGGACATTTTGGGCGTCGATGTCACCGCCGACGCGGGTAGGTAGACCTCGATCCGCAAACTGGGTTCTTGCGAAGGCTGCCGTGATGCCAGGAACGAGGTGAATAAGGGAGGTGGCAATCTTCGCTCTTTGGGAATCTTGAGCCTTCCAGAAGGGCAGCAGCAGTTCGCGACGCATCGATCGGAGCTCCTTTATGCAGCAGGCGCCTTGCCCGCGGAATACCGAGAGCTTCTTGCGGATTATTTGCGGAGCGGCACCGTCATATTGGCAATCATGGAACATACCCGGGATGTGATTGATAATGAGTTTGGAGTTCCGCGTGGATCTGGGATTCGGAGCAATGGCACGACTACTGGCGAGGAGATGCATCCGAATATGTCCGAAGATACGGTGTCTACCTACCGGAACGATTTGTTGAACACTGCAGAGACTCATATTCGGTCGCTCGATCGCTAGCTCAGGCGGAGATCAAAGAGATCGATCAGTATTTGTCACAACTGTGGGGTATGAGGATCGTGAGACCGAAGGGAAGCCCTGAACTGGGCTGAGTACGACGCGGGGTCGTAGTAGCCGCCAACTCGGTACCGGAGGTCGTGCCTGACCAATTCCGGGAATTCGTGCCGAGCGCAGGTCATGATGGAGCCCGTGGGATTCGCTGACCCGGTCGACGTCGCAGGTCATTGCCAGTCGTCGGTGCAGCTGCGCCGGCGGACGCATTGCCGAGCGCACCCGAGAGAGAGGGGGACCGACGGGTACGCAGATAACCGGTACTACGACCTGTACTCCGGACAGTTCCTGTCGGTCGATCCGCTGGTAGCTCAGACGAACCAGCCGTATACATATACCAATGACGATCCAATTAATGCCGGGGATCCGACGGGGATGCAGTGTGAATCCGATGAAACTCCTCCGTCGACACCAACTGGCGTTCGAGGATCCCCGATGACGGTGCCTGTCGGCGCATACGCGGATACCGAGATCAATGGCATCACTTACACTGGACACGCCATAGGAGAGATGCAGTCCGAAGGTTTCATGCCAAGCGTCGTGGAGGATACTATCGAAAATGGCGTGTCAACGGTCGGGGCCAGTGGACGAGTGGCGTATTACAACGCCGCCAACAATCTCACGGTGATCTCAGAGGACGGTAAGATCATTACCGTGACTTCAGGATCCGTCAAGGTTCGATGATCGAAGTAGCTACCGTTGTGGCGGCGATCGAGGGTCTGGTAGGGGGCTACGCGTCAGGCACGGTCTCACTTCCGGATCTGTCCTCGGAGCTCAAGGTCCAGATCGCTCTACTAGATGGATTGCTACCGCCGGCAATGGTTGATCAGGTTCGGGCCGCACGAAACCAGATTGAAATGATCAATGCCTCCATGCTCGGAGCCCAACGCGTGCTAATGACGGAGCAAGATCGGCGTACTATCGAGGAGGGCCTGGATCAATTGGAGCAAGCCCTATCAACACTGCAATAGCTGGCAAGAGATTCGCAAGCGCACAGTAACTTGGACCGTCACGTGATGGAGATTCGGGATTCGGAGGTGGTAGTAGCCGCCAACTCGGTACCGGAGGTCGTGCCTGACCAATTCCGGGAATTCGTGCCGAGCGCAGGTCATGATGGAGCCCGTGGGATTCGCTGACCCGGTCGACGTCGCAGGTCATTGCCAGTCGTCGGTGCAGCTGCGCCGGCGGACGCATTGCCGAGCGCACCCGAGAGAGAGGGGGACCGACGGGTACGCAGATAACCGGTACTACGACCTCTACTCCGGACAGTTCCTGTCGGTCGATCCTCTGGTCGGCGTCACGAATCAACCTTACGTATACGCCGCTGATGATCCAATCAATGGGAGTGATCCGAACGGTCTCTGCGGTGCAGAAGACGAGCCGGCTGACGCCGGGGGCCCAAGTAGCGCTCCACCTGACCTAGAGAACCTTAGCTCGAAGATCGAGGGCCAGATGCAGCAACGAGGGTGGACTCCTCAGCAGATTCAAGAGGCATTCGATAATGGCGAGCAGGTGAACGCCATTAACAAAGCCACTGGGGGTTCGGCAACCCGCTACATCAACCCAACAACCGGGCAGTCAGTCGTCATCGGTAACACTACCGGCCAAGTCATTCATGTAGGAGGACCAGGCTTTCTTTATGGGCTTGCGAGTGGAGATGTGTCATGACGGAGGCAACGCAAATATTCGTTCGTCTCCTGGACGAAGGCGTCGATGTTTGGCGCCCCGTTCAAGCCGAACCTCGGGGAGAGGGCCGATACCTGATCCTTGATCAGGAGGTCGACTTCGGATCGGAGCATTGGGAATTCGCTCCTGGCTCAGAGGTTCGGTGCACCTTGATCGAACTCTCAGGACAAACCGTGCTTGCGGCAATTGCCCCAAACTGAGTCAACGGGATTCAGGGGTCGTAGTAGCCGCCAACTCGGTACCGGAGGTCGTGCCTGACCAATTCCGGGAATTCGTGCCGACCGCAGGTCATGATGGAGCCCGTGGGATTCGCTGACCCGGTCGACGTCGCAGGTCATTGCCAGTCGTCGGTGCAGCTGCGCCGGCGGACGCATTGCCGAGCGCACCCGAGAGAGAGGGGGACCGACGGGTACGCAGATAACCGGCACTTCGGAAATGAGCGGGGTCTAGGCGTGGGATCCACCGGCGAGTGAACAGGGGCTCTCAGAATCGGGAGGTTCCTACACCACTCGACCCTGGAGAGCCCCTGTGGAGACCGACCTACGCGCATGTGCGAGCTGTTGGTGGGCTTGCCCGCGGTGACCGTGCTCGGCATCGATGACCCCGAGAGTGGCCCACTCGCGGTCCACATCGAAACCGGGTGGGCTCGGCCGGGGTGTTCGACCTGCGGGTCGTTCGCCGCGGTGAAGGACCGACCCGTGGTGCGGCTGGTCGACCTCCCGGCCTTCGGACGCCCCACTCGCCTGGTCTGGCACAAGCGCCGTTGGCGGTGTCCCGACCCCGACTGCCCGGCCGGGTCGTGGACCGAGGAGGACCCGCGGATCGGCCCGGCCCGGATGGTGACCACCGACCGGGCCGGGCGCTGGGTGACCAAGCAGGTGGGTCGGAACGCACGGAGCGTCGCCGAGGTGGCCAAGGAGCTGGGTTGTGACTGGCACACGGTGAACGACGCCGTGCTCGCCTATGGCGAGGCCCTGGTCGACGAGCCCGGCCGTTTCGGCACCGTCGAGGCCCTGGGACTCGACGAGGTGCTCTTTGTCCGCCGGGGACGATTCCGCCGTCAGGAGTTCTCGACCTCGATCGCCGACGTGGAGGCCGGCCAGCTGCTCGACATCGTCCCTGGTCGCAGCGGCCGGGGGCCGACCGAGTGGCTCGAGGCCAGAGGGGAGGCGTGGCGGAGGACGGTGCGCTTCGCCACCCTCGATCTCTCCGGCCCCTACCGGGCCGTCTTCGACGCCATGGTGCCCAGGGCCACCCAGGTGGCCGACCCCTTCCATCTCGTGAAGCTGGCCAACGCCAAGCTCGACGAGTGCCGTCGGCGGGTCCAGAACGAAACACTCGGGCACCGTGGCCACAAGGCCGACCCGCTCTATCGGTGCCGGAGGCTCCTCACCAAGGCCGACGAGCGATTGGACGACCATGGGCGCGAGAAGATGCTCGGCCTCCTTCGGGCCGGTGATCCCCGAGGCGAGGTGACCACCGCCTGGCACGCCAAAGAGGCCGTGCGCGAGCTGTACTCGCACACCAACGAGCGCACCGCCCGACGCTGGATCACCCGGCTCATCTCCGACTTGGCGGACACCGACAACCCCATCGAGGTCCGTTCCCTCGGGCGCACGCTCGGGCGCTGGAAGGCCCAGATCGTGGCTTGGCACCGCTCTCACGTCTCGAACGGCCCGACCGAGGCGGCCAACAACCTCATCAAGCGGGTGAAGCGGGCAGCCTTCGGCTTCTCCAGCTTCCGCAACTACCGGGTCCGTGCTCTTCTCTACGCCGGTAAGCCCAGGTGGCACCTACTGGCCACGATCACACCCCGCTGAAATCCGAAGAGCCAGATAACCGGTACTACGACCTGTACTCCGGACAGTTCCTGTCGGTCGACCCGCTGGTAGCTCAGACCAACCAGCCGTATGAGTACGCCAACGACGATCCCGTTAATCAAGGTGACCCCGATGGCCTGGCACCGTTCTCCTCCCTGCCCGGGCAAGCTGTTCAACAAGTCGGGAGAGCTGTGTGCGCGTTCCTCCTACTGTGCAGCTCGGCTTTACCACCGACGGCGGATTCTGCTCAGCCGCACACTTTTGAGCCGCCCGTGGGGTCTGAGATCGGCAGCACAGCGGAGGAGGAGGGGTCTACAATCTCCAAGTTCTCACAAGATCAAAATCCGCAATGTAACTAGGATGTCTATCGTTGCTATCAACCGAGAAGTTGGCAAAACAGTCGCTTAGAAGGCAGGAACGTATATTCAAGAGGCGTATGTTTTGGCTCGGAATAGAGCACCCAATGTCGTTGCAGGCGGCTGGTGTGTTTGGCGCTTCACTTCAAGAGCATGGGGAATTGCGCCGTGCGTGCAGCATAAAGCTTCTACGTTCCGACGCAGCGGCGCTTACCTTCGGGCCTTTGAACGTCGTTTCGCTTGCAGCCAAGTCGAGTTATGGCATCGCGTTGATAAGCCTGAACGAGTTCGATGAGGCAGAGATAATTCTAAAAGAGGCCCTGGATGGCCAAGTCCAGACTCTGGGTAGCGAGAACCCTGAGACATTGAAGACAAAGGAGTACCTTGCGATCGCTCTCCACCGTAGCGGTTCGCAAAAGGAAGCGATCGTACTTATGGAAGAAGTGGTGAGCACCCGTCGCCAAGCACAAGGAATCTTCGACAAAGAGTCTCCAGGCAGCCGATAGGCTTGCGGAGTGGTGGTCGTCAGCGGGGGAGCTGCCCAAAGCCTTGGCGCTCTCGAAGAAAGTGGTGGATTCTGGGCGTCGAAGATATGGAGACGAGGACAAGGACACCCTCATCCATTTGAGCCACCTCGCATTGTTTCTTTGGAGATCAGGCGATCGGGTTGCCGCGGTCAATACGAGTAAGCAGGCTTGCGCCGGCCTGA
>CAWIJK010000003.1:0-12209 GCA_963836375.1 uncultured Acidimicrobiaceae bacterium | reverse complement strand
CCAGAACGGCCACCCGACTTCTCCCAGAGGGCAACCTGCTCGATCGTCATCGTCCGGTCCGCCGACTTGCACATGTCGTAGACGGTCAGGGCGGCGACCGTGCACGCGGCCATCGCCTCCATCTCCACCCCGGTCCGGTCCACGCTCTCGACCTGGGCCTCCACCTCGACGTAGTCGTCGCCGATTGAGAAATTGACGGCCACGGACCCCACGAGCACGGGATGACACATCGGAATGAGCTCGGCCGTCCGCTTGGCGGCCTGGATGCCGGCAATACGGGCACCGCCAGCACGTCACCCTTGGTGATGGCGTTGTTCGCCACCTTGGTGGTGGTTTCCGGGAGCATCGTCACCCGGCAACGTGCGAGCGCCCGGCGGTGGGTCGGTTCTCGGGGAGTGACGTCCACCATGCGGGCACTGCCGAGCGGGTCGAGATGGGTGAGGCTTCGTTCGGACACGTCGCGATTCTAGGGCCCGTCCGGGCCTGGCTGCCCGGGATCGCTACGGTAGGATTGGCACTCAGGACCTCGAGTGCCAATCGGGTCGGCGCCGGGCCTCAAGAGCGGAGAGTCCCGATCGGCGGGAAGGGGAAGGAGCGGCAATGCCGACTACGAGTACGCATGCCCGTCGTGCGGGGAACACCTCGAGGTGGTCCAGTCCTTCTCCGAGGACCCCTTGACGACCTGCCCGAACTGCGGCGGTACGCTCCGCAAGGTGTTCGGCACCATCGGCATCGTGCTGAAAGGGAGCGGCTTCTACAAGACGACAGCCGGCCGGCGGCCAAAGCAGCAGGGGGGTCGACCGACCGTGGCGAGAGCCCGGCCAAGGAGCCGGCGGCGGCCAAGGACGCTTCTGGCTCGGGGGACTCTGGGTCACAAGCCGGCGGTGGCGACAAGGCAAAAACTGACGCCCCGAAAACGGCAAAGACCGAGGGGGCCAAGGCCGCCACTTCCTGAGGCCCACCCAAAGCACCGGCCGGACTCTGTGCCAGTCAGGAGCCGCTCAACTGCATGTCGCCGATGGCCAGGGTCTGGCCGGCGGCGATGCCCGGCAGCCATTCCACGTCGCCGCCGATGTGGAGGATCGACTGCAGCATCCGCTGGAGGGTCGAGGCCACGGTGACCTCGCGGACCGGTTCGGCCAGCACCCCGTCACGCACCATGAGCCCCTCGGCCCCGACGGAGAAGTCGCCGCTCACGGCGTTCACCCCCGAGTGCACCCCGGTGATCGACTGGACGAACAGGCCTTCGCCGACCGCGGCCAGCACTCCGCTCTGATCCAGGTCCCCCGGGTCCAGCACCAGGGCCCGGCAGCCCGGGCCGGGGGTCCCGGCGAAACCGCCCCGGACGGCCGAGCCGGTCGAGACCGTCCCGGCGCGCCGTCCCGACACCGTGTCGTAGAGGAAGCCCCGTAGGACGCCGCCTTCGATGAGGGCGTTGCGCCGGCAGGCCAGTCCCTCGCTGTCGTAAGCGGCGGCCCCAAAGGCCCTCGGGTCGGTCGGGTCGTCCACCAAAGCCACGGTCGGCGCGGCGACGACCTCGCCCACCCGCCCGGCGAAGAAGGAACGCCCTTTCACCACTGCCTCGCCCGAGAGGGCCGAGGAGACGACCGAGAGCAGGGTCGACACCACCCTCGGGTCGAAGATGACCGTGCAGCGCCCGGAGCGGGCCTTGGTCGACCCGAGCATCCGCACGGCCCGCTCCACTGCGTCGTTCGCCGCCCGGTCCGGGTCGAGGTCGGCCGGGGAGCGTCCGACGCTGAACCCCGAGCCGGTCTGGGTGTCGGCCCCCTCGCCGGCGATGGCCGAGACCGACAGGAACACCGACGTCCGACGGGTGAACGAGCGTATGCCGGCGGTGGAAGCCAGGGCGACCTCGACCCGCTCGTCGCCGTAGTCGGCCGAGGACACCTGGCGGATCCGGGGATCGGCCCGGCGCACCTGTCGCTCCAACGACAGCGCCAGGTCGACCTTGCGGTCGGTGGGCATGTCGGCCAGCGAGGGGTCCCAAAGGTCTACCTCGGCGGCGGCCACCCCGTCGGGCTCGGCCAGGGTCACATACGGGTCGGGGGTGGCGTAGCGGGCGTTGTCCCGGGCCTCGGCCACCGTGGCGGCCACCACCTGGTCGTCGAGCGACCCGGCCCAGGCGAACCCCAACCGGTTGCCCCCATCCCCCTCGTCGGCCAGGAGCACACGGACGCCGAGTCCCGACGAGGTGGCCGATGAAAGCGACTCGACCTCGCCGTCATAGGCCCGGACTTCGGTGTCCTGGCCTCGGGCGACGTAGACCTCGAGCTGCTCGCCCGCTCCCGCCTGGTCGACCACCCGGTCGGCCAGCCCCACCAGGTCGCTCACGCGGCGGTCCCCCCGATGGTCACGCCGGTGATCCGCAGGGTCGGCTGCCCGCATCCCACGGGCACGCTCTGGCCGTCCTTGCCGCACGTCCCCGGGGTCATGTCGAAATCGTGGGCCAGGGCGTCGATGCGCCGCAGCACCTCTGGTCCGTTGCCGATCAGGTTGGCGTCGCGCAGCGGCTCGGTGATCCGTCCCCCCTCGATGAGATAGGCCTCGGTCGTCCCGAACACGAAGTCGCCGGTCGCCGTGTTGACCTGTCCCCCCCCGAGCTTGGCCACGTAGACGCCGTTTTGGGTCTGGGCCACGATCTCGTCTGGGTCGTCGGTCCCGGCCAACAAGAAGGTGTTGGTCATACGCACCATCGGCAGGTGTTGATAGCTCTGCCGTCGGCCGTTGCCCGAGGACTCCCGCCCCTCCTTGCGGGCCCGCAGGAGGTCCCACATGTAGTCGGTGAGTACGCCGTGGTCGATGAGCACGTTGCGAGAGGCCGGGCGTCCCTCGTCGTCGATCACGAAGTTCCCCCACTCGCCGGCGACCGTGCCGTCGTCGACCAGGGTGACCAAGGGGCTGGCCACCAGCTGGCCCACCTGGTCGACGTAGACCGAGGCGTCCTTCACGATGTGGTCGGCCTCCAGGCCGTGCCCGCAGGCCTCGTGGAAGAGGATCCCCCCGCTCCCGCCGGCCAACACCACCGGCACCTCGCCCGAGGGCGCCGGGCGGGCGGCCAGCTTGGACAGGGCCCGGTCGGCGGCGGTCCGGGCCACGTCGTCGACGTCGACGCGCTCAAACACCTCCCAGCCCTCGGTCCGAGCCACGCTCTCGTAACCGGTCTGCATGCCGGTGTCCCCCGTCGCCACGGCGACCACGTTGAACCGGGTGCGCACCTGGTCGTCTTCGGCCGTGAGCCCCTCGGAGTTGGCGATGAGCACCCGGCGGCGGGAGTCCCCGTAGCCGGCCTGAACCTGGGAGACCGCCGCCCCGGCCGTCCGCGCCGTGTCGTCGGCCCGGAACAACAGGTCGAGCTTGGCCGGCTTGGCCACGCTCGAGGGCAGCACGTCGGCCCGGTGGCCGACCGGCCGGCGCTCCGAGAGGGCCACCGTCTTGACCCCGCCACCCCCCTGGCGGGCGACGGCCGCCGCGGCGTCGGCGGCGGCCAGCAGGCCCGACTCGGACAGGTCGGCCGTGTGGGCGAAGCCGGTGGTCTCGCCGACGATCACCCGGATCCCGGCCCCCCGCTCCCGGCCCGAGGAGAGCTCCTCGATGCGACCGTCGTCGAGCATCGCCCCCGACGTCTGACGGTCCTCGGCGAACACCTCGGCCAGGTCGCCGCCCCGGGCCAGGGCGGCGCCGAGCACCCGCTCGAGCACCGGGGTCTCGATCAGGGGGCCGTCGCTCACGGGCGGTATCGTAATCGGCGTGCCCACCGCCCCATCCGAGGCCGGCGCGCCCGACCGGGATCTGTCCACCGGGCTCAGCGCCAGGGTGGACCTCTTGGTCACCGAGGCCGACACCGCCCAGGCCTTGCGCTCAGGGGACGTGCCCGTGCTGGCCACGCCCCGCCTGGTGGCCCTGTGCGAGGAGGCCAGCTGCCGGGCCGTCGAGGGCCGGCTGGGTGCGGGCCGGACCAGTGTGGCCACCAGGCTCCAGTTCGACCACCTCGCACCGGTGGCCGTCGGGGCAACCGTGACCGCCGAGGCCACGCTGGCCCGGGTCGAGGGCCGGCGGCTCGTCTTCACCGTCTCGGCCACCTTGCGCTCGGATCGCAACACCGGGCTGGTGGGCGCCGGTCGCCTCACCCGGGTCCTCGTGGACCGCGAGGCGTTCTTGGGCAAGGCCGGCGTCGTCGCCCACCGCTGATCGGTCCGGTCCCCTTTGGCGTCGTGAGCATCCCCGAGCAGGCCGCGGCCGCGCCGGCACCGACCGGGGCGCCACGGGGGCCGGTGGCGGCCACCTTCTTGGCCCTGGGTGCCTTCTGGGGGACGTGGGCGGTCGCGGTGGCCGACGTCCAGCGGACCTTCAGCCTCTCTGACACCCAGCTCGGCCTGCTGCTGGCGGTGGCCATCGCCATCGCCGCGGTGACCGGGGCCGTCGTCGGGCACCGGGCCGAGCGCTGGGGGACCGGGCGACTCCTCAGCTGGTCGCTGGTCGTGTGGGCGGTCTTTCTGGTCGGTGCCGCCCTGGCCCGGGACTGGCCCGCCTTTGCCGTCTTGTTCGTGGCGGCCGAGGTCTCGGGCGGGTGCGTCGACACGGCGATGAACGCCGCGGCGTCCCGGCGCCTCCTGGGCCGGCCCGGGGCCCTCGTCCGGTTCCACGCCCTGTTCAACATCGGCGCCTTGAGCGGTGCCGCCATGGCCGGAGTGGTCCTGCACGCCGGGCTCTCGTGGCGCTGGCTCTGGCCGGCGGTGGCCGTGGGGGCCGGGGTGGTGGCGCTGTGGGTCCACGTCCGGTCCGACCGGTTGGCTGTCGTGGTCCCCGTGGCCCCGGGTGGGCCGGTACCCGCCGCGAGGTCGCCGGGGGCGGGCGAGGGCGGGCCGGGGCGGACGGGGTCCCTCGGCCCCTGGGCCCAGTTGCGGGCCGACCGCCTGCTCCTCTTCCTCTTCGTCTTCGCGGTGGCCGAGATCACCGAGGGCGGCGTCGACACTTGGGGGGTGCTCTACCTGCGGACCCACCTGGCCGCCGGGGTGCTCCTGGGGGCCGGCGCCTACGTCGTGGGCCAGTCGGTGGCCGCCACCACCCGGGGGGCGGGCGGACCGATGCTGGGCCTGCTGAGCGCCCGGATCGGCCTGGTGGTGGGGGGCCTGGTGGCCGGGGGCGGCATCCTGGTCGAGTCGCTCTCGGTCGACCCGGCGGTCGCCGCCGTCGGCCTGGCCCTGGGGGCGGCCGGGGCGTCGCTCTTCTGGCCCCTGGTCATGAGCCAGGCCACCGTCCAGGCCAGCCGGCCCACGGCGGCGTCGGGGGCCTTCACCGCCGCCGGCTACGTCGGCTGGGTGGCCGGCGCCCCGCTCGTCGGCTGGGTCTCCGACGCCTTCGGGCCGGCCCGGGGCCTCCAGCTCCTGGCGGCCATGGCCCTCGTGGTCGTGGTGGCCGCCCTGGCCCAACGCGAGAGGGGTCCTCACCGTTCGGTCCCGGGGTAGCGTGGGCCGCATCGGCCCGCCGCCGCACCCCCGCCCATGATCCTGCCCAGCATCGAGACCCCCGCCGACCTCCGAGCCCTCGGCTACGACCAGCTCGACGAGCTGTCGGCCGAGATCCGGGCCTTCATCGTCGAGACGGTCACCACCACCGGCGGCCACCTCGGCTCCAACCTCGGGGTGGTCGAGCTCACCGTGGCCCTGCACCGGGTGTTCGAGTCGCCCCGCGACGCCGTGTTGTGGGACACCGGCCATCAGGCCTACGTCCACAAGCTCCTGACCGGCCGGCGCTACCGGTTCCGGGACCTCAAGAAGGAGGGCGGGCTGTCGGGCTACCCCAACCGGGCCGAGTCCGAGCACGACTGGATCGAGAACAGCCACGCCTCGACGGCGCTCTCCTACGCCCACGGGCTGGCCAGCGCCTTCGAGCTCGAGGGCCAGGCGGTCGGCCACGGCGGGGACCGCCGCGTGGTGGCCGTGGTCGGCGACGGCGCCCTCACCGGCGGGATGGCCTACGAGGCGCTCAACAACCTCGGTCATTCCGGCCGCCGGGTGGTGGTGGTGCTCAACGACAACGGCCGCTCCTACGCCCCGACAGTCTCACACCTCTCGCGCAGTCTCACCTCGCTGCGCCTGAACCCGACCTACGTGCAGACCCGCGAGCGCCTGCGCAACCGGCTGCGGGACCTGCCGGCCATCGGTGAGCTCGCCTACTCGGGGGTCCACGGCCTGACCAGCGCCCTGCGCGAGCTCGTCTCGCCCCACACCTTCTTCGAGGCGCTCGGCGTCCGCTACGCCGGTCCCATCGACGGCCACGACATCTACTCGATGGAACAAGCCCTGACCCACGCCGCCGAGTGGGACGGGCCGATCGTCGTGCACGTCCTGACCCAGAAGGGCCGGGGCTATGCGCCGGCCGAGGAGGACGAGGTCCAGCGGCTCCACGACGTCAAGGCGCTCCGGGCGGTGCCGAGCGAGAACGTGGTGGGGTCGGCCGCCGGCACGGCCATCGGGTCCTCGGAGGGCTCCGAGCAGGGTGGCCAGGCGGCGATCGTGCGGGCCATGGCCGGGTCGGGCGAACCGGCGGCGATCCTGCCCGCCACCTACACCGACGCCTTCAGCCGCAGCCTGGTGCGCCTGGCCGCCGACCGGCCCGAGATCGTGGCCCTGACCGCGGCCATGCCCGGGCCGACCGGCCTCTTGTCCTTCGAGGCCCGCTACCCGGACCGGTTCTTCGACGTGGGCATCGCCGAGCAGCACGAGGTCACCGCGGCGGCCGGAATGGCCCTGGGGGGGCTCCGGCCGGTGGTGGCCGTCTACTCGACCTTCTTCTGCCGGGCCTTCGACCAGGCCAACCTGGACGTGGGCCTGCACGGCCTGCCGGTCGTGTTCGTGCTCGACCGGGCGGGCATCACCGGCGACGACGGACCCAGCCACCACGGCCTGCTGGACCTGGCCCTCACGCTGTCGATCCCGGGCATGACCGTCCTGGTCCCGTCGTCGGCCGAGGAGCTCGAGGCCATGCTCCCCGTCGCCCTCGGGCTCCCCGGGCCCTCGGTGATCCGGTTCCCCAAAACCCCGCCCCGCCACGTCGCCCCCGACGAGGTGGGCGAGGGGCTGGCGGGCCGCCGGGTGCGGGTCGGCGACGGCTCGGTGTGCCTGGTCGGCGTGGGCAAGCTCCTGGCCGCCTGCGAGGACGCGGCGGCCGAGCTGGCGGCGGGGGGGATCGACGCCACCGTCTGGGACCCCCGGGTCATCAACCCGCCCGACCCGGCGCTGGTGGCCGATCTGGTCCGGCACACCCTGGTGGTGACGGCCGAGGACGGCGTGCGCTTCGGTGGGGCCGGCATGTTCCTCGCCGACGCGGCGGCCGAGGCGGCGCGGCGCGCCGGTGCGCCGGTGCCGGCGACGGTCCATCTCGGCACACCCCGGGCCTACATCCCCCAGGGGAAAGCCGACGACATCCTGTCCGCCCTGGGTCTCGACGGTCCGGGGATCGCCACGACCGTCCGCCGGGCCCTCGGCCCGCTGGCCCCGCCGGCGGTCCCGCGCCCCCACGGCACCGAGGCCGACCCGACCGGTGCGACCGCCGACGGCGACGGGGAGGCGGCAACGAGGGGGGCGGGCGGGCCGGTCCGGCGCCCGTCGGCCGGCGGGGCGGCCCGCTGAGCCCGAACGACCCTCAGCCCGTGTTAGCCCCGTGGGCCCGCACGAAGTCGTTCACGGCGTAGTACGCGTCGATCGACTCACCGGCGTCCCCCCAGAAGCCCTCGAGCACGTCGTAGGCCATCGCCCCCTGGGCCACGTAGTGGTTGTTGACGTCGGTGATCTCGAGCTCGCCCCGCCCGGAGGGCTCCAGGGTCTTGATGACGTCGAAGACGGTGGCGTCGTAGCAGTAGATGCCGGTCACCCCGTAGTTCGACGGCGGGAGCTCGGGCTTCTCGACGATGTGGACCACCTTGCCGTTGCCGTCGAGCTCGGGGACCCCGAGGTGCCGGAGGTGCTCGGGCTCGGTGACCTTGGTCAAGCAGGATGCGGGCGCCGTTGGGCTCGGCCTCGAAGGCCTCGACCATCGGCCTGATCGACCCCTCGACCACGTTGTCGGCCAGCATGACCAGGACCGGGTCGTCCTCGCAGAAGCGCTCGGCCAGACCGAGGGCTTCGGCGATCCCGCCCGGCTTGTCCTGGTAGCCATAGGAGAGCCGGTCGATGCCGAACTCGTGTCCGTTGCCCAGCAATCGGAGGAACTCGCCGGCGTGGGTCCCCCCGGTGACCAGCATCAGCTCGGTGATCCCGGCCTTGACCAGGGCCTCGATGGACCACTGGATCATCGGCCGGTCGTAGATCGGCAGCAGGTGCTTGTTGGTGATGCGGGTGAGCGGGAACAGGCGCGAGCCCGTGCCACCGGCCAGAAGGACGCCTCTCATCGGGCCACCCTAGATCGGGCCCGAGGTGGTCCCCGTCACCCGTCGAAGGTGAGCACGCCCCGGGCCACCCGCCCGGCGTGCATCTCGTCCACCACCTCGGAGAAGGCGGCCAAGGGTCGGGTCAGGCTCACCAGCTCGTCCAAGAGCAGCTGGCCCGATCGGTAGAGGTCGACCATGAGCGGGATGTCGTGATGGGGCCGCGAGGACCCGTAGCGGCACCCGAGCAATCCCCGGTCGACGTAGGCCAGGGCGTTGACGTCCACCGCCACCTCGGTTCCCCGGGGCGGGATGCCGATGGCCACGGCGTTGCCCCCCCAGTCGAGCGAGTCGAGGGCGCTGCGCAGGACGGCGGGGTGCCCCACGCAGTCGAAGGCCCAGGCGACCCCGCCCAGCGGGTTGAGCGCACCCGACGCCCGCTCCCGGTCGGGGGGCACCAGGGCCCGGACCGCCGCGGCGGCGTCACTGTCGGTGGCGTCGACGAAGTCGGTGGCCCCGAATTGCCGGCCCAGCGCCTCTTTGGCGGCCACGGTGTCGACGGCCACGATCCGGGTGGCCCCCGAGATGCGCAGGCCCTGGATCACGTTCAGGCCGACCCCGCCGACGCCGAAGACGGCCGCCGTCTCGCCCGGCCGGACCCGGGCCCGGTTGAGCACGGCGCCGACCCCGGTCAGCACGCCGCAGCCGATCAGACAGGCCGAGGTGAGCGGCACATCGGAGGGGATGCGGACCGCCTGGACCTCTGAGACCACGGTCTGCTCGGCGAAGACCGAGGCGGCGGCGAAATTGCGGGCCGGCTCCCCCTTGAAGGTGAACGGCTGGCCGATGTTGCCGAGCGACCGGCGGCACCACGTCGGGTGCCCGGTGCTGCAGGCCCGACACGTGCCGCAACTGGCCAGGGTGGCGATCACCACGTGGTCGCCCGGCTTGACCGACCGGACCTCGGATCCCACGGCGTCGACCACCCCGGCGCCTTCGTGGCCGAGCACCACCGGCGGCGGGAACGGGATGGTCCCGTCGATGACCGATAGGTCCGAATGGCAGACCCCGGCGGCGCCGACCCGCACCCGGACCTCCTTGGGCCCCGGGTCCCGGACCTCCAACTCGTCGGTGATCTCGACCCCGTCTGTGGTGAAGACGATCCCTCGCATTTTCAACCTCTCCTCTCGCTGGTCACGATCTCGTCGGCCCCCTCGGCGAAGCGCTCGCGCAGCTCGCGTTTTAGGACCTTGCCGCTGGCGTTCACCGGCAGGGCGTCCACCACGGCCGCGTAGCGCGGCACCTTGTAGTTGGCCATCGCCTGGCGGGCCCAGCTGAGGACCCGGGCCGCCCGGGCCGGGTCGTCGGCCGAGGCGCCGGCCGGCGCGACGACATAGGCGCAGCCCACCTCGCCCAGCCGCTCGTCGGGCACCCCGACGACCGCCACCTGGCCCACCTCGTCGCACCCCCGCAGGATGGCCTCGATCTCGGCCGGGTAGGCGTTGAAGCCGCCCACCACGTACATGTCCTTCAGCCGGTCGGTGATCGAGACGTTGCCGGCGTCGTCCATCACCGCCGACGTCACCGGTGTGCAGCCACCCTTCGGCGTCGATCGCCTCGGACGTCGCCTGCTCGTCGCCCCAGTAGCCGGCCATCACGGTGTAGCCGCGCACCACGACCTCGCCCGCCTCGCCCCGGGGCAGCTCCCGGCCCCCGGCGTCGACCACCTTGACCTCGAGGTCCGGGATGGCCCGGCCCGAGGTGGTGGCCACGATCTCGGGGGGGTCGTGGCGCCGGCACATGGTGACCGTCCCGCACGACTCGGTCAGGCCGTAGGCCGTGAGCACGGTGTCGAAGCCGAGCTCGGTCCCCATGGCCACCACCAGCTCAACCGGCACCACCGCCGCCCCGGTCACCCCGAGGCGCAACGACGACAGGTCGTGGGCGGAGCGGTCGGGGTGGGCCAGGAGGGACTGGTAGAGCGTGGGGGGCCCGGGGAGGACGCTGATGCGCTCGGCCTCGATCCGCTCGAGGACCCGGTCCACGTCGAACACCGGCTCGGGGACCACGGTGGCCCCGGCCATGAGGCTGGCCAGGAGTCCCGCCTTGTAGCCGAAGGTGTGGAAGAAGGGGTTCACCACCAGGTAGCGGTCGTCCTGGCGGAGGCCGACGATGCTGGCCCAGGTGCCGAAGGTGCGCAGGCTCTGGGCGTGGGTGGCCATGGCCCCCTTGGGGCGTCCGGTGGTGCCCGAGGTGAACAACAGGTCCGAGACGTCGCCGGGCGACGACCGCCCCGGCCCGGGCGGCCGCCGCTCTTGGGTCACCGCCCCGGCGGTGGCCAGAAGGTTCCAGCTCGGTGCAGGGGGGACGCCCGTCCCCCGCCGCGGCCGGCGGACGGCGCCGGGGAGCCGAGGGGGCCGGATCGTCGCGGCGCACGACGACGACCCGCTCGAGGTCGCCGAGGTCCTCGCCGGCCAGCAGGGCGGGGTAGTCCACCCCCAGGAAGCCCCGGACAGTCAGCGAGGGTCCCTTGCACCGGACGCCCGCAGGATGTGGGCCGCCTCTCCCCCCTTGAACCGGGTGTTGAGCGGGACCAGCACCGCACCCCGCCCCCAACACGCCCAACGCGCCGATCACCCATTCGGCGCAGTTGGGAGCCCCGATGGCCACCCGGTCGCCCGATGCCACGCCGGCCGCCATCAGGCCCCGGGTGAACATCGCGGGGGGCCTCGGCACCCAGCTCGACGTAGGTGATCCGCCGCGCTCCCCGTCGACGACCGCCTCGAGATCGCCCAGAGAGCCGCTCCGCCACCTCGTCCACCAGGCGGGGGATCGTGCCCCAGTGGAGGTCCGCCCGGGGATCTTCGGGTGTGAAAAGCCGGTCAGGGCCGCCGTTGGGCGGTGCACCGGCGTCGGCCGGCCGCGTCGAGGCCACGGGTGAGCGGGCGGTCGATCATGGGTGCTGGCTCGTCACCGAGCGACCTCGCCGCTCAGGTACGACGAGTAGTCGCTGGCCAGAAAGACGATACATTGGCGAGCTCATCTGGCTCGGCCCCGCGGCCGAACAGCTCTGCGGCGGCGCAGGACGCAGGTCCGCGTCGGGGATGGCCTTGTCGAGGAACGGATTCCTGGCCAGGCTTGGCGCGACAGCGTTGACCCGGACGCCGGGGGGTGCGGCCTCGGGGGCCGCACAGCGGGTCAGTGCCATCACGCCGGCCTTGGCGGCGCGTAGTGGGCCTGGCCGGGCTGGCCCGCCAACCGAGCACCGAGGCGTTGTTGACGATGACCCCGCTGCGCCGCGCGATGAAGTGGCGAAGCGCGGCCCGGGTGCAGCGCATGGTGCCGGTGAGGGTGACGTCCAACACCTTGGACCATTCTCGTCGGTCATCTCGACCAGGTTGGCCAGGTGCCTCCGAGCCCGGCGTTGTTGACGAGCACGTGGATAAGCCCGAGCCGCCCGACGAGCGCGCCGGCCATCAGGGCCTCTGCACGTCGGCCTCGCAGAGTCACGTCGCACGGCCAGGCCGACTGGCGGCCGCTGCCCCCGGCAAATCGCTTCGAGCTGCTCGGACGGCCTCGCCCAGCCTGCGCTCGTGGACGTCGCTGATGACGACCGAGCGCGCCCTCCTCGGCAGCACCGCCGCGCGGTGGCGAAGCCAATGCCGGTCCCGGCCGCCGCGGTGACCACCACCACCTCCCCCTGGAGGAGGCTCTTGCCCGGCGGGTGGGGGCGGGGCCGGAGGCGGGGTCGAACGGGGTCCGCCAGACTCACGCCGCGCCCTTGGGCTCGGGCGGCAGGCCGAGGACCCGCTCGCCGATGATG